>CAJXYU010000004.1 GCA_913063155.1 uncultured Desulfovibrio sp.
GTGGACAAGCCGAGCGGTCTGCTTTCCGTTCCGGGCAAAGGGCCGGACAAGATGGATTGCGTGGTCACCCGCGTCCAGGCCATGTTTCCGGAATGCCGCAAACATCCTGCTGTCCACCGTCTGGACATGGATACTTCCGGTATTCTCGTGCTCGGGCTCACCGCCCGGGCCCAGCGCGAACTTTCCATCCAGTTCCAGGACCGCAAGGTTTCAAAGCGCTACGTGGCGCTCTTGGAAGGAGCCGTGGATGGCGATGACGGCGTCATCGACCTGCCGTTGCGTGTGGACCTCGACAACAGGCCGCATCAGATGGTTTGTCATGAACACGGCAGACGTGCCCTGACCATCTGGAAAAAGATCCAGATCGAGGAAAACGGCTGGACCCGGATTAATTTCATGCCCATCACCGGACGTTCACACCAACTCCGGATGCATGCGTCACATCACGAGGGGCTTGGCGTTCCCATCGTCGGGGACAGACTTTATGGAACCGGAAAATTCCCTGGAAGGCTGCACCTGCATGCCGAATTTTTGAAATTCACCCATCCCAAAACGGGTGAAGTCATGGAATTTTTGACCGAAGCGCCGTTCTAGGAGGGTGTTATGAACCATGACCTCGCTGAAAGCGTCTTTGTCATCTGGAGTTCGGCTGATGTGGAAGTGGCCGAAAACCTGGTCTTCATGTACACGCTCAACGCCAAGCTGAATCAGTGGTGGAAAACCGTCCGTCTAGTCATTTGGGGGCCCACCGCCCGGCTGGCTGCGGAAAACGCCATGGTCCAGGAACGGCTGGGAGAGTTGCTTGAGAGCGGAGTCGAGATCTGGGCCTGCAAGGCCTGCGCGGACCAATATGGTACATCTGAAAGACTTGAGCTGTTGGGCGTCAAGGTTCTGTATATGGGCGCCCCGCTCACCGAGATGCTCAAGCAGGGTTGGAAGCAGCTGACCTTCTAGCGGCTCAGTCTCTTGCCGCCAGTTTGAAGCGGACTCTGAGCACCCCGTCTTCCCAACTATGGCTGATCAACCTGAACAGCCCGATTTCGCTTGTATTCTTTACATGCTCGCCGATACACGGGCATGCGTCGTATTCCCCCACCCGCACGATACGCACCGACTCCACTCCCTCCGGGAGCCTGGTCAGGTTGAACCGCTCATGCGCCTGGTCCAGGGTGATGGCTTCTTCAGTCACCTGAAGGTCGGAAAAAATCTGTTCGTTGACCCGGTCTTCCAGTTCTTGCACCTCGTCGTCCGTCAGGTCGCGGTCGAAATGGTAATCGCATTTTGATTTCTTGGAGTTGATGTGCGCGCTGAAACAGCGGTCACAGCCGAGCATGACCACCATGGTTCCGTTCAGAATGTGTTCGGTCGTATGCATGTGCGGTGCATAGTTTTTGCCCATGACTTTTCCTCCAGGCCATTTTGCATACACATGATCATCGGCACAAGTAAAGAAATAACCCCGACATGTTTCCGAGGTGTTGCTTTCCGCTTCACAATCACTATTTCCTAGGGTACACATCGTTTTCAATTAACGCACACTTTGAGGGAGAATATGTCATGAAAGTAGCAGTACCCACCCGCGACGGACAGGTCGACGATCATTTCGGCCATTGCGACCACTTCACCATCTTCACTGTTGAAGACGGCAAGGTTGTTTCCCGGGAAAAACTTGAATCCCCGGAAGGTTGCGGCTGCAAGTCCAACATCGCTTCCGAGCTCAAGGAAATGAATGTCACGGTCATGCTGGCCGGCAACATGGGCCAGGGAGCAGTCAACATTCTCGGCTCCAACGACGTTCAGGTCGTTCGCGGCTGTTCCGGCGACATTGATGTATTGGTTGAAAAGTGGATCGCCGGGGAAGTCAAGGATCAGGTCATCGTTTGCGACCACCACGACTGCGCCAGCCATCACCAGCTCTAAACCCGCCTTTGCCCAGTACCAAAAAAGCCCGCTTTGAGCGGGCTTTTTTGGTTTCTCTTCAGACCTCTAACAATAATCTGCGGTTCCGAACTTTTCCCGCACGAGTTTTCTGGTTTCCTGGCGCCTGTGGCAGGCCACCTTGTGACCGTCGGCTGCGTCCACCAACGGAGGGTCTTCCTTGGCACAGACGTTGATGGCGAACGGACAGCGCGTATGGAAACGGCAACCCCGCGGCGGATCAAGCGGGCTGGGCACGTCCCCTTCCAGCACGATACGAGGCTTGTCCAGATTCGGGTCCGGATTGGGAATCCCGGAAAGCAACGCGTGGGTGTACGGGTGTAACGCCCCTGCAAACAAATCCTCGGTTTTGGCAAGTTCGATCATCTTGCCGAGGTACATGACCGCGATTCGTGTGGAGATGTATTTCACCACCAGCAAATGGTGGGTCACGAACAAATAGGTCAGATTCAACTGTTTGCGCAGCTTGTGCAGCAGATTCAAAATCTGGGCCTGCACGGACACGTCCAGCGCGCTTGTGGGTTCGTCGAGCACGATGAATTCCGGGCTGGCGGCTATGGCGCGGGCCACGGCGATACGCTGACGCTGGCCGCCTGAGAATTCGTGCGGATAACGCATGAGGTGGTCGCCGGTCAGACCTACCAGATCCAGCAGTTCCACAACTTTGGTCTCGAGTTCCCGCGCGCCCCACCTCTTTTGCTCCTTGAGAGGCTCTGCAATGATGTGCTTGATGAGCATTCTCGGGTTAAGCGAGGTGGTTGGATCCTGAAAGACCATTTGGAGCTTGTTGCGGATGCCGGTGCGCTGCATTGCGCTGTAGGACATTTTTGCGATGTTGTGGGACTCTCCGCCGTCGCCCGGATGATAGAGAATGTCACCGGAGGTGGGCGGGTGCAGTCTGAGGATTGCCTTGCCGGTCGTGGTTTTGCCACAACCGGACTCTCCCACCACGCCGAGACATTCACCGCGGTAGATGTCCAGGTCGATGCCGTCCAAGGCTCTGACCGAATTGACGGGCCTGCGCATTACGCCGCCGAGGATGGGATAGTGCTTTTTGAGTTTTTTGAGTTCCAGTATCTTGTCCATGTTCTTATTCCCCGATCTTCTCGTCGATGTGATGGCAGGCGACGCTGTGGCCGTTTCCGAGATCGACCAGCTTCGGTTTTTCCTGTTTGCAGATGTCCGAGGCGGCCTTGCAGCGAGGATGGAACCTGCATCCCGCGGGCGGATGTACCAGGTTCGGGACGCTTCCCTCAATGGTGGCCAATTCCCCTTCCACGCAAAAGCGCGGCACGGAATTAAGCAAGGCGCGCGTATAGGGATGGACCGGATTGTTGAAGAGTGTCTTCACGTCCGCCACTTCGCACAGGATTCCCGCGTACATGACGCCCACCCTGTCGCAGGTTTCGGCCACCACGCCCAAATCGTGGGTGATGAGCAGGACCGAGGAGATGGCCCTGCGTTCCTTGAGGTCCTGGAGCAATTCCAGGATCTGGGCTTGGATGGTCACGTCCAGGTTGGAGGTGGCTTCGTCCGCAATGAGCAGAGTCGGATTGCAGGCCAGGGCGATGGCGATGACTATGCGCTGCTTCATGCCGCCGGAGAGGTTGTGCGGATAACGCGTCACCAGTTCGGCCGCATTGGAGATCCCGAGCCTTTCGATGATCCCGACAGATCGGTTGACGGCTTCGCGCCGCATGGGCCTGCCCCAGAGTTTGAGGAGCGGCAATTTGCTCATGAGTCTGAGGGCCGGGGCCCGCGGGTTTTCCGAGGCACGTCTGTAGGCCCACTTGAGTAGCGGACTGAAGATGCCGAAACTGATTTTTCCGGACTCCACGTCGGCCAGAATCTGCCTGCTCATGGAGCGCTGGCGGTGGAACATGTAACTTTCGGCCACTTGCTCACCGATGGTCAGCACCGGGTTGAGCGCGGCATTGGGTTCCTGGAAAATCATGGAGATGCGGTCGCCACGAAGTTCGCGCATCGCCTCTTCGGATTTGATCAGCAGGTCTTCACATTGCTCCGGATGTTCCGCATCGTCGCAGTACAGCACCTCTCCGCCTTCGATGACGCCGGGGGACTGGATGATGCGCATGACCGAACGCACAGTCACTGATTTGCCGCAGCCGGATTCGCCCACCAGACCGAACGTCTCGCCGTGGTCGATGGAGATGCTGACGTTGTCCAGGGCTTTGACCGATCCTTCATAAGTATAGAAGTTGGTCACCAGGTTCTTCGTTTCCAAAAGTTTCGCCATGACCTACCTCCGCCTCAACTTGGGGTCGAAGGCGTCGCGCAGGGCGTCCCCGATCAGATTCCAGGCCAGCACAAAAAGAATGATGGAAATGCCTGGGAAAAAGATGGTGTACCAGAACTTTAGGGGATCGTCCGGTGGTCCCACGATGTAGTTGCGCGCCAGGGCTACCATTTGGCCCCAGTCTGCATATCCCTTGGGAGCGCCAAGGCCAACGAAGCTCATGAAGGATGCGGAAATGACCATGGAGCCCATGTCCATGGAGGCCATGATCAGCACCGGATAGATGGAGTTGGGCAGGATGTGCCTGAAAATGATCTTGATGTCGGAAACGCCCATGAGCTTGGCGGCTTCGACGAATTCCTGCCCGCGCAGCTTGATGACCTCGGAGCGGATGACGCGTACGTACCAGCGCCATTCGACCAAGGCCAGGGCAAGCATGATATTTTCAAGCCCCCTGCCGAAGGCAACCACAATGGTCATTGCCAGCACAAGGAGAGGGATCGACCAGACAATGTCCACGAATCTCATGAGCAGTTCGTCGAACCAGCCTCCGAAATAGCCTGCGATGACGCCCAGGCTGATGCCGATGATCCCGGCGAAGCCCACGACGAACAGGCCGATTTTGAATGCGGTTCTGGCCCCCCAGACAATGCCGTAGTAGATGTCGTACTGCCCTGAACTGGTGCCGAATATATTTGCGGCGCTCGGTGGCTTGGGGGTCGGTGAGTAGCCCTTGTGGGGCATTTGGTATGGGGCGTGCTCAAACTTTGGCGGAGCCAGGTGTGGAGCGGCTACGGCCACGCCCAGGAAGAATAACAGCAGGGAGAATCCGAGTATTGCCGACGGGTTGCGGAATATCCTGTACAGCGTGAACTTGAGTTCCCGCCATCTGGGATGTTCTTTCTTGGTTGGTAATGTTGCTTCCATGTATGTGTTCTCCGGCTACTGGAGTTGAATTCTCGGGTCGATGTAGGCGTACATGATGTCGATGATCAGATTCGACAACACAAAAACCACACCAATGAACATACAGACGCTCATGAGCACGGGCATATCGAGCTGAGTGGCGGAATGGGCCAGCCACCAGCCCATGCCCTGGCGACTGAAGACCACTTCCACGGCTATGGAGCCCTCCATGGACAGCGCCACCAATTGTCCCGCCACGGTGATGACCGGAATCAAGGCATTCTTGCGGGCATGCTTGATATTGATGGTATGGGCGTCCGCTCCCTTGGCCTTGGCCGTAATCACGTAATCGCGGGAAAGCTCTTCCAGCATGCCGGACCGCATGACGCGCATGAGCAAGGCTACAACCACGATGACCTGGGTAAGTACGGGAAGCACCAAGTGGTTGAGCGCGTCCCAAGTGACCCAGAGGTGACCATTGAGAATGCCGTCGATGGTATACATGCCGGTGTAGCGCGTGAACTTGTCCGGGTTGTTGATGACCCACAGCGAGGTGTCGCTGGAGATGATGCCCGGTGGAAACAGGCCGTAGTAGCCGTAAAAAATCATGAGCAGAACCAGGGCGAACAGGAAGGTGGGCAATGACCAGCCCACGATGGCCCCGATTCGTGTCCCATGGTCGATCCAGGTGTCCCGGTGAACCCCTGCCAGCGTTCCCAACCATATTCCGACAATAATGACGAGCGGCGAGGCCAGCAGGTTGAGCTCCAGGGTGGTCGGGAAATAACTCCAAAATGCTTTGGCGACAGGCCTGGCGGCCACCAAGGACCAACCCAGGTTGCCCGAAGCGACCTCCTTGACCCAACGCGCGTACTGAATGGGAACAGGATCGTTCAAACCATATTGTTTCACGAGCTTGGGGATGTCCTTGGCCTGTTGCGGGGTGGTGACGTAGACGGCGGCGCGTCTTTCCGGACTGAAGGTCATGAGCAGTCCGAAAATGAGAACCGATACGCCGAACAGGACGAAAATCAGAAACAGTAATCGGCGGATGATGTATGCAGTCATAATGGATGATGACGACCCCGAGGCCGCAGCCGGTCTCGGGGTCCTTGTAATTAAGGTTGCCTATCGGGGGGCTACTTGGACAACAGTTTCAGGCTTTCCCACTCGTGATCGAGCATGGGATGGGGCACAAAGCCCTTGACGTTGTCGCGATAGGTGAAGTGGTCCACTTTCTGGTAGACCATGCAGCCGACCGCATCCTCGTACCAGATATCCTGCAGCCGTTCGTAAATGTCCTTGCGCTTGGCCGGGTCGACTTCAAAGCGTCCCTCCTTGCACAACCGGTCCACTTCCTCGTTCTTGTAAGCGCTGAACTTTCCGTACACGCCATCCGAGCTCATGAAAGTGAACATGAAGTTGTCCGGATCCGGGAAATCGGCGCCCCAGCCGATGATGAACATGGGGAACTGATATTTGCGGTAGGCGACCACATAGTCTTTCCAGTCCATATTGCGTACTTCGATGTTGAATTTGGGGTTCAGGCTCATGATGTTTTCGGCCAGCATGTGCGCGGCGGCTTCGCGCTGATCGTTACCGGTGTTATGGGTAATGACCATTTTGAAACCTTTTTCCCAAATCTGGCCACCAAAGGCCTGCTTCATTTCCTCGGCCGCTTTTTCCAGATCGAATTCATAAACGGGAACCTGTTTGTAGTACGGCAAACCCTTTGCGTTGGGGCTGGTGGGCATGACCACCTGATCATTCCAAACGTCCTTGGCGTAGGTCTTGCGGTCAAAAGCGTGCAAGAAGGCCTTGCGAACATGGATATCCGAGAAGAAGTCCACGGGAATACCCTTACCGTCCAGTTTGCCGCTGCCTATATTCGGGTTCGCTTCAGGATTGATCTTCTGACAGAAGATTGCCCCGGTCACTGAAAGTTGCGGAACCGGATGGATCGTCACGCCCGGCATGTTTTCCACTTCTGCCAGGTACTGCGGGTCAACAAGCACACGGTCTGCGTCGCCGTTCTGCAGGGCCAGCTTGCGGGAACTCCATTCCTGATTATAACGAACGATTCCGGTTTTGATGGCCGGTTTGGGACCCCAGTAGTCGTCAAAACGCTCGAAGATGAATTCAACGGACGGCTCCCACTTCAGCATGTAATACGGAGCGGTGCCGTTCTCGATCTTGTGCAGGGGCTCGGAGCCGAAGGCCGGGTTGTTGTATTTTGCGGCGTTTTCAACCGTGCCGTCCCAGCAGCCGTTTTCGACGCACCATTCCTTGTCCATGATGATGCCTCCGTAGGAGTAGGCAAGGACGGCGAGAAACGGCGGGAAAGGTTTGGGCAGGTGCATGACCACCTCATCCCCCTTCACTTCCACTGCCTTGTCGATTTTTTCGAAAACACCTTCACGAATTTTGCCGTCTTTACGGGTGGATGGCACGCCCACCAAGGCTTCCAGCATCATCCACATGGGCCCGCCTTCCTGGTCGACGACCATATGACGCTTGATGGAGTAGGCAACGTCTTCAGCGGTCAGTTCACCGCCCTTATGAAATTTTACGCCCTTGCGGATTTTGAAGGTGTATGTTTTGCCGCCATCGGAAATACCGCCGTTTTCCAAAGAAGGAACCTCGGTGGCCAAAACCGGAATAAATTTGTCGGTGGCTGAGCCGTCAAAGAAAATCAGAGGCTCATAAATGTTCATTATACGCATATGCGAAACGCTGTCGTACCCGCAGGCAGGGTCGAGTGTGCGCAGAGTTCCGTAGGATTCCAGAATGAATTTGTCATTAGAGCCGACTTGTGCGGCGGTTTTCGTTTCGGTGGCGGGAGTCTTTTCTGCTTTCTTCTTCATTTCCGGCTTTTCCCCGCATGCTGCCAGCAGCAGGGAGAAAGCGAGCAACAACATCACTAGTTTTCGCATATAACGCTCTCCTTTCCTTGGTCAAAACAAAAGCCGCGAATCACCCCACTGTGAATTTCGCGACAAAAACAACCTGATATCATAGAACAATATATATCACACAGAAACTTCTCACAGATAGAAAGTTTGCGCAACTACATCACCAAATCTCATGAGCTTCATCATTATTTTCGTTCCATGTTGATATCATTGAACTCAGATCAGATTCTACGAACTTCATGCAGGTGCTTCGTAGGGCAGATCCACAACAAAAGTTGTACCCTTTCCCGGTTTGCTTTCGCATGTAATGGAACCTCCCAGCTTTTGGGAAACAAGATTGTAGACGACGTGTAGTCCCAATCCCGTACCGCCGTTGGCACGTTTCGTAGTGAAGAACGGATCGTATATCTTTTTTAAAAGCCCTTCATCCATACCGACACCATTGTCGGCAAAAGTGAAACGGATTTTTTCATGGGAGGATGAAGTTTTGATGGTTATCCTCCCCTTTTCGATACCGATGAAAGCATGAGTGAGAGCGTTCATGAGCAGGTTGGTGATCACCTGCATGATGGCGCCAGGATAGCTGACGAGGGTGACCTCCGGCCCCTCCACTTCAATGGTATGGCCGGTATCCTTGTATCTGGCGTGGAGACTGAGCAGCACTTCCTGAATGTAATTCTTGAGTTCAAATTCGCGTTTTTGCTCCGATGTCTGGTCCACGGCCACTTGTTTGAAGCTCTGGATCAGCTCACTGGCCCGCTCCAGATTCATGGAAATCGCTGAAGAGGACTCCCGACATATCCTGATGAATTTTTCGAGATCGGATCGCTTCACCGTTCCCGACCTATAGACCCCGTCCATCTCCTCCGCCGCCTGTCCAAGGTAGCTGATAGTGGTGACGCCGATCCCGATAGGGGTGTTGATCTCGTGCGCCACGCCCGCCACAAGGCCGCCCAAGGAGGCCATCTTCTCCGATTCCACCAGTTGTTTTTGCGTTGCCTTGAGAGTACGGAGGGATTCCTCCAGTTCCAGGGTTCGTTCCTTCACGCGCCGCTCCAACTCCTCGTTGAGCTTTTGCAGCTCGTCATGAGCCTGTTGCAGCCTGTTTTCGGCCTTCTTGCGTTCCGTGATATCCAACCCAAGGGCCATGACCATGCGTTCCCCTGCACTGTCGGTCATGGGACTGTATTGGATATGGAAGGTCCTGCCTGCGTCGTCGGTCCATTCCCGTTCCACGGCCTTGTCTTCGATCATGGCGCCGGGAGGTGGGCATGCCGAGTTGTCCGGACTGTGCGCGTCAAGCAACTCCGGACATGTTTTCCCCTTGGGGCTGCCAAATAGCTTCCTGAAATGCCGATTGGCGTAACGAATCGTTTCATCCGGATAAATATGAAAGGCGAGACCGGGTAAGGACTCCATGAAGAATATTTGACGTTGCTGCTCTCGACGCAATTCCTCTCCACTCTTGCGCAGTGCAGTTACGTCTTGGGAGCTTACCGCCACCCTGACAACCATGCCGTCTGCGTCTAGGATGGGGGAGAAGGTATGAATATAGGAACGGTCCGCGTCAACATCCTCAAAACAGGTCGTATTCTCTTCCCTCAACAATTTTTCGACGGACTGCCTGAAGATATGTGTCATTTCCTCAGGCAGTAGGTCATAGAGCAATGCGCCTTCCAATTCCCCGGGCTCCGGGCTGCCGAGCATAGCGGCTGCCGCCTTGTTGGCTGCCAGAATGCGGGCTTCGACGTTCATGACCAGAACCGGCTCGGAGCAGGCGTCCAATATGCCCCGCGTGGTGGAATCGATAACGGTGCCGTTGGAAGTCATGTCACTCCTTGAAGGGCTGGGCCGCAGGGGCCTCGGGTGGCAGATCCACGATGAAGGTTGTGCCTTTGCCGGGCTCGCTTTCGCAGACGATGGCTCCCCCCAGTTTTTGAGTAACAAGATTGTAAACGATATGCATGCCCAACCCCGTGCCGCCACTGCTGCGTTTTGTGGTGAAGAAGGGGTCGAAGATTCTGTCCTTGATCATTTCGTTCATACCGACGCCGTTGTCGGAAAAGGTAAAGCGCACTTTGTCTTCGAACTGCGAAACTTCGATGACGACCCTGCCATGCTCCATGTCTGCAAAAGCATGTTTAAGTGCGTTCATGAGCAGGTTGGTGAGCACCTGCATGATTGCGCCAGGATAGCTGACCAAAACGACCTCGGCGCCTTTCACTGCTATCTCGTGGGTGGTGTGTTTATATTTCGAGTGAAGGCTGAGCAGCACTTCCTCGATGTAGTTCTTAAGTTCGAACTCACGTTTCTGCTCAGTTGTCTGATCTACTGCCACCTGCTTGAAACTTTGGACCAGTTCGCTGGCCCGTTCCAGATTCATGAAGATGGCTGACGTCGATTCACGGCAGATCTTGATGAATTTTTCAAAATCGGAACGTTTTACCATATCGTTCTTGTATCTCTCATCCAAGTCTCTTGCCTTCTGATCTAGGTAGCTGATGGTGGTGACGCCGACGCCGATGGGCGTGTTGATTTCGTGGGCCACCCCCGCCACAAGCCCTCCAAGAGAGGCCATTTTTTCAGACTCTACCAACTGCTTTTGCGCATCCTTCAAGGATTCCAATGATTTCTCAAGGGCAAGGGTTCTGGCCTGCACGCGCATTTCCAGTTCTTCGTTAAGCCAGCTCAGTTCATCCTGCGCTTTTTTTCGTTCGGTGCTGTCTATACCCACGGAAAGAACTTCGGTGAACCTGTCCTTGTAGTCAAAGATCGGCTTGTTGGTCCACGAAACCCAGACCTCTCTTCCATCCCGGCAGACCGTCCACATTTCTATGTTCAGGAATTCTTCATCATTGTTTTTTATGCCTTCGAGCATTTCAGGCAAACGCTCCTTGGATTCCTTGGTTACGGGGAAAATGGTACCGAGAACGTTCTTGCCGATCAGGTCCGGCTCCTCAAACCCGAAAAACTTCAAGGCGAATTCATTGACGAAAATAATATTGCCTTCCGTAGTCCAACGCAAAATGATGCTCTGAGCGTTTTCCACCAGTTCCCGATAATTTTCTTCGCTGAACTTCAGCGCTTCCTCGGTCTTTATCCTGGCCGTAATGTCCCTGCCCTCGGCCACCAGATAATCGATGGAATCGTCTTCTCCCCGAATCGGTTTCACTGAGAAGTCGATGTGATGGACATCGCCCAAAAAATTGACGTTGGTGGTTTCATAGCGGTCCATTTCACCACCCGAGGCTTTGGCGACAGCTTGTTTGAGCCGTTCTTGGCATTCTTCGGAGTGGGCCCACCACTCTGTCTCCCAAAATTTTCTCCCCAACACCTCACTTTCACTCTTGCCCACGAAATCGAGCGACGTCTGGTTCACCTCCAGGACGTCTCCCTCCAGAGAAAGCAAAGCAATAAACTGGTAGGTCTGGTTGAATATGGCGCTGAGTTTTTCCCGGCTTTCGCGGACCTCGATACCGGCACGCCTTCCCTGCCATATGGAAATCATGGACAGGATGAAAGTGAACCCGAGGACAAGGAGAACGTCCAAAGCCAACTCTCCGACCTGAGATTCCGCCTCCGCTTCCACATCATCCAGATACAATCCGGAGCCTATGACCCAATCCCAGGGGGCAAAACCTTTCACATAGGAAAGTTTGGGCGCGATGCGGGTCGGGTCGTCCTTCCATTGCCACATGTACTGGACAAAACCTCCCTTTTGCCTGCGTACCGTTTCCACGAATTCACGGATCAACTCCTTGCCCGTCACATCTTGCAGATCAAGAATATCTTTGCCGACCAAGTCTGCGCGATACGGATGCATAAGCATGACGCCATCCATGTTGTTGACCCAAAAATAATCCTTGTTTTCCGGGCCGTAACGCATTGCGTAGAGAATGTTCATGGCCCTTTTCTGAGCGCCCTCTCGAGTGATAATGCCCGCTTTCTCCAGGACGTGCTGCCTCTGGACGATACTCCAGGCCGCTTCCACGAGATTTTTGACGGCGGCCCGCTTGTGGTTCAACAGACCGACCTTGATTGAGGGAAAATGAATGAAAAAAACGACGAAAAAAAGCAGAAGCAGCGAAGCGGCTGAAGGCACTGCAATTCTCAGCCAAAGCATTCGGCCCAGTACCCGGTTCTGATGTTTCGTCTGCTTCATAAAAAGCTCTACGGATGGATTTACAAGGACATAGCTCAACAATACGCCAAGTTAGGCATGGATATATTATAAAAAAAGCCGCCTGAAGGCGGCTGGAAAAACAAACTCGACCGTGTTTCCTATTCTTTTATGATAGCTTCGCTAGGGCAGGTGTCGATGGCCTCATCAACGCAATCGTCGGCGGCGTCCGGGGTGATGACTACGGCCTTTTCCCCCTCACTATCCATTTCAAAGACATCGGGACACAGTTCCACACAGGTTTCGCAACCAATACATGCATCGGAATCAATGACGATAGGCATGACTAATCCTCCTGGAAACTTTAAGTATTCGTGATCAATTCTATTAAATAGTAGTTTTTCATAATCGGTTTTGATGATTTCTGGCAAGGGGCGCCATTTATTTTTTACTCAGCTGTTGCCTTGCTCAAGACATTTGCCTACTTTCCAACTCCCATGATCGAATACTCTTATCTCTTTTTTTGTATCTTTTTCGGCAGTTTCATTCAGGGAGTCACCGGCTTCGGCGTCGTGCTCATCTCACTGCC
Organism: uncultured Desulfovibrio sp.; assembly: GCA_913063155.1. Lineage (GTDB taxonomy): Bacteria > Desulfobacterota > Desulfovibrionia > Desulfovibrionales > Desulfovibrionaceae > Pseudodesulfovibrio. The sequence continues at coordinate 12,723 of CAJXYU010000004.1, forward strand.
CCTTCTTTCTTTTGTTTTTGACATCAAGCTGTTGATTCCACTTGTTTGCCTGGCGGCTCTGGTGATCAACGGAACACTGAGTTTTCAACTCCGCAAGAGCCTGGAACTCAGACAGGTTCTGATCATGCTCATGGGCACATTTTTTGGTCTCCCCCTGGGCGTATATGCCTTGAAGACTCTTTCCGCCGACCTTCTGACTTTGTGGCTCGGCATCATTATTCTCGGCTTCATCTCTTACATGCATTTCGCATCCCCTCCCAGCAGGGGCATTCATCGGCGTTGGGGAATTCTGGCCGGTTTTTTGGGCGGCATTCTTGGAGGAAGCATTGGTGCAAACGGACCACCTGTCATCATGTACCTGAACATGCAGCCCTGGCACCGGGATCGTATCAAGTCCACCATGACCACCTATTTTCTGTGCGCGTCGATTTTCAATTCATCCTCCCATGCCATAGGCGGCTTGATCACCATGGACGTCCTCAAGGGATTCGCTGTGGCCCTTCCGGCCACTTGCCTGGGAATTGCAGCAGGTGTTTTCTGCTACAAACGCATCAGCGATGTGGTGTATAGAAAACTGGCTCTGACGCTCGTTTTTATTCTGGGGATCACCATGACGGTAAAAGGATTGTTTTAGCTGGAATCAAAGACGATCTGTACACAAAGAAAAGACATCCACAAAAAAGCCCCCTTTGAGGGGGCTTTCGTTTGAACTAGGGATTGTTCAACATGGCCTCGATGTATTCATCAGGCCAAAGCGCCGGCGACGGATCCCCTTCCATAAGCAGCTTCTTGCCGTCTTCGTCGAGTTTGAAGCGATTTTTGATGAAGCTTGTATAGAAGCCCGCCGCGTCGATATCGCCTATGAGGATGCAGCCGACCAGAATATTGTCGTTGAAGATGAGTTTGCGGTAGATGGAGTTGTCCAGATCTTCGAAGGTGTCGATTTCGTAACCGCTTTCATCTTCAAAGATGGTTTCGCCGACAGTCACGGTGGGCAACCCGTAATAGGTTATGGAGTTCATGCTCAGACCTCCGGAATAGGGCTTGCCCGCCCCCGTCATGTTGAAACCGGCATAGCGGCCCTGGGAATAGGCATTGGGCCAGATGGGGCGCACCGTATATTCGCCCGTTAGAAGATCCTTTGCTTCGGCCACGTCTCCGGCGGCATAGATGTCGGCATTGCTGGTGGTCATGAAGTCATCGACGACGATACCCTTGTTCGTATTCAACCCAGCTTCGTGGGCTAGTGCCATGTTGGGGCTCACCCCGGCGGCCACGATGACGATGTCGGCGGGAAGGAACCCCTTGTCGGTATCGACACCCTTCACCGCGCCGGTGCCGTAACGCTTGATGCGGGAGATCTCTACTCCCTGCATGAACTTCAAACCGTTATTTTCCAGATGGCGCACAACCATGTTCCCGGCCGTTTCATCGAAATAGGCGCGCATGATTCTGGAGCGAACCACTACGGTAACGCCGATCCCCCGTTCGGCAAACCCTTCTGCGGCCTTGAGGGCGATGAGTCCGGCGCCGATGACCACCACGTTCTTTACCGAATCTATGACTTCCTTGAGAGCCTCGGCATGGGCCACTGTAGTGAAGTTGAAAATGCCCTGCCCTTCTATCCCTCGGATATCCGGGGCCACAGGGCTGCCGCCGGTAGCCAGCAGCAACTTGTCATAGGTGACTGTCTCGCCGCTCTCCAGAGTCACCGTACGCTTTTGCGGCGACACTGCGGTCACCTTGGAATCGAGCTTCATGGTGACCTTGTTTTTTACGTAAAATTCTTCCGGGCGGTACGGCAGGGTGTCGAGTTTGATCTTGTCCGACAAATAATAGGAAATCAGGGGGCGGCCATAGGTCGCTACGGCTTCTTCGCTGATGATTGTAATGGTCCCTTCGGTATCGTGCTGCCTTATGCCTTCGACCGCACCGATGGCGGCGACGCCGTTTCCCACGATAACATACTGCATTCTTTTCCCCTTTTCTTGTATCCTGTGGAACTCCCTTGCATGGCAATCACGACTTGCCGGCAGTATTGCATTGAAAAAGTAGCGTTGTTTCTTTAGAACGTCCACTGCAATGTGCCGAAGCCGCCATAAAAACACCCGTTTGAAATTATTATTTTAAACGGCAAAAAAAATTGCCAGACTGGAACAGACCGGCTATTGAGCATATTCGCTAAAATCACGTACAGGAGACTGAATGTAGCCGTGAGTATGAACGGACATAAAATTTTGATTGCCAACAGAGGCGAAATCGCAGTTCGCATCATGGAGGCCTGCGCCGACCTCGGACTGCCGTTTGTTGCTCTTTACACCGCGGAAGACACCGAATCCGGCCATGTGGACATCGCCCGCAAATTGGGGGGCGAAAAATCCTTATACAGAATTCAAAACTATAACGACGCCGGAGATATTCTGGCCGTGGCCGACGACGCCGGCGCTACCGCCATCCACCCCGGATACGGCTTTTTCTCGGAAAACTTCCGTTTTGCCAGGAGAGTCACCGAGCGTGACCGCCCCATGATCTTCATTGGTCCTTCCTGGTGGGTCATCCGTGACCTCGGCGATAAAATCAACACCAAGCGTCTGGCCCGGCGGCTGGGCGTTCCCACTGTTCCCGGTTCCGACCGGGCCATTTATGATGAATTGGAAGCCGAATCCATTGCCGAAAGTCTGTTCGAGTTCCAGGACAAACAAGGCATCAAGAACCCGCGCGTGCTGGTAAAAGCTTCTGCAGGCGGTGGCGGCATGGGGATCGATGAAGTCGAAGACATGGCTCGATTCCGTCAGGTCTACCGCCGCATCAGAAACTACTCCATGCGTACCTTCAATGATGAAGGCGTGCTTATCGAACAGCGTGTTTTCAACTTCAACCACCTGGAAGTACAGGTGGTTTCCGATCGTTCCGGCGTCAACCCGGTCCATTTCGGAACCCGAAATTGTTCAGTGCAGAGCCCCGGGCTGCAAAAACGCATCGAAGTCGCGCCCGGATTTTGGCCACAGAACCTGGCATACACTTTCGACGCCCAGAAGGTGCTGGACGACATCGTTGAACATTCCCTGTCCATGGCTCGCGAAATCAAATACGACAACGTGGGCACCTGGGAATGGATCGTCACCCCCAACGGCATGCCGTTCCTCATGGAAGTGAATACCCGCATTCAGGTGGAGAACGGTGTTTCCGCATGTATTGCCAAGACCAAAGGCAACCCGGATGTGAACCTGATCCGCGAACAGATCCGCGTCGGTCTTGGCGAGCCTCTGGGGTATACTCAGAAAAACATTGATTTCGACGGCGTGAGCATTGAATACCGCATCATTGCCGAAGACACGGAAAGCGGTTTCACCCCTTGGGCGGGAAAGATCGACACCTTTGGCTGGACCGAGAAGGATTGGTTGTCCATGCACACCCATGTCCCCCGGGAAAGGCCTTACCAGATTCCCACCGAGTATGACCCCAACCTGGCGTTGGCCATCATCTGGGGCAAGGACCTGGAGGAAGCCAAGACACGGGGCGTCGAGTTCCTCAACGGCCTCAAGCTCGACGGTGAAGACGCCTCCGGCACCAGGATGAAGACAAACATCCCGTTCCTGATCAATAAAACAAAGAATCTTCTCGAGTTCTAGCTTATGAGTCTTGATAAAAAGAAAACAGAACTGCAGCAGCGTGCCGACTACGCGCGGGAAGTCATTGGAGACAAGGACAGCCCGGAACTGGACGAACTACTGCGCCGCATTGCCGAGTTTGATGAGCATTCCTTCAGCAAGAACGGCGATGCCGTCAACGCCCTGAAGGCTCTTGAAAAACGTTTGGAGTCCCTGGAAATTTCCTTGGACGCCCGACTGATGCCCATGGACAAGGTCAGGATAGTCCGGCACCCCCAACGCGTCAGCCTCAAGGACATTCTTGAAAATGTCTATGACAACTACAATGAGATCGGCGGCAAGGATGAACACAGCATCGACCCGGGTATGGTAATTGCCCGTGCCTATATCACCCGCCGTAAGGGCAAGACCATCATCAACCAGCCGGTCATGGTGGTCGGTCAGGAAAAAGGGCATGGTGAGGAATTCCGCAACGGCGGCTCCATCAAGCCTTGGGGGAACTACAAAGCTCTCAAATATATGAAGGTTGCGGCACGGGAACAGATTCCCATCCACGCCTACGTGAACACGCCAGGTTCCTATCCGGTCGAGGATTTCCCGGGAGCGGCACAGCAGATAGCCGAAAACATTTATGAAATGTGCGGCTTGGATGTGCCCGTCATCGCCATATTCTCTGAAGGCGGCTCCGGAGGCGCGGAAGCCATCGGCATGGCGGACAAGCGTATCATGCTCTCCCACGGTTACTATTCGGTCATCTCTCCTGAAGGCGCCGCTGCCATCGAAGGCCGTATCCGCCCTCCCCAGCGAGCATCCCAGGAGCTCATCGAATCCTGCGCCAGCCATCAGAAAATCACGGCCCAAGACAACCTGGCCAATGGCTATATCGATGAAATTCTTCAGGAACCGCCCCTCGGTGCGCGCTCCGAGAGCTTCGGCTTCTACAAGCAGCTACGCGAGCGGGTCATCCAGGCTACGGATGAAGTGACACTGAGCGTCCGTAGCGTCCGCTTTCTGCGCGGGCTGGCCCTGCGCCTTTTCAAGAAGAACGCCGACGTCATTGTGCGTTGGAACCTGAGTGAACGCGCCCGTGAGCGTTTGCTGGACCGCCGGAGCAAGAAATATCGGCATATGGCCCAGCATGCCTATCAGGACAACCGGACCATTTGGGAAAAATTCAATGCGGCCCGCTCCGGATTCGTCTCCACCACCTACTCTGTGATTGTCTACGGCATCATCAAACCCGTGCAGCAGACCGTGAAGCGCGTCCTGGAAGAGCTGACCGACGAAGTGCACGTGATCACGGGCAAGTTCGGTTCCTTGTCAGGCAAGGCGCTCAAGTCGGTGGGCATAGGCTCCGACAACAAACAGGTGGAAATGGAACTCACCGGCCTGTCCCAACCGGACAAATCCTCTGTCCATGAGAACGGGCACGAGTACGTCAGCCCCCAGTCACTCCAGGACAGGGAAGTTTCCTGCCCCCACTCCGCCAAGCGTGGTTGCCTGGACATTTGGGCACGCGATCTGTTTACCGATTTCGCCGGAGTCTGCCCCAATTGCGGCCATCATTTCCGCATGGAATACCAGTGGTACCTGCACAACGTGTTCGACAAGGATTCCATCCAGGAGTTCAACAAGAACATAGCGGCTGGCAACCCCACAGGCTTTCCCAACTTTGAGGAGCGTGTGAAGGCGGCCAAGGAAAAGAACAACATGCAGAGTGGCTGCATGTCCTTCCATGCATCGTTGGAAGGCATCAAATTGACATGCGCCATGCTGGTGGCCAATTTCCGGGGAGGTTCCGTCGGTGCGGCCGAGGGTGAGAAGTTCATTCGCGCTCTGGAACTGGCTCAGAAGAAACACCATCCCTTCCTGGCTTACATTCACGGCACAGCAGGTATTCGCATCCAGGAAGGACTCAACGGCCTTATTCAGATGCCCCGCGTGACCATGGCGGTCCGCAACTACATCGAGGCCGGCGGTTTGTACATTGTCCTTTACGACACGAATTCATACGCGGGGCCCTTGGCGTCCTTCCTGGGCTGTTCGCCCTACCAGTATGCGGTGCGGTCCTCCAATATCGGCTTTGCCGGTCCCGGGGTCATCAAGGAGACAACGGGGCTTGATATCGCTCCTGATTACCACGGCTGTTACAAGGCGCTTTCCCGCGGCCACATACAGGGAGTGTGGGACAGACGGGATATTCGCAAGAACCTGCACCAATCGTTTTTGACAATCGGTGGTCGAAATTTGTATTATCGATAAATATACCCCTACGAGATATGAAAAGGTGGAGACTTCGGTTTCCGCCTTTTTTTTCGGCATGGGAAACCGAATCTCCATGCATTCGTCACGCATCGGTAACAAACACAAATCTCTGAGGGCTACAACATTGAGGCGTTTTGGAAAGGCATATTCAACACTTGTCAATATCGCTTTGAGAGAGCTCTCATGAATCGTTCTATTTTTCGATTGTGGAACCATAGCTCTACCGCTCGGCCCGAGGAAGACTCTATGCACATGGTTTTGTCCGAAAGCTCATCTTTGCACGCGCAGCTGAAACACTACAGCACTTCCAACCTGCTTCTGGTCATCATCAGGGACTACATCCTCTTCAAGGAGATGTACGGTAATGACTTTGTCGGTCAGCTCGATCGTGAACTCAAGGATTCTCTCGTACAGACAGCCAGAGAGCGATACGAGGAAAGCAATGTTTCGGTCATCTCCCTGGCCCCGGGCGAATATGTCCTGATCTGGCCGGACGGAGGCATGGACCTGGGCGACAACCTCGGCGACATCGCATACGCATTCAAACTTCAGGCCCAGAACGCCATGAAACGGACCATGCTTAAATGGACCGGCATCGGCATAGAGCTCGGTATGGGCTATTCCCATATCCCTCACAACAGCGGCAAGGATTGGGAAAACGCATTGCTGCGGGCCATCAAGGAGGCCCGAATTTACGCCAACCAGCCCCTGGATTTAAAATCCCTGGCCATCTCCAAGAATTTCAACCAGATCGTCAAGGAACGGGAAATTTATTGTAAATATCAGCCGATCCTTGATTTCCGTACCGGCACCATTTGTGGCTGGGAAGCTCTGGCGCGAGGCCCGCAAAACTCCCCTTTCGAATCTCCCTTGGTCATGTTCGAATTGGCCGAACAGATCGGCAGACTTTTTTCCCTGGAAGAGGTCTGCCGGGAAAAAGCCATCCGCAACCTGGGGCCCATTGCCAAGGGGCAACGGCTCTTCCTGAACATCCATCCCAAGACCATGGCCGACCCGGAATTTTCCCCGGGAAAGACCCTGGCTCTACTTGACGAGGTCGGGCTCTCGCCCAAAAATATCGTCTTCGAGATCACGGAACGTCACAGTCTGCAAGACTTCAGCCTCTTCTACAGAACCCTGGAGCATTACAGGAACCAAGGATTTCAGATCGCACTGGACGATACCGGCTCCGGCTATTCCGGGTTGAGCTCCATCGCCGAGCTGCAACCGGAGTTCATCAAGCTGGACAAAACCCTCATTCACAACATCCATCGCGACCCGGTCAAACGCGCCCTGGTTGAGACCACGGTCACTTTTGCCGACAAAATCAATTCAAAGATTGTCGCTGAGGGAATAGAGACCAGAGACCAGGCCATTTGTCTCATGGACATCGGCGTGCACTGCGGCCAGGGATACTACCTCGGCTATCCGGCCAAGACTCGCCCCGAGTTAAGCCCGGAATGCCAGGACCTCCAATCCGTGTCCGAGCTGCCTCGCAAGGCAGTCACCTGCTCCATCCCCATCGGGGAAATCGCCGAAGCTCCCTATGCGGTGAACGATTCTTTTCTTGTGGCTGACGCCCAGGAATTCTTTTCCAACAATTTGCAGTTCTCCAGCATCGTGATCACTGAAAACGATATCCCCAGAGGATTGGTCATGGAATATCACCTCAACCGCCAACTCTCCTCGCAGTACGGAGTGGCCCTGTTCTCCAAGAGATCCATCACGGATGTCATGGATGAGTCGGCTCTTGTGGTGGACGCATCCACGCCGGTGGAACAGGCCGCCCGCATGACCATGGACCGTGAGACTCTCAAGGCTTACGATGATGTCATCATCACCCGTAAAGGCAAATTGTTCGGCGTTGTCTCGGTACAGAAACTGCTCAATACCCTGGCCCGGGTTCAGGTGGAGATGGCCCGAGGCACCAACCCGCTTACCGGCCTTCCCGGAAATGTGAGGTTGGAGCAGGAAGTGGAGGCCAGGATCAACCGGGAAGATTCATTCTGCATCATCTACGCCGACCTGGACCACTTCAAGGTCTACAATGACACCTACGGATTCAAGAACGGCGACGCCATCATCAAGCTGGCCGCCGACATTCTCTCTTGGGCCGCTTCCAAACATTGCCCCAAAGATTCCCGTCTCTGCCACATAGGCGGTGATGATTTCGTGCTCATAACCAAGCCGGAGGCCGTGGAAAAGACCTGTATTTCGGTACTGCGCTGCTTCAAACGGCTGGTGGCCCACTACTACTCCGACCAGGACCGGCAGCGGGGGTGGATTCTTGCCAAGGGACGGGACGGCAAGGAACGGGAATATCCATTGGTATCCATTTCTCTGGGGGTTATCGAGATCAACGGCTGCTGCACTCTTATGGAGATCGGTGAGCGGGCGGCGGACATCAAGAAATACGCCAAATCAATCCCCGGGAATGCCTATGCCAAGGATCGGCGTGCTCCATTGGGAACGAACGGCTCCACAAGATGACAAAGGCCCCCTGACGGTCACCGTCAGGGGGCCTCTTTTTTCTTTTGAAAGGCTAACGGGTCAGCTTTCTGAACTTGAGGCGGTGGGGTTGGTCGGCCTCGGCTCCGAGGCGCTTTTTGCGGTCCTCCTCGTAGTCAGAGTAATTGCCTTCGTGGAAGATAACCTGGGAGTCGCCTTCAAAAGCGATTATATGGGTAGCGATTCTATCCAGGAACCAGCGGTCGTGGCTGATGACCAGGACGCAGCCCGCAAAGTTGTCCAGGGCGTCCTCCAGGGCGCGCATGGTGTTCACATCCAGGTCGTTGGTGGGTTCGTCAAGCAGAATGACGTTGGCCCCTGATTTGAGCATATTGGCCAGATGAACGCGGTTGCGCTCACCACCGGAAAGCACGTCCACCTTCTTCTGCTGGTCCGAGCCCTGAAAGTTGAAGCGGCTGCAGTAGGCGCGGGCGTTGACCTCGCGGGTTCCCAGTTTGATGAATTCAGCGCCGCCACTGATGACTTCGTAGACGGACTTGCCGGACTCCAGGGAGTCGCGGTTCTGATCCACATAGGCGAAATCCACGGTTTCACCGACTTTAAGGGTTCCAACATCGGGCAGTTCCTGGCCCACCATCATATTGAAAAGTGTGGTCTTACCAGCACCGTTTGGGCCGACAACACCCACGATGGCGTTGGCTGGAATGATGAAATCCATGCCTTCCACCAAAAGTTTGTCGCCCATGGATTTGGACACACCCTCGGCAATGAGGACCTGCTTGCCCAGACGATTCCCCGGTGGAATGTAGATTTCCAAATCCTTGGATCGGGCTTCACTCTCATGGGAAACCATGGCCTCGTATGCATTGATTCTGGCCTTGCTTTTTTTACGGCGACCCTTGGGAGACATTTTGATCCACTCGAGTTCGCGCTCCAAGGTTTTGCGGCGTTCCGAGTCCTCTTTGTCCTCCTGCTTGAGGCGGCTGTCCTTCTGTTCCAGCCAGGAGGAATAGTTTCCTTTCCAGGGGATACCGCGGCCGCGATCCAGTTCCAGGATCCAGCCCGCCACATTGTCCAGAAAATAACGGTCGTGGGTTACGGCGATGACCGTCCCCGGGAACGATTGCAGGTAACGTTCGAGCCAGGACACGGACTCGGCGTCCAAATGGTTGGTGGGTTCGTCAAGCAGCAGGATATCCGGGCTTTGGAGCAACAGGCGGCACAAGGCCACGCGGCGTCGTTCGCCACCGGAAATTACCGAAACCGGTGTATCTCCCTGAGGACAACGCAGGGCATCCATGGCCATTTCCAGACGGGAATCAATATCCCATGCGCCTTTGGCGTCCATGAGTTCCTGAACCTCGGCCTGACGCTGGATCAGGGCATCCATCTCATCGGCTTCCATAGGCTCGGCGAATTTTTCGTTGATCTCATTGAATTCTTTGATCAAGGCCATGGTTTCGCCCACTCCTTCCTCCACCACCTCGCGCACAGTGCGGGTTTCGTCCACCAAAGGCTCCTGTTCCAGGTAGCCAATGGTGAACCCCGGGGAAACATGGGTTTCGCCTTCGAAATTTTCGTCCACACCGGCCAGGATTTTCAGCAGGGAACTTTTCCCCGAGCCGTTCAGGCCGAGTACGCCGATCTTTGCCCCGTAGAAATAGGACAGGGATATATTTTTCAGAACCTCCCGCTGACCATGACGCTTGGTCACCTTGTACATGGAGTAAATGATTTTTTCCTGATCGTTGCTCATTGATTCACCTTGAATGCAGTTATTTTGAAGTTTCGAGTGATTTTGCAGAGTGTGGACGGTTTGTCCAGTGCTTTTGCCCCTGACACGAAAAAAGACGGCCGAAAGACCGTCTCTTGCCATTATCCATGCATTTACTCAGAAGGTGATGACTTCAAAACCACGCTGCAAGTAGGCCCCGACTGAAGGGTGCCCCGCCATATCATCGAGTAAAGGCAGCCCTTCTTCCTGCACGGCAGCCAAAACTCCCATCTTGGCCGAACAGGCTTTGCAGACCCCTTCAATCAAACCGGTTTCTCTTGCCTTCAAGTATAGATGATTAAAAGGATTTTCCTGTTTCATCAACTCGGGCGCCAGTTTGGTGGAAGCACCTTCGAATATGATGCGCGGATTCATGCCCGTCTGTTTCATATCCAGGGCATTGAGCAACACATGCACGAAGCACATCATCTCTCCGTTGAATGCAAACAACACCACGTCTTTCATGCTCGACTCCCTGTCTCAGGTGAATGAATCAATGATCTCCGCCAGCTTGGTCTTATTCAGCTCCCGTGTCGCCAGAGGGCCTGCCGCCAGGGATGGCATCCCTTCCTCAAAGCCCGGCTTGTCGTCCTTGTAGATGACACCGATAGGGATTCTATCCCCGAATTCCACTGCCTTTTTCATGGCTGCGTCCCAGTCCTTGGGGTCGTGACTTTCATCCAAACGATAACAGCGGTCCTTGTACCAACCGAACGTGTTGACCTTGTTGAAGGAAACGCACGGCTGTAAAATATCCACCAAGGAAAACCCTTTATGGTTGATGGCCTGCTTGATGATATTCACCAGATGCTCCTGATCCCCAGAAAAGACGCGGGCCACAAACCCGGTGTGCATGGTCACGGCCACCGCCACCGGGTTGAACGGCTCGGAAGGTGCTCCAAAAGGCTGGGTCTTGGTCACCTGTCCTTTTGCCGTGGTCGGGCTGGCCTGACCTTTTGTCAGCCCGTAGATCTGGTTGTCGTGGGCCAACAAGGTCATATTCATGTTTCGCCGCAAAGCTGCCAGAAAATGATTTCCCCCCTCGCCATAGTTGCAGCCATCGCCGCTTTCGGCGATGACCACCATGTTCGGGTTGGCCAGCCGGGCTCCCTGCGCAGCAGGAAGAGATCGGCCATGAAGTCCGTTGAACATGTTGCAGTTCAGGTACTGTGGCGCCTTGGCGGCCTGGCCGATACCCGAGACGAAGCCCACCTGATGGGGAGCTATGTCCAACTCGGACAGGGCCAGCTTGACGCATTCGAGGATGGAATGATTGCCGCAACCGGGGCACCATGCCGTATCGAATGTTCCGTATGCTTCGATGTTGATCATAGTTGTCTCCCCGACTACAGGATGTTTTTCAAACCCGCCAGGATGTAGCGGGCCGTGATGGGCCTGCCGTCAAAACGCAGGATGAAGTTGTTGACGCCGTAACCGGTTTCCTGACGCAGCAGCCGTGCGAACTGGCCGTTGGCGTTGCCTTCGACACAGACCACCTCCTTGGCAGCCTCCAGAAAAGGCATAAACTGCTCGTCCTTGAGCGGGTAAACCTGAGTGAAGTGCAGTACCGCAACCTTCAAGTCCGCCATTTCCGAGGCATCCAGAGCTGCGCCAAGCGTGCTGCCCCAGCAAAGGAAGAGGACATCCGGCTCGTCCGGACCGTAATAACCGGGCGGCACCACTTCTGCCCACAGACCGCACCCTTTGCACAGCCGTTTGCTGTTCTGAGCCACACGGGTGGGCGCGTCCTCGACGATGTGCCCCTGTTCGTCATGCTCGTCCGAATCCACTTTGACCAAAGCCTCGCTGAATCCGGGAATAGCCCGGGGAGAAATACAGTCGTCACTCAGGGCGTACCGTTTGTACTCCTTGGGATTTTCCGGTTTGAGCAGTGGCTTGGCCACTTCGGGAAGCTTGTCGAGATCAAAAGGTTCAACCGCCCTGTAGGAATCGGCAAGATACTGGTCTGAAAGCACGAACATGGGCGTCTGGTAACGCTCGGCCAAGTCGAAGGCCCGGTGTGTCAGGTAAAAGCATTCTTCTGGCGTGCCGGGCGTGAAGATGGCTCGCGGAAACTCGCCATGTCCGGCATAAAGCGCCAGATTCAGGTCCCCTTGTTCGGTACGGGTGGGCAGGCCCGTGGCCGGGCCGGGACGCTGCACCAGAATAACGACCACGGGCGTTTCTGTAACGCCGGCCAGGCTGATGCCTTCGACCATGAGGGCGAACCCGCCGCCCGAAGTGGTCACGATACTGCGAGCCCCCGCCCAGGAAGCCCCCAGAGCCATGTTGATGGCCGCGATCTCGTCCTCGGCTTGTTCGGCCACGAAGCCGAGCTCTTTGCCCTTGTTGATGAGCGTCAGAGCCACTGATGTGGACGGCGTCATGGGATAAAAGGACAGGAAATTGCAGCCGGCGGCCAATGCGCCCAGGGCGATGGCCTCGTTGCCGTTGATCATGATCCGTTTGTCCGGATTTTCCGGTGGTGGAGGCATGCAGGAAAAATCGAAGTTCTGCTCCTTGACCCAGGCATACGCCTTGCGCAGAACTTCCAGGTTGGAGGCCACGATTTCGGAGCCCTTCTTGCCGAAAGTATCCTGCAGCAGTCCCTCAAGAATGGCGATATCGTTGCAGACGGCCGCCCCCAGCACGCCGAGCGCAACCACATTGTAAAAGAGTGGCTTGGACGCAAGGTCGTTGAACGGGACCTTCAAGGCGTTCAATCCCCTGCAATCGATCTTCTCGTCCGCCACCACAATGCCACGCTCGGTAAGCTGACTCCCATGGATTTCCAAAGTTTCCTTGTTGAGAGCCACCAGGATGTCCACCATCTCCGTGGTGCACTGGATCGGTTCAGGCCCGGTGCGGATGGCGAAAAAATTATGCCCTCCGCGGATGCGGGACATGTAATCCTGATTGACCAGGACATCGTGCCCGCCACGAACAAGAGCTTTGGCCATAAGCTGACCGATGGTGACAAGTCCTTGCCCCGCTTCACCGCCGATAAGGATATTGATGCTCATTTCCGACATGAAAGACTCCGGGCTGTGGGTTCTCTTATGCCGCGGGCTCCGTGAAGACGCGGGTTGCAAGGTCGCGGTCCAACATGAACAGGGCTCCGCCGTCGCTCACAAGCTTCAGCTTGTTGACGATGTCGCTCACGGTGGCCTCCTCTTCCATCTGCTCGGAAACGAACCACTGGAGGAATATCTGGCAGGCGTGATCTTTCTCCTCCTGAGCGACTTCCATAAGGTTGTTGATGCGCCCGGTGACGATTTTCTCATGGGCCAGAGCGTTTTCAAAGGCCGCCAGAGGGCTGTCCCAATCCTGCGGAGGCGCATCGATGGCGGTAAGCGTGGCCCGGCCGCCGGCCTCCAGGACATAGTCGAACATCTTCATGGCGTGGAAGATCTCTTCCTTGTACTGAGCCCGCATCCAGTTGGCAAAACCAGGCAGGCCCTGGCTCTCAAAGTAGGACACCATGGACAGGTATATGTTGGCGCTGAATATCTCGAAGTTTATCTGGTCATTGATGGCTTCTTCCATTCTTTTGGTCGGCATATCATACTCCTTGAATAGTCATTTGGTGCGTGTCGAAACAGACACAAATGCTACATGAAAATCATTCCTATTGAAAGCAGGAATGAAGAAAAAAGGAAGAAGTACCGAAAAAAAGACTAGATCAGATTGTTCTCGGCAAAAAGATGACGAAGACGGTAGGCGAGGTGTGTTCCCCTCTTCCCGGCGGTGACGTTGTTCAGGCCTATCTGAAAGGCCCGCTTGCTGCCGATGAGAACAGCCAAATTACGGGCACGGGTCAGCCCGGTATAGAGAAGATTGCGCTGCAACAGCATGTAATGCTGGGTGACGATGGGCATGACCACTGCCGGATATTCGCTGCCCTGCGACTTGTGCACACTGACGGCATAGGCAAGACTCAGGTCGTCCATTTCCGAGGCCTCGTACGTCACGAAGGTGCCCTCGAATTCCACGGTCAGCTCATTCTCCTGAGTGTTCAGATCCACCACCATGCCCAGATCGCCGTTGAAGACATCCTTGTCATAGTTGTTCCTGGTCTGAAGAACCCTGTCTCCCACACGATAGCAAACCTGGCCGCGCTTGATCTCCCTATCCCCGCTGCGAAGGGGATTGAGCCTCTCCTGCAACACCTGATTCAGGGCCATGGTTCCCACTTCGCCCTTATGCATGGGAGTCAGCACCTGGATGTCGCGGACAGGGTCCAGCCCATAGCGTTTGGGAATACGGTCGCACACGCTGTCCAGGATGAGCCGCTGAACTTTTGACTGGTCCTCTTGGGGAATCCAGAAAAAGTCGGCTTCGGGCGCTTCCTGTGGATGCCCCAAGGGCATTTCTCCCTGGTTGATTCGGTGGGCATTGACAACGATGTAGCTTTCCTTTGCCTGGCGAAAAATATGGGTCAGTCGGGCACAGGGCACCATTTCACAGTTGATGAGGTCTGCCAGCACGTTTCCGGACCCAACGCTGGGGAGCTGGTTGATGTCGCCTACCAGAATGAGGCGGCAGGTATGCGGCAAAGCCCGCAGCACGGACACACACAGGTGCGCATCCACCATGGACGACTCGTCGATGACCAAAACATCGCCCTTCATCTTCTGGTCCTGACAGTACTGAAAACCTCCATCAGGCTGATATTGAAGCAGGCGATGAATGGTTTGCGCGGGCAGTCCCGTGGCTTCGAACATGCGTTTGGCCGCTCTGCCCGTGGGCGCAGCCTGTTTGATCTTGAGGCCCAGCTCCTTGAGGGTCAGAACAATGGCCTTGGTAATGGTGGTCTTCCCTGTACCGGGTCCGCCGGTGATGATGAAAACCTTGTTGGAGCAAGCCTCAAATACGGCCTCCCGCTGTTCGTCGGACAGGGAGAAACCGAGGGTTTCCTCCACCTTGGGCAGAGCCTTGGCCACCTTGTTGCGGCTAACGGGTGTGGGGTGGTTGATAAGCTGGTGCAGTCGCTGTGCTATCTCGTTTTCAAAATGGTAGAAATGCATGAGATACACAGCCTGTTCAATGTCCTGTTCGGGCAGGTCCTCGATGCGCACTCTTTTCTTGTCTTCCAGCGAATACAGCGCGGTCTCAAGCTTGTCGAAATCCACATTGTCCATCATGCGCGCCGCATCGGACAAAAGCTTGTCCTTGGGCACGAACATATGTCCGCCCCGCTCGCTCAAAGTGAACAGGGTATAGATGAGCCCGGCTTCCAGACGCTGCCAGGCATCCTGCTTGAAGCCCAGCTTAATGGCCATCTGGTCTGCGGTGCGAAATCCCACGCCCCTGATCTCGTAGGCAAGATCATAAGGGTTCTCACGCAACTTCATTTCTGCTGTTGCACCGTAAAGGTGAAATATCTTTCCCGCAAAAGTGGTAGGCACATTATGGGTCTGAAGAAAGACCAACAAGTTTTTGATGGCCCGCTGCTTGGTCCAGGAATCAATGATATCCTGAAGTTTTTTCTTTGATATCCCCTTGATTTCAAGCAATTTTTCAGGATCATCGTCCAAGATGTCCAAAATACCGACTCCATATTCGCCCACAAGCACGGTGGCCGTCTTCTCCCCCACTCCCTTGATGGACGACTGCAGGAACTTGATGACCCCGTTTTCCGTGGCGGGCATGGTCTGTTCGAAAGTCTCCACCTCGAACTGCGGCCCGTATTTGGGGTGCACCTTCCACTTGCCTGTCAGCTCCAGGCTTTCGCCCGGCTGGATGTCTCCCAGAATGCCGGTAATGGTCGTCATTCCCGGTTCGTTCTTAGAGCTGACACGGGCGATGACATAGCCGTTTTCCGAATTGCTGTAGACGACGCTGCAAACTTCAGCGGCTTCAAGACGAGTGGATTTTTCCTGATTCATAAATAAATTTGGCTACTTACAGTCAAGGAGATTTAGATCTTCTGGCGATATCTCAAGGATTGCTTTAAGGTTTCCTTGTCCATGTATTTCACTTCACCACCGATGGGTATGCCCTGGGCAAGACGGGAAACCTTCACGTCCGGAAATTCGTTTTCTACCATGTTCTTGACGTATGAAGCCGTGGACTCCGCGTCCATGGTGGCGCCGAGGGCGAGGATCAACTCCGTGACCCCGCCGCTGGTCAAATGACGCTTGAGTCGGTCAAATTCCAGGTGACCGGGCTCAACACCGTCCAACGGGGAAAGTAACCCTCCAAGGACCAGATAACGGCCCTTGAAGAGGTTCATGTCTTCCATTGCCAGCAGCGCATCCCACTCGGAAACCAGACAAAGCTGGCCATGATTTCTGTTTGGATCTGAACAGAGTGGACAGGGACTGGATTCGGCCAGACTGGCGCACTCTTCGCAAATGCACAGATTTTCGCGCAGATTGATGATGGACTGGCCTACCCCGGCAGCACGTTCACGCGGCATCTTGAGCAGAGTCAGGGCGATGCGCAGCGCCGATTTCGGTCCGATGCCGGGCAGTTTGGAGAGCTGTTCCACAACCGCCCGCAACGGAGCAGGAAGATTCTGCACAAAAATCTCCTAGAACAGGCCGGGGATTTTCATGCCGCCGGTCAGCTTGCCCATTTCTTCTTCCATGAGGTCCTTGGACTTCTTCAGGGCATCATTGGCGGCGGTAAGCACGAGGTCCTGCAGCATTTCCACATCGCCGGACTCAAACACGGACTGTTCGATCTCAACGGAAACGATTTCCTGTCCTCCGGAGCATTTTACTTTGACCATGCCTCCCCCGCTGGAAGCTTCCACTTCCATTTCCTTCAGCTTCTCCTGGGTTTCGGCCATCTTTTTCTGCATGAGTTGCGCCTGACGCATCATTTCCTTGGGATTACCAAACATTATGTTTTCTCCTTGATAGTCTTAATTATTGGTTATTGCGTGGGGTCACCGACATAATCAGCGCGCTGAAGGCTTCCATGACCTTCACCACGCTTTCATGTTCTTCGGCGTCCTTGCGCAACTGTTTTTCCGACTTTCTCATCGGCACATTACCGAGTTCCACACGAACAGTGATATCCCTGCCCCAATACAGCCCTGCCAGACGTTCCAGAGCATTGGTTGCGCCGGAAGCCGACATTTGTTTGTACAAAAAGTTGTTGCCACAGAGAACAACGAGCTCGTCACCCTGCAATTCCCCCTTGAGATGTCGCAGATTGTGGGCATTGACCTCGCTTTTGCCGTTGCAGTCTTTGGCGTATTCCACCAGCCCTTCCCAGCTTTTGAGCCCGTTGGGCGGTGCAGGCAGTTCGCAGACCGCCTTGGGCACAGACTTGGTTGCCGGACTGTTGACGGGCTCAGCCACTGCCTTCGGTGGCTCGGCCTCCTTTTGCCCCGGCTGGGCGGATTCGTCTGCAGAAGGGACTTGGCGCGGTTGTGCAGCAGCCGGCTGCTGCGCCCGCTGTTGGTGTGGAGCCTGTTGGACCTGATGCTGCCGGGTCTGTTGTGGGGGCTTGGGCTGGGACTGCTGAAATTGTTGCTCCCCCTGAAACCGCTGCCCACCCTGCGGAGGGGCTTGGAAGCCGCCTTGGGGCGGGCGCTGCATACCGCCTCCGGCAGGACCGCGATTTCCGCCGGATACGGGCCCGCGCGGAGGCGCTGCCGGAGAACCGCCCACTTTTTCCAAATCAATGAGATCCGAGAGCGACGCGATGTTCAGAAGCAGAAGTTCCAAGGCCATGGCAGGTTCCAAAGAAGTCATGACCCGTTTCTGGCCGTCCAAGGTCATCTGCCAACAGGCGTGGATGTAAGCGGGGTCGAATTTGGAGGCCCACTCCAGCCAGGTTGCGGCTTCGTCGCCGGAAAGACCGAGCAACGGTAAGGCCTGCTTGCCTGCCTGGCGCAGCAAAAACATGTTGCGCCAGCAGCTGGTCAACTCGCGCAGAAAAAACCCGAGATCGAGTCCCTGGTCGAGTACCTGACGCAACAGCTGTCCGACGGCCACCAAATCTTTGGCATGAATGGCCCCCATGAGCTGAAAGAAGACTTCCTGCCCGGCCAGCCCCAGAAAAGTACGTACATCCTCCTCACGCAATTTACCCTCGTCAAAAGCCAGGGCCTGCCCCAGCAGGGACATGGAATCGCGCACACTGCCGGCGCCGCGTTTGGCGATGATCTGCAATGCTCCAGGTTCGTATTCGATGGACTCCTGGGCCAGGATGTTTTCCAGATGAGCCGTCAACTCGCCCTCGGACAGCATTTTGTAGGTGTAATGCTGACAACGGCTGATGATGGTGGCCGGAAATTTGTGCGGCTCGGTGGTGGCCATGATGAAGGTGGCTCGTGGCGGCGGCTCCTCAAGGGTTTTGAGGAGCGCGTTGAAGGCCTCTTTGGTCAACATATGGGCTTCGTCAATGATAAAGACTTTGTAGCGACCCTCCAACGGGGCATAGCCGATGTCTTCCTTGAGTCTGCGGGCATCGTCGATGCCGCGGTTGGATGCGCCGTCTATCTCGATGACGTCCACGGCCACCCCCGCGGTGATCTGGCGGCAGGAATCACACTCATTGCACGGTTCGGCAGTGGGCGCGTTCTTGCAGTTGAGGGCTTTGGCGAAAATGCGGGCGATGGTGGTCTTGCCCACTCCTCGGGTCCCGCTGAAAAGATAGGCCGGAGCAACCTTGTCCTGTGCCGCGGCACGGGAAAGGATGGTCTTGATGGCCTCCTGCCCGGCGACCTGATCAAAGGTCTGGGGACGATATTTTGCTGTCAGGCTGGATGTGCTCATGAAATTCCAATTGGGTCAGAAGTGACGAAGCCGTAATCATATACAACACAAGGGGAGCCCGGACAAGACGCCGAGCTCCCCTTTTTTCGATTCGGTGGCAGCCGGGCCGCTAAATTTCGTAGCGGTACAGCCAGTGTTCGTAATCCGGGTTGTCGCCCTTGAGGATTTTAAAGAACTCCGTTTGCAGCAGCTTTGTCACAGCGCCGGCCTTGCCTTCGCCGATGACTCGCGCGTCAATTTCGCGAACCGGGGTCAATTCGGCCGCAGTGCCTGTGAAAAACACTTCATCAGCAGTGTACAACATGTCGCGACCGATGGTGACTTCGCGAGTTTCGTACCCCAGGTCCGCGGCGAGTGTAATAATGGAATCGCGGGTCAGGCCGCCCAGCACACCGGACATCGGCGGTGTGTAAATGACGTCGTTCTTGACCATGAACAAATTTTCGCCGGAACCTTCGGAGACATGGCCGGAAGTATCCAGCAGAATGGCTTCGGCGTAACCGTCGCGCACGGCTTCCATTTTGGCCAGAACCGAGTTCACGTAGTTGCCGCAGGCCTTGGATTTGGTCATCATCACGTTGACGTGGTGGCGGTTGTAGGTGGACACCTTGACGCGAATCCCTTTTTCCAGGGCGTCTTCACCAAGGTATGCGCCCCAGCTCCATGCGGCGATGATGGTCTGAATCGGGTTGTCGCCGGGATGCACACCCATGGCTCCTGCGCCGACGAAAACCAAGGGACGAATATATGCACCCTTAAGCTTATTGGCCTTCAGGGTTTCCGTGGTGGCTTCCACCATCTCGTCCGCCGTATAGGGGGCGGGCAAACCGAGGATTTTTGCGGAATCGACCAGACGCACCATGTGTTCCTTGAGTCGGAAGACCTCGGAGGTCCCGTCGTTACACTCATATGCCCGGATTCCCTCGAACACGCCCGTGCCGTAATGCAGCGCGTGGGTCAGGACGTGGACATTGGCCTCGCCCCAGGGAACCAGCTTTCCATCCATCCAGATGGTTTCGGATGCTTGAACCATGGCAGTTCTCCTTTTATGTATTAGTTCGGCTTCATCGCCGATTCCTTTCATAAGCCGTAGGAAGTTAATTTAATCGATTTGGCAGGTCAAGAAGGCGCCGGAACATCAATTTACTTTTGACAGGTGAACCCCACCCCGGATATGCAGATTGATTCAAAGGAAACTAAACTTTACTGAGGAGAATGCGATTATGCACCAATTTGCTCGAGTCCACCGGCTGCCGCCCTATGTGTTTGCCCAGGTGAACGAATTGAAGATGAAGATGCGTCATCAGGGCGCCGACATCATCGACCTGGGCATGGGCAACCCCGATGTCCCCACACCGAAACACATCCTCGATAAGCTTACCGAGGCGGCGTACAAGCCGGGTAACTCTCGTTACTCGGCGTCCAAGGGCATCAAGGGACTCCGCAAGGCAATCGCAGACTGGTACCAGAAACGGTATTCGGTATATCTCGACATGAATCAGGAGGTGTGCGTGACCATGGGCGCCAAGGAAGGGCTCGCCCACCTTGCCTTGGTCATGTTGACCCCCGGAGACGTAGTGCTTGCTCCAGACCCGGCCTACCCCATTCATCCGTTCGCCTCCATTATCGCAGGTGCGGATGTCCGCCGTATTCCCATCGGCAAGGACCGGGACTTTTTCGAAGACATGACCGTGGCGGTTCGCCACACTTGGCCCAAGCCCAAGTTGTTGATCATCAACTATCCGCACAACCCGACCACGGAATGTGTGGACATCAACTTCTTCCAGCGCATTGTGGATTTCGCCAAGGAAAACGAACTCTACGTCATCCACGACCTCGCCTATGCGGACTTCACGTTCGACGGCTACGAAGCGCCCAGCTTTCTACAGGCCGACGGAGCAAAAGACGTGGGCGTGGAGTTTTTCTCGCTGACCAAGAGTTACTCCATGGCGGGCATGCGCGTGGGCTTCTGTTGCGGCAACCCGGACATGGTCCAGGCCCTGACTCGTATCAAAAGTTACCTGGATTACGGCATCTACACTCCCATCCAGGTGGCGGCCGCCCATGCTCTTAACGGCGATCAGGAATGCGTCAAGGAAATCATGTCCATTTACCAGGACCGCCGCGACGCCCTGTGCGAAGGCCTCAACCGTATCGGCTGGGAAGTGACCCCGCCCAAGGCGACCATGTTCCTGTGGGCGGAAATTCCTGATGAATTCAAGCATCTCGGTTCTGTGGAATTTTCCAAGATGCTTCTCAAGGAAGCCGAGGTAGCAGTCTCTCCAGGACTTGGCTTCGGACAATATGGCGACGATCACGTCCGCTTCGCGTTCGTGGAAAACAGACAACGTACAAACCAGGCAATTCGCAATCTGCGAAAATTCTTTTCAGAGGGTAAGATATGCAAATAGTGAAACTCGGACTGGCCGGATTCGGTACGGTCGGTTCCGGTCTGGCCAAGATTTTGGCCGAGAACGGGGACTGGCTGGGAAAACGACTCAACAAAAAGATTGAGATCAAAACCGTGGTCGTGCGCGACCTGACCAAGCAGCGTGCCGTCACGCTGGGTTCCGGCACCGAACTCACTACCGACCTTGACCGCCTGACAAATGACCCGGAAATCGACATCATCGTCGAGCTCATGGGTGGGCTGGAGGCGGCCAAGACACTCATTGAAAAAGCGCTCAAAGCGGGCAAGCACGTAGTCACAGCCAACAAACACCTGTTGGCCGAACACGGGCTGGAACTTTTTGAGCTTGCCCGCCAAAACGGCCGAGGCCTGTACTACGAGGCCAGCTGCGCAGGCGGCATTCCCATTGTGCAGACCCTGCGCGAGAGTCTCGCGGGCGACCGCATCGAAGAAATACTGGGGATCATGAACGGAACGGCCAACTATATCCTTTCCGAAATGACCACCAAATGCATGGACTTCGAAACAGCCCTGCAGCAGGCCAAGGAACTCGGTTACGCCGAAGCCGACCCCACCTTCGATGTGGAAGGCTTTGATACGGCCCACAAGCTATGCGTGCTCATCCGCATCGCCTATGGCGTGGATTATCCCCTGTCACAACTGCCCATTCAGGGCATTTCCGGGGTCACCCCGCTGGACATCAAGTTCGCACGCGAATTCGGCTACCGCATCAAACTCCTGGCCCACGTCAAGGAGTACGACGGCAGGTTCGAGGCAGGGGTTCATCCTGCGCTGGTGCCTTACACCTACCTGTTGGCCCGCGTGGGCGGCAACTACAATGCCGTGCGCGTGGTGGGCAACGCGGTCGGTCCGGTCATGCTTCACGGCCAAGGTGCGGGCGACACCCCCACAGGCAGTGCCGTGCTTGCAGACATCATGAGCATAGCCCGGATCATGGACGGCGCCACCGCCCCGGACAACACCGGCTTCGGCGACATGCCCCTGCAAAGGGCTGACATTATGCCGCCTGAAGAGACCATGTCCAAATACTACTTCCGTTTCATGGTTGCGGACAAGACCGGTGTCATGGCCGCCGTCACCCGGTCCATGGCCGATCACGGGGTTTCCATCGCTCAGGCGGTGCAAAAAGGCGAGAAAGACACCGAGGCGGTGCCTCTGGTCATCATCACCCACTCAACCACGACCTCGGCGGCCGAAGCTGTGGCGCGGGAAATCGACGCCATGGACTTTTCCATGGAGCCCTGCGTCAGATTCCGCATCCTCTAGGCTGGATTGAACAATGAAAGTACTCTTTCTCGTCGCAGACGGAATGGGAGACTGGTCCCTGGAGGAATTGGGCGGCAAAACGCCCTTGGAAGCGGCCGAGACACCGAATATGGACGAATTGGCCCGCACCGGCATTGTGGGTCGGTGCAAGACCATCCCCGAAGGAATGCCTCCGGGTTCGGACGTGGCCAACATGGCCCTGCTCGGATTCGATCCGGCCCGATATCACACCGGACGCGGTCCCATCGAAGCGGCGGCGCAGGGGCTCACCCTGGATGCCGAGGATCTGGTCTGGCGGTTGAATCTGGTCACAGTCTCTCAGTTGGACAAAGACGGCTTCATGCTGGACTATTCGTCCGGACACATCTCCACGGAACAGTCGCGTCCTCTGGTGGAACGTCTGCAACGGGAAATCGGCAATGATGTCTATGAATTCGTGCCCGGTATCCAATACCGCCACCTTCTGGTGCAGAAAGGCGGAGCGCAGACGGACGATGCGGCCATGGCCATCAGTCCGCCACACGACATCACGGATAAACCCATCAAAATGGACTTGCGGGCCTTTTCTCGCAATTCCGAACTCTGGGACGTCATTTTCAAGGCCCACGATCTGCTGGCCGACGACAACCCCACCAAGGCGAACTCCATCTGGCCCTGGGGCCAGGGCCGCCCCCTCATACTCCCCTCCTTTGCCGAGACCTTCAAGCTTCACGGCGCAGTCATTTCCGCAGTGGACCTGATAAAGGGGCTCGGCTTTGCCTCGGGTATGGAGGTCATCGACGTGGAAGGGGCCACCGGCCTTCTGGAAACCAATTATGCAGGCAAGGTTCAGGCTACTCTCGACTACCTCAAGCATGGCGATTTCGCCTTCGTTCATCTGGAAGGTCCGGACGAATGCGGCCATGGTGGGGAGATCGAAAACAAGACCGAAGCCATACGCCGTTTCGACGCCCTTGTCGTGGCTCCTTTGCGGGAAGCCCTCAAGGACGAAGAAGTGACCTGGGTCATCTGCTGCGACCACTACACGCCCATCGCGGTGCGGACGCACACAATGGACCCAGTGCCTTTCGTGGTCAATGCGCCCGGCATGGAACTTTCCGGCCTGGCACGTTTTACCGAGCAAACCGCTGACAGCACCGGAATCGTCCTTGAACACGGGCATGACCTGATGACGTATGCCCTGCAAAAAGCCGGAATTCTCCCATGAGCAAAACAAACGACTTTCCACAGCCCGAAGCATGGTATCACCATTTTGTCTCCTATGGCGAGACCGACACTATGGGCGTACTTTACTACGCGGAGTATCTGCACCTTTTCGAACGAGCCCGAGGGCACCTCATCCGCGAGCGCGGCATCAGCTATGCCGAGGTAGAACGGCGGGGCGTGATCCTGCCAGTACGCGAGGCCCAGTGCCGCTACCGGGTTCCCGTACGTTACGACGACGAAATATTCGTCCGCGTGGCCGTAAGCGAATTCAAACGCGCCTCCATGAAATTCGCCTATGAAATCAGAGACAAGGACAAAACCACCCTGCACGCTACGGGGATGACCGAACACGCCTGCCTGGACCCGGACGGCAAACTTTTCAGGACACCGGACTGGTTGGTGGACATGTTCAAACCTTAAGAAACAAGGCCCCGATGGACCGGGGCTTTTTTCATGGACAAACAAAATCATGCGCTTCGACGTACACACACACGCTTTTCACCCCAAAGTGGCCTCCAAGGTCATCGACAGCCTGTACTCCCACTATGGAATTCACCCCGTGGGCGTCGGCACCATTGAAGATCTGTTGCCGCACATCAGGACTGCCGGTCTGGATCGGGCCGTGGTGCATTCCGCCGCCACTGACCCGTCCCAGGTCATCCCGGTGAACAACTGGGCCATCCACTTGCAGAAAACCTACCCCGAAATAATTGCCTTCGGTTCCATGCACGTAGAATTCGGCAACATCGAGGCGGAGCTGGACCGCATTGAGACTCAGGGCATCAAGGGCCTTAAGTTTCATAACGATTTCCAGGGATTCAGAATGGACGATCCCCGCTTTTACAATCTCATGGAAATCATCGGCGACCGGTTCATACTCATGTTTCACGTGGGGTCTTCCCTCCCGCCCGAAGAAAACCCTTCCTGCCCGGTGAAAATGGCCAAGCTGGAAGAAATGTTTCCCCAATCGACCATGATCGCCGCACATATGGGAGGATATCGATACTGGGATCTGGCCTGCGACAACCTGGCCGGGACAGATATCTACGTGGATACGTCCAGCTCATTGCCCTTTATCTCCAAAGAGCAGTTCATGCATTTTTACGATAAACACGATAAGAAAAAAATCCTTTTCGGCAGCGACTACCCCATCTTTGATCCCAAGGACACCTTGGATTTGCTTAAGGTCAAGATAGGTCTCAAAGATGGGCAGGTTGAAGAGTTGCTTACCAACGCAACCCGTCTTTTCGCATAAAAGAGCCCCGCAGCCGAAACCACGGGGCTCTTTTTATTCTTGGCTATTACACCAAATCGATGATGGAACCAAAGTCAGGATCAAAAAGCCGCTTGTAGGTTCGGACCACGAAACCGTCGGTCATGCCGGATATGTAGTCGCAGATGATACGGTATTTCACAGGTTCGTCTGCCCGTTCAATGGCTCTTGCATAATGATCTGGCAGGAGCACGAAATTACTGTGTTCCCGCTTCACATAGCGCTGCGCAAAAACATTGAAAAGGCGCCTGAGAATCTGTTCACCCTTGTATTCGAGCTGATGCACCTGAGGGGTGTGGAAGACCAGCGCCACAGCCATCATTTTAAGTAATGTGCAGACATCGTCCTTTTCCTGCGCCCGCTCTATTCCAAATCCGTAGCGGTGGGTCCTGGCAGACAGGAAGTTTTCACGCCGCACCAACCTGGTGCCGTGAATGAACTCGCCTATGAGCCTGGCCAAATAGCGGCTGTAATCGTCGTTGACCATGGCATCGCAAAGTTCTTCCAGGATTTGATCATCCCTTCCCGTGTAGTCCCTTTTCTTCTCCTGCCGCCATTTGCGGATGCTCTTGATGGTGATGAACCCTGCCTGGATGCCGTCGCTGATGTCGTGGATGCTGTAGGCTATGTCGTCGGCCCAGTCCATGATCTGGCATTCAATACTCTTGAAGTTGTTGCGCTCTTTCTCGACCGTCAGTACATCCTTAAACCTTTTTTCTCCGCTGACGAAATCCAGGATCTCCTCCTGGGAGTCATAGACGAAATGGTTCTTTTTCTTTTCCGAATCGGAAAAAATCGTCTTGTATTTCAGCATGCCGTCCAGAAAGGCGCGGGTTGGCTTCATGCCCGACCAATCAGTTCCCCGACGATAGAAGATATCCACGAGGATGCGCAGGTTCTGGGCGTTGCCCTCGAAACCTCCCGCATAATGTTTTTTCATGAGTTGGTTGAGAATATCCTCACCCGCATGGCCAAAGGAAGGATGTCCGATGTCGTGGGCCAGGCAGATGGATTCCACCAGGTTTTGATCGATGATGAAATCGTCCCCGAGGTCATCGGAGGTGCGGTTCAAGTGGTTGCATATGGAACGACCTATCTGTGAAACCTCGATGGAGTGTGTCAGACGGGTTCGGTAAAAATCATACTCACCGGACAGGAATACCTGAGTCTTGTTCTGCAGCCTGCGGAAGGCCGGGGAATAGATGATGCGGTCACGGTCCTGTTCGAAGGGAGTACGGTCCTTGAGCTTCTTGGCCTCTCCCCTGCCGAACAGTTCCGTGTCAAAGTCGTTGTAAAATGTATTGTTCAAGATATGTCTCCCGATGTTGATGGCGCAGCCTACCCAATTCCAATTTGATTGAGAACCCCGGGATCATGACAAAAAAAAAGACGCCGACGGAATGCCCCGTCGACGTCCTTTCGTGTTCATTCTGTTACCCAAGATCCAAGACCATGCTGTTGTCCGTCCCTCGCGTGCTGCCCTCGCTCAATTTCTTTTCCACCCGCTCAAGGACTTTGGCGAAAGTCAGGGTCAGAGTCAGATATATGACTCCGACACCGAGTAGGAAAGGCACATAGGTGTAATACTTGGCGCCAAGCACCTTGGCAGTGAACATGAGTTCCCCATAACCGACCACGGACACCAGGGAAGAATCCTTGAGAAGCACGATGAGTTCGTTGCACAGGGGCGGAATCATACGCTTGAAGGCCTGGGGCAGGATCACGTAGATCATGGATTGCCTGTGAGTCAGCCCCGAGCAGCGAGCCGCCTCCATCTGGCCACGATTGATGGACAGGATACCTGCACGGATGACCTCCGCGGTGTAGGCACCGGAGTTGATACCGAGCGCCACCATACCGAGCCAGAAGGCATCCTGGGGCATACGGGCGTCAAAGGCGATGCTGTACAGCTGCGGCAGGCCGAACATAAAGAAATATATCTGCAGAAGCATGGGAGTGCCGCGGATGATCTGGATATAGATGTCAGCGATGAAACGGAGCATCGCATTACGGCTGATCCGGGCCACTCCTGCAAGGGTGCCAAGACAGAGACCGATGGCCAAAGCACTAAACGTGATTTTAAGCGTATTGCCCGCACCGCTCAGAAACAACTCGTAATGCTCGAAAACGAGAGAAAAATCCAAAACAAGACTCCTGGGTGAAGTATTCGGTAATCAGGCGGCCGGGAAGGGACATCATCCCGGCCGCCTGAACTCATCCGTTTATTTCATCCATTTGTCAACAAGCTTGCCCAGTGTTCCATCTTTTTCGACTTCATCCAGGGCCTTGTTCAGGGCTTCGACCAGCTTGGGATTGCCCTTGGCGACGACAACGGCGTTTTCCTCATAGCTCAACTTTTCCGGAGAAATGACGAACCCCTGCTTTTTGGCGTACTCTTCAGCAACGGGAATGTCGGCCACAACGGCATCAACAGCCTTGGTCTTGAGCATCATGAAAGCGGTTGAATAGGTCTCGGGCTTGAGAACTTCGACGCCTTCGATCTTTTCGGCGGCTTCCTGTCCGGTAGTGCCGAGTTGGACACCCACTTTCTTGCCTTTGAGGTCTGCACCGGACTTGATGGCGGAATCGGGCAGTGTAACGATGACCTGACCGGAAACAAAGTAGGCCTTGGAGAAATCAACACTCTTCTTGCGATCCTCGGAAACGCTGAAGCCGGAGAAACCGATGTCCACCTGGCCCATGTTCACGGCGGCGATGATGGAATCGAAGCTCATGGTTTTCCACTCCACCTTGAGCCCCATTTTTTCCGCCATGGCGTCCATGAGGTCTATATCGAAACCGACACGGGTGTTGCCGTCCATGCTTTCATACGGCGGGTAATCCGGGCTGTTACCGATGATGATGACCCCATCCTTCCGGATCTTGTCCCACATGTCAGCGGAAGCGATCTGAGAAGTGGCCAGCAGCGCAGTGGCCATCAGGGCGACGACGAACAGTTTTTTCAGAGTGAACAGCATACTCTCTCCTCTTCTTGCTAGATGAACTATTGACAGCGGGCGCACTATACGGCCGCTTCCTCAACAATACCGGCCATAAGCGGACCGATTTTGTCTGGTGTTGCCTTATCGGATGTGGGCAGCATGCCCAGGATGCGTCCGTTGTAAATGACGGCGATCCTGTCTGCCAGCTGCAGAGCCTCGTTGAGGTCACCGGTGACCAGCAGGATGCCGGCCATGGCCCGAACCTCCAGAAGCCGCTTCCACACTTCTTCCGTCGCCGAAATATCAAGGCCCTGTGTGGGCTGTTCAGCGACAATAAGCACCGGCTCGCGATACAGTTCACGAGCCAGCACGGCCTTTTGCAGGTTTCCGCCGGAAAGCTGCCAGGCCAGGGCCTGGATTCTTCCAGGCCTGATGTCGAATTTCTCCACGAGACCGACGGTTTCCGTCGAAGCCCGCTTCTTATCAAGCCACGGTCCTATGGCGAAACCCTTTCGTGTCGTCAAAAGAATGTTATCCACCATATCGCATTCCCGCAGGGTGGCAAGTCCCAACCTGTCCTCGGGAATATACGAAAGCGACCGTTTCCAGGTCGATTCTGCAAAGAATCGTCGCCACGGTTTACCGCCGATGACAATGGTATCCCGAGGCGGTTTGCGGAGCCCGCAGATGGACTCCACCAAAGGCTTCTGGCCGTTTCCGGCAACTCCCACCAACGCGACGATCTCGCCTTGGCGGACTTCAAAATCAACTTCGTTGAGTCCCATGCCCGAGAGATTGCGTACCTCAAGTACGGGTTTTCCGGATTCCATTGGTGCGCGGTCGATCTCCAAAATAACTTCCTTGCCCACCATACGACAGGCCAGATCGGCTTTGGATTCGACGCAATCGGGATCCACTTCCCCTTCTATGACACCGCGCCGCAGAATAGCGATATCGTCGGCAAGTGCAAGAACTTCTTCAAGCTTATGGCTTATAAAGACAATGGACTTGCCTTGTTCGGCCATTTTCCAGAGGGCCTCGAACAGACGGATGGTTTCCTCCGGAGTAAGAACAGCCGTGGGTTCGTCAAAAATGAGTATACGGCTGTCTCGATACAAGAGTTTGAGAATTTCCACACGCTGCTTTTCTCCCATGGACAGATCGCACACCCTTGCTCCGGGGGCTACGTCAAGGCCGAACCTTCCCGCCAGCTCACCAACCCGTTTTTCCATTTCTTTGGGATTGATGAAAAAACCGCCGGTCTGTCCCAAGAGCACATTCTGGGCCACTGTCATGGATTCTACCAGCATAAAATGTTGGTAGACCATGCCGATACCGGCATTGATGGCCTCCTTGGACGAAGAAAAATCCATGACTTTACCGTCTATTTCAATATGGCCTTCGTCGGGCTTGTAGCGACCGGCCAGCATGGACATCATGGTACTCTTGCCCGCGCCGTTTTCTCCCAACAACGCCTTGATGCGCCCCGGATAAAGGTCAAGATTGATGTTGTTGTTGGCCACCACCTTGCCGAAACGCTTGGTGACGCCGACCAGACGAACGACAGGAACTTCGTTTTCCGTGAGGGGCTTACGCGCCGGCCGGATAAAATCACAGGTGCTCACGGCTATCCCTCCGGCTCGATGTTGGTGCCTAATGCTGCGGGCATATCCGAATGCTTGCGCCTGCAGGCAGAGAAGACCAGGGCGATGATGGTCAGCGCATAAGGCAACGCCAGCAGGATGGAGGACGGAATATTCGTTCCGGAAGCCTGTAGACGAAGCTGAAAGGCCATGACGCCACCGAAGAGATATGCGCCAACGACCGCCCTGCCCGGGCGCCAGAAGGCGAATATGACCAAGGCAACCGCGATCCATCCCCGCCCACCGGAAAGCCCGTTGGTCCACAAATGGGTGTAGGCCAGGGAAAGGTAAGCCCCGCCGAGCCCGATAAGAAATCCGCCACCGAGCACGGCACTATAGCGCAACAAAATGGGCTTGAGACCTGCGGCCGCTGCTGCGGCCGGGTATTCACCCACGGATTCCATGGCCATTCCCAGGCTGGTCCGTTTGAAGAAAAACCAAAACAGTACGGGAACAACGTAGGAGACGTAGACCAGCGCGTCCTGCTTGAAGAGGATGTCGCCCATCACCGGGATGGACGAAAGAATCGGAAAAGCCGCTTTTTCAAAGCCTTCGCACGGCAAGCCGATATATGGAGTACCCAGAAAGCGTGTCAATCCAAGGCCCAGGATGGTGAGAGCCAAGCCGGAAACAACTTGATTGCCCAGGCAGGAAATGCAGACGAATCCGTGAATGAAGGCCAGAAACAGGCCAGCACAACCTCCCGCCAAGAAACCCAGCGTGGCCGAGCCGGTGGTGAACGTGGTCACGAAAGCGGCCAGAGCGGAAAAGCTCATGATGCCTTCGACCCCCAGATTCAGGACGCCGCCCTTCTCAGTCATCATCTCGCCGAGGGTGGCGTAGAGGATGGGTGTGCCGGACTGGACCGTGGCGTTCAACAAGGGAACAATTAATTCCAGCATATACGACAAGCAGCCCTAATCGGACAGCTTCCTCCGTTCCAGTTTGTAGGTCAGGAAGAACTGTCCGGCCAAGACCGAAAGCAGGATCATCCCTTCCATGATTTCGCCGAATGCGGCCGGAATCTGAAGCTCCAGCTGCAGATTCTCCACCCCGACCCTGAGAGCGGCCAGGAGAAAGGAGGCAAAAGCGATGTTCAGCGGTTCGAGCCGGGCAAGCCAGGCAACGACAATGGCCGTGTATCCATAGCCGACCATGAGGCTCGGTTCCAATCGGCCCGTAGTGCCGGCAACCTCAACGCACCCCGCCCAACCGGCCAGACCGCCGGACATGCACATGACGAACATGACCAGAAATCCGTAGGGCATACCCGCATACTTGGCAACGCGTGGCCCCTGCCCGCTGGCTTTGAGCTCATAGCCAAGGCGGGTGTAGCGCATAAAGGCCCAGAAAGCCGCACCTACGGCCACGCAAAGCGCCACCCCCCAATGAACGCTGGAGCCGAACATGCCAAGGATTCTGGCGTTCTCGGAAAATTTGGGGGTCATGGGAAAGCCGTAACTCGAAGGATCCTTCCAGATGCCGAAAACCAGATAGTCCAACAGCAGGATGGCAATGTAGTTGAGCATGAGGGTGGAAATGATCTCGTTAACCTTGAGCTTGAGCTTGAGCGCGGCGGGGATGCCTGCCCAAAGTCCTCCCAACAGGAAGGCCATGATGAACATCAAGGGCATGAGCAGCGTCCAATGCAAATGAGGAAAGCTCAGGGCCATCCAGGTGGCGCCGATGGCCCCCAAGGCGAACTGACCTTCCGCACCGATGTTCCAAATCTGCATACGGAACGAAATCGCAACTCCCAAAGAACACAGAAAAATCGGAACAGCCTTGAGGAGTGCACCCTCAAGAGCCCAGACATGGCCGAAGCTGCCGTCCCACAGGATGAACAGCCCGTCGATAGCGCTTTTACCCTGCCCCTCCAGAAGAAACGCGCTTATGAGGAGGGAAATGAGCAGGGCGCCCAGGAAAATAACCAGGGCGCCCCACTTCCAGGGTTCATCTCTCTTTCGAAGTTTAAAACCCGTCAGCATTTCGGTAGTCCACACCTATTCCGTGGTACCGACAACGCCTTCAACGAACCAGGTCATGCCGAGCAACTGCTCGTCGCTGGCGGACTGGCCTTCGGGAATGGCCACTTCGCCTTTCTGGTTCTTGATCGGGCCCGCAAACACGATGTCCTTGCCGGACTTGATTTCCGCCTTTTTGGCGTCAACCATCTTGCGCACATCTTCAGGGACCATGTCGCCGTAAGGAGCCAGATCGACAATTCCCTTGTCCATGCCCCACCATATGGCCTGGTCGCCTTTCCAGGTCCCGTCGCGCACTTCCTTAACGGTTTCCACGTAAAGGGAACCCCAGTTCCAGATGGCTGCGGTCAGGTGGGCTTTGGGAGCAAAGGAAGCCATGTCGGAATTGTAGCCGATGGAATATACACCGCGTTCCTGGGCGGCTTCCTGCGGCCCCGGGGAGTCCTGATGCTGGGCAATGATGTCCGCGCCCACATCAAGCAGGGAGATGGCGGCATCCTTTTCCAGAGCCGGGTCGTACCACGTCTTGGTCCAGACAACGCGCACTTCGGCTTTGGGGTTTGCTTCGCGCACACCAAGAGTGAAGGCGTTGATGCCGCGGATGACTTCGGGGATGGGGAAGGCGGCGACATAACCGATAATGTTGCTTTTGGTCATTGCCCCGGCGACCAGACCGGTCAGGTAACGGGCCTGATACATGCGACCGAAATAGTTGTCCATGTTCGCAGATTTCTTGAATCCGGAGCAGTGCATGAACTTTACGTTGGGAAATTCCTCGGCCACCTTCAGGGTCGGGTCCATGTAACCGAAGCTGGTGGTGAAAATGACGTCGAATCCCTTGCGGGCCATGTTGCGGATGACGCGTTCGGAGTCAGCACCTTCGGCAACGGACTCCACAAAGGAGGTTTCCACCCAGCCCAAGTCCTGTACGGCCTGGCGACCCATGTCATGGGCATAGGAATAGCCTGCATCGCCAACGGGGGAAACGTAGACGAAACCGGCCTTGAATTTTTTGGCGTCTTCCTTTTTCTCCGCAGCGTTTTTTTCCGCCTTCTCGTCAGCTTTCTTGGGAGCTTCACCGCATGCGAAGAGCGACATCAACATCGCCGTGCATGCAAGTGCGGCGATAAAGAACCTCGTGAATTGTTTCATGATCCCTCCGTAAATATTGCAAATAAGGTTGGGCATTATCAACAGCAATGCCCAACCTTATCAAATACCTGCAAACAGAAGGAACGACAAGGATATAATTAGGCGCCGAACTTAATCCCGGCAGGAGATGATGGGTTCCGCGAACTGGGTCTGCGAATCCCACGGGAAAAGAATCCAGGTATCCTGACTGACTTCAGTGATGTAGGTGTCCACGGTGGGACGTCCCTCCGGCTTGGCGTATACGGTAGCGAAGTGGGCCTTGGGGACCATTTCGCGGGCGATATTCGCAGTTTTTCCGGTGTCCACCAGGTCGTCAATGAGCAACCACCCCTCTCCATCGCCTTCCACGCCTTTAAGCACGCTGGAATCCCCCAGAGACTGCCAGTCGTAGGAGGAAATGCAGATGGTATCTATGAGGCGTATATCCAGCTCGCGGGCGATGATGGCTGCGGGAACAAGCCCCCCCCTGGTGATGGCATATATGCCTTTCCACGGTCCCATCTCCACAAGACGCCATGCCAGCGCACGGCAATCGCGGTGCACCTGCTCCCAGGAAATGGGAAACATTCTTTTGTATTTTTCGCTCTTACCCAAGGTTTGACCCCTTTGTTTCGTGAAATGAAAAAGGCAACCTAATCGGTTCCGCATCACTTTTCAATAGTGCAGGCACGTCCCTTGTAATCAAAAAGAAACCCGAGCGTCTTGCGGACTTTATCGGAAAAGAGTTTTTCCCCCAGGACCTTACCGGCAACCCGTTTGTTGATCTCAACCAAGGTCGGATAGGGGTGAATGGCCGAAGCCAGGGTGGAAAGGCCGGCCTTGGAATTAAGAGCGGCCACCCATTCTCCCAGCAGGTCCCCCGCATGCATCCCGACGGTTTGAACCCCCAAGGGTCTGCCCTTCCTGTCCAGAAGCAGTTTGACCTTTCCTTCCCCGGCTCCCTCGGCCAGGGCGCGGTCATTGGAGCCAAACGACTCTTCCCAAACCGTGTATTCCCTTCCGGCGGCTTTGGCGGCTTTCTCGTTCATGCCGATGCTGGCCAGTTCCGGATCGGCGTAAGTGCACCAGGGAAGCCATGTGTAGTCGACCTTGCGAGGCAAATGAAACACCGCGTTGGAAAGCACGATGCCTCCTTCATACCCGGCAGCATGAGTGAAAAGATATTTTCCGAGCACGTCACCAGCCGCATAAATATGCTTCCGACTGGTGCGTAGCCGTTGGTCCACCACGACACCACGTTTGTCAAATTCCACTCCCGCCCTGTCGAGACCGAAGTCGCTGACGTTGGGCGCACGCCCCATGGCCACCAGGAGTTGGCTCCCCTGCACGGTCCGAAGTTGCCCCTCTTGCTCAAAATCAATTTCGAACACTCCGTTTCCATGGCGAACTGCTTTAGGTGTCGCTCCCAAGTCAAAAGACACACCATCCTGCTCCATACGCGTTTGAACAAAAACGGCCATGTCTGGATCTTCCTTGCTCAGGATCTGCCGACTGCGTTGAATAACCCTGACCTTTGCCCCGAGGCGGGCAAACGACTGGGCCATCTCCACTGCTATGGGGCCGCCGCCGAGCACCAGCAGGGATTCCGGCAATTCTTCCAAAGAAAAAACATCCATATTGGTAAGGTACGGCACCGAGGAAAGCCCGGGGATCGGGGGAACAGACGGAGAAGAACCTGTGGCCAGAAGCCAGGTTCCGGCCGTGGCCAATTTACCGCTGAAACGCACGGTATGCTCATCCGTGAATTCGGCGGTCCCGAATTCCACTTTGGCCCCCAGCGAGCAAAAGCGCTCCTCGGAGTCATGATGCTGAATGGTATCGATGACCGATTTGATCCTGGCCGCGACTTCGGAATAATCGACCCGTTGTGGACTGACAGCAGGCAAGCCATACTTTTCGGCATTCTTCATCATGCTGTAAACCCTGGCGGTCTTGATCAAAGTCTTGCTTGGTACACAGCCGTAATGCAGGCAGTCGCCGCCCAGCTTTTCCTCCCGTTCTATGAGCAGGACCTTCACCCCCAGCCGGGCGGCTCCCGCCGCAACGGTCAGTCCGGCCGCCCCACCGCCTATGATTCCGATATCATAATCATATTCAGCCATTTGAACTCCTTTTGCTTTTGTACCAGCCAAGGATCTTCTTTGCGGCCAAAGGGAAAATGCCCAACAAGACGAACGACGCCAGCAGGCTGGGGGATATCAGGCCCGAAAGGGAATCGATTTTGCCCAACTCCTTGCCTGCGTTCACAAAGACCATGGTGCCGGGAAGCATGCCCAATTGGGAGACCCAATAATAGGTCCCCAGCCGCATGGGAGTCAGTCCCATGACGAGATTGATGGCGAAAAAGGGAAAAATGGGGATTAACCGCAGGGTGAAAAGATAAAAAGCGCCTTCTTCCTCCACTCCTGCATTGACTCTGGTCAGCTTGTCTCTGAATCGGGACTGCACCCAGTCGCGAAGCAGGTAACGGGAAACCAGAAATGACAGCGACGCTCCAATGGTGCTGGCAAACGAAATGACCACCAAGCTGGTCCAGAAGCCGAACAGGGCGGCTCCGGCCAGGCTCAGCACCAGCGCACCGGGTACAGCCAGCGCTGTGGAGATCACATATATGGCGAAATAGACGCCGAGCACCATCAGCCTGTTGGCCTCGTACATGTCGGCGAAACGGTCCTTGGAATTCTTGAGATACTCGAGAGTCAGATACCGATCGAGGTCGAACACGAAATAACAGACGACAAGCACGGTGATGATGGCCACCAGGGCCAGTTTCTTGGCGGTATCAGCCTTCATGAATTCTCCGGAGATCCTGTTTTTTTCAATGACTCGAGAACAGACCATACACATGTATGTATTTTCACTGTCCGGATCAATGATTGCCGTAGAATCGGCACATAAAAAAGGAGCCCGAAGGCTCCTTTTCATACGTGACAGGATATGTACCGCCTTACGAGGCTTCGGCAAGGCTGACGTTTTGTTCGGGCATGTTCTTGGGCTCGACCGGCCCCTTTTTGCGCTGAACGTACTTGCGAGTGATGTTGCGCAGTGCGTCGGTGTTGCCCACCCTTTCGCTGGGGCTGAGAAAGGAGGCCAGCTTGCGCTCCAATTTATAAGGATTCTGTTCCTTGCTGATGGCCACGATGCCTTCGAGCACCAATTTTTGGTTCAGCAATTCGTTTCGGGTGTTGTAGTTGATACTTTCGGCAATGGGACCGAAAACGAGATTCCCGAGCACAAGGCCATAGAGAGTGGAAATGAATGCCACCGGGATGTTTTTGAGGATCACGGCCGTATCGTTGATACCCATGAGCAGGCCGATGAGTCCGATGACGCTGCCGGCCACGCCGAATGCGGGAGCTATGCGCCCCAAGGTCAAGAAGACGCGTTCGCTCTGCTTGCGACGCTGATTGAAAAAGGCCATCTCCGTATTCAAACACTCACGAATCTCTTCTTCCTTGTAATTGTCCACCAACAGAATCAGCCCGCTTTTGAGAAACGAGCAAGTCGCCTGCCGTTCCTGCTTTTCAAGGGAAAGCACGCCGTCAACCTTGCTGCGTACCGACAGGTCCAGGAGTGTACGAACGATTTCATCGGACCCCAGATGTTTGGAACCGTAAACATTTCTGGCCACCTTCAAAGCGCTTTTCACACGTTCCATCGGGTAGCTGAGCAACAAGACCGCAGACAGTCCGGAGGTAACCACGAGAAATGCGGCCAGATTCCAGTAGGCTGCGGCATGGCCGGTAAGCAGAAAACTTCCGATGAAAAGGGCCAGACTGAGAAAAATACCTATAATGTTCTGTCTAGGCATGACTCAAACCTCCTGTCACTTTAGATCATGTCGGTCAAAATTATGACTTCTACACGGCGATTCTGGGCCCGGTTGGAAGAGGACGTACCCGGGACTTCCGGACTATAGGCCCCTCTGCCGGAAATGATGAACCGTTTCGGCTCCATGCCGAATGTCTTTATCAAGTGTGAGGCGACCTCTGCGGCGCGCCTCGTGGAAAGAGAAAAGCTTTCCGGCCCGGCAGCCTCGACCTCGTCCACGTAACCGACCACATGAACGGAACCTGCACTGACTTTGACCAGGTCGGCGATTTCTTGAAGATAGGTGTCCACGTCCGCCGCCAAGGTATCCTGATTTTCCTTGAAAAAGAGATCCCCACGCAGGGAAATGCGGATTTTGCCGTCGCTTTCCTTGATGATGCTGATGCCGTTGTCCTGTGACTTGTAAATGACTTCATTGGCCGGCATGCGTACGGCATCGGCCCCTCCCCTGCTGGAAGAAAGGCTGGAGATATTGCCGATTAGCCCCATGAGCGGATCAAGGGCGCTGGTCGCCTTGGCTTTCTGTGACGCTTCGGAGCTGAACAACACCCGTACGCCCTTATGTGTATCGGCATAGATGAAAAGGACGACAAAAAGGACGAACATGACCATCATCAGGTCCGACCACGGTACTGCCCACAGACTGCTCCCAGCCATGTCCTCGTTCGATTCGACATGTTCCGCCAAATCAAAGTCTTGGGTAAAATTTCGTTTCAAGTCGTTCATGTCATCTCCAGACGGTTTTATGCACCATGCTGTTAGCAATATATTTGCCACTTTCATAACGTACTATATTTAAATGACTTTTTATCAGTCGAAGCCATCGTGAAATTCATTGGGACAAAAAACCGTCACCGCCGGGGAATTGACTCGGTGAAGTTGACAGGGCACAAGTCCTCCATGACTGCGCAAACACGGAAAATATACGAAACGCTCAAGCCGCTGGTTCTTGCTTCCGGCTCTCCCAGACGAAGGGAACTCCTTGGGTCGGTGGGACTGGATTTCACGGTACGCCCCAGCAAGGCGGATGAACCAGCTCCCGAGGCGGGAGAACAGCCCGAGGCCTATGCCATGCGCATGGCGCGCATCAAGGCTCTGGACATAGCCGGTCAGCACCCGAAAAGTGTGACGCTCGGTTCGGACACCATTGTGGTACTCGGTGCGGAAATCATGGGAAAACCAGTCTCAGAAGAAGACGCCCTGCGCATGCTTTCCGCTCTCTCCGGTAAAACTCACCAAGTCATCACCGGCTGCTGTCTGATCATGCCCGGGGAAAAAAAACCGCTCAGCTTCAGCGTAAGCACGGATGTGGTCATGCGGGAATCCCTGGTGCGGGAACTCAGAAACTACATCACCACGGGCGAGCCCATGGACAAGGCCGGGGCCTACGCCATCCAGGGAGTCGGCAGCTTCATGGTCAAAGCGATTTCCGGTTCGTACACCAACGTCGTCGGCTTGCCCCTGGCCCGGATTCTGGAAGTGTTAATGAAATGGGGTGTTATCGTTCCAAGAGAAGACTAAAAAAGATACATTCGGGGTGTTTTCATAGGCTGCTTGAGGCAAAGTCCCCACTTAGTTCCCACACAGAATGGACATGAGCGTTCGGCTAAAAGAGTTCTGAAAATGGCGATCAAAAG
Source organism: uncultured Desulfovibrio sp. (assembly GCA_913063155.1). Taxonomy (GTDB): domain Bacteria; phylum Desulfobacterota; class Desulfovibrionia; order Desulfovibrionales; family Desulfovibrionaceae; genus Pseudodesulfovibrio. The sequence continues at coordinate 50,943 of CAJXYU010000004.1, forward strand.
ACAACGTGATGTTGAAGCTGAGAAAATTCACAAAGCAAACAGAGCTGCTGCCGTTGGAAGGTTGATGCTTGGTAAAGTTTCAAGCTGGGATGAATTTCTTTCCGTAGAAACAATTGGCTACTCCAGCTTGCCCAGAAAACAATTAAAATCTGGGGTTAAAGATATCCAGAGCAGGCTGTCACAGGAAATAGTAAAGTTCTGTCGAAGCAACTTTGAGAATATGAACGTTGATAGGCTGTCCATGCTGTTTGAGGATATTAAGGCTTATAGAGGTCTTGAAATCACCTGTGAAGAATTTGAGCGGAAATATTCAAGAATTCGAAGCCATGTTCTCAATGGCTTGCCAGCACACTCTACAATCGTCTTCTGCCTGGATGGAATGAAGTTCAAGTTTCCTGAAGACTACCTAGCCAAGGATCTTCAGTGTTCTCTTGAGGGCCTAATGTCGCCCCAAGGTGACAAAGAAAAAGCTATCGAAGATATAAGGTTTGAAGAGTTTTACTTTCGATCCTCTGTGATCACCTCGTTTAATCTTCTCGAGGCATACCTCAATGGTATCTCTTGGGATTTTCTTTTCAATACACCCCCTGAAAACTTGAGCAACAAAAGGCGAAAGCTACTCGAAGGATTTCAGGGAGTATCAACCCGAGAAAAACTGAAGAAGTATCCTGCAATTATTGCAGGAAGTGAACTTTTTGGTGAAGAGGATTCAGATGTTGTGGCGCTTCTTGATATAATGAAGCCATTTAGAGATGCGTTGGTACATCCTTCGCCGTTTACCATGTCTGAAAAGTTCGGGGGGCATAACAAAGCAGAGCTGTTTTATCGGGTGAACAGTGACACGGCACTTCTTGTCGCTCACCTGACCTGCAAAATTATCAAGCGCATCAACTCACACATCGGTTCGGACGCGAGACCTGTATGGTTAGCTGAGCTGGACGACTACTTGGATGATTTAGAAAAAACCAATGTGGAACAGGTGTAGGTGCCATGCTGCTCCCACACAAGTCCCCACTTTATGGTGCCGGTAGGCGTAAACTTCAAATTAATACAGCAAGATATGCATTTACCATTCTGATCAACGTCGTCGGCTTGCCCCTGGCCCGGATTCTGGAAGTGTTAATGAAATGGGGTGTTATCGTTCCAAGAGAAGACTAACAGACTTTCACTCAGGGTATTTAGTCCAATAGCGATGCTGGATTGACCAGTGTTATTACCCGAAAGCCCCTGGTCCGAATCCAGCATCACAACCAAATGATTACAATGTGTTAGAAGTAATTCTTAAGTCCCTAACTGAAAATTTTATCCCCGCTGGCATTATTAAATCCTGGATGAATATCAAAACGCACCACCCCGACCGGGACATCCACTGCGGCAGCGATTTGTGCTGTTCCAACCGCCCCGAACCCTCCGCATAGCTCGATAGCTGAAATATTCTCGTTTTCCACAAGTTCGCGTGCCAAAGACTCGGCCTGGGCATAATCACTCACGGCTACAGCCAGCAACTCTACTGCTTCAGTACGGACCCAACTTCTGTGTTCTTTCGGATTGGCATTAGGCGCCACAAAAATAAATGCGGCTTTAAGTACATCACTCATTTGCTTTCCTTATCTGGATGTTGTTGGTTAACGGAAACGCCCATCCTTTCCGACATGGGCCAAAGAGTTACGCCGTCTTGCGGGCTCACCCCAGATAGTGCCTCTTGTTTCGGGCGCACCTGATATATCTCCGACGGGCTCCCGCCGTCAAAGTCATAGTAAGAGTGGAAACTCCCACACGGGCCCCCACGGGGCTACACCCGGCAAAGCAAATCATCAATGACGACAAAGTGTTACAGCCTCATCAAACAGATCAACGTCGTCGACTTGCCCCCGGCCAGGATTCTGGAAGTGTTAATGAAATGGGGTGTTGTGGGTCCATCATGAGGCTGATTTCTCCCGACAAGCCTTCCCCACCGAAAAGTGACCCACTGGAAAGCTTCATGCATTGCATCAGGCCTCCATTTTTTCAAGGACCTCGGTGCGGCGTTTTTTATAATGTTCAGTATGCAGACGCAAGTGCCTATAGTAATCCTCAACCAGAAACTCAAGTGTCAGCTTTCCCTCTGATGTTTCCCAGGTATTTTGCAACACATCGTGCGACATTGACTCGGCGAGATGAAGAAGTAAGGCGTTAAAGCTTGTCCAAAGGGTGGAAAGGCTTTCAAAATCGAACTGGTCATACTTCTGCGAGGCAACCCACGGTTCAGCGTCGTAACCGGGATAGTCCTTCAAATTTTCAAAACGCAGGCGAACAAAACGTTGATGGTTGTTACTCGCGGAATCGATCAAATGCCCGACGATTTCAGATAAGGTCCAGGCATCAGGAGATATGCGCAAGTGGCTTTCCCCACCTGATGTCTGGTCCAGCAACGCCTGAAACGATCGAATGGCTTGCTTGGCCTCATCAATATCCAACATGACACCCTCTCAAATATCTATGTAGTATTTCGATCAAAATCATGTAAATTTGATTCAAGCAGGCGATCAGCTTACAAAAAATTGAATCACTTTATATATCCATCAACATTTTTTCCGTCAATTGAAAGTCAAAACACTCGTGGACAAACATATGAAAGAATATCTTGTTCAATCGTCGAAAGCGGCTCTCCGTTACCATGACCTTTCGGGAGCCGGGGCGCCGATACTTTTCATTCACGGCCTCGGCTGCGCATCCTCTCTTGATTATCCGCAGGTGGCCGCGGCAGACGGCCTGCCGAAGCATCGAAGAATTCTGGTGGACCTGCTCGGTTCCGCATTCAGCGACAAACCCGAGGAGTTCGAATACTCCATTGAATCCCACGCCGTGTATCTCCAAGAATTCGTGGAGCACCTGAAACTCGACGAATTTTATCTCTTCGGGCACAGCATGGGCGGGAGCATCGCCATTTCCCTGGCAAGACGCTGCGAAAAACGCCTCAAGGGAATTCTGATCAGTGAAGCGAATTTAGACTCGGGTGGTGGATTTTTCAGCAGAAGGATCGCCAAGTACGGAGAGAAAGCCTACCGCTCCTTCGGGCACGACGAAACGATCAGGGAAGCCAGAGAAGGAGCAAGCACCAATTGGGCCGCCGGGCTTGAGTCCAGCTCCCCTGTCGCAATATATCGCGAAGCCCTGTCATTGGTGGAAGGGACGAGTCCCAGCTGGCGCAAAACACTTCATGCCCTGAACATCCCGAAGACATTCATCTACGGCGAACAGTCGTTGCCCGATCCGGACGTATCCGACCTTGAACAACACGACGTGCGGATCGAAATCGTTCGAAACGCAGGACATTCCATGGCGTGGGAGAGTCCGGAAGGAGTGGCGGCGGCCATCGTCAACGGCATTCGCTTTTCCGATTCACGTTCTTAGGAGTGCTCCGCCATTGCCAGCCTGATCCCCAGGAAGACGAACAAGGCGCCGGTGCAACGCTCGAACCAGCGCATGTAGACTCCATTCCCCTTGAGACTCTTTGCAATTCTGGAAGCAGACCAAGCCGCCAACAGACAGACAAGCATGCCATTGATCCAGAAGATGATGCCGAGAAAGGCGAACGAAAGAGCCTTGAACGGCGCATCCGGGGTTATGAACTGGGGAAGAAAGGCCATAAAAAAAAGTGCAACCTTGGGATTCAGAGCATTGGTCAGGAACCCCTGCAGGAAAATTTTCCTGCGCGGCAAGGGCGACGCTTTGCCGGTTATTTGGGCCGCCAGTCCCTTTGAAGAGGAAAAAAGACTCGTGATCCCCACATAGACCAGATACAAGGCGCCGATGATTTTGACGATCGTAAAGGCCATCGCCGAAGTTGCCAGTATGGCGGAAAGGCCGAGAGTGGCAGCGGCAATGTGAACAAAGCACCCTGCCCCGATACCGCCAACAGCGACAATACCGTTCTTCAAGCCGCCGGAAGTGCTTCGACTGATAATATAGACAAGATCCGGGCCGGGAGCGATGTTCAGCAGCAGCCCTGACAAAACAAAAAGCAGCAAGTCGTGAGTCCCAAGCATTGATTCCACCATGTGGTTGCGGTTGATGGGGTTGCCTTGAAAGAATTACGCGACATGTCAAACGCTTGCAATGCTCAATGGACGAGGGCATGGTAAGGCCTTTGAAACTTTTAACTCGGTACCCAGATGAGCAACAGGATCGCACTTCACTTGGCAACTCTCGGCCCCATCGGCCATCTCCCGAAAATGCCCGGCACCTGGGGATCGCTGACGTCGGCCCTGGTTGCCCCCTGGCTTTTTCTACCCTTTTCCATGCCCATTCGCGCAGGAATACTCATTCTGGTATTCATTCTGGGCTGCTGGGCTGCAACAGGAGCGGAAAAGGAACTCGGCGCCTCGGACCCGGGATGCGTCATCATTGATGAACTGTTCGGCCAATGGCTGGCCATGCTGCCTTTTGCCGCTCTCAGCGGCTGGCAGCTGGCAGCCGCATTTGCCTTGTTCAGGGTATTCGATATCCTCAAGCCATGGCCCATCAAAAATGCCGAGCATGCCTTTCCCCGGGGGCTGGGCGTCATGGTGGACGACGGCATTGCCGGCATCTATGCAGGAGCAGTGCTCTTCTTCATTCTCCCGTACATTCCATGACACAAAAAAAAAGCGCCGCATTCCCAAAGAATGCGGCGCTTGACTCGTTTTTCTGCTTGCTAGTAGGAAATCTTGAATTCGTCTCGACGATTCTGCGCCCAGGCCGTTTCGTTGTGGCCGGAATCCAGGGGGCGCTCCTCACCAAAACTGACGACACTCATACGTTCGGGCTCGATACCCAGAATGACGAGATGCTCAAAAGCGGCCCGTGCACGGCGTTCACCCAGGGCCAGGTTGTATTCCTCGGTACCGCGCTCATCGCAATGACCTTCAATGACCATGGTCAGCTCGGGAAACTCCTTCATGAGTTCGGCCTTGCGCCCCAGAACCATGCGGGCTTCATCATTCAGTTCGTACGAATCGAACGCAAAATGGATTCTGAACTGCATTTCTTCCACGGCGCGGGCCTGGGCTTCCTTCCGCGCTTCTGCAGCGAGGGTGCTCTCATCCACCTGCGACTCTTCACCCACTGTATCTTCACTATAATCGGACTTGTCTTCCACCTTCACCTTGGTGGCTCCGGGAGGCATGCTGGACGTGCTTTTCTTGGCGCAACCCGCTCCAACGAGCAGAACAAGGCTCAACAAAGCAATCAGTGCAAACGAAAAACGAAATTTCATATCTACTCCTTCGATGTGCCGTCCATGGCAGTTACTGCAGGAATGTGCGTCACCCCACCGGACATACGGTTAGGTGTACCCTTTCTCAATTAAAAATCAAGTACCCTGACAAAACGTGTCATCTCTGTAACGATGTATCCCAAGCCGGGGCAAAAGCGGAACCGTTCCCGGTATTGAGCTTTTTGGGAGTATCGCCGTGACGGGTCGTCAGGTACATTTTGTATTCCCCGGACCTGTTGGACGCGAAGGCAACGAAGTATCCGTCCGGGCCAAAGGCAGGATATTCATCACTGCCCGGACCGAAGGTCAGCTGCTTTTCGCGACCCGTTTTCAGGTCATGAAGGAATATGCGGTGTCCATTGGCTGTTTGGTGGGTGTAAGCTATATATCTTCCATCCGGGCTCAAGCATGGGTGCGTGTTGTACTTACCGGTGATGGTCACGCGCTTCAGTGCTCCGGTTTTCAGATTCAAGGTGTAAACATGTGGATTGCCTGCACGTCCGGAAGTGAAAGCCATCAGGGTTCCGGTTCGGTCGAAGCTCGGTGAGACATCGATGTACGAACTCTTCACAATGGTGCGGACCGGCTTGTATTCCTTGTTCAGCAGGTAGATATCGGAATGTCCCGTCTTGTTCAGGGTCACGGCAATTCGTTCATTGTCCAGGAATTCTGGACTAACCACCAACTGCCCAAGAGTGTTGTTTCGCAGCGTAATCTTACCCGTCTTGGAATCCCATACACCGAGGGTATGTTTCTTGGCGCCTATATGGGTGAAGGCGACGCGGGAACCGTCCGGGCTCCAGGTGGGGCTCAGGTTGAAACCGCCGAGCTTGGTGATGCGGGTCAGTTCCCTGCCCTGCGGCAGCACCGTATAGATTTCCTTGGTCTTGCCCAATTGCTTCACAAACGCAATGGGCGAGTCGAAAAAACCTTTTTTGCCGGAAAGCTCTTCCAGCAATACCGAGCAGAAACGGTCCGCAACACGGGTGACGAGTTTGCCCTCCACCTGGCCGTAGGCCTTGCCCACCACCATGCGGCCGCTGAACGTCTCGTAAACGCGGACCTCCAGGTTCGAACCGTTCCACCCCGTGGTCATAACCAAGTCGACTTTGGCCAATTGCAGCGGTTTGAAATTGATGTCGCTTCCTTTCACTCCCTTGCTCGGGTCGCCGCCCAGCAACTGGGACATGGGAACGTCCTTGAGAAACGGAATATAGGAAAGATCGTTTCTGACAACCTTGTCGAATTCGGCGGCGGTCACCGGTATAGCCCGGCCTGTTCGGAGTGTGCGTGGGGGCAGAATGGTCATGTTGACCAGTTTCTGGCCGGGGCCGTAAATATCCACGGTCAAGGGGGCCTGGGCCGCGGCAAACACAACCGATGTGACAAGCATCAGCGCTGTCATAAGCAAACTAAGAGAGATTTTCTTCATAACGTTATTCAGACAGTTCCTGGCTGTTGAAGTTTATTCGCAACACCCTGTCACGTGCGGTCTTGGGCGGTACGACAAATTCCGTCTCCTTGATGGCCCGCAGAATCGACGAATCATATTTGGCGTTTCTGGAACTTTCGACGATCTTGGAACCGATGATTCGGCCGTCCGGGGTAATTTCGATTTCGACCGTGGCCACAAGATTCTTGTCGCCAGCCAAGGCGGGGTAGCGCCAATTTTTCTTGATAGCCTCTCCAACGATGGAACCATAGACGGCCCTTAAGCCCGACCCTGTTCCCTGCCCACCGGACACTCCGTCCCCAGAATCATCGGAGTACACTTCGTCTCCGGCCTGTTGACGGATGGCGGCCAGTTCACGCCGCACCGCAGCCTTTTCACGCTCTTCCTCTTTTTGGGCCTGCCGACGCAGTTCCTTCATGGCCTCGGCCCTCAATTGCGAGGCCGTTTTCTTAGGCTTGGGTTTGGGTTTCGGCTTAGGCTTCGGTTTGGGCTCCGGTTGAGGTTCAACTTTCTTTTCGGTCTTCTTCTTGATGACCTTCTTCTCTTTTTTCTTTTCGCTGATCTTCTTGGCTTCCGTCTTCACAGGCTTCGGTTCGGGCTTGGGTTCAGGCTCCGGCTTTGATTTTATTTCCTGAACCGGTTCAGAAGCCTTTTTCGGCGCCGGTTGCGGAGCCTTGGGTTCCGGTGGAGCGGAAACCCGCATGGGCTTTTTCCCGGCCGCGGGAGGAGCCAGGCTGACGATGTCCACCGTATAGACCGGACGATCAAGATCCACTCTTTTAGGCTGGCTGCCAACCCAGAACAGAGCAGCAGCCAGAACTCCCACGTGGAAGAAAATGGAGAGGAAAAAGCCAAATATTCGCATACGTGCACGGCCGCCGGCCTAAGTCATCAACCGGCCTCCCGTCCTTATTTTTTCTTTGTATCCTGCTTTTGTTCAGCAACAATACCGAGTTTGTCGATACCCGCGCCTTTGATCTCGCCCATGACATCCACGACAAGACCATAAGGAACATCCTTGTCGGCCCTCAGGAAAAGCTGTTTCTTTTGCTTGGCCACCAGATTCTTGAGATGGTTGCCCAAATCTTCGGGTTTAACCTCGAATTCGTCGAGAAATAACCCGCCGTCCTTCTTGATGGTCAGCACAAGATGGTCCTTGTCCTGTGGAAGGTTCTTGACCGTCCGCGTGGTGGGCAGGTCGACCTCCACGCCCTGGGTCATGAGGGGCGCCGTAACCATGAAGATGATCAGCAGCACCAACATGACGTCCACAAAAGGCGTCACGTTGATCTCGGCTAGAAAGCCGTTACCGGTCTTGAGTGCCATGATCTCGCCCTCCTACTTCTGGGCCCAGGCGATCTCACGCTCGGCACGATTGAGAAAGGCTCCGGCAAAATCGATCATGCCGGTCTCCACTTCCGAGAGTTTTCCAAGGAAAAAGTTGTAGGCAATGGTCGCCGGAATGGCTACGGCCAAACCAATGGCCGTTGCGATAAGCGCTTCGGAAATCCCCGGCGCGACAGTCGCCAAGGCAGCGGACTGAGCCTGCCCGATGGAGTGGAAGGAATGCATGATGCCCCAGACCGTGCCGAACAGGCCGATAAAAGGAGCACCATTGGCGCAGGTGGCCAGAAACGGCAGATTGCGGGTCAATCTGCGCATTTCACAGCTGACACCCTGCCGCAGAACGCGGCGCAACGTGTCCTTTACGAGCATCCTCTTGCGTTCACGATCGATGTCGGCCTTTTCCAGCTTCCGAAATTCCTTTACAGCCATGCTGCTCATACGCGCCAGAGGCGAGGAATCACCACCGATGGCCTTGAGCCCCGAGGTCAGGTCGTCTGCAGTCATGAAGGCGTCATAGCCGGCGGAAACGCGCTTGCGGGATGAAAGAATGGTGATGGATTTGTAAAAAATAATGGTCCAGCTCCAAACCGACATGGCGGCAAGAAACAGCAGGACCATCTTCACTGCAAGCGTCGCTCCCATCAGAAGTTCAAGAACATTGCTCTCTGGCAAAAGATTCATGGAAAATACCCCGTTGCGTTTATTTTGTAGCCCGACAATAATCGGCTGAACCTATTAAGTATCCTGACGGCATTCATGCCGAACAGGTGACATTTCCTTAAGTTCAACGCATGATGCGCTGAACGATTTCCCAAGAGTGCCGCTGCGCCTGCTCGTATTCCACAGGCGTCATTCCAGCTCCCAGGGCTATGGACTTGCGCAACTCAGCACTCACCAAATCGCGCGGAGCGTGGGCGTCGTTGTCGATAACCAACTTGGCTCCGTACTTCCTGGCCAAAGACAGCACATGCCCGTTGGTGTAGCTGTGCCCGCCGCGGGTCGTAATCTCCAGACAAACACCCTTTTCCGCGGCCAGTCTCACTTCCTCTTCGCCAATCAGGCCAGGATGGGCCAGAATGTCCACACCGGCCTCAATGGCGGCGAGGTTGGTTCCCGGAGCCACCGGCTCCACAATAGTTTCCCCATGCATGACCACCAGCTGCGCTCCCAGTTCCCGAGCTTCGGTCACCAGTTCACCTATGAGACTCGGCGGTGTATGGGTCAGCTCGATGCCGGAAAGAACTGTGATATCGAAGAAATGTCCGTGCTTTTTGGCAAAAGAACCGACATTCTCGAGAATGGTGCGCAGGTTGGTCGCATCAGCGTGGTCGGTGATAGCGATGGCCTTGTACCCGGAGACACGAGCGCGACGAACCAACTCCGAAGGTATGAGTTCCCCGTCACTGAAGGTGGAATGTGTATGAAGGTCTATCATTTATGTCAGTCGGTTACATTTTATATTTGGTGTCATCCTCATCCAAGGAATCAAGAAGATCCTTCCACTTGTCCGGCTCTTCGCTTTTGACGATCTTCTGCTTCAGATTGTCTTCGCTCACTCCTGCGGTCTTGATGACTTCGGGATTGACGAAAATGGGCGTATCCGCTCGAACCGCCAAAGCGATCGCATCCGATGGGCGACAGTCGATACGGTGCTCCTTCCCATCCTGCAATACCACCAGTTCGGCAAAAAAAGTCCCGTCCTCGATATCAGTCACCTGGACCTGATTGACCAGGCCGCCCAAAGTCTTGATGGAGGAAAGCAACAGGTCGTGCGTCATAGGGCGCGGGAATGGAATCTTGTTCAAGGCCATGGTGATGGACATGGCCTCCACCGCGCCTATCCAGATGGGCAGAACCTGCGCCTCGGCTTCATTTTTAAGGATAAGGATCGGGGCTTGACTTGTCTCATCCAGGGCCATGCCGAATACTTTCATTCTTACCATGGTTCACCTGTCCTTTCGCCCACGAGCGAGTGTTTCTTGGCGACGACGATCCTGACGGGAACCATCATGCCCTCAAGATCCACACCTTCGTCAAAACGGAAATTGACGACACGTCCGGCAGAATCACGCCCTCGCCAATAGACTCCTTCATCCTCCTGCTTACGGCTCTTACCTTCCACAAGCACGTTATCTTCCGTCCCGACACGTTTCTTTAGACATTTTCTAGTAATATCATTCTGCAAATTCTGCAAGCGTAGAAGCCTGTCTGCTGCAACGTCCGGGGCGACCTTCGGGGTCATTTTGACTGCAGCCACACCGGGACGATCAGAATACTTGAAAGAAAAACTGCTTTCAAAGCCAACCTGCTCCACCATTTCCAGGGTTTGCTGGAAATCCTTTTCGGCCTCTCCCGGAAAGGCAACGATCAGGTCCGTGGTCAGGGACAGATCGGGACGTGCCTCGCGCAGGGACTTCACGATATCCAGGTACCGCTTGCAGTCGTATTTGCGCCCCATGCGCCTGAGCACATCGTCGGAACCGGCTTGCATGGGCAGGTGCAGCGACGGGCACAAATTATCCAGCTCGCCGAATGCGCGTATCACTTCCGGAGCTATGTCCTTGGGGTGCGAAGTGGTGAAACGGAGGCGGTCGAGTCCCGGTATTTCAGCAACCATATGAAGGAGCTGAGCAAAAGTCACGCCAACTCCCCCCTTATCCAGGCCGTAACTGTTCACATTCTGGCCGAGCAGTGTGATTTCGCGCACTCCGGCCTGCACAAGTTTGCGGCATTCCTCAACCACCAGCTCGGGATGACGTGATTTCTGGCGGCCGCGTGTGTAAGGAACGACACAATATGTGCAAAAATTATCGCACCCTTGCATAATGTTCACAAACGCCTGTCGGGTGGCATGTTCAACCCGGCTGGCGTCCTGGGGCACTTCACGTTCCAGGTAGACGTCCACGAAATCCAGCAAGGCAATGCGCTCCTCCGCCCCTTCGGCGAGGCTTTCCAGCGCGTTAGGCGCGTTGGCAATGCCGTCAGTGCCGAAAACCAGCTTCACGAACGGGAAACGGCTGAAAAAGGCCTTGCCCACCTGCTGCCCCACACAACCGCCTACGGCGGCAAAAATGTTCGGGTCACGTTTCAGATACACGCCGATGCGCCCCAATTCCGTATACACCTTCTGTTCGGGCTTTTCCCGAACACTGCATGTATTCAAAATGTACACCTGTGCCTCCTCTTCCGGGGCCTGTTCCCATCCCCTGCTTTCCAAAGCGGCGGTCAGCCACTGGGAATCGTGCACGTTCATCTGGCAACCAAACGTCATTATATGAAACTTCATCAATTCAAACCTTGATTTTTAAATACAGGCGCCGATGCGCCAAATGGAATGACAAAAGGAACTCGCCGCTCGGGCAGAGGCAAGTTAAGCGTTGTCGAGCCAAGTGTCCAGAAAGGCGATGACGATTCGACAGGTTTCATCCAGGCTCAAGCCGGTATTGTCCACCGTCAGCTCGGCATTCGCTTCCTCAAAAGGGACATCCACGCCGATCACTTCTCCGAGTCCTGCGAATTGTTCACCTGTTTCCCTGCGTTTCAAGGCCTTTTCATACATATCGGCCATGACCAGCCCTGCCGGGCGAGCCTTTTCCCGTCGCATGGCCTCCAGGAGTTCGCATTTGATCATGATCTCGGCAAATCGTTCGATACGCTTACGGGCAGCATTGCGCATGGCCGCCTTATGGGCCGAAGCATCCATGAGTACAACCTTTCCCCGGGCCACCAGTTCGACCGCCTCGTCAATAAACATTGAATATGCCTTGGCACGCTCCTCCGCAGTATATTGCGGGTTCGGAAAGTACTTCCTACGACGCTTATCCATCTCGTGACAGAGCACATCATACCCGGCAGCCTGGCAATATTCGAAGGCACACCGCGCCACAGAACTCTTACCGCTTCCGGGCAGGCCCACAAACCAGATGGCGCATCCAGGCACGGTCACTCCATATATTTGTTGATGTTCCGCCAATCAAACACTTCTTCTTCAAGAATGTTCTCCATGAACCGAAAAAGACCGAAGCGCACACCATCCGCATGGTCCGGGTACCATTCCGGAGACGCTATGACCAGGCAGCGGAACACAAAAAACGGGGCGATGACCTTAAGCACCTCCTCGTCCCCGGTGACTTCAAGATACTCCGAGAAATAAGCCAGGTAGAGCTGCTCGAATTTCCCGGCCAACTTACCATGTTTGGGAAGGCTCCAAAGCAGATAGTTGACGGCCATGGTGCACAGGTCACCACCCGGCTCGCCCCACTCGCCCCGGCTGCGGTCCAGTACGGAAAACCCGCCTTCCTCTGTCACCAGTACGTTCCAGGGATGAAAGTCGCCATGCACGGCAGAAAGCCTGTGGGCATACCCCCGCAACTTCCAACGCCAGTCTATGAGACGCTTTTCCAACGCTGAAAAACCGTCGTCAGGGTACAAGGGGTACGGATGTGGGTAGGCTTCGTCAATCAGCCCCAGAATGCACTCGCTGGAGCCTATAAGGTTGCGGATTCGACGATAATAAAGATCGGGGTCGTTCAACTTTTTTGAATGGACTCGGGACAGCCAACGGGCGAATTCCCTGGCAAGATGCTCGTCTTCACCCCGGAACTCTCCTGTACGGATACGCTCCAAATCCAGAAAATAATCATGTCCTTGCAGCTTTTCATTGACGATGAAGAACTCCACGGGCTCTTCGATGGGAATCAATGAGCCGGACCTGTCAATATACCCGAGCCCAAGGGGGTGCACGTGTTTCTCCATGCGTCCGGAAGTCTCGAACTGAAACAGGAGAATTGCAGCCCGGTCCCAATAGAACTGGTGCCCGTATTTGTCCCCTTTCATAGTGGAAAGCACGGCCTCCCGCTCCACACCATTCACCAAATAACGAACGAGCAGGGGTTTTCCATAGCCGAAGCTCTTCATCCCCTGCTCGTCCAGATTTCCGATGTCACCGGCAGTCAGCAGTTCAGCCGACGGACCGTACACATGCTTGAGGTACCTGTCGAGGTCCTGCCTTGTCAGATTGATCATCCAGCCCTCCCACAAAGGAGAGCCCGGCCTTAATTCAGGGGGCCGTAGTTCTCCTCGTAACGTTTCAGGAACTCGTTCCAGGTAAAACAATGCTCCTGTGTGCCCTTTTTCTCAATGGAATACGCAGCAGCCACTGCGCCCATTTTACAGGCGGTCTCGATATTCCTGCCCAAACAATACCCCTTGAGCAGCCCTGCCCTGAAGGCGTCCCCAGCGCCGGTGGGATCCACCACCTGGCCGACCTGGACCGCCGGAACCTCCATCTGACTGCCGTTGCAGTTGATGACGCAGCCGTGCTCGCCCAAAGTGGTGACACACATGTCCACCCTATCAAGGATTTCCTCCTTGGTGTAGCCCGTATCATTCATAATCATCTGCAATTCGTAGTCGTTGGTGATCAGAACATGGGCTCCTTCCAGGCATTGCTTCAGCTTTTCGCCGCCCAGGGTGGTGATCTGCTGCCCCGGATCGAAGATGAACCTGATGCCGTTTTCCCGGTAATACTTGGGATGGTTCACCATATCCTCCACATTGCCCGGAGAAATAATACCAAGGGTATTATTTTTGTCCAAAGAGGACATGTCATATCCACTGGAATGGCGCATGGCGCCGGGGTTGAACCCGGTGATCTGATTGTCGGACATATCAGTGGTAATATAGGCGCCAGCGGTATGCTCATGCTCTATGGTGCGGATGCCTTCCACGGGAAGTTCATGTTTTTGCAGCCATTCGTCATAAAGCGCGAAATCCTTGCCCACCTGACTGAGAATAATAGGCTTCTCCTCAAGAAGCGCCATGGTGTAAGCAATATTTCCGGCGGTGCCGCCGAACTTCTCATCCAGCCCATTGACGACAAAGCAAACATTCAGAATATGAATCTTGTCTGCGAGAATATGGTCGGAGAATTTTCCGGGGAAGGTCATAATGCGGTCAAACGCAAGGGACCCTGTAATGTAGACTTTCACTGATGGACCTCCAAAATATCTATAGAGGACGCGAGGGTAAAGGCCTACATCAAGCTTGTCAAACCCCTTGCGAACTATTTACCGCCCTATCGGGTCTCTTCGCCGATCCAGGACAGGAACTCGGGGTTTCCGTCCACGACCGGCAGGGCGACAATGCACGGCACTTCGTAACTGTGCAGTTCCTTGACAAAAGGAATTACGGAATCCAGCAGATCTTCCCTTGTTTTGGCGATCATGACTACTTCGCTGGCCGATTCAACCTTTCCCTCCCACCAAAACATTGACCGCATCCCAGGCAGGATGTTCACGCAGGCAACCAACCTTTCCTTTACGAGAGCCGCCCCGACCTTTTCCGCCTCTTCCATGGTTTCGAACGTCAGATACAGCACTAATTCCGACATACCATCATCCTCCTGTCGAAAGTTTCCCACTTTGCCCCAATTGTACCTGAACGCCCAGGTTATGCAATGCCGCAACCGCTCTTGAGACTCACGCCAAGCAATGGTACCCAGAAGGGCCTAAAAACAGGAGAGAACATGAAGAAACAGGAACGTGCCCTCGAAATATACGAACGCCTCAGCAAACGGTACCCTGCTCCCGAGCCCGCACTGGATTGGACCACTGCATGGGAATTGTTGGTGGCCACAGTGTTGGCCGCGCAATGTACGGACGAACGGGTGAATAAGGTCACACCGCATTTTTTCGCAAAATGGCCGAGTATCGGCGATGTGGCACAGGCCGAAATCCCGGAACTCGAGGACATGGTCCGCTCCACCGGATTCTTCCGCAACAAAGCCAAAAATCTCAAATCTGCAGCCCAAAGAATCATGGAAACCTATGGCGGCGAGATTCCCAAAAACATGAAGGAGCTCATCACCTTGCCCGGTGTGGCCAGGAAAACCGCCAACATTGTGCTTTCCAATGCCTTTGGCATCAACGAAGGCATTGCCGTGGATACGCATGTCAAGCGCCTGACCTACCGCATGGGCCTGACCAGGAATACGGACCCGGTACGCATCGAAAAAGACCTCATGCCCCTCTACCCTAGCGAGACATGGGGCGACGTGAATCATTTCCTGGTTTACTACGGTCGTGAAGTATGCAATGCACGCAAGCCCAAATGCGATATTTGCGAACTGAACGACATATGTCCGAAAAACGGAGTCAATAAATGAACAACCTTGGAGAATTCGCCGTCCACGCCACGGACGGCAACGCTCGGCGCGGTACACTGGTGACTGCGCACGGAGAAATACAGACCCCCATATTCATGCCCGTCGGCACGCAGGGTACGGTCAAAAGCCTGACCCCGCTTGACTTGGAGGAAATGAACGCCCAGATCATTTTGGGTAACACCTACCACCTCTATCTGCGCCCCGGCGACGATTTGGTTGCCAGGCGCGGCGGCCTGCACAAATTTTCAAACTGGAAGCGTCCCATCCTGACCGACAGCGGCGGCTTCCAGGTCTTCAGTCTCAAGGGCATCCGCAAGCTTTCCGAGGAAGGCGTGGAGTTCCGTTCCTACATCGATGGTTCCAAACACTTCTTTTCCCCGGAAAAGGCCATCGACATTCAAATGAATTTGGGGTCCGATATCATGATGGTGTTGGACGAGTGCGTCGGATACGGCGCCGACAAAAAATATACTGCCAAAAGCCTGGAAATGACACACCGCTGGGCTCAGCGCTGTCGCAATCATTACCTCAAGGATTCGGGGAGACAGCTCATGTTCGGCATTGTCCAAGGAGGCTTTTTCAAGGATTTGCGAGACAGGAGCGCGGAACAGATTTGCAGCATCGATTTTGACGGCTTCGCCATAGGGGGACTGTCCGTGGGTGAATCCACCGAAGAGATGTATGATCTGACCCACCACACGGCCCCGCTTCTGCCCAAGGACAAACCCCGCTATCTCATGGGCGTAGGCACGCCGCTGGACCTCCTGGAAGGCGTTTCCGCAGGAATCGACATGTTCGACTGCGTACTCCCCTCCCGGAACGCCAGAAACGGCACCCTGTTCACCTCAATGGGCAAAGTCAATATCAAGAAGGCCGCATACAAGGAAGACGACGGCCCTCTGGATCCCAACTGCGGCTGCTACACCTGTCGCAATTTTTCACGCGCCTACCTGCGGCACCTGTACATGGCCAAGGAGCTGCTCTCATACAGGCTGAATACCTACCACAACCTGTATTTCTACCTGGACCTCATGAAACAAATCCGGAAATCCATTGAGGAAGGGACATTCCAACAATTGAAAAAGAAGTACCAAGACGCGTATCAGAACGGATGATTGTAAAGACGCTGCGCCTTTTTCTGCAAACGGTGGGAGCTGCCACCATCTTGTTTTTGGTGTCCGTGGCCGGGCTGCTATTCTGGGCTGCGGACTGGTTTGACGTGAACGATGTCCCCGTCACGGCTGACTACATCGTTCCACTTGCGGGCGGCTACCATCGCCTTTTCAAGGCGGCGGAACTTTATAATGAAGGCTTTGCACCGGTGGTCATGTTCAGCCGGGCAAAGCTATTCCCACTTACCCGTCTCGACAAAATCGAAAAAGAATTCGGGCACAAGACCTATAAACCTTATGGGTTCGGGAAAAAGGTCCTGCACCACCTTGGAGTCCCGAAAAATGCGATCCAGGACTTCGGCAATGGCCATATAAGCACGGTGGAAGAAGCCGAAGCCTTGAAACGCCACCTGAACAAGGGAAAAGTCACCATGTTGCTGGTGACCTCTCCCTACCATGCACGACGGGCCAAGATAATTTTCCAGAAGGTCTTTCCCGAAGCCACCATACTGGTCACCAGTCCACCGGAAGGCACCATGAAGAAGGAATGGTGGAAAGATCAGGTCTCCGCCCAAAACCTTGTCATGGAATTGATGAAAACCGCCTACTTCCTGTTGGGAGGA
Source organism: uncultured Desulfovibrio sp. (assembly GCA_913063155.1). Lineage (GTDB taxonomy): Bacteria > Desulfobacterota > Desulfovibrionia > Desulfovibrionales > Desulfovibrionaceae > Pseudodesulfovibrio. The sequence goes on from CAJXYU010000004.1 coordinate 67,879, forward strand.
GCGTTTCGTTCCACTGATGTTCACTCGCCCTGACCAGGGGTGGGGCACCCCTGACCATCCTCATCCTCTGAAACGGTGTGAATATCGTGCAGCTTTTGGGCGCTTTCGAGCAATGTGAGGTTGGACGGGCTTTTCTGGATATCGTCCCACATGCCGCCAAACAAGGCGTCGATGAACAGGAAACGCGATTTGAATACATCTCCGGTTTTCCCCCCTCCTTCACTGTTGACCACGGCTATGATCTCGGCAATCCGAATCTCTTCCAATGCCCGGGCGGGAGCGTAAACCTCGCACTGTACGCTATCCGTGCGTACGGTCAGCCCGGCGGTGCACATGACTTCAAACAAATCCGAGACCAGGGGAATGGGGGCCATAAGGCGATCGGAGATCTCCTCCACCGACGGAAGCGGCTCCCCGCTGTAGAACCGCTTGGCCAGAAATGTCATCATGATCACCGCTATTTTCTGACGCTCCAGGGCGCTGGCCGTCCCGAAGAAACGTTGTTTCACAAACGAATTGACGTTCTGCCAGGCGTAGCTGGCCTCGCTCCCCAAAAGGACGACGACCCAACTGATATATATCCACATGAGCAGCAACGGAAATTGGGCGAAACTGCCGTATATGGCGTTGTACTTGGCCGCGCCGATCTGCCAGTTGATATAGACCCACTGGGCGAACTGCCACAATGTTCCACCCACTGCGCCACCGATGACGGCGCTGGTGAGTTTGACGCTGGTATTGGGAATGAAGGCATACATGAAGCCGAAGGCGAAGATGATCAACGCCAAGGGAGCCGCTTTGAGAATGAGCGCCTCCATGTAGCCGATGGCCGAAACGCTCAAAAGCCCTTGGATGATCTCCTGTTTTTGCAGACTGACGTTGAAACTGGAAGCCACCAGCAGAACAATCGGACAAATGAAGATGACCGGGAAAAAGTCTGCCACCTTACGCCAGGCAGTCCTGCCCCGTTGCACGCTCCAAATCGTGTTGAAGGCCTTTTCAATGGTGCCGATCAGGGAAAATACCGTAAACAACAACGTCGCGATACCGATCCATCCGAGAGTCTGTACGTTCGTGCGGTCAATGTACTGAATGATCTTGTCAGCCACGTCAGCATTGCCGGTGGTCATTCGCAAGATAACCGTCCGAATGAACTGGGTATTCTGCAGCCCGAACCCCTTGGAAATGGAAAAGGCCACGGCAAGAAAAGGCACGATGGACAGGATGGTGGTAAAAGTCAGCGCCGCCGCACGTATGATGCACTGATCCTTGAAGAAGCCATGAAAAACCAAATATCCCCAGCGCGCCATCCCCTTGAGCAGACGCAATACCATTGGAATATCCGGAGTATCCCGTACCCAGATATCTCGAGAGAACTGCTTTCGTAAGTACTCAGATTTATTTCTGATAACAGCTGGTGTCATACTATTCCGCCTTTTTCTCCCACGTTAAAAGCCTTTTCAGCCGCTAGAAAAACAAATCCCTGAGAAACCGCAATGATTTCTCCGGAATATTAATGATGTTCCGCAAGGTGTCAGTGACGATCTTTCCTTTGGGCACATGCACTTCCGGATCCAGAAGGTTGCCGAAAATACGAACGGTAACACTTGGCACCGCCGCAAAATCCGCCTTGAAGCTCAGATCAATACTTCTTTCGGATGGATTGAAGCCGCCGCTCCCCGAGCCGGTCATGAGCGGGCTGCTCAACTTGAATTCCTTCATTTCAAAATAGCCTTTGGTCACCACCCATTTTGAGTCGACTTTTGAAAAAGACGTCCGTTGCCTGCTTGGATCAGTGACTCCTCTCTCGATCTGACGGGGCGTGAGTTTCGTATCCCAGTTCATGAACTTGTAGGATCCACTGCCAATGGAAACATCAATGCCGCCGTTGAGATTGGCCAGGATATCAGCATCCGTCCTGCCTTGGGAGGCAAGACTTATCTCCATATCCGTGGTCCCTCGGACATACTCCCTGCCGGCCAAATCTTCCAGCATGGGTCCCGCCTCGAATCCGTGTAAAGAAAGATTGAGCGAGGTTTCCAGAGTTTTTTCATGGACCATACCATTCAAAGCCCCTTTCAAAGTGCCACCATAAAACCAACCATCCAAATCGCTGACATGCATCTTTCCGTCTCTGGCTTCGACGACACCACTCAAGTCCTGAACTTTGAGATCCTGCAGTATGAACTCTTCGATCCACACCGAACCGCTGACAGTGAGCCACTTGAGAAACTCCACGGGCATTTCCACGGGCGGGGTCTTTTCATCGACACCGGCGCGAAGCTTTTTCAAATCCACCTCCCTGTCCGGAGTCAGGTAACGGTCCAAATCGACTCGGCCAAACTTCAACGCCACCGTAAAATCGGGCGGATTCTGAATCCCGGCACCGATTTTTCCTGTAATGGTCGTATCATCCATTTGCGCCTGGAGGTCGGAAAGGGAAAGCCGCGAGTCAGCATATTTGAAGTCGGCATGTGCAGTCAGAAAGTCGAAAACGGTTTCATCCTCCATCTCATGAACATCGACGCCGAATTTCCTGATCACGGCCTCCGGATTAAACCCGTAGAGTGAAAAATGCCCACCGGCGACGCGTTGTTTCTCCAAGGGGTTGTCGGCAGACAAAGAAAATTTCAAGGTGGAGTTCAACGCTTTGACTTCAACGCCCTTCATGGCCAGATGCTTCATATTCGGGGTGAAACTCGCCCGGCCTTTGGCCATGACCTTTTCATCCTGTCCAGGGAACAGCCAGCCGAGACTTTCATACGTCCAGTCTCCTCCAGATGAGGCAACAGTATCAAGTGTCTCATCAATGAGCAGGGGGCCCCGCCAAGATACCGATGCGCCGTATGCAGACTCTTTCTGGTTCACAGCAGCAGCGGAATCAACCATGAATGCATACCCTTTTTTCACCCGTGTCTCCGGCTTCGCATGCAACGTGAACTGCAGTTTGTCCAACTCAATACGTTTGTTCCACTTCTGAAGCCGGGCCGTTGTCGAAGGTGAACTCAATCTAACCTCCAGAGCCATGTTTCGCAGGGCGGTAATGGATCGCATCGTGGCAGGACAGGAAATCTGGTTCAACAACAGTGATACATCCAAATCCGCAGGGCCCGCCAAATTCCCCCACTCGCCTTTGGCGAAGGAAATCGAACCAAGCTTGCACGAACGCAGCTTTGCCTTGAGGGAAGCCCACAACCTGGGAGCATCCAGCCGGCGATCAATGTTCAGGGAAAGATTGGCATCTACCAAGCCTTCATAGACGCCTCCTTTGGCCGAAGCTGTTATCTTTCCCCGCTCTGCCGAAAGCAAAGCCTTCACGTTCGCATAGGTCATATCCATAGCCTTGAACTCCTGCACCCCAAGACTGCCGGAAGCTTGCAACCGCCCCCAAAAGGGCAGGGAAAAATCGTCCCAGATGAATGGAGTACCGGTTTCAAAAAGCGGCAAGTAGCGATCCAGGTCAAAGCGGGAGGCGGCAAAAGTGAAGCTGACCGTGGGCGAAGCATAATCAACAAGCCGGGCCGAGCCTGTGAGCCGTGTCTCATCCAGGCGCATGTCAATATCGTCAAGTTCCAAAGCGTCCGATGTGGCGTTGAAGGAAAAAGCGGCTTTTGCCTTGGTCAGCCCCTTGACCTTGTCGAGAGGTCTTTTGACTGCAAGCTTTTTCAAAATAGCCATGGGAGAAAACATTTCAGTCTCTACCCGTCCCGACACCGTCCACCGGCTCAAGATATCGTCGAGTTCAATATGCCCGCTGACATCCACATTAAAAAAACGAAAATGCATGTTGTCCAGAAGGAGGGCATCGTCTGCAGCATCGTATTCCAAATCGGAGACCAGCCGAAGTTTCTCACCCTCTGGCAGCCCATCTCCCTGAATGAGCACTTCGACTGAAGTCTGTTCAAACATACTGCTCCGCGAAAAGATGTTGGTATTCAAAATTCCGGAGACGAACATCTCCATTTTGAGATTGCCCCGAACGCGCTCAAAGACTCCGGAAACGCTGAACCCGGCAGCCTCACCGGGAATGAACGCTCCTATGCTCGCGGACAAACCATGCAAACGGATATTTTCGTCAAGCTTGCCGTCATCAAAAGTCAGAACAGCATCCTTGACGGAAACTCCTTCTATGAAGATTTTTTTGAAGTAGGAGAAAATCGGAATTTCCGACGCAGAGCCCCCTCCCCGATAATAATTCCAGTTGACTGTTGCGTCGGCGTTACGGATCAACCGGACATTCATACCGTCAATGAGGATTTCACTGACAACCAACTCTCTGAAAAACAAAGGGAGTACTCGCACCCCAAGGGAGACCTCCCGGCAGGAGATATATGGTTTGTCCCCAAAACCGGGTTCATTGACTACCGTGATGTCATAGGCGCGCAACCCGAACCAGGGATATATGGTGACATCCAGGTCACCGTGCAACGTCACTTCACGACCTGTAATCTGGGTAAGACTCTGCTGCAGATCCTTCCTGAATTGTGGAGAATCCACATAATGTGAGGCCCACATGAGCCCGGCCACAGCGGTCATGATCAAAAGCCCCAGGAGGCTCGTTAATATCGTCAGTAATTTCTTCAGCATAGTGATTGGCATTACTCTATTGAGGGAGGACCTGATTCAAAAACTCCCGGTACTCGTCCTACGGAATATAAACAATCCATCCCAGACAGGGTGTACATATAGCTTTTCCAAACAATGATAAACTGTTGAAACAAGAGCTCAGAATTAGCCTGCCCTCACGTCAACTGACGCAGAATACGCCGGAACCGGCCTTTCGCCCAGAGTCAATACCTTATTTTTATTACATATTGTCTTGGCACACCCATTGCTTCACAAAAGTCAAAAAGGAGGTTTCATATGTACGACAATCAATATCGCAATGGTTCCGGCAATGGAAGGCGTAATGGAATGTGCCGTTTCGGAAGTGGTGCTCGAGGCATGGGCGGCCGATTCGGTTGCCGCCAGGGATACGGCCCGGGCATGGGCCGCAATGTCGGGTTCCAGATGGATGATCGGCAGCAGTTGCAAACCAGACTGGAGGCTCTTGAGGCGGAAACCGAAATGATCAGACAGCAGTTGAAAAAGACTGAAAGGTAAAAATGCAGATAGCTATTGCAAGCGGCAAGGGAGGGACGGGCAAAACGACTGTGGCCACCAACCTTGCCGTTCATTTCAGCAGACAGGGTAAAAAGGTTACATTCATCGATTGCGATGTGGAAGAGCCTAATGCCCATTTTTTCCTGAATCCGAATTGGCATGACGAACGAAATGAATTTGTCCCGGTTCCCAAAATTGACAGCGCCAAATGTCTTGGCAGCGAGTGTCGGAAATGTATCGACCTCTGTCGGTTCAAGGCCTTGATCTGGATGGTGGACTCCGTACTGGAATTCCCGGAACTTTGCCACGGTTGCGCTCTGTGCGAACTGGCCTGTCCCGCGGGGGCCATTCAAGAAGCCACACGGCCCCTCGGAATTTCCCGGCTGGGAAAAACCGACTCCATTTCGCTTTACAGCGGTCTTTTACGTATCGGCGAGGCCATGGCCCCGCCTCTCATAAAAAAAGTGAAGCAACGCGCCATAACGGAACAAAATGAGCATGACGTACGAATCATCGACTGCCCTCCGGGTGCAACCTGCCCCGTGGTGGAAGCCCTTGAAGATTCCGATGCGGCAGTGCTGGTGACTGAGCCGACTCCGTTCGGACTACACGACCTGAAGATCGCCGTGGAACTCTTGAGAAAGGTACGCATACCCTTCGGGGTGGTCATCAACAGAGCCGGCATGGGTGATGACCGTGTCCAGAACTACCTGGAGAACGAGAATATATCCTTGCTGGGAACACTTCCCCACAGCCTGGAAGCGGCAAATGCCTACTCCAAAGGCTCCTTGCTCATCAACCAAGTCCAAGGATACGCCTTATCGATCGCGGATATAGCCGGAAACATTCACACTCTGGCAGCTTCTGAGAGCAAATCATGAAACAAGTCGTCGTCATAAGTGGAAAGGGAGGAACCGGAAAAACCTCCATCACGGCTGCACTGGCCGGAGTCGGCCCCCAAAAAGTCATTGCGGACTGTGACGTGGACGCCGCCGACCTGCATCTGATCCTGGACCCGAAAGTGAAACTCCGTGAAGACTTTTACAGCGGTCAAACTGCAACCATCAACACGGAACATTGTATTGAGTGCGGACAATGCGCAGAGCAATGCCGTTTCAATGCAATTTCAGTCTCATTTGAAATCGTTAAAGAAAAATGTGAAGGCTGCGGCCTGTGTGAATTCATTTGTCCCACCCAAGCCGTCAGCATGACCGACCGCAAATGTGGGCACCGCTTTGTCTCCAATACCCGATTTGGAACCATGGTGCATGCCGCCCTTGGCATAGGAGAAGAGAACTCCGGAAAACTGGTGACAGCAGTCCGCAAGACAGCCCGTGAGCTTGCCGAGGCCGAAAAGGCGAAGCTGGTACTGGTGGACGGTTCTCCCGGCATAGGCTGCCCGGTCATAGCTTCCCTGACGGACATTGATTTCTGTATTCTGGTGGCCGAGCCCACGGTTTCAGCCGTGCATGACCTCAAGCGTGTCCATGAGCTTGCCCGTCATTTCGAGGTTCCCTGCACGGCTATTTTGAACAAATGCGGCATCAATGAGTCTTTGGAAAATGAAATCAGGAAGTACTGTCGGGAAAATGAAATCCTCATCTTGGGGGAATTTCCCTACGACACCACATTCTCGCAGGCGCAGATCCATGGCAAAACCGTTGCTGAATTTGCGCCAGACACCTTCGGCCCTACGGTTCGTAATATATGGAGTAGAATGGCGAAAACCTTGGAACTACCGGACTGACGATATGGAAAAAATACTGATCATCGGCTGCAAAAATACAATGGATGACGTTTGCATCGCTTGTTCCCGCTGCTTGGTCGGCTTCAACCGAAGAGAAGGAGCTTTTGAGGAGTACAAGAAAGCGGATGCCGAACTTATAGGCCTTCTGGGCTGCGGAGGATGTCCTGGAGCCGGAATTGCCCCTCGCCTAGCGCAGGTAAAGCTCTGGAACGCCCCCATGAAAGAGAAGCCAACAAGAATCCATCTGGCTCCGTGTATCGCTTCCCATTGTCCTTACAAGGAGGATATCATAGAAAAAATCAAGAAACTTTCCGGAATCGATGTGGTAACAGGAACACATCCATACCTTCCCGAAAAAATTTTCGCATAAAAAAGGGGAGCTCCCAGGAGCTCCCCTTCTCATTCACTATTTCCAATATTTTCAAAATCACCCAAGATCATCCTGCGTCAAGCCAATGATGCTGATGCCGGCCTTGTCGGCTATGCGGACTGCTTCCTCCCGGTCAAAAAAAAGACTTTTACCCGCCTCGTAGGCAAGACAGGTTCCTTCTTCTTCGACCATGGTCTGGATGGTATCGACGCCAATGCTCGGCAAGTCGATCCGTTCCTCCTGGCCTGGTTTAAAGACCTTGACGATAACGGAGCCTTTTCCGCCATATCGGCAACCGCGCCTGATGGTTTCGTCCGTGCCTTCCAAAGCCTCCACAGCGGCAACTATTCCCTCACGGACAACGATGCACTGACCGATGTCCATGCGGCCAAGCTCCTTAGCCAGCTTCCAGCCGAAACGAATATCCTCCATTTCCCGCTCATCCGGCTCCCTGGAGGTGAGCACTCCTTTGCAGGAAAGCAGTTCAGGGACGAGTTCATGCGCCGGAGCGATCAGCATTCCCTCTGACTCGAATTCCTCGGCCAGGGCATTGAGGAGAGTCGAGTCTCCCTTGTCCTTGCGTTTGAACACAAGTTTCATGGCACGCATGTCCAAATGACGGACATCCATGATCTTGGGCTTGTTGATGGTCCCGGCCATGATGACCCGCTCCACTCCGTTCTCCTTGAAGAACTTGATGAGCTTGTTCAACTTGCCAAGCTTGAGTTCCATCCAAACGTCGGCATGTGAGGCTACATCCATGTTGGTGTGGCCCGAGAACCCGGCTACCACGAGCTTATGCCCATTGGCCTTGACTCCTTGGGCCACCAGCACGGGGAACTGTCTGCCGCCGGCCACCAAGCCTATGGTCATTGGCTGTTCCGACATGTGCGCTAATCTTGCTCGTGACCGTTCTTGTGCGCAGCAGGAGTCACGCCGTTCTTGCTTTCGCGGATAAACGTCACAAGATTCATGACTTCCGGGAATGAGCTGAATTCATCCTCCACCTGCTCAAGGGAAGCTTGTTTGGTCAAGCCGGAACGGAAGATGATCTTGTAAGCCTTTTTCAAAGCCTTGCATGCATCGGAAGAAAAACCGTTCCGACGCAGACCAATGAGATTCGGGCCATAAAGCGCCCCTCGTACGCCATGTGCCAGCATGTACGGAGGTACATCCTGCTTATATCCGCTGGCGCCGCCAAGGAAAGCGTAATCACCGATTTTGACGAACTGCTGTACTGCGGACATACCGCTGATGATGACCCTGTCGCCCACTTCCACGTGACCGGCAAGGTTTACCGAGTTGGCCATGATCACGTTGTCGCCGATGATGCAGTCGTGAGCGACATGGGCATAAGCCATAAAAAGGCAATTGGAGCCTACGACGGTCTCGGAATGGCCTTGCAGCGTGCCTCTATGAATGGTCACGCTCTCACGAATGCTGTTGTTGTCCCCCAATCGCAACCATGTCTCTTCGCCTTTATAGGCGACATGCTGAGGGTTACCGCCAATACAGGCATGGGAGTGGATATGGTTTCCGGCTCCCATTTCCGTATACTGCTTCACTATGGAAAACGGCTCCAGAGTAGTTCCGTCACCAATTTTGGTATTCGCTTCCACGACACAATAGGGACCGATGTTGAGGTTGTCCCCCAATTCGGCCTTGGAATCGATGATTGCCGTGGGATGGATATTGGATGCCACTACATATCCCCTTTTGCAGCGATGGACGCAGTGAATTCGCCTTCAGCGACGACCTGGCCGTCAACTTCGGCCACACCGCGCATGCGCCAGATATTCATTTTATGTTTGGTATAATACACATTGAGAACCAGCTGATCACCAGGGACAACCGGTTTCCTGAACTTGACCTTGTTCATGCCTGCAAAAAGAAACACACGGTCTCCCAAAGGCTCATCCAAGGTACGCATGACAAAAAGGCCACCGGTCTGGGCAAGGGCTTCGAGGATGAGAACTCCCGGCATGACCGGAAGGCCTGGGAAATGTCCTTGGAAAAAACCTTCATTGAAGGTGACGTTTTTGTAGGCCTTCAGCATGACTCCGGGTTCGAACTCAAGCACTCTGTCTACAAGCAGAAAAGGATACCTATGTGGCAACAGGTCCAGAATCCGCCTGATATCCATGACTTCAACAGCATCACTCATTGATATCCCCTGTTGTTTTCTCCAGGTTGGCAAACTGCTTTTCAAGCTTCTTAACTCTCTTGAAAAGCTCCGGCAACTTCGGTGCGCAGACTCCCATGGCCTTGAGAAACGTGGCGTAAGGCATACTCGGAGACCCTCCAAGCTTGCTGCCCTCAGGAATCGTTCCGGAAATGCCACATTGTGCTCCAGCCATGGAATTGGAGCCGATCTTGACGTTGTCCGCCACACCGGCCTGTCCGCCGAGAATGACGTTGTCACCAATTTCCGTGCTGCCGCCAACGCCCACTTGACCCACAAGAAGGCAATTCTGGCCCACTTGGACGTTATGGCCGATCTGAACAAGATTGTCGATCTTCGTGCCACGGCCTATTCGCGTGACGTCAAGAGCCGCACGGTCAATGGCGGTATTCGCACCGACCTCGACATTGGTTTCTATGGCAACCGTTCCGATCTGGGGAATTTTCATATGACCGAAAGACGTCTGTGCGTAGCCGTATCCGTCAGCACCAATAACGGCTCCAGGCTGAAGGATGACATTGTCTCCGATTGCAACTCCACCCATGACAACGACATTGGGATAAAGTATGCAATCATCACCGATCTTGGCGCCCTCACCGACATAACATCCAGGGAAGACTACAGAATCGTCACCGATGATGGCATCTGCCCCAATGAATGCGAACGGGTATATAACAGCACTCTCAGAGACGAGTGCGCTCTCATGAATATATGCAAGGTGGCTGGTATTTTCCAAGCACCCCTGCGGTTTTTCAAAAAGCTGCACAACCCGGGCAAGGTCAAGATAAACGTTTTCGCTTATTAAAGACTGTGCGGCTTTATCAGCATGCGCTGCACTGGTAATGATACAGCTTGCCTTGGTGGTCTCCAGCAGGTGAGCGTATTTGGGGTTGACCAAAAAAGAAATTTCACCGGGGCACGCTTTCTCAAGCGTGTTGACCCCGGTGATTTCAATATCTTTGCCAGTGTATTCAAGGCCCAACTGCTGTGCAATCGAGCTTAACATCAACGGCATAATCTACTTCTTATTTTTCCAGGCGTTATTGAGTTCTTTGATGATGCTCGGAGTCACATCGGCAGATTTGGAGACAAACGGCATCTGGGTTTTGTTGAAGATGGCGGTGTAACCGTTCTTGGTGCCATAGTCTTCAATCACTTTACCAAGTGTTTCAAAAACCGGATTGGTGAGTGCATTCTGCTTTTCTTTCAGTTCGGTTCCAGCCCTTTTCTGATCTTCATTGAAACGGAACATCCGTTCACGGATCTTGCGGTCCAATTCCTCAAGAGCTTCCGGCTTCAACATGGTTTTCTGTTTTTCACGTTGAACCTGCATATCCTTGATGGCTTTTCGTTCGGAAAGCAGCTTTTCCTGGAGCTCTTTCTTGATTGCAAGCCCCTTCTGAGCAGCACTTTTACCCGGCTCGGATTTAAGAAGCACCTCGGGTACGTTGACGAAACCGAACTTTTGCGCCGCAAAGGCGGAAGTGGCGGACAAAACGATGGCAATAGCCGTTATCAGTATAATTCTTTTCATCATTACTCCTAGAATTGTTTACCGACCATGAAGTCTACTGACTGTTGTTTACTGTCATGCAACTCATCAAAACCATATCCATAACTTATACTCAACGGGCCGATGGGAGAATTCCATCGAACCTCAGCTCCAGCACTCTTATAAAGTCCCAGAGAAGGCGCTCCCTCTTCATACCGATCAACACCATCAAACCAGAATTCGCCTTCTTTCCAAACGTTACCCATATCAACGAAAGGAACCAGGTTAATACCATATTCATCACTGACAGGAACGATCAACTCCAGGTTGGAATAGAAGACCTTGTCACCGCCAATGCCGTCGCTGTCAACATCGCCATCATGCTCCTGCGCCTTGATCTTATACTTGGAATAACCGCGAACGGTTCCAGGCCCGCCAATTTTAAAGCGTTGGCCGGAGGGGATTTCGTCACCCCCGAAATTCTCATGCACAAAACCGGCATAGCCTTTCACGTGAAATACGGAATTGCCGAACAGGTTATGGTAGTAATCCGCACTGGTGGTATATTTGATATAATCATCCGATCCACCAAGCAGGCCACCGCCGTAGGCGATTCCTCCCGTCCACTTATAGCCGGCTGAGGGATTGCGATATCTGTTACGTGTGTCGCGTGTCAAACTAACGCCCAAACTACTATTAAGGTTGTAGCCTGCGTCATCTTTGATGTCGGAGTCTGCATCATTATCAATATCATAAATGTGATAATATTCAATATTATAGGTTGCTTTTATTCTGGTGTGATTGCCCAGCGGATAATACGCAGAAGCAGATGCACCGGGGCCAGACCGGATGAAGTCATCATATTCAGTTTTCTTATGATAAACGTTGAACCCAAGTCCAAGATCACTGTCATTCACCATCGGGTTCAAGAAATTGAAATCAAGCGCGGTTTTCTCGGAACCAACGATACCCGCAAGACTTGTGCTGTACCCCCTACCGAAAAGGTTGCTTTCCGAGATATTCGCACCAATATACGGGCCATCAAACGTCGAGTAGCCAACTCCGCCCCCGAGCTGCCCGGTGGGCTTTTCCTTGACCTGCACCAACAAGTCCATCTCATCCGGATTCCCGGTCTGGACAGGGGTGACGTTCACTTTTTCAAAGTATCCCAAGTTGTCAAGAGCTCTGGCGGAAGCATTCATTTTTTTTCCACTGAATTCATCTCCATCAGCAAGACGCATCTTTCTGAGGATGACATTGTCTCTTGTAGTGATGTTTCCTTCCAAAAGAACCCGTCGAATATGAACCTTTTGATGCTTGGTGATGGTGAATTCCACATCGACAATCTTGGTTTCAGGGTCGTCGTTCAACTTCATGGCCACATCAGCATAGGCATAGCCATAGTTGTTGTAATATGAAGTCAGGTTCTTAACATCTTCCTGAGCGATGGATCTGTTGAAATAGTCGTCTTCTTTGCCCAAGTCGTCCGACTTGGTGATTTCAGCCAACTTTTCAGGCCCTTCAATCAGGTCGCCCTTGAAAATAACCTTCCCCATTTTATAACGGTCACCTTCATAGACCCTGAAAATGACGGTGATGCCGTCATCTTTGACTTCGACCTCCGCACGGCCGACCTTGGCGTCAATGAAACCATGGTTATGATAGTAAGCCATGATCGCGGCGGCATCGCGCTCCAGATACTCCTCCTTGAGCACTCCACCACCGAACACAATGCTCAGGAAACCGTGCTCCTGCAAGGCCAACTCGTCCTTAATATCATCAGGATCAAGCTGTTTGGCGCCATCAATGATAACTTCTTCGATGTAAAGCTTCTCGCCTTCCTCGATGACGAAATTCAAACGGGCCTGCCCGTTATCACCCGATTCAATCTCATGGGTGACTTTGGCTTTGTAGTAGCCCTCCTTGCGGTACATTTCACGGATGAGCTTTATGTCATCGGCCAACACCTTGGGGTTGATGACTCCACCCTTTTTCGTGGATACGGACTCAATGATGTCCTCACTGTCGATAGCATCGGAACCAATTACGCTGATGGCTTGGATCCGAGGTTTTTCGACAACTTCAAACGTGACTTTCTTGCCGCCGGAGACATCATCCACCATGACTTTGACATCGTCGAAATAGCCAAGATCATAGATACTTTTCAACGCCTCGTTTATGGATTTCGCGGTCATCAGATCGCCCTTGGCAAGGGGGAGGCGCATAAGAACGACTTCCTTATCAAGGACTTTGGAGCCGCTGACATCAATTTCGGCAATGACATCCTGGCGCAACAGGCCGGTGCGCATCTTCTGCACCAATTCATCCACGGCGGGCAGAAGGTTGATGAGCCCGTCACGGGATACAGTGACCTTTTTGGCCTCTTCCTTACCAAAGGCGTCCACAATTCGTGCATCGATGGTCAGCGTTTCCCCGATCTGATTGAAAGTCCCGTATATGGAAAAGCCGGAACCAAGCATCAGTGCAGCTTCACGCGCATTCCGATCCGTAATCTTTGTCAGCCCCTTTTCCTGCGCCAACTTGGACACGTCGGTCTGTGGAACTACGTCAAACCCCGCTTCCAGGAGCTTGTCAGACAAAAGTTCCGGTAAACTTTCCTTGAGATAGGCAAGGTCGTCACCGGCATAAATTTCAAAAGGCAAAACAGCGACCTTCACATCCTGATCCACAGGAGCAGAAAACGCATTGGCGGCAAAAGAAGCCACGAGGAAGAAAGAGAGGAAAGCCACTCGTAAAGAGCGAACACTAGTGCGCAGCATACAGTTCTCCTGAACGCAATTCATAACGTCTCTGCATCATGTTGGCCAAATCAGTATTATGAGTCACAACGACCAAAGTCGTTCCCAAGTCTTTATTCAGGGACACCAGCAGATCGCCAACCATATGCCCGGTATTTTCATCCAAGCTTCCGGTCGGTTCATCCGCCAATATCACTTTGGGCTTCATCAATATTGCACGAGCAATGGCGGCGCGCTGCCGCTCCCCCCCCGAAAGGGTCGTCACTCGATGCTTTTTCCTATGGGAAAGGCTAACCCGATCCAAAGCCTCTTCGGCGAGGACAAAAGCCTTCCCTTTTCCCACGCCGCTGACCAAAGCAGGCATGGCTACATTTTCAATGGTCGAGAATTCAGACAACAAATGATGAAACTGAAAAACAAAACCTATCTCGTTATTGCGAAGGCCGGCCCTCTGCTTTTTGTCCATACCTGAAATTTCTTCACCATTGAACATGACACTCCCTGAAGAAATCGAATCCAAGGTGCCCATGATGTGCAGCAGCGTGGTTTTCCCGGAACCGGAGGCTCCATAGATGGCTATGGCCTCAGCAGGTTCCACGACCAAGTCAACATTATTGAGGACATGCACCACTTCCGTGGGACCAGCAAACTCTTTCCCGACAGAGGCAAGCCTGTATACGGCCTCACTACTCATAACGCAAGGCCTCACTGGGATTGAGTGACGCAGCCCTCCGGGCCGGATATATGGTAGCTAAAAAACACAATAAAAGAGCGGCAACGCCAATGATGCTCAAATCAAACGAATCAAGCCTGATAGGCAGATAGTCGGTAGGATAAACATTGGCAGGCAATTTTATAAACTGGTACTTCTTCAAAAGCAGGCTGACGGGAACACCGAGACCATAGCCCAAAACGGTTCCCACCAAACCAATGAGGGTTCCCTGAAGCATGAATATCCGCCTGATACTCCGTTCTTCAGCTCCCAATGACATCAATATCGCTATATCCTTGGTTTTCTGCATCACCAGCATGACCAACGTATTCACAATGCTGAAAGACCCGACCAGAACAATCATGACGAGAATAATGAACATGGCTGTCTTTTCCAACTCCAATGCCGCGAAAAGATTAGCGTTCATCTCCTTCCAATTCCGCACGACAAGACCGAAGGCGCCGATCTTCTCCTTGAGCAGTTCACTCACTTCGTCTGCTTTCAACGGGTCGGCAACCCTGACTTCAAGGCCGGAAACGAAATCTTTTCCGTATCCCAGCAATTTCCGTCCATCCGCCAAGCTCACATATCCCAAGGTCGAATCATACTCGAACATACCGGTTCTGAAGATGCCCGCCACCCTGAAAATGCTCACTTTCGGCTGGTAACCGGCAGCGGTTTTACGCCCGGACGGAGACAGCAAATGCACTTGCGCTCCCACTGTCAGCCCGAGGCGCTTGGCCATCTGATAACCTATGATCACTCCCGGCGGAGCGCCTTCGATGTCCATGTCGTCAAGACTGCCCGATACGATATCATCTTTGAGGCTGAGCACATTTCCGGCGGTCTTCGGGTCGATGCCGCGAAGCACAACTCCCTTCACTCCGGTCCTGGTCGACAGCATCACTTCTGAATAGAGAAACGGGGCTACCCCCACCACTCCCGGCACTTCTTTCGTCTGTTCGACCAGCTCATTATAGTCCTTTAAACCACTACGTAACGATGAGACCAGAATATGGGCGTTGACGCCCAGAATCTTTTCACGCAAATCCGTGGAAAACCCGTTCATGACGCCCAGAACGACAATAAGGGCTCCAACTCCGATGGCTACGCCGAACACTGCAAACAGTGATATCAGCGAAATAAAGGACTGCTTGCGAAGAGCGAACAGATACCTGAATGCCACAAACGTTTCAAACTTCATAATGCTCCGCGGTACTTGCGGTTTTTCAACTCAAAATCGCTAAGCCTCGGGACGCAGCAACGGGAAGAGGATGACTTCCCGGATGGAAGCACTGTCCGTCAGCAACATGACCAGACGGTCAATGCCGACGCCCTGTCCTGCCGCCGGAGGCATGCCGTATTCCAAGGCACGAACGTAGTCTTCATCCATGAAGTGCGCCTCCTCGTCTCCGGCTTCCTTTTCAGCCACCTGGTCTTCAAAACGGCCCCGCTGGTCCACAGGGTCATTCAATTCGGAGAACGCGTTGGCCATCTCACGGCCTGTCATGAACAGTTCAAAACGGTCCGTGATATCCGGATTCTCCTCATTCCTACGAGAAAGCGGAGAGATATCCGTGGGGTAATGATAAATGAAATGGGGCTGAATCAGCTTGGGCTCCACCTTGATATCAAAGAGTTTGGCCTGAAGCTTGCCCAGCTTTTCGCCTTCCACGACCTTTTCGCCGGACTGTTTCACCAATTCCTTACACTTCTCATAATCGGTGTAGATTTCGGAGGGAATTCCGCCGATCTTTTCCAGAGACTCGTGAAAAGACATGCGGGTCCAGGCGCCAATGGAAAGATCGATGGTTTCGCCCTGGTACGGGACTTTGGTGTTGCCGGTGACGCGCTCCGCAATCCTGGAGAACATCTCCTCGGTCAAGTCCATAAGGTCCTCGAAATTGGCGTAGGCCCAGTAGAACTCCAGCATGGTAAACTCGGGGTTATGCTGGGTGGAAGTGCCTTCGTTACGAAAATTTCGGTTGATTTCGTAGACGCGCTCAAAACCGCCCACCAGCAACCGCTTGAGGTAAAGCTCTGGTGCAATACGCATATAGAGCTTCATGTCCAAAGCGTTGTGATGCGTTTCAAATGGCTTGGCTGTTGCGCCGCCGGGAATGGGTTGCATCATGGGAGTCTCCACTTCCATGAACCCCTTTTCATCGAGGAAGTTGCGCAACTCGCGGACAATGGCGGTCCTCGCCTGGAATATTTCCTTGGTGCGAGGTGTAACGATCAGATCTACATAACGCTGGCGGTACCGAAGCTCGACATCCTTAAGGCCGTGATACTTTTCGGGAAGCGGACGGAGGGACTTGGTGATGAGTTTGAACACTTCGGCCTGCATGGTCAGTTCGCCGGTCTTGGTTCGGAACAAACGGCCGGTCACGCCTACGATATCGCCGATATCGGTCTTTTTAAACAGAGTATAGGCTTCGGGGCCAAGATCTTCGCGGGCACAAAATATCTGAATTTTGCCGCTACGATCCTGAAGATGAAAAAAAGTGGCTTTCCCAAAAGAGCGAAACGCCACGACTCGACCGGCAACAGAAAAGTTTTCTTCCACCCCTTCCAAGGCTTCGCCGTCCATTTCCTCATAAGTGGCGAGAATGTCGCCCACATGAGTTTCCTGACGGAAGTCATTCGGGTAGAGATGAACGTTTTCGTCAAGCAAAACACAGGCTTTCTCTACCCTGGTCTTAATGACCTGGTTGAGTTCGTCCTTAGCCTGCAGGGCTTCCAGCATGGGCATGAACTTTTGGGCATGCTCGGACTTGGTAGCCAGCTTGATCTTCTTTTTCTTTTTATTCTGATTATTTGACAACTTTTTTATCCTTGAAACACGAAAAGTCTAGAAAAACACAAGAGACGTTGATTCCGTAAGCCAAATCCGCAGCGCAGTCAAGAAATACAGAACATTACCGCCTCGTCCCCCTGTCGAAAATATTAAAAAAAAATCATTTTTTCTGCTTGACGGGCAAAATGGATTTGCCTAAATACTCTTCTCGCGCCGAGAGCGCAACCTTGTTCCCCAGTGGCTCAATCGGCAGAGCGGGTGACTGTTAATCACTAGGTTCGCGGTTCAAGTCCGTGCTGGGGAGCCAAGAAATTCCAAGGCTTTCAGGATTATCCTGAAAGCCTTTTCATTTGCTGAGCCCCGCTCTCCGTCGCTGGAGCCCGCTTGGGAAAAACAAGGTCACTGTTGTCCCACCAGCCTTGTTGGACTCAATGGTCACTCTGCCCCCATGCTCGCGCATAATCCGCTCAACCTTGCACAGCCCCATGCCCACCCCCACAGATTTGGTGCTGAAAAAAGGGTCGAACAGGAACTCCTTGTGCACCGTATCAATACCAGCTCCATCGTCGGCAACGGTAACGGAAACACCGAAGTCTCCCTCCGTCGCCCGCATGGCTATGGCAGCGCGCCCTTCTCTCATAAAATCATGGGAATTGGAAAAAAGCTCTTTGAACGCCATGGCCAATGCCGCAGCATCGGCCTGAATAATGACGTCAAGTTCGCCGAATTCGAACTCAACCTCCTCTGCGCCTCTCTCCCGAGCCTGCCGCCACTGATATGCCACATCCTCCAACAGGGTGAGCAGTTGCACCTCGGATACGGATATTCCGGACAAGGCCGTATACTCAGCCACGGACTCCACAATGCAGGCCAATCTGTTCGTGTTCTCCTCGATACCGTCAAAGAATTCAGCCAGCCCTCTGTCAGACGTCTTGCGTCGCAACAGACCGGAAAATCCGCTGATAACCATCAATGGATTGCGTATCTGATGCGCCACTCCCTCAGAAAGCTGCCTCAGGCGCTCTGCATGTTTCTGATGCAACTTTGCGTTTTCCGAGACAATACTCATTTCCCGGTCATGCATTTCACGGATACGTGTGTTGTCCACAACGGAGAGCATGTATCCGAAGGCCTTATCGTATTCGGTAAGGATTGTTTTGGTCATAGTCAGATAGAGCCGTGTCCCGTCATTACGGTTGAAAACCACGTCCACGGGACCATCCTCCTTCTCCTCCTTGAAGCATCCAACGAATCTTCTGAACTCCTTACCTCCTTCAAAACAGGAAAATATCTTTTGCACAGTCATATCCAGGCATTCATTGCGACTTGAACCCAACAGCCTGACCGCTGCCTCATTGGTGGCGTACATATCTCCATCCACATTGAAAATCATCATTGCGCCGGAAAGCCCTTCAAGCAACTTCTGAAAATATGGCGACTTGGTATACAGCAGCATTCGTTCCCCGTTCCCCGAGTAGAGTTTAAAATACATCACGCAACAGTCAGAATATCTTATCCATGTTACATTTTCATGTGGCCTCCCCCGGAACACTTTGCTTTTGCTGACGTTTCAGGTAATCCTGCGTTATTATGACCATAAAGGATATATAACGAATGACGTTCTCCCTTCTGGCAGGCCTCATGGGAGGCCTCGGACTTTTTCTTCTCGGCATGCGCCTGATGACCGCTGGACTACGCAAGGCGGCTGGCTCTGCCCTGCGCCACATCCTCAGAACATGGACCAGAACCCCGACAAGGGGCATCATGTCGGGCTTCTTCATCACCGCGCTGGTTCAGTCGTCCAGTGCGGTCACCGTTGCAGCCATTGGCTTCGTGAACGCAGGCCTCATCAACCTGCAGCAATCCATCGGCGTCATCTTCGGCAGCAATATCGGCACCACCATCACCGGCTGGTTGG
Source organism: uncultured Desulfovibrio sp. (assembly GCA_913063155.1). Lineage (GTDB taxonomy): Bacteria > Desulfobacterota > Desulfovibrionia > Desulfovibrionales > Desulfovibrionaceae > Pseudodesulfovibrio. The sequence goes on from CAJXYU010000004.1 coordinate 86,962, forward strand.
TGGCCGCTGTAGGCTTCAACGTCAAGATCAAGGCGCTGGCGCTACCGCTGATCGGGACCGGGGCCGTTCTGCGACTTACCGGAGGCAACACCAGACGTACACCGCTGGGAGACACCATTACCGGTTTCGGCCTCTTTTTTCTCGGCATAGGAGTACTCAAGGACTCCTTTCAACACATCCAGCCCTTCATCGACTTGGGCAGCATGACCTCCGACGGCGCCGCCTGCGCTCTCATATTCCTGTGCGTTGGTTTTCTGCTGACCTTTCTCATGCAAAGTTCAAGCGCGGCAATGGCCATCGTACTCACCGCAGCCGTCTCGGGCATCATGGGCATCGAATGCGCAGCCGCGGCCGTCATAGGCACCAATATAGGCACTACATCCACCGCAGCCCTGTCGGTCATCGGCGCAACAAACAACGCCAAAAAGGTGGCGGCGGCGCACATCTTCTTCAACTTGGGAACCGGGCTGGTGGCCCTGATCCTTCTGCCTTTACTCATAAGCCTGATCGTAGGTTTCGAACACATGTTCAGCGCCACGCCGTCACCGGCATTGACGCTTGCCGTATTTCACACCATCTTCAACATTCTCGGAGTGTTGATGATTACACCGTTCACCAGGCAGCTGGTCAAACAACTGGACAGGAAAATAGGAACAGGAGTTCCGGAGGCGGCCAAGCCCCGCTATCTGGACAGCAATATCCTCAAAACCCCAAGCCTTGCCTTGGATGCGCTTTTCCTTGAGTTGGGACGTCTGGGCGAAATGTCCAGGCTCATGGCCCAAAAAGCCATTGCCTCCAATTACCGCTACTCGGAACTCCTCAAGGACATGACCGCCAACGAAGGGCTCATCACCGCGATAAGAAAATTCTGCACCAAACTACAGAAGGAGGACCTGTCCGACGAGGTGGCGGAAAAGCTGCCCGAGGTTCTGCGGGTGGTCCAGTATTACCGCAGCATGATGGAAGTAATTCACATGGTCTCCCGCGAACACGTGACCCTGAATCACATTCTGCCCGGCGACGTGGACGACTCCGTCTATACTTTCAAAATATTTGTGAAAGACCTGCTGAACGTAGCACACACCCCGTGCAGCCCGGAATTCGAAAGCATAGAATTCATGGAAGAGAAGCTCACGGAAGTCTACCACAAACTCAAGGCCGACATCCTTGACGCGGGCGCCAAGGGCCGCATAGACATTGAGCACATGGTGGAGCTTCTCGAATACTATTCGAAGACCAAACGATTGGTGAAGCAGGCGGTCAAAGCCGCAGTCCACTGGGCCGACATGCGTGACATTTCGGAAACATGCCGGTTTGCAGCCGAAAATAACGACTACACTTGGAAACTCCCAGAAGCACCGGAGAATCAATGAGCACCAAAAAGCGTATCATAGCGGCACTGTGCGCCCTGGTGGCCCTGGCGGCCATATCCGCGGCCATCAAACTCGTCATTCTCAAAGAGGATGAACCTACCCCCGAACACCGTGAAGCAGTCGCCCCGCCCAAGGAAGGCGCTCCCGACTGGGTCACAAATGGTCAAAAAACAAAACCGGACTATTCGGCTGCAGACATGTCAGCCAAAAACGCCACGAAAGTTGTGGAGGAAGAGCCCGAGAGAACTCCCGAGCCCACGGCAAAGGATACCCCGAAGGTCGTCAAGGAAGATGAAGTCTTCACCTTCGCGTTTGTGGACAGCCTGGCCCGATATGTGACCAAACGCTTCGAGCCGGGCCGCGACGGCAAGGCGCCACGAACAACCACTTCCTTCCGCAGCCTGAACACTTATTACAGCCGCAATTTCGACGGCATCGAGGTTGAACAAAACGATGTGAAGGAAAGCCGCAACCGCATCATCGACTATGCCTTCACCCCGGCCTCCATTCAAGCTCTGTACTCACTCTATGCGGACTTGTTTGTGGAGCAGTTGGCCGACAGCACCTCCCAACAAATCAACAATGATGAACGCACCCTGACCCGCGACGAAATGTCCGACCTGTTCAGGCTCAACGCCGGCGTGCTCTCCCGCACTGCCTCAATTTTTTCGGCCATTGCCGATAATCCCGACCTTTCCAAGCTGACTGCCCAGTACATCCAAGCCGTGCGCGCCGTGGAACGCGCCAATGTCCGTTTCCAGGAGTCGCTGACATCCAGCATTTCCAAGCAGGAAAAATCTGAAACCGGGGCGACCCTGAAGCAGACCATCACGGAACGCGAACGTGTCCGCTCCAGAATCATCGCCACCATCAAAAAGCAATGCAGAAAATGCCCGGACGATGAAATGTTCTACATTGCCCTTTGGGCTTACCGGCGCACCCTGGGGAATCCCAAGCAGCTTCCGGCCTTTGCCGCTGCTTCGGAGAGCCTGCAGGACCTTTCCAAACGATTTGAGAAAAAAGCCGACGAATTATTACAACCACTGCAGTAACCGCTCTGGAACACGAACGAAAAGGCACTTAGAAAAAGTGCCTTTTTTTTATCCTTAAACCTAAAGAAAAGCTAAGATCATCCGATAAGACATTCGTAAAAGGATAAATTTATGATCGGCTCCATCAACAGTTTTTCCGCCTCTCTGGCAGGCACCCTGTTCGACAGCTTGCAGCAACTGCATTGCGGCCAGCAGATTATGCCTATCACCAAGAGTTCAGGGCAACCAGACGCGCAGCGGGAAAAGAAAGAGGAGCAAAGTTCGGCCGACAGCACCCCCGCTCGGCTTCAGCAAAACTCTTCGCTTGCCAAGACTTCGAAATCCACAAATGAGGACTCCACACTCAAGGATTACAAGGATCTTTCTCTCAAGCAGCAGCAGGAAGTCACTGAACTGCAACAGCGCGAGCAGGAAGTCCGTGCTCACGAACAGGCCCACATCGCCGCGGCCGGCGGTCACGTCAACGGCGGAGCTTCCTACTCCTATCAGACCGGCCCGGACGGCCGCCAGTATGTTTCGGGTGGCTCTGTCGACATCGACACTTCCCCTGTCCCCGGGGATCCGGAAGCCACCGAGGAAAAAGCCAGAACCGTCCGCCGCGCAGCCATGGCGCCCGCCAATCCGTCCGCCCAGGACCAGAAGGTGGCCGGCCAAGCCGCCGCCATGGAAACGCAGGCACGGATGGACCAGCTGAAGCAGGAGCAGGAAGAAGAAAAAGAGACGGAAAAACAGGTCGAGAAACCACAAAATTCCCTGCAGGCCACTCCGGCACAGGAACGCATGGTCCACACGGCCATAACCGCCTATCGCGATGCCCAGTCGCCGGTTTCTCAGCACCCCGTTTTCTCAAGCTTCATGTAGGCACTCACCACACGGCATAAAGCGTCCCAACCTGTTGACGCATTTCTAGAGCGCACATACACTGTATGCCGCGTCAACATTTGGTGACCAAACGAAAAAAACGACTGCCACATCCCTACGAGGTATAGATCGACATGAAATTTTTGAAGAAGAAAAAGAAAAACCCGGCAACCTTCGTTGCCGGGCTTACTTTCGCTGGTGGGTCACCAAGGAATCGAACCTTGAACCTCCGGATTAAGAGTCCGCTGCTCTGCCAATTGAGCTAGTGACCCGCGGTGCGGCTGGAGTGTTTCCCCCTGCTGCGGAAAGAGTTTCTACGCTCCAGCACTCTAGCTGTCAACAAGAAAAACAAAAAAAATCCACTTTTTTCCATATGCTTAAAAAAACAACCGGATTCTTCTTGGTACTCGCGGGATTCCTGCTGATGTCCGTTCATATGGCGAACGCCCAATTTCACGCACAGGAACTCCCCATGCAACAGAAATGGGGACTCTACAGCGTAGATTCCCAACAATACAACCTGGATTGCGATCTCCTGGCCGTGCTCACCATAAGCATTGAAAAAGGCTGGCATACCTATGCCCATACACCCGGCGAGTTGGGGAAACCCTCGACTCTCCTGATCGAACTCAATGGCGCATCCCTGCCTGTCTACTATCCCGAAGGGACCAGAAAAAAAGACACTTTCAACCCGGATGTCACGGTCAATGTCTACGAAGACAGGGCCAGGCTCTATGTCCCCATCCCCAAAGGAACCGGCATTCCGTTCACGCTTCTCGGCAATCTCGAGTTGCTGCTCTGTTCAGACTCAGCTTGCCTGCCTGCCCAGATTGAAATCCCCTTCTATTCAGGCCCAACTCCCCCCCAGAAGCTTCAGAAAGCATCCAGCCTGTCATGGTGGCCTGAATTCCTGAAAATCACCAAAGCCATGCCCTTTGGGGAAAAAACACCAACTTCACAACTCGCCCCTGTCACGACCACCGGAGAAATCAAATGGGACTTCTCTCCAGTCTATGCCCAGCCCTCGCTGGAAGTGAGCGGCCTTATCACCGCCATCTTCCTGGGGCTGCTTGCCGGACTCATTCTCAACGCAATGCCCTGCGTCCTGCCAGTGATAAGCCTGAAACTGAGCAGCGTCTTGGCGACCTGCTCCTTTGAAAACGAGTGTAACCGCAGGAAGGTCTTCCGCACCCACAACATACTCTTTTCCCTGGGCATCATGACCTGGTTTGTCGCCCTAGCCGTCCTGTTGGCCGTCACTGGCCAGGCATGGGGCGAAATCTTCCAACAATCCTGGATGATCATGACCCTCACGGCCATCGTCTTCGCTTTGAGTTTGAGCCTCTTCGGACTCTACTCCCTGCCCGTCATCGACCTGAAGTTCGATCAAGGCACCGGCAATCCCAAGGTGCAGGCATATTTCACAGGCCTGCTGGCAACACTGCTGGCAACACCGTGCAGTGGACCGTTCCTGGGCGGTGTTTTGGGATGGGCCCTGACACAGCCGCCGGCAGTCATCATGACCGTGTTTCTGAGTATCGGCCTGGGAATGACCACTCCCTATCTGCTCCTGATTGTTTTCCCCGACTTGGTGCGTTTCCTGCCAAAACCCGGTCCATGGGTACAGATGGTGGAAAAAATCGTGGCCTTTTTTCTGGCGGGCACTTGCATCTACCTCATCAACATTCTGCCCGACACTCTTGTCCTGCCCACGCTCATTCTCGTATGGCTGACGGTCCCCGCAGCCTGGCTGTGGGGCAAGGCAGGCCCCGAACTTCCCGCCGCAAAGCGCTGGACCTTCAGGCTGGCGGGCCTGCTTCTTTTCGCCGGAGCGCTTGCATGGACCACCATGCCCGAGAAAAGGGATTTTCATTGGGTGAACTTTGAAGCGGCCGATGTGGCCAAACAGTTGGGACAGACGCCCATGCTTATCGACTTCACGGCCGATTGGTGTCCCACCTGCAAGGTTCTGGAGCGTACAGTGCTGACCGAAGAGAATCTGGCCAAATGGCAAGAGAAGTACGACATAACCTTTGTGCGTGTAGACCTGACCGAAAACAATCCAGAGGGAGAAAAGCTGCTTCACGCCCTGGGCAGCCGCAGCATTCCGGTGGCCGCATTCATCGGCCTGGGCGAAAACGCCAGAAGGCCCATAGTTCTTCGCGACATCTTCACGGCGTCGCAGCTTGAAAACTTGTTGAAATCGTATAAGAAATAGCCATCACACAGCAAACAGGGAGACTTCATGCTTCATTTTGATCACTATATGCCCACCCGCATCATATTCGGGCCGGGCAAACTGGAGGAACTCGGCAAAACGCCGTTCCTACCCAAAGGCAAAAACGCCATGGTCGTCATCGGCGAATCCGGCATCATGCTCCAGCAGGGCTACCTGGCCCGCGTGCAAGGCTATCTTTCCGAACACGGAGTACGTTCCATTGTCTTTGACAAGATAAAGCCCAACCCGGAGTCGGATTCCGTGGAAGAGGCCACGCGCATTTGCCGCGAAAAGAAAGTGGACTTCATTGTCGGCCTGGGCGGAGGCTCCACCATCGACGCGGCTAAGGCCATAGCCCTGCTGGCCACCAACGAAGGCGAGCTGTGGGACTATGTTGCCTCAGGAACCGGAAAGAACAAGACCGCAGCCAATGCGGCGCTTCCAATAGTGGCGATCCCCACCACCGCCGGAACCGGTTCCGAGGTAACTCCAGGATCCGTCATCACCAAAACCGGCTCCGCGGAAAAGATCGGCATCCGCCATGAATCCATGTACCCGGCCATTGCCTTGGTGGACCCGACCCTGATGATGTCCATGCCCCCCTTCCTGACCGCATGCACCGGCATGGACGCCTTTTTTCACGCTGTGGAATCGTACCTGTCCACTGTGCGTTCGCCCAATTCGGACCTGTTGGCGCTGGAGGCCATTCACCTTATCTGTCACTATCTGCCTCGCGCTGTCGAAGAGGGCTCGGATGAGGAATCCAGGATTGCCTTGGCCTGGGCCAGCACCGCAGCGGGGCTGAGCCTTTCCCAAGCCGTGGCTATTTCCCAACACTCCATGGAACACGCCCTGTCGGCGTTCTACCCCGAACTGCCACACGGTGCGGGGCTGACCATGCTCGCCAAGGCCTATTTCACCTTCATGACAGAAAGGGATCTGGAGCGCCTCGGCGACCTGACCATGGCCATGGCCGACTCCATCGGTCTTGATTTGCCCGAAGATCAACTCACAGAGGCTTTTGTGCCCATTCTGGAAGAATTCATCCGGTCCATTGGACTGAGAGACTTGAAGCTTTCGGACTATGGTATGAAACGGGAAGACATTCCCGCACTCACGGAAACCGCCTTCCAAACCATGGGACGACTTTTTGAAATCACCCCGACTGAAATGACGGCGGAAGATGTGAACACAATTTTCGAAAAAGCGTTCGAGTAACTCCGGAACATCCGTCCAAAACCGGGCTTTCCAAGGAAAGCCCGGTTTTCTTTTGCCATTTGTCACACCTACGCAATCTTCATTATTGCAATAGAGATACATCTGAACTACTGGTACCCTCATAATCAAGGAGGATATATGGGAGATTGGGTTGCTGGGCTGAACAGCCTCGATATCTTTTTTATCGTCTGCGCCTTACTGGGCGGCATTCCCATCATCATCAGATTCATCATGATGTTCATAGGGGCAGACTTCGCCGGAGACGAACTTCTGGATGCCGATTTCGACTCGGTGGACGGTGGTGCAGACTTCGACCCCGACGCCAGTCTTCGCTTCATCTCATTGCATGGCCTGACGTCATTTCTCATGATGTTCGGCCTTGTAGGCTATGCCCTCTACCGCCAAAGTCAGGTGGGCGCGGCCTTCTCCCTCATCGGCGGCACCATGGCCGGCTTCGTGAGTTTCTGGGTCATCGCCAAAATATTCAAGCTCATCGCCAGCCTGCAAAGCAGCGGCACGATGAACATATCCAAGACCATCGGCTGCGAAGGCCAAGTCTATCTGACAATTCCGCCCAACGATACGGGACAGGTCACCATCCAGGTGGACAACCGCCTGCGCGAGTTCAGTGCCTCCGCGGAAGACAACGAGGAGATCAAGACCGGCACACGGATCCAAGTGGTTCGGATCAGTGGGAATATTCTGATCGTCAAACCGATTCAATAATTCAGGAGAACTCATGTACTACGAGATTTCATCCATTGGAATCTGGGCAATCCCCATCGTGGCATTCATCATTCTTGTGGTCGCCACTCTGGGATTCCTCGCCACACGTTACAAACGCTGCCCGTCGGACATGATCCTTGTCGTCTACGGTAAGGTGGGCAAAGGCCAGTCCGCACGATGCATTCATGGCGGCGGCACCATTATCTGGCCCCTGATTCAGGATTTCGCCTACCAGAGCCTGACGCCCATGACCATCAGCATTCCGCTGCAGAAGGCTCTTTCCCTGCAAAACATCCGCATCAACGTGCCCAGCACGTTCACCGTGGGTATCAGCACCGACCCGGCCATCATGAACAACGCAGCGGAAAGGCTGCTCAACCTGGCGCAGGAAGAAATCGAGGAAATGGCCAAGGAGATCATCTTCGGTCAGCTCCGCCTCACGGTCGCCTCCCTGACCATCGAGCAAATCAACCAGGACCGGGAAAGTTTCCTGGAATCCGTACGCCACAACGTGTCCCCCGAACTGAACAAGATCGGCCTGTACCTGATCAACGTGAACATAACGGACATTACCGACGAGTCCGGCTACATCGACAGCATCGGCAAGAAAGCGGCGGCTGAAGCCATCAACCAAGCCAAGGTCGACGTTGCCGAACAGGACAAGATGGGGGCAATAGGTGAAGCCGAAGCCACCAAGGAAAAACAGATCAGGGTGGCTGAGCATCTGGCTCAATCCGAAAAAGGCCAGAAGCACGCCGAAGCCGACAAACGCATTTTTGTGCAACAACAGGAATCCACTGCATCCATCGGTGAAGCAGAGGCCAACCGTCAGATGGCCATCAAGGTGGCGGAAAACCTGGCCGAAGCGGCAAAGGGCAAAAAACACGCCGAAGCGGACCAACGTATCTACGTACAGGAGCAGGAAGCCCAGGCCGTAGCCGGAGAAAACAAGTCCAAGGCCACCATCGCAGACGCCGAGGCGGAACTCGCCGTCAAGCAGGCCGAGGCCAAACGCCAAGGCGAAGTCGCCAAACGCGAAGCGGAAGCCGAGATTCAAAAAGCCCAGTACAAGGCTGAGGCGGAACGCCTGAGAGCCGAGGAAGTGGCCCGCCAGGAAGTGGAAAAGACCAAGGTCGAAATAGCAGCAGAGGCAGAGGCGGAACGTATCCGCAGGGAGGCCAAGGGTAAGGCCGACGCCACCCTCATGCGTTACGAAGCCGAGGCAAAGGGTGTGAAGCAGATCCTTGAGGGCAAGGCCGAAGGTTATCGAGCCCTGGTGGAAAGCAGCGGCGGCGACACAAAGGCAGCAGCCACCCTGCTGCTCCTGGAGAAGATCGAAAACATCGTCGAAACCCAGGTGGAAGCCATCAAAAACCTCAAAATCGACAAGATCACGGTTTGGGACGGCGGCAATGGCGACGGCTCTTCCACCGCCAATTTCATGTCCAACATGGTCAAAAGCCTGCCCCCTCTGCAGGAGTTGACCAAGATGGCCGGGCTGGAACTACCCGAGTTCCTCGGCAAGATGACCGAAGAGGCTACATCGCAAAAAACCATGGATTTGACGGACGAAGTCAAAAAGTAAACAAAAAGGGCTCCCCATGGGGAGCCCTTTCTACTCGACGCAAACGATGTCGAAGGCGTCGCCTGTGATACTCCTGGCGCCGCTCTCCGTGATCTCGAAGGTATTCTCCACTCCGACCATGCCGACCCCCTCGATGCCCACCTTGGGCTCCAGGGCCAACACCATGCCCGCTTCAAGAGGCTGAGCAAACTTTCGGGCTATGGCCGGGTACTCATCCACAGTAAGGCCGATACCATGCCCCAGAAACGGCACCTTGTTATGGCCAAGCCCCATAAAGCCCTCGGCCAAGCCGTTCTTTTCCGCTTCCACCATGCAATGCAAATAAAGCTCTTCCGGAGTCATGCCGGGCTTGGCCATAACCGCCATACGGTTTTGGATTTCCATACAAAAATCATGCGCCTTGCGCACAGTGACCGGGATGGATGATTTCGGACCGGCCCAATAAACCTGGGTCTTGTCGGTCTGATAGCCCTCAAGCCCAAAACCAATGTCCAGAGCCAGAGGCTCACCTTGCCGCCACACTTTTCCGGCATACCCCATAAGGGGAACAGCGGGATGCTCGCCCCGCACTCCCAACGGTCCATTGAAACTGCTGGGATAATTGCCCGAATCTCCGGCTGCCACATGGCCGAGGAAAATCTCCTCCCCATAAGCCTGCATACGCAACATCCCCTGATGGCCGTTTTCAAAAAAAACGTCCCAACAGGCATGGGAAATGGTGCGTTCGGACATGCCCGGCTCAATGCGTGAAGGAATGAGGTCATGCAGGCTGCGATGGTGGCGTTCCCCGCACTGACGTAGAATTCGCAGTTCCCACTCTGACTTGACTGCACGCGTCAGGGCCAAGGCATGGTCTCCGGGCACAAACTCATGATCCTTGAGTTTGGAGGCCAGCAGCATGCCCAACTGCCAAGTCAGACCGTTCATGATGGCCGCAACCTCTTTTGTGAAAGGGCACCCGGCATCTGCGGCAAGTCCCGGCATCTCCGAATAGGATTTGAACAAAACAATATTCCTGAGCCCGGACTCCAGTCTCGCCCGTTCGATCCCCTTGCGGACCATGAGCACAGGCTCGCCTTCCAATGGCAGCCACAAAACACCCTGCCCCATGGTGCCAGTCAAATAGTATATGTTCAGCCTGGAAAAGACGAGCAGCCCCCCGGCTCCCGGGACGATATTCTGGAGATGCCGACGGCAAACATCGTGGCGGCGCTGCAATTCTTCCTGCGGGATCTGTGCAAGAGATTCGAACATCCAAAACTCCTTGTATCTCGGCACTAGGCAACCGTTTTTATTTCCTGTAAACCTTCTTCAGAAAAGCAAGGAAGGAAACACACATGCTCGTGAATGAAAAAGAGCTAGCCGCCCTGTTACGGGAGGTCAAGTCAATCGCCATCATCGGTGCATCCGACAAACCGGGCCGACCGGTGGACGGCATCGGACGTGCGCTCATCGAGCGGGGCTTCGACGTCATCCCCGTACACCCCAAACGCAAGAATATCTGGGGACTGCCCACCTACGCATCCGTCAAGGACATCCCCGAACCTGTCGACTGCGTGGACCTGTTCCGGGCCCCCCAGTGGTGCGCGGAGCACGCACGGGAAGTCCTTGAAATGCCCACCCTGCCCAAAATTTTCTGGATGCAATCCGGTGTCACCAGCGCAGAGGCATGTGAAATTCTTGCCGAGCACGACATTCTGGTCATCGAAGACCGCTGCCTCATGGTGGACGTCAGCAGGCTGGGTATCAGACGATGAGCATCAAAGCCTTTGAGTGTCGCATGTGCGGCCACTGCTGCCACGGCGAGGGCGGCATCATCATGTCCGAAAAGGACAGAGAGCGTCTGGCCGAACATCTGGGCATATCGGTACAAGCACTTATCGAGGAATATTCCGAGGAACGCAACGGCAAGCTCAGCCTGCGCACCGGCGACGACGGCTACTGTGTCTTCTTCAGGGAAGGTTGTGGCGTCCATCCCGGCAGGCCCGACATTTGCCGCGCCTGGCCCTTCTTCCGGGGCAACCTCATCGACGCCATGAGCTGGGAAATGATCCAGGAATACTGTCCGGGGATTGCCCCCGAAGCCGGGCACGCGGAGTTCGTGCGCCAGGGAAAGCAATATTTGCGCGAAGAGAACCTTTTGCGCTATGATCCTGAAATTGATCCCAATGCTCTCATAACCGATGAAGACTAGAAACGGCGCGATGAACGTTCAGGAATGCTTTCGTATACTCCGGCTCAACAAGGGGGCCAATCTCGACGAGGTGAAATCCGCCTATCGGCAACTGGCCTTCAAATACCATCCCGATCTCAATTCCAGCCCTGGTGCAGCCAATAAATTCCGCGAGATCAACGAAGCATACGTCATCATCAAAGACACCCTCGCCGCCGGCCCGCAGAAAGCTGAATACAAGGCTCCGCCCAAAGGAGAAAAACCCAAGGCAAAACCCAAGCAGGGAGCTCACGAATACGCAAAACAACAAAGCCGAGCCAGGCAGGACGCCAAAGCACACTACAAGGAATCCACAAGGGCGCGCTCGCAAAAATTTTACTACAAGGAAGAAGAGGTTCTCCAGGACCTCTTGAATGACCCGTTTGCCCGCAAGGTTTTTGAAGACATCTACAGCCAGATCAGGAAGAAAAACCCCAATTACAAAGGGCCGGTGGGTCTCAAGGAACGCAAACTTTCCCTGCAATGGGGAGACAAAAAGCTTCATTTTGACCTTACCAAGGGAGTCACGGGCAGCATCAAATCCTGGCTCAAAGGCACCATGGACTATGAGCAGACCGTCTATTTCCCGGGGCATACACTTATGCCCGGCCGCAAAGTCAGGATCACCGTTGAACAGAAATTCTCCAAAGGGCCAAAAACCATAGAGGTCATCCTCCCCCAGGACTTCGTGATTGGCCGCCCCATCAGGCTCAAAGGACTCGGCAGACGCTTGGGCCCGCTTAAAGGCGACCTCCTTCTGCGCATTCTCCCCAAATAGCAACCACAGCCCTCTCTCGTTCCTCAAAGGAACACCTTTTATTTTTTTCCGACAACGCCCTTGTTTTCCGTCCGTTTTTTTACTAGTCGCTAAGATAACGAGATCCCAAGGAGGGCTACATATGCTTGCGATTTTTGAATATAACGCAGGGAACCAGACCAGTGTGAAACGGGCGCTGGATCATCTCGGCATCCCGAATGAAATCACCAACGCCCCGGAAAAACTCGACAAGGCTGAAGGTATTATCTTTCCCGGGGTGGGCGCTGCAGGGCAGGCTATGGACGAACTCCAATCCGGCGGACTGGATGAAATCCTCAAGGGCCTCATCTGGCAGGAAAAGCCTTTGCTCGGTATCTGTGTGGGCTGCCAAATCCTTTTAGATTACAGCGAAGAAAACAATACCAAAGCGCTCGGCGTCATTCATGGCGAATGCAGACTCTTCAACCCATCCTGGGTAGATTACGAAAATACTCCAATCCGCGTCCCGCATATGGGGTGGAACACAGTGGATCTCAAGCAGGAGTGTGCCCTTTTCGCAGGCATTGAGCCCGAAGCCGACTTCTACTTCGTGCACAGCTATTTCCCGGCTCCTTGCGAGGAGCATGTCATCGCTACCACCCGCTACGGCAGGGACTTCTGTTCCGTGCATGGACGCGAAGGCTTATGGGCGGTCCAATTCCACCCGGAAAAAAGCGGCAGACCCGGCCTCAAGCTTCTACAGAACTTCTACCACCACTGTCAGGAGGCCTCCCATGCTGAGTAAACGGATCATCCCGTGCCTGGATGTACGTAACGGCAAGCTCACCAAAGGCGTCAAATTCAAAGGCAATGTGGATATTGGCGACCCTGTCGAAACCGCCAAAAAATACTATGAGGAAGGTGCTGACGAAATCGTTTTCTACGATATCACCGCTTCAGCCGAAGCTCGCGGCATTTTCCTGGATGTGGTGGAAAAGGTCGCGTCCCAAATATTCATCCCCTTTTCGGTCGGCGGCGGCATTAATACCGTCAAGGACATGCGTGACGTGTTGCTGGCCGGAGCGGAAAAAGTCTCAGTGAACTCCGGTGCGGTCAAGAACCCGGATATCATCAGCGAAGGAGCGACCCAGTTCGGTTCCCAATGCGTCGTCCTGGGTATGGATGTCAAACGTGTGGAAAAATCGGAAAAAATCCCCTCCGGTTTCGAGATCGTCATCCATGGCGGCCGCAAATACATGGGCATTGATGCCCTGGAATGGGCCAAGACGGGTGAAGCCCTTGGCGCCGGTGAGATATGTCTCAACTCCATTGATGCGGACGGAACCAAGGATGGATACGACCTGGAACTGACCAGACTCGTCTCCGAAGCAGTACATATCCCGGTCATTGCATCCGGTGGCGCCGGACACCCCTCGCACATGGTGGACGCCGTAAGCAAAGGGAAAGCGTCCGCCGCCCTCATCGCCTCCATAGTGCACTACGGCGAATGGGACATTCCAGCCATCAAGAAATATATGACCAACAAAGGTGTGGTCACCCGAAACATCTGGTAACAAAAAGCCCGGTTCAAATGAACCGGGCTTTTTGCTCTTCTTCCATCAGCAGCTATTCATTTCTGAATTCGCCGCTTTTACCACCGCTCTTGTAGACCAGCCTGCAGTCCGTAATGAGAATGTCCTTCTGAACCGCCTTGCACATGTCATAGATGGTTGCGGCAGCCACCTGTGCAGCTACCAAGGCTTCCATTTCCACCCCGGTCTTGCCGGTGGTACGCACTTCGGCTTCGATTCCGATGGTCGATGCAACCTGATCCACCTGAAAACGAATATCCACGTAGCTGATGGGCAACGGATGGCACATAGGAATCAAGTCATGCGTTCTCTTGGCTGCTTGGATCCCCGCGATCTTGGCTGTGGTCAAGACGTCACCCTTGGGCAGCGCATTCTCCAAGAGATTGGAAAGAGTTTCTGCGGAAAGACGAACTACGGCCTTGACGATAGCAGTCCGTTTGCTGTCGCCCTTGGAAGAAACATCCACCATCCGGGCATTGCCATCATCATCCATATGGGAAAAGCCGTGTTTGTCCGTCATTATTCGCCCATGACCTTGTCTTTGGCTTTCTTCAGGAATTCTTTCGCCTTCTTCAGAGGCTTGCCCTGCTCAATCTCCGCAAACTCGCGTAGCAGCTCCTCCTGACGTTTGTTGAGATGCGTCGGAGTCTTGACCCGGATTTCCACAAGCAGGTCCCCTTTATGAGTGCTGCCGAGATGCGGCAGACCAAGACCGCGCAAGCGGAACACCTCGCCGCTCTGGGTCCCCTTGGGGATGTCGAGGTTCACGGGATCACCCAAGGTGGGAATTTCCATCCGGTGCCCGAGAGCGGCTTCCACAAAGCCAACTTCGCGGCTCAGAACCAAGTTCTGCCCCTGACGCTCAAACACATTGTCCGGCTCCACCCGAATGACCACATAAAGATCGCCGGGAGGCCCACCATGAACACCGGCCTCGCCTTCTCCGCGCAGCCGCAGACGGGAATTGTTGTCAACTCCGGCCGGGATGCGAACCTTGAGATCCCTTTCCTTGATGACGGTTCCGCGCCCCATGCACTCAGGGCAGGGATCGGTGATGACGCGGCCCTGTCCATGGCAATGCGGACACGTCACGGCAATCCGGAAAAACCCCTGGGACTGCTGAACGGTTCCTGTGCCGCCGCACTGCCGGCAGGTTTGAGGCGAACTTCCCTTCCTGGCGCCACTGCCGTTGCATTCGTCACAAGGCTGCTCAACAGGAATGGTGATATCGACTTCGGTGCCTTTGGCCGCCTCTCTAAAGGAAATATCCAGATTATAGCGAAGGTCGGCCCCGGCACGCGGACGATTTCCTCCGCCACGCGAAGCGGAAAAACCAAAGAAGTCTGAGAAAATGTCGCTGAAAGCGCCGAAGATGTCCTCGGAATTGTTGAAGCCCGAGAAACCGTTACCATTGAAACCGTCATGGCCGAATTGGTCATAACGTTGTCTTTTCTCCGGATCACGAAGCACTTCGTATGCTTCAGCCGCTTCCTTGAACTGGACCTCTGCCTGCGGATCATCCGGATTGCGGTCCGGATGATACTTAAAGGCGAGTTTTCTGTAGGCGGACTTAATCTCGTCCTCGGAACTCGAACGGGCGACTCCGAGAACTTCATAAAAATCTCGTTTGGACATGGGCTATTCAGATTCGACGTTTTCGTCTCTGACGATGACGACCTCGTCCATTTCTACATCCGGATAGATCTTGCCGGCTGCGATTTCGCGCAAGGCAATGACGTTCTCCTTGTTCTTGGCATTCACGAGCGGCTCGTATCCTTCACGGTACTGCTTGACCCGCTTGATGGCCATCTGGGTAATGAGAAAACGGTTGCCCACTTTTGCCAAACAATCTTCAACTGTGATTCTAGCCATTTATTAACTCCTTTGCTGAAAGATCCCGTACACTTACTGAACACGAGAGGTTGGAAACAACCCCTGGAGATCCTTCATCAATTGATTGGATACCGGATAATAAAGTTCACCGCCGTTTTTGAGCCAACTCTGCCCTTCCGGCAAGGCTGGATCAGAAAAAAAGGTCAGTGACGCCACCTTCCCCCCTTCCGAATCAGTAAAATCACAACTCATCGTCCAGCTTGCGCTTTCAGGAAGAGTCTTAAGGGGAAGCGCTTCAAACTTCAATTCATTAAATCGCCAAAGCGACATGTCAATGCCTGCCAGCTGTTTTTCCGTATCGCCGACAAACCAGCCGCCGGATTTTTTGTTGGCAAGAAAAACCTGATTCCCGGACATAACCCTGATGGACGCAACCTTGCCGATATCCAATTCGACGACCCTGCGCCCCTGCAACTCGAACGGGGTCTTGAACAATTGGCGAACACTCTCCACATCAAACCGAAAGACACCTTCCTGATAAGTAGAAGTGGCCAAATACCCTGCTCCAGGGGACGGATCTCTGTAGAGATCCAGCCGCAAGGCCTGCCCGGCCTTTCCATCAAGCCAGACATTAATGAAGGCTTCCGGGTCATTGCCGGCGGTCACATCGCTGGGTAAAAACGCATCAGCCCTGAGCGCCGCCAACATGAGAAGATAAAGCTTCACCTCCGCATTGGCGGCGTCTTTTCCCTCCAGGTATGCGGGCAATTCGAACTTAAAGCCATCATCGGTCCTGGCCACGGTCCAACCGCCGGCATACTTCTGGGCAAGCTGCAACTTGACCGCCTTGGAAGCATCAAAAGGCAAAACTCGCTTGTCGTAATAGTAAACAGCAGACTTTTCCGCTGTGTTCAGGGCATTCTTCGAAACACGGTACAGCTTTTCCGGGGCCGAGGACAACCACACCCAAGAATGATTGCTCCCAGGCCGCCGTCCCAAGACGACTTCAACACTCTTTGCCGACTCGCCGGATTTACCTTGAGGGGTGACGGTTACATGAACGTCAATATGTTCAAAGCCGACATCGTTCGGACTGCGGTGGCTGTAACTCACCACAGTGTCGATGGGAATCAGGTTCGACAGGGTGGCCAACAGGAAATAAACCTTCTCCTCATTGGCAACAACACGCGTTTCCTCGCTCTTACGCTCAACCACGGCCCAATGCTCTTCGCCGCGCTCAAGACGGAACTCCTCCTTATTCCCTTTGACATGGATCATCCTGACGGCATCAGGCTTAAGACCAAAGGGAACAACAGAACCATTCATACCCCCCCTGTTGTCGAGGTGTATGAAAAGCCCGGCTCCTAAGGCGAGGAAGATAAAAAAGGATATATATATGAATTTTTTTTTCACACCCGCTCTCCATCCTGTCATCTGCCAAAAAAAAGACCCCGACCCCGGGGTGGCAAACGGGTAGAGCCTACAGACAAGATGCTTTCAATAGCTTTCCCGTACTTGCAAGTCAAGCTGTAATAAACTAAGTCCACCTTCGGATTTGTTACTTTTGCCACTCTGGAGAAAAAAAAACAATGGGTTCATGGGGCAAGCTCACATTTGCACAAAAAACATGCGTTTCCCTGACGGGTAAACTCATGCAAGCTACCGATATGGTTTGGGATGGCGCACGAATAGGGATGGCCGTTTCCGGAGGAGTCGACAGCTTCGTCATGCTGCAGATTATGCTGATCCGGCAAGCAATCATGCCATTTCCGGTGGAACTCATGGTTCTACACGTCAATCCGGGATTCGACCAATACAGTCATATCCCGCTCTCCCAATGGTGCGCCGACCATGGAGTTCCCGCCCACATCGAACTCACCGACTATGGCCCTCGAGGGCACTCTGAGGAAAACAGAAAAAAATCCGCATGTTTCTATTGTAGCCGTCTACGGCGAAAGCGCCTTTTTGAACTGTGCGGTCAGTACGATCTGACCCACTTGGCCTTCGGGCACAATGCTGACGACAACGTAGTGACCTATTTCATGAACATGCTCCAGAACGGCAGGGCCGAAGGCATCTCGCCGTCCGAAGGATTCTTCGGTGGAAAGCTGCAGGTGATCAGACCCACCCTTCTTTTAGAAAAAAAGGTGGTCAAAGCCGCAGCCAGACAGTGGAAACTTCCTATTTGGGAGAACATCTGCCCTTCCAACGGGATAACGAAACGAGACGACATTCACGAATGGCTTAAAACTTCCTGGAAAGGGAATAAGCGCATAAAAAACAACATATTCAATGCCATTTCCAGGCAACAGGTTGACTTGACAAGAAAAAAAGTCTAGAATAATTCAAACGTATCAGTACAAATTCAACAAACTAAAATACTTTTAACTCTGTGAAATAATTATGCTATCTCGAAAATACCATATAGTTGTGTTCAAAGACAAGCAGGGCTCTTGTCGCAAACTCCAACTGCGCGGGTGGGTGATTTTCACCCTCTTTTTTTTGATGATAGCGCTTGGCGCCGGCAATGTCATACTCTGGAATGAATATATACACCATTCGCAGTTGGAAAAGAATCTGGGAATGGCCGAAAAGACCGTACAAGAACAAAAAACACAACTCCTGAGCCTTTCACAGAAAATAAATGCATTACAGAAAAGCCTTTCCCGGATTCATGATTTTGATTCCAAACTGAGGGTAATGATCAACCTGGACCAGGGGGCTGGCCAGACTACATCTCCTAAAGGCGGCTCCAACAACGAAAACTTTTCGGAGAGCTACCTTCCTCTTTACAGGCAGGAATTGCTAGCCAGGAAGATGCACGACTTCCTGCACCAGTTGAATGTCGAAGCACGCCTGGAAGAAGTAAGACAGCAGGAGATTGTTCATCGGCTCAAAAACAACCAGGACATTCTTGAAGCCACACCTTCCATCTGGCCCACGACCGGCTGGGTAACGTCACCATTCGCATGGCGAACTTCTCCGTTCACAGGAAAGCGTGAATTCCACAAGGGAATCGACATTTCGGCTCCCCGCGGCACGCCCATCTACGCCCCTGCCCGCGGCAAGGTCGAATTGGCAGGCAGGGACGGCTCCTATGGCCTGAGTGTCAGACTACAACACAATACGTCCCTGACCACCCGCTATGGCCATATGCATCGCGTCGCGGTCAAGGCAGGCCAGACAGTCACCCGTGGAGAGCTGATCGGCTATGTAGGAAATACCGGCCGAAGCACCGGTCCGCACCTGCACTACGAAGTCCGCCTGAACGGCGTGCCTGTCAATCCGAAACGATACATTCTGAACTAATCAGATGACTCCAGAAAGCGCCCTTTTGGAATTCCAAAAGGGCGCTTTCTGTTATAAACGAAAGACCTGTTGACCTCTTTAGCGAACTGGTTCACCTTTTGCTAAGGGCTTTCTATGGACATTTTCAATTTCAACCCGGACGAACTTTTGAGCTTCTACCTGACTCTGTTCCGAGTCAGCGTCGTGCTTTTTCTGCTTCCATTTTATGGTGGCAAATCAATACCGACCGCGGTCAAGGCGGTCCTGACACTCGTCCTTTCCTTCGCACTTTGGCCGCATTTATCTTTCCCCGGAGAACTTTTCCCGGCCAATCCATGGGGCATTATGATCATGCTGCTCGGCGAAGCCGCGTTGGGACTTACTCTAGGGATGATGGTCAGAATACTTTTTTCAGCTGTCCAGACCGGCGGTCACATCATCGGTTTCCAAATGGGCTTTGCCATGGTCAACGTCGTGGACCCTTTGACCGGCGTCAGTGAAGCTGTCACTGCACACTTCCTCTATATGTGCACCATGCTGACTTTCCTGGTTTTGAATGGCCATCTTTACCTTTTGCAGGCACTATCACAAAGCTTCGAGTATGTTCCGCCCGGCCAATTCTTCATCAACTCCTACATTGCGGGTCAAGTATTCACGTTCAGCAAACAACTCTTCACCCTGGCAATAAAAATAGCCGCTCCTGTCATGGCTGCTGTCTTTCTGGTAGACCTATCACTCGCGCTCATAGCCAAGGCCGCCCCGCAAATGCATGTCCTGGTAGTGGGTTTCCCGGTCAAAATTGCAGTGGGCTTTCTCTTTCTGGGCAGCCTGTTTGAAATCCTTGCCATGCATGTAGCCGAATTCATCAAGGGAATGGGCCCCCTGTTCCTGAACCTTCTCAAGGCGATCGGTGCACACTAGGAATTTCCCATGGCAAAAGATCCGAGTAAAACAGAGAAAGCAACTTCCAAGCGACGAAAAAAAACACGGGATAAAGGACAGGTCGCCAAGGGTGAAGAAATCCAAAAGGTAACAACGCTCCTGGCCGGAGTGCTCGCGTTGCGGTATTTGATCGGCTACCTGTACGAAAACATTTCAAAAATTTACAAATGGGCATTTACCGACGCTTTTGACATCTCCATCAACACCGGCACGGCATACATGCTTTTCGTCATGCAAACGAAAAACATTGCCAAGCTGGTTTTGCCCATCATGCTTCTTTTGGCGTTCATCGCCTTCCTGACCATGCGACTCCAGGTCGGAGGTGTCTGGACATTCAAACCCCTCAAGCCCAAATTCAAGCAACTTTTTAATATCCTGGCGGGCCTGAAAAAACTCATGATCAGCCCGGAAGCGCTCATCAGGCTAGGGAAAAGCGTTCTACAGGCTGCCGCGGTCGGCTTTGCCCCGTATATCGTGCTCAAGCAGGAATACCATAATCTACTTCCGCTTTTTTATGCCAACACTCACGGCATAGCCACCTACATCCTCTCCGTCGGCTACAAAATGGTCATCTATGCCCTCATCCCCATGACTCTCATCGCCATCGCCGACCTTTGGTACAAATTCTGGAAATTCGAAGAAGATTTGAAAATGACCAAAGACGAGGTAAAGGACGAACGCAAACAGGCCGAGGGCGACCCTCAAATCAAAGCTCAACAGCAAAAGAAAGTCATGGAATTCATGGTCAAACGCATGATGCAGGATGTCCCCAAAGCTGACGTCGTCATCACCAACCCCACGCATATTGCCATAGCCATCATGTACAACGCCTTGGAAGCCCCGGCGCCGCTGGTGTTGGCAAAGGGTGCGGGCCCCATCGCCCAAAAAATCAAGGAAATCGCCAAAGAACACAAAATCCCCATCAAGGAAAACAAGCCTCTGGCACAGGCTTTGTATAAACAGGTTGAAATTGGGGAGATGATCCCGGAGGAACTGTATCAGGCAGTGGCCGCCATCCTTGCAAACCTTGATAAATTCAGGAGATAAGCAAGTACCGGCACCTCCGGTTGAACAATACGAACAACGTCCCGTGAGGTGTCAAAAATATGTCCAATAAAGCTGCAGCCTCGGACATCTTCAAACTCGATTACAGCAAATTCGCGAAGCAAGGGGACGTGCTCCTGGCCGCAGGTGTCGTGGTCATTCTCTTCGTGATGCTCATTCCGCTTCCCACCCTGTTCATCGACTTCATGCTCACGGTGAGCATTTCCCTGGGACTGGTCGTCCTCATCACGGCCATGTTCATGCAGTCCCCTCTTGAATTCTCCATCTTCCCATCATTGCTGCTGGTCACCACCATGCTGCGGCTTGCACTGAACGTGGCCACAACCCGTGCAATCCTGTTGCATGGAGACGAAGGCACCAGTGCGGCGGGGTCGGTCATCCAAAGTTTCGGTGAATTCGTCGTCGGCGGTAACTACGTCATTGGTATCGTCATCTTCATGATCCTGTTCATTCTGAACAAGACCGTCATCGTCCAAGGTACCACCCGTATCGCGGAAGTGGCCGCCCGCTTCACACTGGATTCCCTGCCGGGTAAACAGATGGCGGTCGAAGCCGACCTCAATGCAGGCCTCATCGATGAAGAGGAAGCCAAGGCGCAACGTGAACGCATCCGGCAGGAAGCCGATTTCTACGGCGCCATGGATGGTGCGGGTAAGTTCGTTTCCGGGGACGTCAATGCGGGCCTCATGATTACCGCCATCAACATCATCGGCGGCTTCCTGATCGGTGTTCTGCAAAAAGACATGAATTGGATGGACGCCGCCCAAACCTACACCCTGCTGACCATTGGTGATGGTTTGGTGGCCACCATCCCCTCCCTGATCATTTCGACTTCCGCCGGTATCATTGTTTCCCGTGCGGCGGCAGAAGCGAAGATGGGTGAGGAATTCATCGGCCAGTTGACCTTCCACCACCGAGCTCTGCGGCTGGTTGCCTGCATCCTGCTGATATTCGCCATCGTGCCGGGCATGCCCACCCTGCCTTTCATGACCTTGGCCGCAATCTGTTACGGTGTCAGCCAGCTCTCCAAAAAGCAACACGAATCCATGGCGGGACACTCCGCAACGGATGCAGCGGAAGCGGAAGTCCCCACGCTGGACACCCCCGAAGAGGTTCAGGCGCTGCTGCCCCTCGACCAGCTCGAATTGGAAGTCGGTTACGGGCTCATCCCCTTGGTGGACGAAGAACAGAACGGCAACCTGCTGTCCCGCATCCGCTCCATCAGACGCCAGTTCGCTCTGGATATGGGAGTGGTCATCCCCTCACTGCACCTGCGGGACAACCTGCAGCTCAAGCCCGGCGAATACCGCGTGCTTATCAAGGGCAACTCCGTGGCCCAGGCCGAACTGCTCATCGATCACTATCTGGCTATGGACCCGGGAGACGCCAAACACCATATCGACGGCGTCGAAACAGTCGAGCCCGCGTTCAACCTCCCTGCTGTCTGGATTCCCGAAGCGCAAAAGGAAGAAGCCATGCTCGCCGGCTACACCGTGGTCGATCCGGCAACCGTGGTGGCAACGCACCTCACCGAAGTGTTCCGCCGCAATCTGCACGAATTCCTGGGCCGCCAGGAAGTGCAGGAACTGTTGGACAACCTGGAGAAACGCGCTCCCAAAGCCGTGGAAAGCCTTGTGCCGGGCGTCCTCTCCCTCGGCGCGGTTCAGAAGGTTTTCCAAGGCTTGGTCCAGGAAAACGTCTCCATCCGCGACCTGCTCACCATCGTGGAAACCCTGGCGGACTACGGCGTGGCCACCCAGGACCCGACACAGTTGGTGGAGTATGTACGTTCCCGCATGGGCCGCACCATCGTCAAGCCATACCTTGGCGAGGAGAACAACCTGCCCATCATCACTTTGCACCCCAAAGTCGACGAAACTCTGACACAGGGGCTGCGGCCGGCCGAGCAAGGCGGCTACCTTGCTCTGGAGCCGGGCCTGGCGCAAAGAATTATTCAAAAAATAAATGAGACGGTTGACAACGCCTTCGTCGCTGATGGACAACCCGTGCTCCTGACGACGCCGCAGCTGAGACCTCATTTGGCGCAGCTGTTGCAAAGGTTTATCCCGACATTGCCTATCCTGTCCCAGGCGGAAATTCCGGCTGACATTCGAATCCAATCCCTGGCAATGGTAGAGGTACAGTAGCAGCCATGAGAATGAAGACCTTCAGAGCACCTTCCCAAACTGAGGCCTACGCCTTGATCAAGGCGGACCTTGGTGAGGATGCGGTCATCCTTTCCAACAAAATGGTATCCGACAACGGCTCCAAATGCTGCGAGATCGTAGCGGCCATCGATGAAATACAGCAGACGGAGGCAAAGGAGCCGACCCGCGACATCATCATCGACGATGCCCTGAAGGAGAGCGTTGGCTGGAAGCACGAATGGGGGCAAATCAAAGGGCACCTCATGGCCCTGCTCAAGCCTCAAATGAACCTGCAAAGTCTCTCACCGCGCCAACAACTGGCCATGGAATACCTGGAACGGGAAGGTGTCGACAACGATGTCCTGCTGAACGTTTTCTACAAGTTGCGCGACAACAGCAATCTGTCCATCCTGCGCGTGCTGGAGAAAATGGCTTCTGTAAAACCCCTTGGGGCGGACACGTGGAACAGAAAAATGCATGCCTTTGCGGGTCCGCACGGTTCAGGCAAAACCTCTGCTCTCATCAGAACGGCACTGCGCGAAAAAGCCAAAAACCAGGACATGTCCATCTGCCTGGTCGCCGCAGACGGGAACAAAGGCAAGGGACGTTTGGTCCTCAAGCATTATACGGAACTCTCCGGCCTGGCCTATCGCGAACTCATTACCCATGAGGACGTCGCGGAACTCAGACGGGAGGCGGGAAAGTTCGACATGATTTTCATTGATCTCCCTGGAATGTCGGTCAATAACAAGCTTGAAGACTGGCTTCTCGCACATGGAATGGAAGGTTGGAATGATCTGGCCATCCACTTGGTGCTCAACCCTTATTACAGCTCTGAGCAATACCAGGTTTTTGCAGAGAGATATAAATCTTCAAAGCTTGCAAGCGTTATCTGGACGAAACTCGATGAAGCCTGTACATTTGGGGCAATCTTGAACATGGCGTGCTCAAGCGGATTGCCAGTATCGGCATTGTCTTACGGTTCAGGTTTGAAAAACAGCATCACGCCCGCCACTAAGGAAATGCTCTGGCGCATGCTTTTCATGCGGCAGTTGCCCGGCTGCGAAAACTAAAGGAGGCCTTTAGCCGCCATGACTTCCCGTTTCCCAATGGTTCTATCCGTCACCTCCGGCAAGGGGGGCGTGGGCAAGACCAACATCTCCGTCAACCTGGCTTACGCTTTCTCCCAGATGGGCAAGAAGGTCGTACTTCTCGACGCCGACCTCGGCCTGGCCAATGTTGACGTCATTCTGGGCATGGCCCCGAAATATAATCTTTTCCATTTGTTCCATGAAGACATGACCCTGGACAAGGTCCTGTTTGAAACACCTTACGGCTTTCGCATCCTGCCAGCCTCTTCCGGCGTAAGCGAGATGGTCAGCCTGGACAAGGGTCAAAAACTGGACCTGCTCGACGCCATGGACGCCATGGACGAGGAAATAGACTACCTCATCGTGGATACGGGAGCAGGCATCAATGACAATGTTCTGTATTTCAATCTGGCCGTACAGGAAAGGCTGGTGGTGCTGACCCCTGAGCCGACTTCCCTGACCGACGCCTATGCGCTCATCAAAGTACTCAAACTTTATCATGGGGTTGAGCGTTTCAGGATACTTGTTAATATGGTGAAGGACCAGAAATCAGCCAAGGAAGCCTACATCAAGCTCGCCAATGCGTGCGACCACTTCCTTGGCGGCGTATCCTTGGATCTTGTGGGATTCATCCCTCAGGACCCGCAGGTACGCAAATCCGTCATTGCGCAGGTACCTTTCTGCCATGGCGCACCGGATAGTCCGGCAAGCTTGGGACTCATGCAGGCCGCCCAAAAGGTGAGCACCTGGAAACCGACGACTGCGACTGATGGCAATATTAAGTTCTTCTGGAAAAAGCTCCTCTTCCAAGAGCGGTCCGTGGCATGATCTGGAGTCGGGCGCCAAGGCATGGGGCGATTTCTCGCCTCGTGACCGGGAAAACATCGTCCGCCATTATGCTCCGAAGATCAGGATCCTCGCACTGCGAATGAAGGCCAAGTTGCCTCACACTGTCGAACTCAACGAATTGATCAGTGCAGGCAGTCTTGGGCTGCTCGATGCTTTGGGCAAGTTCAATCCGGCTCTGAAGATAAAATTCGAAACCTACTCCGAAAGCAGGATCAAAGGCGCCATGCTCGACGAGCTACGCCGTATGGACTGGTTTTCCCGGGGACTGCGCCAAAAGGTCAAAGTCCTGGAAGACGCCATGCGCCAGATCGAGCATGAGACCGGCATGACGCCGACGGCGGAACAGTTGGAAAAACATACGGGAATGTCCCAAAAGGAAGTGCAACAAGGGCTTGAGGCGCTTCAGAACCAGATGTGCGTCAGCATCGATGCTTTTCATGAAAATCTGTTGACCAAAGGTGATCGGCAGGACGACGAGCCGTTCCAATCGACCGCCTTCCATGAATTGGTTGACAAAGTAGCCCATCTCATTGAGGAATTGACCCCAAGGGAAAAATTGGTAATATCTCTCTATTATGGCGAGGAACTGAATATGAAGGAAGTCGCCGAAGTCATGGATATTACCGAGGGACGAGTTTCTCAGCTCCACTCGCAGGCCTTGATCAAACTGAGGAAAAATTTTAAGGCCCGTTATGAAAATGAGTAAAAATCAGTAAAAGGAGACATATATGCCCGCTGATACTAGCATGCGCATCCTTGTGGTCGACGATTTTTCCACCATGCGCAAGATCGTCAAAAACATCCTGCGACAGCTCGGCTTCACCAACATAGTCGAGGCCGATGATGGAACCACGGCATGGGATGTTCTGAACAAGGACAACATCGACTTCATTGTTTCCGACTGGAACATGCCCAAAATGTCCGGCATCGAACTGCTGCGTAAAGTTCGCGACAGTGAAGAATATGCGGATATTCCTTTCCTGATGGTTACTGCGGAAGCACAACAGGAAAACATCATTGAGGCTGTACAGGCAAAAGTTTCCAACTATATCGTGAAGCCTTTCACGCCGGAAACACTGAGCCAGAAAATCGAAAAGATTTTCCAATAACTCGCGGCTTGCCCGCGTAAGGCGTAACAACATATGGTTCTGCTCGTCCCGGACGGTCCAGATGAGATTGCGGAAGACTCCGCTGAGAACTCCATGGAACCGTCCGGGCAGCCCAAGGCCCAACTGGATGACAGCGAGGCCAGCAGAGCGACACAAAAGGTTGATCTGGACCTTGATGACGCCCCGTTTCTTGAGGACGAGGAAGAGGAGGAAGTGGAACTAGAGGAGGCTCCTGAAGCTGAGTCTCCCCCAGAAGAACCTAAAGAGAAAAAAGAACTCCCGGCCATTTTCAAGAACAAGCTGTTCTACATGGCTATCGTCATTGTCGCGCTGCTCGTCGTCATTGCCTTTCTCCTTTTCAGCCGCCCCGAAGCCCCCTCTCCTCCGCCCCAACCCGAACCTGAACCGGTCGAACAACCGCAGGTGGAGCCCGTACCCGAACCCGAACCGGAAGTCCCCGGTGAAATCCTGCTCAGGCTCGATCCCTTCCTCATCGAACAGAAAGATGAAAAAGGCGCCATCCGCTTCCTGGAAGTGCGGTTGGTGCTGAATACGACGGATGAAGCCCTTGCCCGTCAGTTCAAGCAGGAAACCTTCACCGTCCGGAATGCTCTGTACTATTACTTGAAGAATAAGGATTTACAGTTTTTATCCGATAAGAAGAATGCGGAGAAACTGAAACAGGAGCTTCTTGCTGTCGTGAACCAGTACATGGGGTTCGGTCAGTTCAAGACCCTGCTGTTTGAACAATACCTTGTGAGGTGAGCCATGGTGGGCTCCAGTCCACTAGACCTTCCGGTCCTCATATCGCAGCTGCATCATGTGCAGAAGATCGCCAATGCCGAACTGGTGAAGTCCGACATTCAGAAGCAGATCTTTGCGCCCATGCTGGCAGAGCATCTTCGCAAACAAGGCAAGGAACAAGTCCAGAGCATCGACAAAAAGGAAAAGGCCGAAGCTGTCGACCGTGACGGTTCAAACAAACAGAAGCAGGAATTCCAATCCAGGAAGAAAAAGGAAGAAGAAAGCCAACTCTCGGAGGAGACCACGACCTCCAACGCCTCTCCATGGGCCGGCAATATAATCAACGTCAAGATCTGACAGCCATCACTCATTGATTTCTCCTGTGAAAACAGGCAAAAATAGGCTCGGTTGTACTTCTAACCAAGCAGGAGACCATGTCTACCGCATTGCTCGTTTTTTTTTCCATAACTGAGATAGCCCTGCTGTGTATCATCGTGCTGTTTTTCGTACGTCTGCGCAAATCCGAGGCGCTTCTTTCGCAGGTACAGGCCAAACAGGAGGAATTCATCAACCGCCTGCACTTCAACGCCCAACTGGAGAACCAGATGGTGGCCACCTTCGAACAACGTCAATCCGAACTGGCCGAACTCAACGATCAGCTTGAAGACAGGATCAAGAAGCTCAAAAAACTCATGCGTCAAGCTGACGAATATTCCAAATCGCCTCAGTTCCTGAGACAGATTGTCCTCGACGGGCATAGGGCCGGAAAATCCCCAGCTGTGCTTGCGCGCAAGTCCGGGTTGAGCCTGGATGAGGTGGAACTCATCATCGGACGCGGTTAGGTGACGTCATTGAAAATTCGACAGGGTAAATCCTCATTGGGCGGTTGGGGGGCCGGAAACCAGGAGCGAGCGGAGGCCTTCAGAAGAACCCATCATGTCGGACAAAAAGTACATGGCCGCCTGATCCGCTGGGAAGGCCCTGGACTCGCCTGGGTCAATATCGGGAATCAACCTCTCTTGGCCCAGATCCAGTCCCGCCCGGCTCATGGCGCGCGTCTCACCTTCATCATCAAGAAGCTGAAACCGGAAATCATGCTCAAGGAAATTTTCGGAGGAAGCCAGGCCGGCCTGCCTGTCTTCGATCTCATCAAGGATTTCACCGCACTTCGGGCCGAGTTTGAGGCTGCCGGCGCCTCGATATGGTCTACCTTTTCAGCGGGGAATAACGAATCGGTCAACCGACAATCCTTCTTTGAAAAGCTGAAGAACGACGAAGACACAGCACTGGCGTTTCAAGCTGTGACGGCTAGCGCCGCACGTATCAACTCGTTTCTGGCGTCCAATGAGACCTTTTTCTATTGGCCTTGGATGCAGCCCGGAGGAAGAAGCCAAGCCGCCGTTGTTCGACGCAAACCGCAAGACGATTCGCCGGACATGTCTTTCTTTGAAATGACCAATGAATTTGAGTCGGCCAACTTCGGATTAGTACAGATCAACACCCTTTACCGTCACCCTACTGTTGGATACCGGATCCTGGCCCAAATCCTCCCTCATGCGGGCTCCATCAAGAGGCGCTTGACGCCGCTGCCGTTCCCCGGGAATCTGGAGGTAAACTGCATCGGCCTTGAGCGCCTGCCGGCCAACAAACACGGTGGTATCCTTTCCGAACTCCTACTGTCTTCGTCATAAAAAAAGCCCGCTGCAAGGCGGGCTTTCTGCTCAAACCAATAAGTAGCGGAAAGTTATTACGCAACGCTAGGAATAACACCCAGCCCATTCATGGAGGCTTCCTCCATTTCTTCTGCAACCTTTGTCTTTGCGGGTTCCAGGACCAGCTCTTCCAGATACATATCCCTATTGGCGTCGATATACCGCAGGAACTCGTTGTTCATGGCATGACCGGAGGCGAATACTTCAAAATGCCCCATAATGGGTTGCCCCATGATGGCCATGTCTCCCACGAAATCGAGAAGCTTATGGCGGACAAATTCATCCTTGAAACGCAATCCTTCGGCATTGAGGATTCCGTACTCGTCCAGAACGACGGCGTTGTCCAAAGATCCGCCAAGCGCCAACCCATTGGCATGCAAATAGTCGACTTCCTTGAGGAAACCAAAAGTGCGTGCTTTGGCGACTTCTTTTGCAAATGTGCCGGGAGTCACTTCCATCACCATGCGTTGGCGACCGATGAAAGGATGAGCGAAATCAATGGTGTAATCGATACGGAAACCGGTATAGGGACGAGCCTTGATGAACTTGCCATCCTGCTCGAAATTGACGGGCTTTTTAAAAGAAAGGATCTTGCTGGGTTTATTGAGCTGACGAACACCGGCCTGCTTGAGCAAATACACGAACGGCGCTGCACTGCCGTCCATGATGGGTAGTTCGTCTCCGTCAACTTCTATATGGATATTGTCGATGCCCATTCCCCGCACTGCAGCCAGAAGATGCTCTACCGTGGCAACGGTATCCTTACCGGTGCCGATGGTGGTGGCAAGACCGGTTTCAACCACCAGATTAGGCTTTGGGCTGATGAAGGATGATCCGGAACCGTTACGAACCGAAAAAAGCATACCTGTATCTTCTGACGCGGGCCGCAAGGTCATTTCCACCTGTTTCCCGCTGTGGAGTCCAATGCCGGTGCAACGGACAGTCTTATGAATCGTGGTTTGTAGCATTATTCCTCCGCTTGAAAGTCACTCTCACCTAGCAAAAACGGTGCCACAAACAAAAAATACGATAACCACTTGATTTTCATAAAATAAAAAAAATTCTAGACTTTTTCAGTCTTGTTGTATTTCCGCAAAGCGTTGTGTTTTTTCAACAACATCCGCCGACATTTGTTGCATTTCTGCGATTATATTTTTTGTGCAACTGCGATTCGATCATGCCCGGACAGGTCCTTACGTACGACAATCCCTGCCAATTCGGTATCATATTGATGCAGTATTTTTTTCACGCCTTCGCCCTGTCGCCACCCGAATTCAAAAAACAGCTTTCCGCCACTTCGGAGCATATCGACAATTCGAGGCAAAAATTCACGAATGTGATCCAAACCGTCCTCACCGCTCGTCAGGGCCATCTTCGGTTCAAAATTACGCACCTCTTCCGAGACTTCGAAATATTCCTCTTCGGTAACGTAAGGAGGGTTGGAGACGACCAAATCAAAACACCACTTCTTGGACAAAGGCCGGCAAAAATCCGCATGCACAAACTGCACTCTGTCTGCCACCCCGTGTCTGTCGGCGTTCTCCCGGGCAATGGCGAGGGCATCACGGCTCAAATCCACAGCAACGCCCTTTGCCCTGGGGAACACATGAGCCAAGGTCACGGCCAAAATACCGGATCCTGTTCCCAAATCGGCAAAAACGAACTCATCCTCACTCGCATACTCCGCCTCGCAAAATTCAATGATATGCTCGGTTTCAGGCCTTGGGACGAGCACACCCGGACCTACCTTGAAGTCAAGACCATAAAACTCCCTGTTTCCAACGAGATAGGCCACAGGCTCTCCCTGTTCCCGGCGATAAACGAGCTTTTCATACAAAACCGCCTCCTCCGAAGAGAGGAGACGGTCTCCATTCAAAAGCACATTTATACGCGAACAATTCAGCACATGTGCAAGCAGCACTTCCGCCGAAAGCTTGGGGGAGTCCACACCGCTCTTTTCAAGCACGCCTCCGGCGAACTTGAGACACTGTCTGACAGTGGGCTCCACGGAATTTCCCGACCTAATTTTCAGCCTGTAGCTTGAGCGCTTCACTCTGGTAATGACTGATGAGAGAATCCACCAACTCGCTCATATCGCCTTCCATGACTTGATCCAGCTTGTACAAAGTCAGGTTGATGCGGTGATCAGTCACGCGGCCTTGAGGGAAGTTGTAGGTACGAATACGCTCGGAACGATCGCCGGAGCCGACTTGGCTGCGGCGGGTTGCATCCTCTTCGGCCTTGGCCTTTTCCTGCTCATGCTGCAGCAATCTGGAGCGCAGGACCTTGAGTGCCTTGGCCTTGTTCTTGTGTTGAGACTTCTCGTCCTGGCAGGAAACGACCACACCGGTGGGAATGTGGGTGACGCGCACGGCGGAGTCCGTGGTGTTGACGGACTGTCCGCCCGGTCCAGAGGCACGGAAGACATCGATACGCAAATCCTCAGTGCGGATATCGATATCCACTTCTTCGGCCTCGGCCATAATGGCCACTGTAACGGCGGAAGTATGAATACGCCCTTGAGACTCGGTGGCGGGCACGCGCTGGACACGATGAGTGCCGGACTCATATTTGAGTTTGCTGTAGACTTTTTCGCCGGAAATGGAGGCAATGATTTCCTTAAATCCCCCGGTGCCGGTGTCACTGGCGCTCAGAACTTCCACCTTCCATTTGGTGGCTTCGGCAAAGCGGGTGTACATGCGGAACAAGTCGGCAGCAAAAAGCGCGGCCTCTTCCCCGCCGGTGCCGGCACGGATTTCCAGAATGATGTTCTTCTCATCCATGGGATCCTTGGGAAGGAGCAGTATTTTGAGTTCTTCCTCCAGCCTTGGAAGCTCCGACTCGAGAGATTCGATCTCGGCCTTGGCCATTTCGCGGATCTCTTCGTCGTCATCCTTGAGCATCTCGCGGTTATCTTCCAAGTCCTGCCTGTATTTCTTGTATGTGCGGTACACACTGACGATCTCACCGAGCTCAGCATGGGATTTGCTGACCTTGGTATAGCGCTTCTGATCGTTGAAAATCTCGGGAGCGGCCAACTCCTTTTCAAGGTCGAGATATGTCTGTTCAATATCTTCCAACTTGCCAAACATATATTACTCCTCGGCTTTTACAGCACCCTGAAGTGCGGCGATGGCGACTTCAATCTGCTCGTCGTCAGGTTCTTTGGTGGTCAGCAACTGCATCATAAGGCCGGGCCAGCACATGATTCGACACAGAATGTTCTTGTTGAACTTCCCGGCGAACTTGATCATCTCAAAGGCTATATTGCTGATGGGAACCATCAGCAGCAACTTCACACCGACGATGTACAGATGTTTGTAAATGAAATGTTGCGGAGAATAAAAGGTCAACAACCAGGGTACCAGAAAAGAATACAGCAAAATACTTACCGTCAGCACAAACAGCAGGAACGCTGTACCGCACCTGGGGTGCAGACGGCTGTATCCCCGGCTGGTTCCGGGCGCAAGCCGCTCCCCTTCTTCATAGGCCCAGATGACCTTATGCTCGGCCCCATGATACTGAAAAACCCGACGGATATCGGGAATAAAGGAAATGGTTCCGATATACGCCACGAAGATGATCATCTTGAAGACGCCGTCCCAAGCGTGAAAGCTGAGGGAGTCCACATCGCCCGCATAACCCAGCCACTCCATGACCACGGAAATGAAATGCGGCAATACCACGAAAAGTCCCAAGGCCGCTCCGATTGCTATGCACAGGGTCAGGACAAGATGGAAGGTGTTCAATTCGCCGGCTTCAGGGTCTTCCTCCACCGCCACGGTGGCAGAATGATTAAGAGCCTTGATGCCGTTGACCATGGTTTCCATGAGGACTGGAAAGCCGCGCAGAAAAGGTTTGCGAAACATGGCCCAGGTGGAAAAGGAAAACCACGGACGGACCTCGACGGAAATCTCCCCGTCAGGCTTGCGGACGGCAATGGCCAACTTGTTGCGGGCTCGCATCATGACGCCCTCGATGACCGCCTGGCCGCCCACCGTCTGCGGGGCTGCTAACATAAGGATATCGCGAATCTTCAAGAAGGTAACCTCGGTTGGAGAACAAGCGCTTGGCTCGCATGGGATTTTTGTTGGTCGAACACCTAGAGATTTAAGGATTCCGACTAAAAAGTAAACCCCGCCCTGAAAACAATATGCCTCCGCCGGCAGCGGCGGAGGCATATTGTCTCGAAAAAACCGAAATACCTATTCAGCGGTAGAGTTCTGCCCTTCGAACTTCGCGTACTTCTTGCGGAAACGATCAATGCGGCCAGCGGTGTCAACAAAACGCTGTTTCCCGGTGTAGAACGGGTGGCAATTGGCGCAAATTTCCACATTGACTTCTTCGCCCTTGGTGGACTTCAACGTGGATTCGTAGCCGCAGTGACAACGTACGGTGGCATCGAACAACTTGGGATGAATATCTTTTTTCATGACGTTCTCCTGTCATATTAATTTCGTGGAACATGGACTGATACTCGACAATCCCACGCTTGGCAAGCAAAAACATGACACTCCCCTAAAGAACGCCACAACTATTCCTTGCGATCAAAAAAAGGCGGAAGCAATAGCTTCCGCCTCGCTTTTCCAACAGCTTGCGAACTAAACGCAGCCGGTCGGCTTGGGCAGGCCGGCCATTTTGCAGGCTCCCTTGCCCGGTCCGGACGGGAACAGTTCGTAAATCTGCTTCAACTTGAAGCCGGTCACCTTGGACAGGATACGAACCATCGGAGCAATGCCGTTCTTTTTGTAATAGTCCTGCAGGAAGTCGATGACTTTCTGGTGATCATCGGTCAGTTCCTTGATACCTTCGGAGTCCTTCACATAATCGACCCACTCGGGGCTCCAAGAGTCAAACTGAAGCAGGAAACCGTCTTCATCAACTTCAAATTGCTTGCCCTGGAATTCGACAACTGCCATTTGATTCCTCCTGTTACGGAATAGGGATACTTTCAAAACGGGTTTCAAACGATGAAACCGACATTATCCATAAAACAGCTATCCGCTGTTCATGCTCTTGTTGAGAGCCCCTGAGAAACTCAGATGGGCGACCATACTTGCACACAGCCGGATTTGTCAACCACGGCGCTTACAGCATCCTTTTCAACGGGGCATCCCCCCCGTAGCGAACATCCAAACAACCATCCGTTATTCCAAGAGTTCCTGATAATGCTCCAACGCATACCCCAGTCCCGGAGCAAGCTTCAGCGCCGCGCCGAGATAGTCGAGGGCCTCTTCCCTGTTACCCATGTACTTATGACACAATCCAAGATTGGCAAGATCTTCCGGAGATCCGCTGTCAATGTTCAATGATTGCTGAAAATCTTCAGCAGCGGCATCATAGCGCCCCGACTTGAAATGCGCCACGCCGCGCAGGTTGAAGAATTCCTTGACCTCGGCGTCAAGGCTGACAGCCCGGTTCAGGTGCCCTATCAGGGCATCCCAATCAGCGTCGTCCTGCAAAGACATGGAATAGGCGCGGTAAAAAGCGGCCAAAGCGCGCTCCTCGTCGGCAGGTTGTAAAGGCTCGGCCTCTTCGAACATGAGCCCGGCAAAGACGGCATCCTGCATGCGCAAAGCCAACAACCCCCTGAAAAAGGGAACGAAATACGCGTTCGGATATACCTCCTCAAGCACGTCAAGACCTCCAAGCGCTTCATCGAACGAAGCTTCCTCGGCCAAAATACGGCCCACGAAAAGGCCGATGCTGCGGTTCGGGGTGCGCTCGCGAAAATCAAATCCGGGCACAAAGTTGTAGTTGGCGGTGACACCAAGTTCCGGATGGCTGGTGTCCACGCTGTACGCAGAAAACCCTATCTCCTGCAGTCCGCTGGCAAATGACTTGAGTTCGTTAAGAATATTTGCGTCTTTCACACTCGGCAGGGTATCCATCGCCACAACCGCCCCCCGCCCCAGCCAAGCCGTCTGGTCCAGGGAAGTAAACTTGGAAAGGCCGGAGGCCTCATAAACCCGGCTGGTTTCGAAATCACCGGCCAGTTGGGCCACCTCTGTCAACGCCCGAATGGCGGCCTTCACCGGAGAAGCGGCGGTCCCGGCGGTAAAAACAATTTCGCTCAACCCCGGAAAGGTCCTCTTGTCCCAGGCAATGGCTCCAACCGTGGGAACCGGAAAACCCAGGCTGAAGTCCTTCAGGATAAGGGTAATGCCGTTATCCCGGAAGCATCCGACCAGTCGCCGGAACACCGGATCGTCGCTGGAGTCCAAGTCGATGGTGGGCAATTCCGGCTGCTCCCGGTCGATGAGCGCGCAGACATGACGCTCAACCAATTCACAACCGCCTTGAAAAATGGATTCCTCAAAAGTATTCCCAGCTGATGATCCATTGAATTCATTCAATTTCTTGAACCAATCCAACGGCGCATACTCCTCCTGCTCCGTGACCAGACTGAATGCGGGGTGAAACTTCCAACGCACCAAGTTCATGAGCTTCTCGGCCTGCTCCACGGAAAGCTCTTCGTCCACGGACTGCATGATTCTGGAAATACTCATGAGCCGGCCGGGCCATTTAGCCTTTGCTTCGCTCCAGGTGAGTTCGGTGAAATTGTCTCTCTCGCCCCAGAAGCTGAAATAGCTGAAGCGTTCCACCAGTTCCATGAGCGCCGAGGCTTCTGCCTGTTCGGGAGAAGCGCCCTTGCCCATCTGTTTGCGGGTGGGCATGATCTCGGCCGCACGAGGGCCACATTTGCTCACGAAAACCGGAATGCCGAGCCTTCCGGTATCGACCCGGTCGGTCTCAGCCAAAACGCCGTCACACCGGGACTCAAGCAATGCCTTGACACGCCTGACGGTTTCCACCGGGTCGGACGCCTTGTCCTGGTCCTCAGTATACGCCTTGCAACAATCTTGCAGCTTGATCATCTAGGCCCTTCTCATTCTGAACAAATTAATGGACTGTTCCTCGCCGGACTCCTTGTCCGTGAAACAGAAATTCTTGCGCATCATGGAGAATGTATCCTTGGCCCTGTTGAAAAAAGCCCTTCCCTCGCGCTTCTGATCCATGGCCAAGATGACTTCAGCCCCCGGTTTGTCCGCCAGATGTTCGGCAAGGAAATCCGCCAACGGCTCATAAGTCCGCTCGTTGTAAAGCACCTCGCACCCGATGACATGGTCATAGGTCCTTCCGAGATTGTCCTCGGTGAAATCCGCCTTGAGAATGGAGATGCCTTCACCGACATTGTTCTTGAGCGCATTGATGCGGGCGAACAGCAATGCGTCGTCTTCGATGTCCGTAATGGTCACCCTGAAGCCGCGCTTGGCGGCCACCAGGCCGATGACCGCCACTCCCGCTCCGATCTCCAGGAGTTCATCCTTCTCCTTGAACGGAAACTGATGGAGAAAAAAGCCGAGGAACAGACAGGAAGGCCAGATCTTCGCCCACAGCGGCAGGTCCACTCCTTTTCCCGGCTTAGCCTGGGCCACAAGCTTGTCGATGTATTTCGGCATATCATTGATCTGCAAAATCTCCAGAGCGATATCCCCGATGGTCACCTTTTCGAATTTCACTTCGCCAAACTTTTCCCGGGCCAACTCCATGAGCTTTTCAATGGGTTGGTCCAGATCATACCGGATCTCAGACAACTCACTTCCTCCAAATATAAGGATACGACTCGCGAGAATACGCGACTAATGATCGATTTTGTTGATTCTTTCCAATACCCACAGAGCTTCGGAGTTCTGATCTTCCCTGCTGAACTCCCAGGCATTCCGTTCATTGACCTGCCGCTCGCCGGATGCGCCCCGGCGCAGGGAGGCGTCAAAAAAGACAGTCACTTCTGTTCTGCCGTTTTCCGTACGCAGATCCATGACCTTTGCATCAAGAAGCATAATTTCTGAACGCGCAGCGCTTCCGGCTCCCGAATCCCGCATCAGATCCCCCAACAGTCCGGGCTCAATGAACGGGGCAACCGTTTCCCAGTTTCCGGAGTCCCTGGCTTCCTGAAAACGGCTGTAAAAAAGTTTAGCGCCTTCCAGAAACTCGGCTTCGTCAAAGCCGTCCGGAGACATGCGCCGAGCCGGCTGACCGGGCCGCTCCCCCGAATCACTCAGCATATCCCACATGGCTCGGGCCTGCTCATGTCTGTTCTGTGGAGGCGTAGGAGTCGAGCGTTCCCGCTTATTCTTCCCCCTGTCATCCAGCTGCTCGTCGTGGGGATCGGACCACCTGCCGGAACGCCGCCTGATAATCCTGAAAACCAGAAATACGACCACGCCCAAAAGAATCATGTCCAAAAAACGTGTTCCGCCGGACGCTCCGTCTGCCGCCACGGCAGTGCCTGCGGATGTGATAAACATCAAGAACGTGGAAATGAACAACTTGGTGAATACTTTCATGACATACCTGTTTTCACACCTTTCAAATCAGCAGGACAAAGTCGGCATGGTCGCTACGAGATGATCTCCAAATCACGCAGAATAGCCAGAAGAGAGTCCACTTCTATGGGCTTGGGCAGATATGCGTTCACGCCGCCCTTGTAGTACGCCTTGACCACGGTGGTGGGATCGTTCAGGGCCGTCACCATGATGACTTTGGCTTCTTCGGAAGGCTTGACGCCCTGCTGCTTCTCGATTTCACGAATTTCTTTGAGGGCTTGGTGCCCGTCCTTATGGGGCATCATAATGTCGAGACAGACGAGATCGTAAGGCTGCCCGGCCTCAAAGGCCGCCTGAAACATATTGACGCACTCGACGCCGTCCACGGCGGCGTCGCACTGCCCGTAATCGGCCAGCAACGTCGTCAAAAGCTTTCTGCTCGCGAACTCATCTTCCACAACAAGTATCTTCATGGCTCCCCCATAAAAGTGGGCACTTTTTACCTGATAACTGTAATCACCTCAACAGACAAATGCAAACGGGAATTCCCTAGGGCAACGCCAGGGACGGAAAGGCCGTATTTCTTGCCAGGACAACGGAACAAACGTAAAAGAAGACCTCAATCAGTTACAAAACTTGAGCAAAATATTCAAAATCATGATAAACAACTCCTTTTTTTCCAACTTCGGTGCAGGACTCCAGGATTTTTTCAGCCGGCCGGAATGGCGGTTATGGCCCTTCGGC
Organism: uncultured Desulfovibrio sp.; assembly: GCA_913063155.1. Lineage (GTDB taxonomy): Bacteria > Desulfobacterota > Desulfovibrionia > Desulfovibrionales > Desulfovibrionaceae > Pseudodesulfovibrio. The sequence goes on from CAJXYU010000004.1 coordinate 124,389, forward strand.
CCCGGCTATGGCGACACGATCCTGCCGGCCATCGCCAGACTCCTGTTCGCGGCAGCGATTCTTGGCGTCATTCTTCTGTTCCTACGCTTCCTTTTCGGCCCGGGCGGCATCTGGCGCGACAAGGAGCTTGAAGCCGAAGCCGAGCAGGAGCGTCTGGCCGAGATCAGCGAGCTAAAGGAACAGCTTGCACGCAAAGAGATTTCCGAACTGGAATACAGAACCAGAATGAGGGGTTTGAAGTAATGGAACTCTCTCTCGACGACCATCGGGAACGGCTCACTTCCTTCGCCTGTTCCTTTTTGGGGGAATCCGAAAAAGACGATTACAGCATCCAACTCAAAATCGACCACACAATGCGGGTTCTCGACAATGCGGCAGTCATCTGCGAATCCACCGACATGGATAATGCGTCCAAACAGGCCGCGCTATTGGGCGCTCTGTATCACGACGTCGGGCGTTTCCCGCAATATCACCGATACAAGACATTCAACGACAGCATATCCGTCAACCACGCCCTTCTGGGAGTCAAGGCGCTCATTTCGCACCGCTTCCTGGCAGGCCTTCCCCCTGCGATGAAAAGGACGGTTTACGGGGCCGTCCGCATGCACAACATGAAGGTGATCCCCCCAAATACCCCACCGGAATTGGCCACTGTCTGCAACATTGTCCGGGACAGCGACAAACTCGACATTTTTCTGGTGATGCTCAGCCACCTGGACCTGAAAAATCCCAATCGTACCGTTGTGATGGACGCCAAACCGGATCCCGAGAAATTTACCCCGGCCCTGCTGGAAGAACTCATGCGCGGCGAAATCGCGGATTACCGCAAAATTACCTGGACCAATGATTTCAAATTACTTATCGCCGGATGGGCATTTGACCTCAACTTCTCAAAATCATATGCTATTTTGAAATCAAAAGGCTACATCAATCAAATATTCGACTCTTTGCCCAAGAAAGAGGTTTTCAAGAAACTCCGGCATAAAATTGAAGTTCATGTAGAGAAACAAATAATATAACTGACTTGTAAGTGTTTTTCCCGAAGAATGGCTCAAAATACTCAAAGAGCGATGCGTAACGATATATCCAAAACCAGCCCAGCCTACGGCTCTTTCAAACATGTTGTCATCCTTACGGATGTCGAGGTGCATGCGCGCCGTGATGGGGAAACCATCAAACGGTTCGGTGCGGACATCATCAAGATATTCAACTCGGGAACGGAAGCTATAGACTACCTGTCCGAGTTTTCCGTGGACCTTGTGCTCTGCGACAGTTCATTGAGTGACATGAGCGGTATCAAATTCACTCAGTTGGTTCGTAAAAACATGAGCCGCAAGCCGCTGCCCATCATCATGGTCACATTGGAAAACAAGAAGGACCATGTATTGGACGCCATCGCTTCCGGATGCATAGGTTACGTTCTACGCCCCTATTCCCTGGAGACCTTCGAAAAATACCTGACCCTGGCTCGCCAGCTCGACAACTACCCCGAAATTGAAGAACTGGAGCTCCAGGAAGCCAAGGACATGGTGAGCCGCGGCGACTTCGACGACGCGATCGAAGCCTTTGAGGAGCTCATCTCTTATCAAGATGAAGCCCAGAAATATTACGATATGGGCTGCAAGTTTCTGATCCAGAAAAAATACGGAAAAGCCATCGTTTCCTTCAAAAAAGCCGTCAAAATCAACGATCTTTTTGCAGAGGCCTACAAGGGACTGGCCGATGCATACAAAGGGAAGGGTGACAGCGAATCCTGCAAATACTACCTCAAGAAGGCCGCCGACGTTTACGCGCAATTCGACAGGTTGGAGGAAACCAAGGAAGTTTTCATCGAAATCCTCAAATACGACTCCGATGTCCCCAACCCCTTCAACTCCCTTGGTGTCAAACTACGCAAACATGGTGACTACCCAGGCGCTTTGCACGCCTACAAGCAGGCCTTGGAACTGACACCTCACGACGAAAATATTTACTACAATATGGGCAAGGCCTACTATTTCATGGGGCAAAAGGAGGAGGCGGCGGAAAACGCCGATCTCGCTCTACGCCTCAACGCCAACTTCACGGAAGCGGCCAAGCTCTATCAACGGGTTCATGGACGGCCTTGGACGCCAGCCGCCGGCAAGACAGCACAGCAGCGGCCGGCATCTTCTCCGGGGCCAAAGTCGGTAAAGGACGTCTGACCCGGAGATTGAATCATGCACTCCGAAAGCCTCATCAGACTGGGATCATTCGTTGCAATCCTGGCGATGATGTTCTGGAGTGAAGGGGCTTTTCCGAAACGCGCTTTGTCCGCCCCGCGCTTGCGACGCTACCTGAACAATCTCGCCATGGGCGGAATGTCCACCCTTGCCGTGCGCATTTTTCTTCCAGTACTCCCGATGGGTGTGGCTCTTTACTGCTCTGCCAACCAATACGGACTCCTGCACCAATTCGCTGTCCCCTACTGGGACGCCTGTATCCTGACAATCCTGCTCCTGGATTTCGCGGTCTGGCTCCAGCATATGCTGTTTCACAAAGTCCGGGCGCTGTGGCGAGTTCATCGGATGCATCATGCCGATGTGGACATCGACGCCAGCACCGCCGTCCGCTTCCATCCTATCGAAATCGTCCTCTCGTTCGCCTACAGAGGAATTCTCGTATTCATTCTCGGAGCCCCCGCTGCGGCCGTGCTCGTCTTCGACGTTCTCATCAACTGCTGCGCCGTGTTCAACCACGCCAACGTCAGCCTGCCCCCGGCTCTTGACCGTTGGCTCCGCCTCTTCGTGGTCACCCCCGACATGCACCGGGTGCACCATTCGACCGACATGCGAGAGGCAAACACCAACTACGCTTTCAATTTTCCATGGTGGGATCGAATGTTCGGCACCTACAAGGCACACCCCGACAAAGGACATGAAAACATGTCCATCGGGCTGAATATATTCAGGGATGCCAAATACGTGTCCGCCATACGCATGTTGGCCATGCCTTTTCTGTGATCCGCCTCTGGTCTTTTTACTTGGTGGCCTTATTCTATACCTTGGTGTTTCACAAACAAATGAACTTCGACTTCAATTACAAAAGGAGACGAACATGTCTGATATTCAACTCTACGACGTCGTCATTCTCGGCTCCGGCCCTGGCGGCATCCAGGCCGCCATCCATGCTTCACGCAAAAAAGCCAGAACCCTCATGCTTGGCCGCCTGGCCAACAGCAGTCTCTACTGGGCGCATATAGAAAACTACTGCTGCATGTTTCAGGTCACGGGCGAGGAAATTCTTCGCACCGGGCGCGAACAGGCGGAAAATTTCGGCGCACAATTCATGGATCAGGACGTACTCAAGGTAGAAAAAAAGGGAAAACTCTTTGAACTCTCCACCGAAGGAGGAGACTGCATAACAACCAAAACCCTGATTATCGCCACGGGCACCACACGAAACAAGCTCGGCATACCTGGAGAAAAGGACTTGCTTGGGAAAGGGGTGAGCTACTGCGTCGATTGTGATGCAGGTTTCTTCCGCAACGAGACCGTCGTGGTGGTCGGCAACCAGAGCGCCGCCGCGGGCGGAGCCATGGCGCTGACCGAATACGCCTCCACGGTCCACCTTGTGTGCGACGAGTTGGATGTTGCCCAGTCCCTCCGCAAAAGAATCGCCGCCAGCGACATCATCGTTCACGAAGGCAGAAAGGCCACGGAAATCATCGGTGAAAACGCTGTGGAAGGCATAAGCCTGGACAACGGGGAACGCATCGAATCCACCGGCATCTTCATTGAACTGGGGGCCAAGGGGGTTCTGGAATTGGCAAGCTCATTGGGAATTCTGCTCGACGAAAACATGCGTTATGTGGAGGTGGACAGAAAGCTGCGGACCAACGTGGAAGGGGTATACGCCGCGGGCGACATCACCGGGCCGCCCCTGCAAATGGCCAAGGCCGTTGGAGAAGGTTGCGTGGCAGGTACGGAAGCCGCCACCTATGCCAAAAAACTTAAAATCGATTGAGATAGCCGCCTTGACACAACCCGTCCACATACTGGACGATCTTGTCCTTGATCTCCTCGCCGTCCTGGATCTCCAGGACGGCGAATTTTTCATATTCCTTCATAAAGAATTTGAGCACCCTGCAATTGACCTTGTAACAGTTGGCTGGCTCGAAAATGAAGAATTCCAGACGAACATTTTCACCATCGAGCTCACCATTAATGACGGATGACGGATCATGGAACCGAATTCGGAAAGCGCTGCGGGACATGTCAGCCACATGGGCCTCGAAGAGCTCCCCCTTCACATCGAGCATTGCCGGAAAACAGCAGGAACACCTCGGCTCTTTGCGTTCCTCAGCCGTCACAACCTCTTCGGGGTAGGCAAGCGTCACCAGTTCATCACCGCGCCGGACCTCACCAAGCACACGGGTCCTGAGCCCTTTGAGCAATCCTTCGGACACATACTTGATGACGGCGAGATTATGTTCCCTGAGGCGGTCGACGGCAATATCCGACAGCGGGGAATAAACAATAATGCAGTCGCCTTCGCGAACCTCGGTCACCACACTGAGCAACCTGTCACCCAGGGTCGAGTACTGCATCAGTACCTTGTCGCCAACCGAGAGAGCCATTGTTCCTTCTTCCTCCTCAGCAACAAAGACTAGACGGGAACATCTGTCGAATCAATTATTGAAAACATCCTTGCGGCCAAAGCTTGATCGTGCAACAAGGCCGTATGTTGCTTTCCCTGTGCATCCTTTTCTGGTCCCTGTGCCTCATCGTCCTGGCGTACCAAGGCATTCTCTGGTTTTTCCAAGGCATTTGGCCCGCCGTGACCTTGGCTGATGCTGTCGGCAGGTTTTCCTCCCTGAATCATTTCGATCTCATCCGGCACCTGCCCTTCGAATGGACGATCAAGCTCGCTTATGTGGGCGTAACCACGGAACTGAGCCTGGCCCTGTGGTGGACAGGAGTTTTCTTCTGCGCTCTGGAAGTGTTGTCAAAGCTGCTCCGACGCTGATTCGCCAACGGACTGTGCGGCCACCTTCCTTCGCGTGAACAGGAACGCACCCACCGCTGCGGTAAAAGGCGCCACAAGAACCAATCCGAAACTTCCCACAATGGTTTTAAGAACTTCGGCGGCCACGTAAATGAAGTTGAACGTATTGGCCAGAGGTATTCCCTGAGCCATAAAGGCCATCAACAACGTGATGAAGCCGCCGGAATACGCCAGCAGCAGCGTGGTGGTCATGGTGCCGACCACAGCCCTGCCCACGCGCAACCCGGAGCGAAAGGCCTCGATGCCGCTGATGTCCGGCTTTTTGTCCACCACCTCGTTCATGCTGGCCGCCACGTCCATGGCCAGATCCATGACCGCGCCGGACGAGGCGATGAACACTGCGGCAATGTAGATTTTGGTCAGGTCGAGGTGCCCATACCCGGAATAAAGCAAGGTTTCGGCAAAAGGCATGACCGCCCCGTGCACATGAAATTTTCCGGTGAAGTAGACCGCCAGCAAGCAGCTGCTGAGCACCCCGAGAAACGACCCGAGAAAGGCGGCGATCCCGGTTCTGGTAATGCCGGCCACCAGAAAAATGATCGCCGCGCACAGGGCAGCAACTATGCCGAGAGAAAGAAAAATAGGGTCTGCGCCTTTAAGCAACAAGGGCACCAGCACCTTCCAGATGGCCAGAGCCGTGAACAGGAAGGAAAGCAACGCCTTGGCGCCAACCCCCCCCCCGAACAGAAGGAGCAGGACAGCGAACAAGCCGAGCAGTATAAGCTCCAGGCCCAGCCGGTAATGCGCAATCGGATTAACAGTCAGCATCTCGCCGTCAGGTCCAAAGGTGATGACGACCAAGGCCGTATCGCCGATACGGAACAGCTTGTCGCGATCCAGCTGGCCGAGCAGCTGGTTGTGGGCGTCGAACCGCTTCCCCTCGAAAGGGCCATCCAGCATTTCCAGAACAACGCCCTGCTCTCCTTTGCGGATCATGCCGAACGTGCTGATGTCCGAATCGTCGGTTTCCAGCACTCTCGCCTTGCACCGGATGGAATCCTCGTTGATATGGTCCTCAAAACCGGTGGGAATCAGATAAAGAAGAATGGTGAGCGCACAAAAAACGCCGACCAGAATAATATTCCGCTTGTTTGCTGTAAGCTGTTCGTTCATCGTTCACCCAAAGAAACGGACGGGGCGGCGCTACGCCGCCCCGTCCGTATGAAGGTTGTTTTTACAAATTAGTTGATGTGCTGGACCTTGGGCTCGGCGCCCAGAACTGCCATGATCTTCAGACCGACATCGGTGTTGTCGTAGCTGCCGTTGAACGTCTCGGAAGCGACACCGATGGCCGAAGTGGAAACCGGAACACCAGTATGCTTGTAGGAAGTCCAACCAAGGCCGGCCTTGTTGTTCAACACATGGGTCAGAGTCACGGTCAGGGGTTCGTACCCACCATACAACAGGTAAGTTTCAGGAGAGGAAGATTCTTCCTTCTGACCGGTCATGCTGCGTTCGAAAGCGGAACGGATCATTTCCACTTCAAAGGGTTTGAGCACCAGCTTGTCGGCCTTGGAGTCGCCACTGAACTTGAGACCGAAGTACTTGGTGATGAGAGGCTTCACCGCGGCGAAAGAGGCTTTGTCACCATTTTCAGCCCTGAACCGCTTCATGACCTCGTCGGAGAATTTCTGGAAAGAAACTTTCTGCGCGGAAATCAGGTCATAGTTACTGGCATACTGGGTGCCTGCGAAACCGACCGTCAGTCCACCACACTCATGGTCACCGGTGACGACGATGAGGGTTTCCTTGGGGTGCTTGTTGTAGAAATCCAGAGCGATCTTGACGGCGTCATCGAACGCCACGGTATTCTTCAGTGATGCGGCGGCGTCGTTGGCGTGACACGCCCAGTCGATCTTGCCGCCCTCGACCATGAGGAAGAATCCCTTGTCATTGTCGAGCATTTCGATGGCTTTGGAGGTGAATTCGGGGAGAGTGATGTCCTTGTTGGTCATGTCCATGACGTACGGCATGGCCTTGCCGTCCTGCAGCCAGTTATTCCAGGCGAGAACCTTGCCGTCTCCCGGCTTGAGGGCCATGAAGTCGGCCTTGTCGTCGATGATCTTGTAACCGTTCTTCTTGGCCTTTTCCAAGGCATCACCCAAAGGTTTCTTGGACTTCTTGCCAGTGGGATCCTTCAGGCCGCCTCCACCGAAGAAATCAAAGCCGCTGTCTGCCAAAGCGTGATCTATCTCGTGGTACATCTTGCGGGTCTTCACATGCGCGTAGAAAGCGGCCGGGGTTGCGTGGTCAATGGAAACACTGGAAACAATACCGACCTTTTTGCCCTGCTGTTTGGCAATCTCGGCCACGGTCTTCACAGCCTTCAGATTGGGGTCGACTCCAATGTAATTGATATTGGTTTTCTGACCGGAGGCCAAAGCTGTAGCGGAAGCTGCGGAACCGGTGATGAAACGGTCGTTCGCATACGTGGTGGTGATTCCCTGGGCGGGCATCTTGTCGATACACAGCTCGCGGCCAAGGAAGGCGGAAGTGGCAGTACGCTGGGGTATGCCCATACCGTCACCAATGAAGAAAAACACATACTTCGCGGTTTGTTGCGGCGGAGTGGCAGCCTTGGCCTGCCGCTGCTCCTGAGCGCAGCCGGTCATCATCGTGGCTGCAACCATCAGCATGGCTATAAACATTCTCATCTGAACACCCTTCTTTTTGAACATCAGTCTATTTCCTCCATTGAGTTGTTCACAAAACAAAGCACTGGCAGGGAAATAGCAGCACCTTGTTACACCCCAATGACAGAAAGTGGCAGGCACGTGAAAAAGTGACAGCTAAATGGCAAAAGAATCCAAAGCAATCCACCAGTTACATGGTATGAAATAATGCAGGCATTCAATAATCCGTAGAGCCGAAGAATACGCTTGCCAATGCATGTAAGAGTTCCCCGGCGGATTCCGCCAAAAGATCCCGATCCGTTCATTTCCATAAAAATAATCCACAGAAAGGCCGGGGAAACCATATGATTCCAAAAGGAACACGAGCCAAAGGCATCCCAGACGTAAAACGTTCAATAAGTCGAAAATAATAAAGAAAATGGACAGCATCAAAAGTAGCACAGGCGCCTCTTCAAAAAAAAATTGCGTGGACTTAAAGCCGTAAACTCAGCTACAAACGTAGAATCCAAATCCAACCTGTGGGGGCTTCGACATTGCGAAAACGTTTTCTGCCGATCACGATCATCACGACGATTCTCGCCGTGACCGCAGTGGCCGGCTACCTCCTGCCGCAACCGACACATGCTCTTCCGCCCCGTCTCCTCCTGGTCAACAAGGGAGGAAACGTCATCTTTACTCATCAGCAGCATAGCAAGGACTTTCAATTAAAGTGCGGACAGTGTCACCATTACACGGCTTCAGCCGAGACGGCCCCACCCAAATGCGAATCATGTCACCCGACAATTTTCGACAAACAGTATGTGGACATGCACAAGGAGCAATTTTCCAATGAAGCATACTGTAATGCCTGCCATCACAATTCCGAGGCATCGAACTTCGACCACGACGCCCATTTGGAATATACGGACAAAGATTGTCAGGCATGCCACCATGACGCCGATATAGAGGCAAAACCTTCCAACTGCGCGGACTGTCATGAACACAAGAGCGAAGCGGACATGCCCACCCTCCGTGACGCCGCCCACAAACGCTGCAAAGACTGTCATGAGGACATCTTTGAGGAAGGCCTCAAGGGATGCTCCCAGTGCCATGTCCGCGATAGGAAGCCCCTCTCCCCGCCGGAGTTTGAAAAACCGTGCTCCGATTGCCATGAACATCCGGTCAACGACCTGATACCCAACACCACCAATGCCTTCCACGGCCAATGCCGCGGCTGCCACAGAACGACGGGCAAAGGGCCTTACGGAGACGATTTCTGTTACCACTGCCATATCAAATAAGGAGTGCGGATCTGCCCATGACGACCTTCAATTTCAACCTGCTTTCCCGCGAGATCGGCACCGTCGACAGGATTGCTCCGCCGCCAAGACTGCGCATACCGCTCTCCTGCCAGACCCCGGTGGTGGACGCTGGCGTGGAACTGCTGGCCGGAGACAAAGTCGGCAGGGCCCTGAAACCCGAAAGTACGGATCTGCACACGCCGCTTCCCGGCAAGGTCATCGACATACGGCCCGAATCCATACTCATTGAAACGACCTCCGGCGGTACCGTAAAACCGATCGACGCCAGCTCCGTCGGAGACAGCTCTCTGGTCGACTTCCTGGCCGACATGGGCATCTGCCCCACCCCGTTCGTCAAGGCCGGGACCATCATCATCAACGCGGTGCCCACTGAACCCGGCATTACAGTCTTCGATGCATTGCTCCGTGACTACCGCAAGACCGTGAAACAGGGATTGGACGCGGCCAAAAGAATCATCAGACCGAGCCGCATCATTCTTGCGGCCCCCCGGGGCGACATGGTGAATACATTCAACGGCTGTTCCGTCACCCATCTTCCCCCGGTCTACCCCAACGGTCTTGACGCCATGGTCATCAAAGCCATCACCGGACAGGAAGTGCGCCTGGGCGAAATGCCCAGGGACGCAATCCTGCTCAACGTGCTCGATCTCTACCTCATCGGCAGGGTCATGGAGACGGGCCTGCCGGCGACTGAAACAGTCATGACCGTGGGCAACAAAAACCTCCGAGTACCCATCGGCATGCCTGTCCGCTTCCTGCTCGACCAATTCGGCTACACGCCCAGACATGGCGACAGAATCGTACTTGGAGGCCTCATGCAAGGCCTCACAGCGGGTAACATCAAACAAGGCGTCCACCCCAAAACCATGGCGCTCAATGTTGTGAGCCAAGACAGGTATCCCCCTGTGGAGGACCGATTCTGCATGGGCTGCGGAGAATGCGTCCGCCACTGCCCCGCCCGCATCCTGCCCAACATGATCAGCCGTGCCGCCGAATTCAAACTCTTCGACCGCGCCGAACAGTACTACATCAATGCCTGCATCGAGTGCGGCATCTGCGGCTATGTCTGCAAAACCCGCAGACCGATTCTGCAATATATCCGATTCGCCAAACAGGAACTGGCCCTGCTCAAAGGAGCATGCGAAGTGGAAGCAGGAGGCGAAACATGAAACCGATAGAACCTCTTCTGACCGTATCCGCCCCGCCTCATGCCCATTGCGGCCATACCATCAAGCAACACATGCGCGATCAGCTCATCGCTTTGCTGCCCGCGGCCGCGGCTGCAATGACCGTATTCGGATTCGACGCCGTTCGTGTCATGGCGCTCTCCTGTTCGGTGGCCGTGGCCAGCGAGGCCGCCTGCTGGAAGCTCCGGAAATGCGATCCGCAGGTGGACGACATGCACGCTCTGATCATCGGCCTGCTTTTCGCCTTTTTACTGCCCCCATCCGCTCCGTGGTGGCTGGTGATCGTCGGCGGTTCGGCAAGCGTTGTAGCGGGCAAGATGTTCTTCGGCGGCCTTGGAGGCTACCCGCTTTGCCCCCCGCTGGTGGGCTGGGCCATTTGCCGCATCTCATGGGGGGCGGCCATGGACACCAACGCCACCATGCTGAACAGCACGCTTCCGGCTCCGTTGCACGAACTCAAGAACATTGGAGTTCCCTGGCTGCAAAACGTGGATATGAGCAGCCTCTTGCTGGGACAGCAACTGGGCGGTCTGGGCGCGGTTCAAATCCTGCCGATTTTGGCGGGCGGCCTTTACCTCCTGGCGCGCAGGACCATCCGCCCCACCATTCCGTTGGCGTTCCTGGCAGGAGTTTATCTGACCGCACTGATCTTCCGGTTCGTCGATCCCCATGCGCACGCCCCCGCTCTCTTCCATCTCCTCGCAGGAAGTGTGGTACTGGGCGCGTTTTTTCTGGCCACGGAAGGTTCGACCTCGCCCATGGGCCTGATCTCAAGCATCATCTACGGGCTGCTCGGCGGCGCCATGGTCATCATAATTCGGGTTTACGGCATCTACCCGGACGGAGTGCCTTTCGCCATCCTTCTGGTGAACCTGTTCACCCCGCTCTTCGACCGCATCCGCCCGAAGCCCTTCGGCGGATCACGGCTCGGCGAGCCTTACGTGGGAGGGTGCTAGCATGAAAGAAATGATAAAAATGGTCGTCGTGCTTTCGCTCATCTGCTCTCTTTCCGGACTGACTCTTGCTTCGGTGCGCGGGGTCACCAAACCTTTCATCGAGGAACAAGTCCTGACCTATGTGCAGGGCCCGGCCATAAAAAAGGTATATACCGGCAACGACAACAATCCGGTCAGGGACCGCAAGACATTCACCCTCAAGGACGGCGCCGAATTAACGGTCTTTCCCTTCCTGAAAGGCAGCAGACTCGGCGGCGTGGCTTTCGAGAGTCACGGTAGAGGCTACGGTGGTGAAATCGGCGTCATGGTTGGTTTTTCCTACGACCCGGCCAGCGACATGGCCGACGTGTCCGGAATCGGCATCACCACCATGAAGGAGACCCCCGGCGTAGGCAGCCGAGTCAACGACCCCGAGTTCGGCGAGCAGTTCAAGAATCACCCGTTCAAAGGAATGGCCCTCAAATCCGCCGGCGGCGACATCAGCGCCGTGGCCGGAGCCACTATTTCTTCCACCGGCACGGTTGACGCCGTGAAGACGGCCATTGCCACATTCAATGAAATCAAAGGCGAATTTTCCTCAACCTGGGGATCTCAGGAGCAGCCATGAATCGATTGTGGAAAGAATTCTCGAAAGGTCTCTGGAACGAACTGCCGCCCTTCAAGGTGGTTCTCGGCCTCTGCCCGGTGCTGGCGGTCACCAAAACCGCGGACAACGGATTCGGCATGGGCCTGGCCGTCATCTTCGTGCTGACCCTGTCCAACATGCTGGTGTCCTCGGTGCGCAAGGTCATCCCCGCCAAAGTCCGCATCGCGTGTTTCATCGTCATTGCCGCGTCTCTGGTGGTCTGCGTCGAATTGCTCATGCAGGCTTTTGCCTACCCGTTGTACCAGCAGCTCGGCATCTTCGTGCCTCTCATCGTGGTGAACTGCATCATCCTGGGCCGCGCCGAAGCGTTTGCGTCCAAAAATCCGATCACCTATGCCATCGCCGACGGCCTCGGCATGGGCATCGGTTTTGCCATGTCCCTGACCGTTCTCGGGGCCATCCGGGAAATCTTCGGATACGGCACCTTGTTCGGCGTGCAGATATTGGGAAGCTGGTTCAAACCCTTTACCTTCATGGTGGAAGCGCCCGGCGCATTCGTCTGCCTGGGCCTAGGCCTGGCAGGCATGAACGCCCTAACCAACTGGCAACGCAGGCTCAAAGGGCTGGACGCCATCGAAGGTCCCAAGCACGACTGCGCATCCTGCGGCATGTGCAACATAAAATAACGGAGAGGCGCCATGGATTATTTCGTCCTCATCATAGCGGCCATCTTCGTCAACAACATCGTGTTGGCGCAATATCTCGGCAACTGCCCGTTCATAGGCACATCCAAGGAAACCGGCGTGGCCATGGGCATGGGATTCGCCGTGGTCTTCGTGGCCACCATGGCCGCAGCCATCACCTGGGTCGTACAGCGATTCCTGCTGGTCCCCAACGACCTGGGCTACCTGCAGACCATCGCCTTCATCCTGGTCATCGCATCACTGGTCCAGTTCGTGGAAATGTTTCTGAAAAAAGCCATTCCCCCACTATACAAATCACTGGGCATCTTTCTGCCTCTCATCACCACCAACTGCGCGGTACTCGGCATCGCCATCATCTGCCAGCGCAAGCAGTTCTCGCTGCTGGAAACCGTCGTCTTTTCCATCGCTTCAGGGGTGGGTTTCCTCCTGGCCCTGGTGGTTCTGGCGGCCATCCGCGAACGCCTGGAGATGGCCCGCATTCCCCAGTCCATCCAGGGAACGCCCATTGCGCTCATATTGGCCGGACTCATGTCCCTTGCTTTTTTCGCCTTCAAAGGCATGACGTCCTAACCCGACGAGAACATCATGATCGCGACATCAATACTCGTACTGTTCGGCATAGGGTTTACGGCGGCGGTCATCCTGGCCGCAGCCTCCAAAGTCCTGTACGTCTACGAGGACCCGCGTATAGCCCAGGTGGAGGCGGTCCTTGCCGGCGCCAACTGCGGCGGCTGCGGCTTCCCGGGCTGCAATGCGGCCGCCGTTGGCGTGGTGGCAGGCAAGGCCGGTTCCGATGTCTGCGTCATCGGCGGCCCCGCGGTCATGGCCAACGTGGCCAAAGTCATGGGCTTGGAGCTCACGGAAATGGAACCCAAGCTGGCGTTCGTGGACTGCACGGGCGGTGAACGCGCCGAGGACGTCTACCTCTACGAAGGGGTCCAGGACTGCCGGGCCCAGCATCAGCTTTACAAAGGATCAAAAATGTGTCCCGAGGGCTGCCTCGGTTTCGGCACCTGCGTTCGGGCCTGTCCCTTCGACGCCATACGCATGGGCCCCAATGGCTATCCCGTGGTCAATCCGGAGCGTTGCGTGGCTTGCGGCTCCTGCGCCATCGTCTGCCCGCGCAACGTCATCAGCATCAACGGATTCACCGACGACATCACTCATCTCAACGAGATAAACGACTGCCTTGCACCCTGCCGCCAACGCTGCCCCGGCCAGATCAATATTCCCCGCTACATAGAACAGGCCTCTCGTGGCGACTACGCGGGAGCCCTGGAAACCATCCGCGAACGTATTCCCATGCCCTTGTCCATAGGCAGGGTCTGTCCGCGCCCCTGCGAAACCGAATGCCGCAGGCAGCACGTGGAAGCTCCCGTGGGCATCAATATGATCAAACGCTACGTGGCCGATTGGGAAATGAACTCCGGCCAACGGCTGCCTATTTCCTGCAAACCGGATAACGGACGCAAGGTGGCAATCGTGGGCGGCGGCCCGGCCGGCATTTCCTGCGCCTTCTACCTGCGCAGGCTCGGCTACAGACCAACCATTTTTGAACTCATGCCCAAGCTGGGCGGCCAACTCCGCTACGGCATTCCAGAGTACCGGCTGCCCAAAGAAGTTCTGAATTGGGAAATCCAAGGCATTCTTGATTTGGGCATCGGCGTGCGGGTCCAGATCAAATTCGGCCGCGATTTTACTGTGAAAACCCTGGCCGAGGAAGGATTTGAAGCCACGTTTCTCGCCTTCGGCGCTTGGGCCAACGCCCAAATTCCCATTGAGGGAGACGACGCAAGAGGCATTGCATCCGGTACTGAATTCCTGACCAAGGTCGGCTTGGGCGTGGAAACTGGCATCGGTAAAAAAGTCGTGGTCATCGGCGGCGGCAACACAGCCATCGACGCGGCGCGCACCAGCATCCGTTTCGGCGCGGACGTTACCATGGTCTACCGGCGCAGCCGCAATGAAATGCCTGCAAACGACGAAGAAATAGCCGACGCCGAGGAGGAAGGCGTCAAATACCAGTTCCTGGCCGCACCCAACCGGTTCATCAAGGACAAGCAAGGCCGCGTGACCCATCTGGAATACACCCAAATGAAACTGGGGAAACCCGATGCGTCCGGCAGACGCAGGCCAGTGCCCATCAAGGGGTCGGAACACCTCATAGAGTGCGATACCGTGTACATGGCCATCGGCCAAAAACCGGAGATCGAATGCCTCTACGACACCCGGGGTGGATGCCCTCTCGAAACCACCCGCTGGCGCACGGTGGAGGCCAATCCGGCCACTTTGCAGACCGCCATCCCGAACGTCTTTGTCGGTGGCGATCTGTTTACCGGTCCGGACCTGGTCATCACAGCATTAGGCGCCGGTCGCAAGGCGGCCCGATCCATTCATCAATACCTGACCACAGGGCACATTGAAGTGCCGGACAACCTACAGCGAACCATGATTCCCTACACTATTTTCAAGGACGTGGAACGCGTAGCCCCCATTGAGCGAACGCAGATGCCACACCTCCACCATGGCGAAGAGCGCACCTGCACCTTTGTCGAGGTGGAGGGAGCAATCTCCGATGACGAATTCAAGAAGGAAACCTGCCGCTGCATGCGATGCGGCCTGACTTGCTACAACCGCACGGAACCTTTGCAGGAAGAAGTTTCGGAAACTTCAAAAAATATGTAAAAAAAGGCTTGCCAGAGGGACGAAGATACGTTTATAAGTCTCCTCCGTTGGTCGCATAGCTCAGTTGGGAGAGCGCAGCCTTCACACGGCTGAGGTCACAGGTTCAAGCCCTGTTGCGACCACCAGCAAGACAGAAAAAAGCCCTGGTTTCGACCAGGGCTTTTCTTTTGAATCCTAAAACGCCGTGCGATAATCAAGCCCCCTTTCGCGTTGCAGGATGTGAAAGCCTTTTACAGTTCCCGAGCCTGAAGCTCACAAAGCAAAACGCCCTCCCGGGAAGTTCCGGGAGGGCGTCTTTGTTTCAGGAAGTAGTCGTGAAATCACAGCGTCTACCAAATAAGGATCATATTCCAGCACAGGTCTTCGTAATCAGTAGGTCGTGAGTTCAATTCCCATTCCTGGCTCCAGCATAAAAAAGCGCTTACGACTTGTCGTAAGCGCTTTTTTTATACTTTATAGACTGGGATTCCAGGCGATCTTGCCTGTCTGAGCAACAGTTTCCCTGCCGCTTGCCGAGTCCTGGTCAAATTCGCCGAATATCCCAACAGCCTTATATCACCGCGCCATGAGCGCGAATACACCCCATCCAAGATATTCACGACTATACGTGGCGTAGCGTTTTGGTTCCAAGGTCAGCCGGGTCCGAACCTCTTCGGCCAAGTCGTCTCCAGGATTCGCTTCGAGCCATCGGCGCATGGTCAGCCACTTTGCCGCTTCGTATCTATCCCAACCTTCTTGATCAGCCAGAACCATTTGCACAACGTCGTAACCGAGGTCGCCGAAGGACGCGATAAGCTCTGGAAGCAGGAGGTAATCGGAAACAGACTGGGCTAAACATCCCTCGACAATGCCTTCTGTCGCCGGCAACCTTAGCCAGTAGGGTTCACCGATAAGGATGATGCCTCCGGGGCGGAGACTTTTCGCCAAAAGCGCGATGGTGCCGGCGACGCCCCCACCGACCCACGTTGCACCGACACAGGCCGCCACATCCACCTTTTCGTCGACGACGTAGTCAGCCGCGTCGCCGTGGATGAACTGGACCTGTCCTAGGACTCCAAGCTCTTCAGCGCGTTGTTTCGCTTGTTCACTGAACAACTGGCTCATGTCGATGCCGATGCCGGTGATTGCGTAATCGCGTGCCCATGTGCACAGCATCTCGCCCGAACCGCTGCCGAGGTCGAGCACACGGGTCTCCGGTTGCAAACGCAACACCGCACCGAGGGTTGCAAGCTTATCTGCTGTGAATGGGTTGTGAATGCGATGATCACTTTCGGTAATGTTGAAAATCCGTGGAATGTCCAAGTTAAATACTCCTTTTACTACGTTATGGAATTACGAGGCTAAGACCATACCGCACTTTGGAATATCCCGCTTTCCCCTTCTTGCTTCAGAAAAAAGAGAGCGCCCTGATGTGGTCAGAACGCTCTCAGATATTATCCGTTCTTAACGGAACTAATTATTTTGTATATAGTTTTTACGGACAAAAAATATTGTTCAGACAATTCGGCCACAGAATCACCGGCCATACGCTTGGCCAGGATCTCCCTGTTCCTTGCCTGAAGAACTTCTTTTGTGTCTGTACTCGCACCCCATGACAGCTTGTTTTCGCTTTTGCGTGGGATGTAAATATACTCTCCGTCTATATACGCCTGAACAGCACACAATAGTGCATGCGGCAGGACATCATTTGCCTTTTTATAGCTCATTACGCTCCTCCTAATTGAGATCAGGACTGAGCAAGAGCTATTGCCTAAGAAGTTATGATGTTACGCAATAGCTCCTGCTATGCGTAACGAACAAGATCCAATTGATTAAGCATCCACCATCCTCATTAAGGGTTTTCTCGTAAAAATCATATGTTCCATCGCCTCGTTCTGTCAACGCGGCCAAAGGCATCATTAAAAAAACAGCCTCCGCTTCAAACATAGGCCGGAGCTCGCAAACGAAAACGCCCTCCCGGGAAGCCCCATGGGCAATCCTGCGAGGACGAGCCGAATTATCCCCGTGCGTGCGGGGAACACATTTCGTGAATCGAGGTATCTCCTTGGATATACGGTTCATCCCCACGTGTGTGGGGAACACCCTAGGGCCGCCACACGCTCCGCCATTTCCTGCGGTTCATCCCCACGTGTGTGGAGAACACTCTGCCAGATCGTAGAGGCCAAGCCCTTCATGCGGTTCATCCCCACGTGTGTGGGGAACACTGAACCCGATTGCGACGTCAAGCTGAATTGGCCGGTTCATCCCCACGTGTGTGGGGAACACGTCAATTTTTCCTGCGGCCTGTGTGGTCTGTCTCGGTTCATCCCCACGTGTGTGGGGAACACCGCGTGCCTGCGGTGAACGGGGATGACAAAGCCGGTTCATCCCCACGTGTGTGGGGAACACTATTGGTTTGTATGAGTATGTGCATTATGGCTCCGGTTCATCCCCACGTGTGTGGGGAACACTTTCCAGCAAATGGCGTCCAGGGTGTCCCCGTCCGGTTCATCCCCACGTGTGTGGGGAACACTTTTCAGCAAGAATCCAAGTGGGCCGGAGCGTCGGTTCATCCCCACGTGTGTGGGGAACACAAAATAGCAGTAGGTGTCATTACAATAAAGTACGGTTCATCCCCACGTGTGTGGGGAACACGGCCTACGCTGGAGCATGTAGGCGAGCTGTTCCGGTTCATCCCCACGTGTGTGGGGAACACACATGGTCAGGACTACCTGATAAAGGCGCAGTCGGTTCATCCCCACGTGTGTGGGGAACACCTGACCGCGTGTTTATTACTCATCATTGTTTCCGGTTCATCCCCACGTGTGTGGGGAACACTTCTTGTGCCGCCAGTCCTCAAGGGTCCGGCGCGGTTCATCCCCACGTGTGTGGGGAACACTATGAGAAGGGTACCAACGATCCAAGTGCATCCGGTTCATCCCCACGTGTGTGGGGAACACATGGACAAGCATGAATTGCGGGAAATGCTGCGCGGTTCATCCCCACGTGTGTGGGGAACACGTCCGGAGAATCCTGGTACGCCCAGTCAATCACGGTTCATCCCCACGTGTGTGGGGAACACTACTAAAAATTTAACTGGTAAGGCAAGAGAAGCGGTTCATCCCCACGTGTGTGGGGAACACATGGACTCCCGCTGTTCGTCGAGTGCTCTACGCGGTTCATCCCCACGTGTGTGGGGAACACCAACGCTTTCTCTCTTTTCCAGGTAATTCTTGACGGTTCATCCCCACGTGTGTGGGGAACACGCGCAGCACCACGGAAAAAAACGATCATGAAACGGTTCATCCCCACGTGTGTGGGGAACACGATTGGTGTACGCACCTACGTTGCTACTAACACGGTTCATCCCCACGTGTGTGGGGAACACTGGGACGACTTCTTGGACGAATGGAACACAAACGGTTCATCCCCACGTGTGTGGGGAACACATCAGTGCGTGCATTAAGCGTTTTTTTGTCGCCGGTTCATCCCCACGTGTGTGGGGAACACTCTAACCAGAACCATCCGCATTCATTAATATAAGATTGTGCTTCAAAAAAAACCAACTTTTTAGCCCATATCAGGCATCATTCTTGCTTTCCGTTTTTTCTTCCAGCGGCTGAAAACTAACAAGCGTCATGCCGTCAAAATCCACAGGAATCCGGCGGTTGGTTCCAATCGTTTCAAAGGAAAATCCCTGCTCTGTGGGACTTTGCCAGACCATCACTCCGTTGCCGTCCGCCAAGCCTTCCGAAACGTTGTTCCAAGCCATCTCGCGAGTTCTTGCGGAAAGATCACCAACATAAACCCCCGCCCGAATTTCAAGCATCCAAACAGCTAAACGCCCTCGCAATCGGGGAGGAACGTTTTCAACCACGATGACCGTCATCGCCATGACCACCCTCCTCTTCAAAGGCCGGACCCGCCGCTTCCGGCGCTGGGTCAGGTAGGGCTTTGCCTCCAGCCGAAAGCACCTCTTCAATTAGCGGGATAATACGTTTAAGCACCCGTTTCTTTCGAAACATGTCCCGGCAGGCAAGGCGTGTTTCCCGTTCCGGGTCAGCAGGTTTTCGGGCTGCAATGCCAAAGGCGGCAGGCACCACGGTCTCAAACTTGATCAAATCCGCAATGTCGTACACGAAGGAACGCGGTTTTCCCGTGTGCAAAAAACCGATTGCCGGTGCATACCCGGCTGCTAGAATGGCGGCCTCACTGATGCCATAAAGACATGATGTTGCCGCACTCAGGCATTGATTCGGCACGTCCCCACTCATATAATCCTTCGGGTCATAACGGCGTCCGGACCATGGAACCCGATAAAAAGAGGCCATCTGCTTGTACATGGCGCGCACCCGAGCGCCTTCCATGCCGCGCAACTGTTCCACGCTCCGGCCGCCCGGTACGTCTCCGGCAAAGCGAAGCTCGAACATCTTGCGCACCACGTTGAGTCGCGCCTTGTCGTCAAGAGCGAGCGAGGCCTGCCAAAGCAGTTTGTCACTTCGGGCGCCTCCCGGCTGCCCCGCCGCATACAACCGCACACCAGCTTCGCCAACCCACACAAGCAACGTGCCGGATCGGGCGGCAAGCGTTACGGCCGCATGTGAAACCCGGATGCCGGGTTCCAGCAGAATGCAGCATACGCCGCCAACCGGCACATGAACCCGAACACCTTCCGCATCCACCAAAACAAAGGAGCCGTCCAGTACGTCCAACTGGCCTTTTTCCAGAAAAACCATGCTGGACCGCTCCTTCAACGGCAAAGGAGAAAGCTTTGGCAACATCACGCACGCCTCACGAGCAACAACCCAAATCCGAATCCTTTTGCTGCTCCCACACCGTGAAACAGCGCATTTTCCAGCTGCGCAACGTCGCTCACCGTAGCAAAACCGCGTGCGTCAATACAGGAAAGCACCACGGCCTTGTTGCCGCCTCCGCTGCCAAAACGGCTCTGGTCGTATGCTTCCGCCATAACGGTCTCCTTTTCCAGAGTCAGGCCCAAAGTTTGCTGCCGTTTTTCAAGCCATTGCAATGTTACGTCCTGAGCTATTTCCAAACGTGGCTTCGTTTTTACCCCTTCTCGCATCTGGCGCATACGCTCATCCTGCACCATGTCCACGCGAACCTGTCGTCCGCGTCTGTTGCCCTCCTTGGGTTCCCTGCGCTTGACCACTGGATTGAACCGCAATGAAAACAACACTCTGTCTCCGTTCGCCAGCTTTGGAGCATATTCCTTGACCTCCAGTCTGCTCACGAACGGCCGCTTTTCCGGCTGCCGATCGGAAACCGTCAAAAACGAAGCGTTGTCCAGACGTCGATACAGAAAATCCCGACGTCGATCCGGAGAATCCGAAAACAGCCTCCAAAGAGCCTGATGCGCCTCATACACGCCCAAGCGGGAGGATTGAGCCATGTCCAATTGGATTTTACTCATGAACATGATCTGCCTCCTTCTGTTGCGGCTGCAAAATAAAATGCCGTTCCTGCCGGATGCCGAACTGCCGCTTGGAGGAATTGGTCAGCACGTCCCGCACGGAATACAGCGTGGAGCGTTCCTCAACTCCGGGAATGTCATGCCCAGCATCGGACCACAACTGTGTTTGCGCGAGCCGTTTGCCCTTCGCAACGAACTGTTCGCCATGCAAAGAGTCATACTGACCGAGGGCTTCAGCCACATTGGCCGCACGCAAGGTTTCCGGCAGCAGAGGAAAACCCGGAGGGCAGGACTTTCGCCCCAGATAAAGGGTCAGCTTCGGCCGCAGCAAAGCTTCCCGCATATCCTCCGTTCCGTATCCGGCATCTCCTTCCAGCCACACGCAGACCGTAAACGCGGCATCGGCAAGATACTCGCGCCTGGAAAGAATGGTGGAAAGCTGATCCTTGCACACTTTGTTCATCAGTTCGTCGCGACGTGTGTAATAGGTCACATTGCGCACGGACGGAGGCGTCTGGATCGTATGGTAATCGAGCATCCGCTCTCCAAAGCTGTCCGCACGGATGGCAATACGGGCGGCACCATGCAATTTTTCCAGCGCTTCCGGCCTGTCGCGACGAATTCCCAGAGCGGCAGCGACCAGCCCCATCACCCCGGATCGCCCCGGCCGTCCGGCCGTGGCCCTAACTTCGCCTACGGCCGAAGCCGTGCCCCAGCTCTGCATGGGGCCACGGAGGGTAAAAACAAGATATTCCCTCATGCCCACTACTCCGAGATGAAGGTGCAAAGGTCGTCAAGCGTCTTTTTGCCGTGGCCGTATACAACAGTCTCGGTTTCTTCGCCCAGCATGGTGTTGAAGCTCTCTCTCAGGGATTCGAGGGATTCAATGGCGGTCGAAAGAACTTCGCCACCGTCAACAGGTTTCAAAAAAGCCTCGGCCAGAGTGCGGGGATGGGCGTCGCCCTTTTCCGCCATGCAATAGGAGGCCACGGCTCGGGAGGCAAAGCTGTTCTGCTTGCCTGAAGGGCTGACAGCGACAACGGCTCGTACCAAAGCCTGCAACGCGCGGTCGCAAAGGTCGGCGTCTCCGCCCAGATTTTCTTTCAGCAGCTCGCGGTCAATGCATACGTAAAGGTAAAACACCCCGGCGCCGAATTCGGACACGCCCATGTGCCCAGCCCCGGCGTCTTCCCGGTTCAGATCGTCCACGGCGGTAAAAAAGTCATCTTCCACCACACCTTTGTGCACGGTCATGGCGTGTGCCACCTGCACGGCGGCTTCCACGTTAAATTCCGGGTTGCTTGCCAGCATACGCCCGAACATGGATACGTCCACCGCGTTTCCTTCCTTGCGCAGTAAACCCAGCGCTTCCTTCTCCGGTTCCTTGCCGCTTTCGCGGCAGGCTTCCACCAGTTCACTCACTGCGTTCAACTCCACGGGATTCAGGTGAGCCATCTGCTCAGTTTCCAGCGATTCAAGAAGTTCTTTCTGATTGAAAGCGTCATCCTTGGCCTTGTATTCTTTCTTGTTCTTGGCAAACACGCCCGCGATGGCTCGCGAAATTTTTACCGCGGCCGCCTGTTTCAGGGTTTTGAGGTCTCCTGTGGCCTTGTCGTCCTTCATGCTTTCCGCAAAGGACACGCCGTTCACAAGGGCATAATATACGTACTTGCCGACCTCTTTAGTGCGTTGCCCGAACTGTTCGGCCAGCGATCCGGAGATATATTCCGAAGTACGCCATGCGCGCTTCAGACTCTGGGAAGAAATGCGCAACCGCTGGCAACCGCCCATGCTCATGGTCTTGGGCCGTCCGAGGTCGTCACGGTTCAGGTTGCTGGCCGGATATGTGGTCAAAACGTGCAGTTGAATGAAACGGGACATGATATATCTCCTTATGCTTTGGTTCGGTTGGGGTAATATTCTCTGGCCCAATTCATGCGGGCCTCATCGTTCCAATACATCGTATGCCGAATTAGTCCGCCAAGGCTGGCCGCACCGCCGCACATGCCTACAAATCGAACCAGCATACGGTAGAGCTCGTCATATTCATTGTCGCCGATGGCCAGCAATTTGCGAAAGCGAACGTCGCGCATGACCGGGGTTCCCTTACCCTCACGAGCGAAAACAGCGGCAAAGTGTCCCTTGCGCAAAGTTCGGGCATTGGCCAGCACGCCGGCAGCCAGAGCCAGCCGTTCCAGATCGGTCTCGTCAAACTGGTAAGAAGCCAATTTCTCCGCAAGTCCATTGCGGTAGGCCGGAGACACATATACTTCCGTGCGGCTTCTGGCCCGACGCAGCTCGGCCCGTTGACCACGATTCGAGTCCAATGACTGCCACCACGACTGGACGATTTTCCTGAAACCGTCCTCCTTGAGAGCCTGATTGAGGGTCATTTTACCTCCTTGGGCGGATACATTTCCATGTCGCGCAACAATTTGATGTTGAAAGCTACCAAACGTTTGTGCGCCTCCACATAGCGTTCCATGCGCTCGGCGGGGATGCCGAATTTCCCTGCGCTTTCTTCAAATAGAGTTAATGCCGAACCTAGCAACAATCGCCCCCATTCAAGGCGCAACGAGTCACGCTCGCCCTTGTTTTTAGAGCCTTCCGGCAATGCCCCAAGCTGTGCCGCATTGTGGTAAAAACCTTCTTCCGTGCAGCCCCAGAACGAATTGCTCGCGTTTTCGAAAAGACTTTTGTCCAACGAAGCCTGTTTCTTCCCAGCCTCGTTCACCAGCGCGTCCTTGAGCGCACCCAGCACGTTGCGCCGTACCTGATCGGCCGCCGCAACCATGCCTCGTATTTCCATGCCGAAGATCTTTTCATCTCCTGTTATGGAGTAAACCGGAAAAACATGCTCGCACCATTGGCAGGCCTTGGCGTTATCCATGTCGTATCCGGCTACGCAGACCCGGCTGCCGAGGCCTCCGGCATTATTCACGCATTTGGCAGCGTGCATATGTCGCTTGGCGTCCGGCTCACCATAAACCACCCCCAGCCAGTTGCTGTAGGCCGCAATATTACTACGTCCCTTTATGGACAAAGGCGGCTTGTTCTGCTCCAGCGTGTAGGGCGTGAGCGGATGCACCCATTCCGGGCCGTAGTTGTAACCGTTTGGGCGCGAGAGGAATTCGCACACGGCCAGCTCATGCGTTTGGCCGCAAACGTCGCATGGAGCTTTAGCAGCTTCTTCGCGTAGCACGATGCGCCGGGGCATGCCCCAGAACGCGTGTAACGGATGCATGTCCCGCAGGTGGGTCTCTTCGTTTTTATCGCTAGTGCGAGTGGGTGAGGCCCAGGCATACACGCTGGATGCCAGTTCATCCTTTGCAGGAGCAGGTGCGATGAAACCGCTCCCCCTGCCCGGAGCCACGTTCAGCCACACGCTTTCCCAAAGGGTGTCGCCCATGACCAAGGTGGAAAGCGGCCCCCCTCCACGCATGGAGGTGCGGTTGCCACGTCCTCCGGACGGCGCAAAGGCCTGCAAGGTGAACAGGGCCGCTGCGGCACACGCTGGGCATAAGGTCTGTATCTGCCCCCGCTTGATGAAAACATCCTTGTTTTCACGCAACGTGTTCCCACCGGGCTGCTCAATCAGCAGGGAGACGACGCCGTTGAGAACGGGCTTATCCGCGTCGCTCATGGTCAGATCCTGCAGAAACCGGGGACGTTCTCCAAAGAGGTTGAAGAACTCCCGGTGGGATTCAAAGGCGCGGCGCAGCTCATCCTGCTCGGGCGGATTTTTGAGCACCCTGTTTCGGGCGGACATGTTCTTCGGAGCAAAGGTCGTTTGCAACAGGCCAACAAGAAACTCCATGAGCGCGGCCTTGAAATCCGCCCGTTGCGGATTAAGGCTTATGGGCGGATCATCCCCCACGATCTCCCATGGCCGTATCCATTCGGTCCGCCCATCGCCAAACAGCGCAGGGAGCCATGGTTCTTCCAACAGATTGTAGTTCATGACTTTCTCCGGATATATGTGAAATGCGATACCGTAAACAAAAAGAGCCCGACTGACCATCCAAATATCTGGCAGGTCAGCCGGGCTACCTAATAAGGCGACAATGATAACATTATCGCCAATGGCTACAATCTGAATTGGAATTTTCCATCTGATCAGAATTAAAGCCATACAACCTCCCTTTGAGCTAGAAGATTGACTCTTGGCCCCGAAGATCGTATGTATTGATTGTCACATCTGGTCATACGATTTATTCGGGGCCTTATTGCAGCCGGAGGTCCAATACTTCCGGCTGCTGTTTTTTTTATTTACTCGTCGATATCAATCAAGTCAAGAGTGATTGCATATATACTCTTACAAAAAATTCCAACCTATTCATAACATATTGAAATAGATTAAAAAAATCCCCGCACGTGCGGGGATACATTCTTCAACTGCATATATACTCGGTTCAGCCCCGCTTTGCGGGGAACACAAAGGAATACCGGCTAGCAGTATAAGAACGTAGTTTTTGCCTATATTACCCTTTACAATCAGTCAATAACCAGTCCGCACCGCTCGTCGTAGCGAACTGTCACGGGCCTGTCTTTTCCATCCTTTCCGGTTCCGGTCCATATGCCGGGCGAGGTCTCCCGCATGGGCAGGCAAAGCCCCCATTTTCCTTTGTCCGGCATGGATTCAATGAGCCCGTCCACGGCATCCTTGCACGACTCGGAAATGTCGCCATCGGTCAATAATCGTACGGCCAGACGAACCTCGGAGCGCACGCAGTTGTCCATGGTCGTCCCGTTGCCGTCGTCATGCCAGAGTCGCACTCCTTCATTTCCGACACGCAGCAGGCGCACCCCGTGTGAAAGCTCTCCCAAACGCGTGGGAGCCGTAACGTCACTCCCCCAAGCACAATTATCCAAGGAATACCCCGCCAAAAAATCCAGTGCTCCGAATCGAGCCATGGCTTCATCGGCACGGTCTTTGGCAAAGGCTTTCATTTCCGGGCTGTCCAAAGCTTCCGGCGCGGCCAGAAAAAGGTCCGAATAAGCACCTTCCACCAATTCTCGTGCGTCACGCGGCAGAACAATGGCCCCCTTGGCACACAAAAGCCGGGCCGTGCGCCATAACACGGCCGGACGAGGATATACATACTGCCCTTTTTCAAACATGGCCCCGTACCAATCCCCAGCCACATCGTTTGCCGGTTCCGGCATCAATACCTGCATAAGGGCAGATTCGTAACCTGCCGGGCGTTCGCGGTCGTGCCGATGACAACGCCCGGCACGTTGGATCATAAGCTCCATTGGCGCGAGGTCACTCTGCAGCATGTCGAAATCCAGATCCAATGATTGTTCCACGACCTGCGAGGCGATCAGAATTTTTCCGCTCCTGTCGGCGGAAACGCTCTCTTTGCCGAACAACCGCAGGACTTCACGCTCGATTTTCGCCCTGTCGCCGCCCGTGAAACGGGAATGGAAAACCAGCACATTCCGAGCGGAAATCCCCTTCTCTTCCACCAAAATTCTTGCAGCCTCCAATACGTCCGCAACCGTGTTGCGAATCCAGCAGGCACAGGCCCCAGCATCAGCGGCTTTGCACAAGGTCTCAAACATTCCGGTTTCCGTATGCATGGGGCGGATGGCTACATTCAATGATCTTTGTGTACTGACGGCCAAAGCCTCGCAACCGGTGTCGGTTATCCGGGACATCAGGGGAAACGCTGTATCCGATGCTTCCGTTGCTTCCGGCAACGGTGGCACTTCCCTGTACACAAAATCGCGTCCTTCCCGCCAAGCGCCCGTCAATTTTTCGCGCAAGGCTCCCGTCATGGTTGCAGAAAGCAGGATGGCGCAGCCTCCCATCGCCGCCTGAAAACGCAACAGATTCGTCAGAAGTTCTCCGGTATAGGTGTCATAAGAGTGTACTTCGTCCACGATTAATACGGATCGGCACAATCCAAGTAAACGCAGGGATTGGTGTTTTGCGCCTAATATTCCGAGCAGGGCTTGGTCCACTGTGCCCACGCCGCACGGCGCCAAAAGGGCCTTTTTTCGGCTGTCCGCCAGCCAGTGGACACAAACGCCGCGGCCGTCTGCGTCATCCTCTTTTCGTTGTGCATCAAGCCCTGCGGTGTATTTTTCGTTGAGAAACGCACTTCCATGCGCAAGCGCAAGAAAAATGTCTCGATCAAACAGAGCCTGTTTCCCCTCGGCAAGGCGCTCATACATGGCGTTTGCCGTGGCCATGGTGGGCAGTCCCACATACAGGCCGGAGGCGAAGCCAGCCCGCATCAAACGGTGCGCAGCGAGCAACGCAGCCTCGGTCTTACCTCCGCCAGTCAGGTCTTCGATAATAAGCATTTCCGGCCCGGCAGGTTCCGGCAGGTCCAGAACCGCCTGCTGCATCCCGCTCGGAGTGTATTGTTGCAAATGAGGCAGTAGATCGCCGAATTTCACCGTGTCCGTCGCGTGTGCCTCTGTAAACCCAAGTGCGGCCACAACTTCGGCTGCTTGCTTTTGCGCAATCGGCCAGTAGGTTTCAAACCCGTTCCACCGGCTAACTGGCTTGAACCATCGCTCATTGGAGCCAATCCAGTCCGAGAGAATGATCAATCCCGCCGCAAACCATGACAATGGTTCCAACTCCACTTCGCGGAATTCTTCGTATGATTCATGCAGGAAGTGCGCAGCCATTTCGTTTACAAACCATTTGGCATCATCCAGAACGGTGAAACAGGACGGTCCGGGATTGCACATTTCCGCAGGCAAGCCATGGTGGCAAAGTGCGGCTGTCAGCAGCGGTTTCAATGAGAATTCGTCCGGTAGGTCCAATTGTTCCCATGGGCAAATCTCTTCCCAGATGGCAAGTCCGTATTCCGTATGATGATGAGCATAGCCACCGTCAGGATGGCCGAGCGTTTCACCCAAAGGGAGGACCAAGCGTTGAAAACCGGGGTGAAATTTGCCCAGATCATGACACGCGGCAACAAAAAGGAGCAATGACTGCACATGATTATGGGGCATCGGCGCGAGGTCAGCCATACGCTTGGCCCAAAGCGGATTTTCTTTCAGAAGCCGCTCGGCAACGGCCGCAACGTCAAGGCAGTGGTGTCCAAGATGGTGCCAAGCCCCATTCGGAAAGGTTTTTCCCCAATAATCATGCTGCATGTGAAGGCCTCCTGCGGAGGACAGGACACAACATACAGCGTAACTTGTAAAGAAAAGCCTACATTACGCAGTTAACAATCCGAATTTATTTTCAACAAAGAAAGGTTGACCGACTTAGTTGCACCTGTTGAACTGTTTCTTGGAAACTACGCGCTTTAGCGTCTTAAGAACGTCATCCCGCACGCTCTCCGCTTTGGTATTTACATATAGAATCGAATGCTCAACCCTGGCCATTGCTTCATCGCGACTCGCAGACAACCAGTTGAAGGAACCTTCAACCAGAGTCCGATTGTCCATTATCAAAGTCTTGTTGTGAATGCCGTCCGCAAAGACGAGCTGAACCCCCGATTCACGAATACTATATGAAATATTCTCCAGCATTCCTCTTTGATTATTACATGCCTTCAAAGCCAAACTGGAATCGGAAAACACTTTCACACCAACCCCACGCTCGATTGCACTTCTGAAATAGTCTATGATATTATCAGCTTGGATGGCATTATTACTTAAAAATGGTGAGACTATAACAACTTCTTCCCTTGCCTCATTAAGGGCTGACACGAGCACCTCGCGATGGCGCTCAAGGGTTCTCAAATGCTCCACCTTGTCCGCCGTGATATCGCGTTGAGCAAGCTCAAACCCGGGCAAAGCATTCGCCTCATTACTGGCCAAAAGGTGATTTGCCAGAATACGCGACGGAGCACCCTTCCCTTTACGAAACAACCCCATATTGCCAAAAACAATAAAGGAGTGCTTGGCCCGCGAGACGGCAACATTCAACATGTTGACCCCTCTATCGAAAAAAGGAGTTCTAACGTCTTCAGGGCCATAAACGGGTGAGAAAATAACGATTGGCCGCTCTGCTCCCTGAAGGCGATGAACTGTGCCGATTTTCATGCCGTTTACGTCTTTTGGCAGCATATCGTTAAGGAGCTTTTTGATGGTCCATTCCTGCGCCTTGAACGGAGTGATAATGCTCACCACATCTGAAAGAGATTTGCTTGAGTTGTAGTGCTCCAAAATATCGCTTCGATTCGCCTGAAGCCACTGTACAATGTTTTTAGCTTCATACTCATTTTTCCAACTGCCGCCGCCTTTCGAGCCTTTTGAGGGGATATGCGCGTAAGCCATGGGCGGGAAGAGCTGAGAAGAAGGAGGACTCGTATGCACCTCCAGTTGAGGATAAACAAGGTCTTTACAAAAGGAGATGATGCTTTCATGACATCGGCGGTGCTCAAGAAGGTACATCCCGCGTTCGGCAGCCTTCTGGCCTCCCACCATGCAATGATAGGGGCAGGCCGCCTGAGCCATCATCATGATGCTCC
Source organism: uncultured Desulfovibrio sp. (assembly GCA_913063155.1). Lineage (GTDB taxonomy): Bacteria > Desulfobacterota > Desulfovibrionia > Desulfovibrionales > Desulfovibrionaceae > Pseudodesulfovibrio. The sequence goes on from CAJXYU010000004.1 coordinate 153,320, forward strand.
CTTTTGAGGCGGATTTCTCGTGCGGCATACCGTCCTCAGCACCGATGTACAACTTATGTTCCCTCATGTTCCCCAAATCAACAGATGGGGGAATTTGATACACAGGCTCAATCTGATAGATATCGCCGACAACAAGAGCCTTTTTCGCCAGTGAAAACACTGCGGCTGCCTTGTCAGGTGCGGACTGACCGGCTTCATCAATAATAAGCAGGTCGATAAACTCATATTGATAATCATCAAATGACTTGAAGAACTTGGGAAGCATGAACAATGTGGAGACGATACATGGAGTCAGCTTTGCGATACGCTTCCACCGGACATCGTCTGAAATGAATTTCTTACTGTCGCTTTGGAGAACCTCTTCCAGCCAAAGCGCTTCATAATAATGGACAGCAAGGATAAACATACGAAAACGATTTCGCTTATCCAAATGATCCAGAAGCGAGTACAGACCTGTTCGTGAAAACTCCGGGGTTATGTCCATTGGTTTCAGTGCGTTTTCAAGTGCCTCAAAACGCTCGTCAATACGCCGAATGACATGTTCTACCCGACTTTTTTCCTCCTTGAGACCTTCCAAGGAGTTTAAGGGAGAAGCCAAATCACCCTCCGCTTCCTTGTGCTCCTCCGCTGCAATCAGCCTTTGACTCTCCAGGAAGCTCTCTATCGACTGGATGCTCTCGAATTCATGCTCGGTGTAATGCATCCCGTTCTTAAGCAAGAAAGCTTTAGCTCGAGCAGCCTTACGTTTCTTGATCGGGCGTAAAAAGGCGATATAGTCCTCCCACCACGGCTCCCGGGACAATGCGAGCGCTGCCAGCTCAAGAGCCCTCTTTCGAGCCTCAAGCGTCTTGCCGGCTTGTGTCACAAGCTGCTTCTTTACAGCGATTTCCTCTCGTAAAGCCAATTCCCCTTCTTCGATCTCCCCCAAACTGGTTTCAGCATTTTTCCTGGCTTCAGCATCTTTGGAGCATTGTCGCCAAAGAGCCAAAATATCTTTCGCATTCTCATGGAATTGAATCATTTCATTTCGTAATTTTTCCCTGATCCTTATCAAGGATTTATCCCGCTGAGACTCTGTACAAACCTTTAACTTATCGCCGGAATACACTTCATAATTTTCAACAAAGCCATCATAAGCCCGTGAGATGAATTCCGGCTCTTCAAATTCATCGAAATACCCTTGGAGCTTCCCTTTCCGAAACACGGTGAGGAGATTCATATGAGGATCAATCTCTTTCGCGCTGGAAACAGCGTACGACCCGAGGCTCGACACCTCCTCAGGCAGCCACCGTTTGACCAAAGGATCAGAGGAGTCCTGAGATAATATCTCACCAAAATCACGAATAATATTTGTTACAGCCTGATTATTGGCCGATGTGGCAACAATGACCGGAGGGTCCGCAACGCCTTTCTCCGCATCAAGAACGGACTTCACCCACAATGAAGCAATGGCGCTTTGCAGCAGTGTGGTTTTCCCGGTTCCTGGAGGACCGTTGACAGCCAGCACCTCCCCGTCATTTACAGAAAAAAAGTGATGAATTGATTCTCGTTGGCTTCGTCCGAGACCATAATCAGCTGTCATTTGACCCACGTGCAACGCGGCAGCGACATCAACCTCTTGCGACAAGGAAAGAAGATCCCGCTCAACTGGATGTAAACCAAGAATGGACTGGTACAGTTTCGGAGGGCTCTCTCGTTCAAGCAAATCTTCATAAAGCGACTTGATATGCATTGTGGACGAGAATTGCCCTGCGCTGGAAAATAATTGAGTTTGCCACTCGACGATATACTCCACCTCACCAAAGACTATTCCCCCCTTCAAGGGGATGTCCAGAAGCGTCCTTATGAACTCTTTGCAATAAGTAAGATACTGTGGCCAACCATTGAGTTCCGACGTCCAACCATTCTCTGTTTGATAAGTGTCGACGGCATCAACAGAAGATAGGATAATCGTTTTATCTTCAGCCAAAGGAGCAAGATAGTCTCGGGGTATCCACGGAAGTTTCTTTTCAACAGGCTCCACTCGTCCCGTATCGTCGACCTGGCAAGGCATAAGAACCGGAGTGATGGTATTTGGGTAACCATAAAAAGTCTGGCCATGCCTGCGTTTCAGCTTCAACCGAACAGGAGCCGCAACGCCTTGGACAATCTTGATCGATGAAGCATGTTCATCAGAACTTTTTTTCTTGAAGAAATGCCGAATCAATTCCGTAGGGATATACCCACTATCAAGCATCCCTGCCTTTAGGACGGCCGACTTTGACGTGCTATTCTCCCCCACGGATTCCAGAATCATCTCATCCGCAAGACTATCCCGATAATAACCAGTATAATTCGTTACATATTCGCTCATGGTTTAAAGAACATACACAACGAAGACTCAATCACCAATACCCAAAAAATGATCATGTAAAATAAGCAAGCAGAGTTCCTACCGGCATATACCGCCAGGTCGCATCCTCGTCGTTATATAATTAGCAACAAAATCAAAAGGATAATCAAGTAGCGAGGGCGCGTCGAATCTCCTTTTTTTCTGGCCTTGGTTACACGCCGGCATACATTTGAGTGCAGAGAATGTCCTAGGGTGACTGGAAGGCATCCTGCGCATCAACAGCCCCTACAGGACAGACCTCCGCGTAAACTCCACATGCCCAAAGCGCCGTGCGATAATTCGCGGGCATCTGTGCGATAATTGAGCCGCTTTTCGCGTTGCAGTATGTGAAAGCCTTTTACAGTTTTCCTGGCCGAAGCTCACAAACGAAAACGCCCTCCCGGGAAGCCCCGGGCGGGCGTCTTTGTTTCAGGAAGTAGTCGTGGAATCACAGCGTATGTCAGCCCAGATCCTGAAAGTGTCGGCACGCAATATCGAAGTAAGCCCGGCCTGATGCAATCCAGGCTTTCCTTTTTTCTAACGTCGCTCAGTGGTCCAACAAAGTGGCCCCATATATCTCCGATTATCTCAGTTCCAGCCTAGACGTGGTAATTTACGCAATATTAGCCAGTATTACAGCTTTACTTGTTAGTAAAACACTGCTCTCTGAGGACACATCAACGAGACCGGGAAAAGTGGGCAATACAGTGACTAACATCATTTGGTATATTATCCCGACATCGGCCCTTTTTTCCCTTCCTTGCAGCTCTCAAAAGACAGGATGAATTCACCTTCACCACAACCTCCCGTTGGCTGACTGATGTTGTTACAGTAAGGGAAAAACCTTTTCAGAAACGACCATCCCGATATATCCCGGATCACCCCGATAATCTCACACCCACTACCTAGTTATCCTGTACACTATTAGAATCATGAGAAAATTTCATTTCAGCAACAGCTGAAACGAGACATCCCCCTCTTTACCTGTCAAAAAAACGCAAAGCTCTTTCAGGCTCACTTCATTCGTATCGACGTGTATGGACTGCACCATGTCGTTGAACGACATCTCCCTGTCGTTCAAATACGCAACAAGGTCCTTTGCAGCAATCACAATGCCGTGCCCCAAAATATCGGCTCCGGCGGTACGAGCCACAACATTGAAAGCCTTGACCGTGACAAAGCCCAGTTCTCCAATTTCGGCGACCTCTCCAGCCGCACAGCTGATGTCGCCGCGAAAAACACCCACAGGACTCTGCCTGCCCATTGCAATCCCCACCAGCCCCGGCATAGCCCCGGCCAGGGCCAGCACATCCCCATCATTAACCGGTGCGGTATCCACATCGTCCACAGGGCTGCCGTTGATGAAAATGGTTCTGACCACACTCTCCACATAGTCTCCATCCATGTTCAGCTGTCCCTCCAGAAAAGCAGACACGGACAACCCCACCCGGGCTTGGATGCCGACCCCCTTTTGCAGCATGGTGCTCCAAAAACCCACCCCTTTTTCAGCCATACGCATGACGATGCAATTCATTATTTTACATCCTTTTTTTGGAATGTCTTCCTTCTCCATAGCACTTCTCTTTGTCGAGAGCACTATGCCCGACTGAGCACAATATATTGTTTTTTTTGACATTATTTTTCAAAGGAGCGTATACTCCCGCTAAAGATGGGCATCTATAAAATATGTTTCCGTCAACTGCCGGGAACAACAAAACAAAGGTGAGGCAAATATGAGGATACTTCGAATCAACACCCGCACAAAGGAATACAAGTTCGAGGAACTTGGTGAGTATGCAGGCCTCGGCGGCCGCGCAATGACTTCCCGGCTGATCAACAAAGAGGTGCCGGCCGACTGTCATCCGCTCTCCGCCGAAAACAAGTTGGTGATCGCCGGAGGTGTGCTGGCCGGCTCCACTGCTGCAAACTCCGGCCGCGTCTCCGTGGGTTCGAAGTCCCCTCTAACCGGTGGTATCAAGGAATCCAACTCCGGCGGCCTGTTCGCGCACAAACTGCCGAAACTGAACCTGCTGGCCATTGTCTTCGAAGACAAACCTGAAACCGATGCTCCTTTCCAAAACATTTTCATCTCCACCGACAAGGTCGAGTTCAAGGACGCCACCGCCATTGCGGGGATGGACAACTACCCGGCCCACGACAAACTGTTGGCGGAATACGGGGATAAGGCCGTCATCTGCATGACCGGTCCTGTGGGGGAAAAGTGCGGCAAAACCGCGACAATCCAATTCACCGATCCGTACAAACGCCCGGCCCGCTCCGCAGGACGCGGTGGAATGGGCGCCGTCCTCGGCTCCAAAAAAGTCAAAGCGGTGATACTTGATCCGGCCGCCAGTGAATCCTACAAACCGGTGGATGCCGAGGCATTCAAGGCGGCCCGCAAGACCTGGGCCGAAATCCTCATGGGACACCCGGTCACCAGCCAGGGCCTGCCCGGCTTCGGAACATCCATTCTGGTCAACGTCATCAACGAGGCGGGAGCCCTGCCGACCAAGAACTTCCGTTACGGCCAGTGCGACCACGCAGCCGACATTTCCGGTGAAAAGATCGCCGAAGTCATCGAATCTCGTGGCGGCAAGACCAAGGAAGGCTGCCATGTGGGTTGTCTTATCCAATGTTCCCAGCAGTACAACGATAAAAAGGGCGAATACCTGACCTCCGGCTTCGAATACGAGACCGTCTGGGCTCTGGGCGCCAACTGCTTGATCAAGGATATAGACGACATCGCCACGCTCGACCGTATCTGCGACGAAAAGGGAATGGATACCATTGAGATCGGCAACACTATCGCCATTGCCATGGAAGGCGGGATCATCCCTTGGGGCGACGGTAAAGCGGCCATCGCCCTGGCTCAGAAGTGCGGTTCCGAAGATCCCATGGGTCTGATCATCGGCAACGGTGTGGACTTTGCGGGCGGTGCGTTCGGCGTCGACCGCCTGCCCACCTGCAAAGGCCAGTCCCTGCCCGCTTACGATCCGCGTGCGGTCAAGGGCGTCGGTGTCACCTACGCAACCACCCCCATGGGCGGCGACCACACCGCCGGTTACGGCGTCTGTCAAAACGTGCTCAAAGTCGGCGGCGACGTGGACGGCCATAAAAAGGAAGGCAATGTGGAAACCTCCAAGAACCTGCAAATCGCCACCGCTTCCATCGACGCCTTGGGCATGTGCCTGTTCGTAGCCTTCGCAGTACTCGATTCCGAAAACGGCGCACAAGTAATGGCCGACCTGGTAGCGGCGCAGACCGGCACCAAATTCACAGTGGACGATTTCCTGGCCCTTGGTGTGAACTGCCTCAAGGATGAACTTGACTTCAACAAACGCGCCGGTTTCACCAAAAGTGACGATCAGTTGCCGCGCTTCTTCTCCACCGAGGCTCTGCCGCCCCACAACGTCACCTGGGACTTCACCGAAGACGAGTTACAGGCTGCCAAAGTGGACTAACGACCATTCCGCAACGAAAAGGCCGGGCACGATTGCCCGGCCTTTTTTTTGCCTAATTGAAATCCCACCGACATATGGATGACTCCAGAAAAAATAATTGGTACTTACACTTACATAGGTTCGCGTTGAGCAATAACATTTCTTATGAGTTAGACTACCAAGGAGGGGGAAATGAAGTTCAAGGACTGGAGTCTCAAGCTGAAAATCCTGATACCCACTTTCATCATCGTTTTGATAGTCCTTGTCGTCAGTGCCATGATCATGACCATGAAGGCGCAAACACTGGCCGTTACCCAGGCGGAACAACTGGCAAGGGACAAGGCCAGGGGCTACAGCCTCGACGTGGGAAAAACGCTGGACCTGGCGTTGACGGTCACTCGAACCCTGGCGTCCATGTTTGAGGAAGGCGCCAACTACAAAACCATTCCGGACCGGGAGTATCTCGACTCGATCCTTGTTCAGACACTGAAAAAGAACGACGAACTGTCTGGAGCGTGGTGCACATTTCCGGGCGGCACCTTCGACAACAGGGAAGACGAGTACCTCGATAAATACAAAGGCGCCTACCGCAACTGGTATCACCGGGACAAAGGAAACATCGCGGAAAGTTTCGTTGGCGAGGAAGACCTCACCGGCCAGGCCTGGTTTACAGTCCCCATGGCCGGCAATGTCGAGACGATCGGGGAGCCCTACCCCTGGGAGTCGAACGGCAAGACTTTTTGGCTGGCTTCTACGGGGCTGCCGGTGAAAAAAAACGGAAAGAACATCGGCGTGGTCGGCGTTGACTTTTATCTCAACGATCTCCAAAAAACCGTACTCGACATCAAACCTTTTGAAACCGGATACGCCTTCTTGGTGACCACCAGCGGCGCAGCTGTCGCCCACCCCGACAAGACCATTCTCGGGAAAAACATAGGTGACTACCTGAATACGGAACACCGGACCCAGGCCTTGAATGCGATCAAAAACGGCCGGGCCTACTCATTCAAGGCGCTTTCCCCGATCACCGGCCACGAAGAATATGTGACATTCTCTCCCATCAACATAGGCAAGACCACCACCCCCTGGAGCCTGGCCGTAGCCATCCCCATGGATAAGGTCCGCGAGCAGGCAGACTCATTCGTCATTGTCAGCGCCATCATCAGTGTAGTGGCCATCGCGGTCTTATTCGTCGTGCTGCTCTTTATCGCAAGCGTCATCACCGCTCCCATTTCCAAGGGGATTTCCCTGGCCAGGAGTCTGGCCGAAGGTGATCTGACCCGGACCATTGACGTAAACCAAAAAGATGAGGTGGGCCAGCTGGCCGACGCCCTACGCCGAATGACCGATCAGTTGAAGACCGTCATCGGCGATGTCCAGTCCGCAACCGGCAATGTGACATCCGGCAGCCAGGAACTCTCCTCCTCTTCGCAGAACCTGTCGCAGGGTGCCACGGAACAGGCGGCCAGCGTCGAAGAAGTCTCCGCATCCATGGAGCAGATGGCCGCCAACATTCAGGGCAACGCCGAAAACGCCATGAAGACGGAACAGATCGCGCTGCAGGCGGCCGAAAATGCAGAGGAAAGCGGTACGGCTGTCACCCAGGCAATGACCGCCATGACCGATATTGCTGAAAAAATATCGGTCGTCGAGGATATCGCCCGCCAGACCAACCTTCTGGCCCTGAACGCAGCCATTGAGGCCGCCCGAGCCGGTGAGCACGGAAAGGGGTTCGCCGTTGTTGCCGCCGAGGTTCGCAAGCTGGCCGAACGAAGCGGCGCCGCGGCGGCGGAGATCAGCGAACTCTCCACCTCCACAGTGCATGTGGCTCAGGATGCGGGTGAAAAACTCGACAGGCTGGTGCCGGACATCCAGCAAACCGCCCAATTGATCCAGGAAATCGCCGCCGCCAGCAATGAGCAGAACGCCGGGGTGGAACAGATCAACGCCGCCATTCAGCAATTGGATACAGTCATCCAGCAAAATGCGGCAGCTTCGGAAGAAGTCTCATCCACTTCTGAAACGCTCGCTGCCGAGGCCGTGCAACTGCAACACTCGGTCAGCTTCTTCAATATCGGCAACGGAGGGAACTACGTTCCCCGCCCCAAGGCTACGGTTCGTCCCGTCGCTCGACCGCAGCTGCCCTCTCCGGGCGTCGGAACGGCAGCCAGGCAACAAGCGGACGAGGGAATTGCGCTGGACATGAAGGCTGACAACGACAAAGAATTCGAGAACTTCTAATCAACGCCACATCGAGAGAGGGGGGAGCGCGTTTTCGCTCCCCCCTTCATTATGTCCGCAGTTGACCGCCAATCCTTGCTCCGGGTATGGTCATCAGCATGGAAATCACAGTAAAATGCTTTGCCACATTGGCACAATTCCTTCCGGAAAATTCCGACAACTACCCTATCGAACTGGGTGACACCGTCGCCGACATTGTCAGCCGCCTGGGCATGAAGGAAGAGGACATCAACCTCATCTTCGTCAATAGTACACGGGCGTTCATGGACACGGGGCTCAACGATGGAGACCGGCTCGGACTTTTCCCTGCCGTGGGAGGGGGCTGATCGATGAACTCTTCCCAGCAGGAACTCATCGACGGACATGCCATGGCGTTTAACCTTCCCGACGGCGCCCCCGGAAGAGTCATCAGCCTTGAAGCCGTCGCATCCATCTCGGAACAACTCGCCCGCCCCGGCTGGCGGGTTGAGGCTGAGGCTTTGGCCATGCGCGTGATCCCCTGTCGATATCTGCGCAACATGAGTTCCATCACGGCGGACATGCAGAAAAGCCTGCTGCGGTCCCGCGTCGCTCAGGTGGGCCTTGGCGGACTCGGCGGAACTCTCCTGGAAATTCTGCTACGCACAGGGATTGGCCGCATCCGCGCAGCCGACGGCGACAGCTTCGAGGAAAGCAATCTCAATCGGCAGGCCCTGTCCAATCCGAGCAATCTGGGCATGCCCAAAGCCGAAGCCGCCATACACCGCTGCACGCAGATCAATCCTTCCGTAGAACTGGACGCAAAGGCAATCTTTCTGACCACCGACACTCTCCCCGCTTTTGTCAAACACAGCGACGTAGTCATAGACGCTCTTGGCGGCCTGCAAACCAGACTTGCGCTCCAGAAGGCGGCATCCGACGCAGCTGTCCCCATGGTGACAGGTGCCTTGGCAGGCTGGACCGGCTATGTCTCGGTCGTTCTTCCCGGTGCCCCCGGCCCGGCCGAGATCATGGGAAGCAACAACGCAGCGGAAGAACAGTTGGGCTGTCCCGCCTCAGCTGTCACCTGGTTCGCATCGCTCATGGCCACCGAAGCCATCAAACTCCTGACCGGCGAGCAAAGCCCTCTTGCCGGAAAGATGCTCGTTGCCGATCTCAACGCACTGTCATTCGACATGATCCGTATCTGAACGCCAGGCGTCAAATCCGGCCGCATTATGTCCGTATTGACTTAGCCATGCCCTGTGATACATTTCATATTGGTCGAGATTTGTCTGTTTCGAGCAACCTTACACTGATAAAACAACCAGTTGTTCATTATGAAAAATACTCCGTGCGGGAAAAAAATGAGCAAGGGCCAAGCAGCGCTCAGGTTGCGGGTCTGGATAGAACAGGACGAGGAAATCTATGTGGGCATCGGCAGTACCCTGCTACTCCAACGAATAGAAAAGCTCGGCTCCTTAAAGAAGGCTGCCGAGGAGCTGGGAATGTCCTACCGCCGGGCATGGGGAAAACTCAAAAAAACCGAGCAACGAATCGGCAAAAAGTTGGTGGAGATGAAAAAGGGTCAAGGCCAGCGGTTCAGCCTGACGCCCTACGGCAAGGACCTTATGGAAAAATTTCTGCATTTCTATCTCGACGTGGAACGCTACGCACTGGAACGAGCCCGCGACGTCCTGGAAATGGAAGTGGACGCATGCAGCGAGTTTTATCGTGATGATATGGAGTAACCGCTGCCGTCCCGGGCAGCGAAGCAACCCTTGAGGAGGCGCTTGTGAAGACCTTGAAATTATTTATGATCCTTGCCCTTTCCTTGTGTATCTCTCTTCCGGCCTTCGCAGGCGAAAGCCTGATGATGGCTACCACGACCAGCACCGCCAACACCGGCCTGCTCGACAAGCTCATCGTGCCTCAATTCAAACAGGATACAGGCATAGAGATCAAGTTTGTAGCCGTCGGCACCGGCAAGGCCCTTAAAATGGCGGAGAATTGCGACGTGGATGTCGTTCTCGTCCACGCTCCCGCCTCCGAAAAAAAATATGTGGACACAGGAGTGCTTATCGACCGCACCCAACTCATGTACAACGACTTCGTCATCATTGGTCCCGAATCCGATCCGGCCAAGATCAAGGGAATGAAGGTTGTTGAGGCCATGAAGACCATCGCCGAAAAACAGGCGGCCTTTGTCAGCCGCGGCGACAACTCCGGTACCAATAAGAAGGAAATCTCCCTGTGGAAGACTGCCGGACTGACTGTGCCCGACAAGGCGGATTACTATGTACAAACCGGCCAGGGCATGATCGCCACCATCAATGTGGCGGCCGAAAAAGACGCGTACACCATGACCGACCGCGGCACATACATCAAGTATTCCCACACCCACAACGGCAACCCGCCCCTGAAGGTTCTCGTGGAAGGCGACAAAGTGCTCTTCAACCAGTACAGCGCCCTTGCCGTGAATCCTGGAAAATGCAAGGACGCCAAGTACGAACTGGCCAAGAAGTTCATCGCCTGGATGGCTTCTCCGGCAATCCAGAAAAAAATCAGCGAATTCACGCTGCTCGGCAAGGTGCTTTTCACCCCCAACGCAGGAAAATAAAAACAGCATCCGTCAAACCGGCCGAAGGGATCAGCTCCCTTCGGTCTCTGACTTCCAAGGGCGTACATGGACTTTCTCTTTCAAGGCTTTTTCCAAGCCTTTCATCTCCTCATCTATGGGGACCCGGAAACCTACTCGGCAATAACCACCACGGTTTTCGTTTCCTCCATGTCCATCTGCGCCAGCCTGATCATTGGCATTCCTCTCGGCTTTTTTCTGGGCATCAACGAATTCACCGGCAAGAAGATCATCCGAACCCTGGTGGATACCCTGCTCTCCTTTCCCACCGTGGTCATAGGGCTGCTCGTCTATGCGTTTCTTTCCAAACGAGGCCCCCTCGGCGACTTGGGGCTGCTCTTCACTTTGCCCGGCATGGCGCTGGGGCAAACCATCCTCGGATTGCCCATCATAGTCGCCATGACCGCCACGGCCGTGGAGAGTCTGGACAAACGACTGCGCCCGACTTTGGTCACCCTTGGAGCCACTCCCGGTCAGATGCTCTCCGCCACCCTTGTGGAGGCCCGCTACAGCCTCATGCTCGCGGCCATGGCCGCCTATGGCAGAATTGTGTCCGAGGTGGGCATTTCCATGATGGTGGGCGGCAACATCAAATGGCATACGCGCACCATAACCACCGCTATCGCCCTGGAAACCGGCAAAGGGGAATTCGCCGTAGGTATCGCGCTGGGCATTGTTCTCATGATCGTGGCCCTGACCGTCAACATCGGGGTGGCCACCCTGAAAAAAAGGGCCGGATAAATGACTCCGCTCTTCACTCTGAATAACGCATGGCAGGCTTACAACGGCCGCACCGTACTGGAAATCGACCGCCTCGAGATCCCGCAGGGAAGCATCACCGGCCTTTCCGGCCCCAACGGGTGCGGCAAATCCACACTGCTGCGCATGCTCGCATTCCTGGAAAATCCCGCCAGCGGCTGTGTACAGTTTGAAGGTCGGGAATGTGGCGCCAAGCCCAATGAAATACACCGCCAAGTAACGCTTTTGGTCCAGGAACCCTATCTGCTCAAACGCAGTGTCTTCGCCAATGTGGCCTATGGCCTCAAAGTTCGCGGTGAAACCGAAATCACGACAAAAGTTCATGCGTCGCTTGAACTTGTAGGCCTTGATCCGAACACCTTTGCCAAACGCTCATGGTACGAGCTTTCCGGTGGAGAGGCGCAACGGGTTTCCCTTGCCTCCCGCCTTGTACTGAAACCCAAAGCCCTGCTTCTGGACGAACCCACCGCCAGCTTGGACGAAGCCAGCGCAAAACTGGTTCGGGACGCCGCCATGCAGGCGCGAACCCAGTACGGCACCACCCTGGTCATTGTCAGCCATGATCTGAACTGGCTGCGCAACTGCTGCGACACCATCCTCTTCATGCAACGCGGCCGAATTGTCGAACAACAGGAATTTTTATAAAATGGGTGCCATGCGCGCCATATCCATCATCGGGCCCAAAAAATCCGGCAAAACCACCCTGGGTATCCAACTGGCCAGGGAACTCCAACAACGGGGAGTCCGCGTCGCTGCGGCAAAATCCACTCACCACGGCTTTGACGGTCAAGACACAGACACCGACAGATACGCCAAGTACTGCACAGGGGTCATCGGCATAGGGCCGAACGAAAGTTTCGTGCGCTGGCCAGAAAACCGGGATCTCGTCAACCTGCTGCCCCTTGTAAATGCCGACATTCTGCTGGTGGAAGGTGCAAAGCAGACATGCCGGCTCCCCCGCATCCTTGTTCTGGACAGGGAACCGGAAGAAGGTATGGAGTGGCTTGTGCCGGAACTCGCCGTCGCTGTTTTCGGCTCCCTGAAAATCAAGGGAATCCCCAACATAAAATCCGTAAAAGAACTCGCGGACATAGCCCAGGAACAGGCCTTCATGCTCCCGGGCCTTGACTGCGGCGCATGCGGCTATCAAAGCTGTCGAAATCTGGCTACAGCCATTGTTGCCGGAACCGCCGCCAGCGAAGAGTGCGTCTCTCTCGGCACTGAACTGTGTCTGGAGATCAACGGTGAAAAACTGATGCTCAATCCTTTCGTGCAAGGCTTCACCACAGCCGTCATCCGGGCCCTGCTCCAGCAACTCAAAGGAGACTCCGACGGGAAAGCGGTCATCAAACTGGACGTTTGAGGCTTCTGTCCGTAAGGTGCCGCCGAAAGGCGGTCACCATGCAAATAGTACTCTACCAACCGGAAATACCACCCAATACAGGCAACATAGCCCGACTTTGTGCCGCAACCAAAACGCAGTTGCATCTCATTGAGCCGTTGGGATTCAAAATAGACGACAAGCACCTGAAGCGGGCCGGGCTGGATTACTGGCCCCATGTATCCGTAACCGTACATCCGAATTGGGATCATTTTCTATCCACCGACCCGAAACGCATCGTGCTCACCAGCGCCCGGGAAGGTGCCCGGTATTGCGATTTCCAATTCAGGGAAGACGATTGCATTGTGCTGGGGCCGGAAACAACTGGCCTGCCCAACAACATGCTGGACCGGTACGAGCACAAGATCAACATCCCCATATGGGGTAAGGTCCGCAGCCTGAACCTGTCGACAGCCGCAGGCATCATGCTCTATGAGGCCTTCCGACAGACGGACAGCTTTGGCCGTTAGCCTGCTTGCTTTGACGTTTACCAACCGGTATATATTGTCAATCTTCGAAAACCAGCCGTCTCCGGCGGCATCACAAGGATACTGACATGAGACTTCTCGTAACAGGCGGGTGCGGCTTCATCGGCACAAACTTCATATACCTCATGCTGGAGCGCCATCCGGACTGGACAATCTTCAACCTCGACAAGCTCACCTATGCGGGCAACCGCAAAAATCTGCTCCCCGTGGAACAAGGCAAGGACAAGAAACGCTACCACTTCCTGCACGGTGACATCTGCGACCGTGAATACATTGAGGAAACTATGCTCAAGCACCGCATAGACGCTGTGATCAACTTTGCGGCGGAATCCCATGTGGACCGTTCCATCAACGATCCTTCTCCCTTCGTGACCACCAATGTGCAAGGCGCCCAGAACCTCATGGAATGTGCCCGCCGAATCGGAATCGGTCGCTTTGTACATGTTTCCACCGATGAGGTTTACGGAACCCTCGGCCCGGAAGGGAAATTCATGGAAACCACTCCGCTGGCACCCAACAGCCCCTATTCCGCCAGCAAGGCTGGAGCCGACCTCATGGCCCGCGCCTATTTCGAAACCTACGGACTCCCCGTGGTCATCACTCGATGCTCAAACAACTACGGCCCTTACCAGTTCCCGGAAAAACTGATCCCGCTCGTGTACCGAAACGCAAAAACAGATAATCCACTACCTGTTTACGGCGACGGACTGAACGTCCGCGACTGGATCTATGTGGACGACCACTGCACCGGTGTGGAACTGGCCCTGCTCAAAGGACGTGAAGGCCAAGCATACAACTTTGGCGGTGACGCGGAAAAGCCCAACATAGAGGTGATCAAAACAATCCTCTCAATCCTGGGCAAACCAGAATCCCTCATCACCTTCGTCAAGGATCGCCCCGGCCATGACAGGCGCTATGCCATGGACTTCTCCCTGGCCCGGAAAGAGCTTGGGTTTGCACCATCCCTGAACTTTGAGCAGGGACTCAAGAAGACCGTCGAATGGTACGAAGCGAATGCAAACTGGCTTGAAGACGTCCAAAGCGGAGCCTATCGCGATTTTATGGACGAATGGTACAAGGAGCGAAAATGATCGACCTGAGAGGCAAGAAGGCCGTTGTTTTCGGTGGAGGCACCGGACTGCTGGGGCAGGCTTTGGTCAGGACGCTCATTGAAGCGGGCGTAGAAACGACGGGATATTCCAGCGCGGACTTGGACATCCTAGACCTGCGAAAAGTTGAAGAGGTCCTGGCTCAAGACACCCCCGACTACATTTTCAACGCCGTGGCCTATACCCAGGTCGACCTCGCTGAGGAGGAAGAAGAGCAGGCATTCACGCTCAACGCGACCCTCCCTCCGCTCCTGGCGGCCCATGCCGCCAGACTCGGCGTGCCCTTCATTCATTACAGCACGGATTTCGTATTCAAAGGCGCCAGCAACATCCCTTACCAAGAGAATGAAAAACCGAATGCAAGCTCGGTCTATGGTGTCAGCAAGGCTGCAGGCGAAAAGGGCCTGCAGGAATTCGGATACGCAAAAACCCTGATCATCCGTATCTCCTGGCTCTTCGGTCCGGATAAGACCAATTTCGTGGACAAAATTCTCACCTTGGCCAAGGAACGCGAAAAGCTCACCGTGGTCAGCGACCAGACCGGTTCTCCGTCCTACGCCCCGGACATTGCGAAAAACACCTTGGAATTGCTGCGCAGGGAACGTTACGGCATCTATCACCTGAGCAACAGCGGCTCCGCCTCCTGGTTTGATCTGGCGGATGCGGCAGTGAAAATCGCCGAGCTTCAGTGCGATGTGATACCGATCTCCACGAACGAATACCCGACCAAGGCTGTCCGTCCAGCATATTCGGTTCTGGATCTTTCCGCATTCCGGGAAGCCACCGGCATCACTCCTCGCCACTGGCTCGACGCCTTGCGGGAATATGTGAACGGACGGCCGGACTGACCCGGGTCACATCATCAGGTCGTTGACCTTCCTGTTGGAATCCGCCAACCGATCGGCAAGCATATTGATAAGGAACCTGTTGACGGCGGAAACCAGCATTGGGACCTTCCTTTCCAGGAGTTCGAGCTTGTCCCTGGTCATCAGATAAACGATGCTCCGTTCCGCAGCCCGCACAGTGGCAGACCTCGGCGCACTGGTATAGATCCCCATTTCCCCGAAAACCGCCCCCGGTCCAACCTTTTTCAAACGTAACGTTTTACCTCCCTCCAACTCTAGTTCCACATTGAGCGTGCCGGACTCCACGAAATACATGGTGTCCGACGAGTCTCCCTGGCGAAAGACCGCATCTCCCTTGATGTAGATACGCTTCTTAAGAACCTTCATAAGCGCCGGGATATACCTGGGCTCGGGAAACACCGGTTCCAGCAGGCTCGGAAGGGACTGCTGACGGAGATCCATGAAGTTTTCCGCGTCAAGAATCTGATTTTCACACCATTCCAGAGCATAATCCAGATTCATGAACATCTTGAAGGAGCCTTCCATGTCGTTGAGCGCATAGCCGCCCTTTTCCAGGTGTTCTTCCAACTCGAGAGGGGAACTGGTGAAAATGATCTCCAATTCTCGATCAAGGGCCAGGTCCCGCAACATCGAAAAACCGATGTGCGTTGCCGAAGCAAAGCCCGTCACCAGTTTGAAATCGATGACGATATACTCAACCGGAAGTTGTTCCGAATCTTCGACCCTACGCTGGACGCGAGTGATGAGGTCATACATTGTGCCCAAGAAGACAAACCCTTGCAGCCGTACGATGAAGATATGGTCGCCTGCCTCCTTGAGCACGCGAAGTTGAGTTGGAGCACGGTCGACGTTGCTGCGATAAACGGCTCCGGAAAGCACGTTCTTGACTGCCCCACCCCGACTGTAACGGCTGACGGTGATCATCATCGCAAGGCCCACACCGACTCCGATGCCGAGCAACATGCCGAAGCAAATGGTCAGCAGAAAAGTCAGCACGACCAAGCGGCTGTCTTCCTTGCGGGTAAAAGCGGTCTTGGTTCTGAAGACCCAATCACGAACAAGGTTAAATCCCACATAAATGAGTATCCCCTCCGGCACAAAACGGGGAATCATTGTCAGAACGTCATGAAAAAAGAACAGCAGAGCACAGCAAACGACTGCTGCGATACAGCCCGACAATCCCCCCCGAGCTCCGACAGCATAGTTACCTATGGTGCGGCCATAAGAAATAGTAGCCGGCATTCCTCCGACCAGAGAAGAGACAACGCCGCCGAATCCAACGGCTCTGAATTCTCCATCCAGATCGGCCCTGGTGTCGAACATAGCCTCTACACAGGTGTTTCGGTACATGATACGCATCATGGACAGAACAATCATAGCCCCAAGAAACAGGCTATGCTCGACAAGAACTTCCCAGCGAATCCTGGTAAAAAAGCCAGGCTCCATGAACACGCTGAAATAATTACCTTCATACCCTAAGGGCATGTCGATCCCTGCGGCCACTCCTTGAAACAGGTCCGGCATGGGCCAAAAAGAGCCGAGATGGGAAATGCCCACACCGGCCAGGATGACGGCCAGCAGAACAAGACTGTGCTTGATGCGGTAGAGACCGACGAAAAGAACGAGACCAAAAATCACGCTGGGCAGCCAGCGCATCAATTCCACCGGATTGTTGACGCAGTTCACCAGATATTGGACGGCCACGAATCGATTGGTATCCGGGGACGCCCCTGTGGAGACTAAGTCCCATACCCCGAGCAGCACGTAGACGCCCACAGCCCCGAACACACCGCCAAGGATCTGGACAGGAATGTAGCGGACCCAACGTCCGGCCTTGAATACCCCGAGCATCCACATGGCCAGGCCGGTAGTGAACGCAGCCAGGGCAACGCCCGTGATGATGGTGGGCACAATGGTGTCCACCGTGTACCCCGAACTCATGGAGCGGTAGATGGCCCCCACATAAAGGAAAAGAACCGCAGTCAACACTGCGTCGGGCGCCCCGATGGCGAAAGGAATTCGACTGCGAAATGCGACGACCGCTCCCACGACGGCCGATGAGACCAGGGCCATGCCCACAGCCTGGACAAAAAGACCGTTGAGCCCGGCCTGGGCCATTGTCAACTGGCCGTATGCGACGGCAAAGAAGAAAGTCAGAAGACCGGAAACAAGCCCAGCGTACAGATTGGGGAAAAAGCCGCCCGCCCAAAACGACCTGCTCTTCTCCCGAACCGCCGACTCCACTGTGGCGAAGCCTTCCTGCGGCGCATCCTCGTCAAAACCTTCATCCCATATTTCCGGCTCAGCCGGTGTTTCGACAAGGTCATCAAGTTCCAGGTCGTCAAAAGCAGCGTCAAGCTCCGCAGCGACGGACTTCAGCTCCGCACCGCACTCGACACACTTCAAATGTGAGACACCGGGAACCGAGCTGGTAGCTCCGTTACAATACGGACAAAGCACATCCATATCATCCTTGTGACCGGGGTCGGGAGGTGAAATGCTCCTCCCCTTGGGCACCTTGGGCACTGCATCCAGATCCATAAGATCCGGCGAACCTTCCGAACGAATGGCAACCACTCGGGAGCACCCGGGGCACCGGGCCTTGCGCCCTACCAGTTTATCTGGAACTTCCTTGGAATAACCGCATTGGTCACATTTGAATATCGCCACCAGGAGACTCCGATCGATGATGGTTCGGGCCCAGTCTGGAGCCCATCCAGATATTTTGATGCATTTTGCTTGTTATACGTGAAGGTTGAACCCTGCGCAAGCAAGCCATCTTTTTCAAAGACAGCTTTTTGAGGGCATACCCTAAAGACACCCGCACAACTGCCGATAAGACGTACACGAGGGAGCAAAATTGTACACACGGACCGTGTACTCCCCTCGAAAACCACGGTATCCCATGGAAGGGCATGCGATGAGAAACAATCATGTTTCGATTATTATTCAACTGACTGAGCATGATGCTCGGCTCCCCCGACTGCTGCACTCCCTTGCGCAGCAGAAGAAACAGGTCGACCGTGCCGAAATCCTGATCGCCGCCCCCGAAGACCTCCCCGTCCGGGACATCGTCCTCTGGAACGATATTCTGCACGACGGCTCCATCCGCATCACCCCTCTGCCGCCGGGCACCGCACCGGGCGAAAGCGCCAACAAGACCATCCGCAGCTCCACCGGATCGTATCTGCTCTGCCTGCGCCCGGACTATAGGGTCGACCCTAATTTTTTCTCCACGGTACTGCAGACCATGGCCGACAATCCAGATATCGACGTGGCCTATCCAGACTACATTCGCTTGCCATACAAGGGAAACCGCTCCGTGAAAAACGGCTACACTCCCCTGCCGGACTTCAGCCACGACCTGCTCAGGACTGGTAACTTTCTCGGACCGGCCGTCATGTTCCGGCGGGAGGTTTGGGACGCAAGTGACGGCTTCAGAGACAACACGACGTATTCACAATGGGACTTCTGGGTTCAGGCGGCGCTTCGCGGCTTTGGATTCGAGCATATACCCTATCCCCTCGCCTCCTGTGACCATAGGCCCGTCACATTCAGGGAGCGGGCCGAGGACGCCAGGAACAAGGCCATGATCGTCGTCAACAACCAAGCCTACTTTCACTTGCACACGGTGCGCTGGGCCCTGGCCCACCTGCGAGGGGACGCCTGGGCCGCCTCATGGGATTTCATGCACCTTCCCGGCCCCGTGGACGTCTCGAAAATGATGTTCGAACATAATGTCCGACGTATGAGAGGCGGGGCCATGACTCAAAAGGCAGTGAAGACTTTCCCTGGTGATCGAAACGCCAGGACAATATAAAAGGCCGCTTCCTGCGAAGCGGCCTTTTCTTCTCTTGTATGGGACCGGCTAGATAGCCAGCCCGTTTTCACTGATATCCCGTTGAATCAGTTCCCGCATTCTCTTCTGAATGGGACCGGGCTTGACGTTGTGAATGGGCTTTCCCTTGAAGCGGACCACCGGAACCGCATCTCCCGAGGTGCCCACAATGATGACTTCGCGGGCTTCGAGAATTTCTTCCTCGCGGATGCCTCGAAACACGATACTTACCTCGTCCTTGATCAAGTCGATGCCCCGCATGAGCGTGGTCCCGACCAGGGCGTTGGTGAATTCGGGAATCACCAGCTTGCCGTCCGGGGCTACAATGCAGACGTTTTCCGTGGCGCCTTCGGCCAGGAATCCGTGCCGATCGAAGCAGAACGGATAGTCGTACCCCTTTTCCAGCGCCTCGCGCTTCATGAGCACGTTGGGCAGATAGTCGATGGACTTGATGGAGGCCAGGTACGCCTGTTTGGCCGGGATCGAGGTCTTGAAGGCAGTAGCCCCCTTTTCATATAGGGATTCCGGCCTGGGGTGCAGGTCATAGGAGACCACGTAGAGGCTCGGTAGCGGGCACTCCTCGGGAGCAATACCGAAGCCCCCCGGCCCACGCCCCAGCAGCACTCGAACAAGGCCGCTGTCCTTGCCCCCTGCACGGGCCACATCCACAATAATGTCGGCCAACTCCTCCCAGGAACAAGGAGGTTCAAGATGGATGGCCTTGCCGGAGCGTTTCATGCGTTCGATGTGCGGCTCAAGCTGGTAGAGCTTGCGATCCACAAATTTCATGGTTTCAAAAACGCCGTCACCGCGATGCACCAGATGGTCGTCCCACGGCATGAGCATGAGCTTGGGACTCTTGCAGATGGCCCCGACCCTGTGTTCGTAAAAGGCCTGCACGTCGGAGATGCCGGGCCTGTATGCGTCCAGCATCCTGCCGAGATAGGTCTCGAAATCCACGACCTCTTTCACGTCCAATCCCTCGCCTTACGGTACCCGGACCAGATCCCGCTCGATGAGCGTTTCCGCGATCTGCACCGTGTTCAGGGCAGCGCCCTTGCGGATATTGTCGGAAACGACCCACAGGTTCAAACCATTGGCGATGGTCTCGTCCTCGCGGATGCGGCCCACATAAGTGGCGTCCTCGCCTGCGGCGTCAATCGGCATGGGGTAGGCGAGCTTCTCGGGGTAGTCCAGTACCTCGATGCCAGGAGCGGAAGCCAGCAAAGTGCGACATTCCTCCACGGTCATCTTTTCTTCGGTCTCGATGTTCACGGATTCGCTGTGGCCATAAAACACGGGCACACGCACGCACGTTGCCGTGACCCGAATGCTTTCGTCGCCCATGATCTTCTTGGTCTCGTGGACCATTTTCATTTCTTCCTTGGTATAGCCGTTGTCCAGGAACACGTCGATGTGCGGCAGGCAGTTGAAAGCTATCTGATGCGGATAGACGTCGGCCACCACAGGCTGTCCATTCATGAGGCGCTGCACCTGACTTTCCAGTTCGGCAATGGCCTTCTGCCCGGTACCGGAAACGGCCTGATAGGTCGAAACCACCACCCGTTTGATCCTGGCTTCGTCATGAATGGGCTTCAAGGCCACCATCATCTGGATGGTGGAACAATTGGGGTTGGCAATGATCCCTTTGTGCCAATCCAGGTCATGCGGATTCACTTCGGGAACCACCAAGGGAATTTCAGGATCCATGCGCCAAGCGCTGGAGTTGTCCACCACAACGCAGCCGGCCTTGGCGGCGAACGGAGCGAAGTGCTTGGACGGAGAGCCACCGGCCGAGAAAAGCGCGATATCGATGCCCTCAAAAGAATCTTCCTTCATTTCGATGACAGTGAGCTCGTCATCCCTGAAAGGCACCTTGGTGCCCGCGGAACGGGAGGAGGACATGGGAATCACTTCGGAGCACGGAAAATCACGCTGCTCAAGAACCTTCAACATTTCACGGCCTACGGCGCCCGTGGCGCCGCAAACAGCAACTCGGTACTGCTTACTCATTTCAATTACCTCTGAAAATTTTAAAGCTTCAGGCTCGTGCCGATTTCCAGGCAAGCCTTGGCCCGGTTCAGGGTGTACAGATGCACCCCCGGAGCTCCCTTGTCGATGAGCTCCTGGGCCTGTTCCTTTGCGTATTCCATGCCGACCTCGTACACCAGCTCGTCTCCGCCTTCCTCGTGGGCCTTTTCCAGAGCGCTCAGGAATTTGCCCGGAATGCTCGCCCCGCACAGGGAAAGAATGAACTTGGCGGATTTGATGCTCATGATGGGGAGGACGCCGGGAATAACGGGAATGTCCACCCCCACAGCCTTCATACGGTCCACAAAGTCAAAATAAATCCTGTTGTCGAAAAAGAGCTGCGTGACCATGAACTCGCCGCCCATCTCATGTTTGAGCTTGGACATGGCCAGATCGAAACTGACGGAGGGAGACTCCGGGTGCGCCTCTGGATAACAGGCCACCCCCACGCACATCCTCTTGAAATGTCCGCGAATGAACTGCACCAGATCCGAGGCGTAGCGGAATTCCTGGGTACTGAAGTCGAAATCGGGATCGTCCTTGGGGGCGTCGCCTCGCAACGCCAGAACGTTCTCGATTCCGGAGTCCTCCAGTTCGGACAGAAAGTCCTTTATCTTCCCGGGAGTGGCTCCCACGCTGGTCAAGTGGGTCAACGGCTCGAGGCCATGGTCCCGCTTGATGCGTTTGGCGATCTCCAAGGTGTTGTCCTGGGTTCCGCCGCCGGCTCCGTAAGTCACTGAAGCAAAAAGCGGATTCAGTTCCTTGAGTTCCTTCACCACCTCAAAGAACTTGGGCCAGGCCTTCTGCTCCTTTGGCGGAAAAAACTCCAGGGAAATGAATGGAGATTTCTGCTTGATCAAATCAACAATACGCAATGTGCACTCCTTACAAAAAACTGCAAGATTCGAAGGGAATCAATGTAAGAGTGAAAACGTATCTTTATTCAGTAAAACCTTCAACGATTGAAATAGGGGAATCCCGAAAAAAAGCGCTGTTAAAAGACCTTGAGCGCCTCAACAATCTCGATATCCGCAGGAAGAAAGTTCAAAACGGCGGGTTCTCCGGGCATTACCCACTCCATGCGCTGCCCTTCAAGTGCCGCCGGCTGTCCTGTAAAATCAGTCACATGGAAAAAATGCAGATGCACGGAAAACTCTTCATAATCGTGCATCAGGTCACGCCAGAATTCAAACTCGCAACATCGGATGCCCAATTCCTCCTCCAACTCGCGAACCAAGGCCTGCTCCCGGGTTTCGCCCGGTTCGATCTTGCCGCCGGGGAATTCCCACCAACCGGCCATGGGCATTCCTTCCGGACGCTCAACGGCCAGATATTTCCCATCCCGCCAGATGATCCCGGCCACAACATTGAGGGTGTAACGCATTATTCCGCCTCCAGCACTTCCTGTTCCTGTTGAATGGACTCTATCTCGGCTTCAAGCCCGGCCATGCGTTCCATCAAATTCTCGATCCAGCTTTCCACATCCTTGTACTGGGAATTGAGCTTGAGTGCCTGCTCCGGCATTTCGTACGTAGCGGGATCGTTCATTCTCTCTTCCAACACTGCCTGTTCATGCAGATTCTTCTCCAACTCGGACTCAAGCTTTTCGTACTCTTTCCGCAAAGGCTTGAGCCTACGGTAAAGCACGTTGCGCAACTCGGCCTGACGCCGCTTGTCCTCCTTGCTGAGCTTGCGCTTCTCCGGAACCTCCTTTGCAGGCGCTTCACACACATCGTTCGTCTTGCGGCAAGCGTCATACTGAGAAAAACCACCGAGAAAAACTTCAAAGCCGTCATCCCCCAAAGACCAAACCTCTTCAGCGACCTCTCCCAGCAGATACCTGTCGTGTGCCACAAAAAGCAAAGTGCCTTCATAGTCGCGAAGCGCGCTGACAAGTCCCTCGCGGGATTCTATGTCCAGATGGTTGGTGGGTTCGTCGAGCACCAGCAAGTTCGCACCCGACAAAAACAGGGTGGCCAGCAGCAGTCGGCTTTTTTCCCCTCCGGAAAGCTCGGAAACCTTGCGCTCGAAAAAAGACTCGCCCAAGAGAAACAGCCCGAGCACGCTCATCAACTGCTCTTCGGTCAATTTGGGGTCACACAGGCGACGAATTTCACCGATGACCGTATTGTTGACCTCCAATATTTCGGCTTGGTGTTGGCTGAAGTAAGCCAGCCTCGTATTGCCGCCAACCTTGGTATAGCCGCCGGTAGGAGTGAATTCGCCGGTGATGAGCTTGAGCAGTGTGGATTTCCCTGCTCCGTTGGGTGCGGCCAAAGCGATCTTCTTGCCGCGGTAAAGCTGGAAGTTGAGCTTGGGCCAGACGCTCTTTTCCCCCACATAGGAAAACTCCAGGTCTACGGCGGCAATGGCCACCTTGTCCCCACGGGAAGGCTGCGGCAGCTTGAAACTGAGAGTTTTTCCCGCACGGGAGAGCTGCTGGACCTCCTTGAGCTTGGAAAGCTCGGCCTCCATCTTCTCGACCTTCTTGATCTTGCTCTGGGCCTGAGCCGCCTTGCGCGCCTTGACCCTGAAGCGACGAATATAGTCCTGCTCGTGCTCGATACGGCTGGAAAGTTTTTCAACCTCCCTGCCCAACTGTCTGGAATTTTCAGCCTCCCATTCCAGAAATTCGTCAAAGGACCCACGGCGAACCTGGGGCTTGCCCCTGCCGAGAAAAAGCACATGGGTGCCCACCCTGTTCAAGAAAATCCTGTCGTGGGCCACAAAAAGGAGAGCACCTCGGAAATTGAGCAGGTATTCCTCAAGCCACTCCACCGCCTCCAGGTCAAGGTGGTTGGTGGGTTCGTCCAGCAGCAAGACGTCCGCACCCTGCAGCAGGACGCGGGCAAGTTTGGCGCGTTCGCGCCAGCCGCCCGAGAGCTCCCGGATGTTCTTGAAAAAGCTTTCCTCGGAAAAACCGAGTCCTGTCAATATTGTCCGAGCCTTGTGGTCCGGATTGTAACCGTACTTCTGCTCAAACTCGGCCTGCTTATGGGAAAGGCTGGTTATGGCTGCATGATCTTCCCGGGCGACTGCGTCTTCCCACTCGCTCCAGAATTCGTTCCAGGAAGGCAAAGCCGAAAGGACCCACGAGAGGAGGTTGTTGGACAAGACGTCCTCGGAAAACTCCTGGGCCACATAGCCCAGTTGGGAACCACGCTCTATATTGACGGTTCCGCTGTCGCTTTCCTCGGTACCGGCGATGACCTTCAGAAGAGTGCTCTTTCCGCAACCGTTCGGGCCGGCCACCGCCAGGCGCATGCCTGGCACAACCTCGAACGAAAGGTCGTGAAACAGGGCGTCGCCTCCATGGGCCTTTGTCAGGGATTGTATGGTGATTCGAGACATATATTCTTTGTTTGCTGTGTTGTGGTGGCAGAGAAATATAATGGGTGCGCGGGAATGGCAAGGCCGGTTTTGACGCCCGGCGCCGGAAGGAAGTATGATGGCGGCATGCAAACATGGCACGTATACCTGTTGGAGTGTTCCGACGGCACCTATTACTGCGGCATCACCACCAATCTGGAACGAAGGCTTCGGCAGCACAACAATGGAACAGCCTCGAAATACACCCGCACGCGCACCCCTGTCCGCTGCATCGCCTCCTGCCGGGTCAAGGATAAATCCGAAGCGCTCAAAGTGGAGCTTTTCGTCAAAAAGTCACCGAAAGCTCAAAAACGCTCCATAATCCAAAACAAATCATGGAAGATTTGACATTTTCCATGTAAAGGCAATCACAAGGGAGTTTTCCCGACCGACTCATCAATCAAAACAAATGGTAAAAGCATATGGACCAGACCGAGACACTTTTCCTTGCCTTGGTGGTTTTTGTTGAAATCACCGTCCTGGTCATTCACAACCAACACTGCAGCGAGACGGTTCGCAAGATGCGCAACTTTGTGGCGGGAAAAAAAGATCGTTTCACCCAGAAGATAGAAGCCATAGAAGCGGAAAACACTCTTCTCGTGGAACAAACCGACAAAATGCGCAACCAGCTGGAAGCAACGCGAGGACCATAGGACATGTGGTTCGCCCTCACGCTCATCATCATTTCCATCGTGGTCATGTTCCTGTTGATCAAATCCATGCGGGCCGCCATGCGGACCAAGCTCAAGCAACTGCTGCAGGAAGAGCAGAAAATCGAGGAAAAGCTGCTTTTTGCCCAGCGACGCAACAAAGAGCTCAAAAAGGAAATAAAGGATCTTGAACTGCAAATCACCCTGGCCGAGCATGAGATGCGGCCCGTGGACATGCCCCCCATAGAAAAGGAAAGGCCACCCAGCCACAAAGAGGAGGCGGAACGCGTCAGTCAATACATGCTTTCACACGGGCTGCTGACCGTGGAACAGAACGAAAAGGCGATGCAGAAAATGAGCACCCTGCGCATGGACTTTCTGGGCGTCTGCCTGACCCTGGGGTACATCGACCTCAACAAGGCCAAAGGAATCGTCAAATCTCTGAGCCTCTATCATTCCCCGCTATCAGCTGAAAAATAGCTACCTTCAGGCAGAGACACCAAGAATATCCATCAACTCCAATACGCGAGGATCATTTTCAATGCGCTCGGCCATACTCTGGCGAACCTTTTCGCTGCCCGCAGCATCCTTGACCACAGAGTCGTAGTATTCCTGAGAAGAATTGATCCCGTTTTCTTCCAAGGATGCCCTGAAATGCCCGTCGAGTAGCGTGAAATACTCATGGATTTCGTTTCGGTTTTTTTGGCGATAAGCTATCTTTTCAAGTTCGGCTTGATGCTTAGGGTCATTATCCAGGTAAGAGCCAAGCTTGCTTCTTTCATCGTCCGACAAGAAACCGTCCGCAGTGTACTCTTCCACCAAATCCCAATATTCATAATCAATCTCCGGACTGAGGATACAAGCGTCCGGAACATACTCTCCATACCAATCCGGCATTGAATAGGCTTCAAGGGGCAGATCTCCCTCTTCGTTGAAAACCTCAGTTCCCTTGCCTGCCTGCGCAACCGCAGACAATTCTCGGGCTTCCTTGGAGATGGTTACGGAATCTCCGCCAGCCCTTGAGGAGGCTGACAGTTCGGTTGCCTTGGAACTACTTTGGGTGCGTGAAATTTCATAAGCGTTTTGGCCAGACTGGATCCCGGATATGCTCATAAAAACTCCTGGGTAATATCTTCCTGCCCCCAAAAAAATGCAAATACCCCTCCAAAAAGTACGCAATTACGAAAAAAGCCGCCCCGGATAACCGGGACGGCTTTCATGTTTCGAACTCCTGTCAGGCTAGATTGCGGCCAGGACAGCCTCACCCATCTCGGTGCAGCCCACCAGTTTGCAGCCTTCGGCCATGATGTCGCCGGTACGCAGTCCCTTTTCCAAGGTCGCCTGCACGGCGTTCTCAATGCAGTCGGCTTCTGCGGCCATATCGAAGGAATGACGCAGCATCATGGCCACGGACAGGATAGTGGCCAGGGGATTGGCCTTGTCCTGTCCGGCGATGTCCGGAGCCGAACCGTGGATTGGCTCGAAAATGCCGGGATTGCTTGCGCCCAGGGACGCGGACGGCAGCATACCGATGGAACCGGTGATGGCTGCGGCCTCATCCGAGAGGATGTCTCCGAAGAGGTTGCCCGTGACAATCACGTCGAACTGGGACGGATCGCGCACCAGCTGCATGGCGGCGTTGTCCACGTACAAGTGTTCAAGTTCCACATCCGGGTAATTCTTGTGCTCGTCGATGACGATCTCGCGCCAGACGCGGGAGACGTCGAGCACGTTGGCCTTGTCCACGGAGCAGACCCGACCGTTGCGCTTGCGGGCGGCCTCGAAAGCAACCTTGGCGATGCGGCGGATTTCCTTTTCATAATAGACCATGGTGTTGAAGCCGTAGCGTTGCCCGTCCTTTTCACCATCGGCACGCGGTTCGCCGAAATAGATACCTCCGGTCAATTCGCGCACCACCATGACATCAAGCCCCTTCTCCACGATGTCCGGGCGAAGGTAGCAGGCGTCCTTGAGCTGCGGGAAAAGCGTGGCGGGCCGGACGTTTGCAAACAGTCCCAGCGCCTTGCGGATGCCGAGCAATCCTTTTTCCGGACGAATGGCCGGATCAAGGGTGTCCCACTGGGGACCGCCCACTGCACCAAGCAGTACGGCGTCGGCCGCCTTGCACTTCTCAACGGTTTCCTCGGGCAGAGGGCCGCCCGTGGCGTCGATGGCGGCGCCACCGATAAGAGCTTCACTGTATTCAAAGGTACGGCCGAACTTTTCGCCGACCTTGTCGAGGACTTTGATTGCCTGGGCTACGATCTCCGGGCCGATACCGTCACCGGCCAATACACATATCTTCATTCTCTTCTCCGTATTACAAACGATCTGCAAACTCCAACAACACTACGACAATTTCTTTTTGGCGTAGGAAACCAGGCCGCCTGCATTCAGGATTTCCTGCATAAACGGCGGTACCGGAGCACACTTGATGGTTTCATCGGTCGTAAGGTTTCTGATTTCACCCACGACCACGTCCACTTCGATTTCATGGGTGTCGCCGATCTTGTCTATCTCTTCGCCGACTTCCAGCAACACCAGCCCCATGTTGAAGCCGTTGCGGTAGAAAATGCGGGCAAAGCTCTTGGCCACAACGACCGGGACACCCGCGCCGAGAATAGAGATGGGGGCATGCTCGCGGGAAGAGCCGCAGCCGAAGTTCTCGCCGGCCACGATGACATCATTCTTCTTGAGGCGCTTGCCCCAACCTTCCTCATGGCCTTCCATGCAATTGGCCCCCAGTTCCTCGGGATCGGTGGTCACCAGAAAACGGGCCGGGATAATTGCGTCGGTATCTATGTGGTCACCCACTCTGTGGGCGGTTCCTTTGACTTTCATGGTTCTCGCTCCTACAGCTTGGCGGGGTTGATGATTTCACCGGCGACGGCGCTGGCAGCCGCCACGGCCGGGTTGGACAGGTACACTTCACTTTCCAGGCTGCCCATGCGGCCCCGGAAGTTGCGGTTGGTGGTGGCGATGGCGCGCTCGCCACCGGCCAGTATACCCATATGTCCGCCAAGACAGGGACCGCAGGTGGGAGGTCCGACAATACAACCGGCCTCCATAAAGATTTCCATAAGTCCTTCCTGCAGGCACATCTTCCATATGGTGGGGGTGGCGGGCAGGATGATGCAACGCACCTTGGGATTGACCTTGCGTCCCTTGAGGATGGCTGCGGCCTCTCGCATGTCCTCGATGCGACCATTGGTGCAGGAGCCGACCACGGCCTGATGGATCTGCAGTCCTTCGGTTTCCTGCACGGGCTTTACATTGTCGGGAAGATGGGGACAGGCGATCTGCGGTTCCATGTCGGAAACATCGATCTTCACAACACGATCGTACTCGGCACCGGCATCGGCGGCCAGAGTTTCATCACCGCTGCGCCCGGCATTTCTGGTGTACTCCAGAGTCTTGGCGTCGGAGGCAAACAAGCCGACCTTGCCGCCCGCCTCAATGGCCATATTGGCCATGGTCATACGTCCTTCAATGCTCAGATCGTCAACGGCCCCACCGCTGAATTCCAGAGCCTTGTACAAACCGCCGGCCACGCCGATGCGGCCGATGAGATTGAGCATGTAATCTTTTGCTCCCACATGTTCCCTGGGCTTGCCCTCTATCTCGACCTTGATGGTGGGCGGAACCTTGAACCACGTTTCTCCCAAGGCCATTGCACCAGCGATATCCGTGGAACCCATGCCCGTGGCGAACGCGCCCAGGCCGCCATAGGTGCATGTGTGGCTGTCCGCACCCACAACAATGTCGCCGGGGCCGACAATGCCCTTTTCCGGCAGCAGTGCGTGTTCCACGCCAACCTCACCGCATTCGTAATAATGGGTGATACCCATTTCCTGGGCAAAATCACGAACGACCTTGACCTGCTCGGCGGATTCAATGTCCTTGTTGGGCGTGAAATGATCACACACCAGGGAAACCTTGTCCTTGTCAAAAACCTGCTTTGCCCCCATGGCCCGAAACGACTTGATGGCCAGCGGAGCGGTAATGTCGTTGGCCAAGGCCATGGATACACGGCACTGGACAATCTGTCCCGCGCCGCTCACCTCCTGATCGGTGTGCTTCTGCAATATCTTCTCAGCGAGAGTCTGAGGCATTCTATCTCTCCTCTTTGGCTTTTTCCAACCGGTTGAGCGCATTGACCATGGCCAAGGCGCTTGCTTTCACTACGTCTCCATCGTTTGCCCGTCCCACGGCGCTGACGCCTGTATCCTCGATGTGCACGGCAACACCTGCCAGAGCGTCGGAGCCCTCGGTAACGGCATTGACGGAATATTTGACGAGCTTGGGTGTTACGCCAACCAATGCGTAAATGGACTTGAACACGGCGTCAACACATCCTTCACCAAATGAGGATGTGGTCTGCACATCCGCTTCGTTCCCCTCGGAGCCGAATTCCAGCACCATGGCGGCGTGCGGCGGAACATCCCCAGCTCCAGAGAACACACTCATGTCCTTGAGGCGGAACTTGTCGCGGCGGCGATAGACCTTTTCCAGGATAAGGGCTTCCACATCCTCGTCATAGACCTGCTCTTTTTTGTCGGCCAGGCCCTTGACCGCTTCAAAAAGCACGGCAAGCTGGTCGGCGTCAAGAGTATACCCAAGCTCCTCCACCTTTTTGCTGATGGCGTGGCTGCCGGAATGCTTGCCGATGACGATTTCGGTGCCGGCCCGACCAATGGATTCCGGGGTCATGATCTCATAGGTCAAACGATTCTTGATCACACCGTCCTGGTGCACGCCTGATTCGTGGGCAAAGGCATTGGGCCCCACAATGGGCTTGTAGGAAGGAATGGGTTGGCCGATGATCTGAGAAAGACGGCGGCAGGACGGGAAAAGCTGCTCGGTGACGATGCCGGTTTCCACGTTGTACTGATCCCGACGGGTGTTGATGGCCATGACCACCTCTTCCAAAGCGGCATTGCCTGCCCGTTCGCCAATGCCCGAAACCGTGACTTCAGCCTGTCTCGCACCGGCTCGGAGGGCGGCCAGTGTATTTGCCACAGCCAGGCCGAGGTCATTGTGACAATGCACCGAGAAAATGGCCTTGTCGCTGTTTTTCACGTTTTCGATCAGATATTTGATCAACTCGTAATACTCATGGGGCTGAGTATACCCCACGGTATCGGGGATATTGACAGTAGTGGCTCCGGCGGCGATCGCCGTTTCCGAGACCTTGACCAGGAAATCCCAGTCGGAGCGGGAAGCATCCTCAGCCGAGAACTCCACATTGGAGGTGTATTTGGCAGCATGTTTCACGGCGGCCTCGGCCATCTCCAGTACCTGCTCAGGAGTCTTGTTGAGCTTGTACTTCATATGAATGGGGCTGGTCGCCAGGAATGTATGGATGCGTGGAGTGGCGGCATCTTTCACGGCATCCCAGCACCGATCGATGTCCTTTTGCACCGCACGGCACAGCCCTGCGATCTGGGCCTCCTTCACCACAGCGGCAATGGCCCGCACGGACTCGAAATCCCCCTGGCTGGCAATGGGGAATCCGGCCTCAATGATATCCACGCCGAGTGTCTCCAGTTGGTGGGCCATGCGAATCTTTTCATCAAGGTTCATGGTCGCGCCGGGAGACTGTTCACCATCACGCAAGGTCGTGTCGAAAATATACACGCGGTCAGACATGGTTTCCTCCGGGTATGGTCCCTTTATTACAAGGGAGTATATTGTTGCGGACGGGCTTTCAAGCCTGTGGATGCCTATTACGCACCCCGCAACGGCCTTCAAGCCGCAATCAATTAAAACCTATGGGATAAAAAACAGGAGCGAACTATTGTTTTGATAGTTCATTGGAGGAGGAATCGCCTAGTAGTCGATTGCTCCGACGGGAAAGGATAAAAATGGTGTAGATGAGTCCGGAAGCAAGGTATCCGATAAAGAACACAAAACCGAGAAGCTTCGGCTTGGAGGCCACGAGCACGAACAAGAGAATAGCCGTGACCATGGCGCTGAACGGATGGGCCTTGAGGACTCCAAACTCCTTGAAGGAGTAAAAGCGTACGGTGCTGACCATGAAGAAGGAGACTGCATAGACCAGCACGAGCGTGGCTACCGGCACGACGGTTTCGAAGAAACTCTGCGGCAGGTAGGAAGAGAAAAGGACAAAGGTCGCCAAGGTGCATCCGGCCGCCGGAATCGGCAAACCAGTAAAGAATTTCTTGGACGAAATTTTCGTCTGCACGTTGAAACGCGCCAGACGAAGCGCCCCACAGGCGATCATGAGGAACGAGGCCGTGAGGCCAAGCCGGTTGAAATCCTGCAACTGCCAAAGATAGGACATAACAGCCGGGGTGACGCCGAAGGCCACCAAATCGGCCAGTGAGTCCAACTGAATGCCGAACTCGCTGGTGGTCCCCGTAAGGCGCGCGACCTTGCCGTCAAGACCATCGAACACACAACTCACCAGGATACACAGGGCGCAGGCTTCAAAGTCACCTTTGATGGCCAGCGTAAGCCCAAGGAATCCTGTGAACAGGCTTGCCGTGGTCAGGAGATTCGGCAGGATGTACACGCTCTTATGGCGCGGCAATTTCTTTTCCTCAGCCATTTCTTGTCAGTCGCAATTTCTTTTAAATTCCGCTACGCCTTCTTGGCCGCCACGGTCGTCTCGCCAGCAACAACCTTGTCCCCGACGTGGACAGATGGAACATAGCCATCTGGAATGTAAAGGTCAACACGCGATCCAAACTTTATCAAACCATAGCGTTCGCCGCGCTTGAGCTTGTCACCGGACTCGGCCCAACAGACGATTCGGCGAGCCAGCAGCCCGGCGATCTGGACCATGGTGAAGCGTTGGTTGCCCTTGCCCACAATCTCCAAAACGTTGCGTTCATTGGCCTTGCTGGCCTTGTCCAGCGAAGCATTGAAAAACTTACCGGGAATGTAACGAATACGTTCAACTTTGCCCGATACGGGCATGCGGTTCACATGGACGTCGAGAACATTCATGAATACGCAAATAACCTGGCGCATTTCACCGGTCATGGGATCTTCCTCGCGAGACACCTTGCAAATTCGTCCGTCGGCCGGGGAACACACTGAATCGGCATTTTCAGGCGGCACCCTTTCCGGGTCGCGGAAAAAATGCCCCACGAAGGCGGCGACGCCGAGGGAAAGAACGGCAATGACATCCCACCCCAACAAGGCGAAAATCAGAGTCGCAAACAGGGCGAAAAAAATATAGGGGCCCCCTTCCAGAGCCACCCCAACGGAAGGTTTACGCATAAATAATTCCGTCCTCTTCAAATATCATTTCTGGAAAGGTACTTATCTCCGACTCTCAGGTCAACTTGGGAAAACTTAATATTTCTTTTTACATCAACCTGCCGAGTACGTATATCGGAAATATGGATCCGATTACCCATATCGCATCCGGCGTCCTCGGCGCGCAGGCCTTCCGCAGGCACTTCCCCGAAGCCCGTCTGTTCACGCCATTCTGCCTGCTTGCGGCCTGGATTCCCGATGCCGACATATTCTTCAATCGCGGCAACCCGGAATGGAGCCTGCTCTACCATCGAGGCATCAGCACATCCTTTTTCGGCGGCTTCATCATGGCCCTGGCTCTGGCAGGAATCTACAAACTGATTTCAAGAAAAACGGCCTATTGGAAGGCATGTGCGCTGGCTTTTGGACTCATTTGCGTCCATATCTGGCTCGATCTGGCCACTTCCTACGGCACCCAGTTGCTGGCTCCGTTTTCCGATCATAGGTTCACCCTGGACGCCCTCTTCATCATCGACCCCATTTTTACTCTCGGAGTAATTACGTTCATTCTTTTCTCCCTATTCAAAAGTTCCAAAAGCAATATGATAGCAACCTGGGGATTGATCTTCATCTTCGCCTACCCCGTCGCGACCATGGCAATAGGCAGCACTCTGGAAGCGCTGGTCAAAAAACAGTATGAACGAAGCGGGTTCACTTTTAACGAGTACGAATTCATTCCTGACGCCTTTACCCCGCTCTATTGGAAAGTCATCTCCCGGGAAGGCGAAGAATACACCTTGACCTTGGTAAACACTTTCATCCCCGGCAAAGAATATCCCATGAAAAAAGGAAGCCATGCCGACCATGCACTCCTCGAAAAGCTGGGACGGCAAGACTCCATATTCACCACTTGGGAATGGTTTGCCCGCTATCCTGTTCAGGAAACCCTCCAAACCGGCCAAGGCACCACCATCCTTTTCCGGGACCTGCGGTTCAGCAGTGTGCATCCCATTTTATCCAGCCTGTTCAACAGGGGGCAAGATACGCCCTTCACCCTCAAAGCCGAGTTGGATGAAAACGGAGATCTGGTCAGCTGGGAGCTCAACAGGACCACACGCCGATTCGTACGGCAGGCCATGGAATGATCGAATCCTTTTGGTTTCCTCTTTCCCTGGCCACTGCAATCCTCTCGGCGGGCGAAGCCACAGTGCTCCGCCACTTCTTCTCCGACTTGCGCGCCTGGGAAATGACCGCCAAGCCATTCGTGTTCTCAACGCCTTTGTTCATCCTGGCCATCGTACTCATGCCCCTGCCGGAACTGAAGCCGGGCTTCTGGCCGCTCATGGCCATCACTGCTCCCCTGACGACGGTGGGCATCTTCTTCAACCTGAACGCCTTCCGACTGGCCCCCATTTCCCTGACCATGCCGATGCTTTCCTTCACCCCGGCATTCGCTGTCATCACCGGCTTGCTTTTTCTCGGGGAAATGCCTTCTCCCATAGGTCTTGTCGGCATTCTGCTCATCATCTCCGGCAGCTATATCATCAACATGAACTGCCGAAACGATGGGATTACCGGCCCTTTCAAAGCCATCCTCCGCGAACGCGGCACCCGCTACATGCTTTTCGCCGCACTCCTTTACGGAATCTGCTCGGTACTTGGAAAAATGATGGGCCTGCGTTCCTCTGCGGTGTTCACCGGATCTTCCATCTTCGTCGCCATCGGCTTTTTCGTCATCATCACTTCTCTCATCACCGGACGGGCCAGCACAAAAGCCCTGCTGTCCAGCCCCTTGGCGACCCTGCTGGCCGGAATCATGATCTTCCTCGAAATTCTCTGCCACAACGTCGCCATATCTCTCATCGATGCCGCCTACATGATTTCCATCAAACGGCTCAACGGCATCTTCGGAGTCCTGTTCGGCTGGCTGTTTTTCAAGGAAGACAACATCGGTTCACGCCTTGCCGCAGCCGCTCTCATGAGCGCCGGCGCAATCATGATCGTACTTTTCAGATAAACTGCACTTCGTTCCTGTTTTCTGCTATGATCCATCAACTCCGTAATGAGGGGATTTTTCGACCTCGTGAAAAGGAATACTCATGCAGCAATACGACGTCGTTGTAATAGGAGCAGGACCTGCAGGAGGCGGAATAGCTGTTTCCCTGGCCCAGGCAGGTAAGCAGGTTGCCATGATAGAGGCCGACGGTGTCGGCGGCGTTTGCCCCCTCCGAGGATGCAACCCCAAAAAAGTACTCATGTCAGGCTCCGAGGCGGTTGAAACGGCCCGACACCTGGAGGGAAAAGGGATCACAGGGCGACCAGTCATCAACTGGCCCGAGTTGGACGCCTTCAAACGTTCCTTTGTGGCCCCGGTGAGCAGTCGGGCGGAAAAAAGCTATCAATCTTACGGTATCAACATCATCCACGGCAGAGCCGAGTTTACCGGCCCCAACTCCGTTCAGGTAAACGAACAGCTCCTGAAAGCGGAAACCATCTGCATATGCACAGGATATGTACCGAACATCCCGAAAATCCCGGGAATCGGGCACACCATCACCAGTGACGACTTTCTTACCATGCACACCCTGCCCCGACATATGGTTTTCATGGGCGGCGGCTTCATCGCTTTCGAGTTTGCGCACATGGTTGCCCGCGCCGGAGCCCGGGCGACGGTACTTGTCCGCTCGAACCGAGCTTTACGCGGCTTTGACGGCATATTGGTGGACAAACTCATCGAAGCCTCCTTCGAGGCCGGAATAGATGTACGCCTGAACACTCCGGTGGAGTCCTTTGAAAAACACGAAGACGGAATTTCGGTGAACACCCGGAAAATCACCTTTGAAGCTGATGCAGTAATCAACTGCTCGGGACGGGTACCGGCGCTGGAGGGGCTTGGCCTGGACAAGGCGGGCATCAAGGCGGCCAAGGATGGAATTCCCGTCAATGAACACATGCAATGCCTGACGGCACCCCACATTTATGCCGTCGGCGACGTAGCCTCAACTCCGTACGCCCTAACCCCGACAGCCAGCTACGAAGCAGATATCGCGGCACGCAATATCCTTGAGCCGGGATCGGCGACCATCAATCTGCGGGGAGTTCCCAGCGTGGTCTTCACTCTGCCGCCCCTTGCCCGCATTGGCTTGACGCAGGAACAGGCCGACATGGAAAAGATTCCCTACAAGATAGTGGAAAATGAGTTGGTGGACTGGTTCCCCTGGCAACGCTTGGGGGAAAAGCATGGTGGCTGCAGGATTCTGGTGGACGAAAACGGGCAAAAGGTTCTGGGCGCACATATCCTCGGGCACCATGCCGAGGAACTGGCCAACACCTTTGCCCTGATCATCCGGCATGGAATCCCGCTGGAAAAACTGCGCGACACCCTGTGGACCTACCCCACCAGCGGTTATTACATCAAATACATGTTCTAGCCGCGACCCGGCATCAGGTAGTGATAAAAGTCCTCGCCCAATTTATGAGTAGGAGTCACCTGCCCTTCAACCACGAACCCCTGCGGCGTGAAACCGGAATCAGCATATTCATCCGGCGCGGAATATCCGCTTTCGGGCGAAAGGATCAAAGACATGTTCGCTTCCCGACTATAGGCGATGATACCATCAGGATAGAACATGGCGCCTTCCTTTGCCGACGACAGGGAGTGCAGCAAGGCCTTGTAGCGATCAAAAAAATTCCATGGCTTGAGCATCCGCTGCATGCCGGAAAGCATTTCATTGACCACGACCACAGGTTTGAGGCCGTTGAGCCAACGATATGATTGAGCCCTTGCCGGATCAATATTCAGGACATCTCCGGCCCCCAAGGCTCGGACGAGGTCGTGAGTGCGCTCCCCGGCCAAAGGATCGTTGATGAACCCGCGAATGACGACCTCTTTGAAACCGTTGCGCCTGGCATGGATATGCAGGGCAACCTGCAGAATTCCCGAGGCCGTGCCCAGGTCGATTCCCACGTAGCGGCTCAGGTTGTCATCCGGAATTTTCAAGGAAATAATATCCCGCAGCACATGGGCCATGCGCGGAGCATCCGCCAGCACGCGCAGAGCGCCCGAAAGCTGACGCATCCTGTTCATGAGTTCAATATTGTCTTCGGGCTCGTTCAGACTTTGGTGTCTGCCGAAGTTTTCATAGAGTGCGGCCAATTCGTGAAAGGGCACTGCCCGGTCATAGGCGGCATCGTCCACGTAAGCACAGAAGTATTTGACCACGACATTGAAAAGCCGTCTGTCGGTAACCTCGTTCCCGGGGTCGCTCAGGACGGCGATGTCCGCAGCAAGGGAAGTCTCTGTATAAAAGTCCGGAGCAATGCACTCCCTCCCTGCGCCAAAGCCGGCGGTAAAATTCCTGGCCTGCATCCCTGCGGAGGTTATGGGGGAAAGGTGGAATACTTCCGCATCAAGCAGAGGCCGGACTTGGGATTCACTTGCTGTATGTTTCATTTTCGGCATCCATTTTGGGCTGGGAAATGTTTTCCGATGCCCGGGAATGTGCACAGACCGTACCGCTGATTTCTGCTGTGAAGAAAAAAAATGAACTTCCAGAAAATTTCCCGAAATACCGAGGAACAAAAAAAGGCTGAACCTTTCGGCCCAGCTTTGGAAAGATGGAGCGGGAAACGAGATTTGAACTCGCGACTTCAACCTTGGCAAGGTTGCACTCTACCACTGAGTTATTCCCGCTCAATTTTGGAGGCGGCATCCGGATTTGAACCGGAGAATGGAGGTTTTGCAGACCTCTGCCTTACCACTTGGCTATGCCGCCTCATTGTGTGCCGCGGAATTGGCTTCAATCGCCTGCTCGCCGATGACGAGCTGTCCCGCTCACGAGGGATATGCTTTTATCCGGGGTACCCGTAGCTGTCAAGCAAATATTCGAAAAAATTTCAAGAAAGCTTTCCGAATATCCCCAATGAAAGAAACGCTTTACTTTATACGGTTTTTTGGTTTACGCATCCCTTTTAGTTCCGTATATTAGTGGGAAATCTAACAAACTGAACATATTCTTCCAAGCTACAGGAGGACTGTGTATGGAAGCAAAGGATATCCAGTACTTTCAGGAAGTTCTCACCGGAATGCTCAACGACATATTGGAAAAGAGCGAAGCCACCATTGAGGACATGACAGAATCCGGCGAAGTCTACGCCGATCCTGCGGACAGGGCCACGGCCGAATCCGATCGGGCATTCACCCTTCGCCTGCGGGACCGCGAACGCAAACTGATCAAGAAGATCAATGAAGCACTCGCACGGATCGAAGACGGCGACTTCGGCATCTGCCAGGAGTGTGGAGATGACATCAGCATCCCCAGGCTCAAGGCCCGCCCCATGACAACCTTGTGCATCAACTGCAAAAGCAAGCAGGAAGAAGACGAAAAAGTACGCGGGGATTAGAACCGCTTCACTATCATCATGGAAGCCACTTTCTTCCGTTTCCTCGTGGCCGAGCTTGGCCCACTGCTGGCAGGCCGCAGGATTGAGAAGATTTACGGCCCAGCCCCCGGAGTATGGACCTTCAAACTCCAATCAAAAGGGGCACAGCAGTATCTGCTGTTCAGACCCGCCAAATCGGCGGGTCATCTCTTTATTGCTCCCGTCAAACCCGCCAATCCGCAGCAAGCCCCATCTCAGGTGATGTGGTTCCGCAAGCGTGTGCAAGGCCGCAGGCTCATGCAGTCGTTCGCGGACTGGCCCACCCTGCGGCTGGCCTGGCAGCTGACGCCGTCCCAAAGTGAGGGCCATGAAGACTTCCTGCTTTTCGACGTCCGTAACGGTCTGCGATTGCTCAATGAGCTGCCGCAACCCTTCGGGCAGGAGCCGGAGTGGCCCGCTCTGGAGGACATCCGGGAAAACGACGAGATCTGGCGGGACTATCCGCACATATCCCCCTCTTTACGCAAACGACTCAGGGCCCTCCCGGAGAAGCAGGCCCATGCAGCCTATTTCAAGATAGTCACCGGCGAGGCGAGTGCATTCCACTGCACTATCGGCAAGGGCGCCAAGCCGCCGCTGGCATGGCAGAACACAGAGCAGAGCATCTCCTTCGACACCGCCTTGGAAGCCGCCAATCACTACGGCGCCGAGTCGCTCTTCCCGCTTCTGGAAATGGAAGACGGCAAGGAAGACAAGGCCCGGATCAAATCCGAACGCAAGAGAATAAAACGCAACCTGGATCGCCTGGACCAGGAAGAGAACCGGTTGCGCGGGTTCATAGCCAACAAAAAGCAGGCCGAAGCCCTCCAGGCGGAGCTCTATCGGCTCAAGGAACTGGAAGGAATGGAATCCGTGGATGTGAATCATCCCACAGAGGGGCCCATGACTGTTGCTCTCAACCCGTTTCTCTCAGTCACCGAAAACATGGAGCGCTACTTCAAATTGGCGGACAAGGGAGTACGCGGCCTTGTCCATGTGCAGCGGCGCAGAAAAGAGATGGAAGCGGCGGTGAAGCAGCTGGACAAAGGCCAGACGCCGGCCCGCCGGCTTGCTCCGACAAAAAAAACAACGACCGACACCCCGATTTTGCCCAAACGCTTCAAGGGGCTGGCCGCATCAGTTTTTATCTCCAGTGACGGATTCACCATGGTTCGAGGCAAAAACAAAAGAGCCAACCACGACATCATCAGCAAGGCGGCCAATACATTCGACTACTGGCTGCACGTCAGCGACGGCCCCAGTTCCCATGTGATCCTGCGCAGGGATCACCCACAGCAGGAAATTCCCGAGTCCACCCTACGCGAGGCGGCCATCCTCTGTGCTCTCAAAAGCTATCGGAAAGATGACGCACGCGCTGACGTCATGTACGCCTTGGTCAAAGACGTGCGCAAAGTCAAAGGATTCGCACACGGCCAAGTGGTCGTCAGAGACACCCTGGGCGCCATCCGCGTGGAACTCGACCCAAGCCTGGAACAAAAGCTCGCCAAATAAAAAGGCGCGAAAAATCGCGCCTTCATGACAGAATCACATTCTCCCCGATCATACGATCCTGTTCAACGCCGGAATCTGAAGTTGATTCAAAGCGATGTCCTTTTCACGCTCCAGACGTGACTTCACGCTGGCCTGGACTCGAGAGGACGAAGAGCCGAATTGGCCCTTGCGACGGTCGTAGACCCCCTCTATGAGCCGCTGGTTAAAATCGCCCCCCTTCTCGGCTCCCATAAAGGAGTCGATGACCTTGTTGAAAATACGGGATGCGCCAGTAGCGCCATGCTGAACCGAGGTGCTCCAGAGTACTTCCTGCACCACTTTGGGCGCGTTGTTCATATCTATGCCTGTGGCCTCCAGGATCTTGCTCCGTGCCGGTTCATAAGTTTCCTTGCGAATGAAAGCCGTCTGCAGCCTTTCGAACTCCTCTGAGTCTTTCCCGGCCAGTTCCCTCCAGACTTCAGGCATTTTTCCGTTCCTGGACCCGGTATTGGCCGGACCGGCATTCTTGAGCAACTCTGCCCACTCGGGCTTTTCCCTGCCCAGGAAGGAAATGAAACGATCCATGGTACCGACCTTGGAGGCGATCTGATACTTGCCGTAAGAAGTCCCACCCACACGGTCGTAGCCAATGGCCTCGGAGCCGCGCGAACCGGATTCAAACATGGCCGACAGACTGCCGAGGACCTCCTTGATTTCCGGACTGGCCATGGCAACCGCCTGCTTCGCCTGCTGGGGGATGGCCTTGCCTTCATACGCACGAATAGCCTTCATGGGCCGCATACGGCCGGAACTCTGCTGCATGATGCGGGTGATGGAAGACAGCGCGTCGAACATGAGGGCGTCATTCATGATTCCTGCATCGAAGCCGGAAGCGGGTTGACCGCCGGTTTTCTGCGGAGAATTCATGTCGAACAGACTGTTGGCCATCTGCATCTGATTCTGGAAGGCGGCCTGAAGCTGCTTCAACTGGGCAGGGTCAGTGACCTTTCCATTTCCCGTCTTTACAGGATTGATGGTCTGTAAAACATCATAAATCTTGTCGGCGCCAAAACTCATAGCACAACCTCGCTGTCAATTTTCCGTCAGCCGCTTTGACGGCAAAAAGATGAAAGCAAAGTGTGTGCCTATCCTGACAACACGCTGATTTATCACTAAAAATTGTATTGAGAATAGCGCAGATCCCCGCGCATATGCTCCATGAGCTTGCGGTGACCGGAAGGAAAGGCATATTGCCCCAGTTGCTGCGGTTGCACAAAGCAGCCCTCAACGGCTTCGTGAAACACAGGAGAGGGGGCGGACACAAGGCTCGTACATTGATAGCAATGCAAGGTTACCCGATACTTGGTGTAACTGTACTTGACCACAGTGATTTTCTCCACGGGCTCAACGGTCAATTCCACTTCTTCCAGGTATTCGCGCACCACGGTATCCTCGGGCTTTTCTCCCTCTTCAATGACACCGCCAGGGAATTCCCAAAGCCCGGGCCAGACATCGTCAGGCCGCCTTTTCTGAATAAGAACTCGCCCTTCGTGAAAAAGCACGCCAGTGGCCACATCAACCTTGACAACTTCCCTGGGCGAAGCCGGTACTGGGCGCTGATCCACGACTCCCCGCTTCAAACTCAGACAAAACGACTGCACCGGACACATGTCACATACAGGTTTTTTCATGCATACGAGTTGCCCCAGTTCCATAAGGGCCTGGTTGAATTCCCGAGCATGTCCTTCGGGAAGCAAGGCTTCCGCCTCGCCCTTGACGCGATCGTGAAAAGCAGGGGCGTTGAACGGTAGGTCCATGTTCAGAAGACGGGCAAAAACCCGCTTCACATTGGCGTCGATGCAAACGTTCGGGGCATTGAAAGCAATGCTGGAAATGGCGCCGGTAGTATACTCCCCTATCCCGGGCAGAGAGCTGATGTCTTCAGCGGAAGAAGGGAATTCGCCGTTGAATCTTTCCCGGATGGTTTTGGCGGCCTTGAGTATGTTCCGTGCGCGCGAGTAATAGCCGAGCCCTTCCCAAAGCTTGAGCACATCATCCTCTTCAGCCTCGGCAAGAGACTCAAGATCAGGGTAGCTTCCCATCCAGCGCTCGAAATAAGGCACCACTCGCCCCATTTGCGTCTGTTGAGCCATGATCTCGGAAATCCAGACTTGATATGGATCATAGAGCTGCCGCCACGGTAACTTTCGGCCATTGGCCAGGAACCATTTCAGCAACGTCTGTGTAAATGCATTGGTGTCCACGCAGTGGGAGATACTAGGCCTTGGCTTGGTTGGCAACCGCCCTTGCCTTCTTTTCGACCTCCTCGGGGTCGCCCAGATAGTAACTCTTAAGGGGCTTCAATTCCTCATCCAGCTCATAAACCAACGGCACCCCTGTGGGAATATTCAAAGTGGTGATGC
The DNA here is from genome assembly GCA_913063155.1 of uncultured Desulfovibrio sp. Taxonomy (GTDB): domain Bacteria; phylum Desulfobacterota; class Desulfovibrionia; order Desulfovibrionales; family Desulfovibrionaceae; genus Pseudodesulfovibrio. Next base: position 195,021 of record CAJXYU010000004.1, read on the forward strand.
TCGTCTCATCCATGTTATCGAGATATTTGACGAGACCTCGCAGGGAGTTTCCATGGGCCACCACCAGCACCTTCAACCCTTCCCGAATCTGAGGGGCGATGGTATCGAACCAGTAAGGCATGGTCCGGTCGATGGTCAGTTTGAGGCTTTCGCATTTGGGCAACTCTTCAGGCGCCAACAATGCATACCGGCGGTCATTGCCGGGAAAACGCTCGTCCGTCGCCTCCAGTTCCGGCGGTGGGATGTCATAGCTCCTGCGCCAGGTAAAAACCTGCTCATCTCCGTACTTCTGAGCGGTCTCCGCCTTGTTGAGTCCCTGCAATCCGCCGTAATGGCGTTCGTTGAGCCTCCATGTTCGATGCACGGGCAGCCACATGAGATCCATACGGTCAAGCACGATCCAAAGCGTTCTGACGGCTCGCTTGAGCAAAGACGTGTGGCAGATATCAAAAGTATACCCCTGCTCAAGGAGCAGCCTTGCCCCTTCTTCGGCTTCACTGACGCCCTGCGGAGTGAGATCCACGTCAGTCCACCCCGTAAAACGGTTTTCCAGATTCCAAGTGCTTTGCCCGTGACGGATAAGAACGAGTTTATGCATGGCAATCTCCCGGATCAGTTCATGGTTTTATAGTATGGGAGACTACCACAAAAAAAAGACGGACGAAAAATTATTTTCCGGCAGACACATGTCAATACCGCTTCGGGGCCGATGACCGCATGTCCGCTTCCAGCTGTTCAAAAAGCTCCCGCTTTTTACGCTCGAAACTCGCGGCGCTCTTCACTGCAGAGAACATGAGGGCCAGCACGCTGAGAATGATGACCAACCCTTTGGTGAATTCCCACTGTTGGTTTCGAACCGTATCCACTATCCAACTGCCCTGCACGTCTTTGGTGAAATAGATGAGAGCGGGCACAGCCACCAAGGCAAGGCCCAGCCCCAGCAGTTCGAACCAGATGAAACTTCGGCCGAGCATAAGCACGAACAATGTGCTGTCACGAATGATTCTCAAGGTCACGAGTTTCTTCTGCAGTTGATCAATGCGCTCCTCGATCTGCGTCAAGAAATCAAGCGTCTTCCTAAAATTACCCGCTTCCTTGATCTGCTGGGTCCTGATCCAATTTATTTTCTCAACGCAAAAGTTGAAATCGCGATTGAAGTCCCGCAACAAGGCCGGAAAAGGAAACCAAGCTGCTTCTTTCTGGATTTCCTTGATACGGTCAATGAGGTATTCAACACTGTTGTTGATCCGCTTCACTTCCAGTGTGATCTGGTTGTCGAGCTGCTCCTGAAATTTTTCCGCACCGCGGATAAGCTGGCGATAGGCCACAAAGTTGTTGACCTTGCCCACCTTCTGCAATCGCTGCAGATCCTCTGTGGCAAGCTCGTAGAAGGCATGCCGTTTACTGAACCGTTCATTGATATCCTTAATGAACAACTCGACCTCTTCTCTGGCTTCCTCCGCCCGTGTCTCCACATCATGCCAGCGCTCCCACAAGGCGCTCAGAATTTGCACCCTGCCGCGCTCAAGCTCCGGGTCGATGAGAATGCGGTTGAACATATGCGGATCGCGCTGGGTCAAGTCGAAAAACACATCCATGGCCTGACCGGTAAAGCCCATCTTCACCATGCAGACGGCTTCACGGTACAGGCATTCCAACCAACCGGGCGACAAAACGTGGGCGCGCTTGAAAATTGAAACCGCGTCCTTGTGGTTTCCTTCCGACTCCTGCAATCGGCCTTGCAAAAACAGGGAATAGGACTGCTGCAATGGAGTATAGCTGAGACGCTCCGCCTCCTGCCAATGGAATAGAGCCTGACTGTAATCCCCTGACTCCATTGCAAGAAACCCGATCAAAATATGGGGCTGATAACTTCTCTGAAACTTGAGGGCCGCTTCCTTGGAGAACTCTTCCGCAGCGGGTGTATCGCCATCCTGCAACGCCAACAATCCATTGAGCGTCACATTGGCTTCCTCGGCCGCCAAAGTCCGGATGCCCTCAGGCCACTCCTTCCCCCGACTCCTCCAAACCAAACGCGCCATTCTCAATTGGACCGGCACGTTGATCTCGAAAATGGTTTGCATGAGAAGCGCTTCAGCCTTCTTCTCCTTGAGGATGTCCTCCACGGAAGCGGGGAAATTATCAGGATTGATGGCCTTATCCAAAGCCACGACCGCATCGTTGAGGCTATCCAGGTCCAACCGGCTCAGCTTGTTCCAGACATGTCCCTTGGGAGTCGCAATATATTTGGTGGGGCAATCCTTTGCCGCATGATTTTTCTGGCCGCAGTAGAAACACTCCCGTCCCTCGGTTTGGACAAGGTTCACCGGCAGCATGACTTCCATGGTGCCGTAGGTCTCATCACCACCGCCTTCCTTAAGCCGAATATTGCACCAGGAATCCAAAGTCGTCTGTTCGGTGCCATAGCGGGTTTCGTTCAGTTTGAACCAATTGGAAAGCAGAAAAGCGTCTGCATAACGAAGGTGTGGGAAATCCGGAGTCAGTCTGTTCCAGTCCAAACCCACCTTTTTGGGCAAATCCTCTGTGAAGTTGAGGCCCTGCTGGGATACGGCCGCCATCACTATAGGCCAATACTTCTTCTCTTCGCTCCCCTTTGCCTCAATGATCAAATTCAAAATGTCACTGCAAAAGGTTCTGAGCAGACGAATGTTGTCCAGAGGGAAAAACAGAAAGCCCTCCTTGACATCCGAAATGTACTTGAGACCAAGCCTACGCAAAACATCCTGAATCTCATTAGAGAAATCTCGCCATCCAATGATGCTTTCCTTGTCGCCAAGCTTGCCCAAAGGTTTGATGATGAAAAACCAGCGCAACGTGGATTCATAGTCCAAGCCGCTATCTGAATGAAGAAGCTTCCAATCCAGGGAAGCAAGACCTTCCATCTTGCCGGCCGGCTTGAGCGACAATCCTTTGACGGCGGTGACCTGTTCGGAAAGCCTGGGATGGATCCAGACCTCAAACTCTCCTGGCGCACTGATATGTTGATTCAAAAGCTCCTGGGGAAGAGACAGGGAAATGGACATGTCATACCCCACCAGAAACGTCACCGGAAAAACCTGACAAAAAGCACCCAGGGTATTGACCCGCGCCCATATCTGCAACCGGGCGACGGCTCTGAGCACTTCATTGTTCGGGCAAAACCACAACGCCTGGTTGGATTCCTCAGCCATGAGCAGAGCACCGTAATCACGCATGGTGTGCTCAATGGCATTATGCATTTTCCCACTCCAGGTCATCCAGACACCCAGGCCGGAACTGACCATGCGGGACTGCTCTATTTCAGGCAGGTTCGACAACAACGTTTGAAGACTCGGCATCAATTCACCTCATATGCGCAACAGTATCACACCCTGTGACACCCAGAGCGTGACGGCCCCCGGCGGGGCTTGGAGCTTGGAACTCTGATGGATTCTCCTCGAACTTCATACATGCAAATCAGATTCCAATACACAATTCAAGGAGTTGGACGCTGTCCCCCCTCCTTCGACTTGCCAACTTGGACAGTAACTGTCATTCTTTTGCAAGAATACAGTAACCGCAGGATATTCCCAATGAAAATTATACAAGTCGTCAACGTCCGATGGTTCAACGCCACGGCTTGGTACGGCATCTATCTGAGCAAGCTGCTGGCAGACGAAGGGCACGACGTCATTGTCCTTACCCAGAAGAATACTCCACCAGACACAATTGCAAGACAATGGGGGCTCAAGACAACCAGTCCGGACCTGAACACCTCCAATCCCCTGAAGCTGGCCGTTACCTGCAAAGAAATTATTTCCCTACTTCGTAAATTTCAGCCGGACATAATCAACTGCCATCGAGGCGAAGGCTTTTTTCTCTGGGGGCTGCTCAAAACAGTAGGATTCGGGTACGGCCTGGTCCGCACCCGAGGCGACCAGCGCCTCCCCAGCAGCGACCCTTTAAACCGTTGGTTGCATGCCTCGGTAGCCGATGCCGTCGTTGTCACCAACCGAAGGATGGCGAAGCATTTCCTCACCAAAATGAAAACCCCGGAACGCAATCTTTGGCTCATTCACGGCGGTGTTGACCGGAACACGTTCCGCTTCGACAGGAACAACCGAGAAAGAGTTCGTCGGGAATTCGACTTTATGCCCGAAACAAAAGTCATCGGCATGCTCGGACGTTTTGATACGGTCAAAGGACACAAAGAGGCCATCGAAGCCATCTCCATCCTTCGCAAGCAGGGCCACTCGGACATTCGGCTCTTTCTTCTCGGCTTCGACACGGCAATGAAATCCAGCCAGATTGAAAAGTGGCTCAGAGAGTTCGGTATTGAAGACATCACTACCATCAGCGGGAAACGTACTGACATTCCCGCCTGCATCGCGGCTTTGGACCTGGCAATGGCCCCCTCCCTGTGGTCCGAAGCCATTGCCCGCGCTCCGCTCGAAATCATGTCCGAAGGGTGTCCGCTTGTGGCCTCGGATGTAGGAGTCATGCCCGACCTGCTTCCTGAATCAGCCCTGATACAGCCGGGAGACGCCAACTCCCTGGCAGGGAAACTGGCCCGCATTCTGGATGATAACGGTTACAGAAAAGAGCTTGTGGAGCACCACGATAAAACCATGTCCCAACTTGACGGCTCCGACTTCCTGCGAAGGACTCTCAACCTGTATCACAATCTGAGAGACGCCTAACCCCGGCCAAAGAAGCTATCCGTCTTCTGAAGCCGTTCCGCTACCTTGAGAATGGTCAAGGCATAGTCCATGGAATGGTTGTAGCGGTAGATGACCTTACGCTGGTCCTTGACGGACAGGCCGGGCTTCCAGCCGTGCTCCTTCAAAAAATAGCCGATGCTGAACAAGGCGTCTTCCTCACTGAAAAGGTCCACCTTGCCGTTCCCGTCACCGTCTCGCCCGTAGTGCAGCGCATTGGACGGCATGAACTGGCACAGGCCTATTGCGCCGTATACGGAGCCGGGAATATTTGTGGGGTCCGCGCCAATCGCCATGGAATACCTCAACAGAGCCGCCAGCTCCTGATATGCCCAATTCCCCTTCTGCCGCGCGCGTTTTGCAGCCCACCCGCGCATTTCCGGAGAAAGGTCCTTCGGCATTACATGGTCTTTGATAAGCTTGAAGTCTCCGCCCAGAGCCATGTTGGCCAACACCTCGAACGCCTTTTGATCGCCCGTCATTCTACCAAGCTTGGTTTCCACAAGATAGACCGCAATAATGATCGGCCCGGGAACTCCGTAAGCGCTTTCAATACGCTTCAGCACGCTGTGATTCTCCCGAAGCGAGGCATAAGCTCCGGCAAGAAGGATTGGATTGAGATAACGGTCAAGAACTTTCGGCTCGGCGGGCTTGCCTCTCTTCTCCGTATTCAGCTTGGTGGCAAGCAGCACGTTGACCTTCCGGACCATGATCTGAGGGTTGAACGCAAGGTCGGCTCTCGTAAACGCAGAGCGAACATACGCGGGCTCAAAGCCGTCCGCCATAAGCCGCTCCATGAGCGGATCCCAGGAAGAAACAGCGGAAAAAGCCTCGCCGCCCGCCATGGATAAAACCAGAGCCGCCATAAGGGCGGCTCCAAATAATGTGTTTGCTTTCGAGAGTTTACAGCCTATCCAAGGGAACAAAAGCCATCTCCTCCTCAAATGAATCATCAATCAATTTGGCCATATCCTTTGGTCCGTACTGCCAGCCGCACGCCGTGCAGCATAGAATGACCTCGCGTCAGCCCCTGACTGAAACAAGGCTGTTCCCGCATTTGTCGCATTTCATCCCTCGCTCGTGGCTGGGGTGTCTATCTGCTTCAAAAAGCGGCATACTACTGAGTGCTCAAATCGGGATTCTTTTCTCCCATGGCCACATACAACTGGGAAAGAGCAGTGTTGTAGTCGGCCAGGGCGGTGTTGAGTTCCGCTTCGCTGTCGGAGACTCGGGACTGGGCATCCAGCACTTCGGTGTTGGTGCCGACCTGCGCCTGGTAGCGAGCCACGGCCATCCGGTAAGATTCTCGTGCGGACTCTACGGACTTACGCCCCACACCGATGCGGTCGGCGGCAGCGCGCAGATCCAGCAAAGCCTGTTTGACTTCAAACCCGGCATTGAGCCTGGTATCTTCCAGATCGGCCTGCAGTTGGTTGATGGTTTCCTTGCTCTTTTTCCAATCATGGTAGTCAGCGCCCCACTCGAACATGGTCCAACTCACGTTGACGCCCGCCGTCCAGCTCTCGGAATAGCCTTCTGTCCAATTGTTTCCACCATCAAGGTCGGCGTCGTTACCTTTTTTGCTGTAATCCAGATCGGCAGTCACTTCAGGGTAAAAGGAACTTGCGGATATTTTGGCGTCCTTCACTGCGATCTCGACGCTTTTCTTGGCGACGGCCAGATCGGGACGTCCCTTATAGGCACGCTCCAGGCATTCCTTGAGTTGCAGACTGAACGGCAAGTACTCGAGACTTCCGACATAGTCGACTTCCTGCTCGATGGGAATGTTGAGCAGGGTATTGAGCTTCGCCTTCTGGGTGGACACGGCATTCTGTGCCGTCAGCAGGTTCTGCTTGGCGGTGGCCAGGTCAACCTCGGCCTGGAGAACTTCGACGCGGGGCTTCAGCCCCACTTCGTAAAAAGCATTGATGACTTTAAGCTGAGATTCCAGACGCTCAACGGAATCTTCGTTACTTTTCACATCCATGCGCCCCTTGAGAAGCTGCAGGAAATTGCTCTGCACGTTCTCGATAACCGTCAGTTCAGTATTGTAAAGTGTATAGTTGCTCTGCTCTTCAGAGAGTCTTGCCTTCTGGTAGGCGGAGAGCAGGCTGAAGCCCTTGAAAAGAGGCTGGCTCAGGCCGACAGTGCCGTAAAACTGATCCTTGTCTCCATACCCTGTGGACCGCTTACGGTTGTAATGAGTATATCCATAAGTGGACTTCACCTTGAAGCCGAATTCCCCGAGAGCGGAATTGACACCATACTCTTCGCCCTTCACGGCGGCGCGCTGGGCAAGAATGGTCGGATTGGCGTCAAGCGCGCGCTCTACACAACGCTGCATGTCAAAAGGACCGCTCAAATCCACAGTTTTTCCCTGCTGCGCTTCGGCGGCAAAAGTTGTGGCTGCAACCATGAGCAGCGCAAAAACGAAGACAAGCAACTTCACATGTTTTTCCATTTTCATCGATAACGCCTTTGGCATCAGTGTCATAAGAATACTAAGCCCAACAACAAACTAGTTAGAGTCTTTAGCAGGAGTGGGATGCCCCCGCAACCCCGTTAACATATTATTACAAAGATAAAAAGCTAATTACAAAGACAAAAGGGCGCAATCAGCCTGATCGCCCTGCAGCTTCTCCAGCGTATGCCTGAAGGTGGGCAGCAAGGGGGCCAGACACTCTTTCACAGCCTTTGGACTCCCCGGCATGTTCACGATCAAGGCGTTCCCCAGCGTTCCGGCGACAGCCCGAGAGATGGCGCCGTGCGGCGTCTTTTCAAGACTGGCGACAGTCATGGCCCGTTCATATCCCGGCAGACGTTTGTCAATGACGGCCAAGGTTGCCTCGGGGGTGATATCTCTTGGCGCCACCCCGGTTCCCCCCGTGGTGAGGATAAGATCAAAGCCTTGCTCCAACGCCAGGTTGGTCAGTAATGCCCGCAGCCCATTTATTTCATCTGGAATAACAAACCCCCGCACATGGCAAAGTTCCAGGGCTCCATCAACAAGTTCTCCGAGAAGCGGGCCGGAAGCGTCCTCTCGCAATCCGGCTGCCCCCTTGTCGCTCATGGTTATCCACGCAAGAGCGAAGCCGCTGCGGCGTACTTGAACTTCCGAGAAGGCCACGGGCTGTAAATCAGCCAGAGCCAGCAAATCGAAAACCCTCGAAGCGGCGTCTCGGCCCATGGAAGCCCCCCATCCGACGCCAATCACCTTAAAAATATCCTTCCCTTCCCGGCCGACCATATCCCCGACGCTCAAGGAACAAGGGATACCGGAGTATTCCACCCCCTCACCCGTTGCGGCGCACCGGACAATAGCTCCTTTGGCAATGGGACGCTTGACCGATATCATCATGGTTCGAACCATTGGACCTCCTAAACGAAAATTACAGCGAGAACGCCGGCCAGGAAAATACCGCCAAACGTACCGGAGCCGCCCAGAGACACGACAGGGGCGCCGATGCTGTGGCGGATGCGGGGTGTCAGAACCGGCGCCACGCAAGCACCGATGATGGTCCCCAGCGTACCGGACATATAAGCCACAATGGGAGCGACCTCCCTGGGGGAAAGCAACAGGACCGTCACCAGGGTGATCAGCGCGGGGACAAAGAGGGGAATCCTGAGCCCGTGGACGGCATCCGGGCGAACCAAAGCATAACAGGCCACGGCCACTATCAAAGAACAGACTCCCGCCCAGACCATTATCATATCGGCAGGGAGCCCCTCTCCGTTCCCATTCAGCACCAACCGCAACAAAAAGGTGGCGCTTAGGATCACCGGCAGAACACAACCTCCCAAATTGACGACAAACTCCTGCCGTTTGAGTTCATTGGAAGGTTGCTCTATCTGAATCCGACTTGCCCCAAATGGGTCTTGGGAAAATTCAACGGAACTGGACCGGGAAACCATGACAAGTCGTTGACTGGTGTAAATCGGAATATTCACGGCGCGCCCCAGCAGAATAGCCAGAAGAAGCAGAATGCCCTGCCCCGGGGTCACGCCCAGCCGGGAAAAGGCTTCCGTCACGATGCTGACCGGCAAAAAAATGAACAAAAAGAAAAGTGCAAGGAGAAAGAGGATGGCGAACACCAGGCCGCCCGTGAAATGAAACTGAGGGGGTCGTATCATGTTGTTTCCTTGGCAGTGCCCGGAAGCGACTCTGCCGGTTGCTTTTTAAGCCGGGGCACATATATACTTCGGCCCGCAACGTTGTTGAAGCGATATCCCAACTGAGCAAATAAGTAAAACAATGACCTGTGAGGATTCATGAAAGGCATCATCCTGGCCGGGGGCTCCGGCACCAGGCTTCATCCCCTGACAAGAGTCGTCAGCAAGCAGCTCCTGCCAGTCTACGACAAACCAATGATCTATTACCCTTTGTCAACGCTCATGCTGGCCGGCATCCGAGATATCCTCATCATTTCCACTCCGGTGGATCTTCCCCGCTTCAAGGACCTCCTCGGAGACGGTTCCCAACTCGGCATCAACCTGTCCTATGCGGAGCAGCCCAAGCCTGAGGGATTGGCCCAAGCCTTCATCATCGGCGAAGACTTCATCGGGGACGATACGGTCTGTCTCATCCTGGGCGACAACATATATTACGGCGAAGGGCTCTCCACCATGCTTCAGGAAAGCGCGGCCATGAAAAAAGGCGGAATAGTCTTCAGCTATCCGGTCAGGGACCCGGAACGCTACGGCGTCGTTGAATTCGACGCGACCCTCAAGGCCATCAGCATCGAGGAAAAGCCTCAAAACCCCAAGTCGAAATACGCCGTGACCGGCCTTTATTTCTACGACAATGATGTCATTGAAATAGCCAGGAAACTCAAGCCTTCGGCACGCGGCGAACTGGAAATCACGGACGTAAACAACGCCTACCTGCAGCGAGGCGACCTGGAGGTGCGTATTTTGGGACGAGGCTACGCATGGCTGGACATGGGCACCCACGAGTCCCTTTACGGCGCCGCAGGCTTTGTCCAGGCCGTACAGGAGCGACAGGGGCATCTGATCTGCTGCGTGGAGGAGGTCGCATACCGTATGGGGTTTATCGGCAGAGAACAGTTGAAAAAACTGGCCTGCGCGTTGCTCAAAAACGATTATGGCAAATACCTGATTGACATGCTTGAAGATGAAGCGATCTGTGGTTGATCAGCCACTTTTCAGATACAGAAAAAGGCGCGGCTCTTTTGAGAACCGCGCCTTTTTCGTTTCCCGGAAAAATCTGAATTAGTGATGATCTTCTTTCATGGCTTCGCGCACGCGAACACACCCGATCACAACGATCCAGGCAAGGTAGATGAAGATCAGGGAAACGCCGACAAAACCGGGCCCGGTGCTGTGGGCCATACCGGAAAGAAGTTCGCCAATCATTGTTGTTCCTCCTAAAGACTCACACCCATTTAAGCTTGAAAAGATTTACATTATTTCGTCGGAAAGCAGCTTTTTGTCAAGATATAATCCATAAATTCACAAACCGGCACCTCAAGATTGAACATACCGAAAATGCTGACCATCTTGCCTAGCCTCCGGTCTTTTGCTATTCTTGTGAAAATCATTTCATCTATTTGCAAAGGTCAAAAGCATGGGTATTTTTGATTTTCTCTCCAATCTCTTTCCTGGCAAAAAAAAGACGGCCAAACACGCTGCCAAAGACGGACGAAAACCTGCGGCGCGTTCTGCCGGCGAAGGAAAGAAAAAACAAAAAAGTGCAAAAGCTACCCTGAAAATCAAAAAAGCCACCGCAAAGAAAAAAAAGATAAAACCGCCCAAAGTCGAAGGTGGCGATGCCATCAAACTGAAAAAAGTCAAAGGCAAGAAAAAGGCCAGACAGGTTACGGCAGCCCCCATTGACGAAGAATCCCTTGGTTTCGGCATCGAACTGGACAAGGAGAACGAAGGAGCCAAGAAACGCAAGGCATTCCGCATCAGCGTCAACGGCCTGAAAGTTCGTTGCGCCAGGCTGGGCGGATTGCTTGAAGCCATTGATATAAGCGCTTCCGGTGTCGGCTTCAAATTCGAAAAACCACGTATCAAGGGCGGCGCCGTCATCAAGGTGGACATTGTCTATCAGAACGAAATCAAAGCCGAAAAAGTGACATGCAAAGTCATGCGTCATGAAAAAGGACTTGTGGGCTGCATGTTCGTCGACCTCGACCGCCACCAGGACGACATCATCCACGAACTGGTGGTCATCGGCCAAAAGGAGCAGGCCGACCGCCGGCGCAAACAGAAAGACAAGGACTGGCAGAGCAAGGACTAACCTGCCGTCGTCTTCAGATCCTCAATAAAAATTTCGAGGTCGTTCGGAGCCCCCTGACGATGGTCTTCCGGATACAGTAAAGCCGACATGAAAAAAACACTCCCGATCTTCAAGGCTGCATAGGCGCTCTGGGAAAACCGTTCCAGCCGGGCGTCCACTGTATAATTCAATCCTTTGGCCAACTCTTTCGTCTCATCATACAATTCGGCCAGCAGCATGGCCTTGCCGTGCATGAGCCGTTCATATCCTTTCTGGTCTCCCCGCTCCTGAATCACGGCATCCGCCCTCGTTTCGAGGGCACGCACCTGTTGCGCCCGCTCTTCCAAAAGCTCTATCAATTTCCGCAACGAACTCATTGTAGTACTCCTATTTTCTCTCATGTACGATTTCACAGGACACAAAACAAGGCCCGGCAGCACAAAGCGCCGGGCTCAACATAATTGTCATCGAGTGTATGAAAAACTGACAACGATTACAGAGAACCACACAGCTTCAAATAGGTATCACATTCCATCTTGTTGACGAACGGACAAGGCTCATGTTGGAACCATTTGCGTTTGGGGCACCAGTAAGCGTTGCGGAAGGGTTCATTGCACCCGTTCGAGGTCAGCATCTTCCGCTTTTTTTCCCCGAAACACACCATCTTGCCGTCGATTTCGACGCTCCAGACTTTCATGGCTCCGCCCTCCTGGCAGTATGTTCGTCATCGCCGTGACACTGTTTGGTCTCCTTTACTTTCTTATCGGCCTCTGCCGGTATAAAATTAATACAATTTACATGCCATTCGCCCTGATTTCTCCAAAGTCTTCAAAAGGAATTCTCTGGACAACCAGAGCGAATGATTCTACGCATTGTGCCATTCATATTTATCGTTCGAAACGGAGGAAACGGTCTTGAGCATACTTGCCGCAAGCTGCGGATTGACGCGCTACCGGATCATTGAAGAAGTGACCGATGAAATGCTGCGCCAGCTCCCAGAAAAGCTGAACCAATTCAAATTCATAGATATTGACGACACCGCCGAGGAGCGTTCTTTCGGCTGGACCAACTTCGACGACATGCTGGACATGGAGTGGACCCAGTCCCCTCCGGAAAAGGCCAACTACCTCACCTTTGCCCTGCGCCTGGACACCCGGCGCATACAGCCTGCCGTGCTCAAAAAGCACTTCACCATCGCCTTGAACCGCGAGCTGGCCCAGGCCAAGGAACAGGGGAAAAATTTCGTGGGGCGCGAACGCAAGCGCGAACTCAAGGAGCAGGTGACCCTGCGTCTGCGCGCAAAGTCCCTGCCCATTCCCGCCGTTTTCGACGTGGTATGGGATCCGTCCAGCAACCGCATCTACATCGACACCACCAATGCCAAGGCCAAGGCCCTGTTTGAGGACTACTTCACCCTGAGCTTCGACCTGCATCTCGAGCCCCTGACGCCCTTCTTCCTGGCCATGGACATCCTGGGGGAAGAAGCCGCGGGCAAGCTGGAAAACCTCGACCCCACCATTTTCGTTTAGGAGGCAATCATGGATCTCGCACTGGTGGAACGCGAAAACTCACTCATCGGCCAGGATTTCCTGACCTGGCTCTGGTTTAAGACCGAAGCGGAAACCCCGCTCTTCAGCAATAAGGACAACCACACCTTCCATGTGAATATGGAGCAGCGCGTCTCGGTGCAGGGAGGCGAAGGCGAAGGAAAGGAAACCGCCTCTGTCAGCAGCCCCCGCGGCGAGCTGACCGAAGCCAAAACCGGCTTGCGCACCGGCAAAAAGGTCAACAAGGCCCAGCTCCGTTTCGAAATGGACCAGGACGAGTGGCTCCTGCAACTCAAGTCCGACGACTTTTCCCTGAGCGGCTTCAAGACTCCCAAGATTCAGACCAAGGACGAAGAAGGCGATGACCCGGACGCCAAATTCCTGGAAAAGATCTATCTCATTGAAAAGTGTCTGGACATGCTGGACACGGTTTTCGCCGTTTTCCTCAAGGTTCGCCTGAGCAAAGACTGGGACGCAGAGGCCGACAAGGTCAAGGACTGGATCGAAGGGTAGCAATGAATGAGAAACCGCTGAAACTGGCTGTATTCGGCGACAGCCTGACCGAGGGCTACGGCCTGAACAGGAAAGATGCACTGCCGGCAGTGCTCGAGGCAATGCTGCAAAAGGACGGCTTGCAGGTCCAGGCCCTCAATTTCGGCGTTTCCGGCGACACGTCCCATGACGGCCTGCGCAGGCTCAACCACGTGCTCAGCGTCGCACCCGACGCGGTTGTCATAGAATTCGGCGCCAACGACTGCTTCATCGGCGAGCCAGTGGAACGGGTGCGGGAAAACATCGCCACCCTGGTCCGGACTTTCACGGAAAGAAACATACCGGTCCTGTTGGCGGGTTTTGCCTGCAATGATGATATCGCCGCAGAATATCGCCGAATGTTTGATCCTATCTTCCGGGAACTGGCGGAAAGCTTTGACATTCCGCTTTTCCCGAACATCATTCGCCCTTACTTGGGCAATCCCATGCTCAAACTCATGGATGGCCTGCACCCCAACGAAGACGGGGTCAAGGCCATGGCCGCAGCACTGTTGCCGCAGGTCAAGGATCTCATCGCGTCCATACGCCAAAACAAACCACGACGGTGAAGACCTGGAGTATACACGGGGAAGCACATGCTCTACAAACTGCAACTGATGGACACCCAGTCCGGCGTGGGCTGTTTTGCGGCCATGCCCGGCCAGAATCTAAGCTTCAAGGAAATGATCAAGGCTCTCCGCACGGCCCCGTTCGACGATTATATGCACGAATTCGTGCTCCAGAACCTGGACAAGCAACGCCCCCGCAAAGTTGAAAAACTCATTGCCGAAACCGTCACGGACGGCAAAACAACCGATTCGGTGGTCGCGGCCCTGCTCTACGAGGGCTGCCTGTGCCATGAACGGCTGCACAAATTCCTACCTATGTTCGAGGGGATCGACCCCCGGGAGCTTTCCACACATACTCCCGCCATTCACATCCGCTCTTCCCTCCAGGCAGACCAGCCCAGGCATACGGAATGGATCAAACTCTTCGGCAGCAACATCCGAGAACATACGCCTCTGCCCAGTCCGCATGAGGCAGGCCTTGAACCACTTTTCGACGAGGTCATATCCCAAAATCCCCAGGCGACGACCGTCAAGGAAGTCTACGAAAAACTGGAAGGGAAGTTTCCACCGCCCAAGGAACGCAGGCCTTTGAAAGAAGTCACGGAATACGCCCTGTCCGTGCTGGACAAGGCCGGGGCCTTTCTCGGCCCGGCCATGGGGCACAAGGCATCGCTCAGTCCGGTGAACCGACTGCGCCACTGGGGGTTCACCCACTCCGTCACAAACGGCCGTCACAAAAACACCCTGGACGGCATGCAGACCTGCTATGGACGGGGCCTTTTCGAAGAACGGGCCGACGTATCCTATTCCATGGAAATGGCTGAGCGCTTTTCCGCATATGCCAGCATCAAGCCGCACGGCGTCATCGGCTATGAAAGGGAGTACCCGCTCAAGCACGCACGGTTCAGCGAACTTGCTGTTCCGTCCCTGGACCCGAACAGCTTTAACCTGGAAGTTCCCTATGAGGATCAGAAGCTCCACTGGATTGAAGCACACATGCCTGATGGCAAAGGCGGCCAGACGCCTCTATGGATACCAATACAGTTCGTGTTCCTGTTCAATAACTGCGACGAGATCAGCCTGTTCAGCGCCTTGGGCTCCACAGGCCTTGCGTCGGGCAGCACATATGCCGAGGCCAAGGTTGCCGGCCTGTTGGAGGTCATCGAACGCGACTGTGACGCGACCATCCCCTTTGACTCCTCGCGCTGTTTCCGCATGGAAACCGACGATCCCGAGATCAACAAGCTTCTGGCAGACTACAGGAACTGCGGCATCGACGTCTGGTTCCAGGACATGACCTCGGAATTCGGTGTGCCCTGCTACAAATCCGTGGTGCTCGGCAAGCATATGGACGTGGTCAAGGGTTCGGGCGCGGACCTGTGCGGCAAGAGCGCGCTTATTTCCGCCATGACCGAGACCCCGTATCCATTCCCAGGGCCACCCAGTTCTCCCGCGCCGGAAGGACTCCCCGCACGCGGACTGGAAGACCTGCCCGACTACTCCACGGGCAGTGCCGACGGCGATCTCATGGTCCTGGAGCGGACTCTCATGGCCAACGGCCATACTCCCTGCTACATGGATCTGATGCGCAAGGATCTTCAGATTCCGGTGGTGCGCGCTTTTGTTCCCGGCCTGGAACTGATCTCCGACTTCGACCAATACAGCCGGGTCAGCCCCCGGCTCTACTCCAATTACCTGAAACTCTTCAAATAGGGACAGGATCGCATTGACTTGCGCCTCCCATGCGGGATAAAGGTAATCCCTCATGCCCGGATGGCGGAACTGGTAGACGCAAGGGACTTAAAATCCCTCGGTAGCAATACTGTACGGGTTCGACTCCCGTTCCGGGTACCAATAAAAAACACAAGAAAACGGCCAGTTGTTATACAACTGGCCGTTTTCTTGTTTCAGATCAGAAATCCCCCCATCTCCCAAAGGGACAATAAAATCGCCTAGGCTTGTCCCCCCTCCGCCACTGCCGGAGGCCCGCCCCAAAGAATTCACGACACAGGCCAGGCAACACGAAATCAACGCAGGACAAGAATGGACGAAGAGGAATGATTGACCAGTGAAGCCACCTTATGGCTATGGAACAGCCTCTGTAACGGAGATTTGTGTTTGAGCCACAGGGCCATAAGGTCATCTTCATGCCCCGACTCGATAAACGACTCCAAAGAATCCTCATCAACCACCCGAACCATCGCGGGGATATCCCGGCTCAGATAGTAATCCAGGACTTCCCCCATCTTGGCCTCCACATCCTCACGCAGCTCCCCATGCTTGAGCACGCCGACGACCTCCAATGCGGCGTCGTAAATCGTCACCCACTGGTTGATCAGCTCCAAAGATTCCTGGGAAATGTCGGCATGGTCCAGGCAGCAAACGACTCTGGACGGAGCCGAGTCCTCACGGATGACGAACAGTGAACAATCGGCTGCATCGGCCACTCTGCCGGTGACGTCGGAACCATGTCCCCAAACACCTTCATGATGGCCGCACCCCAAAATGATCAGATCGCAATCCTCCGACCGGGCCTCGGCCGTGATGGCCTTGAACGGATCCCCGCTGCGCAGGTGCAACAAAAAGTTTTTACGGCCCGAAACATCCTGCTCCAAAACATTGCCCTGTCTTCGGACAAAAGAATTTTTCTCATTGGTGCAATACAGGTCGATATCCGGTCCGAATGCACCCAAAAAGTCCGATTGATAACGGGTCAGCATTCTAAGTTTGGGATGCGCCTGTTCCCTGCCGAGATCCTCTTCGGCGATGTAAGCACGTTTTTTTTCGATGGCCAGCATGGTCACGTCCGACCAAGTGTTGGCGGCCAGTTTGGCTGCATGACGAACAGCGTACCGGCTGTAGGCGTTTTCATCCACGGCGACAAGAATCTTCATCGAAATTCTCCCTTGGTACGGTTACCAGCAGATAAGAATGGGACTGGACACAAGGCCAAGCACTTCAGTCAAGGGTGACTTGCGGTTGAACTTCCGTCCCATGTGCACAACAAGCATACCGTAGTCACTCAATGCGCGGGTGGCCGTGTCGGGGCTGCCCAGCAGGGAAAAAGTCCTGGCCGGAGAATAGCCGACCTTTTTCAGCAACTGTCCGCCTTCCGCAAGCAATTCATCCGGCCGGGTAAGATTGTGCAGGTCTTCCACGGCATAGGCGCAAAGATCCAAATTCACGTCCACCCCGTTGAAAAGACGGTGAAATTGGGTCACGAGAGATTCGATGTCGGTCTTTTCATCAAGGACCATGACAATCCTGTTGGACCGAATCATGTTCCGCACGACAAGCGCCGGACACGGCATTTGCCGATAAAGTTTGGACCGCAACCGCTTACGAAAGTCGCCGGTATTGAAATTTGCGATCTCGCCTTCAACGAACAGGTCATACCGCCCCATCCGCAACTCTTCCAAAAGCTTATCTTCCCGCGCCCCTATGCTGATGATAGGGTTCGGCAGCACGAAGCAGTCCAGTTTTTCACTGTTCAGGATACGACGGACTTCCTCCAGCCCGGCCTGCCGCAGCCCGGATTCCCACGAACGGCGAATCCAGCCGGTCTGCGAAGAATGCCCTTTGTTGTCGGGTTCTTCCACATGAATAGGCTGCACTCCGATATCGAGCAGATCCGCCTTCTGGCAAAGGTACCGCAGAGCGACACTGGACGCCAATGTCATTTCCACGGGAACAAGGGCCTTCATCATATCCATGCCCCCACCTCCCTTTTGTAATATTTCCTGAAAAACATCTCCGCTATCCCCCTGTTCGGACACGCTCTTCAGCCTTCTTGATCACTTCCTGAATCTCCCCGAGCTTGAATGGCTTGGCCAGGAAGTCGAACACTCCCTTGCGCATGGATTCCTTGGCCGTATCCATGGTGGCGAATCCGGTGATGACGATCACCTCGGTGCGGGGGCTGAGATTCTTGACCTCGGCAAGGAACTGCATTCCGTCAATGCCTTCCATCTTCAGGTCGGTCACGACGATGTCGAAACTCCGTTCCTGAACCCGCGCCAAGGCTTTCACGCTTTCGTAAAAGCTCTCCACCTCATATCCCCGCTTCTCCAAGGCCGGCTGAAGCCGCTTGCTCACGATCGGCTCGTCGTCGAGAATGAGGATGCTGGTCTTTGCTGTGGTGGTCATACTAATAAACCTCCAATACATAAGTGATCACCGCTGGGAAGCGATGCGTTCAAACTCCTGACAGTGCTCATATATTTGAGCGTCGTTGACCATGGCGACATCGAGCTGGCGGGTATAGGCCACCAATATGCCGAGAATGCGCAGAAGCCCGTTTAAGTCACGGGCCACCCCGCCTTTGGCGCGGGCCACCACGAGATCATCTTTAAGAGTTACGGAAAAATCAAAATTCCCGAGCACTTCCGAAAGGAACCTGGCCCGGCGGGATCGGCGCGTAACACCGGTAACGCCTCCGGCAAACCTGAATTGTACACTGTTTGCGGAACCGTCTTCGCTCTCATAGCAGTCGATGAGCGTGAAGTGATAGCCGAGCCGCAAGCTCAGATGCAGATAGTGATCCGAGATAACGGCCAAATTCTTGCCCATACGGTGGGGACTGCCTGCGTCTCCCGAGAAAGTCCGGGTCATGCTCGACATGAAGCTTGAAAAGTCCACCGGCACGGGAGTCGACTCCCAGACGCCCTCCAGGGTCACCCCTTCGACGAAAGCATGCAACGGCTCGGAGTTGACCTGCTCCGGTTTGATGGTCCGTCGCCTGTTTTCTTCCGAATCGCCCGAACACTCGGGCGCCAGACCACCGCCGATGTCAAGAACAACCAAATCAAGCGGCACCGGCAACTCGAGCCGTCCTCCGGGGCAGGCATCACTGGCGCCGGATCTGTAGGGAATCTCCGTCAAAATCTGCACGGCCTTTTCATGAATGAACCGGGCGATGTCGTGCAATGTCCGGCATCCCT
This sequence comes from uncultured Desulfovibrio sp., assembly GCA_913063155.1. Lineage (GTDB taxonomy): Bacteria > Desulfobacterota > Desulfovibrionia > Desulfovibrionales > Desulfovibrionaceae > Pseudodesulfovibrio. The sequence goes on from CAJXYU010000004.1 coordinate 213,546, forward strand.
GCGGCGTGAAGTCCGCCGCCTGCGGATCGATGAGATACAACGGCTCGATGAGTTTGAGCATCCGCCGCAACAGGCGATATTCATATGTCTCTTCCATGTGGTCGCACATGAAATCGTGCAGCCGAAGCTCCCGCACCAGCCCCTGGTATACGGTCTTCTGTTCGGCATCGAGGGTCACGGTCTCACCTTCATGCAGCACAAGGGTTGCCAAACTGGCGTTGAGCAACGCCGGAACCCTGTACTCGCGGGCGATGGTGGCCATATGCCCCAACGGAGAGCCTATATCCGTGATGATCCCGGCTGCTCTGGGCAAGATCGCTGCATATTGGGGAGAGGAGAGATGAGCCACTATCACCCCGCCGGTCGGAAATTCCGAAAGATCGCGTCCCTCCCAGGCCACGAAGACAGGCCCGGAACCGACTCCCTGCTGGGCTACGTCACCCTCGCCGCTCAGAAGTACCGGATACCGCTTCAAAACGTCGCTCAGATCCGGAGGCTGGGTTTCGTCACAAATTTCGAGACGCAATGGCCGAGCCTGGAGCACAATCAGCTTTCCCGAAGTATCAAAGACAAACTCAATATCCTGAGGTCCCTTGAAATACTGTTCCAGCCGGACGGCGGTGTCCGCAATAAGGCCGATTTCATCAGGAGACAGGCTGGGGACATCGCATAAGGCGCCGGAAACGGAATCCCTGGCGACTCCTCCCCCGGAAGCACTGCGCAGGGCTGTTGCCTTGTGCGCCACGGTCTGAGACAGAATCGCGTGACCGGGGCTGCGGGAGACAAGAAGCCGGTCCACCTCGACCTCGCCCGCAACAACCGGCGAGCCGAGCCCCCAAGTCGATGCGATTTCCACGGCATTGACGTCACGATTCACAGGAGAAAGACTATAAACCACCCCACTGGTCCGGGCGTCCACCATGGCCTGCACGGAAACGGCCATGAACACTTCGTCCAATTTGAAACCGAACTCCCGCCGATACTCCATGGCAACTGGGGAATAGGTACTGGCCAAGACTTTCTTGTAGGCGTCGAACAGATCTTCGGGCAAGACATTGAGAAAGCTTTCATATTGTCCGGCAAAAGAAAGATCGCCGTCTTCTCCCCAAGCGCTGCTGCGGACAGCCAGACGCAGTTCTCCATCTCCGAACTTCCGGTGCAGCGCTTCCATTTCTCGTGCCAGGGCCTTACGCAGCCGCCCGGGGATGGTCCCGCTGAGAATCTGCGAACGGATTCCGCCCGAAGCCTCCTGCGCTGTCATGGCCCCGGCAAGCCAGGACTGTTCGTTACTCAGGATCTCGGCCTCAAGGTCGTTATATTCCACAAACAACCGATAAGCCGAAGTGGTTACGGCGAACCCCGGCGGGACCTCGGCCGCCGACGCCTCGGCGATCATCGCCAGCCTGACGCTTTTGGCCCCGGCCGAATCCATGTCGTTATGACCGATGGCGTCGAAGGGGATTGCCATGACATCCGGCAGGACCGGGCGTCTCTCCAATTCGCTCTCGAGTTTGTTCCGGACATTCCGAAAACTGTCGTACAACGCGGGATAGCGGCCGGGCGCCATGGCATCGAAGGCATCGAGCAACTCCCTGACGGTATCCATAATGTATTGTTTTGAACTCCGCAGGTATTGCAGGTCGAAGATGTAATCGCCGCCAAGCTTGTCGTGCATGGAGGCGATGGTCGTCAGGACACGGTTGTTCAGCTCCAGCACGTGCTGGAATCGGCTGAAGAGGGCGGCGAGGGAAACACGTTCCCTGCGCCGCCGGTGCAACCATCTGGTGCGGATATGGTCGAACAACCCGAACATCAGTGCTTCCCGCCCTAGTGTGCGCCGCCACGTTCCTTGAAGAGCATGCTCATGAGCAAGCCGGCAAGAATGGCGATGATGACAGCCGCAACTCCGTACAGCAGGGAGTGATCGAAAGCCAACTTGGCAAGAAAGGCAGGCAGACCGGTCAGTTTGGTATGCAGTTCCTCGGAGGCTTCATCCAAAACCTTGCCGTCTTTGACCGCAAGGACCTCCACCCTGTACACTCCCTGGTGCATTGCAGATGGGATCGCCAATTCCGCGGTGAACGGTCGCATGCCGTTTTCAGAAGTTTCGTAATGCACCACGTTGTCCTCGACCTGATAGAAGCCATCATGCTCCATGAGTTTGATGAACTCGTCGAAGACCTGATCGCCGGTGTCGCCCTTGACCGCCTTGAAAGCGAGATCGGAGTGTTCCCAATCGGTATGACCGGTTCCGTCCGTGCCCACCAGGAAAACGTCAGGAACGCCTTTGACCTCAACAGTCTTAAGGTTCATCCACAACAGGCCGAGCGCCTTTCCCTTTTCCTTGAATGTTTCGTTACGAGGCTCGCCCATAAGGCGGACCATGGCCGTAGTTCCCTCTGGGACCTCACCGGCGACAGCAACTCTCATACCGTTGAACCCGGCGCCGATTCCCACCAGGTTCGGCCTGATGGTCAGGCTCGGCCGAGCAGAGGCAAAGGACATTCCGGACAAAAGGAGGACGGCGAGAAAGGCCAAGCATATGGAAATGAGCTTTCGCATGACTAGTGACCTCCTGTGGCGGCAAGCAGCACGTCGGGCGTGAGCAGCAGATTGAGAAGCATCTTGACCATAACGGCAAGCACCAGCACTGCCAGCAGAATCTTGAGTTGTTCGCCCTTGAGCTTGCGGCTGATACGGGTGCCGAACTGGGCGCCCAACGTGGATCCGAGCAGCAACAGGACCGCGAGCACGAAGTCCACGGTATGGTTGGTGTAGGACTGCAGGATGGTCACGTTGATGCAGGTGAACAGAATCTGGAACAGGCTGGTTCCGACTACGACATGCATGGGCATACGCAACAGGTAAACCATGATCGGGACCATGATGAAGCCGCCGCCGACGCCCATGATGGCCGCCAAAACGCCGACCAGGACGCCCAGCACCAACGGCATGAGCATGGACAGGCGCACGCCGGATTTGACGAAGTCTGTCTGGAACGGCAGTTTTTCCAACATGACGGTGTAGCGGGATTTCTTTGCGGGACTCCCGGCGACCGCTGCCTCCGGGGCTTTCTTGCGCATACTCTGAATGCTTTCAAGAAACATGTACGAGCCGACACCACCGAGCATGAGCACGTAGGTGACGTTGATCAGGAAATCGGCGTTTCCCATGGCCCGAAGCATCTTGATGACCTGAACACCGGCAAATCCGCCAAGGATGCCGCCGATAAGCAACAAAATACCCATTTTGAAATCCACATTGCCAAGCCGGTAGTGAGCCAGGCAGCCGGATGTGGACGCCCCTACGATCTGATTGGAGTCCGAGGCCGCGGCAACGGTCGGCGGAATGCCGAACATGATCAGCAACGGTGTCATCAGGAAACCGCCGCCGACCCCGAAAATGCCGGACAGCAGGCCAACGAACCCTCCCAGAACAAAGACCAGGAACACATTGACGCTATTCCCGGCAATGGGAAGATACATATGAAGCATCAATACTCCTCCACAAGTTAAATTCCATTATCCGGCCCAGCTCGGCCCGAAGGCCAAGCGGCAGGCCGCGCCCATGCCGTCTACTGCGCCCACACATCTCACAAAGGCAGTTGCAAGCGTTTTACTTTCGCCTGCCGCGTGCGGACACCTTCTGCACGACCTCCACCTCGCAGCGGGTCGTGGTGTTCACTCTGTCAATTATCTTCATCAGCTTCGCATAAGAGGGATGACTGCCGGCTTGAGGTGCGCCGATGAACAACCTGGAGATATTGTTTTGAAGAATGAATTTGGGAATCTCTTCTTCCATCCTGCCGTGCACCACATAAAAGTCGAGCCGCATGTTGTCAGACCGGCCTTCAGCCAAAATAGACTCCAGCCGCTTTTCCGGCGACCCGATCCACTCCTCGGACTCATCCGGGCCGTCATCAATCTCTTCATCAACAACCATGAGAAGCGAGACGTTGACAGCGATGCGGCTGGTCAGCCCCATGGCGTAATAAGCCAACCAAAGACTGGATTCCGATTTGTCCACTATGATGAGTACATTCTTCATGCTAGCTTCCGTCCCTCCGCCTAAAGCAAGGCCAATGCCGGCCAAGCGCAAACGACTGAATCAATAACCACTTGTAATATTTATTTTTTTAAAGAAACAAAGAAGCGGCAAGGGACAACTCGCGATCATTTGTGTTTCAAAATGAACAACAAGAAAGAATCATGAAGGCTGGGTGGCATCCAACGGACGGGCGCTTTACAGCAAGCATAACACACTTGATTATAATGTTTTTTTTTCAGAAAGAGAGGAGTTTTATATGTCGAGACAAACACGAAGAGTGTTTCATTTTGAACAACATGACTTGCGCCGAGAAAAAGATATTCACTCGACAGACGGTCAATATGTTTCAAAATGAACAACAGACCAAGACCCGCCTGCAGGATCATCCATACGGGAAATATTTTTTACGCGGCAAGAAAGAGAGGCGGCATGCGAGCCACAAGGAGGCATATGTCCAAACTCGCTGCGAAAAGAAACTAATCGTCGTCAGAATCCAGACCGTATTTCTTGAGCCGCCGCCAGAGAGTTGTCCGGGGTATGCCAAGGATGGAGCAGGCCACTCCCTTGTTGTTGCCCGCGGCCTCCATGACATGTTGTATATGCCGCCGCTCAACCTCTTCCAAAGGAAGCAGGCCGAGCGCGCCGAGATTGCTGAAGGAAAGGTTGAGCAGGTCGGGCGGGAGCTCACGCATTCCGATGGTATCTCCATCGGCGAGAGCCACGGCGCGCTGAATGATGTTTTCCAGTTCGCGCACGTTTCCAGGATAATTATATTGTGTCAGGATCTCCATGACCTGGGGAGAGATGGATTGAACCGATTTGCCGAAACGGGCATTGAAAGTCCCCAGAAAATGATTGGCCAGAAGCGGAATATCTTCTTTCCGCTCCGCCAGTGCGGGAAGATAGATCCTGACAACATTCAAGCGGTAAAACAAATCCTCGCGAAACTCACCCGCGGCCATGGCTTCCTGCAAATCCTTGTTGGTGGCTGCTATGATGCGGATGTCCAGGTCGACATGCTGAGTTCCCCCTACCCGCAGGATTCGCCGCTCCTGAATGACATGCAACAGCTTGACCTGCATGTTCAGAGGCATCTCGCCGATCTCGTCGAGAAACACCGTGCCGCCGTTTGCGGACTCCAGCAGGCCGATCTTTGTGGCTGTCGCGCCTGTGAACGCTCCCTTCTCGTGGCCGAAGAGCTCGCTGGAGATCAACTCCTCCGTGAATCCACCGCAGTTGAACGACACAAAGGTCTTGTCCTTCCGGGGACTCAAGTCATGGATGACCTTGGCGGCCCGTTCCTTCCCCGTTCCGGTATCCGCCTGAAGCAAAACATTGCAGTTGACGCCGGCGACCTTGCGAATCATGGCAAACACATCAAGCATGACCTTGCTGGCGCCCAGGAAGTCCTTGAAGGGAGGAGCCTCGTCCAAGGCGTCTTTGAGCCGCCGGTTCTCTTCACGCAGTTCAAGCTTTTCCAAAGCCTCGCGGGCCACGGTCTTCAATTCCTGTAACCGGAAGGGCTTGACGATATAGTTGGCGGCCCCCTTGGCCGTGGCTTCAACGGCCGAGGGGATGCTGCCATGACCGGTGATGATTACGGCTTCAACATTTTCAAAGTTGGTCTTGACCGTCTCCAGAATATCGATACCGTTCATATCCGGCAATTTGAGATCGATGAAGACGAGTTGAAACGGGGCCTCGGCCATGCGGGCCAGGAAACGATGCCCCAATCCGAAGGATTCCACTTCAAACCCGAGCTTTTCCAAAGCCCTTGCCACAAGTTTGGCTGCCTGAGACTCGTCATCGACTACAGCCGCGCGAAAAGACCGCATCAGACTTCCTCCTTGTCGCCGATGACTGGCAGGCACACGGTAAAAGTCGTCCCCCTCCCTTCTCGGCTCTGCACGTCAATGACCCCGCCATGTTTTTTAATGATGCCATAAATGATGGAAAGTCCCAGTCCTGTCCCCTTGCCCACGGGCTTGGTGGTGAAGAACGGATCGAAAATGCGGCTCAAAGTCTTCTTGTCCATACCGCAGCCGGTGTCCGTAACATCCACGCAAAGCATTTCCCCTTCAGTTCTGCCCCGTATGCGCAACACGCCTCCCGGGTCCATGGCCTGATCCGCATTGAGGAACAAATTGATGAACACCTGCTGCAAATAATGCATGTCCCCCCGTATATCAGGCAGATTCTCGGGAACATCCTTCTCAACCTTGATGCCGTTCAGTGACAGCTGATTTCCAACCAGTCTGAGTGTCTGCGAAATGACCTTGAACATGCTCAGATGTGTCATCGGGCGCTGCTCATCACGAGAGAAGTCGAGAAGATTCCGAACCACCTCACTGGCCCGGGAGGTTTCATCGATGATATCACCCAGCATCTCCCGCACCTCTGCCTCGGACAGTTCTTCCAAATCTTCCAACATGGTATCCGCAGTCAGGGAGACATTGTTCAACGGATTGTTCAACTCATGGGCGATCCCTGAAGTCAGAGTTCCGATGGAGACCAGTTTGCGTGCCTCGATGAGCTGCTCCTGGCGGGCGTCCAGTTGGTCGGCCATTCTTCGGAATGCGGAGCGCATGAGCACGGATATGGGGTCTTCGCTGGACAGGTGTTGAATGGCCTCGTAATCGCCCTTGGCCACACCTTCAGCGGCACGCTGTACATAGTTCAACCGCTCCAGCACTTTTCTCGCTTGCCAGACATAAACCATGGTAATCGAAATCAGAATCAAAGCCATGACCGCCAGGGGCATGAACAGAATACGGTCCAGTGCGTCATGGATGATATGTTTTTTCCGATTCAGCAGGGCCTGGACGGACTCCACCATTCTGGTTCCGTGCTGCCGGGTCTTGATGGCCACACCCTGATCCCCGTTGGCCAACGAATGAAGAAGCTTCCTGTATGCGGAGATATCGGCCCGCAGCGTCTCATAGCCCCCTTGTCCCATGATCTCCACGATCTTGGGCTGAAGCAGAACCACGGTCTTTTCAGCACGATCCAAATAGACCAAAGCCTCGCCCAAACTGTTCGGCTCCGGATAGAACATGAAATTCTTCTCGTACCTGCGGGTCTCAAGAATGTCGGAGACCACGTCATGAAATTCATCCATGATGGTCAGCCGTTCCCTGAAGGCGGCTATGTTCCACCAGTACATTCCCATGGTCAGGAGCATAAAGAGAATAAAGGCGAGAATCACCAGAAACACTTTGAGCTTCAACGAATGCATACTTTCTCCCAAACAAATCATTCCCAGCCCTCCGGCAGGCAGGGAAGCCGCCCGAGCGCGCCCCGTACCTTCGCCCCAAACCACTCAAAAAATCAACTTCAAGTGCGAATCAATGCGGGAAAGACATTCAAATGCGCAGAAAAGTCGGTGCAATCACAAACACAGAGAAAATTCAAGGCTCTGTCATGCGTGGAGCCATCTCCCGTCTCCTCATTTCAGGCCTCGTAAAAATTATAACTCCCCTCACTCACTTTTCACTTGCATGCAGTGGAAATGTTCTATCTATATCTGATTTAGAGAAGCCTCTTCTCATGTTCGTTTTCACAATATTTCATTCTTGCATGGTGGTGAATATGTTACGGATTTCAAGGGATGAGTGCGTCAACACCGAAACCGCGACGCGCAAGGAATGGCTGGATACCAACGGACTCGGCGGCTATGCTTCGAGCACAATCATCAATTGTCACACACGCAAATACCACGGCCTTTTGGTGGCGGCGCTCAAAAAGCCGCGAGGCAGGTTCGTCCTGCTTTCCAAGGTAGAGGCGTCACTCACGGACGGAGAAAAAGAGTTTCTCCTCTCCACAAACAAATACCCTGGGGTGTACCACCCCACGGGCCACCAGTTCGTGGACGGCTTCGAACAGGCCCTTTACCCGACAGTGACCTACCGCATCGGAGACGCTCTGATCCGCAAGACAATCCTCATGGTTCACGGCCGAAACACGGTGCTGCTCTGCTATGAGATGCTGGAGGGCAAGACGCCCGCCACATTACGCATCCGCCCTCTCCTGGCCTACCGCGACGTGCATGGTCTCACGCACGAAAACATGTTCCTGCGGCCCAAGACCTATCCGGAAAAAAACGGCTGCAAGATCGAGCCCTACGATGGCATGCCTCCTCTGTACATGGGAACCAATCGCACTTCGACATTCTTTCCGGGCCCCAAATGGATGCACAACCTGGAGTACATGGAAGAACGCAACAGAGGATTCGACTATCAGGAAGATCTGTTCTGCCCGGGGATGTTCGAACTGGATCTCAAGCGCGGCAAGCCGGTCATCTTCGCGGCCTCCGTGGAGAGGCTCGGCAACCTGGAAAAAATGCGCAAGTCCGAAATAAAGCGACGCGAATCGCTTTACGAAACCTGCAAGGACCGCAGCCAATGCGTGCGGGGCATACAGTACGCTGCCGACCAATTCCTGATCCGCAACGCCTCGGACTTCGCATCCGTTGTGGCGGGGTATCACTGGTTTGGCGAGTGGGGCCGGGACACCATGATCGCCCTGCCTGGCCTGACCTTCCACAGCGGACGGCGAAAATTCGGCGAGGAAGTGCTGGCCGCCTACGCCAAACTGGAAAGCAACGGGCTGCTCCCCAATTACCTGGACCAGCGTTCGGAGCACCTGGCCTACAATTCCATCGACGCTTCCCTGTGGTTCTTCTGGGCCACTCAGGAATATCTCAAAACCAAGGGCAGCAGAGAATTCGTGATCAAAAAACTGTCCCGGGCCATGAAACATATCGTGGAGAGCCACCTGGACGGCAAAACGCCCTTGTGCGGCATCGGCGAGGACGGGCTGCTCTATGCCGGCAATGAAAGCACCCAACTGACCTGGATGGATGCCCAGGCCTATGGAAAACCCGTAACACCGCGCAACGGGGCCGCCGTGGAAATCAATGCCTTATGGTACAATGCATTGCGTTTCTATCTGGAACTCATGGAGGGCAAAAACAACGGGCTCACCCGCCGCGCCAGAGAGGCCGCGGACACCCTGGCCGCCAACTTCGCTGACAGGTTCTGGAACAACGAAGACGGTTGCCTGTGCGACGTGGTCAAGCATGACGGTTGCGACAGATCCATCAGGCCCAATCAGATTTTTGCCGTCTCTCTGCCCTACTCCATGCTGACTATGGACCAAATGCGGTCGGTGATGGACGCCGTGCAGGATCACCTGCTGACCCCATACGGATTGCGCACTCTCTCCCCGCGCAATTCGGCCTTTGTCCCATTTTACCAGGGCAATGCCGACGCCCGCGACTCGGTCTATCACCAAGGCATAGTCTGGCCTTGGCTGGCCGGGCACTTCGGTGAAGCCATGCTGCGTCAGGCAAAAGACTTAAAGAGCGCCAAGGCTGAATTACGCAAATACTTCAAGCCGATTCTGCGCTCCTTCCCCAAGGATTACGGAATTGCTTCCATACCTGAAATATACACAGGGAACCCGCCCCATGAGCCCAACGGCTGCATAGCCCAAGCCTGGAGCGTGGCCGAATCCGTGCGACTGAACAAACTCCTGGGAGGCAGATAAATGCGAATTCTCATGTTCGGGTGGGAGTTCCCGCCCTTCATCTCCGGCGGATTGGGCACGGCCTGCCTGGGCCTGACAAAAGGACTGGCTCAACACGGCGTCGACATCACCTTCGTACTCCCGAAGCTCGACTCCGACGAGGAAGGCAGGCACCTGACCCTGCTCGGGGCCAACCGGGTTCACGCCACCGTGGGGGCCAAGGACATCAATGAACTTCGTGAACGGATCAAGATGCTGGAAGTGATCTCTCCCCTGCGTCCCTACATCACGGACACCGAGTATCAAAGCATTCTGGACCAGAAGGAACTGCTTTCCTCCGAAGCAATTCTACGAATGAAAGGATACGAATTCGCAGGCGGTTACGGCGCGAATCTCATGGCGGAGATCGTGCGCTACAGCTTGATCTGCGCCCACATGGCCCACCAGGAGGAATTCGACGTCATTCACGCCCATGACTGGATGACCGTACCGGCCGGAATGGAGGCCAAACGGGTTTCCGGCAAGCCCCTGGTGGTTCACGCACACGCCCTGGAATTCGACCGAAGCGGCGAACACGTCAACCAGCAGATCTACGACATCGAGCGGGCCGGCTTCGAAACAGCGGACCGCATCATCGCGGTGAGCCATTTCACCAAGGACACCATCGTCAATCGCTACTCCATCGATCCGGCCAAGATCACGGTGGTGCACAACGCAGTATCCAGGGAACGCAGGCTCGGACAGATGCGACTGGAAAAACCCTACAAGGAAAAGCTGGTGCTCTTCCTGGGGCGCATCACCTTTCAGAAAGGGCCGGACTATTTTGTGGAGGCGGCGGCAAAGGTGCTGCAAAAAAATCCCGATGTCCGTTTTGCCATGGCCGGTTCGGGCGACATGTTCAACCGCATGGTGGAACGCATGGCCGAGTTGCGAATCGCGGACAAATTCCATTTTCTGGGCTTTGTACGCGGCACGGACGTGGAGCGCATCTACGCCATGAGCGACCTTTACGTCATGCCCAGCGTTTCCGAACCCTTCGGCATCACGCCGCTGGAGGCCATGGTCTACAACGTACCCGCCATCGTTTCCAAACAATCGGGCGTGGCCGAAATACTCGACGGTGCCGTGAAGATCGACTTCTGGGACGTGGACCGGCTGGCCGAGGAAATACTGGACATTCTGGACAACCCGAAGCGGGCTGAAAAAATCGTGCAGCAAGGCTTGGAAACCCTCAAGCGCACAAAATGGGAAATCGCGGCTGAGCACGTGCTCAACGTCTACCGCGACCTGTCAGGAGGCCGGTGATGATATCCGTATGCATCTACTTCCAAGTCCATCAGCCCATGCGCCTGGACCAAGGCTATTCCTTTTTCGACATGGGACGCAGGCACCATTATCGGGACGAACAGGCCAACGCCGATATTTTGCGCAAGGTGGCCCACAAGTGCTATCTGCCCGCAAACAGACTCATGCTCGACTTGATCCGGGAATTCCAGGGCGACTTCCGCATTTCCTACTCCATCACCGGAGTGGCCCTGGAGCAGTTCCAGGAGTTCTGCCCGGAAGTCCTGGAAACCTTCCGGGAACTGGCCGACACCGGCTGCGTGGAGTTCATCGCCGAAACTTATTACCACTCCCTGTCCTTTCTTTTTTCCAAGGAGGAATTCCGTCGCCAGGTAAACAAACATCATCGGGTCATGACCGAATTCTTCGGCAGGGAGCCTACAGCCTTCCGCAACACCGAACTCATTTACAACAACGAGTTGGCGCAGGAAGTGGAACGAATGGGCTACAAGGTCATTCTGGCCGAAGGCGCGGATCAGGTGTTAGGCTGGCGCACACCCAATTTCGTATACCAACCCGCAGGCTGCGAAAAACTCAAGGCACTGCTCAAGAACTACCGCCTTTCCGACGATGTGGCCTTCCGCTTCTCGGATCGCAACTGGGACGAATGGCCCCTTTCCGTGGAAAAATATGCCCGCTGGGTACACGATGTGGCGGGCAACGGAGAGGTGATCAACCTGTTCATGGACTACGAAACCATAGGCGAGCACCAATGGGAAGACACAGGCATCTTCAATTTTTTCCGAGCCATGCCGCGAGCCGTCCTGGCCCATCGGGATTTCGGCTTCCGCACACCATCCGAAGCTGCGGCGGATCTCGACCCGATTGCCCAGTTGGACGTCCCCCACTTCACTTCCTGGGCCGACCTGGAACGGGATGTCACGGCCTGGCTCGGCAACCCCATGCAGGATCAGGCCGCGGAACTGGCCTACAACCTGGAAAAAGCAGTCATGGCAAGCGGCGACGACGACCTTGAAGCCACTTGGCGGGAAATGCTCACCAGCGACCATTTCTACTACATGTGCACCAAATGGTTCTCCGACGGCGACGTTCACAAATACTTCAACCCGTTCGAAACCCCCTATCAGGCATTTATTTCCTATATGAACGCCCTGAACGATTTTGCCCTCGTGCTCGACCAACGACAAAAGAGTAAGTAATCACGGGAGATGAATACGATGGAAACCAAATGGCTTTTCGAAGTGTCCTGGGAAGTCTGCAACAAGGTGGGCGGCATCCACACGGTCATCAGCAGCAAGGCTGCCGAGGCCATGGCCGCATTCGATGGGCGCTATGTGGCCATAGGCCCGCTTCTGGATCGCAACCCCGGCTTCAACCAATGCGATCCGCCCGAGGAATTCGTGCCCACACTTGACCGCTTGGAGGAAATGAACATCCCAACCGTCACAGGCCGCTGGGACATTCCCGGTTCTCCATGGGTTCTCCTCGTCGGTTTTCAAAATACCCTTCCGGATCAAGACAAACTCTTGTTCCAGCTCTGGAACGACTTCGGCGTGGATTCCATGGCCGGTACATGGGACTACTTGGAGCCAGTGCTCTTCAGTACGGTTGCAGCCATGGCCATCAAGGAAATAAACGACGATGTGGAAGAAGGGGCCGACGTGTTCGCCCACTTCCACGAATGGATGTGCGGCGCTGGAGTGCTCTTTCTGAAAAAAAATGCACCCGGGGTCTCAACCCTGCTGACTACCCATGCGACCATGCTGGGCAGGGCCATGTCCGGCTCGGGGGTGGACATCTACGAACAGCTGGAAGAAATAGAACCATCTCAGGAAGCCAAAGCCTTCGGGGTCACAGCCAAACACTCCATGGAGTCGGTCTCGGCCCGCGAGGCGGATTGCTTCACCACGGTATCCAACATCACCCGCCGCGAGGCCGCCAACCTTCTTGGGACGAACCCGGCCGTGGTCACGGTCAACGGTTTCAATCTGGAAGGCTTCGCCGAGCCGGACGAAGTGGAAAAGACACGTAAAAAAGTGCGTCCACAACTCATCAAACTGGCTTCCCGTTTCCTGGACCGGGAACTCAAACCTACCAAAACGCTACTGGTAGCCACGAGCGGCCGCTACGAATTTCACAACAAGGGCATTGATCTGCTCCTGGACAGCCTGGCCAACATCGACCGCCAACTCGCCGAAACGGACGGTGACATCACTATAGTGAATTTCCTGCTGGTGAGTTGCGGTTATGCCGGACTCAGTGATGAAGCGCGCAGTCGCCTTCGGGATGGGCGGCAGAACATCGAAAAATACGCCGGGATCTCCACGCACCACCTTGGAGCCCCGGAGCACGACCCCATCGTCGCCCGCTGCCGGGAAAAGCAACTCCACAACACGCCCCAAAACAAATGCTGCGTCATCTTCATTCCTGTCTACCTTGACGGCAATGACGGCATCCTGAATCTGGAATACTATGACGTCCTTGCAGGCATGGACCTGACCGTATTTCCGTCTTTCTATGAACCTTGGGGATATACGCCTATGGAAAGCGGCGCGTTCGCTGTGCCCACCGTGACTTCGGACCGCGCCGGTTTCGGCCAATGGATCATGGAGAAATACCCCGAAGGGCACGCGGGCGTGCATGTGCTCAACAGGTTGGAGGATAACTACGACACAGCGGTGATCAAGCTGACCAAATTTTTGGGAGAATTCATCCACTGGAACAAGCAGGAACGCGCCTACCGCGCGGCCGAAGCCCGCAGGGTCGCCGAGGATGCCAGCTGGAAGAACTTCTATTTGCGCTACCTGGAAGCCTATGAACTGGCTCTGGATATCCGGACCGAACGTGTGGCCGGGGTTCAACGCTTGACGGCCGTTCCCGGAAAGGAAATCAGCTTCACCGGCGTCAACACCACACAACCCAGGCTGCGCTCCTTTTCCGTGGTCACCGAGCCTCCGGCCGCACTGGCACGCATGCGCGAACTGGCCAACAACCTTTGGTGGGTCTGGCACCGTGACGCACAGGAACTTTTTGAATATATGGACGCCGAGAAATGGAATGCCAGCGGCTACAACCCGGTCAGCTTCCTGAACACCATGAGCCAGAAAAGGCTCAACCAACTTACCGACGATCATGAGTTCATGGCCCGGCTGCACAGCGTCATGGATCGCTTCGACGCATACATGGCCAAACAGAAGCATGCCGACAAGTCAGGCATCACCTGGAAAAATCCGGTCTCGTACTTTTCCATGGAATTCGGCCTGCACGAGTCCATTCCCATTTACTCCGGCGGCCTGGGCCTGCTGGCGGGGGACCACATAAAATCGGCCAGCGACCTAAACCTGCCCTTTATCGGAATCTCCCTGCTCTACAAACAAGGTTACTTTCATCAAAAGATCAACGGCAACGGTGATCAGGTGGTGGAATACTGGGACAACGACTTCGCCGCCATGCCCGTAGAACAACTCCACAACGGCGAAACCGAACGAATACTCGTCACGGTGGACCTTCCCGGACGCAAGGTTTACGCCCAGATTTGGGAGGTTCGGGTGGGACGCGCCAAACTCTACCTGCTGGATACGGACGTGGTGGAAAACTCCCGTCCGGACAGGGATATCGCATCCCGCCTCTACGAACCTTCGTCCAAAGGACGTATCGAGCAGGAAATCGTCCTCGGCGTGGGCGGCATACGCCTGCTCAACGCTTTGGATATCGAACCAAGCATATATCACCTCAATGAAGGGCATTCGGCCTTCCTGCTTTTCGAACGTATCCGTCAACTCATGCTCCGGGACAACGTGGACTTCGCCTCGGCCAAGGAGATAGTGCGCGGTTCCACCGTATTCACCATGCATACGCCGGTACCGGCCGGAAACGAGCGGTTTGAACGATCCTTGGTGGAGAACTATTTCCGAAGCTACGCCAACGAAATGGGCGTTCCTTGGGATGCTCTCTGGAACCTGGGCCACATATACGCGGAGGAAGCCGATCACCTGAACATGACGGTACTGGCCCTGCAACTGTCTTGCATACGCAACGGTGTCAGCCGCCTTCACGGGGATGTATCCAGACGTATGTGGATGGACCTGTGGCGTGGTTTTCTGCTCAGCGAAGTGCCTGTCGGTCATGTCACCAACGGGGTGCATATCCCTTCCTGGTTGGACGAACAATTACGGCACGACATCGAAGAAACATGCAATCTGTCCATTCATGTTGCCCTCAAGCAGGAAAACGACTGGAATTGCCTGGACGCCATCGATGACCGAAGACTCTGGGACACCCACGTGGCTCTCAAGCACCGGCTATATGACGAAGTACGGCGCTCCATCACCGAACAGTGGACCCGTGAGGGGGAAGCTCCAAACAGGTTGCGAATGTTCCTGAGTGCGCTCACCCCCTCCAATCTAACCTTGTGCTTTGCCCGCCGCTTCACCGCCTACAAACGGCCCACCCTGCTTTTCCACAATCTGCAAAAGGTCAAGGAATTGTTCTGCAACCCGGAAAGGCCGGTGAACATCATCTTCGCAGGCAAAGCCCACCCGGCAGATACCATCGGCGCCAGCTTCATCAACCTTATCTGCCGCCTGGCCAAGCAGGACGACTTCATGGGACGGGTCATCTTCCTGGAAAGCTACGACATCCGGCTGGCCCGTTTGTTGGTTTCCGGCTCCGACGTCTGGTTGAACAACCCCACGCGACTCATGGAGGCCAGTGGCACCAGCGGCATGAAGGCCGCCGCCAACGCCGTTCCCAACTGCAGCATCCTGGATGGCTGGTGGGACGAGGCCTATGACGGGGCCAACGGCTGGGCCGTAGGTCAGGGACTGGTTTATGAAACCCAGGTAAACCAGGATATCGTAGATGCGGACAACCTCTACGAGGTGCTCGAGACCCAGGTGATCCCCGAGTACTACGACACCGGAGGCGACGGCGTTCCCCATGCATGGCTCCGACGCATGAAGGAAGCCATGAAAACCGCCTTCAGGCAGTACGGCACTCATCGTATGGTGCATGACTACATCAACAACATGTACGTCCCGACCTTGAACACCTCCGAAAAACGCAACAAGAAGGATTTCGCTCTGGCAAGAGACATCGGCGAATGGCGCAAACGCATTCCCGGCCGTTTCTCCACGGTCAATATTCGGGAAGTGAGGGTGGACGGCATACACGGCAATGTCTTCAAGCTGGGGAAAACCCTCAAAGTCAACGCCAAAGTCGACAAAGGGCAGATGAACAGTGATGAAATCCAGGCCGAACTGGTATTGGCCAACACCAGAGAGAATGAAATCCTTGATTGTGTGCCCATGACTCTCAGACACTCGGAGGGCAACAGCCTGGAGTTCCATGCCGAGTACTCTCCCGGTTTCGCGGGCCCTTGCCGCTATGGCGTACGGGTCATTCCAGTGCATCCGGGACTTTTCTGCAAGTACGAAACTCGCCTCATCCGCTGGAGTTGAAGCAAAACAACAAGAGGCTCCGGTTTTCACCGGAGCCTCTTGTTTTCAGGGAAGCACACAGACAGCTTATCTGAAACTATTTCCCACAATTACTCGGAAGAGCCCTCATGCTTCATGTCTTCAATGATGGTCTTCAGCTTGTCAGACAGCTCGGCCAGTTCACTTATGGCCACGGCCGACTGTCCCATGGCCCCTGAGGTTTCCATGGCGATGGAGTTGATCTCCTCCGTCCCTCGGCTGATCTGCTCAGTCGCAGCCGACTGTTCTTCCGCAGCAGTGGCGATGGCTCGAACCTGATCCGCTGTCTGGCCGACGTTTTCAAGGATATTTGTGAGAGACTTCCCAGCCACCTCCGTCAGCTCGGTGCTTTCATCGACCATTTGCGAAGTCTGCTCCATGGAATGAATGCTTCTGGTCGTGCTATCCTGAATAGCGCCAATGGCGTTGCCAACCTGCTGGGTAGCCGTCATGGTTTTTTCGGCAAGTTTTCTGACTTCGTCGGCAACTACAGCGAAACCACGCCCCGCATCTCCGGCACGGGCAGCCTCAATGGCCGCGTTCAACGCCAGCAGATTGGTCTGATCGGCTATGTCACTGATCACAGTCATTATCTGGCCGATGGCCTGAGCCTGCTGCCCCAGTTCGCTCATTTCGCTCTGAAGTTTTTCCGCTTCTTTGTTCAACCGGCCGATGGAATCGGTCACGCGATTGACGATCTGCTGCCCTTCATCGGCTTGATGGTGCGCGTTGTCGGCATTCTCCGCAGCACTGGAGGCGTTGCCAGCCACCTCCAGAACGGTGGCGTTCATCTGCTCCATGGCTGTGGCTGTTTCAGCCACGCGCTCTCTCTGAACATCTGCCCCCTTGCGCGAGTCCTGAATCTGCAAATTGAGTTCTTCCGAAGCGGAAGCGACTTGCACAACAATCTCTTCAAGGCTGCCGGCTGCCTGAAGCATGCCATCCTTCCGGGCCCGCTCAGCCTGCTTTTGGGCTTCCTCGGCCCTGTGGGTGGCCTCCATCGCTTCTGTCGCCTTGGTCTCGGCAATCGCGCTCTGCTCGGTAATTTCCTCAATTTTCATACGCAGATTTTCCGCCATCTGCCTAAAGGCCCGCCCAAGCTCTCCAATTTCATCCTGCTTGCTCGCCAAAGACTCCGGAACCTCAATGTCGACAGTCCCATCCGCGATCTGGATCGCGTTGCCGACAACAATCTTCAGGGCGGCGGTAAGCCTGCGCACAATGAAAAAGATGACTCCCCCGGCAATCAAAATGGTGAATAACACACCAAAAAGCACCAGGTTGCGTACAACTTTCAGAGGGGCCAACAGTTCATCCAAAGAGACGGTGACGGCGACGTGCCAGCGAGTCCCCTCGGTCACGCCATAGGCTATGGCCATCCTCTGTTTTTCAGATTTACTGTAATATTTATATATTCCCTTACCCTTGGAAAGCATTTCCTTACCGAACTCAGAGTCGACAACACTTTCCTTCATGATGCGCTCACTATCGGGGTGGGCAATGGTCAACCCTGCGCTATTGGTTGCAAAAGCGAACCCGGACGTGCCTATTTTAATCGGCTTGAGCACCTGTCGGTAGAGATCTCCAAATTCCGTAACAATGACCAGCACCCCGCAAATATTTCCCGTTTCATCTCTAACGGGCGTTGAAACCATCAGCACGGGTGCTCCTGAATTTTTGGAAATCAAAGGCTTGGAAATGTAGGTTTTCCCTTGCATCGCCGCTTTGAAATATTCCCTGCCGGAAACGTTCTTCACCTTGCCGTTGCTTATGGCGCGTGCAACAATGTCCCCGGAAGCACTCACCAGAACAACACTATTGATATCGGAGGATGCTTCCTTGGCTTTTCTCAAAAAAGAAGACACATGGGCTTGTGCACTCTGGTCACCATCAATCGTCTTCCATAAACGGTCATCCTTGCTCCAAAGTTCGATATTTTCGACCTTGTGTTCAAACCATTCGTCTATGGACCTGACCGCGGCATCCCGGTCTCTGCCAATTGATTTTACGATCTCTTCTTCAAGAACTTCCGAGGACTCCCAGTAGCTGCCTCCCTGTAGCGCGGTAATACCAATGGCTACGACAGCAAGAATCGGTAACAAAAGTTGCCCCTGCAACTTAAGTCTGAATATTTTCATGATAGTTCCTATTGGCAGTAAATTTAATGAGGATAACACCACAAACGCGTAAACACGATACGCCGCCCCTCCATTCGGACAGACACATATTATGCCATTATTTTTACTCAAATATTACAACAGGTTAAAAAAACACACACCTTCAAACAGTGCGGTTCGGCACACACCCGTCGCAAGAATGTGCGAGATTCGATACAACGCAAAAAAACCGAATAGCCGGATTATGCAATGAAAACCTGTTGTCGTGCTTTGTCGCCACTGAGAACAAAATAGGAGAAAATACGAAATAATCGGCGTTTAAATTACGTCACGGCATTCCGAAGTCAAAAAATCCCCAAGCAAAAAGGACAAAACAAAGCCACCCACCGATCTAAGGACCAGCGGGTGGCTTTCGCGCATTTTCCTATCATTAATGATACAGCTTGCAATGCAGCGCTTCCACAACCTCTGCGGCACGCTCGTCGCTTTCCGCCGTAATGAGTTCCTCCAGAAGAGAGGGAGCGACCTGGGTATCATCGTACTCAATGAGCAGAGTCCCGGAAAAAAAATTCAGATCGGTCCCTTTGACCGCCTTGGGCATTTTGGGTGGCGTCTTGACTAACTTGACGGCTTCGGGATCACCGATGATAGCTCTGTCGAATTTGATCCGGATGCGTCCCGGTATGCTGTTCTTGATAGACAAATATTTTCTCAACTTTGCGATTGTCTGAAAATCCATTGTTTCTCCATTTCAGGATTCATTGCGATTTGATTGGATGATCAATAAACGCGCTCACAACATCCGTCAACAAATACAATATAATTCACTCCTCGCCCCCCCCTCGGACGATGAGGCCGCTTCATGAGCCGCGCTCCCCGTCAAGTTCTCCCCGAATGCCCTTCAACACGGATCAAATATAGAAGGCCAGTGATTTTATTATCATGGAATAAGTTTCCTCGAAAAGACATATTGTTGGTATCCCATGAAATAGCAGCATGGAGTGAGATTGGCATATGTCCAACGGCATGAAAAGCCCATTCAAAGAAACGGCCATGATCATATGCGCCGCCATGGTTGCCCTGATTGTGCTCGGCCTTGCGGCATGGGTTGAACCGGCGTCCGCAGCCGTCATCCATGCAAGAGGCGATCACGACTACCCTCCCTATGAATACCTGGAAAACGAAGAGCCGACCGGGTTCAACGTGGATCTGCTCAAAGCCGTCGCAAAGACCATGGGTATTGAAGTGAAGATAAATCTCGGCCCTTGGGCAAGCGTCCGCAAACAGCTGGAGAATGGTGAAATAGATATGATCACCGGCATGTATTACTCCTTCGCTAGAGATGAAAAAGTCGATTTCTCCGCCAGCTTTATCGTGGTTCATCACAACATTTTCACACGGGTAGATTCGAGCATAGAGGAACTTGCCGACCTCCCAGGTAAATCAGTAATGGTACAATCCGGGGATATCATGCATGACTTTGCCTTGGACAATCTGCCCGAATCCGCCATCATCGAAGTGGAAAATCAGGCGGAAGCCCTCAGGCTGCTGTCCATCGGCAAATACGACGCAGCACTCCTTGCCACACTTCAAGGGCTCTACAACGTCCAGAAATTCGGATTGGACAACATCCACAGCGTGGGCTTTCCCCTGTTACCCAGAGACTACTGCTTTGCCGTACGGGAAGGAGAGGCTGGACTGCTTGCCAAGCTCAATGAAGGGCTGGCCATTATCCGAAAAACCGGCGAGTATCGTCGAATATACGACAAATGGTTCAGCCATGCCAAACAGAGTGTTGAAGACGGCAGACACAGCACCTTCCTTGTTGCTGGAATTGCGCTTCTGCTGATCTTCACGCTTTTCGTTGTACTCCGGGCAAGGAGAAGCAGAAGAAAAAAGAAGCCTTGATGAAGGACCACCCAAAAAAAGCCCGCCTCTTTCGAGGCGGGCTTTTTTTGGGTCAGCTACCTGAGACTACGACAACTCAATAGTGAGCGGAATCACATGAAGGGCGTTGCTTCGTTCGTCGGTGGACCCAAGCTTCCAGCTCACACCACCTCCGTTGTTGCCCGCCTCTTTGGCGATCTGTTCAGCCAACCCCTGCACGTTGATAATGGGATGACGAGAAAAAACCTGTGGCAAGCCATACGTAAGGCTGCAGACCAAACATTTCCCCGGCCGCTGGTTAAGATTGAACTCAAACCTGAGCACATTGGCCTCGGCCCCGGCAAACGCCAAGGCTATGTCGTAGCTGCCCTCCTCCACATCGCCGAACAAGGCGGAAAAAAAATCATCACTTCGACTGGCCGGAAACAGCTCGGCCATCTTCTGCTCTGTAAAGATATCAGTGTATTGCGTCATTAACCCAGCTCCCATTGGTTTAAACGATCAGCAACATCTCATTTCCTCGCAACGCAACGATGCATAGCGAAAAGGAGAGATTGCTTCAAGCAAATGTTGCCCACGCGATTCTTATGAAAGCAAGGCACAAAACAAATTGATTCCAAAAACGCAAATCAATCACCCCAGCCTATTGCTCTTTCTCAAGTACGGCCTTGCTGACCAAAAGATAAAGCATGGCATCGTGCTTCAAGTTTCCGGCCAAATACTCGGCGCCAGGTCCGGTTCCGCAGAAAAGGTCGCATCTGGTTCCCTTGATGGCCCCTCCGGTATCCTGAGCCGTGACGAGGGAACGAAAATCCTTTTCACCGTCACCGCCAACTCGGGGAATGACGCTGTTCAAAAGCATGAGCGCCCCTAAAGGCACATGGCGGCGATCCACAGCCACACTGACCATGGGGGTCAAAACCTTACCGATGCTGCCGAAAGGCCCATCGTCATTCAGCCGGAAAAAGACGTAGCTGGGATTCTTGAACATGATTTCCCTGCCTAAATCCGGGTTCTCCTCAATGAACTGCTTGATGCGGTTCATACTCATTTCTTCACGTGACACAAGACCTCGATCTATCAGAATCTTTCCGATGGAAAGATATTGGAGTCCGTTTTTTCCGGCATACAGAATATGCTTCACGGAACCGTCTCGCATGACCAACCGCCCGGACCCTTGAACCTGAAGCATGAAGATATCCACCAAATTCCGCGCCCAGGCCAGTTCGTCTCCCTTCCCCTGCAAGGCGCCTTCCCCATCAATGGCCTCTCGGTCAAAGAACGGCTGGATGCCGCCCTCGGTCATTCGATAGACTAACTTCTGACCTTTCCACCGCGGATGAAACCGCCCGAGATCGATCATTTTAAGCTCCTTCGGCAAACCATACAGCGGATACTTAAACTCTGCAGTCCGTACCGGGGAAGCCTCCATCCACGGTTCGTAATAACCGGTCATAAGCGTCTGAGGGGCAAAACGATAAAGCCGGAATTGCTCGGCCATGAGCATGGGATCCCTGTCCAAACGGGGCAGGAGGGAAATCATTTCCCTGAGACTTTCGGCCATGTCTCCCCAAGTCAGAAACAGCCCCGGCTTGTCCACGGCAACGGCTTCTGGAGACTTCGCACTTGCGTAAAGCAGGCTCTTTTCCAGTGCAGGCTGAAAAGCCTTCCAGGAGGAAAAGCCCTGCACATAAGGGGAAAGAGCCATGACGAGTTCCTCGGCCTCATTTGCGGGTACTTCGATGAAACTCGGTTCCACTACTTCCGGAGGTTCTGGAGTGGGAGGAACAAAGACAAAGCGAAACAAAAGGGCAACACCAACAAGAGCCGCTACAACAGCAGCAGCCAAAATCCAGGAACGCACTTGGTATTTACTCCGGGTCGTTTTCAGGCGCTTCCTTTACGGAAGAACCGTTGTCGGAAATCAGGATGTCGGCATATTCCTCTCCATAAATCTGGAGCATAACCATGCCGAAGCTCAAAATGAGGGGGCCATACAGGATGCCGAGCATGCCGAAGGCATACACGCCCCCCAGAATAGCCATGAAAATATAAAAAGTGGAGACCTGTGCCGCTTCTTTCATGAAATAGGGGCGCAGAAAGGTATCGATGCCCACCACAATAATTCCGCACCATCCGGCCAGGAACAAGGCGGACTTCCACTCCCCGACGAGCAGGAGGTAACAGACGGCCGGGACCCAGATCAAACCGGTCCCAAGCACTGGAACCAGAGCGGCAAAGGCCATCATTGCACCCCAAAACACACCGGGAATGCCTACCATGGCCAGTCCCAAACCGCCCACCAGCCCTTGCAGGACGGCCACCAACAGACATCCCATAAGCACGCCTTTGGATACGCGGTTGAAACTCTCTATGATGGAATCTTCCTGCTCTTCGCGCAACGGCGATAGAAACTTGAGATAACTGACCATGTCTATGCCGTCGCGAAGGAAATAGAACAGGATAAAGATCATGAGCAGAAACTTGAGAAAGAACTCCGTGGCATTGCGGACAATGACCGTGCTCATACCCAGCATGGTTTCTGCAATGGTCCGAGAAAATTCTATGATCCTGGCCTGAAAATCGATCTCGTTCACCTTGAGGAACGGCAGTTTGATTTCCACCCAATCAAGATACCTTCCGAGGTGGTGCGCATCCAGGAGTTTATCCAAATGGTTCTGGCTCACCCACTGGTTGATGGCGGCCAGCGACTGCCCCCCCTGCTCCACCAAGGCGACCATGACAAAGGCCGTCGGCAGCAGGATGGCGAAGACAATGAGTGCAACGGTCAGAAAGGCTGACAGGTTGCGCCTGCCTTTGCACATGTCCAGCGTCCGGAGAAAGACCGGGGAAAATATGACCGCCAACACCATGGCAATGAGAATGGTGTGGAGGAACGGCGCAATGATCTGGTAGAAAAGGAACAAGGCCAGCAACAGCAACACGACGAGAAACAAGGTGTAGATATTGCCCGGCAACAGGTCCTTGGAATTGAAAGGGGTCGGCATCATTCGTTCCGTGTCAGAATTTGGTTCTACGTGTCTTCAAAGTGGTTTCGATCGCAGAAGCCAGTGTATCCACATCAACGGGTTTTGCAAGATAAGCATCCATACCGGCATGCAGGCAGCGCTGCTCGTCTCCCCACATGGCATAGGCGGTCAATGCTATGATGGGGACCTTGGAATTGACGCCCTCAAGCTTCCCTCCTCGTATCTCCAACGTCGCCTCGAAACCATCCATGACCGGCATCTGAATGTCCATGAGCACCACGTCGTACGGATGCCGTTTGAGCGCATCCAGGGCCTTGCTCCCGTCACTGACCACATCGGCGGTGCATCCCTGAAGTTCGAGAATCCTGGAAAGGTAGCGCTGGTTGATGGTGTCGTCCTCCACGATGAGTACCCGTAAACCATGAAACAGCGCCTCACGGGACGGCTCTTCCTCCGGCAACACCGGCCCGACTTCGGAAAGGGAACTTCCTCCGAATTCCGCCGAAAAGAAGAAGGTACTCCCCTCGCCCGGCACACTTTCCACCCAGATATCGCCTCCGAGAATATTGACCAACCGCTTGGCGATGGCCAGCCCAAGTCCCAAGCCGCCCTGCTGGCGGGTCATATAGTTTTCTCCTTGCGTGAAGCAATCGAACAGACATGCCTGTTTCTCGGGAGGAATGCCGGGGCCGGTGTCGGTCACTGAAAAAAGAAAACGCGCCTTGCCACGGGGAACTCTGCCCGGGCAGACGCTTTTGGGACATGGCCCCACACGGGCTGTTATGCCGCCTTTTGTAGAAAACTTGACGGCGTTTCCCACCAAAGTGGCGAGTGCCTGGCGCAGCTTGTTGTAATCACCGAAAAGCCATTCCGGCATTCCCGAAGCGATCTCGTATTCATAGGACAAATCCTTGTCTCTGCGTTGCCGGCCGTTGACCGTACCAAGGCTCTCGAACAGATCTTCCAAGCGAAAATCATTTTCCCGCAAGTCCCGAATACGGGCCTCCAGCTTGGAATAGTCGAGAATTTGGTTGAGAACGTCCAACAGGGAGGTGGAAGCATCTTTGATGAGCTGGACACTCTCTTTGTGGTCCTCCGACAAATCCGAGAGAAGCAAAAGTTCAGTCATGCCCAGCACCCCGTTGAGAGGGGTACGCAATTCATGACTGATGGTGGCTAAAAAAGACGTCTTGGCCTCGTTGGCCGCTTCAGCATCATCCCTGGCGTTGCGCAACTCCCGTTCCAGTTCATGCTTGTACAAAGCTATTTCGATGGCGGACTTGAGTTCCCGATCATCCACGGGCTTGAGCAGATAGGCATACGGCCCTGAAACCTTAACCGAACGCAAGGCAACATCATCGGCATAAATGGTCAAAAAAACCACAGGAATATCAAACCGCTCGGCTATCGCGCCCGCGGCCGCGGGCGCATCCATCCCTCCGGCCAGACGCACATCCATGAGCACAAGGTCCGGGTCCGTCTCACCAGCCAGGCGCACAGCCTCTTCTCCACTGAAGGTAAGCCCTGCCACCTCATATCCGACACGGACCAGAGCAGCCTTGACGTCGATGCCCGCTATGGTGTCATCGTCTACGATCAGGATTCTCTCTTTCGCCATGCCCAGCATGTATCACAGAGATGATGGAATCGGAATATGAAACAAAAAAATCAGCAGGATGCATAAACAGGACCGAATATTCCAGCAACAATGCGCCTTTTTTGCAATCAGAAGCAATTCAGTTTCTCATTTTGGCAAACCGGAGCACAATGGCCGCATTATAGCGTTTTTGTAAAAAACATACCTAAAGCAAGAACATTTCCCCCCGTTAATTTACTCACTTGTTTTTTGAGGGCAGGAATTGTAAACATATTCATTCTATAAGGAGAGGATCATGAGCAGCGAGCAGACCGGATCTAAACCGGTCGAGGTGGCCTGCCCCAAGTGCAAGGAAGTACAAATCGTCTACCTGCCGCTTGAGCAGATGCCCAAATGTCCTGTCTGCAACGGCGCAATGATCATCAAGGAAGTCCTTACGGAAGGCAAGTCGTACTGATTTCGGCAAAACTGCGGCCGGCCGCGCACATTCCGTTTGGAGCGAGTCACACACATTGAGGAGGTCAGTTCATGAAACGCCTGGTATCCGCCCTGACAATCGTCGCAGCCCTGTTGTTCGCATACGGCTGCAGTCAGGCTCCCGAGCAGAACGCACAGCAGCCCGCAGCAAAGGAAGTCAATGTCAAGCTGGAGCTTTCCAAGATGTCCACCCTGGAAAAGGTTCTCGAGCGTGGAGAACTTCGGGTGGGCTTCGAATCCGGTTACGTCCCCTTTGAAATGACCAACAAGAAAGGTAATTTCATCGGCTTCGACATCGACATGGCCAAGGAGATGGCCAAAGCGATGGGCGTCAAACTCGTGCTCATCAACACCGCATGGGACGGCATCATTCCGGCCCTGCTTTCCGACAAGTTCGACATCATCATGTCCGGCATGACCGTGACCCAGGAACGCAACCTCAAGGCCATGTTCGCCGATCCCTACATCGTGGTTGGTCAGACAATTCTGCTCAACCCCGCATTTGAAGGGAAGATATCTTCCTACAAGGACCTGAACAACGAGCAGTTCACCGTCACCTCCAAACTGGGCACCACCGGTGAACAGGCCGTGAAACGCTACATCCCCAAATGCAATTACAAATCCTTTGAAAACGAGACCGAAGCCGTTATGGAGGTCATCAACGGCAAAGCCGACGCTTATGTATACGATCTTCCCAACTGCGTATACTTCAAGGCCGAATTCGGCGACAAGCTTGTTCTCCTGGACAAACCCTTCACCTTCGAACCCCTTGCCTGGGCCATCAACAAAGGGGACCCGGACTTCCTGAACTGGCTGAACAATTTCCTACGCCAGGTCAAGAACGACGGCCGCTATGACAAAATGTACGACAAGTGGATCCGCCACCAGGAATGGGTCAAGGAACTGTCCGAGTAACATTTGCTGATATCATCCAGGGGGCTTTACGGCCCCCTTTTTCTTTTTCTCTCACAAGGGCATGGGAAGAATTTATGACACGTGGAAGAAATACCGGCCATAATCTCCAGGCAAGAAAGGATCTTTTCTGGAAAATACTTTTTTTCGCCGGTCTGTTCACGGTCTGCTACGGCTTTTACTTCGCCACCGAGCAGGTCGATTACATCTGGCGCTGGCACAGGGTGCCTCAATACTTCATCTACCATGACGAGGTGGAGATCCGCGCCGAAATAGAAGGTGAAGTTTCATCCATAACCACCAAGGACGGCGAGTCCATTGTGGTGGTCCACGGCGCGAACACATCCGAACAGTACAAGGTCCCGGCAAAAGGATTGGATGTGTCCAAAGGCGATACCATCTACATGGGCGACATTCTCGGTCATTATCAGGAATGGAAGCCGGGGCTGTTCATCCAGGGCCTGTACCTCACGATGCAATTGAGCATCATGGGTATCATCTTCGGAATCCTGCTGGGACTGTTCACAGGGCTGGCAAGGATATCCCGGAACCCCGCCCTCAAATGGGGATCCATTACCTATATTGAACTCATTCGCGGCTCCCCGCTGCTGGTACAGATCATGATCTGGTACTTCGTGGTGGGCACGCTCATCAATGGCCTGCTGACAAAGTCCGGCCTGCCCGAAATCCCCAGCACCTGGTTCGGCATCGCCAGCCTCGCCATCTTTGCAGGCGCCTATGTCGCGGAAATAGTTCGTGCGGGCATCCAGTCCGTACACAAGGGCCAGATGGAAGCGGCGCGCTCCCTGGGCATGCCAACGGCCACGGCAATGCGCAAAATCGTTCTGCCCCAGGCCTTCAAACGGATTCTGCCCCCCCTGGCAGGTCAGTTCATCAGCCTGATCAAGGACTCCTCCCTCTTGGGAGTCATCGCAATCCGCGAGTTGACGAAAGCCACCCGTGAAGGCGTGACCACAAGCCTGATGCCCTACGAACTCTGGCTCATGTGCGGCCTGCTGTATCTCGTGATAACCTTTTCCCTGTCCATGTTTGTGCAGTACCTTGAGCGAAGGATGGTAGAATAAATGATAGACGTTCAAAACATCTTCAAGACCTTCTACGTACCCCACGAGGTACAGGCCCTGCACAATGTGACCTATCGTGTGGCCCAGGGGGAAGTGGTGGTGGTCATCGGCCCTTCCGGGTCCGGAAAGTCCACTTTCCTGCGTTGCCTCAATCGCCTGGAGTACGCGGACGAAGGTTCCATCCTCATCGACGGGACGGACATCCTCGACCCCAAGACCAACATCAATAAAATTCGTATGGAAGTAGGCATGGTCTTCCAGTCCTTCAATCTGTTCCCGCATTTAACCGTACTGGAAAACGTGACTATCGGGCAGACATCGGTGCGCAAACGATCCAAGGAGGAGTCTGTCGAAAACGCCATGAAACTGCTGAACAAGGTGGGCATCCACGACAAGGCCTACGTTTATCCGGCCCAGCTCTCGGGCGGCCAGCAACAACGCGTAGCCATTGCCCGCGCTCTGGCCATGGACCCCAAGGTCATGCTCTTTGACGAACCCACCTCAGCGCTGGACCCGGAAATGATCGGCGAGGTGCTTGACGTGATGAAGACACTGGCCAAGGAAGGCATGACCATGGTGGTGGTCACCCATGAAATGGGCTTCGCCCGGGAAGTGGCAGACCAGGTCGTATTCATGGACCAGGGCAAAATAGTAGAGGTGGGCACCCCCGAACACTTCTTCACCAATCCGGAACACGAACGCACAAAACTCTTCCTGAGCCAGATTCTGTAACCCTTCCGCACGAAAAAGAGCCGCCCCGCAGTCTGCGGGGCGGCTCTTTTTCGTGCGGAAGGGAAAACCTCATGACTGCTTTTTGTCGTCCTGCCGCTGCTTGAAATTAACGGCGGCCAGGATACCGCACAGCCCTCCCAAGGCCACGGCCTTGGCGACATGGATGATGCCGAACCACCCAACGACTGCGCCTATGGAACCTCCCAACAAAATTCCTTTGGCAATGACTTCGACCCATTCCAGAAAACGCTTGTTATCGTCAGACATAATCATCCTCGTGAGCTAAAGAAACTGGCGGATCTGCTCAAGTTGCAGATCGCTGATGGAAGCATAACTGGCGCCGATTCCCGGCAGACGACGGGACGCGCCCCACGGTCGTGTCCAGTGGATTTTGAGTTCAATGGGCGACTGGTCTTCCAACTCGGCAACCACAACCCAGGCGGCGGCATCCGCCTTCCACTCGTCGCAGGAAAACACAAAGCAACCTTTTTCGGAAACATTGACCATAACGGTCCGCTCCTCGCCCTTACCGAACAGCCCCGGGTCATGGGCCAACAGCACGTTGAGTACCTGATCGGTACGGGGCGTTCTGCGAATGGAACGAGCCGGGAAAACACGACATTCGTTGAGCACAAAATCATGCATGGACTTGTTGTCCCTGATCATGCCGCCCTGGGAAAGGCCTCTAATGCCGCCCTGTTCGGCATTATAGAGCAGCCGCAAAACGGGAAAACGCTCCATGACCTGCGTCACCCGGCTCTTTTTGGCGCTTTCCGAGCGAATCATGGTCGGCACGTCAACCAAAAGTCCGTTATAAGGGGCGTCGCACAAACGGTCATGAAGCTCGTCTGGGGAATCAATGCAATCCACATCGGCCCCAGTTCTGTCGAGTTCCTCAAGATAAGCCTTTTGGGCCCGCCCTTTTTCCGCCACAAGCAACAACCTGATATTCTTCACGTAATCACCTTATCTGTACGGCTCATTGAACCATATTATAGCCTGCTGGACAAGAAGCGTCTCCACACTTTTCCCATGATCTTTCCGGCAGAGGAACAAGTTTTTGTAAAAAAACCGCATTCACTACTTGACGTCGATTCTCAATATCACTAAATGTCTTGTGACCGATCGGCACGAAACCTATTTTTTCGAGGGATAAAAACATGACCGAAACAATCATTACTCTGGCAGTCGTCGGCATCGCGGCCTTTTTCGTGGTGCGCCGGTTCATGAGAAACCTTACCGCGAAGTCTCCCGGATGTGGGTGCAGCGGCTGCTCGTGCAGTTCCTCTTGCAATACCTCACACAAAGACATAAATATCTGCTCCGAACAACGGTAATTTTTTTTGTTTATTTATTGAAAACCATTCTCAACTAAATCCCTACGCAATGAAGGAGAATGCTCAGATGGGCGCTGAAATTTGTCTGAGACAAGCTCAAGTCAACCAAAAGCTCAAAATCCTCACCGTCTCCGCACATGGAGAACTGGGCCGCCGCATTCGCGACATGGGCCTCATTCCCGGCACTGAAGTCCACGTTATCGGCAAGGCGCCGCTCAAGGACCCCGTGGCTCTACGCCTGAAGGACTTCACCCTGACCCTGAGAAACAGCGAAGCAGACCACATCACGGTCGAGCCTTTGGAGGACTAATCCCGATGCAAAATATTACCGTTGCCATCGCTGGAAACCCGAACTGCGGAAAAACCACCATGTTTAACGCCCTTACCGGCGCCCGCCAGCATGTGGGCAACTGGCCCGGGGTCACCGTGGAAAAAAAATCCGGCCATATGAAACTCGATGGAAAATCCATCGAAGTAGTCGACCTTCCCGGAACCTACTCCCTGACCGCCTACACCCAGGAAGAACTGGTCGCCCGCAACTACCTTGTGGATGAACGTCCCGAAGTGGTGGTGGACGTACTCAACGCCAACTCATTGGAGCGTAACCTCTACCTTGCGGTCCAGTTTATGGAAATGGGCATTCCGCTGGTGCTGGGTCTGAACATGATGGATGAAGTCCGCAAAAGCGGCAAAAGCATCAACACAAAAAAACTGGCCGAACTGACCGGCAGCCCCTGCGTGGAAACCATCGCCCGCATCGGCCAGGGCAAAGATGCCCTGCTGAACACGGCGCTCACCCACGCTGCCGCTAACAACGGAGAGTGGAAACCGCTCGAAATTTCCTACGGCCCGGACCTGGACCCGGTACTCAAGGAAATGGAAGAAATCATCGAGGGCGAGAGCTTCCTGACCGAACGTGTCCCGGCCCGCTGGACCGGTCTCAAATACCTTGAACACGACGAAGACGTGGTGCTCAAAGGCCGCGCCGCCAATCCGGAAATATCCAAACAACTCGAAATGATCGCCGACAAGGTCTCCGACCATACGAGCAAAACCCTCAAAGCCGAACCGGATGCCATCATAGCAGACTACCGATACGGCTACATCGCGGGCATCATCAAACAGGTCATCAACTATCCCATGCTGGACGAACAGCGCATCGACATGTCCGACAAGATCGACCGGGTGCTGACCCACAAATTTGCCGGTCCGCTGATAATGCTCGGCATCATCTATCTCATTTATAAAATCACGTTCACCGTGGGCGAAGTCCCCATGGGCTGGCTGGAGGCGTTCTTCGGCTGGATGGGAGACACCGTCACCGGCATCATGCCCGACGGTCTGCTGCGTTCCCTCGTCGTTTCCGGCATCATCGACGGCGTGGGCGGCGTACTCGGCTTCGTCCCTCTGATCATGTTCATGTTCCTCATGATCTCAGCCCTGGAGGACTCCGGCTACATCGCCCGCATGGCCTATATGCTGGACCGCGTTTTCCGCACCTTCGGCCTGCACGGCACATCCGTGTTGCCCTTCATCGTCTCCGGCGGCATAGCCGGCGGATGCGCGGTCCCGGGTGTCATGGCCACCCGCACCCTGCGCAGCCGCCGCGAAAAGCTCGCCACCCTGTTCGTGGCTCCGTACATGACCTGCGGTGCGAAAGTGCCCGTATTCCTCATGCTGGCCGCGGCCTTCTTCCCCGAGGAAGGAGCCAGTGCAATGCTGCTCATCACCCTGACGGCCTGGGCCTTCGCCCTCATCGTCGCGCGCCTGTTGCGCTGGACCGTCATTCAAGGCGAGTGCACTCCCTTCGTCATGGAACTGCCCCCCTACCGCATGCCGACACTACGCGGGGTGCTCATCCATACCTGGGAACGCACCTGGGAATACGCCAAGAAGGCCGGCACCATTATTCTCGGCATCTCCATTCTGCTCTGGGCCGCCATGACCTTCCCCGGCATGCCCGAGGCTGAAGTGGCCAAGTACGAAGCCCAGCGCACTCCCATCGTGCAGCAGCTCAAAGCACTTACCGAGAACGGCGCAGCCCAGGATCAGATCGCCGCACTGGAAGATTCCCTGACCGAAATCGACAATACGGAAGCCGAGCACGCTCTCAAAAACACCATTGCGGGACGCATCGGCACCAGTCTGGAGTCCATAACCAAGCTGGCCGGTTTCAACTGGCGAACCAACATCTCTCTGGTGGGTGGTTTTGCGGCCAAGGAAGTCATTGTCTCCACTCTGGGGACGGCCTATTCCCTGGGAGATGTGGACCCGGAAGAAGCCGAGCCCTTGTCCGCCCGATTGGCGTCCGACCCGGCCTTCTCCAAGGCGGGCGGCATTGCCATGATCATCTTCGTCATGCTCTACGCCCCCTGCTTCGTCACCGTCGTCACCATGGCACGCGAATCGAGCTGGAAGTGGGCCACGTTCAGCGTGGTCGGTTCCACCGGCCTGGCGTTCGTCATGGCTGGCTTGGCCTATCAGTTGGCGCGAATGTTCCTGTAACTTGTCCGACATACAAAAATAAAAAGGGAGGACGGCCGTCCTCCCTTTTCTTTTGCCATGTTATCTTCTAATGTCCGCTCCATCCAAGGAGAGACATAGTGTTGTATTTCGATAGAACCGTCGACTTTGTCCGTGCCCTCGTCAAGGACAGCGTATCCTCGGCACTGACCCTGTTCAAGGTCATGATTCCCATTGTCATTGCAATCAAACTGCTGCAGGAATTCAACCTCATCCAATACTTGGCCATGCCGCTCAAGCCCGTCATGGGCCTGGTGGGCCTCCCCGCGGAGATGGGGCTGGTCTGGGCCGGCACCCTCCTCAATACCATATATGCAGGCCTGATCATCTTCATTTCCCTGGCAAAGGATTTCCCTCTGACACAAGCGCAGGCCACCGTACTCGGTGTTCTCATGGTCATGGCCCATGCACTGCCTCTGGAATCCGCCATTTCCAGGAAAGCCGGCGCGCGGTTCCTGTTTCAGGCCTTCATCCGCATGGCGGGTGCGCTGCTACTCGGAATGCTGCTGAACGGACTCTATACAACAACCGGAATGCTCTCCGCCCCGGCCGCCATATTGTTCACTCCCGAAGTGCAGACCGACCAGTCCATCCTGGCCTGGGGAATGGAACAAGCCAAAAACTTCGGGTATATCTTTGTGGTCATCATGACTCTCATGGCCCTCATGCGCCTGCTCTCGGCCATCGGCGTCATTGATCTGCTCAACAGGATCCTCAAGCCGATTCTCAAACTCATCGGAATCGGTCCCAAGGCGTCGGCGGTCACGGTCATAGGCCTCACGGTGGGCCTGACCTACGGAAGCGGGCTGATCATCAAGGAAGTGCAATCCGGCAGCCTGAGCAAAGAGGACGTGTTCTATTCCCTCACTCTCATGGGAATGTCCCATGCGCTCATAGAAGACACATTCCTGCTTCTGCTCATCGGCGGGCATATTTCCGGCCTGCTTTGGGG
Organism: uncultured Desulfovibrio sp.; assembly: GCA_913063155.1. Lineage (GTDB taxonomy): Bacteria > Desulfobacterota > Desulfovibrionia > Desulfovibrionales > Desulfovibrionaceae > Pseudodesulfovibrio. The sequence continues at coordinate 246,510 of CAJXYU010000004.1, forward strand.
ACGTCTGCTGTTCAGCCTGTTCCTGGTGGCACTGCTGGTCAAGGTTGTAAAATACCTGTCCGATACGTTCTGCGACAAATACCTCTGGTCCGTCCCCCGGTGATAATCAGCTGTTCATACTTGACAACAACCGGCAGATACGCTTAACAGATTTTCATGAACATCAAGACTGCATTCCGTTTCTTTTTTAGCTTTTTCTTTTTTAGAGACACCTGCGGTCTTGGCGTCCGGATGCGATAAAAAATCTGAAACGAACGCCTCAAGGGCCGCAGGTTAAAAACCTGCGGCCCTTTTCTTTTCAGGGCGGCAGGCAGGAGCGGCAACCCAGGGCAGCATGAAGGAGGTACCCCATGCAACTCGGCAAAGCTGTACGAATTGAACGAATCATGAACCGCAACAACGGCCGCACCATCATTGTCCCCCTGGACCACGGTGTTACGGTGGGCCCCATCTACGGATTGGTGGACCTGCGGGCCACAGTCGACCAGGTGGCCGAAGGCGGAGCGAACGCCATGCTCATGCACAAGGGAATTCCCCGCTGCTCCCATCGCCAGGGAGGACGCGACATCGGCCTGATCATTCACCTGTCGGCCAGCACCAGCCTTTCCCCTTTCCCCAATGCGAAATGCCTTGTCGGCTCCGTGACCGACGCCCTCAAGCTTGGCGCGGACGCCGTGAGCCTGCACATCAATCTCGGGGACGAAACCGAAGCCCAAATGCTCGGCGATCTGGGCCGGATTTGCTCTGAAGCCAATGAGTGGGGCATGCCTGTCCTGGCCATGATGTATGCCCGCGGCGAAAAAATCAAAAACGAATACGATCCGGACGTCGTCGCCCATTGCGCACGGGCCGGGGCGGAACTCGGCGCGGACATCGTCAAGGTCAATTACACGGGCGATCCAGAGACCTTTTCCAGAGTCGTGGACGGCTGCTGCGTTCCCGTGGTCATAGCAGGCGGGCCCAAACTCAATGACCAGCGCGACCTGGTGCAGATGGTTTACGACTCCATCCAGGCCGGCGGCGCCGGCCTCTCCGTAGGTCGGAACATTTTCCAGCATCCGAACCCGCAAAAAATCGTCACCGCCCTACACAAGGTCGTTCATGAAGACTGGGATGTGGATGCGGCCATGGAACTACTTTAGTTCCGCCGGTTGTAAAGGGAGAAGGGCCGCAGCCTTTCTCCCTTATTCACTGTCGTCTTTTTGTCACTTTCCCCAAGGCAGGAAAAACATTCCCGCCCTGCTTTGGTCACGCCTCTCGAAAGTCTTCATAATCCCCTCAATATTCAGAGAATATATTATCTTCTTTCGAGTCGATTAAAATGGCACGGTATCTGCTTCTTTCTACATTAAGCATTACCTGGGACACAGGTGAGGCTGGAGAAGGTCGGGAACTAACAGATAAAGAAAGATATGTTTGAAAAAGAGTTCCGGCCACCCGCCCACGGTCAACCGGGCCCCATAAAAGTTTGAAAAGCTCCCATTGCGGGAGCTTTTCGGGTTTCTGAAGGAAACACTCTATTCATATTGTATTTCAAGAAATTCAAGATACTCTTCGAGTTGTTCGACGAAAGATACACAACCCTCTGCGTCCTGATCGCGCGCAGCCTGCTCAATGGACTTGCCCAGCTCCCCCATTCCCTTGAAGCCATAACCAAACCCCGCTCCCTTGGTATTGTGCCCCAGACGCTGCACGGTCGAAAAGTCTTCTTCCGCCAAAGCTTTCCGCAATTCCGCCAGTTCCCGCTGGGTATTACTCATGAATTTCAAAATAAGGGGCTCGAGATCAGCATCTATGATTTCAATGACTTTGCCTTTTTCAACCATATACGTATACTCCGCTTCAAGAACTTCAACACCTGCTTGCAAACGCTAAAGACCTTCTTGCCCTCGAGCGCCGGACACACCACATGAGAAATACCTACCAAGCGTTCCTGCCCTGCGCAATCACAGCCTTTCTATTTATAACGATTGCCGGTTGCTCCAGATACGACGCGGTGCGCCTGGCCCGTATCGCCGCATCCCGCGACCCTGTGGCCGCAGCCGAAAGCCTGGCCACCAGCAAGGCAGTGAACTATGCCGTCAACCCCAAGGCTCTGGAACAGGACATCAAGGCGTTCAAAGGGTTGCTGGAACAATTCATCAAGGCAATCACGGGAAAGTGGGGAGCCGAGGAAGTAGAGTTGCCCACACCGAAACGATACGTCAAATACACCCAGAACTATCAGTCGCGCGCCATGGTGGACTTCGATAAAGGGGTCGTCACCGTGGAAACCGTGGACAGGAAAAAGCCGCAGCAGAGCCTGCGCGAGGCCATAATCATCACACTGCTGACACCCAGCGATCCACGCGCCGTGAATCTCTATTCAGCCAAAACCGTAGAGCTGGGAGAAACACCTTTCCTGCTGGGCGAAGTATTGGACAACGAAAACAGGCAGGTACGCTGGGAATGGCGCGCAAGCCGTTTTGCCGATTACCTTGTGGTCAACAAAATTCAGACCAGAAAATCAGCATCCGGCAAGACCGTGACCTACGTGACCATTCCCATGGTCAAAGACCATCTGCACATCAGAGCCGCCAAATACAGCCAATACGTGGAGGCCTCTGCCAAGCGGTTCAAGGTCAGCCGTAACCTGATTTACGCCATTATGAAGGTGGAATCCGACTTCAACCCCTTTGCCGTCAGCAGTGCCATGGCCGTCGGCCTCATGCAAGTGGTCCCCAAAACCGCAGGTGGCGACGTTTACAAAATGCTCTACGGCAAAAAGGGGTATCCGTCGCGGAAGGCCCTGTTCACCCCGAGCACCAACATCACCTACGGCACAGGCTACCTGCATCTCCTTCAGTACCGCTACCTGGCGGGCATACAAGATTCTGTCTCCCGGGAATACTGCGTCATCGCCGGATACAACGGCGGCGCAGGCGGTGTGCTGCGCACCTTCGACAAAAACAGGAAAACAGCCGTCAGAAAGCTCAATTCCATGGATCCCCGACAGGTTTATGAAAAACTCCGCAAAGAGCTTCCCTACGCGGAAACGAAACGGTACCTATACAAGGTGCTCAACGCCAAAAAGGAATTTGTGAACTTCCAATTATGAATATAGCGACACTCCCTGAATCTTTGCAGGCTCTGGCCCTCGGCTTGGTGCAGAACATCTTCGGCATTCAGGACCTGCTCTTTGCCAAGTACCTTCTCGCAGGTCTACTGGTCATACTTGCCATTGTACTCTTCCTGCTGGCGTTGCGCGTCATGCGCAGCGACGACAAACAGGAACTTGCCCAGGAAAAACACATTCCACAAACCCTTTCCCACGAAGGTATGACTCTGGAGTTATGTGACAAGAACAACACCCCTTCCGTTCGCTGCGTCATCACCAGGGCCGGACGCAGGAAAATGAAATGCGACATCGTGGAGCGACTGGACACCATCAAGGCCAGCGAAGGAGACGAGGTCACCTTTGTCTTCCCGCCTTTGTTGGCTGCCGGCAGAAAAGTGAATGCTTTTCGCGCCACCCTCATGGAATCCGACATTTCCGGGCGCAGGACTGACCAGCTGACCCTTTCCGCACCGTTGGAGTACACGCTGCTCAAGCGCAGAAAGCACGGGCGCAAGAAAGTGGTGGATCAACAGTTCATCCGAGTCAAGGTCTGGATGGCGGACTCAAGGACCTCGGCCATCCAGTTTCAGGATGCGGTTCCGGATATCGGGGTCAACTCCTATGCCCAGGACCAGTCCGGACACGACACCAACTCCGTTATCAACATTTCCAAGGGCGGCATCGCCTTGCAGGTCCGCAACCAGGTGCTGCCGTCCATGTGCGTTGTGGCAGCTCCCGTGGTTATCAGCATCTTCATGTTCAACTTCAAGGAAAAAGTATTCCGTCCCTACTGGTATGCCGGAGAGGTCCGCAGCATGGAGGAAAGAGATGAAGGCTACACCCGGCTGGGTATTTCCTTCAACGACGCGGGAAGGATGGACGAAGATACCGGCTCCATCCACTGGGGATAAAAAAAGGCGAGACCCGACACATCAGCCGAGCCTCGCCAATATACTTTCAATCCCCTGAATTATTCGACTTTCTTGCTGATGAAGCGTGGGCGCTTCAAGCCGGGCCGGACATATCCGGCACCGACTTTGTACCCAGCAAACCTGCGGGTCTGCTTCTTCAAATTGATGAGTTCCTGCTTGACCGTTTCCTTGAGTTTTGTCGCCTCGTTGGTCAATTCTTCCTGCAGGCTCCCCAATTCCACGAGCTGGTCGGCCAATTCCTGCAAAGCGGTCTTGTCGATGCCGTGGATGGCTTGTTCCGCCTTGCGGCTTCTTGCCATGGCCAGCTTCTCGGCCTCCATGACCTCACCGGCCACAAGATGTTTCAACTCGGCACGCCCCATGGAGAGTGCTTCGTCAAGCAGTTGGCGCCGTTCTGTCATGGTTATTTCGCCGTCCTGATGTCTTCCCTGAGTTGGGCGATGACTTTCTTCCATTTTTCCACCGCGGGCAGGAATTCGTATTCAAGGAGGTCCGCCAGAAGAATCCAGTCCTCGTTCTCCAGTACCTCGGTCATTTCAGTGAAAAGGTTGGTCATTTCTTCTGCTGCGTCCACATAGGCCTTGTGATCCTTGAGAGAATATTCGTTGCGCAGCAGACCGATCATGGCCAGGAAGTTGCGGGTCACATCCAAGAGGTCCTGGTAAGTCTCCAGAGCTTCCGCATCGTCCGCCTGGCGGAACAATTCGGCGACACTCTTACCACCTTCGGCCATGAGGGTGACGACCTTGTAGAGTTCGCGGGTAATCTCAATAGCCATGTCCGAGGTAGCCATAGTGGTCACCTCGATGGTTTCCACGCTATCAAGTTCGATGTCCTCGGACTGATGAGGGTAAATCTCACTGAATGGTTCATTGTTGACCAGCACGTCGGTGACGACACGGTCCTCCAGGTACCCTTCCTGAACCATTGTGGTAAAAACCTCTTCAAGATTCTGATAGTTCTTTGCTTCTATGTCGCATTTCTGTCCGTCGATAAGGATCATTGTCTCTTCCTCCTCAGGGGGGCTAAAAATTCCTTTTTTTAGACTTGGCCGTACAGATACAATTTCCGTGCCGACGGCTACAAGGCCTCCTGCATGGCATTCATCAACAAACGATAGCGCTCAATGATCCCCATAAGAGCGACCAAATCGTTCCCCCGCTGCTGAGCCTCGAACATGCACAGTTGAGCCAGCACATTGAGATAGCTGTTATCATTCAAAATATTCTCGAACCGTTGCCAGGATGCCAGGAACTTGTCTTTCAGGACCTGCCGAGGGTTTCGGGTCAGCAGCATGCCCTGCCGCTGCAGCAAAAAAAGGTATTCCGAACACTCTTCCAAGGTCTTTTTCAGAAGCTCCCGCATGGCCGGAGCCAAACACTGCCCGGTTTCAGGCCAGCCCTCCAGACTCTCACCGTCAAGGAACCGACGATAAAACCAGCGCTGCATGAAAATCCATTGAGCTCGATCCGTCATCTCATGCCCGGAATCAGAACCAAGAGTCATGAAACCGTCTTCGTCAAACCTTGCTTTCCAGACGCGGGCGCCGCCATGCCCGCAGGTAATTTCCTTGCCCAACAGTCCCTGCAACTGACCGAAAACAGCTTCCGGGGAAACACTGAACCGGCATTGTTCCCGTTCTTCGCACTCCCGGCCGAACGCGCAGGGATGGCACGCCGTGTCCGGCTCCAAGGAAACACATCCCTCGCAGTACGGCCCGGTGTCCCAAGGCTGGGCCGTAGCCAGAAAAATGGCCGCGACGGGGATGCCAAGGCCCGCAGCCAGATGCATGGTGCCTGTATCGTTGCTGACCAGCGCTTCACATTCGGTCAGGCTTGCGGCCAACTCTTCCAGATTAGTCCTTCCCTGCATGTCCACCACAGGGCACTGAACCGCTTCCATGAACCGACGTCCCAAGGTCCGCTCCCCTTCGGTTCCCAGCAGCACGGGGATACGCTTCTCCCGCTGCCAAATCATTTCCGCCAAGCGAATGAAATGGGCAATGGGCCACCTTCTACGGTCCTCACTGGCTCCCAACTGGAAAGCCACAAACCCTCCCACCTCTCCCGGAACGCCCGAACGTAAAAGCGCCTTCATGCGCTCCCGCAGGGCCATGTCGGGCTGCTTGAGCGCCAGTCCCTTCCTGTCGCCAGAAACACCGGCCACACGCAGAAAAAGATCGCAGATGTTGAACGGGCTGGCTCCCCGATTCCCCCCCGCCATTTGCAAAAATGCCGCCCAGGATGAAGTGTCGGCATTGAAGCCGTGTTCGTCGAGATCAAACCCCCGGACTTCCGGAGCGCCCAGATTGCGGGCCAGCAACCGGGCAGAGATGGACGGCGTCAGGTTGACCACAAGATCAGGCTTGAAGGTCTCCGAGATCTCGTCGCGATAGCTCACGGAAGCATTGACACTTTCACGCCAGTCCTTGTCCAGGGATGCGAGCATTCTGGCCGCAGGAAGCGGAAACACATCGTCGAGATCCCGCAGCAGCCTGGAAGCGGATGCGAAATTTTCAAGACAGGACAAACCGACTCGATATCCCTGACGTTTGAAGGCCGAGACTACAGGTTGCGTCTGGAGCAGATCGCCGAAACGCGTCAGATTTATGATCAGTACGTTCACAAGTTTTTTCCTTATATAACAACATGAAAAACAACTTCAATCGTGAGGGAACTCCATACCCAAGAATTCTGCAAAAAGAAAACCGAAATCAAAGGCCTGCACCGGCCTGCACCAGGCGGACAAACTTTTCAACCGCCTGGATGCTCTGTTTCAGTTCGCCGCGCTCGGCAGCGGAAAGTTCTGCGGGATCAATGTAGTTGTGGGGGGCGATGCCCTGTTCGAAACAAGCGATACCGATGGCCTGCCGCCTGCCCTGAAGCCATTCCCAGGCCCGAAGCAGCTCCTCGCCATGACTGCCGGAAAAATGTCCGGCTTCCGCCAGCCCTCGTACCCGATCACAGGTATGAGTGAACGGCAGTCCGTATTTCAAGGCAAGAATCCTGGCGGCATTGGTCAGGTGGGCCAGAACGCTGTTCTTTATATTGAGATGCCCGGCCCAGGCACCTTTTTTTTCCGTGATGAACGAGCCGAACAGGCTGAGCGGCATACGATAATCGGTCAACTCATCCACCAGCATTTTGACGGCAACAGGCTTGCTGCGCACATATTCCCAAAGCCGCCCGCGCAATCTGTAGGCTTCCTCCTCGGGGCCATAGACAGGCTCAAAGTCGAGAATAAGCCCGGACTGCCACGAGCCTTTCTCGTGCGGATTGGAAAGCCAGCCGATCATGCGTTTCAGCCATGCATCGAACCTGCCGCGCCACTCCCGATTGCTGATCATGACCCCGCCCGCGCACAATGGAATACCTGCGCCGTCCAGGGAAATGACGATGTCGTTGGCTGCATCCTCCAATTCGTCCTCATCAATGTCATCGTGCAGCAACAACCCGTTATCCTGGTCGGAGCCGAGCACCTGCTCGCCGCGTCCGCCGGAGCCGAACTCCAGGAAGGTGCAGCCCGAAAGCCAGGGATAGACCTCCACATGAGCATCAAGCACGGCCAGAATGACAGCCCTGTTGAACACGGACAACTTGCGGCAGGCCTCCTCCTCGGTCAAACCCGATTCACTCCAGTCGGTCACCAGATCGTAGCGGACGCTCCGGAGGCCTCTGAGTTTGCCCGTGGCGGCCATGACCCGCAAATCCGCCAGGAGCGAACCGGGCACACCGTGATGGTCCATTGCCGACCATTGACCGTCCATACCAGTCTTCAAAGGCGACTCCCGAATCATCTTACGACCGTTGACCGGTCATTTTCCTCCACTTGCAGCAAGCCAGCCGGCCCCCTCACCTGTGGCCGCAACACTTTGACCGTTCACCGGAAAGAAAATGCAGCATACTCCTTCACTACTGTAAAAGAAATCCAGCGGCAAACTCAACAACCTTGAAGGAGGAACCCATGGAACACATCGAAGCCATCCGCAAAAGGCAACTCGGCTTGGCCCTTGGCGTGGGCATTCCGTACTTTGCCTTCGTCATCGGCATTTTCCTTTACGTCTACCTGGCAAAGGAAACGGTGACGCAGGTGATCATCCTGGGGTTCCCCCTGCATTACTGGCTTGTGGCAATCGCAATCTACCCCGTCACGTGGATTCTCTTCATCTGGTACGTGGGTCAGGCCAATGCAATGGAGGATGAAATTCAGCAAGAAGGAGGCGCCTAAATGGAAGCCGGTTATCAAATCCCCATCACCGCGTTGGTGCTCATCGGGTTGATGCTGGCCTTCACGGTCGTCACAACCTGGATGTTCCGCAGGCAAAAGACGTCTGCCGACTATTACCTGGCCGGACGCAAGGTCAACTCGTTCATCAACGCCTCGGCCATCTCGTCCGACTACCTTTCCGCAGCATCCTTTCTGGGTGTTGCCGGCGTCGCTTTCCTGTACGGGTTCGACGGCATCATCTATGCCCTGGGGTTCTTTGTGGGCTACATCGCCCTGCTGCTCTTCCTGGCCAGCCCGTTACGCAAATTCGGGCGCTACACAGTACCCGATTTCGTCTCCGAACGATTCCATTCCAAACAAGCCCGCGTGCTGGGCGTCATCGGCGTCTTGTTTGTCTCGCTCTTCTACATGGCTCCACAGATGCTGGGGGCGGGCAAAGTCATGGGCCTGCTTTTAAACATGGAGTACGGCACGGCCATCGTGGTCATCGCCCTGATCATCACGGCCTACGTCACTGTCGGAGGCATGAAGGGAACCACGGTGAACCAACTGGTTCAGTTCTGGATCCTGTTCGGCGCCATGTTCCTGCTGGCCTTCATTCCCTTTGTGATCAAAGGCTATACCTACACGGACGTGGTCAGGTTCATCAGCGAATTCAAGGGAACGCCTCCCGGTTCGGACAAAATACTGGACGGCGCAGCCTACACCGGCCCGGCTCACTGGCTGACCAACCTCAAGGATACCATATCCCTGCTCCTGGCCCTCATGTTCGGCACGGCAGGCCTGCCCCATATCCTGGTACGCTTCTATACCGCGCCCGACGGCAAGGCCGCTCGCAGGACTGTCATCTACGTGCTGTTCCTCATAGGCATGTTCTACATCCTCAGCCCGTACGTGGGGCACGTCATCCGCTACGTCTACCTGCAGGGAGACGCCATGGGCGTCAGCCCGCACCTCATGAAATGGCTGGCGGCCAACGGCAAAAACCTGGCCGTTCCGGTGGCGGGTTCCTACTTCGGTGGACAGATCCTGCTCGGCATCGTAGTGGCCGGAGCCTTCGCCGCCATTCTTTCCACGGTTGCGGGCCTGATCATCGCCTGCGCCGGGGCCATCGGACACGATCTTGTGGTCAACGTCTTCAACCCGGACATGCCCGAGCATTCCCGCGTCAAGGTGGCCCGCATCGCGTCGGTCATGGTGGGTCTCCTGGGCATCCCCCTGGGCTTCATCGCCGAAAACATGCAGATCGCCATACTCGTGGGCCTGGCCTTCGCCATAGCGGCCTCCACCTTCTTCCCGGTGCTGGTCATGGGCGTCTGGTGGCCCAGAATGACCCAAGGGGGAGCCGTCGCAGGGCTGGTCATGGGCATTGCAGGATCATTCGCCATGATCCTGGGCAAGGGATATCTGCCCCAGGTCCTTCAATTCAAGAACCCTGGCGGATTCGTCATGATGCTCTCCTTTCTGGCCATCTATGCGGTCTCCAAAATAGAGTACAATTCCAAGGGAGAAGCTGCATTGCCGCATGATACCGACGAAGTCATGGCCATCCTGCATGGCCCGGAACGGGGCTGATCCTCCTCATCCGGAATAATTCAGGCGGAAACCGTCTCACGGCGGTTTCCGCATTTTTATACCCGTCGAGAATCCTCCCCTGAAAACAATAATTGAAATTACACAGAAAATACCATTCGCATAAGACAGAGAGGAGGCAACTATGTCGAATGAAAAGGCAATGAATCGCTGGCTGGTGGTTCTGGGAGCGATCCTCATCCAGCTCTGTCTGGGCGCGATCTATGCATGGTCCGTGTTCACCCCGGCCCTGAAAAGCGCGGGTTGGAGCAAAATGGAAACCCAGGTGGTCTTTGCAGTGGGCCTCGCCTGCTTCGCCATTGTCATGGTTTGGGCGGGAAAGAAGCTGGCGTCCTGGGGCCCGCGAAGGCTGACCATGCTCAGCGGCGTGGTTCTCGGTTCGGGATATGCCTTGGCCGGGCTTCTCGGCGGCACCGATTTCCCGGCCCTGCTTGTCTGCATCGGCATCATCGGCGGCAGCGGCATCGGCATCGGCTATGTGGTGCCCATCGCCGTGGGCATGCGCTGGTTCCCGGACAAGAAGGGAATGATTACCGGCCTGGCCGTGGCCGGGTTCGGTTTCGGCGCCATGGGCTGGGTCAAACTGGCCGGTTCCTGGGGGCGCCTCATCCAGACCTACGGTCTTTCCGCCACCTTCATCATCTACGGCATCGCTTTTGCCACCTTGGTCATCATCGGCGGCCTATGGATGATCTTCCCGCCCAAAGACTGGTTCCCCGAGGGATACACACCACCCGAACTGAAGACCGACCAGAAAACGGAAGTGGACTACTCCGGTCTGGCCATGTTGCGCACCTACCAGTTCAAACTCATATTCCTGACTTTCGCCTTCAGCGCCGGGGCCGGGCTCATGTCCATCGGGCTCATGAAGCTCTACCCCATGGAGGCCCTGCAACGGTCCGGATACGGCACGGCCGAGGCCAGCGCCATCGCCGGAACAGCCATGGCCGTGTTCTTCAGCCTGGCCAACGGCATCGGCCGCATCGCCTGGGGAACCATGAGCGACCTGATGGGGCGAAAGGCCTCCATCATCCTCATGACCGCCACTCAAGGATGTTGCGTCATGGCCTTCCCGGCCATGGCCTCCAACGAACTGGTCCTCTACGTCGGGGCCGCCTTCATCGGTTTCAACTTCGGCGGCAACTTTGCGCTCTTCCCCACAATCACCGCCGACACCTTCGGCAGCAAGAACGTGGGGCAGAACTACCCGTTCGTGTTCCTGTCCTACGGGGTGGGCGGCATTTTCGGTCCCATACTGGGAGGCTTGCTGGGGGACATGGGCAATTTCCCTCTGGCTTTCACCGCCTGCGGCGTGCTTTGTCTACTGGGAGCCATATTCACCTGGCACATCAATGCTCCGACAGCGGCGGAGCATGAAAGGACCGGATTCCTGCCATTGTACCGCAAGCTCGTGGCAGCCAAGGCTCCGGTCCGCAAATAGTTTCGTGGCTGCCGCAGAAAAGCAAACCGGCGTACTCCGTTTTTCGGGTGCGCCGGTTTGCGCGTCTTGACAGCGTACCGGCCAATCCCTACTTAATAGGCCGACCCAAACAATGAAGGAGTCATAATGAGCTACGACATCAGGCTGGTGAAAATGGTCACCGGCGAAACCGTCATCGGTAAATTCAACGAAGATAAAATCGAGGAACCGGCCATCATCCAAACCGTTCCCGCCCAGCAGGGTGTTCAGATCATGCTGCTGCCTTATGGCTATCCGTTCGACCAGGAAATGGGCGGCGAGTTGTCCATGCAGCACGTCATCTTCGAATACAAGAAGTGCCCGGAAGACCTGAAGACCAAATATCTCGAGGCCACTTCCAACATCACCCTGTCTTCCGGCGGGCTGGGCGACCTGGGCGGCGGAACCCCCGACCTTTCCGACCTGCTCAAGAAATAGCCGCCGATAAAATCTGTAATGTATACGGGGTGGCTCTTTGCGGGCCACCCCGTTTTCATGATTGGAGTACATTCAATGAAAGAGCTTCTGCCCATCCTGCCCAAACCCACCCGCTACATCGGTTCCGAGTGGGGCATCATCCTCAAGGACAAGAAGGACGTGCGGGTCCACATGGCCCTCGCTTTTCCCGACATGTACGAAATCGGCATGTCCTACCTGGGGCAGAAGATCCTCCTGAAGCAGATCAACGACCATGACGATTTCTGGGCCGAGCGCGTCTACACCCCGTGCGAGGAAACCGCCGCCATCATGCGTGAGCACGGCGTCAAACTGGCCACTTTGGAGTCCGACACCCCGTTGAATGAACTGGACATCATCGGCTTCAGCCTGACCCATGAGCTGTGCTATACCAACGTCCTGTACATGCTTGACCTGGCGGGCATCCCTTTCCGCGCCGAGGACAGAAACGAATCCCATCCACTCGTCGTGGCGGGCGGCGGCGCATGCTTCAATGCCGAGCCCATTGCCCCGTTCATCGACGCCATGATCATCGGCGACGGCGAGGAGGCCCAGCTGACCATGCTCCAGGTCATTGAAACCGCCAAGGCCGAAGAACTCCCACGCAAGGAATTGCTGCTGCGTCTCAAGGACATCCCGGGCGTATACGTCCCGGCCTTCTTCAAGGACCAGGGCCCAGGCAAGGCGCTCACACCGCTGGCGGAAGGTTATACGAGTGTGGAAAAAGCCATGGTCAGTGACCTCAACGAGGTGGAATTTCCCACGGAACAACTCATCTCCTTCGGCCAGGCCGTGCACGACCGCATGACCATGGAAATCGCACGAGGCTGCACCCGTGGTTGCCGCTTCTGTCAGGCAGGCATGATCTACCGCCCGGTGCGCGAACGCGGCTTGGACCAGCTCCAAAAAATCCTGACAGAGGGCCTTTCCGCCACCGGTTATGAGGAAACTTCTTTTCTGTCCCTGTCCACCGGCGATTTTTCTGCCTTGGACACCCTTTTTTCCCAGAGTTTCGACCGATGCGCCTCGGAACAGATTTCCATTTCCCTTCCATCCCTCCGCGTGGGATCGTTGTCAGCCCCCATTATGGATCGCATTTCCAGCATTCGCCGCACCGGTGCGACCCTGGCCCCGGAAGCAGGCAGCCAGCGTCTGCGCGACGTCATCAACAAAGGTGTGGACGAAGAAGGCCTGCTGGCCCACATCCGGCTCATCTTCGACCACGGCTGGCAAAGCGTGAAGCTTTATTTCATGATTGGTCTGCCCACAGAGACCGACGAGGACCTTGAAGCCATCCTGGACCTGTGCCTCAAGGCCAGGGATGCCGTCGGCAGGCACATCAAGCGGCTTCAGATCACGGCGGCCGTCTCGCCGTTCGTGCCCAAACCTCATACCCCGTTCCAGTGGGAGCCCCAGATCTCCCTGAACGAAATCAAACGGCGCATCTATCTGCTCAAGGACCTTTTCCGACCCCACAAACGGGTGCAGCTCAAGTTCCACATTCCGGAAATGACGTTCCTCGAAGGAATCTTCTCTCGCGGCGACCGCCGTCTGGCCCCCGTAGTGGAGAAGGCCTATGCCAAGGGAGCACTGTTCTCAAGCTGGAAAGACAAACTGGCGGTCGAACCGTACCTGGAAGCACTGGAAGAATACGGCCTCACGCCCGAGGAATTCACGGGCGGCCGTGATGTGGACACCCCTCTCCCCTGGGACCACCTGAACAGCGGCCTGACCCAAAAATTTCTGCTCACCGAGCGGGAACGCGCTCTTTCCGGCAGGATCACCAAGGACTGCCGCTATCACGCCTGCCGTCAATGCGGTGTCTGTGAAACCGAAAAAAGCAAATCCACTCTGGAGAAGCAGAGACTTAACAAGGAGATTCGCCAACGTCTGATCTTTTCCGAACGGGATCAGGAAGGCGAACAGCCTCCTTTCATCAAACAGGAACTGGAATTGGGAGCCAAGGGTGGCCACTACCGTATCTGGTTCGAAAAGACCGGCCCAGCCGCCTACCTCAGCCAACTGGAACTGCAAAGCGTGTTCGAACGTGCCATGCGCCGGGCCAAACTGCCGGTCAGCTTTTCCGAGGGCTTCCACCCCCTGCCCCGCATGTCCTTCGGCAAAGCCCTGCCCGTAAGCGTGGAAAGCACCGCCGAATGGTTCAACCTGTTTCTCCGCGAGAACTGGAAACCGCACCAGGTCATCGACGAACTGGGGCCGCAGATGCCGCAAGGCATCAAGCTCTACAAGGCGGAGCTGCTCGGCATGGGCAAGAAACAGCCTCAGGCCGTGAAGGAAGATTTCCACATTCGTTTTCTGGGCACACCGGCAGAGATCGAAAAACGCCTGGCCGAATGGCAGGATTTCATGGCCCGGGAAACTGTCATGATCGAAAAAATGACCAAAAAGAAAAAGATCAAGCAGGTAGACGTCCGCAAACTGGTGCTCAAGACTACGGCATTCGGGGATGATTCCCTGACAGTGACCTTTGACTGGCGTGAAGGCTACATGAGCCCCCTGCGCCTGCTGGAGACCGTCAATCAGGGCATCGATCCGCTTGGGGTCAAGGTGACCAAGACGGCACAGTATTTCTAATCATCCTCAATGACGAGGTGTACGGTCTTGAAGACTTCCACCGGATAGGTACTGTCCGCAGGCTTGCTCACCTTTATTGAAATATCGGTACTTCCGGCCGTGACAGCGGTGAAAAGATACAGAACCCGGCCCGCATCGCCGGGTTCTTCGCCCTTTACCTCAATGTATTTATCCAACCGCACCAGAGTGGGATCGAAAACCGCGCCCTCCACGGCATAGCCCGATTTTTTGGGATTTGACATATTCAGAACAAAGGAATCCCCCTGATCCACGACGATCTTTTCGTCAAAGGAACCGTCAAGGTCATACTCCGAGGCATCGCCCACCCCATCAATTCCACCGGAAAACATGCCGCAACCGGCAAAAAAGACTGCCATCACAAAAAACACTAAAATAGTCGCCAACCGTCTCATTTCTTTCCTTATATGTATTTTCTTAATCCAAAGACCGTCTTGTTATAAAAAACGTTTACGTGTATGTAAAAATGCGCTTTGCGGGACATCTCATTACTAATGGAATGATTTACGAAATGATCAAATTCATTTCTTTATGTGACATTGGATGAGCTGCTCCCGATTTGGGTGGAGATATTTCATTGTGTTCGTCAATCATGGCGAATGTCAACCACTTGTAGAACGGAGGTTCATTCATGAAACGTTTTGGTTTTGGGATCAAGTCGCTGATCCTCGTAACCATGCTCTTCTCTGCACTCGTTCTGAGCGGCTGCGGAGAAGCGGGCAAAAAAGAGGCCAAGAAAGAAGCACCCGCAGGCAAGGTCACCCTTCGCCTGGCGATGGACGCCGACCCGGTATCCCTGGACCCCCATGTTCAGCTTTCCGGCGGCATGCTCCAGTACTCACACCTGGTCTTCGACCCGCTGGTCCGCTGGACCCAGGATATGAAGATCGAACCCCGTCTGGCCGAATCCTGGGAACAGATCGACGACGTGACCATGCGCTTCCATCTGCGTAAAGGCGTCAAATTCCACAGCGGCAACCCCTTCACCGCCCAGGACGTGGTCTACACCCTGGAACGCCTGAAGAAGAGCATCGACTACAAAGGCCTGTTCGAGCCGTTCAAAGGCGCCAAGGCAGTGGATGACTACACCGTAGACCTGATCACCAAAAAGCCTTACGGCCTGGTCATGGCTATGGCCACCTACATTTTCCCCATGGACAAGAAGTTCTACGAAGGCAAGGACGAAATTGTGAAATCCGGCCCATCCTTTGCCAACGAGAACGAGTCCGGCACCGGTAAATACAGTGTGGCCCACCGCGAACAGGGCGTGAAGACAGTCTTCACCCAGTTCGACGACTACTGGGACAAGAACACCGGAAACGTTCAGGAAATCATCCTGACTCCCATCAAAAACGACGCCTCCCGCGTGGCAGCCCTTCTTTCCGGCGATGTAGACTTCATCATGCCCGTTCCGCCCACCGACCTGGAGCGTATCAGCAATACCAAGGGCCTGAAGCTGACCACCCTGCCCGGCGCACGCATCATCACCTTCCAGATGAACCAAAACCGCCGTGAAGAATTCAAGAACCCCAAAGTTCGTCAGGCAATGGTCTACGCCATCGACAACCCGGGTATCGTCAAGAAAATCATGAAAGGCTTCGCCACCGCAGCCGGTCAACAGGGCCCCAAGGGTTACGCAGGCTATGTCGCCGACCTGACCCCGCGCTACGACCTGGAAAAAGCCAAACAGCTCATGAAGGAAGCCGGTTATGAAAACGGTTTCGAATGCACCATGATCGCCCCCAACAACCGCTACGTGAACGATGAAAAAATCTCGGAAGCCGCTGTGGGCATGCTTTCCAAGATCGGCATCAAGGTCAACCTGAAGACCATGCCCAAAGCCCAGTACTGGGATCAGTTCGACGCGCAGGTGGCCGACATCCAGATGATTGGCTGGCATGCCGACACCGAGGACTCCGCGAACTTCTCCGAGTTCCTGACCATGTGCCCGAACAAGGAAACCGGCTATGGCCAGTACAACTCCGGCAACTACTGCAATCCCAAGGTGGATGAACTGATCATCGCCTCCCAGTCCGAAACCGACCCGGCCAAGCGTGCCGCAGACCTGCAGGAAGTGGAGCGCATCCTCTACAATGACGCCGCCTTCATCCCGCTGCACTGGCAGAATCTGGCATGGGCCTCCAAGGACAACATGAACACCGAGGCCATCGTCAACACCATGAACTTCCCCTACTTCGGCGACCTGATCGTCAAGTAAAGGGACCTTGCCCTGACTAAAAAAGGGGACTCCCGACCGGGAGTCCCCTTTCAGCCCTGTACAACGGAAATCCAATTTATGTTTGCATTCACAGTCAAAAGAATCGCCCAAGCCCTGATGGTCATGCTCATCATCGGCTTCATCGGGTTCGCCATCAAGCACAACTTCGGCGACCCGGTACGCGACCTCGCGGGCGAGCGCGTCACTCCGGCCGAACGGGCCGAGATCCGGGAAAAGCTCGGGCTCAACGATCCGTTCATGGTCCAGTACGTGCGTTTCATCAAGAACGCCGTGCATGGAGATCTGGGACAATCCTTCTTTTTCAAAAAACCGGCCCTGGACGTGATCATCAGCAAAGCTCCCGCCACCATAGAGCTTGTCTTCTGCAGCGCCCTGATCATCATCCTGTTGTCCGTACCTCTTGGGATCTACGCCGCCATCAAACCCAAGCACCTTTTTTCGCGATTGATCATGGGAGTCTCCATCATCGGGGTCTCCATTCCTGTCTTTCTCACGGCCATCCTGCTCATCTACATTTTTTCGGTCGAGTTGGGATGGCTGCCTTCGTTCGGCAGAGGCGCAACGGTCAACATCATGGGCTGGGAGAGCGGCCTGTTCACGGTCGACGGCCTCCTGCACCTGATCATGCCTTCCATTGCCCTGTCATCCATCATGCTGCCGCTTTTCATCCGCCTGATTCGTTCCGAGATGATGGAAGTGCTGGAAACCGAATACGTCAAATTCGCCTGGGCCAAAGGCATCAAGCCCCGCCGCGTCTGGGTGGTTCACGCCTTCAAAAACACCCTGCTGCCGGTCATCACCGTGGGCGGCGTTCAGCTGGGTATCATGGTCGCCTTCACCATCCTGACCGAAACAGTGTTTCAATGGCAGGGCATGGGCTCCATGTTCATCGAATCCGTCGAACGCGCCGACACGTCGCTCATGGTCGCATACCTGGTTGTGGTCGGCTTCATCTTTGTCATCGTCAACACTATGGTGGACCTGATCTACGGTCTGGTGAACCCCATGGTCCGAGTTCAGGGGAGAAAGTAGATGCGAACCAGATGGCAACGATTCAAGGACTCCTACTTCCTGTTCAGCTTCCTGCGCGACCCGGTGGCCTACGTCAGCTTCATCGTGCTGGCGGTGCTGTTTTTCAGCGCTTTCGCCGCCCCGCTCATCGCTCCCCACAACCCATATGACATGTCCACCATAGACGTGATGGATTCGGAAATGCCGCCTGTCTGGGCCGCTGGGGGGACCTCCAACTTCCTGCTCGGCACCGACGCCCAGGGCCGTGACATGTTTTCCACCATCCTGTACGGAATGCGCGTGTCCATCATCATCGGCATCGGTGCGGTCTGCCTTCAGGCCTTCATAGGCATCGTCGTCGGGCTCCTTTCCGGTTACGTGCGCAAACTGGATACCATCCTCATGCGTATCGCGGACGTGCAACTCTCCTTCTCCACATATATGGTGGCCATCTTCATCGGGGCCATTTTCCAGACCATCTTCGGCGTGGGCAGCTACGACAAAATCGCCATTCCCCTGTTGATCCTGATTATCGGCCTGGCCGAATGGCCGCAGTACGCCCGTACCGTGCGAGCTTCCGTGCTCGCCGAACGAAAGAAGGAATATGTCGAAGCAGCCCGGGTAATCGGCCTGTCCAAGGCCAGGATCATGTGGCGTCACATACTGCCCAACTCGCTTTCCCCCGTGCTGGTCATCTCCACGGTGCAGGTGGCCAACGCCATCATGTCCGAGGCGGCTCTGTCCTTCCTCGGGTTGGGTATGCCCATCACCAAGCCGTCCCTGGGGTCGCTGATCACCGCCGGTTTCGAATACATATTCTCCGGTTCCTGGTGGATCACCGTTTTCCCCGGCATAGTTCTGGTAACTCTCATCTTCGTCATCAACCTGCTTGGTGACTGGGTCAGGGATTTCCTGAACCCGAAACTGTACAAGGGGTAATGACGTGCAGCCGCTTCTTGAAATAAAAGACCTGAGCGTGGAATTCGCTCTGAGGGCCGCCAAGGTCCGTGCGGTCAGAAACGTGAGTCTGACTCTGAATCAGGGTGAACGGCTCGGCCTTGTGGGAGAATCAGGTGCGGGCAAGTCCGTGCTGGGCTTTTCCATCATCAACCTGATCTCCAAGCCGGGATACATCTCGGGAGGGGAAGTTCTCTTCAAAGGCAAGGACATCTCCAAATATACCTATGAAGAGATGCGCCACATCCGCGGAAACCGCATTTCCATGATCTTCCAGGACCCCATGATGACCCTGAACCCGGTGCTGACCGTCGGTCAGCAAATGGTAGAGACCATCCTGGCCCACAGAAAGGTGTCGGTGAAGGAGGCCGAGGCAATAGCCCTGGATAAACTCCGTAAGGTCTACATTCCCTCTCCGGAAAAACGCCTCAAGCAGTATCCGCATGAGTTCTCCGGGGGAATGCGCCAGCGTATCGTCATAGCCATCTCGCTGCTGACCGACCCGGACCTGATCATCGCGGATGAGCCTACCACTGCCCTGGACGTGACCATCCAAGCCGAAATCATGTCCCTGCTCCTGGAGCTCTGCGAAAGGAACAACATGGGCCTCCTCCTCATCACCCACGACTTGGCAGTGGTCTCGGAAGTGACTCAACGCATTGCCGTGCTATATGCCGGACGCGTGGTCGAGATCGGCTCCACAGAACAGATCATCAGCAATCCGCAACATCCCTATACCAAAGGCCTCATCAACGCCTTGCCGCAAAGTGTGCACGGCGACCGCCTGAACCAGATCAGGGGCATGATGCCGTCACTGATAAACATGCCGAGAGGTTGCCCGTTCTGTCCGCGCTGCGACTATGCCCTTGAGCGCTGCAAGACCGAAATCCCCGGCCTGCGGCAGTGTGAATCCGGAACCTTCATCGCCTGCTTCGAGCGGGACGAACCAGGGAAAGAAGCATCATGAGCAACACCCCTCTTCTCGAAACACGAGACCTGGTCAAACACTTTGACATCTCAGGCGGGCTGGTCGATCAGATCAAGTTCGACAAAGGACGCCCGTACCGTGAAAAAACCATCGTCAAAGCCGTCAACGGCGTCTCCATCGACATACTGGAAGGCGAAACCCTGAGCGTCGTGGGCGAATCCGGTTGCGGCAAATCCACGCTGGCCAGGACCATCATCGGCTTGTATGGCCCCAATTCCGGGGAAGTGCGCTATCGCGGCCAGCGTATCGACCCTTTGTCCGGCAGCGCCCGCAGACCCATCCGCAAAAAAATGCAGATGGTTTTCCAGGACCCGTACGCATCGCTCAACCCGCGAATGACCGTACGCCAGATCTTGCAGGAACCGGTCAAATTTCACAATCCGAAGATGAGCGGACAGGAAATCGAGGACAAGGTGGCCGAGACATTTCGTGCCGTGGGACTTGACCCGGCCTGGGCCGGCAATTATCCACACGAGTTCTCGGGCGGTCAGCGGCAGCGAATCAGTTTGGCTCGAGCTCTTGTGCTGGACCCCGATTTCGTGGTGGCGGACGAGCCCATAGCGGCGCTGGACGTTTCCATCCAGGCTCAGATCCTGAACCTGATGATGGACATGCAGGATGAACGCAAGCTCACCTACCTGTTCATCAGCCATGACCTCTCCGTGGTGGAGCACATTTCCAACCGCGTGGCAGTCATGTACCTGGGCAGCCTGTGCGAACTCTCCCCGGCGAAGGAACTCTTCACCACGCCCAGACACCCGTACACCCAGGCCCTGCTGTCGGCCATCCCCAAGCTTGGCGGGAGCCCGGGAGGACACATCCGCCTTTCCGGCGACGTGCCCACCCCCATCAACCTGCCTGCAGGCTGCGTGTTCCACGGGCGATGTCCGCACGCAAACGAACGATGTCGTCGGGAAATCCCCCTGCTTAAGGATTTCGAATCCGGGGCAAAAGTGGCCTGTCATGCTCTCGAGGAAGGCAGGATATAGAGTTATAAAAAAACAAAACGCCACCTGAAAACAGGTGGCGTTTTGTACTTCCAGTGTATTGTTAGACTTGACTTTGACTCCCCTACACCATATTTAGGCACCTAAGATGCCACGAGGGTAATATGTTGGAACTTTATGATCTCCCTGACGAACAATTACTGGCACGATACAAAGAGCGGTATCCTGAACTGGATGTCGGCGCGCAACTCTGTTTTCTCAAGTTGTTGCGGGTTGCCTCGGACATGGAAACTTCCCTGAACAATTTCCTGACCCGGTTCGGACTTTCACAACGCCGTTTCTTCATTCTCATCCTGCTCACTCGCCGACCAGAAGGCTGGACCCCGTCCGAGCTTGCCAAGGGCACAGGCGTCACCAACGCAACCATGACCGGAGTGCTCGACACCTTGGTCAAAGACGGCTTGGTGGAACGCAAAACAGACCCAGAAGACAGGCGCGTCAAAGTCGTGGTCATGACCGAAAAAGGAGACCAGCTCATCTCAAGCATCTTTCCTGTCTATTATAGCCGGGTCGCAAATCTCATGGAAGACTTCAACGCCCATCAACGCGAAGAGCTCACCGAAATCCTGGACAAATTGCAGATGGGGCTCGGAAAGCTGTAATACCCGAATCAAAGAATGGAAAAGCGCCGCTCCGTACGGAGCGGCGCTTTTTGTTTTGCCTGAGCTAGATGATCATGTTGGCGCGCAATTCCTCGACGACCTTGTCCTTGTCAAAGGGTTTTACAAGGTAACAGGAGGCAAAAGTGTTGAAAAAGGCCTTGCTGATGTTGCGATTGTCACCCAGGGAAGTGATCATGACCAAGTGAAATTGGTCCACTTCCCTGATGCCCAGGTTCAATTCCTCCTTGCGCATCAGCTCGGCGGTCTTGTGCCCGTCCATGCCCGGCATGCAGATATCCATGAAGACGACGTCATATGGAGATCTGTTCTTTTGGGCCTGTTTGAATTTGCTGACGGCCTCCACACCGGTCTCCGCAGAGTCGCACTCGGCATAGGGCGCTAGGACCTTCTGCAAATACAAATGGATGGCTTCATCATCATCGACAATGAGAAAGCGCATGGTCCTTCATCCCGTGGGTTTCCGCATGCCGGGATACAAAACCGGCCCGGCATGCGATTCCCAATCTTAATACCGATATCAGCGACTATATACAAGTGGAATGATCAGGAACTACAACTCGAGACCATACTTCTTGAGGGCTGCCATGCCGCCATGAATGTTGACCACGTTGCTGCGTCCCTTGTGAGTCAGCATGATCTGGGCCTCATAGGAACGTGCACCAGTGTTGCAAACCAGCACACAAGTCTTGTCCTCGGGCACCTCATTCAGACGCTTGTATATCTCGCCTTGGGGGATATTATGCCAATGCTCCGGATTACGCTCCATATAAGGCTGGGCATCCGCATGTTCGCGACAATCGATGAAACAGTAGTCCCCGGCTTCACGCTCGGCCCACAACTTCTCAAACTCGACCGGTCCCACTCCGCGATTCATTTCGCGCAGAGCATTGTCCGCCATGTTGGCCACACTGTTGAGTATGTCCATGGCGGACGAGAACGGCGGCGCATAAGCCAATTCCATATTGCTGATGTCATCGATGGCAGGCTTGAACTTGAGGATAGCCGCCACTGCGTTGATACGGCCGACCATGGCGTCCCCGGAACTGCCGAAGCCTTGTATGCCGAGCACTCTGCGGGTACCGCGCTCCACCACCAACTCGAGGGTCATGAGTTCCTTGGTGGGATAAAAATGGGCGCGATCCAACTGAATAAGCATGACGCTGAAAGCATCGAACCCGGCAGCCTCGGCCGCTCCGAGACTCAACCCGGTTCCGGCCAGGGAGGTCTCGAAAAGCTTGACCACGAATGAGCCTACAGCGCCGTCAAAAGACGACTCTCCTCCGGCCAGATTGTTACCGATGATACGGCCCTGTCTGTTTGCCATGGAGCCCAGGGGCAGAAACAGTGGCTGGCCCGTGATCTGGTGCTTGATGACAGCACAGTCGCCGCCCGAATAAATGTCCGGATCCGTGGTACGCATCATTTCATCCACAACGATGCCGCCCCGCTCGTGACATTTGAGTCCGGCCTCCCTGGCAACCTCGTCGTTGGGCAGGACGCCCACGGAAATGATGACGCAATCAGCCTCGATGGTCCGTTTGTCCGTGACGACCCGCTGCACCTGGCCGTCTCCTTCAATGGATTTGACGGATTCCCCCAGGTGAAACCGGACACCCTTTTCTTCCATGTGCTCCATGCCCATCTTGGCCAGGGTCGGGCTGACCAGCCTGGGCATGATCTGATCGAATATCTCCACCACGGTGGTCTCGACCCCCCACATGTCGGCAAAGGCTTCAGCCATTTCCAGGCCGATGAATCCCGCGCCGATAACGACAGCAGTCCCCACCTGCCCTTTGGAGATGGAAGCGCGTATGCATTCCGCGTCGTGAGGATTGGAAACGTAATGCACGCCCTTGAGATTTTCGCCCGGCAACCCCAGCTTGCGCGGAGTCGCTCCGGTGGCGATAACCAGCTTGTCGTAATCAAGCACTCCGGTCTCGCCGGTCTGCACGTTTTCGTAGCAGACCTGTTTTTTCTCACGGTCAATCATCGTGGCCCTGGTACGGGTCATAACATCCACGCCCTTGACCTCGTCAAAAAACTTCTCATCACGAATCATGTGAAATGCGGTGGTCCGCAATGCCTCGGCGTCCGGCACATCGCCGGAAACATAGTACGGGATGCCACACCCACCGTAGGAAATAAGGTCACTCATATCCAGCATGGTCACTTTTGATCCCGGCTCAATGCGTTTGAAACGACATGCGGCCTTGGGACCGAGAGCGACTCCGCCTATGACTACAACATGTTGAGACATGAAGCCTCCTCCAATGTTCTGTGGTACTGAAACTAGTTCAAAAATTCCCTGATGCTCTCGCCCAGCCGTTTGATTCCCTCTTCAATACGGTCCGGCTCCGCGTTGGAGAAATTGAGCCGCAGGGTATTTTCCCCGCCACCGTTCGCATAGAACGGCTTACCGGGCACAAAGGCCACTTTCTTGGCAATGGCCTTGTCGAACAGGTCCATGGACGAACAACCATCCGGCAAGGTACTCCACAGGAACATTCCGCCTTCCGGACGGGTGGTCTCCACGCCTTCCGGGAAATATTCGTCAATCATCTCCACCATGATGTCACGATGCCTTCCATAGGTTTCACGGATTATCGCGATATGCTCTTCAATATTGTTGTTGAGCATGTAGGTTCTCATGATGGCCTGGGCAACCGTGCTGGTGTGCAGGTCGCTGGCCTGCTTGGCGATGACCAGCTTGTCACGTCGGTCGCCGCCTGCGACTATCCAGCCGATGCGGAACCCCGGGGCGGCGATCTTGGAAAAGGACCCCAGCAGCAGGCCGGGCTTCTTCAGGAAGGAATAAACCGTAGGTAACGCTTCACCTTTGAAGCGGAGCTCTCCGTACGGATCGTCTTCCACAAAGATAACACCGTATTTATCCACCAACTCGGCAACGGCCTTTCTTTTCTCCAGGCTGTAGCTCAGGCCGGACGGATTCTGAAAATTGGGAACAGCGTAAAAAATCTTTACGCCTTCCTTGAAGCACTGCTCCAGTTCCTCGAGATTGGGGCCGTCCGATTCCAGGGAAACCGAAACGAACTGGGGTTCGAAAATGGAAAAGGCCTGGATCGCGCCGAGATAGCCGGGGCTCTCGATGACGATCTTGTCACCCTTGTCCAGATAGACCTTGCCGATGAGGTCCAGACATTGCTGGGAGCCGGTGGTGATGAGCAGTTCATCTGGGCTGATGTCCAGCCCTTTGGAGGCATACCGGGACGATATGTATTTACGCAGCTCAACATCCCCTTCGGTCTGGGAATACTGCATGGAGGTTCTGCCATTTATTCCAAGTACCTCCCGTGCCGCTTCTTCCATGGACTCCACGGGAAACATGCGCGGATTGGGCAGTCCTCCCGCAAATGAAATAATGGAAGGATCAGCCGTGACCTTCAATATTTCACGAATAAAGGAACGATGGACAGAGGACATTCTGGATGCGTACTTGTCGGACATGACATGCTCCAAGGTTAATGGGATTTATGGGAAAATAATCGCCCAAGGCGAATATCCGATCCCGTGAATAACAGCACGAACCCAAAAAGAATTCCAGAAAAAAAAGCGGGGCCTGCCCGATGCAGGCCCCGCAGGGCATAGAGGAGAATGCACTATGTGACGTTATGTGGTCCCGACTTCCATTTGACTTTCAAGCCAGGTTCTCACCTCTTCATTGGGGGCGTACACACCCTTGAGATTGCTGACGGACTCGAGGAACCGTTGACCGATATCCCTGGGTAATTCCAGTGATACCAACTCCTTTGCCTCCTCGGAGTTCCTGCGGATGAGCATGACCCTGGGGTTTTCATCCCATGCATACACTATGAAGTAGTTGCTGAAATCCGCCTTGGAGGTCACGGGACGGTGCTGGGCATGCCATGAGTTGTTCCCCCATTCCAGATACATGGTCACCGCATCTTCAGGGGTCATGTTCCAATCTATGTCCAGATGCCTATAGTCTCGCAAATTTCCCATATTCCCTCCTTGGTTTCAGCCAAGTTCTTTGCTCAACTTGAGTTAATAATAACTATTACTATCAAATTGTCAACAAAAAAGTCGCTCAAACCCAGAGACTGTTCAAGCGACTAAAATCAGATAAAACGAAAAGGGATAAACAAGTATCCTGAAAAAGGGGCCTTACAGCCCCTGTATCGACTATTCCTTGTCCGGCGCCCACTTGGGGTCGCGATATTTTTCTGGATTATAGACACGCCAGTCCGTGCCGTCGTCATATTTTTCGTCCGCTCCGGGGAACGGCGTGTAGACATGCCCCTGGCTGTCTTCCTCGGCCCGATATTCCAGCTTGTTGCGGTCAATTTTCTCCATGACATAACCCTCTATTTTAGCTTGAAAAGCTGTACCCTTCCCCCGTAAAGCCAGGGGCGTATGGCCTTACCACACGCCACTTTCCTGCTCCAATTATTATCATGTGTCAAGTTACGGTTCCGCCCCTGTTCCAGCCGCAAAATACTGGAGGGCATCAACTGCTGAAAATTCTTAACTTTCGTGCTGTGGAAAACGTCAGGCATCTGTTTGCCGAAAACAATACCTTCAAATCAACGCCGTTTTAGAAGACTACACCTCACTCCCTTACTTCCTGAACAAATTCTTGATGGCCGCGATGCCCATCTTGCGTCGCAGAAAGCCCAACTGATTCTGCAGCGGCAGGTGCTTGGGGCAAACATCCTCGCAAGCCAACAATCCCATACAGCCGAATATGCCCATATCATTGCCGATGATCTCGTAGTAGTTCCTTTCGGAACGTTTGTCCCGGGGGTCCACCATGAACCGGGCGATACGATTCAAAGCAACGGCACCCATGAAATCGTCCCGCAGGCGGGCCGTTCCGCAGGCGGCCACGCAGCAACCGCACTCAATGCATCGGTCCAGCTCGTAAATATCCTCGGCGACCTTGTTGTCCATACGCTCTTCAAGTTCATTGTCCTTGAACACACGCTTGGTGTGAATCCAGGACTCTGTCTTATCGTACATCTTGCGAAACCATGTGCCCGTGTCCACGGACAGGTCGCCTACCAGCTTGAACACCGGCAGCGGCATCAGGGTGATTTCCGTAGACAGATCGCTGGTTCTGGTGTGACAGGCCAGCCCTGGGCGACCGTTGATGACCATGCCGCAGGCCCCGCAAATGCCCGCACGACAACAGAAATCAAACTGCAGGGAGGAATCCTGTTCTTCCCGAATACGGTTCAAGGCAATGAAAAGAGTCATTGCATCGGTTTCCTCCACCACGAACTCGTCGGTATGGGGGGCAGACTCCGAATCTTGGGGGTTGTATCGGAATATGTTGAATTTCAGCAATCTGGGCATACCCTACTCCTTATGGTCAGCGCTGATGACATCCATCTTGCCGTACCCCCGGTCTCCCGGAGGGATCTCCATGGTCGGGGACGCCGGTTCGTATTCCAGAGTGGGCAGGTCATCATCGGGTTTCTTCCAATAGGCCAGAGTGCGATTCAGCCAGTCTCGGTCGTTACGGGCCGTAAAGTCCTCACGGTTGTGAGAACCGCGGGATTCAGTGCGTTGCAACGCGCTGTAAGCGATCATGAGCGCCAGCTTGGCCTGCCCTTCCAGTTTGAGGGCCGCAGCCAATTCCGGGTTTGCCCCACGCCCGTTGGACCGCAAGCCTACGTGGCGGGCACGGGCCAACACATCCTGCAGAGCTTTAACGCAAGTTTCCAGCCCCTCCCGGGTACGAAAGATGTTTGCGCCCCTGTGTAAAGCCTGCCGCATGGCAGCCCTGACCTTGAAAACATTCTCGGAGCCGTTCGTGTTATTGATGACGGCCGCAATGCGTTTCTGCTGTTTCTTGTACTCGCCATCAATGATGGAGGAATTGAAAATCACCTCACTGCCCTGCACGTACTCCACGAGCTTCTTGCCCACGATTCCGCCAGCCACCACTGTTTCAGCCAGTGAATTACCACCCAAGCGGTTAAAACCGTGCATATCCCAGCAGGCTGCCTCCCCCGCGCTGAACAGGCCTTTCAGGCCGTAGGCGGCACCGTCCTTGTTGGTGCGCACACCGGCCATGGTGTAGTGCTGCGTGGGCCGCACCGGAATGAGTTGATGAACGGGATCGATACCCAGAAAAGAGGTACAAATCTCATACACCTCCCTGAGCTTGCCCGTGATGTGCTTCTCGCCCAGATGGCGGATATCCAGCCAGAGATGTTCTCCATAGGAACTCTTGACGCCCTTGCCTTCCCGGATGTGGTGGGTCATCCAGCGGGAGACAACGTCGCGCGAAGCCAGCTCGGCCTTTTCCGGCTCGTAAATATGCATGAAACGCTCTTCATCTACATCCAAAAGCGTTCCGCCGTCGCCTCGGCACCCTTCCGTGACCAGAATATCCGTAGGTACGATGCCCGTGGGATGAAACTGGATGGCCTCGGGGTTGCCGATAGGAACCACACCTGATTCCACGGCGATGGAGTGCCCACCGCCGTCGCAAATGACCGCGTTGGTGGTGTTCGGATAAATACGTCCGAACCCGCCCGTGGCGACGAGGGTGGCCTTGGACAGATAGGTGAACAGTTCGCCTGTACGCAGGCTGCGGGCGATGACCCCGAAACAGGACTCGCCGTCCTGCAGCAAGGCGATGGCCTCGGTCTTGTCGTGCACCTCAACGCCGTGCTGAGCGCAGACGTTGTCCACGGTAAACAAAACCGCATGGCCGGTTCCGTCGGAAACATGGCAGGTGCGCCATTTGGCCGTGCCGCCGAAAGCACGGGCCGTGATCAGTCCTTCCTTTTCAGCCGCTTCGACCTTCTTGTATTGAGCGCCGCCCTTGAAATAGGAAGACTCGCCGGGGACAACGCGATTCCAAGGTACGCCCCAGTGGGCCAACTGACGCATCTCGATTGGCGCGCGATCTGCGAAAAGACGGGCCACCTCCTGGTCGCAGCCCCAGTCCGAGCCCTTGACCGTATCCGCGAAATGCACGTCAGGACAGTCTCCTTCTCCCATGACGCTGTTGCCCAGCGAAGCCTGCATGCCGCCCATGGCGGCAGAGGAATGGGATCGTCGGGCCGGAACTATGCTCAAACAGATGGTGGACAGCCCGGCCTGGGCCGCCTCAATGGCGGCACGCTCCCCGGCAAGGCCTGCCCCCACGACGAGCACGTCTGTATATACTGTCTGCATGGTCACTCCTCACCTAGTTTAAGAACATGAACCTGAGCAGGGTCAGAAGGCCGATGGTGATGAAGCCAACAGTCAGGATGTTCTCCTTTTTCTTGAACATGCTTCTGGAGTCATCCTTGATGAAGCCCCATTTGACGGCGATACGGTAAAAACCGATGCCCACATGCAGCTCCACCAGCGGCAAAAGGATGAGATAAAAGACGAACCAGAAACCGCTCTGAATACGGGCGGCCGATTTGGCGGCGGTTATGGGCAGATCCGTGAGCACCACCCACATGTGGATGGCTCCCATAAGCAGGATGATCATGGCCGATACCGCCTGAATCACCCACATCCAGGTATCACCGTGACGCATCATGCGGGCATGGGACCAGATGGTTTTCTGGGCCTCAAACCGAAATGGAACCTTGCGGGCCGCCAGAAAGAAATGAACCAGGAACACGAGAAAAATAAGTGGCCCACCGACCTGGGCCATGCCGGTCGCTTCGAAAAACTCTGCAATGGCGTTCATGACGCCAGGGCCGATCAGCACACTGGATACGAGAATCATGTGACACCACATGAACAGAATCAGCCCTGCTCCGGATGCCATTTGCATGAAATCGAACAGACCGTCCCAGCGTGCGGATCTCCCGGCAATGGTGCGGGAATTAGTGGACATCAACTCCTCCGAGCCGTAAGAAATCATTGAACTGAACCGTTTGATTTTCATGACCTTTGCTCTGTGTCTTGTCAATGCCACGCGCCCATCCCCAGACAAACCAAAAGCGCTTAAAATACTGAAATAATAAAATAATTAAACGCAAAGACAAAGCTTCATCCAACTTTTCATAATCTTTTACATCTTTCCCCTTTGCCTTCCACGAAACGATTCTTATTATTCCTCTACGTTTTCATATGGAAAACCAGTCTCATTGACACACCTGTGTTGTAACAATACAACTCCTTACCGTTTCATCCTGCAGATAAGGGATTACACGGAGTGACATCATGTTCAAAAAAATTATTATCTTCGGAGGGCTGCTGCTTTTCTTGGCGGCCTGCAACAGCACTATGAAAAAAACACCCGACACGCCTCTGGTCCCCCCGGCATCCGCCGCCAGCGACGAGCCGATGCTGGTAAAACTCAAAAACGGACTCACTGTACTCGCCAAACGCGACGAGCGTTTTCCCCTGGTCAACGTCCGCCTGTATGTCCATGCAGGATCGGCCTATGAGACCCCGGAAATCGCCGGGATCAGCCATCTGCTTGAGCACATGGTATTCAAAGGCACGAAGAAGCGCGCCCCGGGCCAGACCGCCATGGATATCGAATCCGTGGGCGGCGGCCTCAACGCTGCCACCAGCTTCGATTATACGGTCTATTATGTGGAAGTTCCGAACAAGGAATGGAAACTCGGCATGGATGTGGTCACGGACATGGCCTTTGACCCGGCCATAGACCCCGTGGAGCTGAAAAGCGAACGCAAGGTGGTTCTGGCCGAGCTTGAGCGCGGGGAGGACAATCCGGGCAGCCGGCTGTTCAAGTCCCTTCAGGGCATGCTCTGGAAAGGCACGAGCTATGAATGGCCCGTCATCGGCTACCGCGATACGGTGTCAGGCCTGAGTTCCGAGGATATCCACGCCTATATCGACAGGCTGTACCAGCCTCAGTCCATGCTGCTCACTATAGTGGGCGACATTGATCCGGCTCAGGTGGTGGCCGAGGCCGAGAAACTCGTCGGCAGCCGCCCCAACAACCGGGAAGTTCTGCCTCCCACCCCCTTCAAGATGCCCACCGAGCCCATCGGTCCTGAATTTTCTGTGGTCAAAGGCAAGTGGAACAAAGTCTACCTGGGCGCGGCTTTTCCCATCCCGAACCTGAAGTCCGGGGAACTGGCCGGGCTGGAAATGCTCTCTCACCTGCTGGGTGGAGACGACACTTCAAGACTCTACCGCAAATT
The DNA here is from genome assembly GCA_913063155.1 of uncultured Desulfovibrio sp. Lineage (GTDB taxonomy): Bacteria > Desulfobacterota > Desulfovibrionia > Desulfovibrionales > Desulfovibrionaceae > Pseudodesulfovibrio. Next base: position 276,825 of record CAJXYU010000004.1, read on the forward strand.
CAAGTACGATATGCGACTGGTGGACGACATTTCGGTGGCTCCACTCAGCCTGGAACGCAGCGGATTCCTGTACGTCAACGCCACGCTGGATTCGGAGAACGTGGAACAATTCTGGACCGAACTCATGAAGGAATTCGCCACATTCGATCCCTCGGTGTTCACCGACCGGGAAATCGAACGCGCCCGCCTCAACCTGGAGGATTCCCTGTTCCTGACCAAGGAAACACTGTCAGGACTTGCCAGCAAGATCGGATACTTCCAGTTCTTCGAAAACGGCGAACAAGGCGAGGAAAACTACCTCTTCGCTCTCAAACATGTCGACCGTGAAGAAATGGCCGAGGTTTTTCACAAATACATGCGCCCGACCAGGCTCGTGTCCTCCATCCTGGTGCCCGAAAGCAACGGAGTCTCCGCAGACAGGCTCAAGAAAATCACAACCGCCGAATGGAACGGCATTGCCAAGGCGGAAAAGGAAAAGGCTCAGCAGACGACAGGTAAAGAGATCATCGAACTGCCCGGCGGCAACAGGTTGGTGCTCCTGCCCGACTCCACCCTGCCCTACACGGCCATGTCCATCTATTGGCCCGGCGGTGACGGTGATGTGCCCGCCGACAAGCAGGGCTTGGCCTCCCTGGCGGCCAAGGTACTGACGAAGGGCACCGAAAAAATGAATGCCACAGAGATCGAGGACTTCCTGTCCGATCACGCGGCCAGCATCGGCGCAACTTCGGGCCGCAACGTCTTCGCTTTGGAGTCCAAATTCCCGTCACGGTTCAGCAAAAAAATCCTGCCCCTGATCGAGGATGTAATACTCACGCCGGCATGGCTTGGCGAGGAAATCGAACGCGCCAAGGAAGATCAGATCGCAGCTGTCAAACAGAGCGAAGACAGGCCTCTGGGACTCATGTTCCGGCACCTGTTCCCGTACCTCTTCGCCAATGCGCCATACAGCTACCTTTCCGAAGGCACCGCTGAAGGCGTCAAAACCTTGCAACGCAAGGACGCCGTGGACTTCTGGACCAGGCAGTCCAAGGAACCCTTTGTGTTGGCCGTTGTCGGAGACTACGACCGCAAACAAATCACCACATTCGCGGAACAGATTGCCAAAGCCATGAAGACCTCCGCTCCAAAATATGTATTCCAGGACGCGGTCTGGAACAAAGAGCGGGAAAAAACCATGACCCTGCCGGACCGGAACCAGGCCCACATGTTGCTGACCTTCCCTGTCCCGGGCAAGGATGACCTGGAGGCCTCGGCCGAACTCAACGTGCTCAAGGCTGCGCTCTCCGGCCAATCCGGACTGCTCTTCCGCGACATGCGGGACAAACAGGGCCTTGGCTATACAGTGACCGCCATCCTCTGGCAAACGCGTCAGGACGGGCTCATGGCCCTGTATATCGGCACCCAGCCCGAAAAGGTGGACCAAGCCCTGAACGGTTTCAACAAGGTCATCCACGACCTTCAAACCACCCTGCTGCCTGAGGAGGAAATCAGCCGCGCGCGCAATATCCTCACAGGAGACTACTACCAGGAGCACCAATCACTCCTCTCCCGAAGCCGCGAGGCAGCAAGCCTCATGGTCCAAGGCTTCAACATGGAGCACAAGCGCCTGGTTATTGATCGCTCCAAAAGCGTCACGGCCGAAGAAATCCGCGACCTGGTCCGCAAATACATGACGCCTGACAAGGCCTACCTCATGAAGGTGGTTCCGTAACGGGCGTTCAACAATATGACGACTAAGGCCGTTCCTCACAGGACGGCCTTTTTTTCTTGACATCGCTAGACCGATCGGTCTAGCGATGCCGAAAATGAGTGAAGAAACCAAAAAAAGAATTATCGAAGCTGGAGCCGAGCTGATCCATACCAAAGGCTTCAACAATACGGGACTCCAGGACATTCTCAAGGCTGCCGGGGTCCCCAAGGGGTCTTTTTATTTCTATTTCAAGAATAAGGAAGACTTCGGAATTGAGGTGGTCAATCATTATGCCCAGTTCTTTCGCGCCCTGATCAGCGATATCCTGAATGATGAAAGCCGCCCTCCTCTGGAGCGCCTTCAATCTTTTTTCCGTTGGTTCTACAACTATTTTGAATCCCACGGCTACAGGCGGGGCTGCCCCATCGGCAATCTGGGGCAGGAAATGGGTGACCTGAGCACCGCCTTTCAATTACGGTTGCAACAGTCCATAGACGGTTTAGCGGCCGCACTGAAAAAGGTGCTCCTCGAGGCACAGCGTAACGGCGACCTTGCACACAACGTGGATTGTGGGGAAATGGCCTATTTCATCATCAGCGCTTGGCAAGGAGCGATGATCCGCATGAAGGTAATGAAAAACGGCGAACCGTTGAAACTCTTCCACAAGTATGTGTTCACCCAATTGCTCAGGTCCTGATGACCAGAGTGTTTTTATTTTTCGTCTCAATAGACGACCGGTCTATTAGTTAACCGAAACAAAGGAGAAAACAATGTTCATGCTCAACTATGTAACCCCGGAACATGCTGAAGGCGTCACTGCTGAAATCTACAATTTTTTCCCCAAGAGAATGGGAGTCCCGGCTCCGATGCAACTATTGAGTGTCAGCCCTGAATTGCTTCAAATCCAAGCGGATTCCATTGGCCATTTCATGCGGCAGGGCGAAATCGAGCATTCGGTCCTGGCGGCTATCCGCTATCTGGCGGCCCGCTTATTCGACTACGACTACTGCCGCCAACTCAATGAGAAAATGCTTATGGCGCAGGGCATGACCAAACAGGAACTTGAAGTCATGTGGACAAATCCCCTCGACAGTCCCTTTGATAAAAATGAAAACGCCCTGTTGGCGTTTGTCGTCAAGTCGCTCAAAAATCCGATGGAGATCGCGCAGGACGACATCGAGCAACTGAAAAAGATGGGCTGGCCGGAAAAGGCCATTTTCGAGGCAACCGCGCACGGAAGTGCAATGCAGGCGCACGGGACTCTCTTCAAAACCTTCATGAAAAAGAAGTAGCGGCTGAACCGCCAGGTGAGACTTGCGAAGAACAAGGTTCCTGAGATACACAAATTGAACGAAATCAATCGTATTCAGGAAAAGGAAAACATATGGCCCTTATCTTCGGTTCGCCCAAACGGCAAGCTCCCAGGGAAGAACAGAAAAGCGATCATCGTCTCAGGCTCGCCAAGGAACAGTATCTGGCGGGCAACCTGAAGATCGTGACGACAGAGGCTGTCCCCGGCAGGGATATTGTGGGCGCGTTCGGCCTGCTTGTCTGCCGCAGCTACAACTTTGACAACGCCTTCTACGGCCTCATGGCCCAAGCCATCGACGTCAATGCCGACGCCATCGTGGGCTATCGTGAATCAGTGGCTTTCCACCCTGAGGGAGACAAGTACTACTCCTGCTACGGGACGGCGGTCCGTCTCAAACCCTTCAAAAGTACCAAACGTTAAAGCAAAACCGGGAAAGTTCACAGAACTCTCCCGGTTATTCCTTTCAATAACAAATATTCACCTACTCTCGCACGCCCAATCGCCTGTCCAAAAGCAGGAGATCTGCCAATGTCATCGCCATCATGGACTTGAGAACAGGGTTGACCCTGGGGATGGCCGAGATATCGTGCCGCCCGCCCACACGAACGCAGACCGTACCGCCGTTGCGATGCATGCACTGCTGTTCCTTGGCGATGGACGGAATGGGCTTGATATAGGCTCGCGCCACAATGTCCTGGCCGCTGGAAATGCCACCGAGCACACCCCCGGCATTATTGGAAGAAAAACCGTCGAGGGTCATGTAGTCATTGTTTTTTGAACCGACGTTTCGCGCGGCCTTGCAACCCGCGCCGATTTCCACGGCCTTGACAGCGCCGACGCTCATGAAGGCATAGGCCAACCGGGCGTCCAGTTTATCGAACACCGGTTCTCCAAGTCCCGGCGGAACTCCAACGGCGCGCACTTCGACTACTCCGCCCACGGTGTCGCCCTCGCCCTTGACCTGGGTGATGCGTTCGTCCCATTGCTTCACGACGCCGCTGTCAGCGCTGAAATACTGGGTACCCTGAGCAGATTCATAGTCGACCCCCTGAACCGGAATACCGCCCAGTTCCGTGGTATAGGCGTACAGGGAAATGCCTTCACGGCGCAGCAATTCCATGGCGATGGCGCCACCCACCACGCGGGAAACGGTTTCTCGGCCAGAGGAACGGCCTCCGCCGCGGTAATCCCGCCGACCGAATTTGGCGTGAAAGGTGAAGTCGGCATGCCCAGGACGAAATATATCCTTGATGTCGGAATAGTCTCTGGAGCGTTGGTCCTCGTTTTCAACGAAAAAACCGATTGGAGTGCCGGTAGTCTTGCCCTCGAAAACCCCGGAGAGAAGCCGAACCGCATCGGATTCTTTGCGGGCCGTGGAAGCCTTGCCCGCTCCCGGCTTGCGCCTGTCCAGCTCCTCTTGAATCATGGCCTCGGTCAGAGAAATGCCCGCCGGACAGCCGTCCACCACCCCACCAAGGCCGGGACCATGGGATTCGCCGAAAGTCGTCAGTTTGAAAACCGTTCCGAATGTATTGCCGCTCATGCTTTTTCCTAAGTGTTTTCCAGTTTCAGGACATCATCCCCTTTACCGAGAATGGCAAGAGTATCCCCTGTGGTCAAGACCGTATCCGCCCTGGGAATGAAGCTGAACTGCTCGTCCCCGTCCTTTCTGAAGGCCACCACCTGCACACTGTAGTTGTTGGTCAGGTCCAGGTCCCGCAGGGTTTTGCCATGCCACTTATCTACCCGGATTTCCCTGACAACCACGTCCTTGCCCAAGCCGAGGTAGTCGAGCAGACCGGGAACGGCCATACGGTGCGCAATCTGTTGGGCCACGAATCGTTCCGGAAAAATCACGAAATGCACACCAAGCCGTTTGAGCACCTTTTCGTGCTGCACACTGACGGCTTTGACCCAGATCTTCTTGACGCCGAGTTCCTGCAGATTGAGCACCACAAGAATACTCGCCTCCATGGAATCACCGGTGGAAACGACCACCTGTCCCAACTCCCCGAATCCGATCTGCTCCAACGCCTCAAGATCCGTGCCGTCAGCTTGAAAGACCTGGGTGATATCCCCTTCCGCCCTACGGACGTTGGCGGCCACTCTGTCCACGCCAACCACATTATGCCCTTTCTCCTGCAGGGCTGTGGCGAAGGCCAGTCCGAATTTGCCGAGGCCGACAACGCCGACTTCCAATTTAGGGGCCATGATACACTCCTTATAAACTTATTCTCTACCCCAGAGGCAGATCATCCTCGGGAAACCGGAACCGTTGCTCCACCTGCCAGCTCTGGAGGGCGGACAACAGCCACATGGGGCCAAGCCTGCCGATGAACATAAGCAGAATGACCACAACCTTGCCCAGCACGGTCAACCCTTCGGTCACACCGGTGGAAAGGCCCACGGTTCCATATGCGGAAATGACTTCGAACATGGTTTCCAAAAATCCGCCGCGGGCCTGGATGTGAGGCACATCCCCCCCCTCGGAAATATTCAGAATAATGACTCCGGCCATAACTATGAACCCGGCGAAGACCAGCAGGGTGAAAGCCTTGTTGAGCGAACCGGGGGTCAGGGCCTTTCTGCTTATGACGGTCTGCTCACGGCCTGCGAACTGGGCCTGGATGAATCCCCATATGGCCCGGAGCGTGGTGGTTTTGATGCCGCCCGCACACGACCCCGGAGAACCGCCCACAAGCATGAGAAAAAGCATAAACACCAAAGATACGTTTGTCATGTGGGCGATGTCCACGGTGTTGAATCCTGCGGTACGGCAGGACACGGATTGAAACAACGCCGCCAGCAGTTCATGACTCCACGGGCCGAAGCCTTCGGCTCCGAAAAACTCGGCCAGAAAAATGGCGGCGGCGCCACCTGCAATCAGAAACAAGGAGGTTCCCAAAACCACTTTGCTGTGCCAGCTCAAGCGGGGACGCGGCAAAGAATCCTTCCGTGAAGCGGTTCGCATCCAATACATGAAAAAACCGCTGCATTCGTTGATGACGTAAAATCCGAGCCCGCCCAGAATGATGAGGGCCATGACGATCAGGTTCACGTTCCAGTCCGCATGCCAAGCGCTGAGACTGTCCGAATACAGGGAAAAGCCCGCATTGCAAAATGCGGAAATGGAATGAAAGATCGCCGAGTACGGCGTAAAGCCGACAGGATCGGCAATCCAAAGCAGCAAGGCTCCAGCAGATTCGATGGCAAAAGTCATGAGCACCACTCGACGCAGAAAACGGCGCAGGCTGAACCGGGGATCATGAAGCAGACTTTGCTGTACGGAAATCCTGTCCGACAGGGAAACGTGATGCCCCATCAGATACATGGCCAGACTCGTGAAGGTCATGATTCCAAGTCCGCCCAACTGGATGAGCACCAGGATGACGAGTTGGCCGAACATGGAAAAGGAGGAGCCTGTATCCACCACGACCAGCCCGGTCACACACATGGCCGAGGTGGCCGTAAACACGGCATCCAGCCAGGAGAACCCCTCGCTCCCGTGCGCCGGATCCAGAACAAGAAGTGAAGCGCCGACAAGAATGGCGCCGGCAAAAAACCATACCGGCATCCAAAACGGCGAGAAAAGCTTGATTCGCATAGTGGTGGCTTTTACCCCTCTGCTTGTGGAAGGGCAACCCCCGGATTCAACAGGATATCGCCATAAGCGTGCGGATCATGGGCACAGCAGCCACAAGCCCCTGCTCTCTGTCCAGAAGCGGTGCTTCAATGACCTCCAATCCCAAGGACTGGAGATAATCGAGATCCACGCCTCCGGGGTAATGCGCTTCGGGATCAACCAACACACCGTCCAGATAGGTTCCACCGGCTTTGATAATGGCGCCTTTCCTCAAGTACTCAATGAGGGTGAGAACCTGGTCGGCCAAACTCATGTCCACGAGCTCCGGGTCCAGGCCCAGGTTGGGCACCAACACCTTGGGGCACATGTTGGCCGCCACGGAATCGGCAACGCCGCCCGGCAGCAGATTGGCAATGATGCTGGTAAAGAAACTGCCCACAGGGTAGCAGATCATTTCCGCATTGGTGATCAACTCACGAACCTCTCCGTCAATGCGCGTTTCCCGACGGGCGACCGTGACACCGTCCCGATGCAGTCGCAGATGATCGATTCGCGATTTGATCGGCGGAACATCTTTTCCGGTGATCATATGCTGACCAGCAACGGTCCTGCCGTCCACAAGATGCGCCTTCAAATCCAAAGGCGTATCGAGAACCATGCGGACAAGGCCGCGCGCCGAAACCAGGGTGCTGAACTCATCGAGGGCCGGAGCTGTCACCCGCTCATGCTTCAGGAACATGGCCGTGAGCACCAGGTTGCCGATACTGGCGCCCCGGTAATCGAACCGGTCGGAACAAGCATCCAGAAAAATCGTCAAGGAGTCCTTGACGGTTTCCACGACCGGCGTGGCCAGTTCCTTCATACCGGGATGGCCTCCCCGCGCCATTAACTCCACCTCTCCCTTGAGTCCGGTGAGCTCGCCTGATTTGGGCAGACGAGTGGCGAAAAAGGCGGCGGCGGCAACCGCGGCGTCGTCATCCGGGTCGGTCAGCGCCAGGATGCGGTTCCTGGCATCGCCAACCGCAGGCATGTCGAATTCCCTGCGCAACTCGGCGGAACTGCCGCCCGAGTCAAAGGGGGTGACGATGTGAATTGAATTCCAGGTATATTTGATCAGCTCGGCGCACGCCTCCCTCAGGGCGGTCCCTCCGCTGAAAAACAATATGCGCGGACCATCCTGAGGAGCGGACGCCAGCACTTCAAGCCGGGCGTCCGCAATGGGCAAACGTTCTTTAAGACGCATCAAGAGCTCCTTATCATTACATAATAATCCAATACCATCCGAAGCCGACAGCTTCGGACCCTAATGGTTAATGTAACATCGGGAGCACGGTTCAAGTCAAGATTTTTCGGAGAGACGGCCCAAGGAATCCGCTATTTTCCTGACCATTTCGCCCACTTCCGCCTGGGGCAAAACCATATGGGCGCATTCGCGGTACATGGGATCGCGCATGTGCAACACGTCCTTGACCTCGTCGACAATGGATCTGCCCGTCAAAGAAGGACGCTGCGCTTCCAAAGGGTCATCGGCGAGACGCTCGGCCAGGACCGACGGATCAGCCGCAAGATAAACGGTCAACCCTCTGGAAAGGATCTGCCGGTTGGCGTCCCGGAGAACGATGCCGCCGCCGCAGCCCACGACCATTCCCCCCTTGCCGGACAGAGAACGCAGGATTTCGGATTCACGCCGGCGGAACGCATCCCAACCTTCTTTTTTCACACAGTCGGCGATCTGCTGCCCGTATTTCTCGACAAAAAGATGGTCCGTGTCCACAAACGGCCTGTCCAGGCGTTCGGCCAAGGCCTTGCCTACGGTGGTCTTGCCGCTCGCCCGCGGACCAATGAGATAGATATTCTTCATGATAGGGTCGAATATATTCTTTGTTTACAGCAGGAATGACAGCTTTGTCAGGCACTGCGGCCTCGATACAGGTGCTACAATTCACCGCATGAAATTGCAAGGTCAAAGCACCGGAAAAAACAGTTTCCACATCTGACCTGCCACGGCCCCATCCTCTGCTCGGTCCTCCAGGGGCCGCGATGGAAACAGAGGCACTTGCAACCTGCGTTGAAGCGTTGTAGAGAGAATCGCCCATCGGCGGCCAGCCCGCCGCATTTCATATATTTCAGGAGACCACAAAATGTCCTTGAGCATAGGTATCGTCGGCCTTCCCAACGTCGGCAAATCAACACTTTTCAATGCGCTCACCAAAGCCCAGAACGCAGAAAGCGCCAACTATGCCTTCTGCACCATCGAACCGAACAAGGCCGTGGTGCCCGTGCCCGACAAACGCATCGACAAACTGGCCGAATTGGTCAATCCCCAGCGCGTCCAGCACTCCACGGTGGATTTCGTGGACATCGCCGGTCTGGTGGAAGGCGCCAGCAAGGGCGAAGGGCTCGGCAACAAATTCCTGGCCAACATCCGCGAGACCCAAGCCATCCTGCATGTGGTCCGTTGTTTCGACGATGACGACGTCATCCACGTGTCCAACTCAGTGGATCCGCTTCGGGACATTGAAGTTATTGAAACCGAACTGGTCCTGGCCGACGTTCAAGCCCTGGACAATCGTCTGGAGCGAATGAAAAAGCAGCTCAAGGGAGACAAGACCCTGGTTCCGAAAATTGACGCTGCCGAAAAGCTCCTGAACCATTTGAACGAAGGCAGGCTCGTCTCCTCCTATCCGGAACAAGACGACAAGAACATTCTCGCGCTCATCGAGGAACTGCGCCCCATCACGGCCAAGAACATCATCTACTGCGCCAACGTTGACGAGGAAGGCCTGGCCGAGGACAACGATTACGTGAAAAAAGTCCGGTCCCTGGCCGAGGAGCGAAGTGCCGAATTCGTCAAAATCTCCGCAAAAATGGAAGAAGAACTGGTAGGGCTGGAAGAAGAAGAATACCAGGAATTTCTGGAATCCTACGGCGTGACCGAAGCAGGGCTGGACAAGATCATCCGCACCGGTTTCCGCTCCCTGGGGCTGATCAGCTACTTCACCGCCGGCGTCAAGGAAGTGCGCGCCTGGACCATCCATGACGGCGACAAGGCCCCACAAGCCGCAGGCGTCATCCACACCGACTTTGAACGCGGTTTCATCCGTGCCGAAGTCATCAGCTACGCCCACTATATCGAACACGGCTCGGAAGCCAAGTGCCGATCCGAGGGCGTCCTGCGCGTGGAAGGCAAAGAATACGTGGTCAAGGACGGCGATGTCGTTCATTTCCTCTTCAACGTCTAGACCGCGAAATACATCCGTTCGAAAAAAAAGGGGAAGGCTGGCCAGCCTTCCCCTTTTTTTTCGCCCTGGTTCCTTTGATCAATAAATGCCGCGATTGCGGTAGACTCGCGTCACCACCGACTCCACCAGCACGAACAAACTCACCGGCACCGCAAGAAACAACAAGGTCAGCAGCGACCCTACGCTCCGGTCCGAGGAGGTGAGGAACGGGAACAGATAGCCCGTAAAGGAATCCACTGCCCCGCCGCCAATGAGGAAGACGAGAAAGTATTCGGAAAAAGCCACCAGAAAGACCACGGAGCCACCCGCAATGATGGACGGTACGAGCAGGGGCAATTCGATGCGCAGAAGCCGCGTCAAAAAACCTGCCCCAAGATTCCTGGCGCACTGCTCGTATTCCGGGCCGATGGCTTGATATCCGGCAACAAGGGCTCTCAGCATGTAGGGATAGCTGAAGGTAGTCAGCACCAGGACCACCCCCATGAAGGTATCGGCCAACCCGAGTCGGATGAACAGGGAATGCACGCCCATGGAAAAAGTCATGACCGGCACCAGGGCAGGAGCAAGAAACAGCCCTTCCAGGGTGGCTTTGCCGCGGAAATCACAACGCGCAAAGTGATGGGCGGGCGAAAGGCAAAGCATTAGGGTCAGGCAGACGGTCAACAGCGAATAAAGAACCGAAGAAGCCATATGCCGAAGTACGGAAGGGGCCTGGGAACCGAGGTATTCGAAAGCGCGGGCGTCGAACCGGGACGGAATGATGTCCGGAAAAGTCCAGCCAGGGGCGATGCTGTAGCCCGCCAACACCAGCAAAGGGAAAAGAGACACAAAGGCGATGAGCGCATAGATGAAGCGGGGAATCACAGCTTGCGCTCCTTCTGCTCCAGGCTGGAGGCCAGTTTGGTATACAGCACGATAAACGCCAGAGAAAACAGGAACATGCACACGAGGACGGCCATAGCCACAGGGCGGTTGGCCAAGTCACGTCTGAAGTAGAGGTTGAAGACCTCCACACTGAGCATGCCCGGTGAGCTTTCCCCCAGCAGGAAAGGAATGTCGAACGCACCAAAGGCATAAAGGAACAGAATGATGAAGACCACATGCATAACCCGGTACATATGCGGCAATACAACATGGGAAAAGGTATAAACCTCCCCTGCTCCGAGCATCTTGGCCGCAACCACCACCCGGGGGCTGACCCTCTTGAGTACGGCATAACCCAGGATAACCATGAACGGCACTTCCTTATATGTATAGGCCAGAATCATGCCCAAGCCGTAATTGCCGTAGAGTACGGACGGAAACTCAGCCGGAGTGTTCAGCAGCCCCAGATGATAGGCCACGGAACTGAAAAGTCCGGATTTGGTCCAGAATACAAGCACAATGAAGGCCACAGCGATATGCGGCAGGATGAGCGGCACCTTGTAGACCACGGAAGCGCGCTCCAATGTATCTGGCAACCGCCAGACGGCATAGGCCAACATCGCTCCCACGGACACGGACACCAGAGCCGACACCAAAGCTACATACAAGGAAAGCCCGACGGATTCCAACAGATGGGGATCAAGCAGTGCCGTGTATGCGTCGAACATGCCGCCGTCATAAGGGAGCGGCAGCCAAAAGCCCAGAGACTGGGATACCGCAAGCGTCAGCCCACCGAGAAAAAGCAGCACGAAGGGAACCAGCAACGGGGAAAGCTTCATCAGGGTCCTGCAGCAGGACGATTTGCTACCGAGAGACATGACTGTGGCCCTTTCTTGCCAACGCAGCATCGCCTTCTCCCCCGCTCACCGGACCCAACTCAGAGCAAACAGGCACGAAAATGCGATGAACAAATGAAAACAACCGCTTCATGCTAGTCCTCACCAAATCCTGACGAATCGACAATTTTGAGTCGTACGCGGTCTCCCACCCGAATGCCGGTCCGACGATCGAAAATCACGAAAGCAGTATCGCCCAGCAGTACACGATATTTGGTGTAATGGCCGGCAAAGGCCATCTCCGCCACCAGACCAGGGGCCCCCTCCTCCCTGACCATGCGCAGGGCTTCTGGCCGGACATGCATTTCCTCGTCGACTTTGAAATCTTCGGCGACCCCGGCTTCCATATCCATGAATTCACGCATGTGGGGAGGAACCACATTCATGGGCCCCAAAAAACGTGCGGCCTCCATGCTGGTTGGATTTCCATAAACCTCCGAAGCCCTGTCGTACTGAACCAATCGGCCGTTCAAAATAAGGCCGACACGGTCGGACATGACAAAGGCCTCTTCCAGATCATGCGTCACGCTGATGGTGGTCACCCCGAATTCCTTCTGCGTGTCGCGAATGAATTCCGCTGTCTGCATTTTCAGGTTGCGGTCCAGGTTTGCAAAAGGTTCGTCCAGCAGGAGCATGGCCGGATTGACCACCATGGCCCGAGCGATAGCCACCCGCTGCCGCTGTCCGGCCGAAAGCTGGTTGGGATACAGTCCGCACTTCTCCTCGAGCTGAAAATAGGAGAGAATGTCCATAACTCGTTGACGGACCTCGGCGGCAGGCATTTTGCGCACCTTGAGACCGAAAGCAACGTTCTCAAACACGGTCAGGTTGGGGAACAGGACATAGTCCTGAAAAACCATGATGACCGGATGTTCCTTGTCCGGCGGTTCGCTGAAGTGCAGTCGTCCCGAATCAGGCTGGTCAAGACCGGCAATGATGTTCAAGAGTGTGGTCTTCCCTACGCCGCTGGGACCGATGATGGAGACGATCTCCCCACGGTCGACCTCGAATCCGACCCTGTCCAGAACCGTTTTCCCGCCATAGCTCTTCACCAGATCTTTTACTTGAAAAAACATTCCATCTCACCGAGGTACTGCTTGATCTTCCTGAAAGTGGACTCGTTTTTCAAAGCCCTATTTTCGCGGGTATATTCATAATAGGCCATGAAGCACCACGACATTGCCCGCAAAAGTATCGTTTTCTCCAGTACGCCTGTCTTATAAACCATTTCATCAATGCCGCAACCAAGGCCGGAATGCTTCAGATAACTTTCCAGAAAATTCTTTTTCTCTTCCGGTGAATAGCGTTTGTCCGCCCGCCACAGCGTGGTGGTGGGCACGAGAAAATGCCCGAGATCCTGGTAGCGGCACGAAATGACCGCTTTTTCCCAGTCCACGAGATATGCCCTCTTCACCGGACCGGAATCATCAATGAGAAAATTGTGGGAATTAACCTCGGTGTTCACCATGACCAATGGGTCGTCCCCGAACAAGGCTTCAACCTCGTGCCCCCAGCCCAGGACCCGATCGTGATAACGCAACAGAGCCGGACGCCTTTCCTCCAGAGGATGATCCGGATAGCGTTCAATGAGCCCGAGACTTTCCCTGGCGATGTCCAGGACCGGGTTGCGCTGAACAAGAAGCCTCGCGTCCACGGGTTGGGCATGAACACGGGCAAAGACATGCGCGGCCTCGTTGGTGTCGAGATCATAGTCGAGCGGCCTTCCGGGCAGAAACCGCATGAGCAGGACGCCGTCCCCCAAAACTTCCGCCCCCGGGGCAAGACTGTAATGAAACGGCTTCGGGGCCACTCCGGACCCTTGAACGGCTTCAAGAACCTGGTATTCGTACTCGATTTGATTGCTCAGTCCGAGCTGACTGCCGTGATTGATACGGAAGACGAATTTTCCGTGGCCGGTGTCGGCCAGATAATTCTCATTATATTCACCTGCCGCGAGAAAGGAGATATCTTCCGGCCGGATTCCGGGCAGCCATCCAGAGCGTTTCAAAAATTCATAAACGGCAAAACTCGTGTCCAAGTCCCCTCCTCGGCTTGCCAATGCCGGAGTCAGTTATTAATTTCAAGGTATGAGCGATACACGGACAAAACACGAAATCAGCCTGGATTTGAGTGAATGCAACTGCTGTATGGGATGCATCGACTTGAACCCGGAAATCTTCGGATGGGACGACAATACAGATCGTCCTTTCCTCATTGCCGGCAAGGCTACAGAGAAGGAAATCCGGGACGCTTTGAGTTGCTGCCCGGGAGACTGTATCTCCCTGTTGTCCGAAAAATAAGTCACTTTTTCTTCGGGCCGGCGGGCGGGCACGCACCCTTGCAGCATGCCCCAAAAAGAAATCCGCTGTAGGTATGGAATATACGGGTCTGCTTTTCCCGCTGCTCGGCCGTCAACTTCGGCAACTCCGCCGACTCGGCCATTTGCCTTAGTTCTTCCCACGTGGGAACGGCTTCCATACCTTGCTTGACGCACTCTCCGGATTTCACTTCCAACAAGGCCGCATCCATGGTGTCCGTGGCCACGGCGAAAGGAGCCGGGCCGTTCTCCAAAAGGCGTGCGGCACACACGGTCTCCCTTTCATAAGTGGAAATAGCGCCCGAGCAGAATATAAAAAGGAGTAACGGCCGATCCTTTTCATCATAGATGATAAAATCAATCGCCCGGTCAAACTCCTCCCCGTCGATGGTGTAGGACAATTTTACCTTGGAACGGATCCTGTCCCTGGGATATCCTTTTTCCTCCACCAAAAACTTGGCCAAGGCCTGACGTATCTCCTCAAAAGTGGTTTCTTCCACTTCCTCACCGGTCAGGTAGTCTCTCAGGGTTCCCCCTAAACTCACTTCATGCATCACACGCCCTCTCTTGGATTCAGTATTTTCTATCCTGATTTCCAATAGTTTTGCAACATTTCTCAAATGTATCACTCAGTCTGGGAGGCATAGAAAGAAGCAATCCCCCCCAAAAACGACTGGCAATACTTATGCTTGATTTTCCGCCCGAATCACAATATTGGTCAGACCAATATACACAGAAAAGCATAGGTAGGACCAATGCAGAAGTATCGATATCAGGAAATAGTTGACCGGATCGAGGCTCTCATCCAGAGCGGAGAGTTGAAAACCGGAGATAAAATCCCTCCGGAAAGGAGCCTTGCCGAAACCTTCTCGGTTTCGCGCAACTGTGTGCGGGAAGCGATCCGGGCTCTTGCCGAAAAAGGCATTCTTGAAAGCAGGATGGGCAACGGCACCTATGTCCGCAGTTCCGATGCGGATGAAATCAAGACAACACTGGCCAAGGCTATCGAGGCACAGAAGGCCAGAATACAGGAAATTTTCGAACTTCGCATGCTGCTGGAACCGCAGATAGCTTCTCTTGCGGCCAAGCGCATCAAACCGGAGAGCCTGGACCGCCTCAAAGCCATAGTGCTGGACCAGGGCAGAGCCGCCAAGGATGGGGAAAGCGAGGCCCATTTGGACGCCCTCTTCCATCAGACCCTGGCCGAGACAGCTGGGAATTCCGTGGTTCTCACGGTCATGAAAACCATCTCAACCCTGCTACAGGACACGCGTTCCGAATTCATGCGTCCGCTTCGGCGCAAGGATGTTTCCGTGGATGGGCATCTCAGGATCATCGAGGCTTTGGAAAGAAAGAACCCCCTTGGGGCTTTCTCGGCCATGAACGACCACATTCGGGACATGAAAATCATCACCTTCCAACAAGACGGAGACGAATGATGCTTACGATATTCATCACCTACATGATCATGGGAGCATTGGCAGGAATACTCGCAGGGCTTCTCGGCATTGGTGGAGGGCTCGTCATCGTGCCGATTCTCTATTTTTGCTTCACTGCCCAAGGAATTCCCCATGAAGTCATGATGCACTTGGCGCTGGGAACATCCTTAGCCAGCATCATCTTCACCTCCATTTCCAGCTGTCTGGCGCACCATAAACGTGGTGCGGTCCAATGGGACATCTTCAAAAAAATCGTCATAGGCATCCTGATAGGCACCTTTGCCGGCAGCTGCATCGCCTCGGCCCTGCCCACCAACTTCCTCAAAGGATTCTTCGGAATCTTTCTTTATTTCGTGGCCTACCAGATGCTCACAGGCAAAAAGCCCAAACCCAAAAGAACCATCCCCGGCCCCCTGCCCATGTTCGGTATCGGTAACGTCATCGGCATCTTTTCCGCACTGGTGGGCATCGGCGGCGGCACCTTGTGCGTACCTTTCATGGCTTGGTGCAACATTCCCATCCACACTGCCATCGGCACGGCGGCCGCGATCGGGCTGCCCATAGCCCTTTCCGGGACGGCCGGCTTCATCTACACTGGATGGAATGCGGCCAACCTGCCGGACTGGTCCCTGGGCTATGTATATCTCCCGGCTCTACTGGGCATTGTGTGTATGAGTGTCCTGACCGCACCTCTGGGCGTCCGGCTGGCTCACAGCCTGCCCGTGCATAGGTTGAAGAAGGTTTTTGCAATCCTGCTGATCATTGTCGGCTCCAGAATGTTGTGGAGCCTGTTCTAATACTCAAGTGGAGAATTTATCATGAAAGAAGTTCGCGACAATGCCCGCAAGTTGATGAAAGGCTTCTGCAGGGTCTGCCCCGTCTGCGACGGCAAGGCATGTGCAGGGGAAGTGCCCGGCATGGGTGGCATAGGAACCGGCAGTGCCTTCATGCGCAACGTCACTTCGCTCCGGGAAGTGACACTGAACATGCGCCTGCTGCATGATGTCACAGATCCGGATCCGTCCACCAGCATCCTGGGAATAAACCTTTCCATGCCGGTCATGGCCGCTCCCATCGGCGGCGTGTCCTTCAATATGGGCGGAAGCATGGAAGAAAACGAATACGTGGACGCCGTTCTTGGAGGCTGCCAGGACGCCGGGGTCATCGGTTGTACGGGTGACGGAGTTCCAGAATTCATTCATAAAAGCGCCTTCGACGGCATAACTCAATTGACCGGACACGGCATCCCGTTCATCAAACCCTGGGAAGGCGATGAATTCGAGGAAAAACTGGACATGGCCGCCAAGACCGGCTGTTCGGTAATGGGGATGGACATCGACGCCGCGGGCCTCATAACCCTCCGCCTCATGGGCCGCCCGGTTTCCCCAAAGACACCGGAACAACTCAAGGATGTGGTTGAACTGGTACACGGCAAGGGCCTCAAATTCATCCTGAAAGGCGTCATGGACCCCGAAGAGGCCGTTACCGCTGCAGAGGCCGGAGTGGACGGCATCGTGGTCTCCAACCATGGCGGACGCGTACTGGACCATACCCCCGGGGCTGCTGAGGTGCTCACCGACATAGCAGAAGAGGTCAAGGGCGACGTTGTGATCATGGCGGACGGAGGCGTGCGCGACGGGTTCGACGTGCTCAAGATGGTCGCACTGGGTGCGGACTGTGTACTCATCGGCCGCCCCTTCTGCTACGCCGCCATCGGCGGCGGCCGTGAAGGCGTCGCCAAATATCTGGAGTCGGTCATGGCTCAACTCAAACAATCCATGGTGCTTACCGGCTGTCAGGACATCCAATCCGTCGGCCTCAACATTCTGCACGACGCATATTAAACAAAAAGGGGAGGCCCAAACGGGCCTCCCCTTCTCTCTCTTCGGCTGCCTACTGAACCACCGAGGAATGAAATGCGTATTTTTCCCGTCCCTTGCCTTTGGAGGAATACATCGCCGCATCCGCCCGGCTCAAAAGGTTGGCTGCATCGTCTCCGTCCTGGGGAAACAGACTGATTCCGATTGTCGCCCCCACAGCCATTTCATGACCGTTTACCGTAAAAGGCTTTTCGACCGCCCTGAGAATCTCCTCCGCCACTATGCTCACGTTGGTCACATCCTCCACCCGCTCCAGCAACACACCGAACTCATCCCCGCCAATACGGGCAAATGTGTCTGCTGCGCGCACTCTTCGCTGGCACCGCTCCGCCACCTTCTGCAACAACTTGTCTCCAGCGCTGTGACCATAGCTGTCGTTGACCACCTTGAAACGGTCCAAATCTACAAACAGAACGGCCAGCATAGTTTGGTAACGTTTGGCCGATTCTATGGCATGCTCCAACCTGTCAAAAAAAACATGTCGGTTGGGTACACCGGTCAGGCTGTCTATGGCCGCCAGGTGGCGCAACTCCATCTCCTGCCTCTTTCTCCGGGTAATATCCTCCACCACTCCTTCGATGAAATCAGTGCCGTCTGCACCTTGCACGAGCCGGGAACTCTCGGAAAGCCAACAAATATCGCCGTCACGTTTCCGGCCTCTATATTCATAGTTGGAAACATAGCCGTCGCGGCGTAAATTGCCGAAATAACGCTGACGCTGTTCCCCATCACACATGACCCGATTGGCCAGCCCGGTAACGCCCACGACCTCCCCGACCGTGTCATAGCCCAATATCTTAAGCAGAGCCGGGTTGACCTCAAGAAATGTCCCATCCAAGGTGGATTGAAAAATGCCTTCCACAGCGCGCTCGAAAATATTCCTGTACTTTTCTTCCGCCTCGCGCAGGGCGCGTTGCGCCTTGATGCGCTCCGTAATTTCACGTTCAAGCAGGACCTTCTGCGCATGCAGCTCCAAAAATATCTGAACCTTGCTTTTAAGCGTCTGCATGTCCACGGGCCGGAACAAGTAATCCACGGCGCCCGAGGCATATCCCTGCTTGACATTTTCCTGATCCTGAAAAATCGCGGTAATGAATATGATGGGCACATGCCTGCCGTTATCCAGGTCTTTGATGGCCAAGGCGGTTTCGTATCCGTTTATCTCGGGCATTTGGATATCCAGCAAAATCAGCGCGAATTGGTGCTGCTTTACCAATTCTATTGCTTCCAGACCGCTTTTTGCCAAATGGACGGTACAATCCTCCTGGGAAATGAGGTGATCCATCAGGACGAGATTGGCTTGGGAGTCATCGACGACAAGCACCTTGTGTTCTTTCTCTGGCATATATTCACCTCCCCTTGAATACCCCGGCCCAGCATCGGCATCCCCCGACGTTTTTTTGAATAGCAATCATCGATATCCAAAACAAAACGCAACAAAGAGAGGAGAAAAGAACCCTTGAAAATGAACGAAAAATAATCATTTGCTTTTTATCTATAAATACCAACATATAGAAACGATTTTCCACAACATTATAAACAACTGTTCATATCAAATCGGCTCCTGTTCTTAAATTCGCACCTCCGCTCCCGGCATTCGCAACTTAGATCCGCATAATGTTCGCAGTTGACGTCTCGACTTGCTTGCTGCATAACCAACCCCATGGAAACCAAGACTATTCTCGTTACCGGCGGCAGCGGCTTCCTGGGTTCACACCTGTGCGAACGTCTGCTTGACAGAGGGCATGAAGTGCTCTGTGTGGACAACTTCTTTACTGGGAACAAGTCCAACATATACCATCTGCACGCCAATCCAAGATTCGAAATTTTACGGCACGACATCACATTTCCCCTCTATGTGGAAGCCGACGAAATCTTCAACTTGGCTTGCCCGGCCTCGCCCATCCACTACCAGTTCGACCCGGTACAGACCACCAAGACCTCCGTCCATGGCGCAATCAACATGCTGGGATTGGCCAAACGGGTCAAAGCCAAGATCCTGCAGGCCTCCACGTCGGAAGTGTACGGAGACCCGAAAATCCACCCGCAAACCGAAGGTTACTGGGGCAATGTGAATCCCATCGGTCCTCGTGCCTGCTATGACGAAGGAAAACGTTGCGCCGAGACTTTGTTCTTCGACTACAATCGCCAACACAAGCTGCGCATCAAGGTGGCCCGCATCTTCAACACCTATGGCCCCCGCATGGCCATGAACGACGGACGCGTGGTTTCCAATTTCATCGTCCAAGCTCTCAGGGGGGAGGACATCACGGTTTACGGGAAGGGAGAACAGACACGCAGCTTCTGCTATGTGGACGACTTGGTGGAGGGATTACTCCGGCTCATGGATACTCCCGACGACTTCACCGGCCCCATGAACCTTGGAAACCCGGGAGAGTTCACCATTCTTGAACTGGCTGAGACCATCATCCGCCTCACTGACACGAAATCCAGGATTGTTTTCAAACCGTTGCCTGTCAACGATCCCATGCAACGCCAGCCGGACATTTCCCGGGCCAAGGAAAGCATCGATTGGACCCCCACCGTGCCGTTGGAAGAAGGACTCAAAAGTACGATTTCCTACTTCCAGAAGCTCCTCGAAAAGTAAAAAAAGGTCACCTTGAGTGACCTTTTCCTACCTCAACTCAAAATCCGGAACCGCCCACACACGTTCCGGCAGCTCTGGTTCAAGGGCATTGCCTTTTCTTTTCCAGATGTTCCTCAATAAGCGCTAGATACGGCTCCAGGCCACAGGGCACATCATCCGGCCAGGAGAACGACTCCGGCGCCGGCTCTCTTGCAACCTCTTCCAGTAACCGGGCGATGGCTGCATGATCATCGGGATCTGGAAAAACCCAACGATCAGGCAGGAAGTAGGAACTGCCGTTCATGACGCTGGACAGCACCTTGTTACCGCAGGCCAAAGCCTCCAGCACGGCATTGGAGCAGGCGTCAAAAAAGGAGGCGAGAATGAAAATGTCCCCGGTGCGATAGAAGGAAGGCATATCGTCGACTTTGCCCAAAAAGCTGACCCGGTCGGCTACGCCCAGCTTCCTGGCCAAAGCCAGATAAGACTTCGGATTACGCCCACCAGCCACATGAAGTTTAAAATGGGGAGGAAGCTGGGAAAGCGCCGTGAGCAACTGTCGTATGCCCTTAAGCATGAAGTTGGTTCCGGCGGTGGTAATGAGCACATCCTGCGGGGAAAGACCGGCCGCAGACCGCAGGCGCTCCCGATCCTCGCTACTTGGCGGCGAAAATCGTTCAAGATCTGGCTTGTTGTAGATCACCCGTACCCTGTCCCGTCCCAAAGTGGGATACTGCCTGGCGATAAGGTCGCGCACGAAATGAGAGACCGCCACAACGGTCATGCTGCGCTTCATGCGCATGGAGTCGATGTGGGCTATAAGATTTGATGCGGGAGACAACCGTCTGCGCAGGGCTTTGACCAGGCGAGAACAGCCTTTGGGCCAAGCAAGAATGGACAATTTATTGAAGGTCTTTAGCGGGCATCCGCCAATACGCAAAATATCCTGGTTCACGGTATTGCCCAAACCGAGTACAAGATCATACCTGTTTCTACGGCACACTCTGTCCGCAGCCCAGGCGAACCAGAACACCTTGAATGCCCGAAAAACGCCGAAACGCCCCACCACCACAGGGCGAACCCCATGCGGAGGCTCTTCCTCCCCCCGGGCGCAAACGAAATCAACGGCATACCCTGCCTCTGCCAGAGCACCGCTCAACCGCCAAGCGAAACCTTCGGCGCCGCCATAACGGCCCAGGCGGGGCATGACAATGGCGATACGGGCTTGTACATCGGTTTTATTCATAAAATTCCTGACAACCGTTTGAATCATTTTTCAATATTTATCAAGCCTCGGGCCATTGCCCAGCACAAAAAAGCTCTGTATGAGACGTAAAACATCGAAACGGAGGCGTAATGTTTTTCCAAACACCGGCTTTTGACATCTATTTGCTGACTCTCATCAATCAACAGCTCAAGAACCCGTTCTTCGACTCGATAATGCCGGTGATTTCCAATCCAGCAATCCTATATGCTCTGTTGCTGCCGCTCCTGATCTGGACCTGGCGCAAATACGGAAAAAAGCAGATCATTCTCGTCCTGGTACTTCTAGCCGGCGTGGGGATGGCGGACTTGGGAACCAACCTCGTCAAAAAATCCATCAAACGCGTCCGTCCCCTCAACGCCTTGCCCAGCGTCTATTTTCAGGAAAACGGGCAATGGGTCCAGCGTCCCTCCGACTTTGTACGAACCAAAGAGCACGGCACCTCCTACCCTTCTGCCCATGCGGCCAACACCATGTGCATCGCCTTGCTGGCCATGGCCTTCTGGCCGAGGCTGAAAAAATGGCCTCTGCTGCTGCCGCTGCTGGTGGGGTATTCCAGGATATATCTCGGCAAGCACTACCCCCTGGATGTCATTGCAGGTTGGCTCTTCGGCCTGGTCACCGCAGGAACGGCCTGGCTGCTCTGGAGTTATGTGGTCGAACCTTTGATCGACGCTCGGAGAAACAAAAGCTAGTCGTCCGCCACGACTCCGGCGGCTTCCTTGCGGTAACGGCGATATGTGAGCATTCCCAGCCAGCCGGAGGCTACGAATAACAAGATGCTGCCCCCCACCGAAAGCATGACGCCGGTATGGGATTCAGCATTCAGCCCTCCGCCAAACAAGGAAAAAACAAAATTCTGGGGAAGATAGCCAATAGTTGACCCCAAGACGAACGGCAGCAGCGGAATGCTGCTTATGCCTGCGGCCAAGTTGGTGATGAGGTTGCTGCCCAACGGGAACATCCGAATGGCCAGCCCCATGTTGAAAGGCTGGCTGCGCAGAAAACGATCTATTTTTTCAGCTCTGCGACCGAACCTGCGGGAAATCACTTCCCGGCCGAAAAAACGAGCATAACCGGCCGCGAGCCAGCACCCGAGACCGCACCCAATGGTGCCGAGCAAGGTACCGTTCACCGCGCCAAAAGCATAACCGCCAAGAAAAGCGATCAACTGACGAGGAAGCCCCAGTCCGGACAGCAAGGCCGACACCCCGAGATAAATGAAAATGGACAAGGGGCCAGACCCCAACACATGCTGGTCGAACCATTTGGTATTCTTGAGCATATCATCCAGCCCGGTATGGCGAACCGCAAACACGGCCGCACCAAGCATGGCCAGCATGGCCAATCCTTTGAGGACGGACTTGAGCCCTTTCCGGCTAACATCGCCGTTATTATTCATATTTTTATTTCCGAAAATAATTTAATAAAAAAAGAATGATGACAAAGGATTGCCCCAGAGCAAACACATAGTCGTTCTGAAGCGCCCCATACGACAGCCCGGCGCAGGCGCCGGCCCAAAAGCAGGCGAAAAGCGGGCGTGGGACCTTTTGTAGCTTTTTCCCACGCCATCGTAAAATACCAATCCCCGCAAAAAAAATGCCTTGGCCCAGAGTTGCAACAACGAGCAGCCACCAGAACCGGGGAAAATTCATATTCCAAAAACCTAGTTTTTTTCCTTGACCGTATAGGAAACATGGCGAGTCATCAGCCAACGGACACCTATGAGGTCGTAAAGTCCCTGCTTGGCGCGTTGCCAGTTTCCATACTTTGAAGTGCCTGCATGACGCTCTCGGTGGTTGACCACGACCTCGTGGATGACCGCTCCCTGCATCTTCATGAGAATGGGAAAGAAACGGTGCATGTTCTTGAAACGTGGAACGTTCATGAGCATGTCACGACGCATGATCTTGAGGGAGCAGCCGGTATCGTGGATACCGTCGTCAGTAAACCAGTTGCGGACTTTATTGCCTACCCTGGAGGCAATACGCTTCCAGAAAGTATCCTTGCGCTTCGCACGCCAGCCCACGACCATATCACACCCGTTGTCGAAGGCGGACAGCATGGCCGGGATGTCTGACGGATCATTCTGAAGGTCTGCGTCCATGGTCACGATGATATCTGAATCGGCGCAATCGAAGCCCGCGCAGAAAGCTACGGACTGGCCACGGTTCTCCTCAAAGGCGACATATCGCACCTCGGGATGCTGACGCGCCAATGCGCGGATCACTTCAAGACTGTTGTCCGAACTACAGTCATCAATGAAAATAGCCTCCCACGGCCTTGTGGTGGAATCGGCGGCCGTCTTGACCTGGGAAAAAAGTATTTCTAGGTTTTCCTGCTCATTATAGACAGGAAAAACCATGGAGAATTTGCTAGTGTTTGTCATAGGTGGATAGGGATACGGAATTTTGGAAAAGTTGTAAATAGAGGTTGACACTCATCTGTAAACCACTTAGAAACTGCTTCTCACATGACGCGGGGTGGAGCAGTATGGTAGCTCGTCGGGCTCATAACCCGAAGGTCGTAGGTTCAAATCCTGCCCCCGCTACCAAAAAGAAGTCCAAAGGCTTGAAGAAAATTTTCTTCAAGCCTTTTTGCTTTCCAGCCTCACACCGGGAAAGCCACCGACTCCACGCCGTCGTAAAACCTGGCGCATCATATCCCACCAAAAACATTTCCTTTCGGCGGCAGCCTGTTGATTATAACGGCTTTGCCCCGCATCAATATAGCCTCTACATATCCCCCATGCTATATGAAAGCGGCTGTTCCACAATCGCCAACCTCAGAAATTTTGGAGGTGAGCCATGGGTGTCATGCTGCAATGCTTCTACTGGGATTGCCCGAGACTGGAGGAACGGGAATATCATTGGTGGGAGAGAGTTAATGAGGAAATACAGCATCTTTCACAGGTAGGTTTCACTCACCTGTGGCTACCGCCTGCATGCAAAGCAGCAAACCTGCACGGCCCATCCATGGGATACGATCCTTATGACTTTTACGACCTCGGCGAATTCGACCAAAAAGGATCAAGGGCGACCTGGTTCGGCCAACGCACCGAACTTGAGAAGCTTATACGAACCGCGCATGAGCATAAGCTGCAGGTCATAGCCGATCTCGTCATCAACCACTGCAGCGGCGCTGATGGCCAGGCAAACAACCCAATCAGCGGAGAACGGCGTTGGACCGAATTCACCCCTGTGAGTGGCAAATTCCCCCGTACAGCCGACCATTTCCATCCTTGCCGCTATGAAACTTACGACGATATGACCTTCTCCGACATGCCCGACTTGAGCCATCGCCACCCGGAAGTATATTTTGAGGTACTTGAGCTATGCCGCTTTCTCATAGAAGAGGTCGGCTTTGACGGTTTCCGATACGACTTCGTCAAGGGCTACGGTTCTTGGATCATCCCCGCCATACAGGAATATCGCTACCAACGGGCCGCTCAGGAAATTCGACCTTATGGTGTTGCCGAACACTGGAGTTCTGAGCGTGAAATCTCCGACTGGCTGAACGAAGTCAACAACTGGAACGACAACGAGATCGATGCGTTTGACTTCCCCCTGCGTTACAAACTCAAGAGAATGTGTGACGAATATGGATTCGACATGCGGGAACTTCTGGACACGGCGTGCCTCATGCGCTCCCGCCCTTGGAACGCGGTCACCTTTGTGGACAACCACGACTTCCACGGCGGCAATTCGGGTGATGAAGTCGTCAGATGTAAGCTCATGGCCTACGCCATCATTCTCACCCATGAAGGAATGCCCTGCGTATATTGGAAAGATTACCTTACATATGGCCTGGCCAGAGCAAACAGACCAGATGGAATTGACGCCTTGGCATCAGTTCACAGGCAATATGCCGGTGGTCGAACCGAAACACGGTGGGTGGACCACGACCTCTATGTCATGGAACGCCTGGGGCATGAGCGCCAACCCGGCCTGATCCTGGCGATCAATAATAACGGAAATCAGTGGCGAGGCGCCTGGGTGGATGCAAGTCGACCCAATGCCCGGTACGTTCCGAAAGCATGGTGGAGCGACGTCGACAACGGCGTCCCCCAGACACAACACGCCAACGCATTCGGACATGTAAACGTTTATGCTCCCCCAAGGGGATACGTGGTCTATGTGCCTGCCTGAAAACAGTATTACGGTTTTCCTTTGAGAGACGCCCCCTTATCTGCCGGTTAAAAGCCGGTAGTTATCTTGCGCTCTTTTCCGCCAAAGTCTTCCAATATTTTGGAAAACAGCGCGCCTGCACGGTGCGCTTTTTCTTATCGGCAAAACCTAAAGTCTTCCTAAAGGTTGGCCGATAATACGAGCGTCTCAGATAAAAAAAAAAGAGGTAAACCTCATGGCGGACGTCTTTCATGCCACCGGCTTCAAGAGGACCTTGGATCTATTCAAAAACGGCAGATTCGAGGAAGGAGAAATCCTCCTTAAAACCCTGCAAGACGAATACTTGGCCGTCTGCGAAGAAAACGAAGCGCTCAAAAGCCAACTGAATGAGGTGGCCGAGGTGCTCGATCTGGCCGAACGTGTGGAATATGACGGACAGAAATACTGGCTGAACGAAGATGGAACTCGTAAGGGCCCGTTCTGCCAGCTCTGTTATGACCGCGACGGCATACTGGTCCACTTGCAATCCCACGGCACCCATTGGGAATGCCAAAGCTGCAACAGCATCTTCATGGCCCCCAAACCCAGCCGGAAGCCCACCAAACTGGAGACACCAGGCAAAGTGGCCCCCAAAAAGACCATCCCTCTGTTTTTGGAACGCGAACTCGGATAAACAATCCTCCCGCATCCAAAAGAAAAGCGGCCTTTGCAGGCCGCTTTTCTATTTCATGAAATCGGTTCCGTAGAGCGCGGTTCTTCGCGCCCAGAATTCCAAAGGTTCCGTGTCCGAATAACGAGCAACGGCAAAGGCGATATCTTCCAAATCCATGCCCGGCAGATAAATGAGTATCTCCATTTGCTTCCCCTTGCGTCGCTTTTCTTTCCACAAGGTCGCGGCAAAATCCTCAAGCACATTAGGCGTGGGCAACGAGGATACCTGAACAAAAATCTTGAGTCGAACAACGTCAAAGCCCTGGCGGCTCGTCTCTGCCTCTTCCAGCACCTTGAAGCTGATGCCGTGCCTGTGCTGATCGGCCTTGGGATCAGGCCGACGAGAGGAGACGAAGGGATCAGGCTTGATGACGATCTTCTTGGGCCCAGAGGGTGTTGCAGGGGTCGCCTTCTGAACAGTTGCAGATTTCCCCGCCGACTGTCCCCCCTGCTCCAGTTGACGTTTGAAAACATAACCCAAGGCCCGGTGCTCCCCACGAACGGTTTCGCCCGCCTCAAACACGGCATACCAACCATTACGGAGCATATCCACCTTAACGCGGTCTCCAGGACTCAATGTCTTGACATAATTGGATTTGGAGGAACGTTCCTTACGAACTATGACCTTGTGCTTGATGGTCACTATTTCGCCCCACGGTTCAGGAGCCTTGTCACGGTGCTCGGACTTAACCTCCTGTTTGCTCTCGGCAGGCGCCGCAACGGAGGCGGCGGGACCTTTCTCCGCAGTGGGAACAGGAGCCACGGCACTGCGGACTTCTCCGGAACCGCTTTGGGCAGGAGTCAGTACAGGTTCGGTGACAATCTCCGCTTCAGTAGCTGTTTCCCTGGCAGGAGCAGGCGCAGGCTCGAGGTAATCGCCTTTCACAAATCCCAGCGCATTGAGCTTGCTGCGAATGGTGGCGCCTTTCTCAAACACCGCGTACCAACCATCCTCCGGAAAATCGACCAGCACGTTGTTCCGTGGCGTCAATGAGCCGACCTTCGCGGAGCGTGGGGTACGCTTTTCCCGAATATTCAGGACAGTGACCGGATGCATGAGTTCGCCCCAAGGTTCGGTTTGCACCTTGCCCGGCTTCTTCTTGAGATACTTGGAATTGGCATAACCGGCGATGCGCACGTCGGCTTCATCGGTCATGTTCGGTTCAAAGACCGCGGCCCAACCATTTTTAAGATAGGCGATGCGTACCTTTTGACCAACCTGCAAGGTTCCCACCCACTTGGACCTGGGAGACCGTTTTATTCGCAAATTAAGGGGACGGTCAGGATAGCGAATATCACCGAACTCGGCGGACATGGCGGTCATCGGAAAAAGCAGCAACAGAAGAACAACACATGCGATATAATTCATTTTTTTAAACGCCATGGTTACATCTCCTCATTGAGGGCTTTAATCACCCGATCTGTCAGATCCACTTCCGGTGAGATGTAGCCTATTGTTTCGGGATCGGTCAGAATAATGGAGAATTCCCCCTCCACAGCAAGACGACGCAAAATCTTGTCGGCCTTGTGCATGATGAACTGGATAAGCCTGTTCTCCTCATTCCGGATATCCTGATTGCTCTGTTTGATGAGCTCCTCATGCTTTCTGTAAAGCACTTCGAGTTCGTTTTCCCGAATCTTCTGGGTGGTGACGGACAAATTTCCTTTGGAAATCGCATTCTTGATCTTCGTCATGGAATTCTGCCCAGCTCTTATCCGTTGATCCTTGAGCTTGCCCAGCTTGGCCAGGTCATCCTGAGCCACTTTGCCGATACGGGATTCATTCACAATGCGTTGGGGATTGATGAATCCCACCCGGGCCCAAGCCTGTGGCGAAAGCGCGGCCACCAGCAGGACGGCAATTATAACTATCTTGATTTGATTCATATTCCTTCCCATAGTTAATGGCAGAGTCGGCACAATGTAGCCGCTAAAAAATGACGTGTCGAGCTTGTGCTAAAGCATGCTCAAAGGATCGAGATCGAGGCCCATGCGGACCTTCCGCGGCGAAGGATTTTGAGCCAAGGCAAAAGCGAACAAGCTTCTGATTCCCTGCCACTGCCCAGCCTTGAGCAAACAGCTGAAACGCCTACGCCCCCTGAGCATTGCCAAAGGCGCCGGAGCAGGGCCCAAGGCCATCACCCCAAGCTGTTTGGCCTGTTGGCGCACCAGCCTTCCCAGTTCCATCATGGCGGCCTGGCCGCCCTCCCAATCGGCGGGAAAACTGATGCGTATGAGTCCGAGCTTGCTGAAGGGAGGATAACCGAACTTCCTGCGCCGTTCGATTTCCCGATCAAAAAAACCGAAATAATCGCTGGAAAGGATCTCGTTCCAAATATCGTGCTTGGGATTGCGGGTCTGGATGATCACTTTCCCTTTCCGCTCACCCCGTCCGGCTCTCCCTGCCACCTGAACCAGCAACTGGAAGGTCCGCTCCGAAGCCCTGTAGTCGGGCAGGTTCAGGCCAAGGTCACCGTCAGCCACCACAACCAGGGTCACATCAGGAAAATGATGCCCTTTGGAAAGCATCTGAGTGCCCACCAGGACTTGGGCCTCCCTCTTTCTGAAAGCTTCAAGAATCTCCTCCATACGCTCCTGGCGACGAGTGGAATCCCTGTCCATGCGCAGTACCTTGGAGCCTTCTGGCAGGATGCCCTGGATCTTCTCTTCAAGGCGCTCCGTCCCCTCACCCATGGGAATGAAGTTACCTCCTCCACATTTGGAACACAGAAGCGGATACGGATACGTCAGGCCGCAATAATGGCAGACCACACGCTCACGCCCCTTGTGGAAGGTCATACCGACCTCACACTCGGGACAACGCACCACCGTGCCGCAATCCACACAATACATGAGCGGCGCATAGCCCCTGCGGTTGAGCATGACAATAACCTGCTCGCCCCGGCCTATGGTGTCCTGCATCTGCTCGACGCTCCGGGGAGCAAAAGGCTGCTCGCGGTCCAGTTCGCTGATGTCCACAAGCTCCACATCCGGCAGCACGCTCGTACCGACCCTTCGGGACAAGGTGGACACGGGAACAACTCCAGTGCGGGCCGCATGAAAGGTCTTCACGTCCGGGGTGGCGGAGCCGAGTACGAGAAGGCCGTCGGTCTGCTGCACGCGGAACCAGGCCACTTCCTTTGCCTGGTAGGCAAGACGATCCTCCTGCTTGTACGACTCGTCGTGTTCCTCATCGAGAATGACCAATCCCAGATTCTTAACGGGGAGAAACAATGCGGAGCGGGTCCCCACCACCAAGCTCGGTTCCAGATCTGAAGCAGCTTCCAGAAACGTGGATTCACGTTTCTTGGGGCTTTGGTACCCATGGTAAAATTTCACGTTCCTGCCCGGAAACGCCTCTGCGGCTGCTTTGGCCAACTGACAGGCAAGCGCAACTTCGGGGGCAAGCAACAGAACGGAGCGCCCCACCTCCAAACACTTGGCGATCAAATTGAGATAAAGATAGGTTTTACCACTGCCCGTAACGCCGTGCACCAGATGAGTGGACGGCTTCCCACCACGCAACGCCGTCTCAAGGGCACCAAAGGCCTCTTGCTGCTCTTCGGTCAATTCAAAATCAAGAGAAGCCGTTGGTTCACAGGCCACCGGCTCATCCACTTGCCTCAGCATATCGGCGGAAAGATCGCCAATAGCCACCAGACCACCGCCCTCCAGACGCTGTGCGGTTTCCGAAGCCCACTCACCTAAAACCGATTTCAGGGAAAACAAACTCTGCGGGCCATTGTCGAGGAGGTAGTCCAAAATTCTGAGTTGCCGTTTGGCATTGGGGCGCACCGGCCAAGGGGGATCGGCGGCCAGCGACACATAGCGCTCTTCAGCCTCCTTGCGAGGATTGAGGCGCACACGCATTTTACCTTGATTCCAGGCGTCCATGAGGCGACGTTTATCCGCTTCAGGCATGGCGGCCAGCGCTGCCGGCTTGATGGAAGCCGGAAAAGGACTGGTCTTGGGGTCGCGCTCCAGAGCAAACGTCACGGAAGCAGTACGAAGCCCACGCGGCAGAAGGATTTCCAAAATGCGACCTTCGGGCTCCATCTGTCGTGCCGCAAGGTTGCGCACCATGTGCATATAAAAGTCGTCCAGCACGGGAGAGCGTTCCATGGGCCAGAGCACGGGTTTGACGGTCACGCCTTTGGGTGCGTGCTCCGCCTCACCTACAATAATTCCCACGCGATTCCCACGTCCCAAAGGCACGATCACGCGCGAACCGGGCTCCAGCTCCGGGAAAAAATCAGGGTAACCGTACGTCAGGGTCTGGTACGGGGGAGAAAGAAGCGTTACCTGCCTGTATGAGGTCATGCTGCTCTACTGGCTGGCGGAAATGAAACTGAACTCATCCCGAAGGCGCCGGTACAATGGCGACATCATGCCACATGCCTTGCCGGAGTGGTTCATGGAAAACACATCGGGCGAGTACAATTTTGGATCACCGGCCCGATTTATCTCATTCCAGATCATGGAAAAAGAAACGGTCGTCCCATCTTCAAAAGTCAGAGTTCCTTTCCCAGGGAACTCAAACCCCTTGAACGTGGCGTAGTCCCCAAAAGAAAACTGAAGAGGCCGGCCCGCATTGTCCAGCCGCATGAACAACAAAGCCATAGTCTCATTATTCAGACGCACTTGTGATCTGACATCGTCTCCCGGCTCAGCACCAAAAATGAAACATGGAGCCTCGTCGCAGAAGCCGAATCCGGCAGTGGCGTTGTCCATGCCCAATTCCTTCCAGGTCCGCACGGGCTGCGGGGGCTGCCAATAGGCCAGCACAGGCAGCGGCGCCCCACCGCCAGGGCAGGAAGCAAAAACTTTTCCGCCTACACCAACTGCGGCAGCGGTGCCGTTACCGCCCCCCACCTGCCACTCCTGGCGCCACTTGCCCGCCGAGTACCAAACCCGGGCCGTAAGGCCAGATTCATCATCAAAGGACACGGTGGCCTGCCAAGACTTGAGCCCCCTGTAGGCGGCAAGCACCTTGGTATTGAGCTCCCCTTCCTCGGGAACAAAGGCTGCTGCGGGAATGCTGAAACACAGCACGACCAGCAGCAGCCCCAAAATGACTACTTGAGTTCTGTGCAAGGCAACAGCTCCATGAGCCGCTTCACGAGATCGTCATGCAACTCTTCGTCATGCAAGGCAAAATAGATGTTGGCAGTCAGGTATTCCACCCAGTCACCGGCATCAAAACGCTGACCCTGCAGCTTCACGGCAATGAGCTTGTCCTGGTCCGCCAGGCCCTGCAAGGCGTCGGTAAGCTGAATTTCCCCTCCCACGCCGGGTTCCTGATTTTCAAGAATATCGAAAATTTCCGGGAGCAGCACATAGCGGCCGGTGATGGCCAGGTTGGACGGAGCATCTTCGGGTTTGGGTTTTTCCACCAGCTTCCTGACGTGGAACATGTTCGGGGCAAATTCCTCGCCCTGAATGATACCGTACCGATTGACCTTGTCTTCGGGAACCTCGATGACGCCCACAACCGCCTTGCCTTCAGTCCGGGCGGCGTCCAGCAACTCGCAAATGCCCGCGTTAAGACCGAACATGAGGTCGTCGCCGAGCATGACCGCAAACGGCTCGTTTTTGCAAACTTCCTTGGCGCACAACACGGCATGCCCCAAGCCGAGCTGTTCCTTCTGGCGCACGGAAATCATGTTGCAGATATTGGCGACCTTTTGCACTTCCTCCAGGAGGGCAGTCTTGCCGCCCCGATCCAACAGCTGCTCAAGCAGAAAGTTGCGGTCGAAATGATCCTCTATGATCTTCTTGTTCTGGTTGGTGATGAAAACGACATCCTGCAATCCGGCTCCAATCGCCTCTTCCACGATGTACTGAACAATGGGCTTCTTGTAGATGGGAAGCATTTCCTTGGGAACGTTCTTGGTGGCGGGAAGAGAGCGTGTGCCCCATCCGGCGACGGGAATGACGGCCTTTTTGATGTCCATTAGTCCTCCTTTGCGAGCAAATACAGGCTGTTAGCGAAGATGAGTTTCCAAAGCGCCGATCAGATCATCGACATACTGCTCGACCTTGTCCTGATCAGGGCCTTCCACCATGACACGGGCAACAGCCTCTGTGCCGGAGTAACGAAGCAGGACGCGTCCCTTTCCTTCAAGGGCCTTCTCCACCCTTGCCACCTCGGCCATGACTTTCGGCGCTTCCTCAAAGGGGATTTTGCGTTCCACATGCACGTTCTTCAAAATCTGAGGAAACGGCTGAAGAAGATCGGAAAGCTCGGAAATAGGCTGTTTTTTCTCGCACATTATACGCAATAATTGCAGTGCGGCAAGCAAACCGTCGCCTGTTGTGCTGTGGTCCATGTAAATGAGGTGGCCGGACTGTTCGCCGCCGAGTGTGGCTCCCTCCCGGCGCATGGCCTCCACGACGTAACGGTCACCCACCGGCGTGCGCAACAAGGTTCCGCCGCGCTCCTTCATGAACAACTCCAACGCCATGTTGCTCATGACCGTGGAAACAAGCATGCCCTTGGGCAAGTTTTCTTTTTCCATCATTTCCAGAGCGGAGATGGCCATGATCTGATCTCCGTCGAGCACCCTGCCCTTTTCGTCGCAGACAATAAGCCGATCGGCATCGCCGTCCAAGGCAAGCCCGATGTCCGCACCTACCTCAAGCACCTTCTGGGAAATGACTTGGGGATAGAGCGAGCCGCATTGGCGGTTGATATTCACACCGTCAGGATCCATGCCGACCTTTATGACCTTGGCGCCCAGTTCCTCGAAAACACTGGGGGCCACGCCATAAGCTGCGCCATTGGCGCAATCCAGCACAATCTTCATGCCGTCCAGGGTCAGAGTCTGGGAAAAACTATTTTTGAGATAGACAATATAGCGTCCCGGGGCGTCGGCCAGACGCTGGGCTTTGCCGATTCTTTCCGGCTGCGGGTAGTCCCAGTCGGAATTGTCGGCCATGACCAGTTCGGCGATTTCATCCTCCATCTCATCAGGAAGCTTGAAACCGTTGCGGTCGAAAAATTTGATGCCATTATCCATGAACGGATTGTGTGAAGCGGAAATAACTACGCCGAGATCGGCGCGCATGCTCCTGGTCAGAAAGGAAATAGCCGGAGTAGGCATGGGGCCTACCAGAATGACATCCATACCGTTGGCGCAAAAGCCGGAAGTGAGAGCGGTCTCAAAAACGTAGCCGGAAAGGCGGGTGTCCTTACCAATGACCACGCGGTGTCTCTTGTTGCCGTTCCTGAAATACTGCCCAGCGGCCAAACCGAGGCGCAGGGCGATCTCCGGGGTCATGGGGAATATATTGACCTGGCCGCGAAGGCCATCGGTTCCGAACAATCTCTGATTCATTCTTTCATCTCCGAAATCAAAACACGGCCCGAGAGCCGCACATATCTTTAACGTATCTCAGTCTTGATGGTTTCAGGATTCTTGCGTTCCAGACGGCACCCTTCGGGAAGCCTGACCATATAATCATAGTCGTACCGGCCGGGCTGCTTGCCCTCTTCCACAGTAAGTTCGGCTGCCATGTCCTTGCGGAACTCCTTGTCCCGGAACAGAAAGACCGGGCCTTCCAACAGCAGGCGCACATAGCCCTGCTTGGTTTTGACGCGGATACCCTCAGGGGCGTTCACGGTCAAGGGAATCTTGACCCAGATCTGGCGCATCTTGGGAGCGAATCGCAGCTCCACCCGAACCTGGCCGGGAGTGGCGTCCACAGTAGCGGGCAGATCCAAGGCCTGTTCATGCTGCCATGAGGGAGGAACTTCATCCAAAAAATCTTCGCCAACAACCACCTTGGTACGGGAGATCTTGTTGAGCACGGTCTCCGGCCCCTTGATCCTGACAAAATCCGGTACGGTCTCAACCCCGACCAGTTCGTAATCCGGATTGATCTGCCCCTTCCAGGCGCCTTCCACTTTGATGTCCTTGCGCGCGATGCGATCCACCTTGAGTACGAGACGATTGGGTTTGATCTCCACTATCTCATAGGCTGCGGAAAGCGGCACCCGCTCCTCATGAATATCCACTACGGTCTCGCCCACGCCCAACCCGCTGACGTCGAGTGGATAGGCCAGATTCTCATCCGCCAAGGAACGCACCAAGCCCTTGGAGCCGCGTACGCGAACCTTGATCTTGTCCGGCAGCCCACTCTCGATGATCAACCCCTCGGGGGGGTTGGTCATGACCAGCGACATGTCCACAAGCACCTCGACCTTCTCCCTGCCTGTCACCAGGAACCAGGAAAAAATCGAGAGTATGATGGCCAACAATACATATAACCAGTTCTTCTTCATGGGCTACCGTTCCAAAGCGTTCTTGAGCACTCGCCGCAGTCGGACTTCATCCAGACTGGTGGTCAATCTGCCGCTTATGGCGATGGAGACATCACCACGCTCTTCCGAAACCACGAGGGTCACCGCATCCGAGCTTTCGCTGATGCCCAGAGCGGCCCTGTG
Source organism: uncultured Desulfovibrio sp. (assembly GCA_913063155.1). GTDB lineage: Bacteria > Desulfobacterota > Desulfovibrionia > Desulfovibrionales > Desulfovibrionaceae > Pseudodesulfovibrio. The sequence continues at coordinate 311,186 of CAJXYU010000004.1, forward strand.
CCGGGTACCGAACATGGTTTCCCCGCGCAGTTTGGAGGACAGAGGCAGGATACAGGCCGCGGCGGCGATCCTGTTGCGGCGGATGACCACCGCGCCGTCATGCAGCGGCGTATCTTCGAAAAATATGGATTCGATCAGTTCCTTGCTGACCTTGGCATCGACTTCGACCCCGCGCTCAATGATGTCGCCCAGTGGAACGTGCTTCTCCAGGACGATGAGGGCGCCTGTCTTGGTGCGGGACATGGACATGACCGCCTGCACCAGTTCATCAAAGGCCTTGGACTCGACTTTCTGGCTCCTGCTCCAGAACCGCCCCGCTCCCACTTGAGCCAGAGCCTTCCGAATATCACGCTGGAATAGAATGATGATGACCAGAAAGATGGAGTCCAGGAACTCGCTCAGAAGAGTGTGCAGTGTGAAAAGATTCAGGTATCCGGAGACAAAATAGACCACAAGTACGAACATGAGCCCATAGATGACCGCAACCGCACGGGTGTCTCTCACCAGGATGATAAGGTAGTAATAAATAAAGGCGACGAGCCCGATATCGAGCAAGACGTGCCAGGTAATGGTGGTTCCGAATATTTCTAACATTTGCTTGCAGTTATGCTATTTCCTGAACGATGGTCAATGATTGCCGCGTCAATTCAACTTCATGAACACGATGAATGGGGACCCCTTTGGCGGCCAACAGCGCAGTGGCCACCTGGGTGGCATTCTGCCGCCGTCCGATCGCAACTCCCAACAATTGCTCCCAAAGGGACTTGTTGGAGAGTCCCATATATATGGGCAGGCCAAATTCACTGAACCGCTTTATGTTTTTCAAAATCGCAAGATTGTGCTCCAGCAACTTGCCAAAGCCTATCCCCGGGTCCAAAACTATATTTTGACGTGGAAGTCCGGCCTTGTCCAGCAAGTTCAACCGCTCCTCGAAAAACGCGAGCATTTCGTCCACAACGTCGTCATAATATGGAGCGTCCTGCATATCTTCGGGTCGCCCCAAACTGTGCATGAGCACATAACCGGGCTTGTACTGCCCCACCACGTCGAGAAGTTCCGGCTCAAAACGAAACGCAGACACGTCGTTGATGATATCCGCACCCGCGTCCAAAACCCGGGCGGCCGTTTGCGCCTTGTAGGTGTCCACGGAGATCGCCGGTCGGACCTTTGTGCCGTCCGGGCCGTCCAACTCCCGGCCCACCAGGGCTCGAACTACGGGAATGACCCGCTCCAGTTCCTGGTCCAGACTGACCTTGTCGGCATAGGGCCGGGTGCTCTCCCCGCCTATGTCCAGGATATGAGCCCCCTGCCGGACAAGTTTTTCCGCATGAGCTATTCCGGCATCGGCCGAACCATGTCTGCCGCCGTCATAAAAGGAATCCGGCGTGACATTGACGATTCCCGCAATAAGAAAAGGGGCCGGGCCAAGCGCCCCGCCCCTTGCTGTGTTCCATTTGATTTCAGGCATTATGAATTGTAGATCCCGACCATTACTGGACCGGCTTATTGTCGTCCTCTTCAAGAATGAAATCATCCTCGCTTTCGGGCGCGGACTCTTTTTTGGGAGCGCCATCGGCGCCGTAAGCCTTGGTTTCGCTCACGGGTGTATAGCCCGGGCCGCCAGAGCCGTTTCCACTTTTTGGGGCTCCGCCTTGAGGACCGCCATTGGGTTCCATGGGTGGCAGCGTTTCACCGGCCATGAGCATCTCCATCTCCTCACTGGTGATGGTTTCACGCTCGAGCAGGGCTTCAGCCACGCGGTCCAGCACACTCCTGTTGTCACCAAGGATATTCATGGCCCGTTGGTAACCTTCGTCGATAAAGCGTTTCACTTCGGCGTCGATGAGTCGTGCGGTTTCCTCACCATAATCCTTGTTGTGGATCAACTCTTTGCCCAGGAAAACCTGCTCCTGATTGTCGCTGAAGGACAACGGACCGAGTTTCTCACTCATGCCCCACAGGCAGACCATGTTGCGGGCCAGCTGCGTTGCGCGCTTGATGTCGTTGGAAGCACCGGTGGTGAACTGATTGAAAACAAGCTCTTCAGCCGCACGGCCGCCAAGGGCCATGGCGATATCGGCCTCACACTGAGTCTTGGAACGACTCACGCGGTCCTCTTCCGGCAGGAAACTGGTCACACCGAGAGCGCGGCCGCGCGGAATGATGGTCACCTTGTGGAGGGGATCGCACTCGGGGATCATCTTACCGACCAGGGCATGTCCGCCCTCGTGGTAGGCAGTGGATTTCTTTTCTTCGTCGGTCATGATCAGGCTGCGACGTTCCTTGCCCATGATGACCTTGTCCTTCGCTTCCTCGAAATCGGCCATCTCCACCCGGTCCTTGCTCTGCTTGGCCGCATACAAGGCGGCCTCGTTGACCAAGTTCTCGAGATCGGCGCCGGAGAATCCCGGAGTACCTCGGGCAATGGTGGCCAGATCAACTTCCGGAGCCAGCGGAGTCTTGCGGGCGTGAACCTTGAGGATACGCTCGCGGCCGCGGAGATCCGGAGTGGGAACCACCACCTGACGATCGAAACGTCCGGGACGCAACAAAGCCGGGTCCAGGACATCGGGACGGTTGGTGGCCGCCACAAGAATGACACCCTCATTGGACTCGAAACCGTCCATTTCCACCAACAATTGGTTCAGGGTCTGCTCACGCTCATCATGCCCGCCACCGAGACCGGCGCCGCGCTGACGGCCCACCGCATCGATTTCATCAATGAAGATCAGGCAGGGAGCATTTTTCTTGCCCTGGGAAAAAAGGTCACGAACTCGTGAAGCCCCAACACCCACGAACATTTCAACAAAGTCGGAACCCGAAATGGAGAAAAACGGCACGCCGGCCTCACCGGCCACGGCGCGGGCCAGCAACGTCTTACCGGTGCCCGGAGGGCCCACCAGCAGGACGCCCTTGGGAATACGCCCTCCCAAACGGGTGAACTTGCGGGGTTCGCGAAGAAAATCGACCACTTCGGTAAGTTCTTCCTTGGCTTCATCAACGCCCGCCACATCCTCGAAAGTGACCTTGGCAGTCTCCTCGTTGATGAGACGCGCGCGGGAACGTCCGAAGGACATGGCTCCACGGCCTCCCCCGCCGCCTTGCATCTGACGCATGAAAAAAATCCAGACGCCTATGAGCAACAGCATGGGGAACCAGCTCACGAGCAACGTCATGTACCAGGGAGCTTCCTCAGGCGGTTCGGCAGCCACTTCAACTCCCTTCTGAATCAGAGTGTCCACCATTTTTGGGTCGCTCGGCGCAAAAGTCTGAAAACGCCTGTTGTCCGAGGTGACTCCATTGATGGTCTTGCCCTGAATCTTCACGGACACGACATCACCGCTCTCCACTCGAGAGAGGAATTCGCTGTACGTGAATTTGGTCTGCGGGGAAGGCGGCTGGTTGAACAAATTGAAAAGGACCACCATCAGCAGCGAGATGGTTGCCCAGATGATCAAATTCTTGGAAAAATTATTCAAGCAATGCTCCTTGCGCATATGTGTGAATCGCGGCGGGAGGCTGCAGGAGCCGGGACATTCCCGCCCACGAACAACAATTCTAGTGAACTTAATACCTTGATCAAAAAAAGCAAGGGGCAAAGTTTGATTATTTGCCCCACGCTTTGCAACGACGAGGTACTTAAGAAATTGATTACAGCAAAGAAAACCGGACCGCAACAAAGTGTGACGAAAAGGAGATCAGGAGTTGAGCCCTACCTGACGCAGGAGTTTATGGGCCTTTTCCGAAAGGACATACCCCTTTTCGCAGTCGATCTCCGCTCCTTTGAGCTTGATGTAAAGTATATACCCGAGATCGTAGAGGGCCTTGAGTTGATTGCGGTTGTAATTCTCAAGGATGAATTTGGGAGCAATGCCGTCGTACCGTTTGAGCTGGGTCAGATGGAAAATGTCCATGAGTACTTCAATATCCGACTCTTCCAAGTCGTCCATGCTCACGCAGTTGTCGCTTTTGAGCACCTTCCACGCGTCGGTGGTAAAATCGATGCCCAGATTCCTGAGGTCGTCCCTGCCCTTTTCCGAGAGTTTGTATCCCACCGGGTTGGAGCCACAGGTCGTCAAAATGACCCCTTCCTCCACCAACCCGCTTTCCAGCAACGACTCCAATACCCCTTCGTCATACACCAACGTCAGCTTGCGGGGCATGAGCCCGTGATAACGCTTGATCTTGGAGTAATGTTGGATGTCCTTGAGAATCTGGACATGTCTTTCGGTGAGCAGCATGCCGCCCCCTCCCTTTTTTTTACGCCAGCCAATCTCTGACGGCAGCGATCTGCCCCGTAACGGATTGCGGGCCGGTCCCGCCCGGCGAGGTCCTTCGCCTGACCGCAGCGTCATACTGCAACACCTCGAAGACGCCTTCATCGACGGCCTCGGAGAATTGTTGCAACTCGGCGAGAGAAAGTTCCTCCAGCCCCTTACCAACAGCTTCGGCATGGGCCACGGCCGCACCGGTGATGTGATGCGCCTCGCGGAAGGGAATACCCTTGGCGGCCAGATAATCAGCCAATTCCGTGGCGTTCAGGAAGCCATTACGCATGGTGACGGCCATCTTTTCGGGCACAAACTCCAGTCCAGGGAGCATTCCAGCCATGACCTCCAGGGACATGCCCACGGTGCGGTCCGCATCGAAAAAGGGCTCCTTGTCTTCCTGCAGGTCGCGATTGTAGGTCATGGGCAGTCCCTTGACGACCGTGAGCAATGACATGAGCGAACCGTAGACCCGCCCGGTCTTGCCGCGCATGATCTCGCAAGCGTCCGGATTTTTCTTCTGGGGCATGATGGACGACCCCGTGGAGTAGGCGTCCGGCAGCTTTACGAATCCGAAGTTGGGGTTGGCCCAAATGATGATTTCTTCACAAAAGCGGGACAGGTGAGCCATGATCAGGCTGCCGCAAAACAAGGCCTCAAGCACGAAATCACGATCGGAAACCGCATCCATGCTGTTGGCAAAGACTGCGTCAAACCCCAGGTCGTCGCACACAGCCTGCGGATCAATGGGGTGTGTGGTGCCGGCCAGGGCTGCCGCCCCCAAAGGCGAAATACGCACGCGCTTCAGGCAGTCCTCCACCCGTTCGGCATCGCGCATGAACATACGGCAATAAGCCAGCAGATGGTGCGCCAAACTCACGGGCTGGGCGGGCTGAAAATGAGTGCATCCAGGCAGCAGGGTGTCCTGATGCCTTTCAGCCTGGGCTACAAATTCGGCAACCACGCCCTTGAGCCGTCGCCCCCATTCTTCCAGCCGAGCGGCCACATGCAACCGGAACCCCAGGGCCACCTGATCGTTGCGGCTTCGGGCCGTGTGCAGCTTGCCGCCCAATGGACCGATGATTTCGGTAAGACGGGACTCGATGTTCATATGCACATCTTCCATCTCCATCTTCCACTGAAAATCGCCGGATTCGATTTCCTCCCGCACGCTGTCCAGCCCCTTGATGATGACTTCGGCCTCCTCTTCAGACAGGAAGCCCTGTTTGGCCAACATCCGGGCATGAGCCTGGGAGCCGCGAATATCCTCGCGGTAGAAGCGCCAGTCAAAGGAAACGGATTCGGAATATGCTTCCATGGAAGCGGCGGTCCGCTCCGCGAACCGCCCTCCCCACATTTTCTTGTCAGACATAGGTTACTCGCAGGATTCGTCGGTGTCCTTGCCGCCCCATTTACTCTGCTGCATACGTCCCTTGAGACGCAGACCAACAAGCTTGATGAAACCGGCCGCATCCGACTGATCGTAAACGTAATCTTCCTCGAAGGTGGCCAACTCAGGATTATACAGGGAATACGGCGACTTGCGCGCCAGAGGGATACAATTTCCCTTGTAGAGCTTAAGGCGCACGGTTCCGGTGACCCGCTCCTGGGTCTTGTCGATCATGGCCTGCAGGGCCTCGCGTTCGGGGCTGAACCAGTAACCGTAATAAATCATTTCCGCATATTTGGGAATGAGCCCGTCGCGCATGTGCATAACCTCGCGGTCCAGGGTCAGCCCTTCCAAGTCACGATGGGCGATATGCATGATGGTGCCGCCCGGGGTTTCATACACGCCGCGGGACTTCATGCCCACGAAGCGGTTTTCGACCATGTCGACCCGGCCGATGCCGTGCTTGCCTCCCAGTTCGTTGAGCTTGGCCAACAAGGCCGCCGGGGAATGCTTCACGTTGTTGATGGCCACGGGATCACCCTGTTCGAAATCAATGGTGATCTCCTCGGGCTCGTCCGGGCATTGCTCGAGGGGCATGACGTTGCGGTAGCAGTCGGAGCCCGGAGCGTTCCACGGATCTTCCAATTCTCCACCTTCAAACGAGGTGTGCAGGAGGTTGGCGTCAATGGACCACGGTTTCTTGCGGCTCACCGGTACGGGAATTCCGTGCTCAGTGGCAAAGTTGATGAGGTCGGTACGGGACTTGAGCTCCCAGTCACGCCAGGGCGCGATGGTGACCAAACGCGGATTGAGCGCCATCTGAGCCAACTCGAAACGCACTTGGTCGTTGCCCTTGCCGGTAGCGCCGTGGGCCACGGCCTGTGCGCCTTCCAACTCGGCGATCTCCACCATGCGCTTGGAGATCAACGGACGGGCGATGGCCGTACCCAGCAGGTAGCGGCCTTCGTAGAGGGCCCCGGCACGGAACGCCGGGAACACATAGTCACGGACGAACTCCTCACGCAGGTCCTCGACATACGCCTTGGATGCGCCCGTGGACAAGGCCTTTTCGTCGATACCTTCCATCTCTTCACCCTGACCGAGGTCGGCGGTCATGGTGATGACTTCGCACTCGTAGTGGTTGGCAATCCACTTGAGGATGATGGAGGTATCCAGACCTCCTGAATATGCCAGAACGACCTTTTCAATCTTACTCACGGTTCTTACCTGAAATCCTTAAACTGAATTACTTCCAAATCCATTCCATGATTGCCTTCTGTCCGTGCAGGCGGTTTTCGGCCTGATCCCAGACAATGGATGCCGAAGACTCGAAAACCTCGGCGGACACTTCCTCGCCACAATGGGCTGGCAGGCAATGCATGAATTTGGCGTCGGGAACGGCTTTGGCCATGAGGGCCTCATCCACATAAAATCCTTTGAAGGACTCTTCGCGGATGCGCTGCTCCTCTTCCTGTCCCATGCTGGCCCAGACATCGGTATTGATGTAATGGGCGCCGGCTGCGGCTTCCATCGGATCTCGAGTAATTTTGAAGTTGGCGCCCAAGGCGGCGGCCTTCTCCATAATCTCCTGATCCGGGTCATAGCCCTCCGGTATGGCCAGCGCCAATTCGAAACCGAACAAGGCGGCGGCATTGATAAAGGAATGAGCCATATTGTTGCCGTCTCCGATCCACGCCACCTTGACGTTTTCCAGGTCCGGGGTGCGCTCATACATGGTCAGCATGTCGCTCATGACCTGACAAGGATGGTATTCATCCGTCAGGGCGTTGATGACAGGAATGGCGCCGTACTCGGCAAGAATATCGAGCTTCTTCTGCCCGAAGGTTCGGACCACCAGGCCGTCCGCATAACGGGACAGCACACGGGCCGTGTCTTCCAGGGGTTCGGAACGACCGAGTTGCGAATCCTTGGAAGCGATAAAAACAGGGTCCCCGCCGAGCTGCCTGATGCCGACTTCAAACGAGACTCGGGTTCGGGTGGAAGCCTTTTCGAAAATCATGAGGATAACCTTGCCGTCGAGCAGGTCGGTGCGGATCTTGTTATCCTTCATTTCCTTTGCGCGTCTGAGAACGCTCCAGGCCTCTTCCCGGGGCATGTCCAACAGGGACAAAAAGTGTTTAGTCATGTGCACTCGCTCCATTGTTAAAACAACAGCGTAAAAGGGGATTGATCCTTGCCGATAACAACACGAATGTAAAGTCCTTTGCCCATGATCTTTTCAAATGGTGAAAAGACGCTACCGGTTCTGGAGCCATTCATGGAACTGGCTCAGGCTCAATGGCCTGCTGGCCGGACCGGAGCGGACATAAAACTCCTCGGCCTGTCCCTTACGGAAAAAGGCGGGAGTTCCCGCGGGCACGCAGTGGGCCCGGAGCACTTTCTTGCCCTGCACTTCCAGAACCATCGTATTGACATATGCGGCAAACTCGGCCCCGACATACTGGTTCACGAGATTGTTGAAGTGCAAAAGAGCCCTGTCATCGCTTTCAAAGGCGTCGGCGTCCAAACCGGTAACGGCGCCGTTGTCGGCAACCCCCACAAGCAGGGTGCCCCCGTCGGAGTTGAGGAAGGCCGCAATGGTCTTGATATTGGCCTGTTCGATCTCCTTGCCGTTTTTCCCGGCCTTGAGATTGAAGCGCATGGTCTGCTTGAACTCCAGCTTGGAAGATTCGCCTTCCGCGATGAGCCGCAGCACGTCCTCTGGAGTATTGACCATGTCATGCCGTCTGCCCATGGCCTCGATGCGCTCCCGGTTCTTTTTGAGCAGAAGCAGAGCCACACCGGACATGATCACAAGAACCATCCCGGCCATGACAATGAAATGGTCGCTGGTCAACGTGGAAAGAACCACGCGCTGCGGCATGGTCACGCCGATATACATGGAGTCGCCGAACACGGACAAAGGTTCCAGATAAGCCCACCAGACCGTGTCATGCACGCTGAAATGAAACGCACTATCCTTGACTACCGCATCCGAGGCCAGCAGCTCTCCTGCCTGGCGGATGGCAGGATTCACCGCCTTGTCCGGGGTCACGGCCTTGCGCGCCCTTTCTCCCGCCACCTTTCCAGAGGTGGCCAGAGGCACCTCCATGAGCTTGCCGCTGTCCCAATAGATGAAAATGTTATCCGCCACACCATGCTCGGCATGAGACAGCTGGTTGACGATGACGTCCACGGGCATGACGAACGAGACCATGACGCTGCTGTCGGAATTCTCCACGGGCAGCAGCACGGAAGCCGTGATCCATGATTCGCCCTGTTTGTACAGCCTGTAGGAACTGCTCCAGTTGACCAGCCCCGGCCTCAAATTCCGATACTCTTCGGAAAGCTTGGCGTTGAGGCGTTCCTCGCCTCCGGCATGTGCCGGGACGAAAGGCTTTTCCTTTCCGTCCGGCAGAAGCGTATTCCAGGAGATTCTGCTTCTGTCCTCCGGCTGGGGCACCCATTCGCGATAAGTCCTGTCCTGCCGGGTCAGGGCGTAAACAAGCCCCTGGCCATCCGAAACCAGGACCCCGCTCAGGGCTGGCTGCTGCTTGAAAAGCTGCTTGAGAGTCTTCCGAAGATAGGCAGGCTCCAGGCTGTCCACATCCTGCAGGGCAACTTCCGAGTCCGACATGGCGACGGCATTGACCAACATCTGGATGGCCCCGGCCATACCGCGGGTGGAATTCTGAATGGCCACTGTGGCCACATCCTTGCGAAAATCCCTCACTCCCCAGAAGATAAGCCCTCCGATGGCGAATGTGGCGATAATGATTCCGTAAAAAAGAAAGGAATAGAGATGAGTTCCACGAATGGCTTTATGACCCGGCATGCATGCCCTCCGGTTTGTCGGTCCCTTTCCTGAAAGCATCCACAGCGCTTTCGGTCAGTGAATCCATGACCTCTCCATGGTCGAATCCGGCGAGATGCAACACCGCATGCGCCAAAAGCCGCACCATATGTTCGACCGGCTCCTGATCGTAAAGTTCCACTTCACGCGCCAGGGTGTCCACGGACAGGGCTATCTCTCCAAGAGATTCGCCCTCCCCGGCCTCGCCCTCATCCACGGCCGGAAAACTGAGAACGTTGGTCGGGCCTGTGCAACCCAGAAACTCGCTGTTCAGATGCGCAACCTCCACATCATCCACCAGTTTGAGGGTCAAAGTACCGTCTTCATATCCGAGCACTTCCAAAATCCGAAGCATCACCGCCCGCACTTCCCGCACCGAAAGCGGAAACACAGGCTCCCAGCGGGCACATTGGCGAACGACCTGTATGGACGACTGCTGCATCACTCTCCTTTTGCATCCTTATCGTATGCCTTGACGATCCGCCCCACCAGGGGATGACGGATTACATCCTTGTCGTCGAAAGCGATGAACTTGATTCCCTTCACATTCGTAAGCACGCTCCTGGCATGCAGCAATCCCGACCGGCTCTCCTGCGGCAGGTCGATCTGGGTCACGTCTCCCGTAACCACGGCTTTGGAGCCGAAACCAAGGCGGGTCAAAAACATCTTCATCTGCTCAGGCGTGGTATTCTGAGCCTCGTCCAGGATAATGAAGGCGTCGTTGAGGGTTCGCCCGCGCATGAAGGCCAAAGGGGCCACCTCAATGACACCGGCCTCCATGTATTCCTGTACCTTCTCGAAATCGAGCATGTCGTGCAGTGCGTCGTACAACGGGCGCAGATAGGGGTTGATCTTCTCCGCAAGATCGCCGGGCAGGAAACCGAGTTTTTCCCCGGCCTCCACCGCCGGACGCGTCAAAACGATGCGCTTGACCTCGCGGCGCAGGAGCGCTCCCACAGCCATGGCCACCGCCAGGTAGGTCTTGCCCGTGCCCGCGGGGCCGATGCCGAAGGTCATGTCCTGCTCGCGAATGGTGTCCAAATAGGTGCGTTGGTTGAGGGTCTTCGGCACCACTCCCTTCTTCGGGGAGCCGGCCGAAACGTCCTTCTGGAAAACCTTGCCGATGTTTGCGCCGGGCTCGCGGTCGAGAAGGCGGCAGGCCAAGTCCACGTCCTGGGGAAGAACCTTTTTCCCCGCTCGGATCATGCCGTACAGTTGAGTCAGCACACGCCCGGCCAAGTCGACGCCGGCCTGATCGTCTCCCAGTGAGGTGATGACGACCTTGTTGCCTCGGCTTTCTATCCTGAGATCGAAACGTTCCGCAATGAGCCGCAAATGTGTTTCCTGTGGCCCGAAAAGCTGCCGGGCCAGGGCATTGTCTTCAAATTCAAGTTTGTGGTTGATCATTCAAATCCTTTACCGTTGATATTTGTGGCGCCCTCCATCATGGCCGGGTGCATCGGATGATTCAATTCGAACAGCTCGGTTCCTTCATATATTACCAAGGAAAATACAACCTTCGTGCACAAGAAATACGCGTGCTCCCATCATCCGGTCAAGCATACGGCAGGATACAAAAAAAGGCGACCCGAAGGCCGCCCTTATTTATTCGAATCGGCTTCAGCCTATTCCACCGGCGAAAACACTTTCTTGAATTCCGCCTTAAGATACTCATCAATTTCTTCTTTGCTCATATCGGACTTGGGAAGATATTCCGTATTGACGCACTGCGCCAATACACCTTTGACATTTTTGTTGAAGTTCCGCTCCAACGCCAGGCACACGACTCCTTCCTTCATGGCCATGTCGTATCCGCTTTGAGCGAGAGAACCCACGTAATACTGAGAATAATTGTCCGAACCATCGGAAAAGAAAGTCATTTCCACATACGGGTAACCGCCAAATTCATAGCGAGGGCCTTTGACCGGCAGCCAGTAGAAACGTCCACCAATCCTGCGTCTTTCAATGAAAGCAAAACTCTCGACCTTGTTTTCTCCGTTGGACTTTACAAACAGATCGGAACGAATCTTAATGTTTTGGCTGTTGTTGCCCGCAGAGCAGTCAGGACAATTGCTCTTGGTATAGACATCAACGACACCCTTGTACTCAAAATCATCCGCCACATGGAATTTCTTGCCGCCGATGGAGTCGTAGGTATTGTCCACAACTTGAATACCGTTGCACCCAGATGCCAAAAGAAGCATCATCCCCAAAACCAGTAAAACGATTTTTCTCATACCCCACCCCTGAGTGAATATTCGATTAAAAATATATGGCCCTGTAAAACAGACAGGAACATATTCATACTTCCTTCGTTTTGTAAAGAAACACCCAACACCCCTTAGCGAGCAACCCAACTCAAATCGCATGCCCTATTCACAACAGACGCACTCTCCCTTCCGGAAAAAGGATCGGACAATCAGCAACAGCAGCACCAGAGCGCTGACAACGCCCACCCATTCGGGAAGCACTTCTCCGGCATCGGCCACTACGGCCCGAATATCCAACCCAAGGGATGCATAGACCCTGTCAACCAACATGCCGAGGACCAAAGAAGCAACGGCTATGGCCGCAAGATACAGCATGGCCGCCCTGCGTCCCAGTACCTTGAGCATCACCGTGATGGTAGCACCGTTGGTGGCTGGGCCGGCCAGCAGAAAAACCAATGCGGCCCCCGGGGAAAGCCCCTTGAGCAACAAAGAGGCGGCAATGGGGGTGGATGCCGTGGCGCAGACATAAAGCGGCAGTCCAACCAGCAACATGATCAGCAGCGACAAAAAGCCTTGCCCGACATAATTCTCAATGAAATCAGCCGGAAGCAGCGTAGAAATGATCCCGGCGATGATCACGCCCAACAGCAGCCAACGGCCAATGTCCGCAATCATTTCTCCAAAGGCGTGGCCCATACCGACCTTGAAACGTTGCCATTGCCCCGGTTTCGCAGGGGAAGCGCACTCCCCGCCGCAGCCGCACCCGTGGGAATGACAGGAGTGCACCATGGACTCCAGAGGCGTCACCTCATCCCTGCCGGGGAAGGCATTGACCATGACCCCGGCCACAATGGCGGTCACAAAGGCGGCCACAGGCCGCGCAATGGTCATGATCGGATCCATCAGGGCGTATGTGACGGCGATGGAGTCCACACCGGTTTCTGGGGTGGAGATCATGAATGCGGTCGCCGCCCCCTTGCTGGCTCCCTGTCTGCGGAGGCCCATGGCCGCTGGCAGGACGCCGCAGGAACACAGGGGAAGCGGAACACCGATAACAGCAGCCTTTAATACCGACCACAAGGAACGTTTCCCGAGATGCCTGGCCATAAAGCTGTCCGGGACATAGGCCTTCAACAGGCCGGCTACGAAAAAGCCCAGAAGGACGTAAGGAGAGGCTTCCACCAGCACATGCCAGGAAGCGAAAACTATTTCCTTCAAGGTCATCCATACATACTGCATATTCATTCTCACATATGATCAATCGTTCACGTGTACTGCAAAAAAAGAGAGGGCAAAGGCAGGCCTAGACCTGCCCTTCCTCCTGAATGTGGTCAAGACCTTGCTTGAGTAGGTTGTCCACGTGGTCATCATCGAGCGCGTAAAACACGTTCTTGCCTTCCTTCCGGTAGCGGACAAGCCTGGCGGCACGCAACAGCCGCAGCTGATGAGATATGGCCGATTGGGACATATCCAGCACTTCGGCCAAAGCACAGACGCACAGCTCGGAAACAGAAAGGGCATAGAGAATTCTGACGCGGGTATAGTCTCCGAGGGCCTTGAAAAGTTCGGCCAGAAAAAGAAAATCCTTTTCACTGAGCATGGTTGATCGCACCTGCCCCACATTCTCGCCATGCTTGTCGGTGTTGCTGCATGCTTGACCGGTCATTTCACCCTCTTCAAATGAACAAATGCTCATATGTAAAAATATCCTTCCCATTACCCGCTGTCAAGAGGCAACGGGCTTTCTACGTCACAACCTACTGATTTTCAACTCAATGACTTCACTGCATCAAGTGCCTTCTGATAGTCCGGCTCATGAGTGATGTCCGGCACATACTCGACGTGAAGCACCTTTCCACCCGGATCCACCACAAAGACCGCGCGAGCCAACAGCCTCAATTCCTTGATCAGAACTCCGTACGCTTCCCCAAAGGAGGCATCCATGTAATCGGAAAGGGTCTGAACCGCGTCGACCCCTGCGGCGCCGCACCATCGCTTCTGGGCAAAAGGCAGGTCCATGCTCATGGTCAGAATCTTTACATCGCTGGAGAGCGAAGCGGCCTCCGCATTGAACCGGCGTACCTCCATGTCGCAGACGGGTGTATCCAGAGAGGGAACCGCGGCGATGACCAGTTTCTTGCCCTTGAAATCCGCCAGGGTGGCCGGATTCAAGTCGTTGTCCACAACAGAAAAGTCCGGAGCCATGTCGCCCACTCGAATCTCACTTCCCACCAGAGTCAGAGGGGCCCCTTGAAATGTGACGACGCCTGTTCTTTCGGTCATGATGTTTTCCTTATAAATTCGATAAGTATTACAATATGCTTTCTACCAACCATAGCAGATTGATCCCGAGTGGCAACACCATGATACCAGATAATAAAAAGAATAAAGCCCCAAAGCGAAAGCATCAGGAACCAAGCCAGGGGGTATCGTTATGACATCTTATTGTTTTTCAGTAGCTTTTGTCAGCAGGGTCACATTGCTCTTGGTGAAAAATCCGTCAAAATCCCCGTAGCGAAGAATGTACTCGTTCACCAGAAGGGTGTTTTCGAACGGCGCACTGAAGGTCTGCTGCAATCCCTCTTCGGGCGAACCGACCAACTCCAGCAAAAATTCCATGCCGCGCGCCTTGAGCCCAGCATACACCGCGCCGATATTTTCAGTGCGAAACGCCAGGTGATGAACACGTGTCCCGTAGTTGGCAATGAACTTTTCGGTAGGCCCGGACGACTCCAAATCAGTGAACGGCTCAATGCCCGACGTGAACACCTGGGCATAATCCTCGTGGGAAAGCCTGGCTACGCTGGTAATGGAATTGAGAAAGTCAACGTAGATGGCAAAGTCGAAACTGTAATTGGTCAGTTCCATAAACTCGACAATGGCCATGTCGCGTTCCTCCGCCCTTACCCGGGTGGCGACATGGTCCAGTTCGTAAATATCTGAAAGGTGCGGCCAATCGGGTTTCTCGAACTCCCACGAAAGCACCCGATTCCCATGACAGCGATATTGCCCCTCCTCTCCGGAAACCCACTGGATGAATCCGAGGGAATTACTCGTGTATTTGGAGGGAACCGTCTGAATGAAATGGTACTGATCCGTTTTGACCACTTCGTCGGTCATGAAGGCGACACCCCGCTGTTTCTGGATTTCCACATACCTCTCCAGTTGGGGGCACTTGAACACGAAGGTCTCGAGCCTGGTGTTGGGGAGGTGTTCCGTCTTTGGGGCATGATTCACCTCCAGGAAGGGATTCCCCCCGTTCTTGCGAGAGCGGACAAGAAAATCCGCACCGCCTTCCTGCTTAAGCACGCAAGTGACGAACGCCTCATCCTCGTAAGTTTCCCTGTATTCCAGCCCCGTGGTTTCCAAGAATTCCAAAACGGCTGCCTCCTGACGGTACGGCTCCGTATTGACGATAACGCACTCCAGTCCTCCCACCAGCCCTTCGAGACCTGCTTCACGGCGTTCAGCGATGACCCGGTCCACTTCCCTTTTCAACTGAGTGTCGTCATTTTTGAACGGCGGTTTCATGAAAACTCCTGTGTAAAAGGTGTTGCCTGCATAAGAATTGCCGCCAGCATACCAGCGGGAAGACGAATTAATCAATCCGGAAGACGAAAAGAGGAAAAAATCATGTCTTTTAGGAAAAATCACGGCATAATCAAATCAATGCTATGGACATGAAACAGGTGACACTGATAGTATGTCCGTGCATATTGGGCCTCCGTAATCAATTGAAGAGAAAGGGAAATCGCCATGACCGTTAAAGGAAAATCCGCAATCGACACCGGCATCCTTCTCGAAACAGGCACCAACGAACTTGAAATCCTCGAATTCTACATAGACGAACAAAGGAAGGAAGGAGAGCCCCCCACTCCCTATTATTTCGGCATCAATGTGGCCAAAGTCATGCAGGTCATCGAGACCCCGAATCTGGACCCGCCCGAGTCGGCGCCGCATCCGTCCTTCATGGGCACCATTCCACTGCGGCAACACATTCTGCCGGTGCTTGATCTCAGCGTCTGGCTGGACATCGACATGCCGAAAACCGGACAGGATATCGTCATCGTCACGGAATTCAGCCAGTCGGTCACAGGATTTCTGGTTTCCGGCGTCACGGAAATCCATCGCGTAGGCTGGAAAGAGGTCATCCCCCCGGCCGGAATCATCGCCAAAAGTACGGACGCGATCGTGGGCATGGTGGACAAGGGAGGACGGTTCATCCAACTCCTGGACCTGGAAACCATCCTTTCGGAATTCGAGATGCAGGTGGACCCGAACGCCATTGCCGTCACCGACAAGGGGTATACGGCGCTCGTCGCCGACGACTCCGCCACCATCCGGACCATGCTCCAACAGTCCCTGGAAATGTCCAAATTCAATCACATCATCACCAACAACGGCGAGGAAGCGCTCAGGAAAATCATGAGCATCAAGGAGCAGGCCGTTCAGGAAGGCAAAGACATCACCGAATTCGTCAACATAGTTATCTCCGACATCGAAATGCCGCTCATGGACGGCTTCAGTCTGACAAAAAACATCAAGGAAGACCCGATACTTGGCAAACTTCCAGTCATCCTGTATTCATCGATCATCACCGATGAGCTGCGCCACAAGGGCGAGGCCGTCAAAGCGGACTTCCAGATATCGAAACCCGATTTGCAGGACATTGCCAGAAAGGCTCTTGAACTGATCGAAGGTAAAAACGAATAATGGTGACGAACGACCCTGTCCTGGCTGTTTTTGTGGAGGAGACAGTCGAACGCCTCGCCTCACTCGAATCAGGGCTGCTCAAGCTTGAAGAGTGCGACGATTGCGACGACACTCTTGTCCACGGCATTTTTCGCGACGCCCATTCAGTGAAAGCGGGTGCAAACCTGCTCAAACTGAAAAACATCGAATCCCTTTCCCACAAGCTGGAAAATATTTTCGAAATGATCCGCAAAGGCAGGATGAAGCCGAACGATCAGGCCATCACCGTCATGCTGGAAACCGTGGACAAGCTCCGGGAACTCGTGGACCATATCGATGAAAGCGAATCCTTCAGTATCAGACTCTACGAGGCCATGCTCAACATGGTCATACAAAAAGCCGAAGAAAAGCCATAAAAAAGGCCACCTGCAGGTGGCCTTTTTTATTTTTGAGGCTAATTGTTGAAAAGCTTCTCCAGTTTGCCGAGATCAGCCATGGGGCTGTTGGCAAACACTTCCCGCTCCACCGCTTCCAAAAACTCGTCGTGGGAGATGTTCATGATGTCGATGCTGGAGCCGCGTGCCTTGAAGTAGGCATCAAGGAAGGCCATAAGAGGTTCATCACCGAACACTTTTTCCAGTTCCTGGACGGACCCAAGACTGGTAAAGGGCTTGTTCATCCCGCCGAGCAGGAACATATCCATGGTAGTCTGGCCGTCAGTGGCCACGCCCAACAGGTTGAACACCTTGAGTCGCTTGGCGAAATCCTCCTCCAAATCCGGAAACTCCATGAGCTCCTTCTTGGGAAAAAGCGCGGCAAAGACCATGACCTCCCCTTCGTTGTACATGGTATGACGGAAGACCCGCTCCCCTTTCGTGCCCTTGGCCGAACGGATGGTTTCCCACAGATCCATGGCAAAGCCGCTTCGAAGCTGTCTGACTACATTCTCGTCCATGATGACTCCTTGATACTCCTAAATGATGCCGTATAACGGCCCACCGGGCGCGCCCAGAGAATCCACAAACCGCTCCACCTCGGGCACCGGCTCCAACGGCGGCGCCTGATAGGTCTTCAACCGCGCATCGATGATGACCGAAGTTCGCGCTCCCCAATGTTTGCAGTTGGTGAACGCTCCCACCCCGTACATGTCCGTGGCCGGGTCCGAGCGGGTAAAGCACACCCAAAGAAAATTATTCCAATCCGCCACGGTGAAATCCGGATCGTCCGCCACGAAGATGAACGGGAACCGTTCCAGCCCCTTTACCGACTCCAGGAATCGACCGAGCTTTTCCAGCCCGGGATCCTGCTCGTCGCGCTCCCTGGAGTGTTTGGGGCCTTTCAGAACCAGCATGCCAGGAGCAAATACCTTGACCCGACTGAACCCGCGCGGAAGCTTGAAATCCTGTGGCAGCTCCGTGCCCAGTTCCCGTTTGTGGGGACCGGCCACGGAAATGACGATTTTCGACCCTTGGTTCAGACTGATACCAGAGTAATCCAAAGTGTCTATGGTGGTCCTGGTGATGAAGTGCAGATCGCGGGTCAGGTCGATACGCCGCAACAGGTTGTCGAAAAACGCAGGGATATCCTGCACGGAAAGATCCGGTGCATCCTCTTTGGCCGAGATAAGTACGTATTTGGACAGGGCCGTCTGCGTATTGCCCAACAGGGACATGGCATTGGTGATCAGCTCCTGGGGCTGGCGCTCGGCGGCATAAGGCACGTAGCGCTCGCTGCCCACGGCCAGCAACAGAGGGTGCACCCCCGCCGCATCCACGGCATGCACCTCGTGCACACCGGCAAAAACCGAGGGAACCAGTTCGGCAGTCAGTTCGTGAATGAACTCGCCGAAAATCGTGTCTTCCTGAGGCGGCCTCCCGACGGTGGTGAACGGCCACACGGCGTCAGTCCGATGATAGACCGCATCCACCTTGAGCACCGGAAAATCGTGCACCAGGCTGTAGTAGCCCAGATGGTCCCCGAAAGGCCCTTCGGGCTTCTGTGATTCGAGGGACACTCTCCCGCTGATGCAGAAGTCGGCCTCGGCCAGGATGGGCAGCCGCCCTTCACGGGAGACGAACGGAATCCGATGCCCGGCCATGGCCCCGGCAAAACAGATCTCGGGCATGCCTTCGGGCAGGGGCATGACCGCTCCCAGCGTCATGGCCGGCGGGCCGCCCACAAATATATTCACCCGCAGCTCCTCGCTCCGGCGGATGGCCTGGGCATGGTGATGACCAATTCCGCGATGAATCTGGTAATGAAGTCCCACTTCACGATCTTTCTCGAATTCGTTGCCGGAAAGCTGCACCCGGTACATGCCCAGGTTGGACCGCATGAAACCGGGAAATTCCGGGCTCTCGGTATAGACTTGGGGCAGGGTCACATATCCCCCGCCGTCCTCCGGCCAGGAAACGAGCCGGGGCAGATCCGACACACGACACTGGTTTTCCATGACCGGCCCTGTGCGGACCTTTTTGGGCACGGTGTGCCAAGCGGCTCTGGGAGCGCCTATGTATTCCCAAGGACGCTTGAACGCAGCCGCAGGGTCGACCTTGAGCCGCATAAGCCGTTCCACCGTGGCAATGGTGTCCCGAAAAATATGGTGCATGCGCGACATGGTGCCAAACAAGTTGGCGGCCATGGGGAAACGGCATCCCTTAACGTTGGAGAACAGCAATGCCGGACCGCCCGCTTCGAAAACGCGGCGCTGGATGGCGCCCGCCTCGATATCGGCATCGACGGCCTTTTCAATACGAACCAATTCCCCCCGTTGTTCCAGATCAACGAGAAGCTGAGCGATATTTCTGTAACCCATGAAGCCTTCCGTAAAAGTTAGTGGCGAATCAATTTAGACGGAACGGACGGAAATGTTAAGTAGGGATTGGAGGGGATGGCGAAAATCCTGGGAGGCTGATCGGTTACGGCATTGTCAGTTCGGCTGGTCCCATACGCACTGGTAGTTGTCCTTTCCCGGAGGAAACACGCCCGACGACTTTCTCATTCTCGAGCCCCGATTACAGCAAGTGCTGCAATATACTTCTGGATACGTGCACACCACGCAGTAAGGAAGAAAATTTTCACAGCTGCTGAGATTCCAAGGCCTGCGAATTCCCACAAGGCATTTTTTCAAGGAGAAAACGCATCCCCGGCACTCATTTTGTTCACTATAGTTTTTTCCCATGGTTATCCCCCGACATTTCTCTATTCATCGCAATCCAGCACGATTGTTCCCATGGGACAATTATAATGACAATCAGAGTCCCCACCTTCCTGTATTGAAAAAACGCCGTCTAGCCGACGACGTGAGGCTGTCGCATGAAAGGAAGAAAAAAACATGCCCATACGTCAATGCGGGACAGAAAGGTCCGCCGAGGGAGGCAATCAGCGGAGTGAACAAGACCAGAAGGATGCTGCAAATTTTCGACGGTCCTTTGAAAGAACCGCAGCAATGTTGAAACCAAGGAATTTGAAACCATCAACAGGATAGCCACATTCGGGAAGTGGACAAAGGGGACGAAAAACACCTTCGCCCGATGAAAAGCGAAGATCAGTGAATGGAACGGTTGTCCACAGGGGCGATGACGCCGAAGGATTCCTGGATGTCGAGCTCCAAAAGCTGGTCCACGGCCATCTCTCCAGGCCCCACCCAGAGCGAACCGGGGGCGTTCCAATGCCGCACCAGGGCCTTCGCCTGTTCCAACGCGACTTTCACGGCGCTCGCATATTCGACCTTGTCAAAAGCGAACTCAACATCATGCGTCCAGTCGGGCAACGGCTCCTCGGGATTCCAGGCGATGGGGTTCCGGACCTTCCAGCGTATGGTATCGGAATTGTGAGAGACAATTATGCCTTCGTCAATCCCCAGGCAACTCGGGTCGCCGCAGCTACAGGTGAAAATATACAACTCACCGCCATGAGTAACGCTGGTTACCAAGTCCAAAGGGTGAATATAGCTCTCCGGCGGATGGATGTATTCATCATCGATGGTCAGGTTGAAGTCGAGATAGGCATCATCCGTGTTTTCCCTGTCCACACTCAAGGTGACGGACAAAACGAATTTGTTCATTGCACTCTCCGGTTCCCGTTCATTGCAGCATGACGGGATAGCAAAAACATTCCTCCAAGCCAACAGCCGAGTCAACCGGAAAGCGGACGGGAACAAAATAATAACGTCTTTCCCGTTGCCATTCCCGTTCACACTGCTACTCTGGCAAAGAATTGTAAAAGTCCTACCCAAAAACAGAGGAGAAACACCATGGCGAATATGGACTATCCTGGCCCCTGCCCCAGCTGTACGGGGATTGACGGTTGCAGCACGGAAGCCGCCAAGCAGGAAGCCGTCAGACACTACTGCAAAGGTCTCGAAATGGAACTCAACTCCTGGAAAGCCCGCATATACGATGTGCTGACCTACGACAACCCGGCCGGCTTGGGCGACACCCTGACCCTGCTCAAGTCCACCATGAAAGAGCTGGAAAGCGTGGCTGCCCAGATGCAGGAGACCTGCCCTGCGAGCATGAGCGCCGAGGAGAAAAAGATCGGCCAAAAACTGGAAGATCTTCGCGTTCACTACACCAAAGCCATGGAAGTCATCGCTCCTGGCTGGTTCGGCGGTTAGGAGAGAGGCAAAACGCACAATAAAAGCCGGGGCCGGTGAAAGCCCCGGCTTTTATTGTGCACGAAAAAGGCCCGCGCATTTGCATGCACAGGCCATATTCTCGAAAGTGGCGGGCAATGCAGGAGTCGAACCTGCGGCCTCTAGCTCCGGAGGCTAGCGCTCTATCCAACTGAGCTAATTGCCCGCGTAGGCGGAGTACCTATATCCGGCCCCGCCCTTTTGTCAAGTATACACTGCCCATTCTCATGTGAAAACATGAAAAAAACGCCTGGATTCGTACGCCGCCCCCTCGGTGGGAATAAGGACTTGCATAAAACTCTAAAAAAAGTATAGAGATACCCCAAAGAGACAGTAACCTGAATTCCCGTGGAGTGCGTATCCGTTTTGCTCCCTGAACAATGAGGATTATGCCGAAAAAACGTATACTTTTAGCCGTCACCGGGGCCAGCGGAGTCCAATATGCGCTGGAACTCAGTCGAACCCTGGCGGCCGATTCAGATATAGAGTTGCACCTGATTGTCTCGGATGCGGCCCGCAAAGTCATGCACCTTGAGGAAGTCGATGAAGCGGGAATTACCGGATCGGCTGATTTCGAGCACGCCGTAAACGATATTGCCGCCCCACCCGCCAGCGGTTCCTGGAGACACGACGGCATGATCGTCTGTCCCTGTTCCATGGCCTCCCTGGCGGCCATCGCCTCGGGCCTGGGAAACAACCTCATCCATCGGGCGGCGGATGTGGCCCTCAAGGAGAGCAGGCCCCTGATACTGACCGTGCGTGAGACGCCTCTGAACGAAATCCACCTGAACAACATGCTGACCGCCAAACGGGCCGGGGCCGTTATTCTTCCGGCCAGCCCGGGTTTCTACCACAAGCCGGAAACCGTGAAGGATCTGACGCGTCAGATAGCGGGAAAAATACTCGATCAACTCAACATTCCCCACAATCTTTTCAGGCGCTGGGGGGAGTAGGAGGCAGTTATGGAAATCACGTGGTTCGGGCACTCGAATTTTAGGTACAGGCATGGGGAGACCGACCTGTTCGTGGACCCCTTCTTCGTGGGTAACCCATCCGCGCCCACCACCTACGACCAGATCGAAAAGGCGGACGTCATCCTGGTCACCCATGACCACAACGACCACATAGGCCAAACGCTGGAACTGGCCATCCGCCTGGACGCCGAGGTAGTCGGCGTATTCGAGACCATTCAGAATCTCATAGCTCAGGGCCTGCCCGAGTCGCTGGGAGTCCCCATGAACATCGGCGGCACGGTCGAACGCGGCGGCACCAGCATCAAGATGGTCCAGGCGCTGCATTCCAGCATCACCGGGGTGGCTGTGGGCTACATCATGACCTTCCCCGACGACACATGCGTCTATCATGCAGGGGACACCGGCCTGTTCGGAGACATGGAGCTTCTGGGGAACTTCCACGACATAGACATATCCGCCCTGCCCATTGGCGGACGCTTCACCATGGACGCCCGGGAAGCCGCCTACGCTTGCAAACTCCTGAAATGCGGTAAAGTCATCCCCATGCACTGGGGAACCTGGCCCATCCTGGATAAAAACACGGACACCTTCACCGCAGCCCTGCAGAAGACCGCTCCGAAAACGGAAATACTCCGTCTCGAAATCGGGATCCCCTCAAAAATCTAATCATTTCCGGGCTGATGCATGTCCGCGAGCTGGGCGTGAATTTTCTCTGCCCGCTTCCTGCCGATACCGGGCAGTGCCTCTATCTCTGCAATTCCCGCAGCCTGCATTGCGGCCAACGAGCCGAACCGGTCCCACAGGATGCGGGCCGTCTTTTGTCCAATGCCCGGCATACTGAGTAATTCACTGTCCAGCATGCGTTTCTTGCGTGAACGACGTTGCCTGCCGATGACGAACCGATGCGCCTCGTCGCGCACCCGTTGCAAGAACATGAGTTCCGGACTTCCGGGCTTGAGCGGCATATGGTTCTTGCGTCCGGGGCGGAAAATCCTGTCCTCCATTTCCCCGGCGCGACGGGTCGGCCCCTTGGCGATGGACGCCAACTCCCATCCGTCCTCTGCGCCCTCCTCCTCGAGAATGCGCTGCACCGTCGCGAGCTGCCCGAGTCCACCATCGATAAGCAGAAGGTCCGGCCAGGGGGGCCCCGACTCCAACCTGCGGGAAACCCAGGAGGCCAAGGCCGCGTAGTCGTCGCCCGTACCTTCCAGCTCCGGGAAAGTGTAGACCCTGGAATCTTCCTTGATTCGTCGGCCGTGTTCGAAAACGATCATGCCGACGCGCATCCCCTCCCCGCCGAGATGAGAGGCGTCGATACATTCGATGCGCGCCGGTTCTTCGGGCAGTTTCAACACACGCTGTAATAATAATGATATGCGCTCCTTGTCCTCACGAGCCCGCCGGGCAACCTTGCGGGCGATCTCGACAAGATGCTTTTCCTGGGCCGTTGCCGCGGCGGCAATGCGTACGCTTCCTTCCCGACGCTCGGCAAGGGTCTCTCCCAGGGCTTCGGTATCCAGCGCGGCGGGAACAATGATTCTGGAAGGAATAAACCGGTCCGGGCCATAAAACTGGCTGATGAAGCTTTCCAACACCTCCGGCCCCTCTTCAATGGTCAGCCCCGGCCAGAAAAAATATTTTTCGTCAAGCAACCGGCCCTGACGGATATACAGCAGGCCGAGCCCGAGCCCATCGCCCGCCTCGGCCAGACCGATCACATCCCTGTCCTTGGCGTCCTGCATGACCACCACTTGGCGCTCCACCGTCTTCCGCACCGCGCGGATCTGATCCCGGCATTCGGCCGCCCGCTCAAAGTTCAAAGCCTCGGATGCCTCAATCATCTCCTTCCTCAGCCTCTCCAGCAACTCGCCGGTCCTGCCGGAAAGAAACATCTCCACCCTGCGTACAGCCCCGGCGTAGACATCCCTGTCCACATCCAGGACACAGGGAGCGTAGCACTGTTTAATGTGATGATAGAGGCAAGGACGGACGCGATTTCTGAATGCGTGATCATTGCATTTGCGCAAAGGAAAGACCTTGCCAAGCAGCTTCCAGGTGGCCTTTGCCGCCGCACCCGAGGTGAATGGCCCGAAATAGACGGAACCGTCCCGCACAACCTTGCGTGTCACGGTCAGGCGAGGAAACTCGGACATCTTGTCCAACTTGAAGAGCACGTACTGCTTGTCGTCCCGCAGAACCACGTTGTAGCGCGGCTTGTGTTTCTTTATCAGGCTGGCCTCAAGAAGCAGGGCCTCCTTTTCATTGGACGTCAGCAGGATGTCGATGGAAGCGATGCGCTCCACCAGGGCCCTTGTCTTGGGCGTGTGGCCGGAGAACTGACGGAAGTATGAAGACAGACGTGTTCTCAGCCGCTTGGCCTTGCCCACATATATGATCTTGCCCGTCGCATCCTTCATCAGATAAACGCCGGGCTGGAGAGGATATTCCTTGGGATTCCATACGAATTCGGTTGGCATGCCCCAAGTCTTTCAAGTTTTATGAAGAAAGGCAACCGGCGCCGGCCTCACATCCGTGTCCGTTTTCAACAAGAACTCCCTGTTAGACACGCTACATTTTTTTACAAAACCACACTTTCCGCCAAGACAAGGACACTTTGTTAAAATCTGTAAAAAACAATCAACATTTTCACAGGTTATACCATTCACATAACTTTCTTGGTACCCCATTCCCCATCAGCAGACTCACAGCAACGTTGCATACTGTTGATAGCTCTAATCACATCTAAGGAAGGTTTTGTAATGAAAAGACTTGTAACACTCAGTCTCATCTGCGTCCTTTTCCTGGGCCTGACGACTGCGGCGCACGCTGCAGACATCAAGGCTACAGGGGAATGGGCATTCGAATTCATCTGGTCCGACAAGAACTTCAAGGACAACGATGACAGCTCCAAATTCGACGTCTACCAAAGGCTCCGCACGAAGTTCGAATTCATAGCCAATGAAAACCTGAAAGGTGTCTTGTACACTGAATCCGGCACCAGCACATGGGGTGACGACATTAAGGACGGCGGTGATATCACAGACTGGTCACTCAAAGCCGGTTACATCGACTTCAACTGGCCTGGAACCGAGCAGAACATAAAGGTCGGTCACTTCAGCGTGGCCTTCCCGTCCGCAGTGAGCGGTTCCATGATCCAGGATGATGAAACTCCGGCACTCATGGTTTCCGGCCCCATCACCGACAACGTCGCCTACATGGCTTCCTGGATCCGTGCCGACAAAGGATCCGACGGCGAAGACTCCATGGACGTGGCTTTGGCTGCCCTGCCGCTGACCTTCGACGGAATTTCCGTAAAGCCTTTCCTTGCTTACGGAATCATCGGCGACAACTACACCAGCGGTGACGCTGACTTCGGAGACAACGGCCTGCAGGCCACGAACGCCGCCGACAGCGACACGCTCAACCATGCATGGTGGGCGGGCGCCGCCTTTGAAATGAACCTGTTCGATCCGTTCGTGCTCAAGGCCGACCTGAACTACGGTAAGCTGGATGCCGATGAAGACACCAGCGAAATGTGTGGCTGGTTCGCAGACGCCTCCCTGGCCTACACCGGCTTGGACTTCCTGACGCCTGAAGTGTTCTTCGCCTACTCTTCCGGCGAAGACACCGACGACTCATCCAGCCGCATGCCCACCCTGTCCAACGACTGGGCACTGGGTTCCTTCTTCTTCGACGGAGACTGGGGCCTCGACGGCTCCATCGACGGTGACGCCAAATCCATGGGCTTCTGGACCGTCGGCCTGTCCCTCAAGGACATCTCCTTCTTCGAAGGCCTGAAGCACACCGTGCATGTCATGTACATTCAGGGCACCAACGACGAGGATATCCTGGACAACGGCCTGCCGAACAACAACGTCGAATTCGGCAAGACTCTGCTGGACGACGACTCCCTCGTCGAAGTGGACCTGAACTCCCAGTACTCCATCTATGATGAACTGACCGCCTATGTGGAACTCGGTTGGATCCATGCGGACTGGAGCGACAAGTGGGATTCCGTGGAGTCCGACACGAATGACAGCGCCTACAAGGTGTCCATGGGACTCAAGTACGCTTTCTAATCCCATCATCAACAACTGAAACCAGGCCCGGCGGGTTTTCCTGCCGGGCCTTTTCGTTTATTCGGCCTTCCAACAGAACAAAATTTTGAACCCAGCCCAACCACTGTCCGCTTTGAGTTATGTTTTTTTGCAACACTCTCCCGTCCCCAGGTAACACAGCACATAAATCAGCCGCCATAAACTGCACTATTATTCATTACTTTTCAGCCTGTTAACTACAAATCAAAACCTCTTGGCGTACAATTTTTTGAACAGTAAAAATTTTTTTACCAAACTACGTTTTTCTCTTGCCACCACCTGTGAGTTGAGATAAAAGGTCTACTGTATTGACGTTAATCGGTGAACCTTTAATCGCAAAAGAAGGAAGGATTATTATGAAACGTTTGGTACTGCTCGCAGTGCTTGCCGCATTCGTGTTCGGCACTGCCGCTACCGCAAGCGCCGCTGACATCAAAGCCACCGGCGCCTATGTGTTTGAATTCGTCTGGAAAGACGCTGATTTCCAGAACAATGCAGATTCCAGCAGCAAATTCGACGTTTACCAGCGCCTGCGCACCAAGTTCGAATTCGTTGCCAACGAAAACCTGAAGGGTGTCCTGTACACCGAAGCCGGCACCAGCACCTGGGGTCAAGATCCCAAGAACGGTTCCGACATCACCAACTGGACCCTGAAAGCCGGTTACATCGACTTCAACTGGCCCGGCACTCAGCAGAACATCAAAGTCGGTCACTTCGGCGTGGCTCTGCCCGCCGCAGTTGGTGGCTCCATCATTCAGGATGACGAAGCTCCGGCTGTCATGCTGTCCGGCCCGATCACCGACAACGTGTCCTACCTGGCCTCTTGGGTTCGTTCCGACAAAGCAGGCGTCGAGCGCAATGAAAGCAGCATGGACCTGTGGATCGGCGCTCTGCCGGTGACCTTCGACGGCGTCTCCGTGACTCCGTTCTTCGCCATCGGTGGCATTGGTGACAACTACACCACCGGCGATGCCGGTTCCGCTCTGGGCGGCCTGCGCGCCTTCAACGCCACCACCAGCGAAGAAGTTGACTCCGCATGGTGGGCCGGCGTGGCTTTCGAACTGACCATGTTTGATCCGTTCGTGTTCAAGGCTGACGTCAACTACGGTAGGCTGGACGCTGATGAAGACACCGGCGACATGTCCGGTTGGTACGCCGCTGCTTCCTTCGCCTACACCGGCTGGGACTTCATGACTCCGGAACTGTTCTTCGCCTACACCTCCGGTGAAGACGGAAACGGCACCGACGATCTGGAATCCGAGCGTATGCCCATCCTGTCCAACGACTGGGCTCTCGGTTCCTTCTTCTTCGGCGGCGACTGGGGCCTGGAAGGTTCCGTCGACTCTGAAGCCGACGGCTCCGGCATGGGCTTCTGGGTTGTTGGCCTGTCCCTCAAGGACATCTCCTTCTTCGAAGGTCTGAAGCACACCGTCAACGTCCTGTACGCTCAGGGCACCAACGACGACGACATCCTGGATGCAGGTTACAACACCAGCACCAACCCGTCCGTCCAGTTCGGCAAAACCCTGCTTGATGATGACTCCCTCTTCGAAGTCGACCTGAACACCTCCTACACCATCTACGACGAACTGACCGCCTACGTGGAACTCGGTTGGATCTCCGCAGACTGGGATTCCAAGTGGGAAGACCAGGGCATCGACACCGAAGACGAAGCCTACAAGGTTTCCATGGGTCTTGCTTACGAGTTCTAAGAACTCATCGCTTTTCACCTGATACGTCATACACTGGCCGGGACCTTCGGGTCCCGGCCTTCTTCTTTTGGTTCCTAGGCATCTTCTCGACTTTTGAAACCCTCTCGGCTATAGATGGCTCTCCCCGGCAGGCACGTACAACCGCCCTGTCCGGCATGTCACAAACAAGCTCAAACTCACCATAAGGACAGACATGCCCTGTAAAACAATTACATATTCCTCCAAGGCCGATTGGGCGTCCATCGACGGATGGCTTGCGGCGCGCAAAGACCCGGATACCAATGTGGACGGCATTGTCCGCGACATCCTGGCCGATGTCCGCAAAAACGGAGACTCCGCCATCGCCCGATATACCGTCCAATTCGACTGTGAGAATTTCCAGTCCTCCAATATCCGCGTCCCGGCCGAGGCCATACGGGCTGCCGTGGAGGCACTCCCGGCGGACGATCTGGCGATTTTGAAGGAATCCATCGCCAACATCCGAAAATTCCATGAAAACCAAAAAGAAAAATCCTGGTGGACCACGGCCGAGGACGGCACCATCCTGGGCCAGATGGTTCGACCGGTGGACCGCGTGGGGCTCTATGTCCCCGGCGGCCAGGGCGGCGAAACGCCGCTCATCTCCAGCCTGATCATGAACGCCGTGCCCGCGCAGGTGGCAGAGGTTCCCGAAATCGCGGTCATCTCGCCGCCCCGCAAGGACGGCACCCTGAACCCGTACATCCTGGCCACCGCCGCCCTGCTCGGATTGAGCGAAGTGCACCTGGCGGGCAGCGCCTGGGCCATAGCGGCCCTTGCCTATGGAACGAAGACCATTGCCGCCTGCGACGTCATCGCCGGCCCTGGCAACATTTTCGTGGCCACAGCCAAGGCCCAGCTCATTGGCCAAGTCGGCATCGACATGTTCGCAGGGCCCAGCGAAATCGCCATCCTGGCGGACGACTCCGCCAATGCGTCCTGGCTGGCTGCCGACATGCTTTCCCAGGCTGAACATGATCCGCTGGCCGCCTCCATCCTGGTGACCACCAGCCACAAACTGGGCGTCGCCGTGTGCAAGGAACTCAAAAGCCAGACCGCGGCCCTGCCCAGAAGCGAAATCGCCCGGAAGTCCCTGGAGGATTGGGGGGCGGTCATCACCGTGCCCGACCTAAACATCGGCGCGGAGCTCATCAATCTGCTGGCTCCCGAACACCTGGAACTGGCCTTGGACGACGCATGGTCCATGCTCGGCAAGATCCGCCACGCAGGAGCAATCTTCATGGGACACCACTCCCCCGAACCTGTAGGGGACTACTTTGCAGGCCCGAACCACGTATTGCCCACACTGCGCACGGTCCGCTTCTCCTCTGCCCTTTCCGTGGAAACCTTTGTCAAAAAATCGAGCGTCATCGCCACCAGCCCGGACTATGTGCACGAGAATGCCGACAAGATCGCCCGTCTTGCCCGGCTCGAAGGCCTCGAAGCCCACGCCCGCTCCGTGGAATGTCGCAAGAAATAGGCACGTTGTTACAGCAATAGCCCAAAACCAACACTCACGAGGAAACAATGAAACCCGTCATCGAGACAGACATCAAGGACTACCCGCTGCTGTCGCGCGGCAAAGTCAGAGACATCTACGACATCGACGAGGAGACCCTGCTCATCGTCACTTCAGACCGCATTTCGGCCTACGATGTGATCATGCCCGACCCCATTCCCCAGAAAGGCGTGGTGCTCAACCAGATCACCCTGTTCTGGATGGAAATGATGGAGGATCTGGTGGAAAATCATATCATCGCCTCTGCAGTGGACGACTTCCCCGAGCCTCTCAAGGCATATCGGGACCAGCTGGAAGGGCGCGCAGTGCTGGTCAAGAAGGCCAAGCCCCTGCCCATCGAATGCATTGTCCGCGGTTTCATCACCGGCTCCGGTTGGAACGACTACCGGAAGACCGGCAATGTCTGTGGCCACGTGCTTCCCGCCGACCTCCAGGAGTCGGATATGCTGAAAGAACCTTTGTTCACCCCGTCCACCAAGGCGGATCTGGGCGACCATGATGAAAACATCACCCTGGACAAGGCTGCGGAGCTTGTGGGAGAGGAAATGATGCGCAAGGTGGAAAAGCTCTCCCTGGACATATACTCCCGCGCCCGCGATTACGCCAAGCAGCGCGGCATTCTTATCGCCGACACCAAATTCGAGTTCGGCACCATCGGCGACCGCCTCATCCTCATCGACGAGGTGCTCACCCCGGACTCCTCGCGATTCTGGCCCATGGAAGGGTATGCGCCCGGCAAGTCCCAGCCCAGCTTCGACAAGCAATTCCTTCGCGACTGGCTGGTGGACATCGGCTTCAACAAGCAGCCCCCGGGACCGGCCATTCCCCAGGACATCAACGACCAGACCCGCTCCAAATACGTCGAGGCTTACCGCCTTTTGACCGGACAGGATCTGGGCATTTAGGAGGATGCCATGAAGGCTCTCATTTTGTTGGGTTGTTTTGCAGCGGGCTACTTCGCCATCACTTGGCTGGCCCCGAAGCTCGGCCTCAGCGGCAAATGAACGGCAAGCAAACAGTGCGACTGGAAGCCGCCGCAAGACGACGAAAATAAACAATGAAGGGAGTACCGCTCTCCTTCCTTCATATCGGCATTGCCTTGGCTGTGGGGTTTTATGTGGCCCCACGGCTCAAGTTCTGGGGCTGAATGACCGGGGAATGCGGCTGGAAGCCGCAATCCGGAGCCCGCAAGAATGCTGACAAGAAAAACAAAAAGTGACATACTGCGTCACTTGACAGTTTTTCGCAAAGGACATAAGTAGCCTCTTCTTTAGCCTTGCTCTCTCTTTTCTCCGAAGAGGGGGCCAATGACCACAAGGAGGAACAAGAATGGCTAATTACGAAACCCTTCTGCTGCTCTCCCCGGAACTGGGTGAAGACGGCCGCAAGGAAATCATGGAAAAGTTGGCCGGCGTCATCTCCACCCAGAATGGTGAGATCGCCGAAGTCGATGACTGGGGCATGCGCACTCTCGCCTACCCGGTGGAAAAGCAGACCCGTGGTTACTACATCCGCCTCGTTTACGGAGGTCCCGGCCCGATCGTTGCCGAACTGGAACGCAACATCCGCATCACTGACGGCATCTTCAAATTCATGACCGTCAAACTCGAAAAGGCCGCTTAAGGAGGTATCACCATGGCATTCCGCAAGAAATTCACCCCGAGAAAAAAGTTCTGCCGTTTTTGCGCCGATAAAGAGATGCCTCTGGATTACAAGCGTCCGGACATCCTGCGTGATTTCGTGACCGAGCGCGGCAAAATCATTGCCCGCCGTATCACCGGCACCTGCGCCAAGCACCAGCGCCGCCTGACCACCGAGATCAAGCGCGCACGACAGATGGCTCTGATGTTCTACACCACCGTCCACTCCACTGAAGTGAAGAAGAAGACCAACCTGTAGGAGGAGAGCCACATGAAACTTATTCTGCGTGCCGACGTCGACTCCCTGGGTCGTCTCGGAGATATTGTTACCGTCAAGCCCGGCTATGGCCGCAACTTCCTGGTCCCCCAGGGATTGGCCATGCCCGCCACCGATGCCAACCTGAAGCAGTTCGAACTGGAGCACAAAAAGCTGCAGGTCAAGGCTGACGCCCTCAAGGCCGCCGCCGAAGAACTGGCCACCAAAATCGCCGCCACCCCGGTCTCCATCACCGTGCGCGTGGGCGAAGGCGACAAGCTCTACGGTGCCGTTACCGCCGCCAACATCGGCGACGCTCTCGCCGAAGCTGGTGTGGAAATCGATCGCCGCAAGATCGTCCTGAGCGACCCCATCCGCTCCCTCGGTGAGTTCGACATTGAAGTCAAGCTGCACCCCGAAGTTCGCGGTGAACTGAAGTTGACCGTTGTCAAGCATATTCGCCCCGGCGAAGAAACCGAAGAAGCTCCGGCAGAAGAAGCCGAAGCTGAAGTTGTCGAAGCTGAAGTAGCCGATGCAGAATCTGAAGAATCCGCAGAGGCCTAGAAAGCAAGGTCAAGGCAATTCAACGGAAGAAGCCCTTTCGAGGGCTTCTTCCGACTTACTACGCAAAGTTCCCCCTCACAATCTCGAAGCCGAGCAGTCCGTGCTGGGCGGCGTCTTCCAGTCCCCCACCATGTTCAGCACCCTGGTGGAGATCGTCGAGCCGGATCATTTCTACTCTCCGTCCCACAAAGTCATCTTTGAGGCGTTTTCCGAGCTCTATCGCACCAACAAGCCCATCGACCTGATTACGGTCACGGACTTTCTCAACTCGCAAGGAACATTGGACACCATCGGCGGGCCGGTCTACCTGGCCGAAATCGCCGACTCCGTGGTCAGCGCATCCAACGCCGAGTACCACGCCACCATAGTTCGCGACAAAGCCATCCTACGCGAACTCATCGATATTTCCGGCACCATCATCAGCGACTGCTACGAGGCAGCTGATGTGGACGTGGTCCTGAGCGAATCGGAAAAGAGGATTTTCAAAATCGCCCAGGCAAAATCCTCCAAGAACATGCTGGCCAGCGACAAGCTGATCGTCAAAGTCTTCGAGGAACTGCAGGCAAAATACGAAAACAAGTCCGCCATCACAGGCATTCCCACCGGCTATACCGACTTCGACTCCATGACTGCGGGCCTGCAGAACTCCGACCTGATCATCATTGCGGCGCGTCCTGCCATGGGTAAGACCGCATTCGCCCTGAACATAGCCCTTCGTGCGGCAGCCCGCGCCGAAGTGCCCACGGCCGTATTCTCCCTGGAAATGGCCATGGAGCAGCTCATGGTGCGCCTGCTTTCAGTCCAAAGCCGGGTGGAGATGGGCAACCTGCGTACCGGATACCTGGACGATCAGGACTGGAGCGCGCTTTACGAAGCAGCCGACGTGCTGTCCCGGTCCCCCATTTTCATCGACGACACGCCCGCCCTGTCCACCTTGGAGCTGCAGGCCAAATGCCGCCGCCTCAAGGCCGAACACAACCTGGGCCTCATCGTGGTGGATTACCTCCAGCTCATGCGCTCCAGCGCCCGCACGGACTCCCGCGAACAGGAAATTTCGGACATTTCCCGAAGCCTCAAGGCACTGGCCAAAGAACTCAACGTGCCGGTCATCGCCCTGTCGCAGCTCAACCGCAAGGTGGAGGAACGCACCGACAAGACCCCCATGATGTCGGACCTTCGCGAATCCGGCGCAATCGAACAGGATGCGGACATCATCATCTTCCTTTACCGCGATGCGGCCTACAACAAGAGCGAGGACAACCCACGCAAGAACGAGGCCGACATCATCATCGGCAAGCAGCGCAGCGGCCCCACCGGCACCTGCACGCTGTACTTCAAAAAGGAGTGCACCCTGTTCGGCAACCTGGACACCACGCCATATCCGTCCGAGTTCCCCGGAGAGATGCAAGGCAACGATTAATTTCCAACAAACGAAGGGGCAGCCATGTACTACCATCCGGAGGAATCGTTCAAACGTTCCGAACTGGATAAACTGCAAACCGAACGTCTGCGCGCCGTTGTCGAAAACGCCAAAAAATCTCCATTTTATGGGAGCCTGCTCAAAGACTTTGATGTCAGTGAGCTCAATACCGCCAAAGACATCACCAAGCTGCCCTTCACCACCAAGGACGACCTTCGCTCCCAGTACCCCTACGGCCTGCTGACCCGTCCCCTGGACGACTTCGTGCGCCTGCATGCGTCCTCGGGCACCACGGGTTCACCAACGGCAATTCTTTACACCCAAAACGACATTGACCTATGGGCCGCCCTCATGGCCCGGTCCATGTACGCCGCGGGCATACGCCGATCGGACGTGCTCCAGAACACTTCCGGCTACGGTCTGTTCACCGGCGGACTGGGCATTCACTACGGCTCCGAACGCCTCGGCTGTCTGACGGTCCCGGCAGGTGCAGGCAACACCCGCCGCCAGATCAAGCTCATTCGCGACTTCAACGTCACGGTGCTGCACATCATACCCTCCTT
Source organism: uncultured Desulfovibrio sp. (assembly GCA_913063155.1). Classification (GTDB taxonomy): domain Bacteria; phylum Desulfobacterota; class Desulfovibrionia; order Desulfovibrionales; family Desulfovibrionaceae; genus Pseudodesulfovibrio. The sequence goes on from CAJXYU010000004.1 coordinate 344,998, forward strand.
TGCCCTCTACTTTGCACAAAAAGTGGCCGAAGAAGGTTTCGATCCTGCGGAAATGCCCTGGAAGATCGCCCTCATCGGCGCGGAGCCGCACACCGAAGAGACCCGCCAACGCATTGAGGAACTCATGCACATCAAGGCTTACAACTCCTACGGGCTGACAGAAATGAACGGCCCGGGGGTAGCCTTCGAGTGCACCGAGCAATCAGGAATGCATGTCTGGGAGGACGCCTACATCGCCGAGATCATCGACCCGGCCACGGGCGAGCATGTCCCGGAAGGAGAGATTGGCGAACTGGTCATGACCACCCTGACTCGGGAAGGCATGCCCATCATCCGCTACCGCACCCGCGACCTGACCAGGTTCATTCCCGGCCAATGTGCCTGCGGGCGTGAACATCGCCGCATCGACCGCATCGCGGGACGCGTGGACGACATGTTCATCGTCAAAGGCGTGAACATCTACCCCATGCAGATCGAACAGGTGCTCATGAGCATGCCGGAAGTGGGTCAGAACTACGTCATCGAACTTATCCGCGAAGGCTTCATGGACCAGATCCGCGTCAAGGTGGAGGTCAAGGAGGACTACTTCGTCGAAGACATGCGCGTGCTGCAGAAGCTGCAAAAAAGCATAGCCAGCCGCCTGTGCAACGAAGTCCTGGTCACTCCGCGGGTTGAACTGGTCATGCACGATTCCATTCCCAAAACCGCGGGCAAGGCCATTCGCGTGGTGGATCTCCGCGACAAGGAAGAGGAAGGTTAGCCCAATGGAATACGTCTGGGCCAGCTTGGTCATCCTGCTCCTCTTCGCTTCCCAGGTACTGCAGATCTTCGGCGGTCCGGCCAACTGGATCGGTGTGGGGCTCGTGGCTCTCTGGAAATGGCTTTATCCGGCTTCCATGGATTGGGACCTGGTGTTCATCCTCGCGGGAATCGCCGTCGTGGGCGAAATCATGGAATTCGCGCTTCAGACCTGGGGCTCCAAAAAGTACGGCGCAGGACGGGCCGGGAACATCGGCGGCATCATCGGCGCCATTGCCGGGGCCATCACCTGTGCTCCGTTCCTGTTCGGCATAGGCGCTCTGCTCGGCGCCCTGGGGGGGGCCTACCTGGGCTGCCTCATCTTCGAGATGCCGGGCAAAAATTTTGCCGAAGCGCGCCACGCCGCTCTGGGGGCATTCTGGGGCAAGGCTTTCGGGATGACCCTCAAAATGGCTCTCGGCGCCGTCATCGTTGTTCTGGGAACTCCGGCCATCTGGCCTTAGAAAAACGGGCCTTTCGCCTTCCCGTTTTATTCTGACAACAACTCCTTTTCCGTCAGATAATCCACAACCCTTGTGATCTGCCCCAGAGCCATCGTCCCGCCCAGGGAAAGGGCCACGGAACAGGCCTCCAAAATCTCATCCGGGGATGCTCCCAAAGCCAGGGCCTGTTCCGTCTGATAAAGGATACAGGCCCTGCTGCCGCCGCTCAAGGCTCCCACCAAGGCCATAAGCCGTTTGTGTTTGGCTCTAATATACCCATCTTTATACACTTCCTGGGTCAAAGCAGTGTATGGTTCCGCCACCTCGGGCAACAACCGTTTGAACTCGGCGGCATTCCGCCCTATCCGCGCTTTCAGTGCGATCTGGCTTTCAGTCATGATTCTCTCCTCGTGGTTGACGATCTTCATACCTTGGCCTCGGTTTCACAATTAGACAAACAAATGTTTTTAATACATCATATAAAAATGAATTATGGAAAGATGTTGCCACAGCTTTCACCGGACATGCTCTGCGCCTTCCTTGCCGCCGCCGATACCGGCAGCTTCACCAGCGCAGGCCACGTCGTGCACCGCACCCAGGCGGCTATAAGCTTACAGATGAAAAAATTGGAAACCGAACTGAATCACCCTCTTTTTCAGCGGGAAGGCCGGGGGGTGACCCTGACGCATGAGGGAGAGCTCTTTTACCACTTTGCCCAGCGATTCCTGGAGCTTCACCAAGAAGTCCTGACGGCTTTCGACAAGCCTCCCCTGCATGGAATGATCAGGTTCGGTGCGCCCGAGGACTATGCAGCCCAATTCCTTCCGGGGATCCTGAAAAGATTCTCCAGCGCGTATCCCAAGGTGCAGATCAGCGTGGCATGCGACTCTTCCGCTTTCCTGCGGCAACAACTCCGCAACAGGGAACTGGATGTAATTTTAACCACGGAAGACAGACTGGATAAAACGGATTCCAAAGAACTGCCTTTGGAATGGGCCGTGGCCGAACGCGGCGCTCCGGTGGACATGCGTCCGCTTCCCCTGGCCCTGTACCATCCGGGCTGCCTTTACCGGCGCAACACCCTGGCCGCGCTGGACGGGGCGGGCATTCCCTATCGCGTCGCATACAGCAGCCCAAGCCTGGCCGGAGTGCTGGCAGCAGTCGCCGCGGGCTTGGCTGTGGCTCCGGTCTCCAGCGGCGCCCGGTTTCCTGGTTGCCGAATGGCCGGGCCGAAGGAGAAGCTCCCTCCAATTTCCCCTGTGGCCATCAAGATGACTACGGCGGCGGACGACGATACTGACATAGTGAAAACTTTTGCCGTATTCATCCGGCAGGAGCTGGGCCTGACGCCTTTGTAAACAACGCCCCGCATGCTGCTTGACTTGCCCTGCAGTACCTTTTAAGCCACTCTTTATTGCTTCAACAACCGGCTGGTTCGTCCAGCCCAACCTTTCCCAACAGGATAATTAAGGATGACTGCCGACATTTTCCCCTCCTACCGCGGACGCATGGAATACTTCTGCCTTGGTTGCGGCAAGCGGTTTCCCGCTGATGAACTGTACTACACCTGCCCGGATTGCGGTGGCGTATTCCTGCTGGAAAACCTGGATTTCGACCGGCTCAAGGAGACCTCCGGCGAGGAGTGGCGCAAAATTTTCGATGATCGCGCGGCAACCAAGAACACAGCTCTGCGCGGCATTTTCCGCTTTTATGAACTCATGGCTCCGGTGCTTGAAAAGGAAGACATCGTTTACCTCGGCGAAGGCAACACTCCCATAGTGGAATCCAGCAGCAACCTGACCCGCGCAACACGCATGGCCACGGCCTACAAGAACGACGGCCAGAACCCGAGCGCGTCCTTCAAGGACCGGGGCATGGCCTGCGCGCTCAGCTACCTGCGCTCCCTGGTTCGCGCCAACGACTGGGACCAGCTCCTGACGGTCTGCGCCTCTACGGGCGACACCTCCGCAGCCGCGGCCCTGTATGCCTCCTACATCGGCGATCCCATCAAATCCGTGGTCATCCTGCCGCACGGCAAGGTCACCCCGGCCCAACTTTCCCAGCCGCTCGGCTCCGGCGCAACCGTCCTGGAAGTTCCAGGCGTGTTCGACGACTGCATGAAAGTGGTCGAACACCTGGCAGACAACTATCGCGTGGCGCTCTTGAACTCCAAAAACGCCTGGCGCATTCTGGGACAGGAATCCTATGCCTTTGAAGTCGCCCAGTGGTTCAATTGGGACATGGAAAACAAAAACATTTTCGTGCCCATCGGCAACGCGGGCAACATCACCGCCATCATGTCCGGTTTTCTCAAGCTCTACGAGTTGGAAATCATAGACGAACTGCCGCGCATGTTCGGTGTCCAGTCGCACCATGCCGACCCGGTCTACCGATATTACAGCGTGGAAGACGCCGAGGAACGCTCTTATGAGCCGGTGACCGTCACACCGAGCGTGGCCCAAGCGGCCATGATCGGAAACCCGGTCTCCTTCCCGCGCGTCAAGCATTTCGCCGAGAAGTACGAGACCATAGGGGGCGAGGACGCCTTCCACGTCATCCAGGTCACCGAGCAGATGATCATGGACTCCATGATCCAGGCAAACCGCAACGGGCACATCGCCTGCACCCAGGGCGGCGAATCCTTTGCCGGCGCCAAACGCGCCAAGGAGCTTGGGCTTGTTTCCAGTGACGAACTGTGCATCCTGGACTCCACAGCACATCACCTCAAGTTCGTGGATTTCCAAACCATGTACTTTGAGAACTCCTTCCCGGCAGAATTCGAGGTGGTTCCGGACCAGAGCCTGTCCAACACCCCGGAACTGGTCATCAGCCCCGAGAAAAAAGCAGCGCTCAGCCCTGAAGAATACACCAGGACAACCGCCGAAAAGGTGGTGGCCAAGCTGGGCCTTGAGAGCAAGTAACGGGGATCTCGTGCCCAAAAAACGCGCTGATCAACTCATAGCGGAGTTGGGCCTTGCCGAAAGCCGTGAAAAGGCCAAACGCCTGATCATGGCAGGCAAGGTCCATTATCTGGAGAAAGGACACAAGATTCCCGTGTCCAAACCGGGGCAGCAGTTCCCGGACGGCACGGAATTCACGGTTCCCGAGGATGAACGCTTCGTCAGCCGCGGCGCTCACAAACTGCTCACGGCCATAGAGCGCTTCGGCCTGAATATCAAAGGCAAGGTGGCTCTGGATGCAGGGGCATCCACCGGCGGGTTTACGGATTGTCTGCTCCAACATGGGGCCGTACGCGTCTATGCCGCGGATGTGGGCTACGGCCAACTGCATGAAAAATTGCGCACGGACAAGCGCGTCATCAACCTGGAACGTACCAACATCCGCCACGCCGAGCCGACTCTCATTCCCGAGCCCGTGGATCTCGTCGTTGCCGACGTCTCCTTCATTTCCCTGACCAAAATCCTGCCCGCCTGCATGCAATTCCTGCGCGACACAGGTGAAATCGTCTGTCTGATCAAACCCCAATTTGAACTCGGCCCAGGCCAGACCGACAAGGGGGTCGTCCGCGACGCATCCCTGCGCGAACAGGCCGTTCAGATCGTCAAAAATTTCTGCGAAGGCGAACTCGGCCTCATAACCGTGGGAGTGGTCCCCTCCAAGATCAAAGGGCCCAAGGGCAATCAGGAATATCTCGCCTACTTCCGACGATAACCGCACAATCATTCCCGTTTTCCGGGGCCCTCTTGCCCGGCCCAAGATGCGGCTGCTCAAGATACAGCAAGAGCTGGATGAAGCCTAATCATCAAGCATTTCCGCAATCTGTTTGAGTGAATCGTAAATGGCCCTGGGAGGAACGCTTCCCGAATCCTGAAAAACAAGACCCAAAAAATAACGGCCGTTCTCCACCCCGTTGCCTGCCACCCTGGCCTTGAACGGAAATGGCTTTTCAGCGCCGATGGGCATGATTGACCCACTTACGAAATCGCCTTCCGCGACCTCTGGAGCCTCCTCTACCGATGCATCCAGCAAAAAACGACAGCCGCCTTCGCTAATGTCCACGGTCACTCCCTTCCAGGCATCCTCATTCTTGGTCACGGTCGTGGCGAACCTGCAACGGAGCCGCTTTTCCTTGCGCAAGTCATGTCTTTCGATCCGGTCCGGATAACGAACAAAGGCAATTGAAAAAGGCGTAGCCTGATACAGAATGACCTCGGTACGAAATCCCATGAGGCTCCCTTCATGGAGATAACGGAAATCGATGACGGCGCCTTCGCCAAAGCGTTCCCTAACGCCGGGGGCCAACGGCACACGGACGGCCACGAATTCATCGGGCATGAGCCCTATGAAACGGCAGTTCATCCGTTCCCGCGCCGGGGGAAACTCCAAAATCATCCTGGAGTACAAACCGATGCGCAGGGGCTCTTTCATACCTGCTCCCCGAATTTGTCCATACGACGTCCCAACAGCTTGAGGTGAGCCAACTCCTCGCGGGCGAGCATTTCGAACGCCTCATGCGTTTCCCGGCTGTTGCTGGCCCGGGAACAGCGCATGTAGTAGTCATAGGCCTGAGCCTCGATCATCATGGCCAAGATAACGATGCCCTCCAGCCCGTCGAAAAGGTCGCCATGTTCTTCAAGGAAAGCCTCGATCTCCACCCCGCCTTCGGTCATGCCGCGGGCGGAACCGGTCACTTCCCGCTCAAAGACATCCCTGGTCAAAGGCGCCGTCTCAACCCTGGCATAAATTCTGTAAAGCACATCTTTATGGCGCTCTTCGAAACCGGCCAGTTCCGCAAAGAGCTTCATCCCCTCCTCATTCTCGGCCTCGTCGCCGCAACGCCGATAATAGGACTGGAGGTTGTCTTCCATATCATAGGCTTTGATCACGGCCTCACCCGGCGTTTCATTACCTGTGAAGTCGGTCAACCCCAGATCAACTGGACCATACGCCGCCTGCCCCTGCCAAGCGGAAGCACCGCCCACGATATTGTTCACATCGCTGAACCCGCTTCCGACCAACATCCTGGCGGCGGCCATGCTGCGCCCTCCAGAGCGGCAATAAACCAACACTGGCTCATCCGGCTCCATTTCATCCAAATGGTCCGCCAACTCGGGCAGCGGCACCAGCAACGCCCCAGGAATGTGAAACTCTTCGTACTCCCAAGGCTGGCGCACATCCAACAAAGTGTATTCCTCGGGCCTCATGCCAGCCATCACTTCTTCCGCCTCTTTGGGAGCCAGGCTCTTGATCATACCGCTCATATTCACTCCGACAGGAAAACACATTGATTTTCGCTCATGCGTTCAGTAGGTTCCTGACAGCCCAGTTACCATATCACCAGCAAAAAACGAATGACAATCAATATGATCAGGCGAACCTTCAAGGAGATAGCTCTCCTCCTGGCCCTTTCCCTGTTGGTGGCCGCAGCTACCTATACGGTCAGGGACGACGTACCGGTTCTCTTTTCCAAGAATTCGGCTCCCACCCTGCAGGCCCCCATGAACATGCCCACGGCTCCGGCACCCCTGACCCCGGAACAGGCACATGAAGCATTCACTACCGAGGATGTTCTCTTCGTGGACGGCAGGGACAACTTCGACTACGACATGGGCCACATTCCCGGCGCCCTGAACATACCGCTCCACGAGGCCACCGCCGACCCGGCGATCCTGGCTGTCCTGCCCAAGGACAGGCATCTGGTGGTCTATTGCAGCAACGATCTGTGCGGAAAGGCTCAGAAACTGGCCGCCTTGCTCACCGAACGAGGTTACCGTGCAGATACCTTCCCCGGCGGCTACCAGGAATGGACAACCCACGGGTGGAAAACAGAGGAGGCCCTGCAATGAGGATACCCACGGCCCTTCCCCGCATTCTTGTAGGGGGAATCTTCATTTATGCATCCGTGGACAAGCTGCTGGCTCCCACGGCATTCGCTGCGGCCATCGCCAACTATCAACTGCTTCCTCAGGGACTCATCAATCCTGTGGCGGTCTGGTTGCCGTGGCTGGAACTATTCGTAGGGTTGGGCCTTGTGAGCGGCAAACTCATCAGGGGGGCTGCGGCCATCGCCACCACACTCATGGGCATATTTACTGTCGCCGTGGCCTACAGCTACATCAGGGGGCTGGACATCAACTGCGGGTGTTTCACCATGGATCCGAAATCCATATCCGACATGCGCCTGGTTCTGGTCAGGGATATCGGCCTCATGGCTCTCTGCCTCATGGCCCTGTACCGGGCCGTCCTAGAGCAGCAGAATTCCCAGAACAAAAAGACCGAGTAGGCAGCCGGCCCACGCATCCCTGGGCTCCCAATTGAAAGAGGAACTCCAGGCCGCAGCGCTGTCCAATCCCCGAACGGTTACGGCCAATGTCTGGTTCCATGTCTTTTGTCCCATGAAACGCAGAATCATCTGCGGCAACAGTACCATTTTTCTGTAGAATCCCGCCGAGGGGATGCGCATGGCCAGAGCCTGCCTGGCCAAATGGATCGCCTGGATGCATTGGGGGATGAAATGAACCATGAGAGCCATGGTCAACGCCATTCTCCAAGCCCGTTCCCGTCCGATCAGCGGCCTGAGCGCCCAGACCAGGCTTTGGCCAATCTGACGAGCAGAGGTGGTCAAAAACAAGGCGAGTCCCAAAAGCAATAAAAGAAACAATCTTGCCCCGAAAAACAACGCTCCACTCATGGAGACGATACCAGGCACATCACCGATCAAGCCCAATGCCAATTTCAAAAGTGTCCAGAAAAGAGTAAACCAGAGAAAGCCCTTGAACATTCGCAACGCTTCCTCCCGCAAGGATATGGTCACAGCCAGAATGGGAGCAAGCATGGCTCCACACAGCGCCACCCCCCACCAGCCCGTATTCCACAAGGCGACACCCAGAAGCAGAACTGCGGCGATCTTGACCCGCGGGTCCACGTGCAGGAGCTGTCTTGCCGTATCAGTCATCCCACGGCCTGACCTGTTTTTCAAGAAGCCACGAACATGGAGGGCGCACACCGTGCTTCAGAACGATATCGAGAACCTCTTCCGGCCTTCCCAAGCCCACCAGCTTTCCCTGGCTCAATACAGCCAACCTGTCGACAAGATCCACAAGACACTCCAGGTCATGCACTGCCACCACCTGGGTCAGCCCGGCCTCACCGTTGCTGCGGATCATGTGCCGCATTTCCTTTATTCCTGAGTAATCCAGACCGCTGAAAGGTTCGTCGAGCAGCAGCACTTGAGGAGAATCCAGCAGTGCAGTGGCCAGGCAGAGCTTCTTCTTGGTTCCCCAGGAAAGATTCTGCACAGGAGTGTCCCACTGCTCGAGCAGACCGAACGAGCGGGCCATTCTCCGGGCCCTCTCAAGAGCGGCGGCCCCTTTCTCTCGCCCCACCAGAAGGTCTTCCGACACGGTGGCCCCGATGATCTGCAGGTCGGCATCCTGCATGACCAGGCGGCACTGGGAACGGACGCCGCTTTCGGGAGACGTCTCATCCCCTTCGACCCGGAGGGAACCGGAGGTGGGAACGTACAGACCGGCCAGTAGCGACAGCAACGTGGACTTCCCGCTGCCGTTGGCCCCCACCAATCCGAGAGTTTCCCCCCGCGAGATGGTCAGGGAAACCGAACTCAGGACTGACCTCCGGCCCAAATAGGAAAAAGAGACCTCGTCAAATCGTATCATGCATCTTCCTCATCTGAATCAGTTGAGCAGCGCGACCATCCACTGTCAACCAAAAGAAAAGACCCCCCGCATGGCGGGGGGTCCGTATATCCTTATCCGGGAGTAATCAGAATTCATAGCCAACAGAGATGCCGCCGAGCCAAGCGTGGCTGTTGGTGATCTCTGTGTCCTCGACACCAGAGACATCATTGTCGCCAGCGTCAATGCTCGTATCTCTCATATTCAGATACATCAGAGAAAGGTCGATTTTCCAGGAATCCATCTTGAACCCGTAACCGGCCGAGTACATCTGGCGATCATTGGTGGGAAGCATATAGTCCCTGTATTCTTCGTTAATGGGGCTCTGGTCCCAGACAAATCCCAAACGCAGGGTATTATGCGCATCAATATCGTACTCGGTACCAAGCTGGAAACGCCACGCGTTATGCCATTTCTTGGTCGAATCGCTCGACAACGCCGCCAGGTCGTCAAAGCGAAATTCGATTTGACTGTAATCAGACCAGTTCGTGAAAACGACATCACCTTCAAAGCGCCAGGAGTCGGTGGGCTTGACGGCAAAACCTACGGTGGCGCTTCCCGGCAGGGTGGCGCGCATGGTCAAATCGTCGTCGGTGGCTCCGAAAGTGGCATCCCCGCTTCCGACAAGACGCTGGGGAGTCCTGTAAACGGCGCCCAGGGAAAAGTATTTGTTGAATTCATAATGGGTGGAAATGTTTCCGCCCCAGGCCCAACCCGAGTTGCTCATGCGAAGGTCGACATCGGTTCCCATGTTGACATACTTCCGAAGGTCGAAAGTCAGCCACATGGCGTCGATCGCGGCGCCAACAGACCATTTGTCGGTGATTTTGTATGCTACTGCGGGACTGAACGTATGGGACCGCAAACTGGCCTTGTAGACATTGTACTTGCCTGCCCAGTCGTGCTCATAGTTGGTCCCGAGCCCGAAACGGGTATAGGTTCCGAATCCGACCCAAAGGTCATCATTCATCTGATGAGTCATGTAAGCGTGAGGCGGCAAATACACTTTGTTTTTCGAATGATATTTTGTCCCCTTCACTTCAAGGTCCGCCCCGGGAGCGATAATCGTGGAGCCCACCAGCGTCTGGGTTCCCTCTGCCTTGGTCATGGCGGCGGGGTTGTAAGCAATGGCCGAAGCATCATCGACAAGCGCAGTAAGAGCGCCACCCATGCCGTTTCCTCGGCTGCTCCACTCGTAAAGCGCAAATCCGGCGGCATAGCCATTGGAAACGCTGATGACGGAGAGCACACACGCCATCAGGCACATACAGAACATCAGAACAGTTTTTTTCATCCTTCCCCCTATCATAAGACACGGCGCACACTTTTCTTATATTTTCCCCTGTCATGCACACCAAACCTCCACGGTTTCTCTCCGGTACGCAAAACAATGGCTTAAGCGCCGATAAAACTGCGAAGTTTTAACACAATAGCTTGGGAAGTAAACCAAAAATTCCAACACGTTATTCAAACACAAATTTGAAAGTTGTGTTTGAATGAAAATTCTTCCACGGCATGAATCTGGCATTGCCTCCAAAAAGGGAAAGAATTTCCTTATCATGGAGCAACATATGAAACTTGAACTCGACACCAAGGAAAAAGGGTTCTACGGCATCATGCTGGTTGGCGGCATGGCCAGCCTCATCGAGGGGACCCTGGCCCACGGCTTTGCCGTTCACTACATATTTCCGGGAACTGTGTTGAACATTGCTGCGACATTCCTTGGGGGACTCCTGGGGTTCATCCTCAAGGACATTCTGCGAATCAGCCGGGGATTGAAACCATACTCTCCCATATACAATGACGGCATGGTGCTCGGAGCGTTCATGGGCGCGCTGATCGGAACGCTTTTCCAAATCGCCCTGAGCGCGACCGGAGCGAACATCCTGGTGGGCAGCCTCGCGGGCTGTTGCTGTGGAGCAATGGGCGGCGCAATGCTCGACGAGTACGTCTCCCCCATCCTGCACCTGCTGCAGGAAAACGCTTCAGAGGGAGAACTGTCATTCTTCTCACGGCTTTTCCCCCAAAAATCACAATAGAAAAGCCCGCCGAAGCGGGCTTCTTTATTCCACGAAAAGACATTGCTATTTCATTTTCATCAGCAGAACCGCGTCCAGCGCAAATCCAAATGCCTTTGCCAAGGCCGACGCCGGAGAGCCTTGCCGCTCTTTTACAGACGAATCCAAGCGATACGAGTGATGAAAATTGATGGGTAAGGATGGATATACTTATGCTACCATCCCCCAGAGCATCTTGAGGTGTTGCCATACGGCAACGGCCCCCAGGTACATGCTGTAAATCGCGAACAAGATCCATGCGCCAATTGCTGTGATCATCATTCTGCTCATTCGTCCGCCCTCTCTTTTTCCTCTTTCAAATTTACGACAATAGCTACTCCCCGGGAGGTACATTCGCTTCAGGTGTTGGCGCCGGCGCTCGTGGTGACCGAATGCAATGGGATGAACAAAAACATGCGTAGGAGTATACAATGAAGCCTTAGCAAAAGCCGTTCCGGTTCGCGCGGCTCCACTCCGACGGCAAAAAGCTCGACCAGTGTCAGGGAAAACTTCATCCAATATACTCTATATTTGAAGGAAAATTTCAGTCCAAGAGCACAGCCTGCCAACATTTTCGAAGTTGTCAAAATCTTGCCGCCGAGAGAGAGCTCACAGCCTATCTCCCAGACATTCAGGCATAAGGTCCCGGATCCTCGGAATATGCTCAAGAAAGCCATCAAAAAAGAAGTCGAAGGACAGTGGACATCTACACCTTCTCCCGGAACGGCTCTGTCTGCATGTGACCAGAGCCTTCGTTCCGGAGGAAGAGGCAGTTTTTTCGCACGACTTTTTTCTCATAAAAAAAGGCCCGCAACAGCGGGCCTTTGAATTTCACAAGAAAACGTTGCTATTTCATTTCCACCCACAGGACTGCGCCCAATTCAAGCTCGCGTCCCTTGTACTCTTCGGCTGCCGTATTCAAGCCGGCAAAGCCCCACCAGCCCTTCCAGGGACAAGCGAAGGTAAACACACCGTTGCCGTCGGCCATGACCTCCTGGGTGACCATGCGATCGTTCGGGGCATGGCGCTTGCCGTCCTTGTTGTAATACTCCACCTCCACACGGGTGTAGGGAGCGGGCTTACCGTCAAGATAGACGATCCCCTGAAAGACATTGCCTGCGTAATTACCGAACGGACGGGTCAGGGGAACGATCTCGGTACGCAGGCCGAGCGGCTGCATCCAGTCCTCGCCTTCGCCATATGCATCCACGACCACCTTGGTGATGTGCTGGATATAGTTGTTTTCAGCGTCTTCCTTGTAGGGAACCGGAACAAAGGCAAAGGTGTAAAGGCCGGGAGCCTTGGGCGTGAAGGAGGTCTTCCAGGCCCTGAAGTCCATGACCTTTGTCTCCTTCAGCGTGCCGAGGAGGTCGGTCTTCGTTTCGTTGTCCTGGACTACAAAAAACTGCTGGGGTTTCTCCAGCACCATCCCCTGTCCTTCCATGGGATGGGAGAATGACAGAACCAAATTGATGTTCCGCTTTCCCTGGTTCACCTCGTCAGTATCGGGAATCAACATGCCAAAATGGGCAAATGCGCTGGAAGCACAAGCAATAATCAGAACCGCAGCCGCAATGGATATCACCAGACGCCTCATACGTTTCCTCCAATACAAGTCGAAATTTGAATATTATTTTCTACCGCATCACAATGGATGGATATGAATATCATATTAGTAACACACGTCAAGCGTTACTTGAAAAATGGAGTAGCATCAGCTCGGTAATACAGACGTTAATTATCGAGTTTACGCCAAAGACCGGCCAAGGAAACACCGAATACATTGTGCCAAAGACTGAAGAGCGCACCGGGCAAGGCGGAAGCTGCGCCGAAATATTTGGCAGCCAACGCCACCCCGAGCCCGGAGTTCTGCATGCCGACTTCAATGGCCAAGGTTCTGGAGTCTCGTTCGGAACATCCGAATACTCGCCCGGCCCCGTAACCGATGGCCAACCCCAGGCAGTTGTGCAGTGCGACAGCACAGAAAATGAGCACAGGAAACGCAAGCAGCGTCTTCTGATTCAAACCTATGATGCAGGCGATGAGCAGCGCTATGACCGTTATGGACACGGACGGAAGCAAGGGCAAAACCGGTTCGAGTCGTTTGCGGAAAAGCCTGCGGAAAATAAGACCGTCGACAAGGGGAAAAATAACGATCCAAAAGACGGATGTGACCATGCCGCCGAAATCTATGGCGACTTGCTTTTCAAGAATGAAATAGATGATCGAAGGCGTTAAAAGAGGCGCCAGGGCCGTGGAAGCCAGGGTCATTGTTACAGACAATGGCACATTGGCCCGGGCCAAATAGGCAATGACGTTTGAGGCCGTCCCTCCGGGACAGGCTCCGATCACGACCATCCCGATAACCGCCTCGGCCGGAAGTCCGAAAACATGTGCAAGAAGTACCGCCAGGACAGGCATGACGGTGAACTGCAGGGCCATTCCCAACCCCACAAGCCTCCAGCTGCGGAAGATCTTGCGGAAATCCTCAAAATCGAGAGTCAGCCCCATGCCGAACATGATGATGCCCAGCGCCAGCGGAATATGCGGCTTGATCCAGGTGAAGAGGAATGGTTGCCAGAGTGCGATGCCGGTGAGCACAATGGCGATGAGAACAAAGTGCCTTTCGAGGAAACGAGGGATGGCAAGGAGCCAGGACATGGCGGACCTCCAACGGAGTTTACATAAAAAAACAGGGACGCTCCGAAGAGCGCCCCTATGAGGGAAGCCAGACACCCGATAGCAACCACTACCGCTGCTCCCTTTCGGGCCTGACGGGGTTCGCGGCGATACCGCCGTCCGGCTTCCCTCTGCCTTTCAGCTTCGTAAAGCGGAAAGACTGTCTATCGCAGTGACATGTTACAGTCAAGAAAAAGGGCCTGCACTTCTGCAAGCCCATTATCCTCTCGAATGGCGGAGAGGAGAGGATTTGAACCTCCGGTACGGTTTCCCGCACACACGCTTTCCAGGCGTGCTCCTTCAGCCGGACTCGGACACCTCTCCGCGTCGTGGAGATGTGTATTTAGCGAAACGCTCCATGCTTGGCAAGGAAAAATTCCACTAAAAATACATTTTTTTTCAATAACCTGAGATTACACGGGAATGACAAGGCTTCCACGATACTCCTCAAGACTTTCGGCTCCGATTTCCCGAAGCATCTTCGCCATGTCAGCGGCCAATGAAAAGGCGAAGTCAGGCCGCATGAAGTTCGCAGTGCCCACCTGCACGGCGTGTGCGCCCACCAGAATGAACTCGAGGGCATCCTCCGCCGAGGCTATGCCGCCGATTCCAACCACCGGGACATCCACCGCCCGGCAGACCTGATGTACGCAACGCAAAGCCACGGGCTTGATGGCCGGGCCGGAAAGCCCCGCCACCACATTGGCGATGCGCGGCCGGCGGGTGTGGGCGTCCACAGACATGCCGACGAGCGTGTTGATGAGGGAAAGGATGTCCGCCCCGCCGTCCACGGCGGCTCTGGCACATACCACGATGTCCGTCACGTTGGGCGAAAGCTTGACCATGACCGGCTTGTCGCCCGCACGCTTCTTGACCGCTTCCGTGACCTTGGCGATCTGACGCGGATCCTGTCCAAAAGCGGCCCCCCCCTCCTTCACATTGGGGCAGGAGACATTCACCTCCAAAGCCGCGATCTTCTCCTCAGCGGCCAGGATGGCCCCTAATTCGGCGAACTCCTCGGCATCGCAGGCATAAAGGTTGGCAACCACAGCCACATCCTTTTTCCTGAGCGCCGGCAGGATGGATCTGACGAAATACTCCACACCCGGATTCTGGATACCGATGGCGTTGAGCATGCCGCAGGGAGTCTCGGCAATACGCGGCATGGGATTGCCTTCGCGCGGCTTCAGGGAAAGCCCTTTGACGCAAATACCGCCAAGCCTTTCCAGATCGCCGTAGGGCGCAAACTCAAGGCCGTTGCCGAATGTACCGGAGGCGGTCATGACCGGATTCTTCATGTCCAGTCCGCCGAAAGATACGTTCATATTCATTATACCGCCCTCCTACAACTCAATCTTGTCGGCCCAGAACACCGGCCCGTTGGTACACACCTGAGTATGCTTGCCCTGATCGTTCTTGCAGACGCAGCCGAGACAAGCTCCCACGCCACAAGCCATATGGTTTTCCAGAGAAACCTGCAGGCGCGCGCCGTGCTCCAGAGCAAATTTCCTCGCCGTACGCATAAACGGAGTCGGGCCGCAGCACAGGATCAGACCGCCCTCGGCATACTGCTCAACCTGCACCCCTATTTCATCGATGATGCCCTGAAGGTCCTCAGGAGTTTCCTCGATCATACACTGGCTCTGTACGGATTCGGCCATGGCCTCGATAGGATAGCACTCCAAGGGCATGCGATGGGCAAAAAAAAGTTTGAGGTTCCCAAGCTGAGGGTGCCGCTTGATGTAGCCGCGGAACGGGGCAAGCCCGATGCCGCCCGCCAGCAAGAGCGTGGGGGTATCGGTTTCCACGGCAAAACCGTTACCCAAAGGCCCCCACATGGCCACTTCATCCCCCTTATGCAGCTCAGCCAGCCGGGAAGTGCCTCGGCCCACGTTCTGAATAAACAGGGTCACAGTGTTCCTGTCGGCGGAAGAAATGGAAAAAGGTCGCCCCCAGAGAATTTCCGGCCCCCAACTTACAGGGCGGATCATGACGAACTGACCGGGGTTCCAAGCATCCCAATCCGGGTTTTCCAACACCAACTCGAAAAAATCCCCGGGCCTTTTTGATTGACCAACGGGGACAACATCCAATACCTTCACGTTCCGGCAATCTCTTAACGACATAATACCATCCAGAATATGAGTAAAAACGAATATACACCTGAAATCATGGCCCCGGCGGGTGACCAGAGTTCCTACCTTGCCGCAGTCGCTGCGGGTGCGGACGTCGTCTATCTCGGCCTCAAGCACTTTTCCGCCCGCATGCAGGCCAAGAACTTTTCCATCAGCGACCTTTCCGCCCTGGCAAGCCTCGGCCGCGAACACGGCACCAAGACTTACGTGGCAATGAACACCCTGGTCAAGCCCGACGACGCACAATCCGCAGGGAGGCTCATCCACCGTCTGGCCGCCACGGTGAAGCCCGAGGCGCTCATCGTCCAGGACCTTGCCATGCTCCAACTGGCACGGCAAGCGGGATTCAAAGGGGAGCTGCATCTTTCCACCCTGGCCAACGTCACCCATCCTTCCGGACTCGCCACCGCCAAGGAGCTCGGAGCAAATCGCGTGGTGCTGCCTCGAGAGATGAATCTCGATGAAATCCGGGAAATGGCCAAGGCCTGCCCCAAAGGTTTGGATCTTGAGGTATTCGTGCACGGCGCCCTGTGCCACTGCGTGTCCGGACGTTGCTACTGGAGCAGCTACATGGGGGGCAAAAGCGGTCTCCGCGGCCGTTGCGTGCAACCCTGCCGCCGTCTGTACAAGCAGGGAAAAGACCACGATCCCAAAAGGCTTTTCTCGTGCATGGATCTGAGCCTGGACGTACTGACCAAACCGCTGCTGGACATCCCGCAGGTCTCTTCCTGGAAAATCGAAGGCCGCAAGAAAGGCCCCCACTACGTCTACTACACGGTCAAGGCCTACAAGACCCTGCGCGACAATCCCAAGGACGCCCAGGCCAAAAAGATGGCCGAAAGCCTGCTGGAACAGGCCCTTGGACGGCCCACCAGCCATTCCGTATTTCTGCCGCAACGCCCGTTCACGCCTATCAGGCCTCTGGAGGAAACCAGCTCGGGCCAGCTCATCGGTCAGATCAAAAAGGATGGCAAGTCATTCTATTTTTCCACCCGCGAGGAGCTCCTGCCCGGCGACCTGATCCGCGTGGGGTATGAGGACCAACCCGGGCACCGCACCCTGAGTATCCGCAGGCGTATCCCCAAACGGGGACGCTTCGACATTCCCTTCAAGAAAAACCTCAAGGGACCTGCTCCACGCTCCGGCTACAAGGTCTTTCTGGTTGACCGCCGTGAAAAGGAATTGAGCAAACTCATCAAAGGGTTGGAAAAAGAGCTGGAGAAATTCGAAAAGCCGGCCCCCAAAGAATCGAATTTCGAACCGAAGATGCCCAAAGGCACGGGTCGGCGCAGTAAGCAGCGTAGCGTACACATGCAGGTCAACCGCACCCTGCCCAAGGGGCGCATCCAGGGCAGTCCGGCCCTGTGGCTGGAACGATCCTCCCTGCAGGGAGTCTCGCGCCAGACCATCCCCCGCGCCATCTGGTGGCTGCCGCCCGTCATCTGGCCGGGCGAGGACGCCAAGTACCGCAGGCTGATCAAGGACGCCCAGCGTAACGGAGCGGCCACTTTCGTTCTCAACTCCCCCTGGCAGATCGAATACTTCAAGGACCGCAAAGCCGAACTCATCGCCGGGCCGTTCTGCAACATAGCCAACCACTTGGCTTTGGCCGCCCTCAAGGGACTGGGCTTTTCCTCGGCCATCATCAGCCCGGAGCTCCCGGCAGAGGACGTCTACGCCCTGGCAAAAAAGCCCATCATCCCGCTGGGCATCGTGGTCAAGGGTCTCTGGCCTTTCGGCATTTCCCGAATCCTGGCCGACGAAGTCAAGGAGGAAACGCCCATCAAAAGCCCCATGCATGAAGTGGCCTGGGTCAGGAAGCACGGACAGAATTACTGGATCTATCCCGGCTGGGAGATGGACCTGACCTCCGAGATCAAACACCTGGAAGGGGCCGGAATCAAGACCTTCGTCTACCTTCATGAGCCTTGGCCTCGGACTGTTCCCCGCCCGCGCCGAACAAGCACTTTCAACTGGAAACTCAAGCTCCTCTAGGATTCGCGTATGGGTACATTCAAGGCCGCCGGCATCGGTGAAATCCTTTGGGACATGATCCCGGGAGGCAGGAAGCTGGGTGGTGCCCCCGCCAATTTCGCCTACCACTTCAAAGCATTGGGAGGCGAGAGCATCACCATCTCCCGTGTGGGGAACGACGATCTCGGCAGGGAGGCGCTGCGGATACTGGAAGCTCACGCCCTCGACACCAGCGCGGTGACCATCGACCCCAGCCATCCCACGGGGCGAGTGGACGTGAGCATCGACAACCAAGGCGTTGCTTCCTATGAATTCCCGGACAATGTCGCCTGGGATTTCATCGAGGCCAACGAAGCCGCACGGGTCGTTCTTCCGGAACTGAATGCGGTCTGCTTCGGCACCCTGGCCCAGCGCTCTGAAGTGTCGCGGCAGGCCATCCTGGAGCTGCTCCGGGAATTACCGAAGACAGCGCTCAAAATCTACGACATCAATCTGCGCAAAAACTTCTTTTCCAAGGAAATCATTCGGGAATCCCTGCATCTGTCCGATGTGCTCAAGCTCAATGACGACGAGTTGGAAATAGTGGGTCCCATGTTCAACCTCCAGGGAGATCAGCAGAGTATGCTCGCCGGACTGGTCGACATGTTTTCACTCAAATTGGGAGTACTCACCCGGGGGGGCAAAGGCAGCCTGCTGCTCACGCCCGACAATATCTCGAATTTCAAGGGCATTGCCGTGCGGGTGAACGACACCATCGGCGCGGGCGACACTTTCACCGCCGCCATGGCCCTGGCCTGGCTCAAAGGCAGGCCTCTGGACGAAATCAACCGGTACGCCTCGGAAACGGCCGCCTATGTCTGCACACAGGCCGGGGCCATGCCGCCGGTTCCAGACGAATACAAGCTCAAATAGACCAACCCAAAAGCCGCCCGGAAAACCGGGCGGCTTTTCTTATTCTCGCTCAATTCAATCTAAATGTATTTCGGATAATCCGTGCACAACAGGTGGACCGGCGTTTCATCCTCGTCGATATCAGGAAAACGCGGCATGGACCGGTGAAAACGATTGTCCGTGTTGTCGTCGTTGACCGAGGAGACCTCTCCCACCAGAACATTGCCTTTGCCAGGCTCGCCGTAAAAGCGATGGTACACACCCTTTTCAAGGGTGATGGACTCGCCCGGTTCCAGAACCACGGAACCGCCCGGCTCCACAGTATGGGCAATGCCGTCCATCATAACCGTCACCGGCTTGCCGGAGAACTCTTCATTTTCGTTTGAGCCGTGCAGATCAATAACCAGGTTGCCGCCGCCCCGATTGATGATGTCCTCCATCTTGGACCAATGAAAATGCATGGGACAGATCTGGTTCTCACGCACGATCATGATCTTCTCGGCGTACGGCTTGGGGTGCCCCGATTGCAGATTGCCGTTGCGGATGGTAAACAGGATCAACCCGCGTTCCTCGAACCTGCCTGCGCCGTAGTCGGTCAGGTCCCAGCCAAGCTGATTCGCGACGATTTCGGTATCCCCCATGCCCTTCCACTCCTCAGGCTTCCAGAAAGCCCACTTGGGGAGCCTGAAGTTCATGGCTTCGAAAAAAATCTTGGCGTCCTCGATGAGTGCGTTGATTTCACTACGTTTCATTGGCCCGGCCTTCCTTGTGTTTCGATCATCGGCTACAGAAAAATGGTTCCCTGCATGTAGGTCACGGCCTTGCCGGAAATGCGAACACGGTCCCCGGCAAGCTCGCAACCGAGTAATCCGCCGCGTTCCGAGGCCTGAAAGGCACGCAGTTGATCACGCCCCAAGCGCTCGGCCCAGTAAGGCGTCAGCGTACAATGCGCCGAGCCCGTGACGGGATCCTCGGGAATGCCCGCCCCGGGGCAAAACACGCGGGAAACAAAATCATGGTCCGTCCCCGGAGCCGTGACGATCAGGCAGACCGCATCAAGCTCATCGATCCTACGGAAATCCGGCTTGAGGGAACGCAATTCCTCCTCCGTGCCCACCACGGCCATCATATCGCGATCGCCCGCATAAAGCGCCAGCGGCCGAACGCCGATGGAATTTGACACACGCTCCGTGACCTGAATTTCCTTGGCGTCCCATGCGGGGAAATCCATGGTATACGAGCCCTTTCCCTCCCGGTCCACGAACAGCCTGCCGCTTTTGGTCACAAAGACCACGGCAGGATCCTCGTAGCCGCCATGTTCATAGATGACATGGGCGGCGGCCATGGTTGCATGGCCGCACAGGTCTATCTCGAACTCGGGGGTAAACCAACGCAATTCGAAATATTCCCCTTTGGGAACGTAAAACGCTGTTTCCGACTGGTTGTTCTCTTTGGCGAGGTTCAGCATAAGGTCGTCACTCGGCCATTCATAAAGCGGAATGACCGAGGCGGGATTACCACTGAACACCCCTTCGGCAAACGCATCCACCTGATAGATATCCAGTTTCATTTTCACCTCCCGTCGTTAAAAGACCTGCTTGAAGAGATCGTCGTCCGAAGCTGAGGCGGCACCGCTACCGTCGCCCGAGGAACCAGCCATCTGCGTCGGCTGCGTACCGGACTTGAACGGCAGGAAGTAGACCTCCTTGGAGTCAGGCCCGGCCAGCCGACCGCTTCGACCGTCAATTCGCACCATATCAACTCCCGGGGGTTGGGTGAAGTCCTGGTACGGGTAGTCCTGTTCCACGGCTTTGCGATAGTCCACCCAGATGGGACTTGCCGCACGGGACCCGGTCTCCCACTTGCCTTGCGGGGTGAGCTCATCGAAGCCCACATACACGCCAGAGAGCAAATACGGAGTATAGCCCATGAACCAGGCGTCCTGCTCATTGTTGGAGGTGCCGGTTTTTCCAGCCACAGGACGCCCCAACACGCGTGCTCGCCAGCCGGTGCCGTCGCGCACCACTTCCTTCATGAGCGTGGCCATGATGAAGGCGGTCTGCGGACTGATGGCGTCCACGGCCTCAGGCTCGGACACATACATCTCCTCGCCCCAGGCGCTCTGCACCGAGAGTACAAGCCGCGGCTTGATGTAGGAGCCGCCACGGGCGAACGCGGTATATGCCTCGCACAGGTTGATGAGGCTCACGGACGCGGAGCCCAGAGAAACGGAAAGATCCTTGGGGAAATCGGCTTTCAACCCCAAGGCCTTGGCCCGCTCGATGATCTTGTTGATGCCGAGCTTCTGGGCCACGCGGATGGTCACCAGGTTGCGCGATTTAACCAAAGCGGTGCGCAACAGAGTGGGACCGTAGAACTTGTTTTCAAAGTTTTCTGGACGCCAGAGCTTGCCCTGCGCGTTGTTGGCAAAAACAATGGGTGCATCCAAAACAATGGATGCCGGAGTGTAGCCGTTGTCGATGGCCGTGGAATAGACGATGGGCTTGAAAGCCGAACCGGGCTGGCGTTTGGCCTGGGTGGCCCGGTTGAACTGACTTTTGTGGAACGAGTATCCGCCCACCAAAGCCAACACCTCACCTGTGTCCGGCTTCATGGAGACAATGGCCCCTTCGACTTTGGGCTCACGCTCCAGGCCGAGTTTCCAAACGGCGCTGGGAATCTCCGGAATATCGGTTATGGATACCCAGACCACGTCCCCCTTCCTGAGCACCTTGCGGGCATCCTTGGGATCGGGCACATCCTCATGAGATTTCTTGATATCCGGCGTGCGACACCACCACATGGATTTCAGGGTAATGAATCCGTTAAAAGCACCGAACACGGCTTCGGCCCCGTCCTGCCTCACATTGGTGACCAACGCCTTGACCCGGCCCCCCTTTTCCAGCCCCTGCGCATCCTGGGGGCCCTCGTTCTGAATGCGGGAGGCATCACCCATGCTGACATTCTCGATGGGGCCGGTCCACCCTCTGCGCTTGGCAGACTCTTCCAACCCCTTGCGCAAGGCCTTTTCCGCTGCCTCCTGATGCTTCAGGTCGCAGGGCGTGGTCACGGTCAGGCCTCCGTTGTAGACGAGATCCTCGCCGTATTTGTCGATGAGCCACCGCCTGACTTCTTCAAGATAATACGCCCCGGTCTTCCATGAAGGATCGGGCATGCTCTGGTAGACAATCTCCTTGGCCATGGCCTCATCGTACTGCACCCGGGTGATCCAGCCCAGATTGAGCAGTTGCTGGAGCACGTACTCCTGACGGGCACGAGCGCGTTCGGGGTGGCGCAACGGATTGTAGCGGCTCGGAGCCTGGGGCAGACCGGCAAGAACAGCGGCCTCGGCCAAATCCAGATCCTTGGCATGTTTGCCGAAATAGACGCGAGCCGCTGCCTCGACGCCATGGGAACGGGCTCCAAGGGGAATCTGGTTCAGATAAATGGTCAGAATTTCATCTTTGGTCAGATAGTGCTCAAGCCGGAAAGCCAGAATGCCTTCCTTGATCTTGCGCTCGTATTTCTTTTCCGAAGTCAGCAACAGGCGCTTGATGATCTGCTGAGTGATGGTCGAACCGCCCTGCTTGATGTGCCCGGCCTTGAGGTTGGCCACGAATGCACGCGCAATGGCGGTCAGATCAACGCCCTCGTGTTCGTAGAAGCCCGCGTCTTCGGCGGCCAGAAAGGCTTTTGGAATCCACGGACTCATCTGGTCCAGAGTCGCCAGGAATCGCTTTTCCTTGTAAAAGTATCCCAGCACCTCATTGTTCTTGGCGTATACGGTGGTCACCAGAGGGGGGTTGTAATCGGTAATTTTCTTGAAACCGGGCAGATCCTTGGCAGCCCAGTTATACAGAAAGACAGCGCCGCCTATGGCGGCGATGATAAAGACCAAAAAAGTGATCAGGAATATTTTGAGTACTTTCATAACTGTTTGTCAGAACTTCTTTTTCACGGCATTCATACCGCGCTTGGGAGGCAGGTTCCAGGCCAGCCTGAGCCGACCGAACAGATCGCGGATTTCGGCTTTGCTGATACCGATGCTGTCAAGCATCCGCTTGAGGGTACGGGCTTCACGCCGGGCAAGGCAGCTTTGTGCATCAAAAACGATGACCTCACTACCCACCATCCAGAAAGGGAACAAACGACAATAGTAGGGCCGAATCTCCCTGGGAATGGTACAACCGGAAGCACCGAGGAACCGGCAGGCACCGTCCTTGCCGAGAGCCAGCCGGTAATGGGACTTGGACTTGGGAAAGAGTTCGCGGACCGTTTCTTCCTCGCCGGGAAACAGGCGACAGACATTGTCCACGAAAGCCTCGGAATTCTTTTCGAGTACGAAACCGCCCCTGGCGGGCATGATTTCGCGAATTCGTTCCTTTTCCGTGTCGGACACCGGAAAGCAGAATTCCTCATGACCGGGGGCAAGATGGCAGCACGTGGGGCCGAGACTTGCACACCGTGCGCAAATTCCCGGGTCCGTCATGGACGCGCCGTTCACAATATTTGCCTTGCCGGAAAACATGTCTATGCTCCACTTTGCCCGAACGATCCATTGGAAAATTTAAGTTTACCTTTACCCAACAGATCATGCAGGTGCACAATTCCTGCCAAGCAGCCGTCGTGACCAACCACAGGCAGCACCGTGATCTGGTGGATTTCCATGAGATCCAGTACCTGAGCGGCCGACTCACCAACCTTAACACTACGAGGTGACGATGTCATGACGCTATCCACCGTGTTCCGCGGATCAAGGGAACCGGCAATGACCGCACGCCGCACGTCTCCGTCAGTGAGTACGCCGAGAAGCTTGCAGTTCTCCTCGACAATGGCCACCAGCCCGAAACCGCCCTTGTGCAGAACGTTCAAAGCGTCGCTGAGTTGTGTCCCGGCATTTACCTGCGGCGGATTGTCGCGGTGCATGAGTTCGTCCACGCACAATGACAGCCGCTGCCCCAGTGAACCGCCCGGGTGGTAGCGCTTGAAATCCTTCTGGCTGAAAGCCTTGATCTCCATGAGGCACACGGCCAGGGCGTCGCCCACCGCCAGATGCGCCGTGGTGCTCGCCGTGGGGGCCAGGCCGATGGGGCACGCCTCGCGGGGCACCTTGGCCAGTATATGGATGTCCGACAACTCGGCCATGGCCGAACACTCGTTGCCGGTCAGGGAAATGACGGTGGCCCCCAGGGACTTGAGCGTCGGAATTATGGCGTTGACTTCGTCGGTGTTGCCGCTGTTGGAGATGGCCAGGACCACGTCCTCCTTGCGGATCATGCCCATATCGCCATGGGCGCCTTCCACCGGATGCAGAAAAAAGGACGGCGTCCCGGTGCTGGAAAGGGTCGCCGCGATCTTGCGGCCCACCAGCCCGGATTTGCCCACGCCGGTAATGACCACCCTGCCCGTGCAGGCGGCCATTGCTTTCACGGCTTCGCTGAAGCCGCCGTCCAACTGGCCGCGCACCGCTTCCAGTCCCTGTATCTCAATATCCAAGGCCCTGCGGGCCACTTCCAGCATCTCGCCGGATTGACGACATCCCATTCAGTTCTGTTCCTGATAGAGGTTTTCGGCTCAGGATGTACCATAAGCCAATGCAAGGGAAAGACAATCCGCTTTTTTGCGGATTTGTCAATACCTTGCACAGCATTCCTTTGGGCGGCGCTCCCCGCCCGCTCACGAGAGGGAAGAATCTAGCAGTATTCCTTGATGATGCCGGGTCTGCCGCCGTTGTCCTCCAGACACATCTTGCCTGCACTGTCTTCTACCTTGACCGGGTAGTTCCCGTCAAAGCATGCCAGACAATATTCGTTTTCCCGGCTCACGGCACTCAGCAGGCCGGGAATGGTCAGGTAGTGCAGGGAATCCAGACCCAGGAAACGGGCTATGTCCTCCACGGAATGATTGGCGGCGATGAGCTCGCCCTTGGACGAGAAATCGATGCCGTAGAAACACGGATGTTTGATAGGCGGACAACTCACACGCATGTGGATTTCCCGCGCGCCCAATTCGCGCAGTTTCTTGACCCTCGTCCGTATGGTGGTGCCACGTACGATGGAGTCCTCCACAATAATGATCCTCTTGCCCTGGATCATGCTCTTGACCGGGTTGAGTTTCACGCGCACGCTGAAATCGCGCATTCCCTGAGTCGGCTGGATAAAGGTCCGCCCCACGTAATGGTTGCGGATCATGGCCAGTTCCAAGGGCAGGCCGGATTCCTGAGAATAGCCGATGGCCGCATAATTTCCCGAATCCGGAAACGGCATGACCAAGTCAGCATCCACCGGAGCCTCTCGGGCCAGCACCTTGCCCATTTCCTTACGACGTTCGTAAACCACTTCGCCGAACACGTAGGAATCCGGACGGGCAAAATAAATGAGCTCGAAAATGCACTGTTTTTTGGGCTGCAGTTCCTCGAACATCTGCATGGAGTGCATCTTGCCGTCCTCGATGACCACCATTTCACCAGGAGAAAGGGGGCGCAGGTATTCGGCCTCAATGAGATCAAAAGCACAGGTTTCGGACGCCAGTACATAATTGTCGCCGAGGCGACCGATGGCCAAAGGGCGAAACCCGTTGGGGTCCTTGACCGCAATGAGCTTGTCGTTGGCCATGATGAGCATGGAGTAGGCGCCCTTGATGCGCCGGCAAGCCAGACGCACGGCCTCCTCGATGGGGTTGTCGTGCAGGTGGCGAATGATGAGGTGCACGAACACCTCGGTGTCCATGGTGGTCTGGAAGATGCTGCCCTGCGCTTCCAGTTCCTCGCGCAGAGTCTTGGTGTTCACCAGGTTGCCGTTGTGAGCCACGGCCAGGCGAAGATCACCGTGACGCACCAAAAACGGCTGGGCATTTCGCAACAGCGACGCCCCCGTGGTGGAGTACCGGATATGCCCCATGGCGATGTCGCCCTTGAGTTCCCTGCCGATATGCCGTTCGTTGAAAACGTCGGCCACAAGCCCCATACCCTTCTGTTCACGAATCTTTTCGCCATCCCAAGTGACGATGCCGGCCGACTCCTGGCCCCTGTGCTGCATTGCATAAAGGCCGAAATAAGTCATCCTGGCCGCTTCCGGGTGTCCATAAACACCGAAGAGTCCGCAGTATTCTTTTTTCATGATTCCTGTTTCCCTGTTCGTGGGTTAGCCGTGGTATTCCTGCAGGCTCCTGACCTGCTGGCCGGACTGGCGCAGTTCAAGAATGGCCTGCGCAACGGCACGGGCTCCCGCGACAGTGGTTGTGTATGGGATATTGTACATCAGGGTGGTCTGCCTGAGCATCTTGGAGTCCCCCACGGTCTTCTTGCCCGAAGGCGTGTTGATGACCAGGTCGATCTCACCGTTCTTGATGTGGTCCACGCAATGCGGGCGCTGCCCTTCATGCACTTTGAACACGCGGGTCACCGCCACGCCGTTTTCCTCGAGATAGTCGGCGGTGCCGCCCGTGGACATGACCCGGAAGCCCATATGCATGAAGTCCTTGGCGCAAAGCAGGATCTTGTGCTTATCCCAGTCGTTGACCGAGATGAACACAGTGCCTTCGGTGGGCAGCTTCTGGCCCGCTGCAAGCTGAGCCTTCATGTAGGCCAGGCCGAAGCTCTCGTCGATGCCCATGACCTCGCCCGTGGAACGCATCTCGGGGCCGAGAATGACGTCCACGTTGGGGAACCGGTTAAAGGGAAATACGGATTCCTTGACCGCCACATGCCCCTTCTTGCGCATTTCCCATGGTTTGAGATCCTTGATCTTCTCGCCGAGCATGACCCTGGTCGCCAGCTTTGCCAAAGGCACGGAAGTGGTCTTGGACACGTACGGGACCGTACGCGACGCCCTGGGGTTGACTTCGATGATATACAGCTCGCCATCCTTGATGGCGTACTGGACGTTCATGAGCCCGACCACGCCGAGTTCCTTGGCCATGGCCATGGTCTGGCGTTCTATCTCGCGGACCATTTCCGGGGCCAGGCTGAAAGGAGGCAGCACCGAGGCGGAGTCACCGGAGTGAATACCCGCCTCCTCGATGTGCTCCATGACTCCGCCGATATAGACGTCCTCGCCGTCACACAGAGCGTCGACGTCCACTTCGATGGCCCACTCCAGGAACTTGTCGATGAGAGTCGGATGTTCCGGGGAGACCCGTGCGGATTCCCGGAAGTAGGTTTCAAACTCATTGTCCGAGTAGACGATGTCCATGCCGCGCCCACCCAGCACATAGGAAGGACGAAGCACCAACGGATAGCCGAGTTTCCCGGCTATCTCCTTGGCCTCCACCATGCTCATGGCCGTGCCGTTGGACGGCTGCTTGAGATGCAACAGATTGATGAGCTGCTTGAAGCGTTCTCGGTCTTCCGCCCTGTCTATGGCGTCCGGTGAAGTGCCGATGAGCGGCACGCCCGCGTTCATAAGCCGCAAGGCCAGGTTGAGCGGCGTCTGGCCGCCGAACTGAACGATGACGCCGTCCGGCTTCTCGAACTCGATGATGTTCATCACGTCCTCGAAAGTCAGAGGCTCAAAGTAGAGCCTGTCGGACGTGTCGTAGTCGGTGGAAACAGTCTCGGGGTTGGAATTGACCATGATGGCCGTGATGCCCACCTCCTTCAAGGTAAAGGAAGCATGGCAACAGCAGTAGTCGAACTCGATACCCTGACCAATGCGGTTGGGCCCACCGCCGAGGATGATGACCTTTTTGCCCTCGGCGGGTCGAATCTCATCGCCGGTTTCATAGGTGGAATAATAGTATGGGGTATGGGCTTCGAACTCGGCCGCGCAGGTATCAACCAGGTAATAGGTGGGAAGCACGTCCAGCTTCTTCCGCAGAGCCCGAACGGCGTCTTCCGAAGTCTTCCAGATGGCGGCCAGCTGCGGATCGGAATAGCCGAACTGCTTGGCCTTTAAAAGCACTTCCTTCATGCGCGGGCTATCCTCGGACACCCCTTCCTTGATGCCGAACTGAATCAGGGACTCCTCCATGTCGAGGATATCCCTGTACTGGCGGATGAACCAGGGGTCGAACCAGGAGGCTTCAAAGACTTCCTCCTCGGTAAGCCCACAACGCAAGGCGTCACGCAGGGCCAACAGGCGCTGCGAATTGGGCCTGCGCAACCGGGCAAGCATCTCATCCTTGCCGGCGGTGCATTCTTCAAAACTCTTGCCCAAACCGATCTGCCCGGTTTCCAGGGAGCGCAGGCCTTTCTGAAGGGCTTCCTTGAAGGTCCGGCCGATGGCCATGGTTTCGCCCACGGATTTCATGGCCGTGGTCAAATAGTCCTCGGTGCCCGGGAACTTCTCGAAGGTGAACCTGGGAATTTTGATCACGCAGTAGTCGATGGCCGGTTCAAAAGAGGCCATGGTCTCGCGGGTGATGTCGTTGGGGATCTCGTCCAGGGTGTAGCCCACGGCCAGCTTGGCCGCGATCTTGGCGATGGGGAAACCCGTGGCCTTGGAAGCCAGCGCAGAGGAACGGGACACGCGCGGGTTCATCTCAATGACGATCATGTCCCCGTTTTCCGGGTTGATGGCGAACTGTACGTTGGAACCGCCGGTCTCCACGCCGATCTCGCGCATGATGGCCAGGGAGGCATCGCGCATCATCTGGTATTCCCGGTCGGAAAGCGTCTGGGCGGGGGCAACGGTGACCGAATCGCCGGTGTGCACGCCCATGGGGTCGAAGTTCTCAATGGAACAGATGATGACGCAGTTGTCCTTCTTGTCCCGCATGACTTCGAGCTCATACTCTTTCCAGCCCAGCGCGGACTCCTCAAGCATGACCTCGTCCTTGATGCTGGCAGCGATGCCTTGGGAGGCGATCTCCACCAGATCTTCCATGTTGTAAGCCACACCGCCGCCGGTGCCGCCCAAGGTGAAAGCAGGACGGATGATAATGGGGAAACTCAATTTCCGGCCCCACTCGCGTACCTCCTCCACGGAACGGGCGATTCCGCTTTTGGGGTACTTGAGGCCGATGTTGTCCATGGCTGCGCGGAACAGCTCACGACTTTCCGCTTTCTTGATGACGTCGAGGTCGGCGCCAATGAGTTGGACGTTGAACTTTTCCAGCACTCCCATTTCAGCCACGGCGATGGCCGTGTTCAGACCGGTCTGGCCACCGAGAGTGGGGAGCAGTGCATCCGGACGCTCCTTCTCGATGATCTTGGCCACGGTCTCGGGCTCAATGGGCTCCACATAGGTGCGGTCGGCCAGTTCGGGGTCGGTCATGATGGTCGCAGGGTTGGAGTTCACCAACACGACTTCGTAACCTTCTTCCTTCAGGGCCTTGAGCGCCTGGGTGCCGGAGTAGTCGAATTCACAGGCCTGGCCGATGACTATCGGGCCGGAGCCTATCAACATAATCTTCTTGATGTCAGTGCGTTTGGGCATGAATAGTTCGCCAAGGGGTTTGAGTTACGTTTCGGGGAATCTGATACGTAAACACCCCGGCGGGCAGGCAACCCCGCCGCCCGCGGGGTGAGTGGGGTAATACTCATTTCCTCGTGGGAAAGCAATGCTTATATGCCCCATCCGCCAAGGAATGCCAAGGGCTGACACACTTTGGAAGCTAACTAATCTTCACCACGTTCGAAAAACGCAACCAGGTTTCCCCCAAAAACGAAAAGCGCAATCCACACTCAAAGAAGAGAGAATAAAAGAAAGACGAGAAAGCGGTTAACGAATCCTTTTCCGCTCCAGCTGGCGGACCAGCAACGAAAGCGTAATGGTCATGATCAGATAGAGATACGCGACCACGTTGTAGGTCTCGAAAAACTTGAAAGTCGACGAGGAATAAACCTTGCCCAGTTGCGTGATGTCCTGAACGCCAAGGGCGGAGACCAGGGCCGAATCCTTGATCATGGCCACAAAGTCGTTGCCCAGTGCGGGCAAAACGTTGCGTAGGGCCTGGGGCAGGATGACATGACGCATGCACTGCCAGCGAGTCAGGCCCGAAGACCGGGCCGCTTCACGCTGACCTCGGGGAACGGATTCGATGCCCGCGCGCACGATCTCGGCAATGAAGGCGCTATAGCCGATAGTCAGGGCTATGATGGCCCGCCAAGTGAAATTCAGTTCACGCACACTGATCTTGGCCATGACCCCGGCCTTGATCAACGGCGACAGGAGCCAGTTGAATGAGTCAACCAGCCCCGGCGCCCCCACAAACGCGATGTAATAGAGGATGACCAGCATGGGCACACCGCGAATGAGTTCGACGTAAAACGTGGCCGCTTCCCGAAGGACGCGAAAGCGGGAAAGACGCATGAGCCCCATGCCGAGCCCCAGAAGCATGGAGAAGGCAAAGGCCGCCACCGCCACCCATGCCGTGGTACCGATCCCTTTGGTGATGGCCACCAGGATGGCGAAATACGAATCGTCCGAGGTCATCCTCCACAAAGCAACGACGCCGATGACGACCAAAAGCAACAGCCAATACGGCGTATTGCCGAGAATCCTCTGCTTCTTGCTGGGAACGGGGTTTCGCATGAAATATTATGAAATGGACAGGAGGAATCCACCCTGCCCGTCTATTTATTGAGTTCGTAGAACCATTTACGGGTCAACTTGTTCAAGGTGCCGTCGACTTCCATGGTGTCGATGGCGGCATCGAACGGAGCCACGAGGTCGGAACCGGGGGTGAAGATGAAGCCGAATTTTTCGGTTCCCAGCGGACCTCCCACATTCTTGAGCCTGCCCTTGAAATGCTTGATATACCCTTCGCTGGTGGAAGCATCCATAAGCACCATGTCCACATCACCGGCCATAAGGGCCTGGGCCGAAGCGCCAAAGGTTTCGAACAGTTTGATTCGCGGGTTGTTTTCATTACCGTCCAGCACGTTGTAGACCGCCACATAAAAGTTGGTGGTGCCGGCCTGAGCCCCGATCAACAAAGTGTCATCGGTCCTGAATTCCTCGGGAGAGGAAAAACGGCTCTCTTCGGCACGCACAAGCATGAACTGCTGAGAAATCATGTACGGCCTGGAAAAATCAACCTGCTTGGAGCGTTCCTCGTTGATGGTGATGCCATCCATGCCCACGTCAAACTGCCCGTTACGAACAGCTGCAATCATGGTCTCCCAAGAGGAAACCCGCCAGTCGACCTTACAGTTCAGGCGTCGGCAGATCTCGTTGACAGCGTCATATTCCCAGCCAATGCCTTTGCCGGTTCCAGGATCAACGAAATTCAGGGGCTTGTAGTCATTCCCCGTCACAGCCACCACCACCCGGCCATGCAGATTCGGCAGTTCGGACGCATCGGCAAAAGCAGGCAGCAACAGACAAAAAACAAATGCGTACAGTATTGTTTTCATACAGCCATCCTCCTCGAACCAAGGGCCTATGTGCTCGGGCGTTCAATGTCAAGTCAGCAGCAATTGTTACAAAAACCGGACGGTCGGGAAACAACATTTTCCCAACTCAATTGTTGACACCCGGGAGGGTGATTCTTATTATCACTCTCAACGAGGGAAGAAAATGCAACCAAAGCCACTCAATTGTTTTTGCAAAGGGTCTACTGTGCGGGTCATGGATATCGAAGGCGGCTGCTCTGCTCGGGCGCGTCTTCTGGCCATGGGCTTGACGCCAGGCTGTCCAGTCGAACTCATGTCCGACGGCTGTGGCCCGGTGAAGATCAAGGTCCGGGACTCCGAAGTAGTTCTCGGACAGGGGCTGTGCGACAAGGTACTAGTCTGCGAATCCTGCGGCTGTCCCATCTGCCCGGAGGAAAAATGCAAAGCAAAAGCAAGCTGATTTCCTAGTGCACCTTCGCCTCCAATGATATAGCATCAATACGCAAATCTTCATTGGAGGCTTCTTCATGTCCGAAGCAATCCGACTCGGCGTCAGCGCATGTCTGCTTGGCCGGGAGGTCCGCTACAACGGTGGTCATCAGCTGAACAGATACCTGACGGACACGCTGGGGCCCTTCGTGGAATACGTGCCCGTATGCCCGGAAGTGGAAACAGGCATGAGCATCCCCCGTGAGCCGGTCAGGCTGGTGGGCGACGTCGGAAGTCCCCGCATCGTGGGGCGCCGGAGCGGAGAAGACTGGACCGATCGCATGCGTGTCTGGACAGGGAAAAAACTCGGAGAACTGGCAAAGGAAGACCTATGCGGTTTCGTGTTCAAGGCCAAGTCTCCATCCAGCGGCATGGCCAGGGTCAAGGTCTATCCTCCGGAGGGAGGACAGCCCCGCTACGACGGGCGAGGTTTTTTCGCAGGCATGTTCCAGGATCGCTTCCCGCGGCTTCCGGTCGAGGACGACGGCAGACTTAACGACGCAAGACTGCGCGAAAACTTCATCACCCGCATCTTCACCATGAAGCGATGGCGGGATACAGTGGAGAAAGAGAGATCCGTCGGCAGCCTTGTGCAGTTCCACACCAGACATAAACTTCTGATCATGTCCTGCAGCGTGGAAGCCTGCCGCAAGCTCGGCAAACTGGTGGCCCAAGCCGGAGAGATCGATCTGGGCACGTGTCTTGACTCCTACCTGGGACAACTGATCCAAGCGCTGCAACTCAAAACCACCACCAAGAAAAACGTCAATGTCCTTCAGCACATCCTCGGCTATTTCAAAAAAGAACTCACCGGGGATGAAAAACAGGAGTGCCTGGACTTGGTCGAGGCCTACCATAAGGAACTTGTGCCTCTCATCGTCCCGATAACGCTCATGAACCACTACGTGCGGAAATACGGCAAGGACTATCTGGCCGGACAAGTCTACCTGCACCCTCACCCTCTTGAACTGAAGTTGAGGAATCATCCCTGACCGGCTTAAATATTCCCGAGCATGCAAAAAGGGCAGTGTCTCACAATGGCGAGGCGCTGTTTTTCATTCTCGGCGCGGAATGACGGTAATCAGCTACGTGACATGCTCTTCCAGCGTCGGGTACATGGGTTGTTCAAGCCGCAGCGTGATCTCGAATTCCGTGCTGGGGTCCAACCTCAGTACCCCGGAATGCCCCTTGGCCAAAGCCTTTTCCAAAGTCTCGCGGTTCCTTTTGAGCACCGTGAAGGGATAGTCCTGCATGGCATTGTCCAAGTGCACCCGGGCTGCGTGCAAATCCCCTGCTGCGGCGCTGATGGCGGCCAAAAGATTCAATCCCAGCCCCGGCAGCGGGTATCCGCTCTGGAGACTTTGCATGAGGTAGGCGAGGGAGTCCTTGAGCTTGCCGGCCCGGAACAGGGCCTCGGCCATTTCCATGAGCGCCGCATGGTGACCGGGAAGATGTTTCAACACCCGCCTGCGGTCTGCCACGCCGTACTCCCAATGATCGCGAAAACTGTTGTCCCGTACATCGTTCCAAATGGCATCTCGATCCTTCAAGTCTCCTGCAAAGAACTCGAACTGCGGGACGTCGCTGGTGAAAAAGATATCCGACTTCATGCCCCCTGACTGCAGAAACTCCCAGTCCCCAGTTCCGGGCACTGCGGAAAGAATGCTGAACACGGACTTGTTGGGCCGGGCCTTCTCAATGAAATCACAGGATTCCTTGTAGGTCTGCAACGTCTCGCCCCTATTCCCCACGATCATGTAGTAACGGATCTGAAAGCCGTATTTGCGGGCCATCTCGGTCGCTTCAATCACCTGCTCGGGGGTAATGCGCTTGCATATGTTGGCCAGGATATCCCGGTTGGCCGACTCCACCCCGACGCTGATGCGCTGGCAGCCGGACAAACGCATTTCATACAACAATTCTTCGTTCAGGTAATCCACCCGCGTGTCGCAACTCCACAGGAAGTTGAGACCGCGCTCACGAATACCGCGACATATCTCCAGAGCCCTTGACTTGGCCGAGGTGAAGGTGTCGTCCTTGATAGCCAGAGCCCGCAGGCCATGCTTCCGGACAGCCAACTCAATGGAATCCAACACTTTGCCCACGGACAAAAACTTGAGCCGCCTCCCCCATATGGTGCTGCTGGCGCAGAAGGTGCACTTTCCCGGGCATCCCCGGGATGTCATGATGACATCCGTGGGGTACAGCTCCTGGGGTTGCACAAGGGAATCCAGGTCTGCAATCCTCTCGCGCGGCGGCCCCTCATGGAGGCCGTCGGCATTCCGCCACATGATGCCGGGCATACCTTCAAGCGACTCGCCTTTCTGCAGGCGATCCAACAAATCCAGCAAAGTCATCTCGCCTTCGCCAATGGCCACGGAATCGATGAAAGGATAATGTTCCAACGTTTCCCGAGGCAAGGCCGTCACGTGCGGACCGCCCACGGTCACATGCGCCTCGGGATGGTGCTTCTTGATGCACTCGGCCACGGCAGCCATGCCGCGACGGTTGAGGGTCATACAGGAAATCCCGTATACATCCGCGGGGTTGTTCCTGATGATGTCCTCCACCGTCTCCCACAAAAAGTTGGACATATTCAAAACAATGGCCTTGTGCCCCGCTCTTTTCGCCTGGGCGGAAAGTGAAAGCAGCCCGTAAGGCACGGAGAGATAATCAAGATCGATGACCTTCAGATGCTCCCCGGCCAGCGGCGGGGGAAAGCTGAACTCCTTCCTTTCCTGGTCGGGGGCCGGGATCTGCCACGGCGGCGGATGAATGAATAAAATACGCATGTTTTTCCTGCTGACGCAAAATTGACAGAACAAACGTTGCCAATGGAACAATAGCAAAAGACTTGCCAGAATCGGAAAGCCCATATGGCAGCGCATAAAAAAGTCCCGGAGCCTCTGGCTCCGGGACTTCGGAAGATCAAATGCAGCGAACGCTAACTGACTTTGCTGCCATTGATGACTTCAGCGGAGGAAGTCAGCAGCTCCATGCCCTCTTCAGTCTTTATGGCCAGGATCATGCCTTGGGAAACCTGCTTGCGCAACTTGCGGGGCTTGAGGTTGGCCACCACGACCACCTGCCTGCCCTCAAGATCTTCCGGCGAGAAAAATTCGGCCAGCCCGGCGACAACCTGACGCGGTTCGTCCTCTCCGAGGTCAACACGAACCAGCAACAGACGGTCCGCATCCGGATGTCTTTCCACGGTCAACACAGTGCCGACCCGCAGATCCAACTTCTGAAAGTCCTCGAACTCGATGAATTCGTCACCCTCTTCCTTTCCGGCCTTCTTCCCGTCGCTCGTTTTGACGGCCTTGCCGTTACCGTTCTTAGCCACGGGTTGCGGCTCGGGCAGCTCCACACGGGGAA
The DNA here is from genome assembly GCA_913063155.1 of uncultured Desulfovibrio sp. Classification (GTDB taxonomy): domain Bacteria; phylum Desulfobacterota; class Desulfovibrionia; order Desulfovibrionales; family Desulfovibrionaceae; genus Pseudodesulfovibrio. The sequence continues at coordinate 379,771 of CAJXYU010000004.1, forward strand.
ACAAATTGGAACTTTTGGCCACCTCGGTACCGGACTCCAAAAGGCCCCAAACATCGGGCTCCTTGGTCAAAACGAATTTTCTCGGATCGAACTGGATGCCGAGTTGTTCAAGCATTTCTTCGCTGGCTTCCGGGATGACCGGCCAAACATGAACCGCAATCTTACGCATGTTCTCAAGCAGCACATACATGACCGTGCTCAAGCGATCCATATTCTTTTCCTTGAACAGAGCCCACGGAGCAGTCGTGTCGATGTACTTGTTCAGACCACGCACCAATTCCCAAAGCCCTTCCAGGGCACGGGGGAAACGAAGTTTGGCAAACTCTTCCTGGTAGGTATGCATGGCCTGCTGGCCAAGCTTCTTGATCTCGACATCCTCGATTTCCTCGTCCATGGGACTGGGAACCACGCCACCGAAATACTTGTGGGTCATGGACAGGGTGCGGTTGAAAAGATTGCCCAAATCATTGGCCAAATCGGCATTGAGCCTGCCCACCAGGGCCTCCTCCGAAAAACTGGAGTCCTGCCCAAAGGACATCTCGCGAAGCAGGAAGTATCTAAAGGCATTGATGCCGTAGGTATCCTTCATCTTGAGCGGCTCCACCACATTGCCCAGGGACTTGGACATCTTGGTGTCCTTGATCAGCCAGTAGCCGTGAACATTGAGGTTCTGATACGGCTCAATCTCTGCGGCCTTGAGCATAGTGGGCCAAAAAACGGCATGGGGTTTGAGAATGTCCTTGGCGACCAGATGATTGACCACCGGCCAAAATTCCTTGAATTTTTCATCCTCTGGATAACCGATTGCCGAAATATAGTTGATCAGCGCATCAAACCAGACATAGGTCACGTAGTCCTTGTCGAATGGAAGCTCGATCCCCCAGGTGAGCCTGGATTTCGGACGGGAGATACACAGATCCTCGAGAGCGCCGGACTCCAGCAGACTCAGGACCTCGTTACGGTACTGTTCAGGACGAATGAAGTCCGGATTGTTCAGGATGTGCTGCTTGAGCCAGTCCTGATATTTGCCCATCTTGAAGAAGTAGTTCTTCTCGGAGATGTATTCCGGTTCGGTCAGGTGATCCGGGCATTTGCCGTCCACCAGTTCCTTTTCAGTGTAGAACCGCTCGCACCCGTAGCAGTAGTGGCCGCCATACTCGCCAAAATAGATGTCGCCCTTGTCGTAGACTTTCTGCAGAATATCCTGGACCACCTTCACGTGGCGGGGCTCGGTGGTGCGGATGAAGTCGTTGTGTTCGCACTGCAGGTCCGGCCACAGGTTGCGGAACAAAGCGCTGATGGTGTCCACATACTCCTGCGGGGACTGGTTATTGGCCTCTGCGGCCTTGACGATTTTGTCGCCATGTTCGTCGGTACCCGTCAAAAAATAGGTATCCTTACCCATCAACTTGTGAAACCGGTTGAGAGAATCGGCCACAATGGTGGTGTATGCGTGTCCCAAATGGGGCTTGGCGTTCACATAGTAAATGGGTGTGGTAATATAAAAACTATCCAAGCTGAAAGCTCCTTCTGCTCTATTTCACAGACCGCTGAAAACCGCGGCTATTGCTGTTTGGTCCGGGGAGGACGCCGACGACGCCGACGCGGACGTTTAGGCTTGGCGGGCTCGCCACTTTTGGCTTCCCCCCGTTTGTCCTCATCGCGCTTTTGCGGCTGGGGCTGTTTTCGTGGCTTCGGCTTGCGGCCCGTCCCGCCTCTACGACCTTCCGAGCGTCTTTCCCCGCCCGCTTCCTCGCGGCCGGCGTCGTCCCTTTTTTCAGGGGCCCTGCCCCGAGGCTTCTTCTCGCCGCCCTTTCGGCCAGACTCCAAGGAAATATCATCCTTCTCCGCCCTGCCGCCATCCTTGCGGGGCTGTTCACCACGCGGCTGTTTGCGCTGTCCCCTGCGGACAGGGCGTTCCGGAAGATCCTTCCCTTCAAGCCCCTCGCCGGGGGCCTTGTTGACAATATCCTTCCACTCGTCAAGGGAAATCTCGCGTTCTTCCCCGTCTTCAAAGAACAAGCTCAAACTCTTCTTAAAGAAGTTGGAACGAAGCACCTTGGCTTTACCGTAGGACGTATTGTATTTCTTACCGATCTTGGGACACTCGCGATGAAATTCTTCATAAGCGTCCTGTTCAAAACTCAGGCAACACAAAAGCCTACCACAAATACCTGAAATTTTAGTCGGATTAAGGAAAAGATTCTGTTCCTTGGCCATCTTGATGGTCACGGGAACAAACTTGCGCATGAAACGGCGGCAACAACAGAGTTGACCGCAGTTGCCTATGGCTCCGAGCATCTGGGTTTCGTGACGCACCCCGATCTGGCGAAGCTCGATGCGAGTGCGATATTCCTTGACCAGGTCCTTGATCAATTCACGGAAGTCTATACGGCCCGGAGCCGTAAAGTAGAAAATCATCTTGCTGCGGTCGAAAAAGACTTCAACATCGACAAGCTTCATTCCCAAATCATGCTTGGCAATACACTCCCGGCAAAACCGATACGCTTCACGGGAAAGATCCGTATTTTCGCCCACCGACTCCATGTCTTCGTCATTGGCCAGCCGATAGATCGGCTTATGATCCTCGGCTTCCTCGCCTTCGGGCGGCGCCTGCCGGATCATGACGACCTTGCCAAGCCCCATCCCCTGGTCCGTCTTGACGATCACATGCTGCCCCTCCCGGACGACGAAAGGGCCTGAAGAAAAGTAGTAGACCTGACTGTAATCGTTAAATTTGACACCAAGAATCTGGCTCATTCAAACCTGCCTGTATATGCGGACTCCCATGGGAGGGCGCGTTCATTTGGAGCGGGTAATATAGAAGAATTCCTTCACAACTTCAAATGGGAATCCCGCCAGCACGCTGCTGCCCCGAGAAAAGCAAAAAGCCGCAGGCGGGCCTTCCCGCACACGGCTCATGCGCACAAAAAAAAGGTGATACTAACCGATAAGCCCGATGCTCCGGACCTCACCCAGCAGCTTCTTCTCGTCGATGGGCTTGACCAGATAGGAAGTGGCGCCCCCGAGAAAAAAGGCGTCATGAGTTTCTTTCTTGTCATCCAGCATGGTGGTGACGATAACCTTGGCTTCGTTGTCTGGGTGGACCTCAAATTCCTTTTCTATGGCCCGGATCTCCTTCAAAGCATCCTGCCCATCCACTTCGGGCATCACGAGATCCAGACAGACGAGATCGTAAGGTTCACCTCGATTCATGGCTTCACGAAAGGCGAAAATGGCTTCTTCCCCGTTGACTGCAATGTCGCAGGAGGCATGAGGTCGAAGAATTTCGTGAATCATATTGCGGCTGTAAAAATCGTCGTCTACGATCAGGGCTTTCATCGTTCCTCCGGGCTTAACGTGGCAATCCAAATTATGGCCGAGAAATTCGTCGCACGATTGTGAATAGAAATCAAGTGCTCGCAAACGGTTCCGGCCCACGGCCTCCGAGTCATATTCTTACGACCCTGTCCTGTGCCATGGCAAAACATTCCAATACAGCTCCACGCCGGACTATCTCTTCACGGCAAGCCTCAACCATGCGATCCACATCATGATCAGCCCGATCCTGATTGTGATGAAAAAGCCCAAGACATTTCACGTCGGCAGCCAGGGCAAGTTCAAGGGCCTCCATGTAATGAGAATGTCCCCATGTCGCCCTTCCCGGATACTCATCAGGCATATACTCAGCATCGTGGATCAGGAAGTCGGCCTCTCGAGAGAAAGCCACATAATCCTCGAACCTCCCGCCCCCAGGATGCCTGTACGAAAGCTCATTGTCGGTAAGAAAGACAAAGGACTTCCCATCCTCTATGAGCCGATAACCCACCCCCTTGTTGGGATGGCTCAAAGGTATGGTCGTGATCTGAACGGATCCTATTGAAAATTCGTCCTCGCAAAATTGCTCATACTCGATTCGGGCCTTGATGACGTCATAGGGAACCGGAAAGTGCGGGGCACTCATGGTATGGGAAAGCAACTTCTGCATATTGCCCTGATCCAGCGGGCACCCCGTAATGGTGATATGAGTACGTTGGTCGTAAATGGGACGAAAAAACGGAAACCCCATGACATGATCCCAATGGGCATGGGTGAACAGTAATGAAAAGCGAAAACGTCCCTCTTCGATAAGCCGGTTGCCGAGTCTGCGAATACCTGTTCCGGCATCCAGAATGATCAGGTCGTTATTTCTGCTGCGAACTTCAATGCAGGAAGTGTCCCCCCCGTACTTCACAAACGGTGTTCCCGACACACCGACAGATCCGCGCGCACCCCAACAACGAATTATCACGCCAGCACCCCATCGTTTGCGACAAAAAGCCCCCAAAAGACAACCCGATACGCAACAACCTTTTCCGGACCAAATGCGAAAATACGCCCAGGCGCCAGTGGTGTAAACGGTATTAGATCAACAAAAATCAGATATCGAACCAAACACCTTCCCGGGCAAGATGGATTTCTACGCCACAGCCTCCCCATTCGGCCTGCAGGCCGTCCCATATGGCATCCAATTCGACATCGGTACGAGTGGTTTCATGATGGGTCAGGTAAAGCCTTTTCACCCCGGCTTCCATGGCCAGTTCCAGATTCTGCCGAAAGGTGGAATGCCCCCAGCCTTTCTTGGTTTCGTATTCCTGGTCCGTGTACTGGGAATCGGCCACGAGCACATCGACATCCGCAAGGAAATCAACGAGTCCCTGCCTGCGCTCGCAAACAATGTTGTCATATTCCTCGTAACCGGCGTCGCCCGGCTCATAGATGTTGCCAAACGGTTCATGATCGCCGGTAAAAAAGAAAACTTTTCCTTTGTACTTCAACTTGATGCCGAAATTCATGGCCGGATGGTTCATAAGCAGAGTCGAGGCCGTGGCGAAACCAAGGTCGATGACCTGGTGGTCCTTGAGGGTCGCATACTCGATGTTCGCTGCAAGCTCGTCCCTGCGTACAGGGAAATGCGGGTAAGCCAATTGCTTGTCCAGCACCTCCTCCACCCCGGCCAAATCCACGGGATTGGGAGGCCCATATATGCGAATCGAGTTGCCGGGCACAAACAGGGGGACGAAAAACGGCAAACCATGGATATGGTCCCAATGGGTATGAGAAATGAAAATATCGCAGTCGATGGGCATGGACCTGGCCAGCTCAAGTCCCAAAGGCCGGATGCCCGACCCTCCGTCATGAATGATCAAACGATCGTCGCAACGGACTTCCAGGCAGGTGGTATTCCCCCCATAACGCAAAGTCTCCGGTCCGGGCGCGGGCATGGAGCCGCGCGTGCCCCAAAAACGAAACCTCATCATGAAGCCGACTCCCCGAGTTTGATGAAAACCCGCGCCCCGTCCACTTCCTCGTCCAACGAATCGAGTTCGGCGATGATCTCATCAAGGTTCATGCCGAATCTTTTGACTATCCTTTCCGGCAACGGGGCCACTTCAAAATTTCCCGCATTGCCGAAAGTGAGCCTCTTGCTGATCTGGTTGCCCACGAACACGCATTCCACCAATTGGGAAGCCACGCTCTTTTCCGGCTCATGATGGTGGGCAATAGCATCCTTGAGCTCGACCGGCAGATGCCACTTTTCGGCCAGCAACTCCCCGATCTCCGCGTGGTCCATTCCGATGACCTCGCGTTCAGCATCGTAAAGCCGCTTTCCAGGGGCTATGGCCAACCCCAGAGCCTCGGTGAATTCATCGGCAAGATACAGAGCGAAAACCACCTTTCCCACATCGTGCAACAGGCCGGCCACGAAATAGTCGCCGGCTTCATCCGGAGTGGCTCCCAAGCGCTCCCCAAGCATTCGCGAAACCGAGGCCACGGCCAGAGAATGGAGCCAAAAAGCCCCCATATCCAGACCGGCGACGCTTTTCTTGGGAATGGCGCCGATGACGGCCAGCCCGAGGGCAACGTTCTTAAGCGTATTGAGTCCCAGATACACGCTGGCGTGGTGGATGGAGGTCACCTCCTGGGAAAGCCCGAAAAAGGGGGAATTGACCAGTCGCAGAATTTTGATGGTGAATACCGGATCATTCTTGATGACCTCCACCAATTCCTTCTGCGGGCAATTGATGTCTCCGGCCAGAGCCAGAACTTGTTGGACGCTCTTGGGGAACGCAGGCATCTTCTCCACTGCCTTGAACACCCGATCTTGAACGTCGCTCATTCACGTTTCTCCTCAATTCGAACAGTCCACGATCCGTCCAGTATGTGTCCCTACAACGCTCCCAACAAACTCCACCCCAAGAATACAAGGCCGGCAGAACAATTACAACCAACTAGAATAACAGTTCATCAAACATGGAAACAACGCGCTTCGACTCTATATTATCAAAGATCTCCAGTGATTGTGAACCACGTTTCCATCTAACGGAGACCATTCCCCTTTCCGAGGTGGTAAGCAGGGGAATTCTTCGCCTCTCCAGCGAAAAGCGGATTGCATCGGCCGGAAAACCATACCGATTCAAAAAGCCGCAGGAAGCCACAGCCGCCCGCGCCCCCACCTGGTCATACAAAGAATCGCTCAAACTCGCCCCACTGCCGTGATGCGGCAACACCAACAACTGCGCCGAAAGTTCGTCTCCGTGCCCCAGCAGAGTCACTATACCATGCGGCCCGATATCGCCAGGAATCAGGGCTACCGGCTGCTCCCCTTTCAGCACGCGCAGCACCAGAGAATTTTCGTTAACGTCTTTGCTGGTGGAATCACCGGGGTGCAGGACCTCAATCGCAAACGCCCCGTCCCCGATCACGTCACCACGCACCAGCGGCTCAGGGCTCTGTTTTTTCTTCAGAAGGGCCTGACGCATCATATTTCCGATTCGGCCCGTGGGCATATGACCGTTGGTATAGAAGGCTTTCCACTCGAAATTTCCGAGAACATGCACCAATCCCCGCGCATGATCCATGTCGGGATGGCTCATGAACACGGCCTCCAGGCGAGGAGGCCGTCCATAGGTCAAAGCTGCGCCCACCACAGCCTTGCCGATGTCAAATGTCGGGCTGTTGGTTCCTCCTCCATCCACCAGATATCGCCTTCCACCGGGAGCAGTCACCAAAACGGCCTGGGCCTGGCCCACATCCAATACGGAAACACGCACCTCGTCACGCATGTCCACAGCCATGACAAGCCAATGCGGCAGCATAAGCAACCCCAGCCCAAGCACCGCCAAGCTCCAGACAACCCGACGTTCTCGGGCCAAGGCAACGAGAACCGCCACCAAAAGAATCGAGAAGCCAAGGATTTCAGGCCAGAGAGGCCGAAGCACGGTTATCTGCGGAGCCCAACCTTGGGCGCACACCGCACGCAACGTTTCCAACATGAAGTCCATCCCCCGTCCCGTACTCGCCAGCAGGAAACCTCCGGCCGAGGAAAAGACAGGCATAAACGATAATCCCAGCCCTGCCACGCCGAACGGAATGACCACAAAACCGAGCAAAGGCAGCCAGGCGAGATTCATGAGTAAATTAGGTGTCAACGTACCGAAGTACCAAGCCATGAGCGGCATGAGTACGATGTTGGCGCAAAAGCTTATGCCGAGCAACTCCACCCCCCAACGGCACACCCTTTTTCCAGGTGTGTTTCCCCCGGGCGACAGCCGCCGGACAAGCGAAAACAGGAACGCTATACCGGCCACGGCGCAGGCCGAAAACTGCAGGCTGAGATCGAACACGGCAAGCGGATTCCAGAGAACGATAACGGCCAAGGCGGCAATAAGCCCGTCCAGCAGAATGCGGCCCCGTCCCGTCAGGAGCAGCGCCCCCCAGAAGCCGAACATCAAAGCGGCGCGGGTCAGGGAGGCCGACGGTTGCCCGAGCCAGGCATAACCGAACACAAAGGGAGCGGCGCACAGCACCATGAGCTTGGGTCTGGGGATAAGCAAATATATGCGCGGAAAACAGAAACCCGCAGCATAGGCCAGAAACATGCCGAACAAGGCCACAAAGCCCACGTGCAGTCCGGAGAGCGCCAAAGTATGCGCCAAGCCGGCCCGGCGCATCAAATCGATGGTGTCCGGTGAAAGCCAAAACCGGTCACCCGTGAGCAAGGCCAGCACCATGGCCCCGCCCTGAGTCTTGGGCGTCGCGTGAACAACGGCGTCACGCACGGCTTTGCGGAGGCTCCCCCCCACAGCCCGAGGCTGGTCGCCCCACTGAGCCTGAACGCGTTCCCCCATGGTCCAGGTCTGCCAATACGTATCCCGCAACCGCCAGTACCAGGCGGAATTCCATACCCCGGGATTGCGGAACCCCTTTACCGGCCGAACCCGCAGCATGGCTTGCACGGCCTGGCCCGGATCGGGCCTGAAGGAAGGATACTTCCAAGTCCAGAGCAGCTTTCCGTCAAGGACCTGTTGTGAACCGTCCGGCAAGGTGCAGTGAACATCCCGCAGCAAAAGCCTGATGGTGGTGTTGGGCCTGGGGAGCACTTCGTCCACCACGGCGTCCACCTGCACCTTGAGGCGCTGCTGCATCCAGGCAGGAGTGACCGGGGCCGGATCCGGCAGGTTGAGCAGGGCGTATCCATACCCTGCAAAGGAAAACACGATCAGGGCATTGACGAGCAGGGCCCTGCCCCGAAGGCGGCTGTCCACGAACCAGATGATTGCCAGGCCCGCAACGGACGGGAGAGGAAAACGAACGGAAAAGATTCCCAGCGCAAAGGCGAAAAAATAAACCTGCCAGGGCAACAGCCCCGGCAGGTTGTATTCAAGAGTTTTCAGTTCGCGCCCGAAAGCCATCTTATTCTTTTTCCCTCCAGATCCTGGCGCCTACGGCGGAGAGCTTCTCCTCAATGCGTTCGTAACCTCGATCCAGATGATAGATACGGGAAATATGGGTCTTGCCCTGGGCGGCCAGACCGGCAATGACCAGAGAAGCGCTTGCACGCAGGTCCGAGGCCATGACCGGAGCGCCCACCAGGCCGTCCACGCCGCGCACGATGGCCATCCGTCCCTTGAGGGTGATGTTCGCTCCGAGGCGGGCCAGTTCCTGCACATGCATGAAACGATTTTCGAAGATCTTTTCCTCAATGGATCCGGTGCCGGCAGCCACACACATGAGAGCCATGAGTTGGGCCTGCATGTCCGTAGGGAAACCGGGATGGGGCTGGGTGATCACGTCCACGCCTTTCAGCGTGCCGTTGCGATGCACCAGCACGCCCTCTTCGGTCTCTTCCAGCCAGACACCCATTTCGCGCAGCTTGTAGCATACGGCGTCCAGCTCCTGGAACGGGCAGTCCTCCACCAACAATTCGCCGTTGGTGATGGCGGCGGCGGCCAGATACGTTCCGGCCTCGATTCTGTCAGGCATGACCCGATAGGCACAGCCGGTCAACGACTCCACACCTTCCACGCGGATGACGCTGGTGCCCTGGCCGGTTATCTTGGCTCCCATGGCGTTGAGGAAATCGGCCAGATCCACCACTTCCGGCTCTCGGGCCGCATTTTCCAGTACGGTTTCCCCTTCCGCCAGGCTGGCCGCCATAAGCAGGTTTTCGGTGCCGCCCACCGTGGGGAAATCAAAGGTGATGTGAGCTCCTTTGAGCCGTTTGCTTTTGCCAAGAATATACCCTTCGGTAAGTTCAAACTCGGCTCCCATGCGCTCCAGTCCCTTGAGATGCAAATCCACGGGACGCGCACCGATGGCGCAACCTCCGGGCAGGGCCACGCGAGCCTCGCCGAGCCGGGCCAGCAACGGACCGAGGCAAAGCACCGAGGCACGCATGGTCTTCACCAGATCGTAAGGGGCTTCCGGAGAAAGATTCTTCACCTCTGAAGTGGCTTCATTTCCCTCAAAGGAGGTTTCGCAACCCAGAATATCAAGAAGACGCAGAGAAGTATGAATATCCCGCAATCTCGGCACGTTGGAGAGTTCCACCTTTCCTTCGGCCAGCAGACAGGCCATGAGAATGGGCAGTGCGGCGTTTTTTGCTCCGCTCACCCGAATTCTTCCTTTCAGAGGTGTCCCACCTTCAACGATTAGTTTTTCCATTTTATTTCCTTTTTTTGAAATCTTCGCTTGACCACCAAGGTCGAGTTCGATAAAGGTACATCCCTCGACGCGGTGGGTGTAGCTCAGTTGGTAGAGCACTTGGTTGTGGCCCAAGTGGCCGTGGGTTCAAGTCCCATCACTCACCCCAAGGAAGAACCAAGGACGGGAACATCGTTTCCGTCCTTTTTCTTTTCCTCAAAACGGGTTCGATTCAGCAGACCGCGCAAAGCGTCGGCCCCGAAATTCACGCGCACCCCCTCGTACAAAACTTCCTCCACGGTAACATTCCTCACACCATAGTAGGACTCCATGAGCGGCTCGCGGACAGTAACGCCCACTCCACCGACGGAAGCCCCGGCGTAAAACCCTTCCCAGTCCACGTACATATAGGCATCCAGTCCATGCACCAGGGACGAGGTATCCTGTCCTTCGGACACATTCAGAATGGTGAAGCCGCCGCGGGCGTCCAGGGCCAGCTTGCCCTCCTGAGCGTCGTCAAAGAGGGCCCGACTCATGTAGATGATCATGACCGGCCCCCGCTTGATACCCAGCTGCAGGCCAAAGCCGCCTCCGCCCATGGCAGTGAAGACGGGGTAGCTCCAACCGCGCTCGGTACGCGCCAAAGAAACGCCCGAACCACCTTTGAACGAGCCGAGAAATCCGAACTTGGCCACATTGGGAAAAATCATGATACCGGCGGCGTTTTCAATGAGAAAGGCAATACCGCCATCTTTGTCCTTGGCAAGAAAATGTTCCAATGCCCCGGTGGACTTGTCCACGAGATCCTGGGCAAAGGACGTTTTGGCCGCCGCGGAGGAACCGCCCGAAGGCTTCCCGGCGCACCCGGCAAGCAGAAAGAAAGAGAGTATGAGCACAGGCAGTCTGAGCGCAAAAATCATAGTCATGCCCTAAAAGGTGGATACGGCCATGTCAAGGAGTAACCGTTTCCTGCATGGGAGACCCCAAGGCCTATACGCCGGATTTTCGCAGGTGGCGCACGTCGCCCACTCGCACGGTGAGTTTTTCCTTATCGAAATACTCCAGCACCGGGATGGCGAACTTACGGGAAAGGTCGGTAAGCGCCTTGAAGTCCTGTGCGCCCATCTCTTCGTTTTCTTTAAAGAAAGTAATGATACGGCTGCGAATGTCCTCCAGCGCGGGCGTATGGTAATACATGTCTTCCTTGATCTTGGTCAGCACCCCTTCGTCCTGCAAATGGCGAAACAGAGGCGCAGCCTCCTTGAAACTCATCCGGGTCGGCGCCAGCACATCCTTGAGATTCGGCGGCCGGATGCCACCCTGTTCGTAAGCGTCCAGAATGATCTCGCGCACCTTGGCCGTGTCCGAGGCCAGAGACACCTTGTGCCCCTTGAGACGCAGAATTTCCTGTTCGCCGACCACCTCGCCTTTCTTGACCATACGCTCCAGCACCAGATGAAAAAGCTTGGGCGGCAGTCCCCTGCCCCAAGTGGAGGCAAGCTCCCCCCGCTGCACGCCGGGCTTCATGGAGTCCTTCCTGTGAAAATCGGCCAGAAACGCAAGCAGGCTGTCGCAGAGCCTCTCCACCAGTGCGCCGCCGGCAAACCTGCGGTCATCCTTGTCGAACATGAGAGCCTGCTGTCTCCCGGCCATGCCGGTGAGTTCCTTATCCAATGCCTTGGATTCCAGGTTGGACATGGTCATGAGTTCGGCAAAAGACACCCCGGCCGCACCGGCCAGCTCAAGCTGTTGCAGAATCACGGCGGCGGAATCGTCACCGGCCAAGGCTTCCAACGCCCCGACCTGCCCTGAGAACCGCTTGATCTTGTGCCCGGCCGGACTGATGATCCGACCGCCGGCAATGGTGCGCAGGGGCGAAAAGGAACGCAGCACAACGCGATCCCCGTAGACCCCGGCCATGGGTTCGTCAAAACGCACCTGGCAGACGCATTGCTCCCCGGGAAGGATTTTCTCGCGGTCAACAAAGTGAATACGGGCCATGACCTCGCGGGAGCCATGATGGAAATGCACTTGCTTGCGGTGCTTGAGCGGAAGCGGCGAGGACTCGAGCATGGACAGCTCGATATCCCACACGGTTGCCGGGAACATGGTTCCGGGCCTGGCCAGAATCTCGCCCCGGGAAATATCCTGGACCTCGACCCCTTGCAGGTTCACGGCGGTCCTGCGTCCTGCCGGAGCCTCCTCGACAGTCGCACCGTGGGACTGCAGGCCCCGCACCTTGGTTGCCGCCCCTCCGGGATAAAGCATCACGTCGTCGCCGACCTTGAAGCTGCCGGAAATAAGCGTGCCGGTAACCACGGTGCCATACCCTTTCATGGTGAAGACGCGGTCCACAGGCAGCCGGGCCAGGTCGGAACGGCGCGTGGGTTTGAATTCGTCCATGAGCTTTTTGAGTTCGCCCTTGAGGACGTCCAGCCCCTCCTCGGTATGTGCGGAGACGGGCACGATGGGTGCGCCGGCCAGGAATGTCTGCTCCAGGTAGGAGGCAACCTCCTCCTGCACCATTTCCAGCCAGTCTTCGTCCACCATATCGGTCTTGGTCAGGGCCACCACGCCTGTTTCTATGCCCAACAGGGAACAGATTTCCAAATGCTCACGGGTCTGAGGCATAATACCTTCGTCCGCGGCAATGACCAAAAGTACGAAGTCGATGCCCGCCGCCCCTGCCACCATATTCTTGACGAACCGTTCATGGCCGGGCACGTCCACCACGGACAAACGTGTGGAATCGTCGAAATCAAGAAATGCGAACCCCAGTTCGATGGTGATGCCGCGCTTCTTTTCTTCGGAAAGGCGATCACAGTCGATCCCGGTCAGGGCTTTGATGAGAGTGGTCTTGCCATGGTCGATATGACCGGCGGTACCCATGACGACAGGCATGCGGATTCCTTGCGGTTGAATGAGTTGAAATTCGGAGTGCGATATTAAAGGAAACCCGACGCAATCTCAAGAAAACACGGCTTTATTTTCCCGTGCTCCACGGTTACCATGCCTTCATGCAGCCCAACCGGAAAGCATATCGGGAACATCGTCCCTGCGCCGCTCTCGCTCCCCTGGTCAAATGCTATTGGACCATTACCGGCCCCATAGATGAAGACAAACGCGTGGTCCGCATCCTGCCCGACGGCTGCATGGATATCATCTTCGACCTGAGGGGCGGACTGCTTCCAGCGCATCTGCCAGAAGCGGCCACAGGCCCGTCGGCCTTTCTCTGCGGCGTCATGCACACGCACCTGTTGGTCCGCCAGCCCCGGAACACGGTCATCGCGGGCATCCGTTTCCGGCCAGGAGGAGCCGGAATCCTGCCGGCTCCCGCCACGGAATTCGCGGACCGGAATATCCCGATCAAAGATATTTTTCCGGGGCTTGCGCCCATGGCGGATTTCCTTGCGGAAGCACAGCCCACTTCAAAGCAGCTCGTCCGGGTCATGGAAAACCATTTGCTGGACCGCCTGAGACTCGACGGGCTGGAGAACAGCATGACCCTGGCCGCCGCCACACGGCTGGGCAGTCTCCACATGCCCATACCGGTTGCAGCATTGGCAAAAGACATGGGGATAAACCAGAAAACCCTGGAACGCTCCTTCAAGCGCCTCATCGGGCTGACACCAAAAAAATTCGCCCGCGTCAACCGGCTCCTGCATTCGGTGCAAAGGCTTTCCAAGGCAACTCGTTCGCTGGCGGATCTCGCCCTGATATCCGGCTATACGGACCAGGCCCACTTCACCAGGGAATTCAAGGAATTCACCGGGGTCACTCCATCGCAATTCCAGGCCAAGCCGGATACTGTCGATTTTCTACAAGACGTGCCGCATTGCCGAGAATAATCTCCGCCAAAAACAGGAGAATACAATGACCATCACTTTTGCGGGACCGGCGGCGTTCGTTGCCGACATAGACCGTTCACGCGCATTCTACGAAAAGATCCTGGGCCAGGAAGTGGAGGCCGACCACGGCCGGCATGTTGCTTTCAAAGGCGGCTTTTCCCTCTGGCAGGCCGATGCCGCTGTTACGGTCATCTACGGGCAGAAGAAACAACGCCAAGGCTCTCTGGCCGCAAAGAACTTCGAGATGTATTTCGAAAGCGACGATATCCGCGCCGAATGGGAACGCGTCAAAGGCTGCTGCGATTCCATCCTCAATGAACTGGAAGCCGCCCCATGGCTGCAGCTCGGCTTTCGCGTACTTGACCCGGACGGCCACATAGTGGAAGTAGGAGAGCCGCTTCCCCTGCTCATCAAACGACTGCACCGGGAAGGCATGGCCCCGGAGGACATCCACAAAAACACCTCCATCCCCCTGGAATTCGTGACGCACACACTGAACAACTAGGCATCTACGGGAGAGGTCCTTTCAAAGGGCCTCCCTTCCCACGCCTTGGCCGTCGCCATATCCTCTGCTCATAGTTTGGGTTGCACTTTTCAAAGCCTGATGAAATGGTGCCCCATGATACTTTATCTCGGCTTCGACGACACCGACGACAAGGACGCCCCCATGGGCACAGGGCGACTGGTCCGCGAATTCATATATTCCCTTCCCGACGAATACCAAGCCATAGGCGTGGTTCGCCACCAGCTCCCCCGTCTGGACGCCATCCCCTACACCTCCAACAACAGCTCCGCCTGCGCCATCATTGAAATGAGGGACGTCGATGGCCTGGACGTTTTACGCAATCTGGCCGTGAAGCATCTGCAAACCTGCTGCGCGCCCGGCAGCGACCCGGGTCTGTGCATAGCGCCAAGAGATGCGGTCGACGGCTCATTGATCGAATTCGGCCAGACCGTGACCGGACGAAGAGTGACCCAGCAGGACGCCGTAAATCAGGCCAAAAACATCGAACTGTATGGCTTGGGCGGCACCAACGACGGCATCATCGGAGCCTGTGCCGCCGTGGGGCTGACCAAGTTCGGCTGGTGCGGCAGGTTCATCGAGTTCGGCGCGCTGCGCAAGCTCGGCTCTTCCCCCCTGGTCAGAAATCTGAACGAAGCGGGCATCCAGGTGGTCTCGGTAGACCGCGACCCACTTGTCCCCCAGGCCTCGGACCGCGTGGTCAACGCAAGCTGGCTTCGCCCCTCTCTCTGGGCGGGCAAACCCGTGCTGCAGGTGCGTGGCGTTGAACCCGGCGTCTGGGAAACGGCCCACACCAAACGCAAAAAACAGCACGGCGCCAAACCGGACAAGGCCGTCAGGACTCCTTGTACCGCCGAATAAAGGCGTCCAGTCTATCACGCTGGCGTTCCATGTGAAGAATCCAGGCCTCCAGTATTTCCAGCCCTTCCTGGGTGATGGAATACACCCTTTTGGCCGGTCCGTCGCCCTCCGCGTCCCAGGAGGACTCCACAAGACCTTCCTCATCCATCTGACGCAAATGGCGGTAGACCATTCCCGGAGGCGCATCCCCGCGCAAGAATCCGTATTCCCCGATGGACTGGATAAGCTGGTATCCGTAGGAAGGTCCTTTCCTGAGAGCCATGAGCAGCGAGGGCTGCATATAACGTTGCGGTTTTCCGCCGCCTACTTTTTGTGACATCTTCCACAGTCCTTCTTGACTATATGTTCTTAGAGGATATATATTCAATATAGCCTAATATCCATAAAGGCACAATCGTGCCGCAAGGAGGAGCACCATGAAGATCTTTGTGAGAGAACGCCGCAGGGCGGATCATGGCGAAAAGAGGCCGAGATTCCGTGTCGTCGGGGTCACAGGCGGAGACCTGAAGATCTACGCCAAGCGTATACGCAAGTGCGAACTCGACGAGATTGCCTCCCATACCGGCGCTGAAGTCGTCTATCTTCCGCGTGACGGAAAGGGAGACGGCAAGGGTCGGGACTGACCGCACCTGCTCAAATCCAAAGACCGGGAGCACGTGCACTCCCGGTCTTTTTCATGTCCGTTTTCTCATATCGAAAGCCCGAAATCACTTGTAGACGATTGTCCCCACCAGTTCGCCGTTGAGGGCGGCATGGATATGCTCCGGATGCCGCAAGGCATCGATGATCTGGAACTGCTTGAGCGTCTTGGCGTTTTTCAGGAACGTCAGCACAGGGCGCTCCACAATGAGATCCTCGAGGTCCATCTCAATGAGCTCATCCACGTGAATCTTATCGAAAAACTTCAGGGAATCGAGATTCTCGGCCTTTTTCGGATCGTTTTCATACAAGCCCCGTTCATCCTTCAGATAAATGAGGCTCCTGGCCCCGATATTCTCGGCCAGCAGACAGGCTCCGGAGTCGGTCCTGTGCGGAGGAATGGAGCCCAACTCAGCCGGGTGCTCGAAAAAACCGTAGGGCGGGATGCCGGTGGTGATGGGCAGGTAGCCGAGCCGGCAATACATATTGAGCTGCTCCAAATGGTCGCCGTGTCCGATCTTCACCCCTCCGTGCTTGGCCAGAAGTACGGAAAGCATCTCCGCATTCTGCCAGGAGACCTTGTCGCCCAGCTTGGAGAGAACGCCCGTGGGCATGCCCAAGTCCACGCCGATATTGTAGACATGGCGGGCGCGAGTGCCGCCACCGGTCATAAGCAGAATCTTGTGGTCGTCCTTGGCCTTGACCAGCTCGTCGAGAATGGGCAGCAAAGCCTTTGCGCCGCGGTCCATGATGGACTGTCCGCCAATCTTGATCACATTGACGTCCGGCTGCATACGGAAATATTCACCGGCCTCGGTGCGCCGCAGCAAGGCCTTGCCCACCAGGGATTCCCCCATCAGGGGCGTATCGATATGCAACCGCCCCTTTTCGTCCTTCTCCTTGATCAATTTTCCCATGTGCGGACCTCCGGTTTGAAAGCTCTTATTCTGCGATCATTAAATCAATAAAACAAAATGATGTGGAAATAACAAGATACTTTCACTCAGTTGGGGCTGAACAAAAAGCCCGCACTCCGGGCGAAAACGAGAAAGCCCCCAGCAAATGGGCCGGGGGCTCTCAAAAGGATTTAACGTTCGTTGCAAATTTCCCGGGAACGGTCCTCAGTCAAATGACTTCAGGTTTGTTAGGAAGTTACACGTAAGCCAATCCTTTAGACTCGATTACATCATACGCCACTTCCAGGATGATGCAAACAAAAATGCGCCATTTTTCAACAAAAAAATGGCGCATTGCATCATTCTGATTTCTTTAGACTAATTCTTGAAGAATTCCCGAAACGCCAATGTGGTTGCATACATGTCCGCTTTGGTGGTCAGTTCGAAGGGACTGTGCATGGAAAGCACCGGCGCCCCCACATCAATGATGTCCATACCGTACACGGCCAGGAACTTGGCGACGGTCCCGCCGCCTCCGGCATCCACTTTGCCCAGTTCGGACATCTGCCACGGAATGCCTGCATCATCCAGGATCCTGCGCAACCAACCGATGAATTCCGGATGGGCGTCATTGGCTCCCACCTTGCCGCGATGTCCGGTGAACTTGTTGAAGCACGGTCCATAGCCCAGGTACGCGGAATTGCGTTCCTCGGATACGTCCTTGAAGTCTGGGTCCACCGCCCCGGCCACGTCGGCCGACAGCGCGGTGCCGTTCAGCATAACCCGCGAGAGCTTGGTTCCCGGCTCCCAAGAGTCGATGAGGTCTTCCAAGGTATACTCGAAGAACAGGGACTTGGCTCCGGTTGCACCGTCCGAGCCGATCTCCTCCTTGTCCCAGAACAACGCGATCTGAGTGTACTCGGGCCTGGATTCGGCCAGAATCGCCTCCAGGGCGCAGAACACGCTGGAACGGTCGTCATGGCCGTAGCCGCCGATAAGCGAAGAATCCAGCCCCACATAACGGGCCGGGCCTGCGGGCACTATCTGCAGTTCGGCGCTGAAAAAGTCGGATTCGGTGATGCCGTAGCGGTCGTTCAACAGTTTAAGAATGTGCTTTTTGACTTTGCCCTTCTTGTCGTCGTCACTTTTCCCGGAAAGCGGGCTCTGACCAAGGACGATGTTCAGCTTTTCCGCCTCAAAGGCCACGCCGACCTTCTTCTCCACTTCCTTGTAGGCCAGGTGCGGCAGCAGATCGGTGATGGTCAGCACCGGGTCGTCCGAAGCCTCGCCCACGACCACGGGCACCACTGCGCCGTCCTTCTTGACCACCACACCGTGCAGGGCCAGTTGCGACGTCAGCCACTGGTACTTGCGGATGCCGCCGTAATAGTGGGTCTTGGCCAGACAGATCTCCGTGTCCTCGTAAAGCGGATTCTGCTTGAGATCCAGGCGAGGGCAATCGGCATGAGCGCCGATGAGCCGGAAACCTTCCGACAACGGGCGTTTCCCTTTTCGGGCAATAAAACCGGCCTTGCCGCGCTGGAGCCGAAAAACAGCGTCCCTGGAAAAATCCTCGGAAAACCCTTCGGCCTCCACCTGTTCGCGAACATGGTCCATGACCAGACGTTCGGTCTTGCAACGGCTCAAAAAGCCGATGTACTTGTCGGCCAGTGCGTCCATGGCCGCCATATGTTTTTTGGAGGAATAAACCTCCCACGCGCTTTTCGGTTTATGCTCCAACTCGATATCTTTTTTCTTGGACATGATGATTCCTTGAAGAGTTGTCGGGGAAAAACCCCTTTGTAAAAGTCTCCGCCCTTCGGCTTTCGGGCCGTTATATTCCAAGAGCCTGCTTCAACGCCGATGCAGCGAGTTTGTTTTCCTTTGGATCAAGCGTGCGCGGGTCGAGACAGAAAAGCTCGTCCTCGATGCGGGCCACCAGGGGAGGCTCGGTAGCCAGCAGACGTTCCTTGAGTTCGCGCACGGAAATATTCCCGGGGGCCACGGCAACAAGGGAGGTCGGAATATCCTGCTCCGGGAACGCGCCGCCGCCCACGCGGGAAACGCCCTTGCGGATGGAGATTTCCGCGGCATCCCCCAGTTCGGAACGCAACACCTTGGCCAGCCGCCCGGCCCTGCCGCGCAGCGTCTTGTACTCCATGGTGATCATGTTCAGGGTGGGCACGGTCTCGCGCACCTTGTCCTTGTCCAGATAAAGCCGCAAGGTGGCCTCCAAGGCAGCCAGGGTCACCTTGTCGATGCGCAGGGCACGGTTGAGGGGATTGCTTTTGATCCGGTCGATCCACTTCCTGCGGCCCACGATGATCCCGGCCTGCGGTCCGCCGAGCACCTTGTCGCCCGAAAAGGAAACCACATCCGCGCCTTGGGCCACCACTTCCTGCACCGTCGGCTCGTCGCACAATCCGGCGCCTTCGAACCGGAACAGGCTGCCGCTTCCCAAATCCTCCAGCACGGGCAAACCGTAGCGGTCTCCCAATTCGCGCATCTCCTCCAGGGAGACATCCTTGGTAAAACCGATGAGCCGGAAATTGGAAGTATGCACACGCATAAACGCAGCAGTGTTGTCGTTGACGGCCTGCTCGTAATCCTTCAAGTGGGTCCGGTTGGTGGCCCCCACCTCGTGGAGGATCGACCCGCTCTTGGCCATGACGTCGGGGATACGGAACGAACCGCCGATCTCCACCAGCTGACCGCGTGAAACCACCACCTCGCGCCCCTTGGCCAGAGTTTCCAGCATAATGAACACGGCCGAGGCGTTGTTGTTGACCACCAGTGCGGCCTCCGCGCCGGTGATGTCGCAAAGCAGCTTTTCCACGTGGCTATAGCGGCTGCCCCGCTCTCCCGTGACAAGGTTGAATTCCAGATTGGAATAGTGCGCGCAGGCGTCCACCACAGCCTCGACAGCTTCCCTGGCCAACAGCGAGCGGCCCATGTTGGTGTGAACAACGACGCCCGTTGCGTTGAGCACGCGACGAAAATGAGGCCGCGCCTTGACGCGGATGAAGGACTCCAGCCTCGGCAGAAGATTTTCGAGCGCCAGTTCCACGGCATCGGTCACAACGCCGGACTTGATCTCCTCGCGCTTGATGTCCAGGAATTCGTTGACCAGATCGCGCACCAACGGGCGCGGCAGACCGCGCAGGCCGGAATCTTTGTCCAGCTCGCCGAAAACACTGTCCACGGACGGCAGATGACGGAAGAGTTGCGACACTCGTATCTCCTTGGAGCTCTTGTGTTATTTTCCCTGCAACTGCAAGAATTCCGGATATATCTCATAAAAAGCCCCCAGTAAATACAGGGAGCCGCACACGAGCACCGGCCCCTGCATTTCCCTGACCCGCTCCAGAGCGGTTTCAAGATCGTCCACCGCAATGGCCCGCCTGCTGATCGCGGCGGCCGTATCCGCAGGTTTGGCGGCCCGCTCGAGCGCTATCGCGGGACAAAATACGAGTCCGTCCGTAAGGCCCCGCAAAAGCGGCAGCATGGCATCCAGTTTCTTGTCGGACATGCAGTTGAAGATCACGGCTTCCGGACGAATGTTCTCTTCCAGCAACACCTGTTGCAACGCCTTCAACGCATGACAATTGTGCGCGCCGTCCAGAATGAGACCAGGCATGCCCTCGGGCCGCACCACATGAAAACGGCCCGGGATGAAGGCCTGTTCCAGCCCCCGCGAAACGGCTGCTTCATCATGAGAAACTCCGTATTTATCCGCGAAGATCCGCCAGGCCGCACCGGCCAGTCGGGCATTGTCCCGCTGGTGAGCGCCACGCAAACCAAGAGAGGAAGTCACCGGCCCGGCCACATCCGAGGCCTGTTGCAATTCGATCCCCAGTTCTCCAGCCCTGGCGCGCAGCACCCGCATTGCCTCTTCCTCCTGCCGCCCGGTGACGACATGGCCCCCGATGTGCATTGCCCCGGCCTTGTCCGTGGCGATGGCCTCGATGGTCGGACCCAAAATCTTTTCATGATCCAGGCCGATGGGCGTGTACAAGGTCAGCTGCGGGGAAAAGACGGTGGTGGCGTCGTATTTGCCCCCCAATCCGGCCTCCATGACCGCCACATCAACATCTTTGTCGACATAGGCGAGCATGGCCAGGCAGGCCAGGAACTCGAAGTAGGTCAGCTTGTCACCGCCGGGCGTTTCCATCACCATGTTGGCCAGACGCACCCAATCCTCGCGGGAAAGCATGCGGCCGTCGACCTTGATGCGTTCGCGCGGGGTCACGAAATGAGGCGAAATGAACACTCCTGTGCGCAGCCCGTGTTCGCGGGCCAAGGATTCGAAAAATGTGGAGGTGGACCCCTTGCCGTTGGTGCCCACCACGTGCACAATGGGAAAGGACGGGGCCGCGTGTTCGGCCCGGAAAGCCTCCATGCGCCCAAGGCTGAGGTCCATGCTGAACAGGCCCAGCCTGTCCATATATGCCCTGACGGCGTTGTATGTCTGAAAATGCACTACATGCGCTCCTTGTGTGAGCGTCCACATAGCAGGAATGTTTCCGGCCGAAAACCTTTTGCTTGACCATCCGGCCGGGCTTGTTTAGAAAATGGCCCTTCACGCGCCAGTAGCTCAGTTGGATAGAGCATCGGCCTTCTAAGCCGACGGCCGGGGGTTCGAATCCTCCCTGGCGCGCCACAAGCCGAAAAAAACGCCGCACCACGTATCGTGGGGCGGCGTTTTTATTTGATGGTATTCTTCGTTACGAATTCACATCATCCGTGGGCGTTTCATCCCAGATGACGTGGGAAACGTCGACCATGTGCACATCCATGCCAGGGCCGGGGTCCACGTCGACGTCATCCACGTGGAAGGCGGCCATTGACTGTACAAGCTCATGGGGGTTCAGGTCCACATGGACATCCGCATGGGCAGTATCCATATGCTGATCCACCGGAACGTCCACATGTGCGGCGGCATCGACATGAGTCAGACCATGGTCATGGAGGTCGGTTTCCGCTTCCAGGATCTCGGCCACTTTATCGCGAATCTCGTTCGTGAGTTGCTCCTTCATGATTCCCCTTCCCCCTTGTAGCGTGCGAAGACGGTCGCACAATTGTTGCCGCCGAAGGCAAACGCGTTGTTGAGAACGGCCTTCACCTCAGCCTCACGCATGACGTATTGTATGGATTGCTGGGATCACTTAAAGAAGATCCATATTTTTGATAACCTGCGGCAGTTGTCATAATGCCGCCACAGAGAGAAGGCTTTCCTATAAGCGTCTTCTCCTTATCATAAATATGTTTATCCCTATTTTTGCCGCCGCTACCACCATCACTACCCATCTCAAAACTCCTAAAATATAAAGAGTATTACTGCATTGACTTCAATATAGATGAAGCACGAGCATTTCCCCGCTGAGAGGATTTCACCAGCCACGCTATCCCCTCCTTTCTATCTTTTTCTACTCCCAACCCCTTCAAATACATTACTCCGACCATCTCCTGCGCCTTATCATCATTTTGTACAGCAGAAGCCATCGCCCATTTAAAAGCCTCTTGGTAGTCTTGATCTCCGCCATGACCATAAAAAATCATAACAGCCAAATTATATTGAGCAGTAGCACTTCCTAGTAGTGATGCCCGTATATACACTTCTCTTGCTTGTTCAAGATTCTTACGCTTTCCAACACCATTTCTTAAACATTTTGCGAATATGAGCATAAACTGAATGTCATCCTGAGCTGCAATTTGCTCAATCATTTTCAGCGCTGATGTAGAATCTATATTTCTCCCAAGCCCGTATAATTTTTCTAATGCTATTTTTTTGTTATAATAATCGCTTTCTTTATCTATTTTATCAAGGTAATACTCTGCCTTACTATAATCTACAGAAACACAGCCGCCTTCAATATAGGATAGCGCTAAGTTAATGATCGCTAACGGAAACCCAGACTCTGCGGATATAGAGTACCACTTAACATATTCTTTACAGCTTTTTTCAACTCCACTTCCACTTAGATACATTGAACCAAGATTAGTCATTGCTGCCGCACAGCCAAGCTCTGATGACTTCTTATAATACTGAAAGCTTATCTTATAATCCCTATCAACACCTAAGCCATACTTATATATCTTACCTAGATAATTGTTTGCTTCAGCATGATTCTGCTCAGCCAACTCTTCAAAAAGCAAACGCGCTTTAGTATATTGTTTTTGGTTGAAAAGGCTAACAGCTTCACCATATGAACTATCAGAAAGGCTTCCCTTCCCTTGCTTACACCCAACAACAGCAAGCAACAGCAGCACTAAAAACAGAACACGATATTTCATCAACATTCGCATTATTTCTCTCCCCTCATTTTTGTC
>CAJXYU010000005.1 GCA_913063155.1 uncultured Desulfovibrio sp.
GGGCCTATAGCTCAGTTGGTTAGAGCGCACGCCTGATAAGCGTGAGGTCGGTAGTTCAAATCTACCTAGGCCCACCACGCTTGTTTTCAAATGGGGGTGTAGCTCAGCTGGGAGAGCACCTGCCTTGCAAGCAGGGGGTCATCGGTTCGATTCCGTTCACCTCCACCAATTGGAGCGAGCGTTGAGTCGAGAATAGTGGTCTCATCCGATCTTTGACAGTTAAATAGGGTTAAGAGAGAGAATTCCTAATTAAATAAGTTATTAAGGGCACCTGGTGGATGCCTTGGCGTTAGGAGGCGATGAAAGGCGTGATTAGCTGCGAAAAGCGTCGGTAAGGAGCTAAATATCCTTTGACCCGGCGATTCCTGAATGGGGAAACCCGGCCGGACTCATCTCCGGTCATCCTTTGGCTGAACACATAGGCCATGGGAGGCGAACTCAGGGAAGTGAAACATCTCAGTACCTGAAGGAAAAGAAATCAATAGAGATTCCGGTAGTAGCGGCGAGCGAACCCGGAAGAGCCCAAACCGGATGGTTTCGACCATCCGGGGTTGTAGGGCCGACATCATCGATCCGTGATTAGATAGGGGAACAGGCTGGGAAGCCTGGCCATAGTGAGTGAAAGCCTCGTACCCGAAGTCGAAAGCGGCGTAGTCGGTTCCTGAGTACCGCGGGACACGTGAAACCCCGTGGGAATCCGGGAGGACCATCTCCCAAGGCTAAATACTCCCTAACGACCGATAGTGAACCAGTACCGTGAGGGAAAGGTGAAAAGAACCCCTGTTAGGGGAGTGAAATAGAACCTGAAACCACGTGCCTACAAGCTGTTGGAGCGGACTTGTTCCGTGACAGCGTGCTTTTTGCATAACGGGCCAGCGAGTTACTCTGTAGTGCAAGGTTAAGCGTAAGTGTAGCCGTAGCGAAAGCGAGTCTGAATAGGGCGACAAGTAGTGCGGAGTAGACCCGAAGCCGGGTGATCTATCCATGAGCAGGCTGAAGCTTGAGTAAAATCAAGTGGAGGGCCGAACCAGTATCGGTTGAAAACGATTTGGATGACTTGTGGATAGGGGTGAAAGGCCAATCAAACCCGGTGATAGCTGGTTCTCCCCGAAATATATTGAGGTATAGCCTCAGGAATGAGTCTTGCGGAGGTAGAGCACTGAAAGGGCTAGGGGCCTCACCAGGTTACCAACCCCTATCAAACTCCGAATGCCGTAAGATGCTTCCTGGGAGTCAGGCTATGGGTGCGAAGGCCCATGGCCGAGAGGGAAACAGCCCAGATCGACAGCTAAGGTCTCTAAATCAATGCTAAGTGGGAAAGGTGGTGGAGTTGCTGATACATCCAGGAGGTTGGCTTAGAAGCAGCCATCCTTTAAAGAAAGCGTAATAGCTCACTGGCCTAGCGATTCTGCGCCGAAAATGTAACGGGGCTAAGCATTGTACCGAAGCTTCGGGTTCGTACTTTAGTACGAGCGGTAGGGGAGCGTTCTCAAATGGGATGAAGGTGTACCGTGAGGTATGCTGGACTAATGAGAAGTGATTATGCTGGCATGAGTAACGATAAAACGAGTGAGAAACTCGTTCGCCGTAAGACCAAGGTTTCCTGGGTAAAGCTAATCTGCCCAGGGTTAGTCGGCCCCTAAGGCGAGGCTGAAAAGCGTAGTCGATGGGAAACAGGTTAATATTCCTGTACTTGTACAAGTGTGCGATGGAGGGACGCAGGAGGATAGACGATCCGGGTGTTGGATATCCCGGTGCAAGCGTGTAGGCTTGAGGAGCAGGCAAATCCGCTCTTCTTTACGGCCGAGACGCGATGCCGTGTCATTATAGACTGAAGTCGTTAATTCCATGCTGCCAAGAAAAGCTTCTAAGTTTAGCTTGTGCGAACCGTACCGCAAACCAACACAGGTGGTCGGGTCGAGCAGACCAAGGCGCTTGAGAGAACTCTGGTTAAGGAACTCGGCAAAATGACCCCGTAAGTTCGCGATAAGGGGTGCTCCAGATTGTGATCGGATTTACTTTGTGAGCGATCCGGAGCCGCAGAGAATCGGGGGGGGCGACTGTTTACTAAAAACATAGGTCTCTGCTAAGTCGTAAGACGATGTATAGGGACTGACGCCTGCCCGGTGCTGGAAGGTTAAGAGGAGGTGTTAGCTTCGGCGAAGCTCCGAATCGAAGCCCCAGTAAACGGCGGCCGTAACTATAACGGTCCTAAGGTAGCGAAATTCCTTGTCGGGTAAGTTCCGACCTGCACGAATGGCGTAACGATCTCCCCACTGTCTCAACCAGAGACTCAGTGAAATTGAAATCCCGGTGAAAATGCCGGGTACCCGCAGAAGGACGGAAAGACCCTGTGCACCTTTACTACAGCTTGACATTGGTATTTGGTTTATCATGTGTAGGATAGGTGGGAGACTTTGAAACGGGCACGCCAGTGTTCGTGGAGTCACCCTTGAAATACCACCCTTGATAATCTAGGTATCTAATCCATTGCCGTCATCCGGTGTGGAGACAGTGTCTGGTGGGTAGTTTGACTGGGGCGGTCGCCTCCCAAAGAGTAACGGAGGCTTGCAAAGGTTCCCTCAGGCTGATTGGAAACCAGCCGTTGAGTGCAAAGGCATAAGGGAGCTTGACTGTGAGAGAGACATCTCGAGCAGGAACGAAAGTTGGTCTTAGTGATCCGGTGGTTCCGCATGGAAGGGCCATCGCTCATAGGATAAAAGGTACGCCGGGGATAACAGGCTGATAGCGTCCAAGAGTTCACATCGACGACGCTGTTTGGCACCTCGATGTCGGCTCATCACATCCTGGGGCTGGAGCAGGTCCCAAGGGTACGGCTGTTCGCCGTTTAAAGTGGTACGCGAGCTGGGTTTAAAACGTCGTGAGACAGTTTGGTCCCTATCCTCTGTGGGCGTAGGAGAATTGAAGAAGGGCTGCCCCTAGTACGAGAGGACCGGGGTGGACGAACCTCTGGTGTTTCTGTTGTCGCGCCAGCGGCATTGCAGAGTAGCTACGTTCGGCATGGATAACCGCTGAAAGCATCTAAGCGGGAAGCCATCTTCGAGATAAGTTCTCCCTGGACTTATGTCCCTGAAGATCCCTTGAAGACTACAAGGTTGATAGGCCGGAGGTGCAAGTGCAGCGATGCACTCAGCTGACCGGTACTAATAGATCGTGCGGCTTATTTGATACTAACGGAATTCTCTCTCTCCCTATTGACTCTATATTTTGCCTTGGTGGCCAAGGAGAGGTGGGTACACCCGATTCCATTCCGAACTCGGAAGTTAAGCACCTCATCGCCGATGATACTGCAGTCTAAGCTGTGGGAAAGTAGGTCGCTGCCAAGGCTTTTTTTCCCTAAATTCCCCGGGCCGAACCAAGCCCGCTTATGCAATAGCCCCTCGTAAAAGGGGCTTTTTGTTTACTTGCTCGGAATTCATGGAAAAGAAAGGCCGCTCGATTGGGCGGCCTTTTGATCTTTCTGGAGACGTAAAGGCTAGTAGTTGTCGATCTTTCTGGGCAGTTTTATCACCCAGAATGCGGTATTTTTACCTGAAGGCTCGACTTCAATGGCTGCATCCACAGTTTTGTCCTTGTACTTGAGCTTACCGGAACCGTCCGTGGTGTATGCCTTGGCCGATGCAACGTCTTTGCCTTTGCTGTCCTTGGCTGGGTTGACCACTTTGGACTTCATACCGAAGTCGTTGTCCGAGCAGATGGCGATAGTGCGATGATCCGGCAACAGGGCTATGCCTTCCGCCTTGCCCGGTTCCCAGCCCTGAGATACGAGGTCCAGCACCAGGGTTTTCTTCACATACTTGACGCCTTGAGCTTCCACTTCATTGATCGAGTCAAGGGTTTCCAGCGGACGGTCGTCAGGAGCATTGATGCCGGTGATGTCGGTAGCATTTGCAATGTCGACGACGTAGATCATGATACGGGTGCCTTCTTTACCCTTGCCGCGTTCAATGAGCAGAAACCGGTTTTCATCAATGGTGGCAAGGTCGCCGATCTTGGCATCGCGGCTCAGTTTGTACGTGTTCACATCATGGGGGTAGGCGAACATCTTGGTTGCGCCTGTTTCGGGATCAAGCCAGACAAGGCGGGTGAAGGTGGCCTTGGATTTCTTGATTTTGCCGTCCACATCGCAGATGGATTGAACAGCCGCCACAACCTTGTTGGACGGGGTGACGCACAGTCCTTCCAAGCCGCGATTTGGCTGACGGTGCTTGATGATGTCGGGAAGTCCGTTGCCGGGACCGTACTTCTTGACGATGCGGCCAGTATTGGCATCCATTTTGGAAATAAACGGGCCATATTCATCGCAAATCCAGAGGTTGCCGTCTTTGCGGTCAATGTCTATTCCTTCTGTGTCCTGGCCGTCCTTGTCGAATTTTGCAATCCTCAGGTGGTCATCCAGCGGGAGTTCGCCGGTTGCGCCGACCATGTTCTTGGGCAACGGGCGGCCGGAGATGGGCCAGGAGCGTTCATTTTTGATGGTGATCAGACTGACGAGCTCGACTTTGCCGTCCTTGAGGCGCAGAGCCCCGTATGAAGGGGAAAAGGACGGAGCGGAGAAAATCTTGGAGGCCTGCGGTTGCGCTTCGTTGATGATTACTTTGGGGGCGTTGGCGTTGGGCCCGCGGTCGCTGTTGGCGTAGAAATAACGCGCGCCGTCCTTGCCTTTGCCGATGTAGCACATTCCGGAGCCTATACCTATGGGAAATCCGTCCGGGAACCTGTCGGCATATTTACCGCTGTATGGGACATGGAATTTTTGTGGAACATTGATCTCGTACTTTTCGATTTGAAAATCCTCGGCCAGCACCATGCTGGGAATTAGGAACAGGGATACTGCGAGCGATGCAACAAGTCGTTTCATGAAAACCTCCTCAAATTATGATGCTCGGATATACATATGTATTGGTTGAAGATTGTGACGTTCTGTAAACAATGTAGTAAAAAAATCATGTTCATATGAGGAGTTGAAGGTTTGCACATGGCGGAGGAATGCTTACTTGAAGAGAGGAATATGAAAGGAGCATGGTATGGCAAATCTGAAGCTTGTGCCCACTGTCATTCCCATAGATGCAGCTGAAAGGAAGCGGGAAAAGATGCTGGATGCGGTCGGTTGCGTCCTGGCAAACCATGGGTTTGAAGCCTTGGAAGCCGACCTCGTCGCCAGGAAGGCGGGAGTACGTCGTAAAGAACTTTTCAAGACTTTCGGCGGGCTCAAGCACCTGGTGAGCGAGTTCGGCAATTCCGAACGGTTTTGGCCTGCCGTTGAAGAGCTCATCGGAGACGATTTGGAGCAAATACGGGCCATGCCTGCCCATGAGATCATGGCCGAATTCTTCAAACGTTATCTGACAGCGCTTCGCAGCAGGCCACAGACTCTCAAGATTTTAGCCTGGGAGGAAGTTGGGGGAAACCGCTATTCCGAGGTGTTGGAAGGAGTCAGAGTGCGGACCGCGCTTCAGTTTTTTGAAAATATGCGCCAGGATCCGCCCGAGGATATCGATCTGACCGCACTGGTGCTCATCATGGCGGGGGCAGTCAATTTCCTTGCAGTCCGTTCGCAGGCACATAGTACATTGGGCGGGGTGGATCTGCGGTCGGAAAAGGGCTGGAGGCGTATTGAGGAAACAATAGCAAAGATCATGCAGGGAACCTTGGGGAGCAGGCGTTCCGGCAGTGATGCCGGTTAGGGGTTGCAGATTTTACAGGGCCGGAATCCTGCTTTGATGGCCTCTTCTCGTGAATTGAAGACTACTCTACAGTTCTTGCAATTGAAATACCTGCAGTGTGGGGCATGAAAAATGTGGGATTTGACGTTGCCATGGTAGACCAAGCTCGATGCCGTGGCCACCACGACAAAGAGCATGGTGGCGGCAAAGGTGACCAGGGTCGTTTTGAAGAGCTTTTTGCCAATCATAATTTCTCGATATCCCCATAAGGAGGAGTCAGGCAAGACCCGACTCCTCTTGACATGTTTAGTTCATTTTCAGCACTTCGCGGATGTGGGCGAGAGCCCAGTCGATGTCTTCTTTGGTGATGACGAGTGGCGGGGCAAATCGGATGACATGTTCGTGGGTTTCCTTGCAGAGGAGCCCCCGGCTCATGAGTGCCTCGCAGAACCGGCGCGCACCGCCGGCTTCCTTTTTGAGCTCCACGCCGATGAGGAGGCCGCGTCCTCGGACTTCGGCTACATGCGGGCTCTCGATTTTTCTGAGTTCATCCATGAAATATTCGCCCAGCTTCGCGGCATTGTCGATGAGATCTTCCTCCTGGAGCACCTTGAGGGCTTCTCGGGCCACTGCGCAGGCCAGCGGGTTGCCGCCGAAGGTGCTGCCATGGTCGCCGGGCATGAACACGCCCAGGACATCCGCGTTGGAGAGTACTGCGGAAATGGGATAGAAACCGCCTGAAAGCGCCTTGCCCACCAAAGTCACATCCGCTTCGATGCCGTCGTATTCCTCAGCGAAAAGCCTGCCGGTGCGCCCCAGGCCGGTCTGTATCTCATCCAGCACCATGACTATGTTGTGCTCGTCGCACAGTTCGCGAATGCGCTTCAAGTAGCCCTCCGGCGGAATGATCACGCCGCCTTCGCCCTGGATCGGTTCCACCATGATGGCTACCGTGTTGGGGGAGATCGCTTTCTCCATAGCTTCCATGTCGCCGAATGGAACGGCCCTGAAGCCAGGAGTGAAGGGACCGAAGCCCTCCTTGTAGGCCTCTTCCGTGGAAAAGCCAACGATGGTGATGGTGCGGCCGTGAAAGTTGTTGTTGCAGACGATGATCTCGGCTTTGCCGTCAGGGATGTTTTTGGTTTTATACCCCCACTTGCGGACGGCTTTGATGACCGTCTCGACCGCCTCCGCCCCACTGTTCATGGGCAGGACCATGTGGGAGTTGGTCAGTGTGCAGATATCCTCATAGAACAGGCCAAGCTGGTCGTTTCGGAAGGCTCGGGAGGTCAGGGTCAGCTTTTCGGCCTGGTTTGTCAGCGCCTGCTTGATGCGCGGATGACAATGTCCTTGATTTACGGCCGAGTAAGCGGAGAGGCAGTCCATATATTTGTTGCCTTCCACATCCCAGACCCAAATTCCTTCGCCCTTGTTGATGACGACGTCGAGAGGCTTGTAGTTTTTGGCGCCATAACGGTCTTCCAGTTCAATGTACTGCTTGGTGTTCATGGGAGTCCTCTTGTGTTTTCCTGGGTTCAGTTCTCAGCTTGTCTGAACATAGCATCCTTTTACTTAATAATTCCACAGGAAAGGGGGCTTGAAAAGCAGAGGTATCCCGCAAGATTAAGATTTGGTCGATAGGGGGGATCAGAATAAACGATGTGCTGTGAGGCAGAAGTAATAGTTGGCGGGGAGACTCATCACATTGCTCTAACTATTGGTTTTGGCGGCTGTTTCAGGGGGAGAGTTTCGGTCAATGAAGTATGCCGGAAGTTGATTGTTTGTGATTGGTTGTTGCTGACATGTGGTTTTTTATGACTGTTTTTGATTGACTTTGACTGTTTTGGGCGTTTAAGAATGGAGGTATGCTCAAGCACCAAAGACATATGGCCATTTTGAACCTGTTGGAAAAGGCGGACGCGGTTTCTCTGGAGAGCCTGATGGAGGCCGTGGACGCTTCGGAATCCACTTTGCGCCGAGACATAGTGGAACTGGCTTCCATGAAAAAACTGCGTAAAGTTCGGGGGGGCGTGGCCGCAGTGAAGCGTGAGCTGGCGGAATCCCGATTGGTTACGCCGTCATATTTCGTGGCGAGAGACAAGAACCTCACTGCAAAGCAGGCCATTGGCAAGGCTGCGGGAAGGCTGTTGGAGGGCGTCGAGGGAATCATCATCAATGGCGGCACCACCACCTGGCAACTGGCCGAGCACCTGCCCCAGAGCGGCTTGACGATTTACACCAATTCCCTGCCCCTGATCGAATATGTTTCCACGCGCACGAGTAATCGCTGTTTCGTGGGCGGTGGCGAGGTGTTTCACCATCATATGATCATATTGGGGCACCTGCAGAGCGAGGCATCGAATTTTTTCGGCGACATATTCTTCACCGGCTGCCAGGGCGTTTCGCCCTGGGGAATCATGGAGGGCGACCCGCTTCTGGTACATGCGGAGCAGCAACTCATCAACCAGTGTGAAAAGCTGGTCGTCATGGTGGACAGCACGAAGTTCACCAAACGAAAGAGCATCATCATGTGTCCTTTGGAGCGGGTGGACATCCTGATCACCGACGATGGGATCGACAACGGCTCCCTTGAAATGCTGGAAGATGCCGGGGTTGAAGTAATCATCGCTCCGCGCGAAAGGGAGGCAAAGGTTCCGGGAACACGGAGCCTTTGTGTGCCGCGTTGTTTGGCGCTTGATTTCGGAGCGTCCAGCGGGCGTCTGGTCTCCGTGTCCATTGAAGACGACGGCCTGCACCTGGACGAACTTGCACGCATGGAGAACGGTCCCGAGCCGAGCGCGGACGGTCTTGTCTGGCCGCATGAGCGTCTTTTTCGGGAGACAATGGAGGGGTTGCGCAAGGCTGGCGAATCCGGCCTGCAGTACGACAGTATTGGCGTCGACACTTGGGGCGTGGATTACGTTTTGCTGGATGACGAGGGCGAGTTGATCGGCTCGCCGGTGTCGTACCGGGACAATCGAACCGAGGGCATGGTCGAGCGTTTCATTGCCGGGGAAATGTCCAAAGAGGATGTCTATGCGCGAACTGGCATTCAGTTCCTGCCCTTCAACACGATTTTTCAGCTGTATTCCCAGACGATTTCAAGCCCTGAGACTCTGGCCGTAGCAAAGCAACTTTTGTTTACCGCCGATTATTACCACTATTTGTTGTCCGGCGAGATGAGCGTGGAAAAGACCAACGCCTCCACCAGCCAGATGTGGAATTTATCGGAACAGCGCTGGGATCGGAAGCTGCTTTCGTCACTGGCGTTGCCGTCGGAAGCGCTGCAAACACCTGTTGCACCAGGAACAGTTCTAGGGGAGTTGCGGCCGGAATTGGCCGAAGAGACGGGATTGCACGGCCTGAAAGTGGTCGCCCCAGCGTCGCACGACACGGCGTCCGCCGTTTTGGCGGTTCCGGCCGTAAAAGGATCTGGAGAGTGGGCCTACCTCAGTTCCGGGACATGGTCTCTTCTGGGGATCGAAGTGGACGCCCCTATCACGGATGCGGACGCCATGGCCGCCAACTGGACCAACGAGACCGGCTTTAATGACACCATTCGTTTTTTGAAAAACATCACCGGAATGTGGATTGTGCAACAGGTCGCCAAGGAATATGACGGAAGATATTCCTTTGCGGAACTGGCCGGGATGGCCGAGGACGAAACCGGGTTCGTGTCCCTGGTCGATCCGGACGACTCCGCCTTTTTCAGCCCCGTAAGCATGATTGGGGCTATCCGCGAGTATTGCGCCAAAACCTTTCAGCCCGTCCCTGAAACACCCGGTGCATTGACGCGGTGCGCCTACGACAGCCTGAGCCTGCTTTATCGCAAGACCATGCAGGATCTTTGCGAATTGAGCGGCCGGGAAATTTCTTTGTTGCATGTGGTTGGTGGTGGGGCTCAGGCCACATTGCTGAACAGGCTCACGGCCGGTGTTCTCGGGATGCCTGTTGTGGCCGGGCCTGTGGAGGCCACGGTGATCGGCAACGCCTTGGCTCAATTCTTTGCCTCCGGTGTGCTGTCTTCGCTTGAGGAAGCACGGGCGCTGGTGGCGCGTTCCTATGACCTTCAGCGCTTCGAGCCCGAACCCATTCCTGGAGCGGATGCGGCTTATCAGCGGTTCTTGGCGCTCCTGGCGCAAAAATAACCAGACAGGATGACGAAAATGATGAGCGAACAGTTTTTGAACGATGCGTACCGGTTGGCCAAAGAGTCTTATGCGGCATGGGGAATAGACACGGAAGCGGCCATGGCCGCTTTGGATGCCCTGCCGATATCCCTGCACTGTTGGCAGGGAGACGACGTCACGGGTTTTGAAGCACCGGACACCGCCCTGACCGGCGGAATCATGGCCACGGGAGCGTATCCGGGCAAGGCGCGCAACGCCGAGGAACTGCGCATCGACCTGGACAAGGCTCTCTCATTGATCCCGGGAACGCATCGTCTCAACCTGCATGCCATTTATGCCGAGACCGGCGGTAAGGCCGTGGACAGGGCCGACCTGGGGCCCGAGCATTTCCAGAACTGGATTGGCTGGGCAAAAGAGAAGGGCATGGGACTCGATTTCAACCCTACGTTGTTTTCCCATCCCAAAAGCGCCGACGGTTTCACGCTGAGCCACCCGGACAAAAGTATTCGCGACTACTGGATCAAGCATTGCCAGGCCTGCCGCCGCATCGGTGCGGCGTTTGGCGAAGCCTTGGGCACTCCGTGCGTCACCAACATCTGGATCGCTGACGGCTTCAAGGATGTTCCGGTGGATCGCATGTCGCCACGGCAACGATTGATGGATTCCCTGGACGCCATTTTGACCGAGAACATTTCCAAGGCACATAATCTCGACGCGGTGGAAAGCAAACTGTTCGGCATCGGTTCCGAGGCCTGCGTGGTCGGCTCGCACGAATTCTACATGGGTTATGCCGCCACCCGCAAAACATTGCTTTGCCTCGACGCTGGGCATTTCCATCCCACCGAGGTGATTTCCAATAAGATTTCCGCTTCCCTGCTGTTTTTGGAAGGACTGTTGTTGCACGTCAGTCGGCCCGTCCGCTGGGACAGCGACCATGTGGTTATTCTGGATGATGAACTTCAGGCCATCGCTCAGGAAATCGTGCGCCACAAGCAGGCGGATCGCATTCATATCGGGCTGGACTTCTTCGACGCCAGCATCAACCGGGTAGCCGCCTGGGTCATCGGCACTCGCAACACTCAAAAGGCGCTTTTGCTTGCGCTGTTGGAAAATACCGGGGAACTGGCCTCTATGGAGAGGGATTTCAATTACACCGACCGGCTGGCCTATTTGGAAGAGTTGAAGAGCATGCCTTTCGGCGCTGTCTGGGACTATTACTGCATGTCCCGGGGAGTTCCGGTCGGCCGGGTATGGCTGGATGAAGTGAAGAGTTACGAGGCGGCCACTCTGGCGAAGCGTTGATCTGTTTCGATATTTTGCAATGTAACACAACAGGGAAAAATCATGGATATTCTCAAATCGCCGTTCATGTCGGATATGACCCGGATTTCCCGGGAGATTTATGCAAAAGGCTGGGGCGAGGCCAACGGGGGAAACATCTCTCTGCGAATTACGCCGGGGGAGATGCATGCCTACCTTCACTGCCTGACCTCAGGGCCGACCGTGGAGCTTTCAAAGGCTGTGCCGGAGCTGGCCGGCGACTACTTCCTGGTCACGGGCACCGGCGTGTTCTTTCGCAACGTCGCCGAATATCCCCACGAAAGCCTTGGGATTGTAAAAGTCAATGAAGACGGGGCTTCGTACACCGTCGTGTGGGGATATGCCAGCGGAGGTCGCCCCACCAGCGAATTGCCCACGCACCTGCCCGCCCACGCCACACGTAAGCGGGTAACCAACGGGGAGAGCAGGGTCGTGCTGCATACGCACGCCACCAATCTCATTGCTCTTTCCTTTGTCCTGCCGCTGGATACCAAGATCGTCTCCAGGGAGCTGTGGGAGATGATGAGCGAATGCGTGGTCCTTTTCCCGGAAGGGTTAGGGGTGATGAAATGGATGATGCCCGGCAGCGAGGAGATCGGGCAGGAAACCGCCAAGATGCTGGAGAAGCACGCCCTTGTCTTGTGGGCGCACCACGGCATCTTCGGTGCGGGAAAGAGCATGGATCAGGCCTTCGGGCTGATCGAGACCGCGGACAAGGCTGCGGAAATGCTTCTCAAGGTGATGGCTGCGGGAGGGAAAAAGCAGGCCATTGCCGCAGAGGAGCTCAAAGCGCTGGCCTCGACTTTTGGTTTGACCCCTATGGCGGGTGTTCTCGATTAGGAGGTGAATCTTTCGGGTGTGAGGAGCTGCAACCGAAGGAAGGAGGAATACCATTGCCGGCTGGTGTGCCGGCCAACCCCCAAATTGTGAGGAGACGTGTGCTATGCGCAAGAACATTTTCACTCTGATCATGGCTTTTGTCCTGTTTGTCACGGCCGCCCCGGCCATGGCCAAGGATTTGAAAATCGCCCTGATCGTCAAGAACCTGGGCAACGGTTTTTTCGAAGCCTGTGACCGGGGAGCCCAGGAAGCGGCTCAGGAAATCGGCGGTATTGAGGTCATCTACACCGGGCCCACCACTCCCACGGCTGAAGGCCAGATCGAGATCATCCGGTCCCTCATCGCCCAGAAGGTCGACGGTATCATTATTTCCGCCAATGACCCGGATTCTCTCGTGACCATCACCAAGAAGGCCATGAGGCGCGGGATTCCGGTCATGTCTTTCGACTCCGGGGTGGCCGAAGCGGGCCGTGTTGTGCATATGGCTCCGTCGGATTCCCAGTTCATAGGCGAACAGCAGGTGGAGCTCATGGGACAGGCCATCGGATACAAGGGTGAATTCGCCGTCGTCAGCGCCTCCTCCCAGGCTACCAACCAGAACGAGTGGATCGGCTACATGAAGGATGCCCTGGCCAAGAATCCCAAGTACAAGGACATGAAGCTTGTGGCCGTGACCTACGGCGACGACCAGACCGACAAGAGTTACCGCGAAGCCTTGGCCCTGATTCGTAAATATCCCAACCTGAAGGGTATCGAAGCTCCCACTTCCGTCGGTTTTCCGGCATCCGCCAAGGCGGTCATGGATGAAGGCAAGGTGGGCAGGATTTTTGTGACCGGCCTGGGCCTGCCCTCGGAAGTCGCCGGCTACGTGAAGAAGGACGTGGTCAGGAATTTCGCCCTGTGGAACCCGGTCGACCTGGGCTACAGTTCGGTATTCATCATGAAAGGCATCGTCGGCAAGGAGATCTCCGGCAAGAAAGGCGAAATGGTCAAGGCTGGCCGCATGGGCGAGATTTCCGTCCGTGACGGCGGTCTGATGGTCATGGGTGCTCCGTTTGTGTTCAACGCCGAGAACATCGACGATTGGTCTTCCGTTTTCTAAACTGAAGCAAGGAAACAAATGCCCCGGGCGGGAATCTTTGAATAAGATTCCCGCCATTCCCGGATAGGCGAGCGAGGGGTGCCCGGGCATTTTGCATCAATACTTTGAAGTATGCGGAGCGAAGACATGAGTCAGGTTCTTGTAGATCAAGAAACGACAACGCCGCTTCTTGAAGTGAAGGATATCACCAAGGAGTTTCCAGGCGTTCGCGCCCTTGACGGTGTGCGGCTGAAGATACGGGAGGGGGAAGTCCTGGCCCTTTTGGGCGAGAACGGCGCAGGCAAATCCACTCTCGTGAAGATTTTGACCGGGGTATATCAACCCACGTCCGGGCAGGTTTTCAGGAATGGTCGTCCTGTGTCGTACACCAGCGCCCAGCAGGCCTGGGCGGACGGCATTGCGGCCATCCATCAAGAGACCATCGCCTTCAGTGAGCTGTCCGTGACTGAAAACATTTTCATGGGCCATCCCATTACCAAGAAAGGCGGCCTGTTGGACTGGAAGCGCATGAATGAGGAGACTCAGGCGCTGCTGGACCGGCTTGGGATCACCGATTTCATTCCCCAGACTTTGCTCAAGGACCTCAGCGTCGCCCAGAAGCACCTTGTGGAGGTGGCCAAGGCTCTTTCTCATGACGTGAGTATCTTGATCATGGACGAGCCGACGGCCGCGCTTTCCCAGAAGGAAGTGGAGGAGCTGTTT
This sequence comes from uncultured Desulfovibrio sp., assembly GCA_913063155.1. Taxonomy (GTDB): domain Bacteria; phylum Desulfobacterota; class Desulfovibrionia; order Desulfovibrionales; family Desulfovibrionaceae; genus Pseudodesulfovibrio. The sequence goes on from CAJXYU010000005.1 coordinate 13,782, forward strand.
GTGATCGTGCGCAAGCTGCGGGACGAGGGCAAGGGCATCCTGTTCATCTCCCACCGTTTCGACGACATTTTTTCCATCGCCGATACCTTTGTCGTCTTCCGTGATGGCGACTTCGCCGGTGAAGGGCGTATCCAGGGCGTCGACGAAGACGATCTGGTTCGGATGATGGCGGGACGGTCCGTGGAGAAGGAATACCGTTCGCGCAAGACGGAAGCGGGTGAGCCCGTGCTTGTAGTGGATTCTCTTTGCCACCCGACGGAGTTCAAGGATATTTCATTCGAGCTTCGGCGCGGCGAGGTGCTTGGTTTTTACGGACTTGTGGGCTCGGGCCGGTCCGAGCTCATGCATGTGATTTTCGGCCTGAACAAAGCCTGTTCGGGGAGCATGACCCTGAACGGTGCGCCGTATCAGCCCGGAAAGCCGGAGGACGCCGTTTCCAATGGACTGGCCTATGTGCCGGAAGACCGTCAGGACTGTGGAGCGATCCTGCCCATGACCGTTGGGGAAAATATCACTTTGGCATCTCTCTCCAAGATCACCGGCGGGTTGCGTCTGAAGCCCGAAAAGGAAAACGAATTCGCCCGGCGGTATGCGAGCTTGCTCAAGCTCAAAGCCCACAGCCTGGATCAGATCGTCGGGACCCTGTCCGGCGGCAACCAGCAGAAGGTCGTCATCGGCAAGTGGCTGGGGGTCGACCCGGACGTGATCATCCTCGATGAACCCACGAAGGGTATCGATGTCGGCGCCAAGGCCATGGTGCATTCGTTTGTGGCCGAATTGGTGGATTCGGGAATGTCCGTGATCCTGGTCTCTTCGGAATTGCCTGAGGTGCTGGGCCTGGCCGACAGGATCGTGGTCATGCGCGAAGGGTTGATGTGCGCCACGCTGCAGACCGGCGATACCAACCAGGAAGAAGTGGTCGCTTTGGCCACGGGACTGAAAACAAAGCAGGACTCGTCATGCCCATGTTGAACAAACTGATACGTTCCCGCGAGGGACAACTGGTTATTTTCACTGCCGTGTTCTTTCTGGCCGTGGGGATTGTATCCCCCACGTTCCTGTCGTTCCAGACTGTGGATTCCATTCTCACCGACAGTGCCATTTTGATGATAATGGCTTCCGTACAGATGATGATTATCCTGACCCGAGGCATCGATTTGACCTTGGCGGCCAACATTGCTCTGAGCGGAATGGTCGCCGCCCTCATAGGCATGTATTGGCCCGAGACACCCTTATTTCTGGTCATCGGGGCCGCTGTGGCGTCAGGCCTGCTGCTGGGAGTGCTCAATGCGGTGTTCATCGCACTCCTGGGCATTCCGGCCATTGTGGTTTCTCTCGGGGCGATGACCGTCTATCGGGGGATGGTGTTCGTGCTTTCCGGCGGTCAGTGGGTGAACTCTCAGGAGATGTCCGCCGCTTTCCAGGCCTTTCCACTGAACCGAATGTTTGGTCTCACCAATCTTGCGGTCATCGGGATCGTCCTGACCATTCTCTTCATGATTCTGATGCGCCATACCCGTTTCGGGCGTGAGTTGTACGCCATCGGCGGAAACCCTGCGGCCACGGACTATGTGGGGATCAATACCAAAGCGCGGCTGTTTGCCGTATATGTTCTGGCCGGAACAGCAGGTGGACTATGCGGATATCTCTGGGTGGCGCGTTTCGCAATAGCCTATACGGAGATCGCGCTTGGTTTCGAGCTGCTCACTGTGGCGGCCTGCGTCATCGGCGGTGTTGGAATTGCCGGTGGCACGGGATCTGTCCTTGGGGCGGCTTTAGGAGCGTTATTTCTGGGCGTGTTGCAAAATGCCTTGCCGGTCATGGGTATCTCTCCCTTCTGGCAGATGGCGGTCTCCGGTCTGGCCATACTGGCAGCGGTGATTGTGAACTCACGTGGACGGCGCAAAAGAGGGCAGCAGATCCTCAGGGTGAGTAATTAGGATTTTCAAATCGTTCTCCTGAATGGTGGAGGTTGTCATGGAACAAGTTATCAAATCATATGAAATCCCGGACTCTTTGCCCCAGGGGCTTCTGGACAGGTTGCGCTCCCGCGAGGCGCTCCTGTTGCTGTTGTTGGGGCTTACTGTATTGATTAACAGTCTTCTTTCTCCGTATTTTTTAGATATTTACAATCTCGCTGACAGCACGCAGAATTTTTCCGAAAAGGGAATCATTGTTCTGAGCATGGCTCTGGTGATCATCGGCCAGGAGATCGACATCTCCGTGGCGTCCATCATCGCACTCTCCGGTGTGCTTATGGGGGCGGCCGCGTCCTTCGGGTGCGGAACCGGCACTGTCGTGTTGGTCGGGCTCGCTTCCGGGACGTTGGCCGGAGCCTTGAACGGACTCTTGGTGACGCGCCTGGACCTTCCATCCATCATCGTGACCATAGGCACCATGTCCCTGTACAGGGGGATTGCATTCATTATTTTGGGGGACAGAGCCTACACGAGTTTTCCAGACGGGTTCCAAGCCATCGGGCAGGCCTACTTTTTCGATGACTTGGTACCGTCACAATTTATCGTTTTCGTGATGCTGGCCGCCGGTGTCTGGTATTTTCTGCACCACACCGTGTACGGCCGCAGGTTGTTCGCCATCGGCAACAACCCCACCGGCGCAAAATACAGCGGGATCCGGGTGGACAATTATCGTCTGGGGCTGCTGACTTTGAACGGATTCATGTCCGGCCTGGCCGCCATAATGCTGGTCTCGCGTATCGCCACCGCACGTCCGAACATGGCCCCGGGGTGGGAGTTGGAGATCATCACCATGACCATTCTGGGCGGGGTGAGCATTTTCGGCGGAATGGGCAAGATGCCTGGAGTGATCCTGGCTGTGTTGCTGATCGGTATGGTGCAGTTCGGAATGCAACTGAACAACATCCCCGGCGTGATCATGTCCATCTTTACCGGCGCGCTCCTGGTAGTTTCCCTGGTGTTACCCATTCTTCTGGGCAAGTTCTTCTCCGGGAGAAAATGATTGCGTCACGGAAGGACGGTTCGTAAACAATATTATTGCAACAAGTAGAGTATGATATGGAAAAGATAGCCTTCACTATGCAATTGAATCCCGGCCAGAGGGATGAATACAAACGGCGCCACGACGAGATTCAGGACGATTTGAAAACCTTGCTGCTTCAGGCGGGGATTCGTGACTACAGTATTTTCCTGGATGAAAAGAACCACGTGCTGTTTGCCGTGCTGCGTCGTACAAAGAATCACCATATGGATGAGTTGCCCTCGCATGAGGTAATGCGGCGCTGGTGGGAGTTCATGGCTCCGATCATGGAGACCCATGACACCAATGAGCCTGTTGTACATCCTTTGGAAATGATGTTTCACATGGATTAGTTGTGGGAGTCGCTGTCTTGAAGTGACATACAACCCATTGATGCCGTAAGCTAAAAGAATCTCAGCCATGCACCACTTGTATTTTCCTGGTGCAGATGGGGCAGTAGCCTTGGGAAGACAGGGCTGCGGATTGGGCATTGCAACGGCGGCATCGACCAACGGCTCCGTTGAACAATGTGATCGGGAAGGGAGCGGCGATGGTTTCGAGAGTAGGGTCGGCCTTTTTGAGAAAGCCGGGCATGCAGGCGCGGATGCAGGAGCTGCAATCAATGCAGAGGCCCCCATTGAAGGTGAGGGAGCAGGAATCGTCTTTTCGCGTCAGCGACAAAGCCTTGGTTGGGCAGATTCGTGCGCAGGCGCCACAAGCGGTACAAGCGCCGTGTCCCTGGATGTTTCCGGCAACAAGGCCGTCTGGCAGCGGTCCCCGCGCCTTGAGAGCCCGAAGCAGCTTGGCCAGTCGGTTCCGTTTTCCCTTGTTCTGAGCGGGGCCGGTGTTTTTCCGCGTCTCGGGCTTTTCGGTACGCCCCCGGCCTCGTAGGAATCCGAAAAAATCCCTGCGTGAGACGGTCGCCGCGTCGGTCGACCCGGTAATGCGTTTCTCCACAGACTGCCGTTGGGAAATTGTGAACGGCTGAATTTTTGGCGCATCCGCCGAACTGGCGATAATGGCGTTCGCCAGTTCGACCGTTTGGCGGATCATTTTCCCATCATCTCCCTTGCCACAGAGACCGCAGTCCCCGCAAGTTAGGGTGGTGCTGGCCCTGCGCATGAGCCAGAGCTCAAGCAGGGCATCCACCCCCAGGCTTGCGAGGCAGGCCCGAAGGGGCGTTGCGGTCTCATTCCCCTTGTGAGCGGTGTGGCAACTCAGGACTTCGGGGCATTTCCCGTTTTTCCTGATTTGCTTCAACAGCGTTTCCTCGGCCGGGAAGGCCAGCGCCTCTGACGGGCACATAGAGGCGCAGGCCCCGCATTCCCGGCACTTGTCGGCCCTGATGATGGGCCCGTTCTGCAGGATGATGGCGTCCGTGGGACAGGCTTCCGAACATAGCGCGCAACTGCCCCCGAGAGTTTCGGGACACAGCGACTTGGTGACGACGAGTGTTCGGTGCATGGTGTGTCTTGCCCGCCTCAGGCTTGGGTGTCCTGCAGCAGTTTTCCTGCATGGTTGAGGGTTGCGTCGCATAGGAGGGCAACCGCGCCGTAAAAGGGAGCTTCAGCACGGTCTGCAACGGCATGCAGGAATTGGGGCGCCCACAAAGCGAGGTGGGCATTCAGGAAATTCAGTGCGGCCGCGCCATGTTCGCGGGCGCTTTTATTGTCGTTGTTCTCGATGGTGTCAGCCATGCAGCCCAAAATGCCACCTAAAAAGGATACTTCAAGCCCTATGTGGTCATCGGGTTCGTGCTCGGAATTGGGAGCGACAAGGCCATATCGTGCGTACTGCTCCCGGACATCGAACATGGGGCCGTCGAAAAGCAGCCGGTCCTTGGTGATCCAGACCGATTCCCACAAAGGAATGGCGTTCGCCGGTCCTATGAACAATTCCATATATTCGGATGCCGGTTCGGCCAAGCTGGTTTCGGCGTAGCCTTCAAAATATGTTCTCAGAAATTCCAGGGCATCGGCGTCTTCCTTCGTCCGTGGTGTCAGAGGCCACTGGTCAAATACATGGGCATCCTTGATCTGAACCATGAATGCATGGTCCGGGGCTTCAAGAAAGAGTCGTGCAAGAAAGTTCAGGGTCATGGCGCAAGCGCCGAATTTTTGTGCGTTCATGGTCTCAATATAGCCCGGAGGCGAGCCTCCGGGCCTTTGTTGCTATGTTAGATGCCGATACGCATGTAGGTTCCGTAGAACATGAGCCTGCCGATGATTTCACCTGCCAGCACCAGGGCAAGGGCGCAGAGTGCGGGGCTGGCGATGAGTTTGATCTGCTTGGTTCCCATGGCTTTGAGTGCGAACCAGCTGAAGAGGCCGATGCCCGCACAGACCATGACGATCCAGGCCACAAGGCCGTCGACGCCCTTGTCGGCGACCATATGCAGGGCGTTCATGCCGTAATTGTCGGTGTTGTTCAGGGCGATCATGCTCAGGACGATGCCGATGAACTTGAGGGCGAGGCCGACCAGGGCAGAAACGCAGAACACTCCGGCCATGGAAGAACAGGACTCGGCATTCTTGGCGGAGCGGTTTTCCAGGCTGCCGATCAGGCCGCAGGCAACCGATCCGGAAAGCAGCATGGTGCCGAAGAATCCGAAGGTGGTGGCAATGGAATTCCAGACCGGGACCGTGGGAAGCAGGTAGACCCTGGTCATGATGAATACTGCTCCGAGTCCGACCACGATGGAAGCGATCGCCAATGGGGTAGCTCCTTTTTCAGGAGCCTTACGCCTTTGTAACACCAGCAGCAGGATAACCGCAAAGAAGCATCCCACCACGAGGATTTCACGGCTGAGCCAGGACGAACCCAGGTTCAGGATGGTGAAAACGCTGTGCAGCGGAGTACCCAGGTGTGTCAGGGAGAAGAGCAGGCCCAATGCGGTCAGCGCGCAGGCTGCGGGGGCCTGCCATTTCAGGTGCGCCCCACTGTTTTTCAACAGAAGCCGGGTGAACTCGGAAATGACGACAATCCCCACAGCGGCTTGTGTGAGGACGGTGAAGAGTACGAGACTCCATTCACTGGAAAACATGATTACACCTCCTCGGGGTTGCTGATTTTTCCGGCCTGCGATCCTGCGGGCTTGGCGTTGCGGTTCGGCGTGATGATCAGGTTTGGCTGTGTGATGTTTGGAGAAGGTAGCGGAGCGACGAGGTTTTCCGAACCATACTTGTCGGCGAGCTCCTCATATTCTCCATAATGAAGCGCTCGGTTCGGGCAGGCCGCCACGCAGGCCGGGGATTTGCCTTCCCGCTGGTAGTCACGGCAGAAGTCGCATTTGGTCATTTTTCCCAGTCCTTCACTGTATTGGGGCGCGGAATACGGACAGCCCCATTCGCAGTAACGGCAGCCCACACATTTGTCGTGGTCGACGGACACGATGCCGTCCGGGCCTTTGTGCATGGCCGTGGTTGGGCAAGATCTGACACAAATTGGGTTCTCGCAATGGTTGCAGGAGATCGACAGATAGTAAGCAAAAACGTTTTGGTGGTATTTACCGTTGCCGTCTTTGTTCCAGTCGCCACCGGTGTATTCCGAGACCCGTCTCCACAAAATCCCTTTGGGCAGATCGTGTTTGTCGATACAGGCGATCATGCAGGTTTTGCAGCCCGTGCAGGCTTCCATATCTATATAAAACGCCGGTCTTTTCAGCATGCGGTTTCTCCTTTACGCCTTCTCGACCTGGACGAGGTTTGTGTGCTGAGGATTCCCCTTTGACAGAGGGGTTGGGCGTTGCGAGGTGAGTACGTTGACGCATCCCCCCTGGTCGATGCCATCCTTCCCTGGCGTGTACCACGCCCCCTGGGGTAGAGTGAGCACTCCGGGCATGATTCTCGGAGTGACCTTGGCGGGGACGATCACTGTTCCACGCTTGTTGAATACTTTGACCATGTCGCCGTGCTTGATGCCGCGTTTTTCGGCGTCCACTGGGTTGATCCACAGCTCTTGAGGTGCGACCTGTTTGAGCCAGTCCACGTTACCGTATGTGGAGTGCGTGCGTTGCTTGTAGTGGTGGCCGATGAGCTGCAGGGGAAATTCGGAACGCAGGGGGTCCGACACGCCTTCCCAGGTGGGAGTGTATTGCGGCAGAGCCGAAATGACGTCCCCTTCACGCAGTTCCCAGGTGTGGGCAATATTCCACAATCGCTTGGAGAATATTTCGATCTTTCCGGACGGGGTGGGCAGCGGATTGGTTTTCGGGTCCTCTCGGAACGACTTGTACGGAACTGCGGGTTTGCCTTTTCTTTCGTATTTGAAAACGCCTTGTGTAAAGGCGTCGTCAAGGTTTTCAGGCAGGTCGGGGGTGTTGGCGCGTTGTTTTGCATACACCCAATGCGCCCAGTCGTTTCTGGTGCGGCCCTCGGTGAACGCATTTCTCACGCCCATCCGTTCGGCAACACCGGTGCAGATGTCGTAAACAGTACGGCTTTCAAAGAAAGGCTCCACTGCCTTGGGCGCAAAGATCTGGTACGCCATGGTGGAGGTCCAGCCGCAAACTGCGAAATCGTCTTCTTCAAGATTGAAGGCGGCGGGCAGGAGTATGTCGGCATAGCGGGCGCTCGGGGTCATGAAGTTGTCTATGACCACGATGGTTTCGCATTTGGATTCGTCCTGCAGGATTTCGTGGGTGCGGTTTGAGTCGGAGTGTTGGTTGATGATGCAGTTGCCCGCGTAGTTCCAGATGAATTTGATGGGCGCGATGAGCCTATCCCTGCCTTGAACGCCGTCCCGGGTGGCCGTCATTTCCGGACCGCGTACGATGGCATCGGTCCAACCGAAGACGGAAATGGACGTTTTCACCGGGTTTTCCAAGGTCGGGAACCCGGCAAAGGGGATGCCGAAAGATCCTTCACGGGCGCCGGTGTTGCCGCCCTGGACGCCGACGTTGCCGGTCAGAATGGGAAGCATGCAGATGGCGCGGCAGTTCTGCTCACCGTTGGCCTGGCGCTGGATGCCCCAACCTTGGGTGATGAAACATGGTTTGGCCCGTCCGATTTCATGAGCAAGTTGAATGATGCGTTTTTCCGGGATGCCGGTGATTTCCGAAGCCCATTTCGGAGTTTTTGGCGTCTTGTCGTCGCCTTTGCCAAGGATGTAGGATTTGTAGGAATTGCCTGCCGGAATCCCCTCCGGGAGCGAGTCCTCATCATATCCGACACAACACTTCTTCAGGAAATCGTCGTCGACTATTTTCTCGGTGATGAGGACATGGGCGAGACCGCAAACCAGAGCCGCATCGGTACCGGGGTGAATGGGAATCCATTCGTCGGCGGCGACGGCCGCCGTGTCTGTGTAGCGGGGATCAATGACTATTATCTTTGCGCCGCTTTTCTTTCGGGCTTGGACGATGTCATTGACCAACCCACCGCCGCTCATGCGGGTAGCCGCAGGGTTGTTTCCGAACATGACGAACAGTTCGGTGTTGGTGATGTCCGCATAAGTGTTGCCGTCAACCCAGCCGCTACCATAGGTGAACGGCAGCGCGTACTCTATTTGGGCGGCGCTGTAGTCACCGTAATGGTTGAGATAGCCGCCCAGGCAGTTCATGAGTCGGGCGATGGGGGTCGCGCCAGGAGGCCAGGATTTGGAAAGAGTGGCCCCAAGGTTTCCCGTTCCGTAGTTCAAGTAGACCGACTCGTTGCCATGCTCGTCTATGGCTTTCTTCAGTCGCTTGGCAACGAGGGCGTAGGCTTCGTCCCAGGAAATTCGTTCGAAGTTTCCTTCTCCGCGCTTACCTACTCGCTTCATGGGATATTTGAGCCTTTCAGGGGCGTACATGCGGCGGCGCATGGAGCGTCCTCGCAGGCAGGCCCGGACTTGGTGGCTGCCATATGTATCTTTGCCCAGATTATCCGTCTCAATACGGGTAACAACCCCATCCGACACATGTGCGCGAAGGGCGCAACGGCTGCCGCAGTTGACGTTGCAGGACGCCCAGACGATTTTTTCGTCTGAATTGGGCTGGCGGTTGGCTTTTTTAAGACCGTAAAAAAGCCCTCCCGCTGAAAGGGAAGCAACGCCTCCGAGGGCGGCTGTCCATTTCAGGACATTGCGTCTGCTGACGCCCTTTTTCTTTTTTGAGGGGGCTGAATTTTCCTTACTCATACGCTCTCCCAATTTCGTTTATGAAGATTTTTGACGAAATCACGCAGTAATTGTGCCAATAGTATTTTTTTTCTGTGAAATAAATATGTTGCTATAGATAGGCAAGGGGGAGGAAGGGCGGATTGTCTTTGAGATGCAGAAATTGATGCAGCAAAACTGGAATTTCCATTTTTTTTGGAATGTTTTGTTTTTCTCAAGCGGAGAGGCTCTGAGGTGTCTCCCCAGGCGGGAGGGGGCCCGGAGGCGAGCCTCCGGGCCTTTGTTGCTGTGTTAGATGCCGATACGCATGTAGGTTCCGTAGAACATGAGCCTGCCGATGATTTCACCTGCCAGCACCAGGGCAAGGGCGCAGAGTGCGGGGCTGGCGATGAGTTTGATCTGCTTGGTTCCCATGGCTTTGAGTGCGAACCAGCTGAAGAGGCCGATGCCCGCACAGACCATGACGATCCAGGCCACAAGGCCGTCGACGCCCTTGTCGGCGACCATATGCAGGGCGTTCATGCCGTAATTGTCGGTGTTGTTCAGGGCGATCATGCTCAGGACGATGCCGATGAACTTGAGGGCGAGGCCGACCAGGGCAGAAACGCAGAACACTCCGGCCATGGAAGAACAGGACTCGGCATTCTTGGCGGAGCGGTTTTCCAGGCTGCCGATCAGGCCGCAGGCAACCGATCCGGAAAGCAGCATGGTGCCGAAGAATCCGAAGGTGGTGGCAATGGAATTCCAGACCGGGACCGTGGGAAGCAGGTAGACCCTGGTCATGATGAATACTGCTCCGAGTCCGACCACGATGGAAGCGATCGCCAATGGGGTAGCTCCTTTTTCAGGAGCCTTACGCCTTTGTAACACCAGCAGCAGGATAACCGCAAAGAAGCATCCCACCACGAGGATTTCACGGCTGAGCCAGGACGAACCCAGGTTCAGGATGGTGAAAACGCTGTGCAGCGGAGTACCCAGGTGTGTCAGGGAGAAGAGCAGGCCCAATGCGGTCAGCGCGCAGGCTGCGGGGGCCTGCCATTTCAGGTGCGCCCCACTGTTTTTCAACAGAAGCCGGGTGAACTCGGAAATGACGACAATCCCCACAGCGGCTTGTGTGAGGACGGTGAAGAGTACGAGACTCCATTCACTGGAAAACATGATTACACCTCCTCGGGGTTGCTGATTTTTCCGTTCTTCGAGCCCGCTGGCTGCGCATTGCGTCCCGGTTTTACCAGCAGGTTGGGTTGCGTTATGGATGGATCCGGCATTGGGGCGATGATTTGTGCTTCGCCGAACTTGGCCACGAGTTCGGCATACTCCCCATAGTGAAGCGCCCTGGTGGGACAAGCCGTCACGCAGGCCGGAGCCTTTCCCTGTTCCAGGTCGTCTCTGCAGAAGTCGCATTTGGTCATTTTTCCCAACTTTTCGTTGAACTGGGGAGCGGAATAGGGACAACCCCATTCGCAATAGCGGCAGCCCACACATTTGTCGTGATCGACGCTGACGATTCCGTTGGCGTCTTTATGCATGGCCGTGGTGGGGCAGGAGCGTACGCAAATGGGGTTTTGGCAATGATTGCATGAAATGGAGAGATAATACGAGAACACGTTTTGTTCGTAAGTTCCCGCCTCCAGTCTGGTCCAAGCGCCTCCCGTGTATTCGGAGACCCGTCTGTAGAGCACTCCGTCGGGGAGGTCATGCTTGTCGATACAAGCTATCATGCATGTCTTGCAACCGGTGCAGGCTGTGGTGTCTATATAAAAAGCCGGTCTTTTAAGCATTCTTGCAAGGCTCCTTTACAGTTTGGCGACTTCGACCAGGTTGGTATGCTGCGGATTGCCCTTTGCCAGGGGCGAGGGATGATGCGAGGTGAGGGTGTTGATGCATCCGCCCTTGTCGATTCCGTCTGTGTCGGGTTTGAACCAGGCCCCCTGCGGCAGGGTCATGACACCCGGCATGATGCGCGGCGTGACTTTGGCCTTGGCTTGGGTCTGTCCCCTGTCGTTGAAGACCTTGACACTGTCGCCGTGTTTGATGCCGCGTTTTTCGGCATCCACGGGGTTGATCCAGAGCTCCTGGGGCGCGACTTTCTGCAGCCAGTCCACGTTGCCGTAGCTGGAGTGGGTGCGTTGCTTGTAGTGGTGCCCGATGAGTTGCAGCGGATACTTCTGTTTGCCTTTCTCGTCCTCGGCTCCTTCCCATGTGGAGTGGTATTCAGGGAGCGCGGTGATGACGTCGCCTTTGGGAAGCTTCCAGGCCTTGCTGATGTCCCAAAGTCTCTTGGAGAATATCTCGATTTTTCCGGAAGGAGTTTTGAGGGGATTGGCCTCCGGGTTTTTACGAAAGTCTTCGAATGCGACCTTCGGCTTGTTCGGGCGGCCCCATTTGATCAGTCCTATTTTCTGAGCATCCTTGAAAGTGGGAGGCAGGTCGGATTTGATTTCGCGACATCTCTGGTACATGTATTCGACCCATTGGCTCCGGTCCATGCCCAGAGTGAACTTTTTTTCGACTCCCATGCGTTTGGAGAGGTCGATGAGGATGTCGAAGAAGGAGCGGCTTTCGAAGAACGGTTTGATGGCCTGAGTCGAAGCGACCATGTATGCCATTTCCACTGCATATCCCTGTTGGATGATGTCCTCTTCCTCCAGGGCCGTACAGCAGGGCAGCAGAATATCGGCGAATTTGGCGCTCGAAGTCATATAGTTGTCGAGTACGACGATCATTTCGCACTTGGATTCGTCCTGAAGGATCTCGGCCGTTCTGCCGCAGTCCGAGTGTTGGTTGATGATCGCGTTGCCGGCATAACTCCAGAGGAATTTGATGGGTTTTTCGAGCCTTTTTTTTCCTCTTACGCCGTCCGTTAAGTCGGTCATGCTGGTGGGATCGTCAATGGCCTTTGTCCAGGTGAACACGGGAATGGACGTCTTGACCGGGTTTGTTCCCATGGGAATGCGCGGGAACGGAATGCCGTAAGAGCCTTCCCTGTCGCCGGTGTTGCCGCCGCTTATACCTACGTTGCCGGTGAGTATGGAAAGCATGCAGATGGCCCGGGCGGTCTGTTCCCCACAGGCCTGACGCTGGGGCCCCCATCCTTGGAAGATGGCGCACGGCTTCGCTGTGCCGATTTCACGGGCAAGTTTTTTGATGGTGTCAGCCGGGATACCGGTGATTTTTTCGGCCCACTTCGGCGTTTTTGCCGTCTTGTCCCGTCCTGTGCCGAGGATGTAATCCTTGTAGGAATTGCCGGTGGGAATGTCCGAAGGCATGGTGGAATCATCATACCCCACGCAGAACTTGGACAGGAAATCCTCGTCGGCCATTCCTTCGGAAATGATCACATGGGCCAGACCCGCCACGAGTGCGGCGTCCGTGCCGGGGCGGATGGGAATCCATTCATCGGCAAAGGTTGCGGCGGTATCCGTGTAGCGAGGGTCGACCACGATGACCTTCACGCCGCTTTTTTTCTTGGCGTGGACCAGGTCGTAAATGGTGCCGCCGCCGCTCATGCGGGTAGCCGCCGGGTTGTTGCCGAAAAAGATGACCAGTTTGCTGTTGACGATGTCGGAAATGTGGTTTCCGTTTTTCTTGCCGTAGGTGTATGGAAGAGCCGTGCTGATTTGTGCGGTGGAATAGCTGTTGTAGTAATTGAGGGTGCCGCCGAGCTGGTTCATCAACCTCCAGAAGCCTTCCCTTCGTGAAACCGTGCCCCCTAGTACGCCGGTTGCGTAGTGGCTGTACACGGACTCGTTGCCGTAGGTGTCTATGATGCGTCTCAACCCGGATGCGATGGTGTCGAGGGCTTCGTCCCACGATATCCGCTCGAATTTTCCCTCACCGCGCTTGCCGACGCGTTTCATGGGATATTTCAGCCGTTCCGGAGAGTATATCCAACGTCGGGTCGACCTGCCGCGCAGGCAGGCCCGGACCTCATGCTTTTTGAAGTCTTCGTCGCCGGTGTTGTCCGTTTCGATTCGCACCACGTGCCCGTCGCGGACATGGACTTGAATGGGGCAGCGACTGCCGCAGTTGACGTTGCAGGTTGCCCAGACGACTTTTTCGTCGGAATTGGGCTGACAGTTGGCTTTTTTAAGACCGTAGAAAAGCCCTCCTCCTGAAATGGAAGCTACGCCACCGAGGGCGGCCGTCCATTTCAGGACATTGCGTCTGCTGACGCTCCCCTTCTTTTCAGAGGGGGCTGATTTCTTGTTGCTCATACATTCTCTCTACTTCGTTACAGTAACAAAATACGAAACTGCCGGACGCTTTAACAATAAATGTGCCAGAAGAATTGTTGTTAAAAATAAATAGGTTGAAGTCGCAAGAGGAGTGGGGGGACGGCCGGATCCCCTCTGGACGGAAAAAGTCGGATCAGTAAAATTGGAATTTCCAATAAAAACGGAAGGATTCTATTCTTCTTCGAGGCGGTATTTTCGGAGTTGAGAATAGAGGCGACTCTTGCCGAGCCCTGAGAGTGCCGAAGCGCGTTTCATGTCCCCGTCGCTGGCCTCGAAAAGACGGGTGAAGTAGCGCTTTTCGGCTTTGGCGAGCACTTCCTGTCTGAATGTTTTGTAAGGGAGTACATCTCCGTCAGCCTCAATGCTGTCTTCGATTTCGGCCGAGGACAGGTTTTCCTCGTGGCAGTTGTTTTGGGCTATGGCGTATTTGAGTACATGGATGCGCAGTTGTTCCGGCAAACTGTGAGCGTATATTTCCTGCATGTCGTAAGAAGCCGCGACCGAACTTTCCAGCACGTTCCCCAGTTCTCTAATATTTCCGGGCCAGTCGTAGGCTCTGAAGGCGTCCAGGACACCGTTATTCAATTTTTTCCTGGGAATGCCGTACCCGTCGCAGGTACGGCCGAGAATGTTTTCGGCCAGTTCATGGATGTCTGCACGGCGGTTGCGCAAGGGAGGGAGCTCAATACACATGGCTCCGAGGCGGTATAACAGGTCCCGCCGAAAGGTTCCCTGTTCAACCATTTTCGCCAGATTTCTGTGGGTGGCCGCCACCACTCGGAAATCGCTCTCCTCCTCATGATTGGCGCCGACAGGGCGAAAACGGCGTTCCTGGAGGACTCTGAGCAGCCGTTTCTGCAGATCGAGGGACATTTCTCCGATTTCGTCCAGAAAAAGGGTTCCCTTGTCGGCTTTCAAAACCAACCCTTCGCTTGGGCGGTCTGCTCCGGTGAACGCGCCCTTGACATGGCCGAACAGGGTGCTTTCGAGCAGGGTGGGGGGGATCGAGGCGCAATCCACCACAATGAAGGGGCCGGAAGACCGGCGGCTGTTGTGGTGAAGGGCTTTGGCAAAGAGTTCCTTGCCTGTGCCCGTCTCACCTGTGATGAGCACACCCGCGTCGCTGCGGGCGGCCGAGGCCATCCTTTCAAGCGCGTCAGTGATCGCCGGGCTGGTTCCGACAATGCCGCAGCGATCCAAGCTTTTAGGCAGCTTGGCATGTTTACGCAGGGTGTCCCGGTACTTGAGAACCCGTTGCAGGGGCAGCAGTATTTTCTTGGGCGACAGGGGTTTTTGCAAATAGTCCCAAGCTCCGTTCCGGATGGCCAGTTCCGCGCCGTCCGGGTCCCCAAGGCCGGTCAGGATAATTACCTCCGGTGGAAGGGGACGCTGGCGCAGGGTCGGGAGCACGCTCAGGCCGTTGGCATCCGGCAGCCGGACATCCAGGAAGACTACGTCGAACTCCGAGTCTTCCGCCTTGTGCATGCCTTCGGCCGCAGTAAGTGCGAAATCGGCTTTGTGGCCGATATTGCGGACCAGCTCCATGAGTGCGTCGCAGGTCGGCTGATCGTCATCTATGATCAATACATTCGCCATGTTGATGTTCCGCCTTTATGCCTCGTTGTTGGAAAACAGGCCTTCGCCGGGACGCAGGAAGCGGCTGACGCACATGGCCAGACTGCGAAGCTCCACGGGTTTGTGTAGAAATGCTTCGATACCCAAGCCTTTGGCATCGTTTTCGCCAAAACTCTGGCTGTAGCCCGTGCACAGGATGATCGGGATATCCGGCCGGATTTCCAGAATGTGCTTTGCCAGCTTGTCGCCGCGCAGTCCCGGCATACTGTAGTCTGTTATGATCAGGTCGAACTCTTCGGGCGTATTCCGGAATAGTTCCAGGGCCTGCTTGCCGTCGGTGATGGTATGCACTTTGTAACCGAGAGTGGTCAGGAGCTCTCCGTAGGACTCAGCTAATTCTCTTTCGTCATCGACAAAGAGAATAGTGCCGGTGCCGTCTGGGAGCTGGTGCAACGGGGTGGCCTTGGGCTGCTCTAAGGCCTTTTCCTGCATCGCCGGAATGTGGATTCGGAAGGTGGAACCTTTTCCCAAAGGACTTTCCACCTGGACGAATCCGTCCCATGCCTTGACGATACCCTGCACCACGGACAAACCCAGCCCCGTTCCCTGCCCCATGGTTTTGGTGGTGAAGAAAGGGTCGAAAATTCGTTCCAGAAGCTCTTCGGGAATGCCCTTCCCGGTATCGCTCACCGTGAGACACAAATAATTTTTCGTTTTCCGCTCTTCCGTAGGCTTTATGTCGAGGCGGTTTTCGGTCAGCCGCAAATCTATGGACAGCGTGCCGCCGTTTTGTCCCATGGCGTGCGCGGCGTTGGTGCACAGGTTCATAAGTACCTGATGGACCTGTGTCGGATCGGCCAGCACCGGTGGCTCGGGTTGCCCAATTGCATATTGGATGTCAATGGAGGCGGGCAGCGAGGCTTTGAGGAATTTGGCGGTTTCCTTGATGATCGGGCTGATATTCATCAACCGGGTTTCTTCTTTGCCCTTGTTGGTGAAACTGAGAATCTGACTGACCAAGTCCCGCCCCCGGTAGGCGGCGGCCAGTATGGCCCGGGTTTTGGATTCCAGGTTCTGATCACCACCGAGGTGGAACAATTCAATCATTTCACCGTTGGCGACGATGACGCCGAGCAGGTTGTTGAAGTCGTGCGCTATGCCGCCGGCAAGGGTGCCGAGGGCCTCCATTCGCTGCACCCGTTGCAACTGCCGGTCTTTTTCGTGAAGGGAGATTTCCGTGCGCTTGCGCTGCAAGGCTTCCTCAAAGACAAATAGAACTTCCGCAAGTTGTGAGGTTTCCCCTTCAGTATACTCCCTGCGCGGACGCATGACGCAAATGACCTTCAACCCCGTGTCCGCCTCCTGGTGGAGGGGGACGGCTATGAGGCGTTTGTCGCCATTTTCGATGTGCGTGCGTACGTGACGGCCTCCCTTCAGGTCTTCCAGTTGATCCCGGCTCAAGCGGATGGCCGTCCTGTTGGAGGCTGCGGATTGTTCGGCGGATTCGTCTTCCAAGACCGCCAGCAGTCGTATCAATGTCCTGTCTTCCGACACCTGAGCCAGGGAAGCCTGTTCGCTGCCGGACATGGCTCTGGCTTCGGCCAGGCAGCGGAGCATGACTTCCTGTTCGGTGCGGCAGTCAAGCGATCCCAGCAGCACCTTGTTGATGGAGCTGAGCGTATGGGTTCGTTGTTGCACCTGTCGTTTGAGGCTGCGGTTCCAGAGCAGGATCAAAATGATGCTTCCGATGATGGCTCCGAACACGACGAAGACGCCGATCCAAAAGGTTCGACTGACCCAGAAAGGACGGTATTGCAGGGAGAGCCAGTCCTCTTCGACGATTTGGCGTTCATGGGGCAGAATCATGCTCAACCCCTTGCGCAGGATGTTGCCGAGCATGGGATTGTTGTTGCGCGAGGCGATGCGCAGGTCGATGGAGTAGTTGGTGATCCCGGCAATGCGCAGATTGCTGATGCGGGCGTTGGCTATATAGCGTGACGCCAAGGCCATATCGCAGATGAGGGCGTCCACGTCGCCCACTGCCAGGCAGCGCAGGCCGCCGATGTAGCCCCCCGCCATGGGAACGATGGTGTATCCGCCGTCCGGGTAGCGTTCGTGCAGGTATTTGAGGAAGTGGTCGGAAACAGTCACCCCGATGCGCATGCCGGACAGCTTGTCCAGCGTCAGGTCTTCGGTGAATTCTTTGCGGCAAATGATGGCCGCAGGAACACTGATGTAGGGCTGGGTGAAGTCCAGAGCTTCCCTGAGTTCGGGAGTCATCTCCAGAGCTGCCATCACGTTCACCTGGCCGTTCAGCAGCGCCTTCAGGGTCTCCTGGCGGTTGCGGAAACGGACCGGTTCGAATTTGAGCCCCGTCTTCTCGCTGATAAGGCGGATGAAATCGGCGCTCAGGCCTTGATATTTGCCTCCCAGGCTGAATGTCTCGTAGGGAGGATAGTGCAGTCCGACTCCCACCTTCACCGGTTCGGGGTGCTTCTTGATCCACTGTTGTTCTTCGGGGGTGAGCGGATTCGTCCCCTCCATGACATTGCATGCCGACAAACAGAAGAGGGCCAGCAGGGTTGGGAAGGTGAAAGTCAGAAAACGCATGAGGTGTTCTCCAGGCCTTTTATTTCCCGAACGGGCATTTGGGGAACGTACAATTGGCGCATCCCATGCACATGCCGCCCTCACCCATGCGGGCGAGATCGTCTCTGGTTACGTCTACGTCCGCCAGCAGGCGGGGCAGAAGCAGGTCCAGGCTTGTGGTCTCGAAGAACAGGGCGCAGGCGGGTACTCCCAGAAGGCGGGCGCCGCCGATCTTGCCCACGAGTGTCATGGTGCCGGGGAGCAGAGGAGTTCCGTAGAGGAGATCGCGAGCTCCAGCATCCAGCAACCCGTGGCGGGTGACGTCATCAGGGTCGACGGAAAGGCCGGCTGTCGTGATGATGACCTCACACCCTTCGTCGAGCAGGGTTCGGACGCCGTCCCCAATGCGTTTCCGGTCGTCCGGTACTAGAATAGCCTGATGTACGGAGCTGCCGAGGGCTGTGACCTTTTTACGGATGACTGCTTCGAAACGGTCCTCGATTTTGCCCGAGTACACCTCGTCGCCGGTGATGAGAACGCCTACCTTGGTCTTGCGCAAGGGCAGGACCGAGAAAAGCGGGTGATCGGCCTCGGTCAGGGTATCCATGGCCCGGGAATATTGGTCGCGCTGCAGGTATAGGGGGATTGCCCGGGTGCCTGCCACTTCCGTTCCCTTCTTGACCATGGTCCAGCCTACGCGGCTGGCGGCCATGACCCCGGGACAGAGGTTGAAGAGGTGCAGGGCGTCCGTGTTGACCCGGAACAGACCGTCGGTTTCGGCCCGAAGTGTGACCTTGCCTTCACGGGGTGGCCCTGCGGGGGTGACGCCGGGCCCAGCCATCATCGAGGAGAAGTCTTGGGCGCAGTCGTCTTCATGCACCCATTCCTCGCTGACAGAGCCTTGTTCGACATATAGATTGTTGCGTCCCATGTGTTGCAGGCGGCACAGGTCGCCCGCTTCGAACACTTGCCCCTTGCGGAATACGGCCTCCTTGCTGATGCCTGGTTCTATGCGGGTCATGTCATGGGCAAAGCGGTTTCCCACCGCATCCTTGACGGCGATAGTGGAAATGGACTTCGGCAGAGGATAAATGACTTGTGAGGCTTCGCGCATGGTTTCCGAAGCATACGGGGATTCACCTTTGCATGAACGACAGACCGGGCCGTGGGCGATTGGATATGCTTCGTGGCAGACCGGGCATTCTCCGATACTTCCCTTGCTCCGCTTGTAGAGCAGATCGGCGCGCAGGGAGATGGGGCGGACCGAGCAGATATCTGCTCCGGCCTCGCCGATTTCCCTGAGAAGCCTGTCCGAATCCTGTTCATGCTTGGGCTTGAGTTTCAGATACCAGGTTCGGATTTCTGAGTCTTTGGGGATCTTGTGCAGATCCAGCCAGACGCGCACTCCTTTGCCGGTATGTTTGTCGAAGAGGCTGAGCGCATAGAGTCCGAAATTCATGACTCTGATCCAACCGTTGCCGATAGTGCAGGGCGTCAGCATCTGTATGGCGTCGGGAAGACACCATGATGTTTCTGAAATGGCTTCAAAAAGCGTTCCTTCGGGAATATGGCGTCTCGCTTCCTCGACCATGTATCCGCCAAGGATGAGTCCTGGGGCGGGATAGTTGTGGAAAAGTGTAGCCATTTCGATGAATTCATCGAAAGTGTGTTGGCCAATGTTTTTGAAATCGGTCACAGGTGCGGAAGTTGTAGGCATGAAAATGTTCCTTTATGTCGGGAAAAATGAATTCTGGCAAAGTTTCAATATCCATACCAGTTCACTTTTCCTCCAATAGCGTTTGCTTTTGTGGCTGATACTGCGTGTCGAAGATGTTTGCAAAACATTTTTTTCCATTTTTTATGGAAAGAAAGAAGTTGCTCCCGAGTTTTTCCATTTTTTTCGGAAAAAGGTGGGGCAACCTTTATTGCGCATCACTTGAGTCGTTGCAACGGGATTTTTATTGTGAAGGAGATGTGCGTATTATTGTATAAGGTCTTCTTATTGCAGTATGAAATTGCAATTCAGGAGCAGTTGGGGGACGAAAAGGCGCTTGCGGTATACCGCAAGCGCCTTTTCCCTTGGTAGGAGAATCTTACCGGTTGGTTCTAGCCCTGTCGAGTATGATCAGTAGGCGGAGGACATACCGAAATCGGTTGAGGGGAAATCTTTCGTGCTCAATATGTCCTATGGTTCCAGGAACCGAGGTGTATCCTGCATACAACATGATTGTGAGTGTATGGACTAGCCGACAACTCGGCTCGTTCCGTCCAAGGTCATGACCGGGGCGTAACAGTGAGGTCTGCGGTCCCGGAAAAAACCCCATCCGGCTCGGAAGTTGCGAATTTCGTCGAAGTCGACTTCTGCCGTGAGCACGCCTTGGGTGGTACGGTTGGCGTCGGCCACGAGAGCTCCCATGGGATCGGTGATGAATGAGGAGCCGTAGAAGGTCAGTTCCACGTCTCGGTCCGTTTCGGTCCCGATCCGGTTGGAGGCGCAGACCGGCATAATATTGGCCGCGGCATGTCCCTGCTGGGTTCGCCGCCAATGAGGCATGGAGTCGCAATTCGGCATGGTCGGCTCGCTGCCGATGGCCGTGGGGTACATGAGTACGTCCGCCCCCATGAGTGCCATGGCTCGGGCGGCTTCGGGGTACCACTGATCCCAGCAGATTCCCACTCCCACATTGCCGTAGGACGTCTCCCATATCTTGAACCCGGTGTCTCCGGGATTGAAATAATACTTCTCTTCGTACCCTGGGCCTTGGGGAATATGGGTTTTGCGGTAGACGCCGAGCATGGTTCCGTCCGCATCCATCATTGCCATGGAGTTGTAGTGGGCTTTGCCTGCCCGTTCAAAAAAGGAAACGGGCAACACCACACCGAGTTCCCGGGCCAGGGCTGAAAATCTGGCCAACAGCGGGTCGTTCAATGTGGCTTCATGGGCGTAAGAAAAGTAGGTGTGGTCTTGTTTTTTGCAGAAGTAAGGTCCTTCGAACAATTCCTGAAGCAGTATGATCTGCGCTCCTAGGGATGCAGCCTCACGGACTAGGGATTCCGCCGTGTCGATGTTTTTGGCAAAGTCGTCGGAGCAGGCCATTTGGGTGACGGCCAGGGAGGTCTTGGTCATGTCTTTCTCCTAGAACACGGGCAGGGGCGTGCCTTTGGGTTGCTGCTGGGTGATGCAGTGGATGCCGCCGCCTCCGGCGAAGATGTCAAGGCTTGGTATCTGGATGACTTTGCGGTCCGGAAAAGCCGCACACATACGTTCATAGGCCACCTCGTCCACGGGGTCGTCAAAGGAGGACATGACGATGCCGCCGTTGCAGATGTAGAAATTGATGTAGCTGAGGTCCATGCGCCA
Source organism: uncultured Desulfovibrio sp. (assembly GCA_913063155.1). Classification (GTDB taxonomy): domain Bacteria; phylum Desulfobacterota; class Desulfovibrionia; order Desulfovibrionales; family Desulfovibrionaceae; genus Pseudodesulfovibrio. Next base: position 34,638 of record CAJXYU010000005.1, read on the forward strand.
GTCTCCGACATGACGGGGAGCGGGCTCGGGCATGCGGATGATTTCGAAGGAACGTCCCTTGGCATCCTTTGCCTCCTCCAAGCGTTTTATGGCGTCTTGACTGACCTTGAAGTTGTGGTTTTCCGGGTCGGTGCAATCGTGGACCATGACCACACCTGGACGGACGAAGCAGGCGAGGATGTCCACGTGCCCGTGGGTTTCATCGTCCTCTAGTCCGTTGCCGAGCCATATGATTTTCTTGGTGCCGAGGTAGGCCGCAAGGAGTTTCTCATAATCCCGGGCCGAAAATCCGGCGTTGCGGCGCGGGTCGAACTGCACCTGCTCGGTGGTCAGGATTGTGCCCTCGCCGTCTGCATGAATACCGCCGCCCTCGATGATGAATGGTGCTGCATACCGGCGCATTTCTAGATATTCGAGAACGTTGAGAGCCATGGCTTCGTCATATTTCCCTTCGTAGCGGGCGATGTGCCCCCAATCGTTGAAGACCCAGTCCACTCCGGCCACTCTTCCCTTGCCGTCCACGAGAAAGGTGGGGGCGGAGTCGCGTGCCCAGGAGTCCCGGGTGTCCATGGGAATGATGTTGACTGCATCGTCGCACATGGCCCGCGCTTCGTCGACGAGCTCGGGACGGGCCATCATGTGGACCTGCTCGAATCTGCTGATGGCTTTGGCGACCTCGGCATAGGCCATTTTCGGTTTCTCCATGCCGAAGGGCCAAGCCGAGGGCTTGCACGGCCAGGTCATCCATGTCGCTTCGTGTTCTTCCCACTCGGCGGGCATGTAAAGTCCGTCGCAGGAGGGGGCGCGGACCGGGATTCGAACCAATGGAACGGGATTGTTTGCCATGTGTTTTCTCTTCCTGCTTATGGGCATGGAATTGCTTTTGATTTTATGTTGTTACATGCCATTATTGATCATGACGTGCTTGGTGACCAGGTAATCCCCCACGGCTTCGGCGGAAAGATCCTTTCCGAAGCCGGACTGTTTAAAGCCGCCATGTGGGGTTTCCGAAGCCAACGGGAGGTGGTCATTGACCCACACTGTACCGAATTCCAGGGCGCGGCTGACGCGCATGGTCCGGGCCACGTCGCGGGTGAATATCGAGGAGGCCAACCCGTACACAACGTCGTTGCCCATGGAAACGGCTTCCTGTTCGGTCTCGAAGTTCTGGATGGTGATGATCGGGCCGAACACTTCCTTTTGTACGATCTCGGAAGCCTGGCGTACGTCGGCGATGACAGTCGGCTCGTAGAAATAACCGGGACGGTCGATGCGCTTGCCGCCGCACAGGATGGACGCACCGTCCTTTTCGGCACGCTCAACAAATCCCGAAATCATGTCCAGGTGCCTGGCGGAAATGATGGAGCCCATCTCAGTGGTCGGATCGAAAGGGTCTCCCACCTTGACGTTTTTCATGGCCTCGACCATGGCTTCGCGCACGTCCGCTTCAATGGCTTTGTGGCAGATGATGCGGGTAGCTGCGGTGCAGTCCTGACCTGAGTTGCAATAGGCGGCCAGAGAAAGCTTCTCGGCGACCAGGGATATGTCGGCGTCCTTGAATACAAGAGCCGGTGCTTTCCCTCCCAGTTCGAGATGCACTCGTTTGAGAGTGTCCGCCGCGCTTTTCATGACGGATTTGCCCGTGGTGGAGGCTCCGGTCAGACTGATCAGCCTGACGTCGGGATGAGCGGTGAGCACGGGGCCGGCGCTCCCTGGAATGACGTTGACCACACCGTCCGGGATGCCTGCTTCGGCGGTTAGTTCGCCCAACATCAGGGCCGTACGCGGCGTGAGTTCCGCCGGTTTGAGGACCGTGGTGCATCCTGCGGCAAGTGCGGGACCGATTTTCCAGACCGCCATGAGCAGGGGATAGTTCCATGGGGCGATTTGGCCGACCACGCCGACCGGATCGCGACGATAGAGGGAAGTATAGCCCTGTGCGAACTCTCCCGCATGATGGCCGCCCGTATCCCGGGCGGCCGTAGCAAAGAAGCGGAGGTTGTCGATACAAAAGGGCAGGTCGGCCCCCTGGCTGAGGAATTCGTATGGTTTGCCGGTATCTTCCGACTCTATCCGGGCGAATTCATCCATGCGGCTTTCCAGCAAGTCGGCCAGCTTCCAAAGGGCGTTGGCCCTCTCGGCCGGAGTCAGGCCGGACCAGCGTCCGTCCTCAAAAGCTGTTTTTGCGGCGGCGACTGCAGTCATGACGTCTTTTTTTCCGGCCTCGGCGACAGTGGCGACTGTTTCGCCTGTGGCCGGGTTTTCCACTTCCATGACCGAGCCGTCCCGGGCTGCTGTCCATTGTCCGTTTATCCAAAGCTTCATGTCCATTGAGAACCTCCTTATCCGGCAGGAAGTGATTTAATGACGTCTTCCATTCTGTTCAGGGCCTCGTCCAGAAGTTCCATGGGAATATTCAGTGCGGGTTCGAAACGGATGCATTTCGCGTTGGTCAGGGTTCCTGCGGTGATGACGCCGCGGGCGAAGAGGCCGGATGCGATGGAATAGCCGATCTCATCGTTGGTGAAGTGCATGCCAATGAGCAGCCCCTTGCCGGTGACCTTTTCGATGATGCCGGGATATTTCTCGGACAGTTCGTTGAGGCGTTTCTTGGCGTATTCCCCTTTTTGGGCGGCTTGGCCGGGCAGATCCTCTTCCTGCATCACTGTGAGTGCTGCCAGGGCGGATGCGCAGGCGATGGGGTTGCCGCCGGTCGTGGTGGTGTGCATGAACGGGTTGGGTTCCATGACTTGCCAGATTTCCGGAGTGGCGAAGAATCCGGACATGGGAATCACGCCGCCGCCGAGAGCCTTGCCGAAGCACATGATGTCGGGCTGCACGTCCCAGTGATCCACGCCGAAGATCGTGCCGGTGCGGCCGAAGCCGGTCTGGACTTCGTCGGCTATCAGAAGCACGCCGTAGTTATCGCAAATTTCGCGCAGGCGGGGCCAGAAATCGTCCGGGGGCACGATGGCGCCGGCTTCACCCTGGATGGGTTCGGCCACTACGCCTGCGATGTCGTCGCCCACGGATTGCGCGTACCGGAGCTCGCGTTCCACTGCGTCTGCGTCGCCGAAGGGGACATGGCGCACGCCCTCCAGAAGCGGTAGGAGCGGGGCGCGATAGTCGGTCTTGCCCATGAGGGAAAGAGACCCCAGTGTCTTGCCGTGGAAGCCCTTGAGCATGGAGATGAATCCCTTTTTTCCGGTGTGGAATTTGGCCAGTTTCATGGCTCCTTCCACGGCCTCGGTGCCGGAGTTGGCAAAAAAGCCGTACTGGATGTCGCCGGGGGTGAGCTTGGCGATGACGCGAGCGAGCTTGGCGCGCAAAGGGTCGAGCATTTCCTGCGAGTACTGCGGCGATCGGTCGAGCTGTGCCTTGACGGCTTCCACTATTTTGGGATGGCGGATGCCATAGCTGTAAAGCCCGAACCCGCCGAGAATGTCGATGTACTCGCGGTCCAGGGCGTCCTTGAGGATGGAACCTTGCCCCGTCCACTCGGTGATGGCGTAGGACCCCGCTTCGGTGACGGATTTGCGGTATTCAAGGAATCCCTTGTTGATATGGTCGCGGAAATTTTCCACGGTTTCGGTGGCGATGGCCTGTCGGTTTTCCAAGGAAACCGACCCTGCGGGCTGGCTGATGATGTTCACGAAGTCTGCCGCTTCCCGGAATGCACCTTGTATGTCACGTGTCATGATATCGTCTCCAATGCTTGAATTTTTGATTTTGTTCGTTCCTTGTCGCAGGCATGTGGAGATGTGGGGCCGTCGCGGGCGTCGTCAACGGGCTTACCCTCGACGATGGTCTTGATGATCTTGATGTCGCGAATGGCTTCGGGAGCCACTTTGGTGGGGTCTTGGGCCAGCACCGCCAAGTCGGCATATTTACCTTCTTCTATGGAGCCACGCTCCGCCTCCTCGAAATTGCTGAATGCTGCATCCGCGGTGAACATGCGGATGGCTTCCAGTACGGAGATCCGTTCGTCCTCGTTCGGGTGAAGTACTGCGGCCTGAATGCCGGTCAGAGGAGAGTGGGGCGTCACCGGGCAGTCAGAGCCGCCGCACACGACGATACCTTTGTCCAGCATGGTCCGGTAAGGGTGCAGCCAGCGTAGCCGGTCGCCGCCGAATATTTTTTCGTAGTCGTCCATGTCTATCAGGTAGGGCAGGAATGCGGGCTGCATGGATGCGATGATGCCCGCTTTCGCCATGCGGTCGAGCTGACCTTCGGTGGGGATTTCGCAGTGTTCGATACGGTGGCGGTGGTCGGCGCGAGGATGGGCTGCGAGGGCTTTTTCCAGAGCGGAAAGAACCTGCTCGATGGCTGCGTCCGTTTCGCAATGGATGGCGACCTGAAGCCCTTCCTTGTGGGCGTCCATGATAAAGGCGTCCATTTCTTCCTGCGTGAAATTCAGGGTGCCGCAATTGTCCGGCTGGTTGCAGTACGGCTCGAACAGGGCGGCGGTGTATGCGTCGATTGCCCCGTCCGCGCAAATGCAGCCGCCTATGCGCGGCAGACCGAGTGATTTGGTTTCCTCAATATCCATGACCTGGTTCCAGAGCACGATGTGTTGCGGCAGTGCGTTTCGGTTTTCGGCGATCATCTTGGTATCGTCGGGGCCGTATTCCCCGCCTTCGAGGCAGTGGAGGGTGGTGATGCCTTCTTTCTGGGCGGCATGGCATGCGGCCTTGAAACTGGCGAGCTTCACGTCTTCCGGCGTAAATGCGGAGATCTTGGGGAAAACATGGGTAAGAGCGCCGGGGTCGCGCACCAGGCCGGTGGGAAGTCCGTCTTTTCCGAGGTCCAGACCCGGCAGGTCGGGCGGGAGGTTCAGGATGTCGAGGGCCTTGGAGTTCAGGGCGCAAAGATGCCATGAGCTGTGAACGAGCATTACAGGCAGGTCCGTGCAAATCGCGTCAATCTCTTCCTTGAGTGGCATGGAGGGGACCTTCAGGCTCAACTCATTGAACGTGTAACCGAGAACCCACTCTTCGTCTTTTTTGCCTGCAGCGGCTTTTCCGAGACGTTGGTACACTTCGGCTATGGATGTGGCGGCCAGGAAGTCCACTCCGTTGAGCACCTGGCCGGTCAGCCCTAAGTGTTGGTGTGTGTCCATGAACCCCGGCAGTACTGTGGCGCCTTTCAGATCGAGTACCGACCAGCCCGCATCGATAAGGGGGGCAACTGCGGTTTTGTCTCCTACTGTGACGATTCGACCATTTTCCACGGCCAGGGCCGTGAACCGGGTGTCCGCCTTGTCCATGGCAATTCCATTGGCGTGTATAATGACGTATTTTTCGCTCATGGTTTCATTGTGACCGGGGCATGAAGCCCCGGCCTGTTTTTCGTTGTTCTATCGGGTTTTCACCATGGTCCAGATCTGATCGTACATTTTGTTGTCATTGCCCAGGTCCTCGATGAACTGGAGCGACGGCATGTACGCATCGTCCGGATAGATGGCCGGGTTTTTGAAGTCCTCGGGAGTGATGTACGGGTAGGCCGCTTTGTTCGGCGTGGCGTACTGGGTCCAGTTGGACAGTTTAGCGCCGATTTTGGGTTCCAAAACCCAGTTGATGAAGGCGTGTGCCAACTCCGGATGGGGAGCTCCGACCGGGATGGCCATGTTGTCCACCCAGGCGATGGTGCCGCCCTTGGGGTTTACGAAGGCGCAGGTGTCGGGATTGTCTGCCACGGCGCGGAGTGCGTCTCCGTTGTAGACGACGGCGGCTACGGCTGTGCCTGCAACGACCTTGGAACGGCCGCCGGTGCCCACATCGAAGCCGGCGAAGTATTTATCGTGTTTGGCTTCAAGCATCTTGTCCATGAGGGCTTTGAGGTTCCCCTTGTCGGTGGTGTTGGCGTCCATGCCCATGGCGCATTGGGCCACACCAAGCATTTCGCGTACAGAGTCAACGAAGATGAAGGGCCCCTCACGCTTTGCGGCGTTGAACATGATCGACCAGGATCCGTCGAAATCTTTAAGCTTGTCCTTGCGGTACATCAGGCCCAAGGTTCCCCACTGATAGGCTACGCTGTACTTGTTGCCCTTGTCCCAAGTCGGGTCGATGAAGGTGTCCTGAAGGTTTTTCAGGTTGGGGATTTGGGAGTGATCCAATTTTTTCAGGAGGTTGAGTTTGATCATGGCCGGCATGATGTAGTCGGACGGAACCACTACATCATATTGGTTCTTGCCGCCGGCCTGGAGCTTGGCGATCAACTCTTCCATGGATTCGTAATATTCGGGGCGTACCTTGATGCCCGTATCCTTTTCAAAGGTGGCCAGAAAGTCCTCCGGCATGTATTCCGACCAGATGAGCAGACGCATTTCATCGGCCGCAAAGGCCGTAGGGGCCAGCAGCAGGACCATAAAGACGGCCAAGATCAATTTACGCATGTGAACTCTCCTTCTCCTTGGATTTGTTTGACATTTTTTCCGAAGCGACGACCAGGCAAATCGTCAGCAAAAGACCGACAGTGGACAATGCATGTATTTTCGGCGTGATGCCGCGATGCACTTCCGCAAAGATGTACAGGGGCAGGGTGACCGAGGTCGGCCCTGCCGTGAAAAAGCTGATGATGAAGTCGTCCAGCGACAAGGTGAACGCGAGCATGGCTCCGGACACGATGCCCGGAGTGAGCATGGGCAGAATGACTTTTCGCAGGGTGTACCCGTTACTGGCGTAAAGGTCCCTGGACGCCTCCTCTATTTCGTTGTTGAAGGACGCGAGTCGCGAGCGCACCACAAGGGCTACGAAGGCCACCTGGAAGGTGACGTGACCGATGATCATGTTGACCATACCGGGCTCGAAGATGGAGGAAAAATAGCGCAGGGTGGCGAAGGCGATGACCAGCGCTCCGGCGAAGACGATCTCTGGAGTGATGACCGGCATGTAGAGGTTGAACTCGAAAAAGGAGGCGGTCTTTTTACCCCAGGGGAACCGGCTCATGCCGATGGCCAGCGCTGTGCCGACGACGGTGGCTATGGCTGTGGACACGCCGGCCAGGAACAGGGTGTTCCAGCACGCTTCGAGAATCTGTTCGTTATGGAACAAGGCCGCATACCATTTCCAGGTGAATCCTTCCCACGTGAGGCCGAAGCGGGAGTTGTTCACCGAGAAAGACGCCACGGCAATCAACGGAACATAGAGAAAGGCGATGGTGCCGAGGGCACAGAGGGGCATGAGTACTGGCTTGTCGAATTTTTTCATGGCTAAACCACCTCCATATCTTCGCCTTTGCGACGGAAAACGAACAATCCGATGAGGGTCAGAGCCATCAGGGCCAGTGATACTGCCGCGCCAAAGGGCCAATCGCGGCTTTTGCCGAATTGTTGCTGGATGAGGTTGCCCACGAGCATGTATTTGGCTCCGCCCAGGAGGTCCGGGACAAGGAACATGCCCATGGCCGGAACGAACGTGAGGATGGCGCCCACGGACAGGCCGGGCAGGGTCTGAGGCAGTATCGCCTGCAGGAAGATTCGTTTTTTACTGGAGTAAAGGTCGTACGCCGCTTCCACCAAGGTCCAGTCCAGTTTCTCCACACTGGAATAGAGCGGCAGCACCACGAAGGGCAGAAAGGCTGAGATCATGCCCATGTAAACGGCAAAGGACGACGGGTAGAGTGGACTGCCCTGTGGTATGATGTTGAGCCGAGCCGCGAACTGGGCGATGGGCAGATCAGGGGAGAGGACAAGCTGCCAGGCGTAGGTACGGATGACCAGGTTGGTCCAAAAGGGAATGATCACCAGGATGAGCCAGAGGTATCTTTTTTTCTTGGGTTGCCGGGCGATGAAGAATGCCAGTGGGAAGGCCAGCGCGATGCAAGCCGTCGTCGTCACGGCGGCGACGACCAGGGAACGCAGGAGAATCCAGAGGTAGTCCGGGCTCCATCCGAAAAGGCCGTATCCCATCAGCCGTTCATAGTTTTCCCATGTGAATATCCACTGGATTTCACCGTAGCTGCCGCGCGTGGCGAATGATACGGCGATGAGTGCCAGGGCCGGAATGGTCAGAAGCATGAGTATCCAGAACAGTCCCGGTGAGATGTGCAGTAGTCCCCTGCGGCGTAGGGAAGACCGTGTCGTCAGTTCGCCGAACCAGATGCGTGTGTTATCAGTCATGGATGGCCACCAGTGCGTCTTCGAGCAGTTCCACCCACACGGAGTCCCCCGTTTCAATCTTGTTGTGCGGGGCGCAGCGCACGCGTAGATTGCCGGTTTCCAAGGTGACGTCCAGGAAGGTCCCGCGGTAATACACCTCGCTAACCTTGGTCTGGACGCCGTTCTTTGCGGGCTTGTCGTTACGCAGCAGAATTCCTTCGGGGCGGATGACCAGTGCGCCGTCTTTCCAGTCCGGCAGTTCGGGCAGAATCATGTCGCCCACGGAGGTGGTCATGACGTCACCGTCCCTCCTTGCATCGATGATGTTGGCCGTTCCGATGAATTCAGCCACGAAGCGACAATTGGGACGATCATATATTTCGCGTGGAGAACCGATTTGAAGAACTTTTCCGTTTTTCATGATCGCGATTTTGTCTGAAACGGTCAGGGCCTCATCCTGATCGTGAGTGACGAGAACGAAGGTTTTTTTGATTTTTTTCTGAAGTTTGCGGAGCTGAATCTGAAGGTTGGTACGCAGCTTGGCGTCCAGGGCGGACATGGGTTCGTCAAGCAGCAGTACCTCGGGTTCGCAGACCAGGGCTCGGGCCATGGCCACCCGCTGGCGCTGGCCGCCGGAAAGTTGGTTTGGGAAGCGGTCTCCGAATTCGCTTAACTCCATCATCTCAAGTCCTGCTTCGACTTTCTTCCGGACTTCGGTTTCGGGGATTTTGCGGGAGCGGAGTCCATACGCCACGTTGTCCGCGTTGGTCATATGCGGGAATAGGGCATAGCTCTGGAAAACCGTGTTTACCGGCCGTTGGTTGGCGGGGATGTTCGAGACGGGCGTTCCATTTAGGTAGATCGTGCCTTTGTCCGCTTTTTCCAAGCCGGCAATGATCCGCAACAACGTGGTTTTTCCGCAGCCGGACGGGCCGAGGAGGGTGAATAATTCTCCGGTTTCGACACGAATGTCGACATCCTGCAATGCCTGGACATCACCGTAATTTTTGCTGATTGCGTATGCTTCAAGCGTCATTTGTTTCTCTCTTCTTAAGTCGGCCCCGGAATCTGGAGCGCGCTGTTTTCGTACCCATCTTGGAGGCTTGGTTGTCGGATGGAAAGATGGGGCATTCCCTTGGGAGGAAAGCTTGGTCGGTGGCAGGAGTCTCAGCCTGTATGAATGGCTGAAGAGAGTTTTGGCAAGAGGTGATTCGGGTTGATCTGAAAAGTCGTGGGGCGTTTGGCTTAATGGTTTTGGGCATGCGCCAGGAGTTCTCGCCCAGAGGGGCGCCGGTGATGAAGGATGAGCCTCTTACCAGTGGCGGAGTGTGGTTCATTTGAGCCTCCCTATGCGGTGCTGGGAAAAGGGTGTGGCTGAAATTCTTGTATTGTCCGGGGTTGGTTGCTCATGACGAACATGTTTAAGATGTTTTGGTTCGAATGTCAAACCGTAAGGTTCGAATAGCGAATCAATATCGTCGCAGTAATCGATTGTCGAACTTGATTTGGTCGATTAGCTGTGTTAGCTCCGGTTTAGAACGATATTCGTTATAGATAAGCCGAGATTTAAATGCAGCCGGAATTGTCGTAATTTCCAGCTGCAATATCCTTGAATGAAACAATGAAAATTAATTTCGAGGCAATATGAGCAATTTACCGCTTGATGACGTGGATAACGAAATAATTGAGTTGTTGAAAGGAAATGGCCGTATGCCCAATACGGAGATTGCCGACGCGCTCAATATGTCAGAAACCGCAATTCGGAAACGCCTGAAGCGGTTGCTTAAAGACGAGATAATTGAAGTTGTCGCCGTGGTTAACTTGCGTAAGTTGGGATACGAAATAGAAGGCAACATCAAGATCAAAACCGATCATAAGAAAAATCAGCAGGTCAAGGAGAGTCTTCTGAGATTGAAGCGGGTTTGGTATATTGCCTATGTTACTGGCGCAGCCGATTTTGACGTGGAGTTCAATGCCAAATCTCAAAGTGATCTTCATGAGCTCATTGAAGCCGTCAATCAGATAGACGGGGTCCGTAGCACCGAGATTTCAATCCGGTTGCAGATGGTGAAAAACAGCTACGATTGGGAAAAGTGACTTCAATGCCCAGCGGGCGATTTAAAGGAGGGAGTGGCGGGGGCGTCTTTCGATTGTTGCTACGGAGTGTATTCAACTGTCTGGCCGCGGTCTTTTGTTTCTCTTGAATACAGCAAAAGGGTACGAGTTCATACTCGTACCCTTTTGAAATGTTTTTTCTGTAGTCGGCTTATTTTTTCTTTTTGCCGCGTTTTGTCCACAATTGCATTTCTTTCATCTTTTTGCGTCGCTCACGCTGCAGGGATTTGCAGACCAGGGGGCAGTTCTTCTTGTAACCGAACTTCTCGCGGTACTCTGCAGGAGTCAGGTCATGGCTGGCAAGGTGTTTCTTGGTCAGGATCTTGAAAGATTTGCCACAAACGCAACAGATGATGCTTTTTTCCCTGATGGCTTTTTGGGGCTCGCAGGCGATCTGTTCTTCCGCTTCCACAACGCCGCCGTCCGCGATGGTCTGAATCCCGGTGGCAAGCTTTTGGACCATGGAAGTGATTTCTTCTTCAGTCATGGTTCGGACGCTGGCCTGCGCTTTGACGATTTCCAATGCTTGTTTCAAGTACTCTTCCATTGAAGGCTCCTTGGTAAATATACGTAAAAAATGATCAGCAAGGGTTACTGAATATTGCTTCAGTAGATCGAATAACAGAACTGCACGGTCTGGTCCAGATAAAAAAAAGAATACTGTGTGCGTCAAGTTAAATTATAATCCTTCGCTCTGCTTGTAGTTTGGTTATGTGGTTTTGTCAGAGTTATTGCGATACAAAAAAAGCTGTTTTGCATGTCGATGGAATGATGTTGCTTGCTTGGCTTCGGGTTTGATTTCTTTCCCCCGGTGAAGTAGTTTGCACTTCTGTTCGGATGTTACGTTTATTTTTTATGGAGTGCGTAATGAATGCTGAGAAAAATAATGTGCATGTTCTCAACCCTGTAAAAGCTACCGAAGAGTCCTCCTTCGGTGCGAGTCCCGCCGAAGAATCCGCGCGCAGGAATACAGGGAAGGACATGAGTAAAGTCGCTGTCGTTGTTTCCCTTCTGTCTGTTGTTCTGCTGGCTGTTTTTTTCTTCGGCATCAACAGGAATCTTGCAGGAGTCACCGAAGAGTTGAATTCTCTGCGGGGACTGCGTCAGGATGTGAAGGTGTTGGACGAGAAGGTATTCAAACTCGAAGCCGTTCCCGAACATATCAAATATAATATGATTGCTGAAATGGAAACGCAGGCGGTGCTGTTGGCCCGAGTGATTGACGACCCCGCTCAGGTAGAACGGCTGCAGAGGGTTCGCGCCGAGCTTATAGAGCTCAGAGAGGAGCTTCTCAAAAGCAAATGAAAAAAAGCCTGGCTGTGAGGCATGAAAAGGCGCGGGGTGATTCCGCGTCTTTTTTTGTTCGTTAGGTTGAACATTATTGGTTGAAAATATGTTGACAGGCTGTTGTTTTTTGATATGTTGATCAGTAGTTGAACAATGAACAACGGTGACAGTATGGATGAAACACAGTTTATAAGTTTGCGGGAGGTCGGCAGGAGGCTGGGTATTCCGCCGTCTACCGTAGTGTATTATAAGGATAAGTTTTCCAGGTATATCCCCTCGTCCGGCGGAGGGGGGCGGCGCAGGCGTTATCCTGTCGAGGTGCTTGAAGTCTTCAGGAGGATACGGGAAATGTTTGGAAACAATTGGTCAGTTGAGCAGATTGAAAATGAATTAGCTTTGAAGTTCGGTATGTTGATTAATAATGATCAGTCTGATCAACAGGAAAATGCTTCTTCTTTTGTGGCTCCGGCAGCGGGGCGGCTTGATGAGGTGTTGGCCCGCATTTCCGATGCGCTGGATAACCAGGCTTTGTTTCGAAGCGAGATCCGTTCACTGCGGGATGAGGTGGCCGGCTTACGTGACGAGTATGGTTCATTTGAGCAGAAGTATGGAAAGCGTCTAAAGGTGTTGGAGAGCGGGATGCAATCCCTGGAGGAATCGCATGGGAGGTTGGAGCGTTTGTTTTCCGGCAAGGCCACGGGTCCCGGAGGGATAGATTTCCCGAGCGAGAAGTATCTTGCTCGTCCTTTGGTGATTCGCTCCAATGGCGAGTTTCTTGGTGTCCAGGGGGGAGGTAAGAAACATTTTTCACTGCGGGATTTTGTTCGCCTCATTGAAAGGAGTGCTTCGGCAACTTGTTCCGTGGACACGCGATGGGAAAAAAAGAGCGGTAATTGGGTTTTTGTGGTCAAGACCTCCGACCCGGCCAGGGGGCTCCGGCAGGATGTGGTTCTGGTGACCCGCAAGACCGTGACTCCCAATGGTAATACCGTCACCGAGATAGCCCGTCTCAATATTGACGGAAACGACGCGCCTGATTCTCTGTTACTTAGTCTTTTCAGGCAGGTGCGGACCGTTTTTGGGGGGTAGGATTATTTTTTTTGTTTAAGTATTGTCTAGAAAAAATCTTGATCAATGAAGTCTTTTGCAGTATGAGTATGCTGTTGTTAGTCTCCAGTGATCTACCCCATATCCCATGGAGGGAGGAACGGATTATGCCTCAGGTTGCTGCACGGATTACTGACGACCATGAAAAGTGGTTGAAAGAGTACTTCAAGACAAAGAGCGCTGGTGCGGAGTTTATTCTGCCTTGGGCTGTTGATGTTTTTTTCAAGTCAATCCGGAATGTGTCCTCAGAATTTTCCGTTGCCGAACTCAAAACCCTGCTGGAGTCCCACAAGGAAGTGAAGCTCCTTCCCAACCAGTCCAAACAGGCCTATCTGCTGCTTCGGGTCGAAGAGGCGTGCGAGGAAAAAAACGTGCACCTCAAGCACGGCGCCAGCAAGAGTAATCTTGAAGTCAAGCTGCGCCGCCTGACAGACCTGCAGGCGACCGCCCTCATGATTTGGGCCACGGCGTACTGGACCAGCAAGTCATGGGGAGGGGTCTCCATCGACGACTACGTGAAGCTCTCCTGTAGTTGATTTCCTTGCCGCCAACGGCCAATTTCACTATTCTCCCTCATTGTTTTCTTGTAGGTCAAGCGAATCGCTTGCCATGCCTTTTGCATTGAAACGATCTTCTCCCAAAGGAGACTTGCTCATGGAGCCCTTGCCTTGTGTTTTGACCATTGCCGGATCAGACTCCGGTGGTGGAGCCGGCATACAGGCCGACCTTAAAACCATAACCATGCTTGGCGCCTACGGGGCCAGTGTGATCACCGCTCTGACCGCTCAGAATACAATGGGCGTCACTGCTATCCATGCTCCGTCGCCGGATTTCGTATCCCAACAGATGCAAGCGGTTCTGGACGATATCAAATTCGGTGCGGCCAAGACCGGGATGCTTTTTTCCGCACCCATCATCAAGGCTGTCGCACCGTTCTTGGAAAGAAAGAGTTTCCCTTTGGTGGTAGATCCGGTCTGTGTGGCCACCAGCGGCGCCAAGCTGCTTGAGGATGATGCGGTCAGAGCAATGATGGACTTCGTATTTCCTTACGCGGATCTCCTGACTCCCAATATCCCCGAAGCCGAGTTGTTCGCAGGAATGAAGATAAAGGATCAGGACGACGTGACCAAAGCGGCCGACAAGCTGCTGACAATGGGGCCAAAGGCGGTACTCATCAAGGGGGGGCATCTGGAGTCGGTTACCTCGACGGACTGGTTTGCTCAGAAGCATTACAAATCCATTCCGCTCATTCAGCAGCGGGTGGACACCAAAAATAGTCATGGCACCGGTTGTACGCTGTCCGCCGCCATCGCCACAGGGTTGGCTCAGGGGATGGAAATGGTCCATGCGGTGCGCAGGGCTCAGCAATATCTGAATCTTGGCTTGCGCGCGGGGTTTGATGTCGGAGAGGGAAGCGGGCCGCCCAACCATTTGGCCCCCATGCTCCAGGAGAACGCCAAAGCGGACGTGCTGGCTCAACTGGACAAGGCAGGAAGACGGATTTCGTCCATGGCCAATTTCGCCTCCCTGGTTCCCGAGGTGCGTATGAATCTGGCCATCGCCCTACCGTTCGCTGACGATGAAAAGAGCGTGGCTGCCTTTACTGGCGGTATTGTCAGTACCCGTTCGGGCGATGTGGATATTGCGGGCTATCCGCAGTTCGGCGCTTCTGTACAGGTAGCCAAAGGGTTGGTTGCGGCCAGGCGGGTTTGCGGTGATATTCGCTGTATGATTAATTTGCGTCAAAGCCGGTCGGTGCTTGATTCCCTGGAAAAAGTCAGTGTGGTGACGGCCTGGGGTGATGAGGAAAACAAACCTCCGTACATAATCAATAGCGATGGTGTGTGGGAAGAGTGGGTGGTGTACGAAGCCATGAAGAATCACCCCGCCCCAGAGTCCGTGCGTGCCGTTTGCGACAAGGGGGGGCCGGGGCGGGAGCCGCTTGTGAGGCTGTTTGCCGAGAATTGTGCGGACCTCATGGCCAAGCTCTGCACTCTGATCGATTGCTCCGACGTCGGAGTGGGCTGTTGATTCTAAATCTCGTTTAAAAGGGGAAAAGGTTGACAGTCATTGTAATGATTGCTTAATAAGCACGTTCTTTTGCGGGCGTGGCGGAATTGGTAAACGCGCCAGATTTAGGATCTGGTGCCTCTCGGCTTGGGGGTTCGAGTCCCTCCGCCCGCACCATATTTTTCAGAAAGAGTCCATAGCGAGGAAATACGACGTCAACAGGCGTTGCAGGAGGATCGGTTAATTATGGAATACAAAGTAGAAGATGTATCCCCGGTAAAGAAAAAAGTGGTCATTACGGTTCCCGCCGAAGAGGCGACCGCTGCCATTTCCGCCACTGTTGCGCTGTATAAGATGCGCACCAACATCAAGGGGTTTCGTCCGGGCAAGGCCCCGGCCAGCATGATCGAAGCCCAGTATCACTCTCAGATTTACAATGAGGCCACCACCGACCTCATCAACCTCCAGATCAACCAGATCATGGGCGAGGCGGGGCTGACTCCGCTCTCCCGTATTGATGTTGACGCCAAGGAAATCGTTAAAGGCGAAGATTTCATCTATTCCATTTCCTTTGACGTGGCCCCTGAATTCGATCTGCCCAAGTACAAAGGGCTTGCCGTCGAAAAGGAAAAGGCCGTGGTCGAGGACGAAGAACTGGTCGAAGTTGAAAAGCGCATGCTCGAAAACGCCGCCGAAACCAAGGTTTTGGAAGATGTCCGTGAACCCAAGGACGGCGAGATCGTTTCGGTGAGCTTTGCCACTTTCCAGGACGGCGAGCCGGTGGAAGGCCTTAAGGCCGAGAATTTTGACATGGCTCTGGGCGAAGGCCAGTCTCTCCCTGAATTCGAAGAGTTGGTCAAGAAGCTCAAGACCGGTGAGGATGGCGAAGGGGACATTACTTTCCCCGAAGACTTCATCAATACCGAATTGGCCGGTCAAACCGTGACCATGAAGGTCAAACTGCATGCCATTAAAGAACGCGTCATCCCTGAACTGACCGACGAAGTCGCCAAAAGGGCAGGCGGTTTCGAATCCGTTGAGCAGATGCGCCAGGTCATTCGTGATTCCTACATGAACTCCCGCGAAGAGCTGCATAAGTCCAACGCCCAGAAGGTCCTGCTGAAGGAACTGCTGGACAGTGTGGACTTCCCGCTGCCCGAAGCGCTGGTGGAAGACCGAGCCGAGCGTTTGGTGCGTGACTTGGAATATAAATTGGACCGCCAGGGCAAGAGCTTTGCCGCCACCGGCCGCACCGAGGAACAAGTGCGTGAAGAATTCATGCCTGAAGCCCAGGAGACCGTGAAGAGCGAAATTCTGCTGCTGGCCATTGCCAAGGAAGAAAACATCGAGGTCACCCCGCAGGAAATAGACGGTTTCCTGAGCCGGTTGGCAATGCAGTCCAAGACTCCGCTGCATGAGCTCAAAAAATACTATGAAGACAACAACCTGATCATGCCGCTCAAGGATCGCATCATGTCCGACAAGGCCATGGAGCTGGTCTGGGATAACGCCGAGGTTGCTGAAGTCGAGCCCAAGGGCGATGGTGACAAGAAGCCTGCCAAGAAGTCGACCAAAAAGCCTGCGGCCAAGAAGACCGCGGAGAAGAAAACCTCTGAGAAGAAGCCTGCGGCTAAAAAGGCTCCGGCCAAGAAAGCCGCTGAGAAAAAGCCTGCGGCTAAAAAGGCCCCGGCCAAGAAAGCCGCTGAGAAAAAGCCTGCGGCTAAAAAGGCTCCGAAGAAGGCAGCCAAAAAAGACGAAGACAAGTAACCGTTTCGCTTTTAGGGAACAGAAGTCACAGGTAGCCCGGCGGTGGTCGGGCTACCTTTTTTCTTTTGTTGCTTGACTGTCGGAACAGAGGATTTATACCTCTTTGCTGAGTAAGTTTCCCTTGTTATGGCAGGGGAAATACTCCATACTGAGGCAAAGCCGCTAAGCGGCACTCATCTTCATGCGAACGTCGGTTTTCCCGCGGACAGCGCTAAGGTTCAAGATGATTCCGACCGATTAACCACGTAATGATGTCAAGGAGATTCGGATGACCGCCATCCCTATGGTCATTGAGACGACAGGGCGCACTGAACGTGCATACGATATTTATTCAAGGCTCCTGAAAGACAGGATTATCCTGTTGGGAAGCGCCATCGACGACCATGTTTCCAGTCTGATCTGCGCGCAACTGCTTTTTCTGGAATCCGAAGATCCGGAGAAGGAAATATACATGTACATCAACTCCCCGGGTGGAGTGGTTACGGCCGGACTGGCCATCTACGACACCATGCAGTACATCTCCGCCCCGGTGGCGACCCTGTGCCTCGGCCAGGCCGCCAGCATGGGCGCGCTGTTGCTGTCCGCGGGGGAAGCGGGCATGCGTTACGCATTGCCGCACAGCCGTATCATGATCCACCAGCCGCATGGCGGCGCCCAGGGACAGGCCACGGATATTAATATCCAGGCCCAGGAAATACTCCGCCAGCGCCAGGAATTGAATAATATACTGGTCAAACACACCGGCCAGAAGATATCGAGAATAGAGAAGGACACAGACCGCGATTTCTTCATGTCCTCGGAGGAAGCCGTGGAATATGGAGTGATCGACAAAGTTATGGCTTCCCGTAGCGATATTGCGGAAATAGCCAAGGATTAGAGCAATATGACCAATGAAAGCAACATGACTTCCGAGCTGAGCTGCTCTTTCTGCGGGAAGAAGCAGGCCGAAGTCCAGCGCCTCATTGCAGGGCCCGATGTGTATATCTGCGATGAGTGTGTGGGGTTGTGCAACGACATCATGGCCCAGGAAACAGTCAACGAGGAGTTCGAGGACGGCCGTTTGTTGCCGCCCGAAGAGATCAAGGCGCTTCTCGATGAATATGTTATCGGTCAGGAGCATCCCAAAAAGATCCTGTCCGTGGCCGTGTACAATCACTACAAGCGCATCTTTTATGCCCAGGCCACCAAAAGCCCCGATGACGTGGAGATCGACAAGAGCAACATCCTGCTCGTGGGGCCTACCGGATCGGGCAAGACCTTGCTGGCACAGACTCTCGCGCGGGTCCTGAAAGTACCTTTCGCCATTGCCGACGCCACCACTCTGACCGAAGCCGGCTACGTGGGCGAGGATGTGGAAAACATTCTCGTGCAGCTGCTGCAGAATGCCGATTACGACATTGATGCGGCAAGCCGCGGGATCATTTACGTGGATGAGATCGACAAGGTGGCTCGCAAAGGCGATAGCCCGTCCATCACCCGAGACGTATCGGGGGAGGGCGTCCAGCAGGCTCTTTTGAAAATCATCGAAGGCACGGAGGCCAACATTCCTCCCAAGGGGGGGCGCAAGCACCCGCAGCAGGAATTCATCCGTATGGATACTTCCAACATCCTGTTCATCTTGGGTGGTGCGTTCATCGGCCTCGATCAGATCGTGCAACAGCGCAAGCAGGGCTCCGGTATGGGCTTTGCCGCCAAAGTGGAGTCCAAGAAGGATGAGCACATGAGCCGCTTGCTGCTGGAGGCGGAACCCAACGACCTGATCAAGTTTGGCCTCATTCCCGAATTCGTGGGACGTATCCCGGTCATGACCGCCCTTGAGGAGTTGACCGAGGATGATCTGGTCCGTATTCTTCAGGAGCCCAAGAATGCGCTGGTGAGCCAGTATAATAAGCTCTTCGAGTTGGACAAGGTCAATCTGCGCATCACGGACAATGCGCTTCGCGCCATTGCCAAGAAAGCCATCGAGCGCAAGACCGGTGCCCGAGGCCTGCGTAACGTGATGGAAACCATCATGCTCGACATCATGTACAAACTGCCTTCTCTGGAGAACGTGAAGGAGTGCGTCGTGAACAAGGCTGTTGTGGAAAAGGGGATGGAACCGCTTCTTTTCTATCACCAGGAAATCAAGAGCGCCTAACGTCGAACGAAGTGGGCCCGGCGCTTTGCCGGGCCTTTTTAGCTTCAACGGTTTGACAATACGGCAGGCGGTATTAGTTATTCAGCATTCCTGGTGCGGTCCCAGTTGGACCGCCCCGAAACCTGAGAAACGGGAGGATGTTCATGCCGAATTTTGCTTTTGACGGCAAAGAATCCCCAAATCATATTGAACTTCCCATGATGTCTCTGCGGGAAGTCGTCATGTTTCCCCGGTCCATCGCGCCCTTGTTCGTTGGACGGGAAGCATCCATCAAAGCGATTGAGACCGCCATTGCCGACCACGAAAAGAAGATTTTTCTTGTTACCCAGAAGAATCCCGAGAAGGAACGCCCTGAAGCCGGTGATCTGTACGAAATCGGTACGGTGAGCAAGATTCTGCAGATGTTGCGTTTGCCGGACGGAACCATCAAGGTCCTCTTCGAAGGACTGTATCGCGCACGTTGGGATCAGGGCGCGGAGGGAGCGGGGTATGAGCTGGGTGAGGACGATTACCCTCGCGCCATCATCTTGCCTTTGGAAGAAGACTCCGTTGACAATCCTGAAGCCCAGGCCTTGATCCGTTCGGTCCAGGATTCACTCGAGGAGTTCGGCAAGGTCAACAAGAAGTTGGCCCCCGAAGCCATCCTGGCCATGTCTTCTCTCAAGAATGCAGGCCAGTTGGCCGATTCTGTCATGCCGCACCTCAAGGTGGACTTCGACCGCAAGCAGAAGATCCTTGAGATGTTCGACCCCATTGAACGTCTTGAAAAGGTCTATGAACTGCTCCTCGGAGAAATCGAGATCGTCTCCGTGGAAAAACGCATCAAGGGCCGCGTCAAGGACCAGATGGAGAAGAATCAGCGCGAGTACTATCTCAACGAACAGATGAAAGCCATCAACAAGGAGATGGGGCGCGAGGACGATCCTGCTTCCGAGGCAGCCGAACTGGAAAAGCAGCTTGATGCCAAGGAAATGCCTGATGAGCATAAGGATCGCGTCAAGAAAGAGATCAAGAAGATGCGCCAGACTCCGTCGAGCTCGGCGGAGTACACTGTGGTGCGCAACTATATAGATTGGATTCTGGACCTGCCGTGGGGTGCACTCAAGGCCACGGACACCAGCATTGAAAAGGCCCGCAAGGTACTTGACGAAGATCACTACGGTCTTGAGAAGCCCAAGGAGCGTATTCTTGAGTACATGGCCGTGGAATCCCTGGTGGACAAGCTCAGGGGCCCCATTCTTTGCTTGGTTGGCCCTCCCGGTGTGGGGAAGACCTCCATCGCCAAATCCATTGCCCGGGCTATGGACCGCGAGTTCGTGCGTCTTTCTCTGGGCGGCGTTCGTGATGAGGCTGAGATCCGAGGTCACCGCCGCACCTACGTGGGGGCTTTGCCCGGCAAGATCATCCAGTCTTTGAAGCGTTGCAAGTTCAACAATCCTGTCATGTGCCTGGATGAAGTGGACAAGATGAGCGCGGATTTCCGTGGCGATCCGTCCGCCGCATTGCTCGAGGTGCTTGATCCTGAGCAGAACTCCGCCTTTGCGGACCATTATCTGGACCTGGATTACGACCTGTCCAAGATATTCTTTATCACCACGGCCAACACTTTGGATTCCATTCCGTTGCCGCTACAGGACCGTATGGAGATCATTCGTCTGCCTGGTTATTTGGAGACTGAAAAGGTCAAGATCGCAAGGCAGTTTCTGTTGCCCAAGCAGTTGGATATGCATGGCCTCAAGGAAGATAATCTCAATCTCTCCGACAATGCCGTTTTGGACCTCGTGCGTCTGTACACCAAGGAGGCCGGTGTGCGTAGCCTGGAACGTGAGCTTGCTTCCATTTGTCGCAAATCCGCCATGAAGATTGTGGAAGACGGCGACAAGGCAAAGGCGGTTCACGTGACGAAGCAGAGTTTGTCGTCTTTCCTGGGGGTGCCGCGCTTCCGTTACGGTGAGCGTGAATCCGAATCTCAGGTGGGTGTCAGCACCGGTTTGGCCTGGACTCAACTCGGCGGTGAATTGCTTGTGGTGGAAGTGGCCCTCATGCCCGGAAAAGGCAAGGTGCAGATCACCGGAAAGCTCGGCGACGTCATGCAGGAATCCGCTCGCGCAGCCATTTCCTACATTCGTTCCCGCTCGGATCTTTTCGGTCTCAAACCTGATTTTCACCAGCAGGTGGATATCCACATTCATGTGCCCGAAGGCGCTACACCCAAGGACGGCCCCAGCGCCGGCATCACCCTGGCCTCGGCCATTACCTCCGCGCTGCTGAACATTCCCGTACGCAACGATCTTGCCATGACCGGTGAGATCACTCTGCGCGGGCGTGTATTGCCGATCGGCGGCCTGCGCGAAAAGCTGCTGGCCGCGCACCGTGGACTGGTTAAGACCGTCCTTATTCCGGCGGACAACAAAAAGGATCTCAAGGATGTGCCCAACGCCATTCTCAAGGATTTGGAAGTAATCCCCGTTGAGACCATGGACGAGGTTTTGGAACACGCCCTGGTGTGTCCTGGAGGCGGAAAGATTTTCTGCCCGATTGAGGATATCGCCCCGGTTGCCAACGGTCTGCTCAAAGATGAGCTGCGCGAGTCAGCGCACTAGACATCAACCTCATTGATTGAACGAAACCCCGCAGGGCCTGTCCCTGCGGGGTTTTTTCATGGGGTTGCTTTGCCGTGGGCGGCGGGTATTATGGCGGCAAACAAGTCTTCAAACGCATTGGAGGAAATATGGACATCACCATGCAGGAAAGGGCCATGGGAGCTGTTGTGGGTATGTTCGTTGGCGACGCCCTGGGATTGGGACCGCACTGGTTTTACGACCTGGAGGAGATGCGCGGACTCTATGGGGACTGGATCACCGACTATGCCGCCCCCATGCCGGACCGGTACCATGCAGGCTGCAAGGCGGGCGATATTTCTCAGACAGGTCAGGTCTCCCTGCTGCTGCTTCGGTCTTTGGCGTCGCAGGGCGAGTACGATCGGTACGATTTCACGGCCAGGATGGATGAATTTCTCGATACTCTGGACGGTACGCCCAAAGGCGCCCAGGGAGGGCGGTATACGGATATAGCCATGCGTGAAGTCTGGAAAGCCCGGCAGGCGGGCAGGAAGTGGGACGAGGCCGGCTGTATGGCCGACACTGCCGAGGCTGCCATCCGAGGGATCATGCTTGTGGCGTGTTATGCGGGCAACCCTCGCGACTTGGCCGAGCACGCGATGAACAACATCGGCCTGACGCATGTAGAGCCGTTTGTGGCGGCCCAGTCCATGGCTTTCATCCTTTCCGTCTGCAAGCTCGTTCGAGGCAAGTCTCTGGCCGCCTCCGGCAAGTCGCTCATGGGGTGGGCTCAAAAACAGGTGGACAGGGCGCTCATCGATGTGTTTCTGCAGCCGGATTTCGTCTACCGGGCAGCCACGAATCCGGAACTCACCGTGGAGCCGCCGCACCTCGTCGGACAACTCTACGGCCTGGCCTGTCAGCTGGGTTTTCTGGCTCCGGCCGCCTATTATCTGGCGTCACGTTTTTCGGACGATTTCGAGGCAGCCGTGCTCAACGCGGTAAACGGCGGCGGCAACAACATGGCGCGTGCGGCCATGACCGGAGCTCTTTCCGGCGCCATGGTGGGGCTTCAGGGCATTCCCGAACGGTTCGTGGAGGGGCTGCGGGACAGGGAGGCCATTCTCCAGGCGGCGGAAGAGGTCGTTGGCGTCTTGGGATGATAACGAGAGGAGTTCAGACTCTGGCGCTGTTCAGGGCAAAACCTGTATTTTTGTGGCAAAGGGGCACTGTGGCTGGTCTTGTCCTGGTTTTGTTTGATTGACTGAGTGTTGGGAAAATCAGACCTTGATACTTTTCAAGGTGGAGTTTGCGGAAGTCGGCAGTGCAGCGTTTTCATAGCATAGTCCAGCTAAGCCGCGCAGGACTTGGGACATTGTGCCTCCTTCGCTTTTATTCAATCCTTCGAGCAGGTTGATTTCCGCCATCTGCTGTTCCTTGAGGAATTCGGAATTTCGCATCCCGGCTTTTTCTTCCTCTTTTTCCTTTTTGTCCTTGTCGTCATCCTTGCCCGGCAGCTTTGCCATGTTCTGGGTAATGGAGTTTTTGGATGTTTTTATGCCTGTCAGTTTCTCAATCTCTTTTTCGACTCTCTGGATATTTCGTTTCTGCTCTTCGGAGGGGGGATTCTCGGCGGCGGACAACATTTGCGTCAGCATGTTTTTGAGGTATTCGAGCCGCTGTTTTTCCTTTTCGCTCAACTCTTTGGTCATGGAAAGGGAACTGGTGCTCTCCAGGGTCTTTTCCTCTTGGGCCTCTTGAGAACTGAGCGTATCAAAGTCGCTTTCGGTGCTGTTCACCGAAATGCCGCATGTCTTGCAGAGAACGGAGAGAGCGGTGGCGCCGTTGTTTGAATTGATGCCGTTGATCATGCTGACGTACCTCCGGAAAGTTTTTCCGACTTGATATCGAGAAGCAAGAACCGGGCCGAGGGCAAAGGCTGCCGGAGAGGGGGAGAGAAGGAGAAAAGACCCGGGAGAAAATTCGTTTCTCCCGGGTCTTTTCTGGTGTGTGTTTACTGTAGTTTGGAAGTGATGTTGTGGCTGATCCAGCGGGCGTCCCACCATTCGAACGGTTGGACCGGGATGCCGGAGATGAGCACACCATAGTGCAGGTGGTCGCCGCCAGCCAGGCCGGTGGTGCCTGTGTGGCCGATGGTCTGGCCTCGGGTGACGTTGTCGTTGCGGGCCACGGCAATGCTGCTCAGGTGGGCGTACAAGGTCTGGAGGCCCAGGCCATGGTCAATGATGACCACGTTGCCGTAGATGCCCAGGAAGTCGGCAAAGACCACGATACCGTCATTGCCGGCAGGCACCGGGGCCTGTCGGATGCTGGCCAGGTCAAGCCCCAGGTGGGTTTGGTGATCGACCTTCTTACCTTTGTAGTAGTAGTCGCGTGCATCGGCGAAACGGGCGCGGTTGGCAGAGTTGGGCAACCGTTTGAATGTGCCCTTCCAGAGCATTTCGTCTGCCGTGTCGCGGCCGACCTTTACCAGTTGCGCCCTGTTCTGGGCACGGACCTCGTTGTTGATTTTCAGGTATTGCTCAAGCGGAGACCCCTCGCCGGTGAGGTACTGATGGAATTCGGGGATGGTCTTCTCCATGAACGAGTCGGACAGGTTGATGCGGTCCTTGCGGAATTTGCGTGCGTTCACATGGTAGTTGAAGGAGCGCCTGACGCTGTTGCCTGCGGTGTCCTCGGCCATGATCATGGGCTTGAATTTGGCGGGCGGGGTGTCCCAGGGAATGGCGAACATGCAGTAATAAATGTTCTGGTCGCCAAAGGAGGCCTGCCTGTAGGCCGGGAAAAAGCGTTCGCCCACCTGGATACCTGTTTCCTTGGCCACCTCGGACAGGGCGTACACGAGCAGGCCGGCGCCTCCCTGGTTCATGTTGGTCGTATGGGTCTTGACGAAGATACGGGGCGGCTTGGTGTCCAGGCTGAACTCTTTGGAGGCTGTGCTTTTTCCTGCCGCTCCGAAGGGATACAGAGAGTTGTCCCGGGCAGTGACCTGGATGGAGAGCGCGCCGTCTTTGAATTGATCCTTGGGCAGGGTGAATTTTTCTTTGGCCTGTCGCGTGCCCTGGGGCATTTGTTTGGAGAGTATCGGCACGTTTTTTTCGCCTTGCACGGCGGAAATCTCCACACTTTTGAGCCCGGAACCCGGGTCATCCACCGTAACGACGTATTCGGTGGGCAGGCCCACATGGGCTACATCCGGCTCAATGCCAATGGTCGGCGGGGTCGTGTCCCTGAAAACCATGAAGGCTCCGGCGGCCAGTACCGCCAGCACCAGCACGCCGATAACGGTTCCAAAGGGGAATCTTTTCTTTTCCTTGTTCATGAATGCATGTCCTTACACTTTGCATTATACGTGATTTTTTCTAGACAATTTCTACACGCATAATCGGTTGGTCTCAAGGCCTGACGGGAATTTGCACAAAAAAGAGCCCAAAGGGGAAAGGAGGGGGTGAAAAGTAAGATAATCCGGGGATCTTTGAGAGCGGCAAATAAGAAAGGCCCTTGTACATCAATCCAAGGGCCCTGACACAGGTGTTGTTTTTTTATTGTTCTTCGTTCAGCGCTTCGATCAAGGTAATGGTCAGTTTGAGAAAGTCGGCTTCAGTGAGGATGCCGACCAGTTGATCGTTGTCCAGAACGGGCAGACAGCCGTACTTGTGGTTCAGGAGCAGTTGGGCCGCATCCTTGAGATTGGAGTCCGGTTCCACTGTCCTGACATCCGTGTTCATGATTTCCCGCAGGGGAATGCCTGAGTCGATTTCCTTCCGGGTTTCCGAGTCCAGTTCCGCCAGTTCGGAAATGGTGGCCGAAAGCAGGTCGCGGTGGGTGATGAGGCCGATGAAGTTGTTATCCATGTCAACGATGGGGATATGCCGGATGCGATGCAGGTCCATGAGATCGCGTGCAGCGTGCAGCGATTCGTTTTCCTGTAGGGAGTGAACAGGGCTGGACATCCAATCTTTGACTCTGAGCATACTATCCTCCGGTTGCTTGTATCATGATACTTTACGAAGCGGGTACTTGTGTCAAGTTCGGACGCCATCAATAACTCTTTCAAACGTCTTGGGGAGTTGACTTGCCTGGAAAATTCTGGTCAGCATCCTGCAAACATTTCGGGCGGGGAGTAATTGAATGATTGATCCGAAGCGACTTCGGGAGAAAATGGTCCGCGAGCAGATAGAGGCGCGCGGTATTAGTGATGAGCGGGTGCTGGCGGCCATGCGCGAACTGCCGAGGCATTTGTTCGTGGAAGAGGCGTTGGCGTCCAAAGCGTACACGGACGCGCCGCTGCCCATCGGGGAAGGGCAAACCATTTCCCAACCCTATATTGTGGCGCTCATGTCTCAGAAGCTGCGGGTGGAACCGGGTATGAAGGTGCTGGAAATCGGCACCGGGTCCGGATATCAGGCCGCCGTGCTGGACCACATGGGAGCTGAAGTTTTTACCGTGGAGCGGCTCAAGAAGCTCTTTTTCGCCACACGCAAGCGGTTCATGGACATGCGGTTGTTCGGCGTCAAGGTCAAGCTCGACGACGGAACCCTCGGCTGGAGGGAAGAGGCCCCGTTCGACCGCATTATCGTCACGGCGGGCGGACCGGAAATTCCCCGGCCCCTGGTTGACCAACTCGCCGATCCCGGTTTACTGGTCATTCCCGTTGGTTCTTCCCGCAGGATGCAGAAACTCATGCTGGTGGAAAAGAGGGACGGGGAAGTCAGCGAAATCGATCTGGGCGGGGTCGCCTTTGTCGACCTCGTGGGCGCTCATGGTTGGTAACCGACAAATTATCGAGGCATTTTGTTGCATAAAGACAGGCTGACCCTTCGGCAGGCGTGGGCTCAGAGTCCCGGGCCGGAGAACGGCAGGCAGGCGGCCCTGCTGGCTATGAAAGGATTCTGCATGGGGGCGGCGGACATCATCCCCGGGGTTTCCGGCGGCACCATCGCCTTCATTACCGGCATATACGACCAGCTTGTGGACGCCATCCGTTCCTTTGACGTGTCAGTCCTAAACAGGCTTTTCCGCTTTGATCTGCCCGGTGTGGTTTCTCGTTTTCATCTCAAGTTTTTGTTTTTCCTCCTGTTCGGCATCGGGTTGGCCATCGTGGGCATGGCCCGTGTGATGCATCACATGCTGAGCAATCATCCCGTGGAAATCTGGTCTCTGTTCTTCGGACTTATTGCCGCATCCATCTACATCGTGGGCAAGCGTATTGAAGAGTTGAACGGAACCAACATTTTTTTCTGCGCGATGGGAATCCTGGGGTGTTATTTGCTGGTGGGCATGATCCCGGTGACCACGCCCGAAACCTTGTGGTTCGTGTTTCTGTGCGGGGCCATAGCCATATGCGCCATGATCCTGCCCGGCATCAGCGGGGCCTTCATTCTGCTCATGCTCGGGAAATACGAATATATAACCAGGACGCTCAAGAATCCGTTCCTGCCCGATAATCTGGAAATTATCGCGGTATTCCTTGCCGGAGCCGGATTAGGTATTATTGTCTTTTCTCGAGTGCTGCACTATCTTCTTGACCGGTGGCATGCCGCCACGGTCAGCGTTCTTACCGGATTCATGATCGGAGCGCTGCGCAAGGTGTGGCCCTGGAAGGAAATACTCGAAAGTGTTGTCATCAGAGGCAAGGTCCATGTACTGCGTGAGCAGAACATATTGCCCGGAATGGACGGTGACCTTGTCGTGGCGCTGTGCCTGATGGCTCTGGGAATGGCTGTCGTCCTGGCCTTGGACTGGATCTCCAATGGAAGATCCGAATAGGGTCAGGTTGCATGTAACTTTTAAGTTTATCAGGTGATTACAGTGAGTTCAGGATGCTCTTCTTGTTCCAGCTCCAAAGGCGGGGACAACAAAAACAATGCGCAGTTCGAGCTGCAGAATGAATTGATTTCTTCCACGCTTGCCCGCATCAAGCACAAGCTGTTCATCATGAGCGGCAAGGGTGGTGTGGGGAAGAGCTCGGTCACCGTGAACCTGGCCGCGGCCCTGGCCGCCAAGGGGTTCAAGGTCGGGGTTCTGGATGTGGATATTCACGGCCCCAGCGTGCCGACCCTGCTCGGCCTCAAAGGCACTCTCGATGTGGATCGCGGTTCTTTGGTCATGCCCAAGCAGTACAATGAGAACCTTTCCGCAGTGTCCATGGAATCCCTGCTCAAGGATCCGGACCAGGCCGTGCTCTGGCGTGGTCCCATGAAGACTTCCGCCATCCGTCAGTTCGTTTCCGACGTGCAGTGGGGAGATCTGGATTTCTTGCTCATTGATTCCCCTCCGGGTACCGGCGACGAGCCCATGACCGTGCTCAAGACCATTCCCGACGCCCTGTGCGTGGTGGTGACCACCCCGCAGGAAGTTTCCTTGAGCGACGTGCGCAAGTCCATTAATTTCCTGCAGTACGCCAATGCCAATATCCTTGGCGTGGTGGAAAACATGAGCGGCCTCGTCTGTCCCCATTGTAACAAGTCCATCGACCTGTTCAAAAAGGGCGGAGGCGAAGAACTGGCTGAAAAGTACGGCCTGGACTTCCTCGGCGCCATCCCGCTGGATCCCGCAACGGTTGTTGCCGGCGACAGGGGAACTCCGGTCGTTCTCTTGGAGGAGGAATCCTTTGCACGGGATGCCTTCCTCAAGCTCAGTGAAAAGGTGGCCGAGGCAGCCGAGAGCAGTCTTGAAGCGGCTGCCACAACCCACGGCTGAAAACGATGAAAAGACACCTCTTCAATTTGCCCAATACGCTGACCCTGACGCGAATTCTCGCCGCACCCATAATCGTGCTGTTGCTGTATTGCGAGCTTTGGCTCGGGTGGAAGTTCGGCTCCATGCTGGCGGCCATAGTCTTCATGCTTGCTTCCCTGACCGACATGTTCGACGGCATGATCGCCCGGCAGCAGAACCTGATCACCAATCTAGGCAAATTCCTGGACCCCCTGGCAGACAAACTCCTGATCTGCTCAGTGCTCATCATGCTGGTGCGCATGGGGCCTGAGTGGAAGGTCCCGGCCTGGGTGGTCATCATCATTGTGGCCCGTGAGATTGCCGTCACCGGCATGCGGGCCATTGCCGCGGAAAAGGGCGACGTGATCCCTGCCGATAAATTCGGGAAGATGAAGACCATAGTGCAGAGCCTGGCCCTGGCTCCGCTGCTCTGGCATTACCCGCTTTTCGGCATCAACCTTGTCCTGGTCGGCCAGGTCCTGCTTTACACGGCCTTGGTTCTCACCGTTTTCTCCGGGGCGAATTATCTGTACAATTTCTACAGAAATTGGTTAATGAATGAAGAAAGTTGAAGCTATAAGGTGAAACTCGATGGCCGAAACCAACGTCACGAATTACATGGTCCGTATTTCAAACTGTCTTCAGACCATTTTGGAGCTGGAGCCCGAGCTTGAACGCCTGGAGCTTGGGCATTCGTTGCTGGATGAGTTCGTCGTGTTGAAATCGTTCCTGGAAAAGATCGACAGGGTGGAGGTCAGTGAAGAGGATGTCCGGCGTATCGAGCAGGCTACAGCCAACTTTCTTGAAGAACTCAAGGGGCCCCTGGCGGGTCTTGATGCGGAAGAAAGCGGCGGTCGCCGTCTTCAATGAGGCTGTGAATGGCTGGTAAACGCATACTGTTGGTCTGTCTGGTTCTCATAAATCTGTTTCTGCTTTTCAGGCTCGTGTGGAGCGGGCAGGGCATCTTTGCCTATATGGAGCTCAAGCAACGGCATGAAGCTCTGGAAAAACAGTTGCAGAAAGTCGACGCCAGGAGCCTGGACCTGAGCCGGGAGATCGGTCGGCTCAAAAACGACCGGGCATACCAGGAGAAAGTCATCAGGGACAGAATGAATTTCGTTAAGAAAAATGAAATCCTCTACATCTTCCATGATAATGAAGTTGCAACCACTGGAGTGAAGGCGGATGGAGAAAAAAATTGAGTGGTATCAGGAGGTCCTTTCCCTTGAACCAGGTTCCAAGGTCTTTTTCCCCTTAGCCAAGCTCTTTGTTGAGACCGGCGATACTGAGGATGCCGTCAAAACCCTGAAGCAGGGACTGGACAGACACCCCGATTTTCTCGAGGCGCGCATGCTGTTGGTGCAGCTCCTGACCGACCTCGGGCGGGAGGATGAAGTGCATGACCAGTTGGAGCGCGTTGTTGATCCATTGAAGGAGTATCCGGCTTTCTGGAGGGCGTGGGCCCGCAGCATGCCGGAGGAGAAAAGAGATCTCAGCGTTTTTCTCATGCTGGTGTCCGCCAATCTTTCGGGCGATGATATTCGCTGGACGGATGTGGTTTTCGAAGGCCTTTCTTCCCTCTCCACTCGTCTTGTCGGTGCGCCCCTGCCTCCGCCATGCGAATATAAAACGAAGGAGCCCGGCCTGCAGGTTTTGGCCCCGGACCGGGAATATGAGGGTGTTCTGGATCGGGAGGATTCGATCACTCTGGACGGCGGCAGCCTGCGAACACGTACCATGGCCGAATTGCTCGCCTCTCAGGGCGATATCCGGGGTGCCTTGGATATTTTCCGGGAATTGCTGGAGCTTTCCAGTGAAGAGGGAAAGCCGGCTCTGCAGGAGCGTATCCGCGAGCTGGAAACGAACCTCGGCAAAAAGGACCTTGAGGAAGAAAAAGACGATCCCTTCAGCGTGCATGCGAAAAACAGGCTCATCGGGACGTTGGAAACTCTGGCCGCGCGTTTCGAAGCCCGTGTCCGCTCATAGCTCGAACTTGAATACTGATCAGACTCTGTGTAAGAGGTGGCTTCCCGCAACAGGGTGTCACCGCAACAGGAATATTTGAATACATGAAACGGATACTTTCTTTGGTTTTGATCCTGGCCCTCGTTGTCGCGGTGGCCGGGTGTCATACGTGGACAAGGACAAAGCGTTATATCAAGGGCCAGTGGCAGCCCATTCGTGATTACGTCGACCCTGCAGCGACCATTGATACCGATGCCTACAAACTGCAGAATCCCAACTTCGAGAAGTTGGCTCGGCTTGTTACGCCTGTCGATGCGCCTCTCTTGAGCTTGAACCGTTATATTTCCGACAAAGACACTTATCCCGAAAAAGAGTGGTTCGATCTGTTGATGACCCGTTTCCCGTGGTTGGATCGTGCTTTTGTCACCAACGACAACGGCACCATCGTGGAGCAGGTACCTGAAGTGCCCATGAAGCGTTTCAGTCAGCCGCTGGTTTTCGAAGGACATTGGCGTACCACTTTTTTGAAGACCGTTCCGGATTATCCCGACCTCGGGCCGGAGTTGTATATCGGGACCCCCTATTTCAAGGATGCGGATTTCAAGGGGCTGGTCGTTGCCGGATTCGACCCCAGGACCGTGATCAATTTCAGCCCTGAACCGAAGGAACTTATCATCATCCATCCAGGTGGCGGCGTGTGGAGCGTCGGGGAGCCTGTGGACGAGCAGGGGCTTCTCAGTGTGCCTTGGGAGGACATCCTGAAGGAAGCCGTGACTGGCCAGGTCCAGGTGGGTGATAAATATTATACTTGGCTTGCCAGATTCATCGGCGAGGATGAATATGTCTATGCCACGGAAAGTGTCGACCCCATGGTGGAAAACAAGTCTAACTGGTGGCCTTTCTAGCATAGTCAGGATTTACAAGGAGAATCTTCGTGTCCCAGCAAGTCACAGTCACTGAACATATCATCCTGCATCAGAACATGGTGCCCACGGCCACAGGGCAGTTTACCCGGCTGTTCAACGAGCTCGTCCTTTCCGCAAAGATCATCGCCCGAGAGGTCAACAAGGCCGGATTGGTCGATGTGCTCGGCTTCACTGGCGACGTGAACGTTCAGGGCGAGGAAGTGAAGAAGCTCGACGAATACGCCAATCGGATTCTCATTTACCGATTGGCCCGTTCCGGAGTGCTCTGCGCCATGGCCTCGGAGGAGAATGCGGACATTATCGAGGTCCCGCACGGATTGCCGCAGGGGAATTATATCATCATTTTCGACCCCCTGGACGGTTCCTCCAACATCGACGTCAACGTCAATATCGGGACGATTTTTTCCATCTATCGCCGCAACAGCCCCCCCGAAGACCATTTGCTTTCCTCGGATGTTTTGCAAAAGGGCGTGGAACAGGTGGCCGCCGGGTACATCCTGTACGGTTCATCCACCATGCTGGTCTTCACCACGGGGAACGGGGTGTTCGGATTTACGCTCGATCCCGGCGTCGGGGAATTCCTGCTTTCCCACCCCAACATCCGTATCCCGGAGCAGGGCAAGATCTATTCGGTCAACGAAGGGTACAGTCAATACTGGGACGCTGGAACCCGAGCCGTGGTGGACTATTTCAAGTCGTCCGAGAATTCTCACAAAAAGCCCTACAGCGCCAGATACATCGGCTCCCTGGTAGCGGATTTTCACCGCAATCTCCTGTACGGCGGCGTTTTTCTGTATCCGGCCGACATGCGCGACCCCAAGAAGCCCACGGGCAAGCTGCGCCTGCTTTGCGAAGCCAATCCCATGGCCATGATCGTGGAACAGGCCGGCGGCATGGCCATCGACGGGGAGCGGCGCATCATGGAGATCGAGCCCGACCATCTGCACCAGCGTACGCCGTTGTTCATCGGTTCGCGCAAGGATGTGAAGATGGTGCAGGAAATCTACCAGAAGCATAAGGGTCAATAGTTCTCCATGCTGTGCCTAGGCATTGAAACGTCTTGTGACGAGACGGCGGTCGCGCTCGTGCGCGGCGGAAAGCTTCTGGGTCAGAAGCTGGCCACCCAGATAGATGTTCACGCCGTGTTCGGCGGAGTGGTCCCCGAGATCGCTTCCCGTGAGCATCTCCGGGTGCTGCCGGTCCTCTATCGAGAACTGCTGGCGGAGACCGGAGTGCAGCCTCAGGACATAGATGTGGTCTCGGTGGCCCGTGGTCCCGGGTTGCTTGGGGCGCTGTTGGTGGGCGTCAGCTTCGCCAAGGCCTTGAGTGTGGCTTGTAACGCCCGGTTGGTGGGTGTGAACCATCTCTGGGGGCATCTCCTGGCGCCAGGCTTGGAGCAGGAGTTGACGTTTCCTGCCCTTGGTCTGCTGGTTTCCGGCGGGCATACCCATACGTACCGCATTGATTCTCCTACGCAATTTGAGCTGTTGGGCAGAACTCTGGATGACGCTGCCGGGGAAGCCTTCGACAAGGTCGCAAAACTGCTGAACTTCCCGTATCCGGGCGGCAAGTTTATCGACCAGCTGGGAAAGGGCGTCGAGCCGGATACCAAACTGTTCCCCAGGGCGTTCATCGACACCCCGAGTCTGGATTTCAGCTTCAGCGGACTGAAAACCGCCGTAGCCAACCATATCCAGGCCCACCCGGAGCTTATTCTTGACGAGATGGGCGATATTTCCTCATTCATGAAAATGCCTGTCGAGCGTCGCGAAGCGATTTCCAAAGTGTGCGCCTCCTTCAACTGGAGCGTGGCCGACACCCTGCGTATCAAAGTGGAGAGGGCGCTCAAGCAGGCCGGGCGGATGGAGAGCCTTGTGGTGGCGGGGGGCGTTGCCGCCAACTCCATGGTCAGACAGACCATGCAGGACCTTGCCGATACACGTAAGTTGTCTCTGATTTTGCCGGGATTGCACCTGTGTACCGATAACGCCTCCATGATCGCCTATGCGGGTGAACTGTTTGCCGGACAGGGCTATTGCCATACCTTGGACCTGGAGGCCATTCCCCGGGGGCGTGTTGTTCCCCTCGATTGGCATGTTTGTGAGGAATAGCGAGGCCGGATTGTCCTGTTCCAGCTTGACAGTCCGGGCGGCCATAACTACTTTTAGTAACTTGGTTGATTGTGACAGTAAGCGGACTGACTCCACAGGTATCCGCCCCAGTTGATACGGTTCAAAGCCGTCGAATTTCGAAACGATAAAAGGAGTATACGCATGGCTATGCAGGTAACGGACAGCAATTTTGAAGCTGAAGTGTTGAATAGCGACGTCCCTGTGCTCATCGATTTCTGGGCTCCGTGGTGCGGCCCGTGTCGGGCGATGGGGCCGGTTATTGACGAACTCGCCTCCGAATACGATGGCAAAGTCAAAATCGCCAAAATGAATGTGGACGAAAACTCTGCGACCCCCGGTAAGTACGGTATCCGTGCTATCCCGACCATTATCCTGTTCAAGGGGGGCGAAGTCCTGGATCAGAGCACCGGTGCTGTTTCCAAGAGCAGCATCAAGGAAATGATTGAGAAAAAAGCACTGTAAGATGAATATTTACGACGCCGTAGTCATAGGGGGCGGTCCGGCAGGAATGACGGCTGCCCTTTACCTTTTGAGGGCAGGGGTCAAGACTCTTTCCATCGAGAAGATGGCCCCTGGTGGACAGGTTCTCATGACCGAGGAGATTGAGAATTATCCCGGTTTTCCCTCTGGTTTGAAAGGATATGAGCTTGCGGACAAGTTCGCTGCTCACCTTGAGGAATATCCCCATGACAAGATCATGGACGAGGTGAAGGAAATCAAGATCGGTAATCCCGTTCACGAGATCCATGTCGCCGACCAGGCTGTGGGCGCCAAAGCCATCATCTTCGCCACCGGGGCCAGGTACCGTAACCTGGGAATTCCTGGTGAACAGCGCTTGGTGGGCAAGGGGGTTTCCTACTGCGCCCTGTGCGACGGCAACTTTTTCAGGGATAGGACCGTGGCCGTCGTAGGCGGCGGAAACTCCGCCTTGGAAGAAGCTTTGTATCTTGCCCGTCTGGTCAAGAAGCTGTACCTCATTCACCGCCGTGAAGAATTCCGTGGTGCTGTCTGCTACCAGAACAAGTGCTTTACTCACGAGAAGATCGAAGTCCTGCGGAGTACCGTGGTGGACGAGATTGTCGGCGTCGAGGAAGTGGAGACTTTGGCTCTGACCAATGTCAAAACCGGCGAAAAAAGCTCTTTGGATGTGGATGGAGCGTTCATTTTTGTCGGTTTCGAGCCGGTCATGCACTTTGTTCCGGGTGAGGTGGAAAAGACAGTGCATGGTATTGTGACCGATATCGAGATGTGCACCAACGTGCCCGGTATTTTTGCCGCCGGGGATATTCGCGCCAAAATGTGCCGCCAGGTGGCCACTGCGGTTGGTGACGGCGCCACCGCGGCAACCTCCGCATTTTCCTATCTCGAGCAACTTGGCAATTAGCCGACGAGGCCTATGTTGAGGCAATTTAAACAATGCGCAGCATTTATGCTGCTTTTGGTCACGCTTTCCGGGTGTGGCCTCATCGATTATTATTTTTTACCGCCTCCTGAAGATACCGCCCAGGAACTCTGGGAGGCCGGAATGGATTCCATGCAGTCCAAGGAGTACCTGGAGGCTCAGGACTACTTCATCAAGCTCAAGGACAAGTTTCCGTTCAGCCCTTATACGTTGAAGGCGGAGATTGCTTTGGCCGACGCCTATTACCTCGACGCAAAGTACGAGGAGGCTGTCGATGCCTACAAGGAATTCGAGTCCATGCATCCTTCCAACGAGAACATTCCCTATGTGCTCTTTCAGGTGGGTATGGGCAACTTCAATATGTTCAAAGGCATTGACCGCAGGCAGGACAACATCAAGGAAGGGCTTGAGTACTTCTACCGAGTGGAGCAATCCTTTCCCAAGTCCGAGTATGCGGAACAGGCTCGTCTCTATATTCAGAAGAGCCGCAGGATACTGGCCGAGCATGAACTCTATGTGGCGGATTTCTTTTGGAGAACCGACCGCTACGGTCCGGCCTGGAACCGCTATAAATATGTGGTGGAGAATTTTTCCGATGTCCCGGATCTGCGAGATTATGCTCGCAGAAGAGCTGAATACGCCTACTTCGAGTATCAGAAGACAGTGGCGGACGAAGAGCGCATGCGCATCCAGGAGAGCTGGCTGCTATGGCTCAAGAATTGGTTGTAACTTGAAACGTAAAGCGGCCCACAGGGCCGCTTTTTTTGTAAGGACAGACCAATGAGCTTTGTTTTTCCCGACTGGCTGGAACCACATTACATCACCGACGAACTTCTGGGAGAGGCGTATGCTTCGGTGCCGGACAACCGGCGCGCCCTGCTCAAGACATGCATCGCCCGATTGTGGGAATGGTATGGGGTTTCCCGTACGTCCAGCCAAGCAGTGGAACGAAGCTTCCGGGGAGGGTTTGTTTCCCGGGAATTGCGCAGGCCCATGGATTTCGCTGTCATTGCCTGCGGAGCCGATCATGACTCTCCCGCTCAATTGTTGGCTGCCGCTGTACCGGCTGTTGCAGCCGGGGTGCGGAATGTTTTGGCAGTCAAACCCAAGACTGCAGGATGGAGCCTGCCCCAGTTGGTGGCGTTGGAGTTGGCCGGCATAGAGTCCGTGATTGAGTTGGAGCTGGAAGAAATGAACCGGCTGCTGAGAGATTTGGCCCATGAAGGCGGTACCGGTCGTATGGTTTTCGTCAATGCTGCTCGGGAAGCTTCTGTTGTTGATCATTACGCCTTTGGCGTGCGGCCGTTGTTGCTTGAAAGCGGTGCTTCGGTTGTTTACCACGCCGGCGCCGGCCCCCGGTTCGACCTTGAGGCCATTGCTTTTGGGCAGGCCGGGACTCCCATGACCTGTCTCGGCGAGAAAAACGAAGTTGACAGTCCTGATTTTTCCTGTGCAAATAGAGAAATTGAATATTTATTACAGGTAGATGCCAGAGTGGCTTTTTTGCCTGTGGAGCTCCATGCCCAGATGTCCGGACGGTTCCCTGTCGTCTTGGGGCCGGGGCACGAGGCATGCTGGGTCTGGACGGAAATTGACGCCGACACATTTGTTGACACCAAGGTGTGCTGGGCTGACGGAGAAGAGCTGTGAGCAAAACGAAGAGTCCTTCGAAAAAGAATCTCGAACGCTTGCGGAATATCGGAATCATCGCTCATATTGATGCGGGAAAAACCACACTGACTGAGCGCATTCTCTATTACTCCAAGAAGATCCACCGGATCGGGGAGGTCCATGAGGGAACAGCCACCATGGACTACATGCCCGAGGAGCAGGAGCGTGGCATTACCATTACCTCGGCTGTGACCACCTGCGAGTGGGACGGCAGTATGATCAATATCATTGATACCCCCGGTCACGTGGATTTCACCATTGAAGTAGAGCGCTCCTTGCGTGTTTTGGATGGAGCTGTCGGCGTTTTTTGCGGCGTCAGCGGTGTCGAGCCCCAGTCGGAAACAGTCTGGCGGCAGAGCAGTAAGTACAATGTTCCCAAGCTGGCCTATGTAAACAAGCTGGATCGCCTGGGGGCTGACTTCGAGGCCGTGCTGGATTCCATGAGTCGGAAGCTCGGGGTTAATCCGCTTCCCCTGCAATACCCGGACGGACTCGAGCAGGATCTGAAAGGGGTGTACGACCTTGTGGGCATGAAGCGCCTGGAGTTCGATCCCGAGTCCAAGGGCGAGCAATATGAGTCTTTTGAGCTTACTGCCGGAGAGGTGGAGCGTATGACTCCATGGCGCGAGAAAATCATCGAGGCCGTTGCCGATTACGATGATCAACTCCTTGAACTCTATCTTGCCGGAGAGGATATTCCGGTCGAATCGTTGCGGGCCGCCATTCGTAAGGGGACGCTGGCGCTCGATTTCGTACCGGTTCTGTGCGGCTCGGCACTCAAGAACGTCGGCGTGCAGCCTGTCGTGGATGCTGTATGTGCGTATCTTCCCAGTCCTTTGGATGT
Organism: uncultured Desulfovibrio sp.; assembly: GCA_913063155.1. GTDB lineage: Bacteria > Desulfobacterota > Desulfovibrionia > Desulfovibrionales > Desulfovibrionaceae > Pseudodesulfovibrio. The sequence continues at coordinate 71,404 of CAJXYU010000005.1, forward strand.
TCCGCCTGCCACGGGCATTGACCCCGAAACAAGGCAGAAGAAATCGTTTGCCGTTGGCGGCAAAGAGCCTCTTTCCGCTTTGGTGTTCAAGGTCAGCATGGATTCCGGCCGGAAGTTGGCGCTCATGCGCCTGTATTCCGGCAGCATTACTGCCGGGGGCACGGTCTACAACGTGACACAAAGCGAGGAAGAGCGCGTAGCGCGTCTTTTTCACATGCATGCGGGCAGAAAGGAGAAACTGGATGCGGCCTTTGCCGGCGACATCGTCGCCGCTGCGGGCATGAAGTTCGCCAGGACTGGGGACACTCTGTGCTGTAAGGACAACCAATTGATTTTGGAACAGATCGGGAATTACAAACCGGTCATCTCTCTGGCCATTGAACCTAGAAACTCTGACGAGGCGGACAAGCTGGAAGAGGTGCTTGAAAAGTATCTGCTCGAAGATCCCACCCTCGAGGTCAAGAATGATGAGGACACCGGCCAGGTGGTTCTTTCGGGTATGGGTGAGTTGCACCTTGAAGTTATTCTCGAACGCTTGAAACGTGAATACAAGTTGGAGCCGCGCACGGGCAAGCCGCAGGTCGTCTACCAGGAAACCGTGAGCGCCAAGGCGACCGCCGAAGCCGAGTTTAACAGGGAACTCGGAGAAGTCGTCCATTACGGTCAGGTCTCCTTGTCCGTGGAGCCCATGGACCGTGATACCGGTCAGAAAGTTTCTTTCGAGGTGGACGTGGATTCCTGGCCCGCCGTTTGGCTGGACGCAATTCAGGAAGGCATTGAAGACGCCTTGCAGAGCGGACCTCTTAAGGGGTATCCCGTTCAGGACGTTCATGTTCGCGTGCTGGGTTTGTCGAGACAGGAGGGGGAATCCAGCGAAGCCGGATACCGCATGGCGGCCGCAATGGCTATGCGTGAAGCCCTGCAGAAGGCCGGGCCCAGGATGCTCGAGCCCATCATGTGGATCGAAATCGGCGTGCCCGAGGATTTTGTGGGCGATGTCATCGGTCTGCTTGGAGCCAAGGGGGCCAAGGTGGAAAACATGGTGGACAAAGGCGGCCAGAAGGTTGTGGAAGCCTTGGCTCCTTTGGGAAGGCTGTTCGGTTTCTCTACCGAGCTCCGTTCCTCGACTCAGGGGCGGGCCGGTTTCATGATGAAATTTTCAAGGTTTGACATATTGGAGTAATTTGTGCCCGGCGTCGAAAACGGTGCAGGCAGCACCACCAAAAAGAAAAACAGCCAGAACAATGGGTGGTGGGACAGGCTCAAGCGTTCCACCCGTTATTGGTACCTGCGCATCATGCGGCAGAAGTCATCGCCCAAGCAGCTTGCGTTTTCACTTGCCCTGGGAGTCTTCATTGGTGCCATGCCCATTATTCCTCTCCAGTCCGTCGTGGTAGTCGCCCTGGCTTTTCTGTTCAAGGTGCCCAAGTTCGCCGCCTGGCTGGCGACCTGCTATTCCAATGCCTTTACCATGGCCCCCTTTTACTATTTCCTGTATCTTGTCGGGCATTTTTTCCTGCCTATCGACGCCCATTTCGATCCCTCCAAGTTGGCCATGGTCGAAATGCTGGAGGCCGGGTGGCAATTTTTTACGATCATTTTGGCAGGCGGCTTCATTTTCGGCGTTCCGGCAACAATCTTGACTTATTTTGTTTCTTTGTACGCCATTCGTCGTTTCAGACGACGGCGTGCTTTTCGTATGCTGAGAAAATAGTATTGGTTCGCCATCGTATCTTGTCATGTGTTTTCCTCGGTCCCATGATTGAAACCAACACGATTTCAGCGTAGTGATCAAAAAAAGATTCATTATCACTTTGATGAACGCCCTCTTGTATCATTCGGATGGTGCTCAAAAGGAAGCTGCATGAGAAATGTGTCCGTATTCAGTGGTGGGGGTCTCCGTTCCTTTTTGTTCGGAATTCTTGTTTGTATAATTTTTGTAATTGCACATTTTCTAGACTCTTCGGCCGCTTTCTACACGGCTCTTGGTCTGGGCGTTACTTTTGCGGTGTGCGGGGGGCTTTGGGTTCACGCTCCCATGGCCCGCATTCGCAAGGCGTTAAGGGATGTGGAGTCCAAGACGGGTAAGGCTCGCTTTTTGGAATCCTTGGACAAGTCCGGTTTCGGAGAGGCCTTCGACGTGCTTCGCAAAGGGCACGAAGCAGCGATGGAAGAGTGCCTGTTCTTTCACAACGCCCTCAAGGTGCTCGGTAACCAGGTCGTTGTCTCCAATCGTGAAGGCAAAATCATGCTGGCCACTGAATCCGCATTGGAGATGATCGGTAAACCGATTTCCCAAGTGATGGGCTTCACGGTCAGCCAAGCCTTTTACAACACCACCAGTGGTTCCATTGCCGAAGAGGTATTTAAGAGCGGCAAGGGCAAGGACGCCACAACGGAGCTTAGATTGTGGAACGGGCAGGTGGTGAACGTGCGGCTTTTTTCCCGGCCCATTTACAACTCATCTGATGAGATCGTAGGGGTGGTTACGTCTTTCCTCGACATGAAGGAAGTGGTCCAGAAGCAGCGCGACCTTGAAGAGCAGAAGTCCCGAATGGCCCAGGTGGGCAGCGACGTGAGCACGCTGGCGGAGCGTGTCGCTTCCGCCTCGGAAGAAATGTCCGCCTCTGCGGATGAGCAGGCCCGCGGAGCCCAGAGGCAGAGTCGTCAGACCGAGACCGTGGCCACTTCCATGGAACAGATGACTTCGACGGTTCTGGAGGTGGCCAGCAATGCTTCGGCCACTTCGCATGCTGCAGAGGGAGCTCAGGCTTCCGCCGGCCAAGGCGTGGAAATGGTCACCCAGGCTGTGGACGCCATCAACAATGTCTCTGTTTCCGCCGGGCAGCTTGCGGAAGTGGTGGGACAGCTTGATAGCCAGGCCGAGGAAATCGGCCGGATCATCAACGTCATCAATGATATCGCGGATCAGACCAACCTTTTGGCGCTGAACGCCGCCATCGAAGCCGCACGCGCCGGCGAGGCCGGGCGGGGATTTGCCGTGGTGGCCGATGAAGTCCGGAAGCTGGCGGAAAAGACCATGACCGCCACCAAGGAAGTTGAAAGCGCCATCCACACCATTCAGGAACGTTCGGCTCATGCCATGTCATCCATGTCCCGCACGGAAAAGCAGGTGCAGGAGAGTACCGACTTGTCCAACAAGGCGGGAGAGGCGTTGCAGCAAATTATGGAAAGCATTGAGGATATGGTCCACCGGGTTTCCCAGATCGCAACGGCCGCAGAAGAGCAGTCGGCCGCCGCCGAAGAGATCGGCAAAAGCATCGAGGAAATTGCCCTGGTCGCCCGCGAGGCCGACGAAGGCGCCGGTCAGCAGGCCTCGGCGACCCGGGATTTGGCGGAGCTTGCTCAGCAATTGCTGACAGTGTCCATGGAGTTCCGGGAGGACGGCGAAAGTCAGGATAAGCTGCGTGTGTCCACTGGGGAAATGAAGGGTATTCTGCCCAAGCTGACCCAGAAATTTGTCGAGAAGACATTTGGCAAGGCCACGTACGAGGCCATGCAGGAGGAAATGGGCAACCCGGTCTTCCTGCCTACTGCAAGTTATCCGGACGGCGTCATGCTGCAGATGGCCGAACTGGTTGCCAAGTTGGAGAGTACCACCGAGCGTGATTTTTTCCTCAAGCTGGGGCGTTTCACCGTGGGCGAGTTCTACAAGATGTACCAACGCTACTTCAAGGATGAAGGTCTCAAGGAATTCTACATGCGCATGAATGATGTGCACGCCCAACTTACCGAAGAGCATCCCGGCATTACGCCTCCCAGTTTCACCTATGAAGACAAGGGAGACGAGCTGTTCATCAATTACCGCTCCGCCCGGGGCTTATTCGACTATTTTGAAGGCATTTTGCGGGGTGCCGCGGAGTTCAAGGGGGAAGACGTGGACATCAAAATCAAACCCTTTGATGATGAAACTGCGCGTGCTGAAATCAAATTCAAATAAATTATAACACTGCCGGAGCATAAACAGGCTATAACAGGCTGGTCAACGGATTTGGATTATGTAGTATTGTGCACAAGTGCCTTGTTTCGTGCATTGAGTAGCTAGTACGTCCAATCTGATCGGCTCACAGGAGAGTGCTCACATGTCGGATGATTTGAATCGGCAAATATTCAAAGAAGAAGCCTATGAGCTGCTGGCGGAGTTGGAAGGATCACTTCTGGAGCTTGAAGATGCGCCGGACGACCTCGACTTGGTCAACAGGGTTTTCAGGGCGCTGCATACCATCAAAGGCTCCGGTTCCATGTTCGGTTTCGAGGATATCGCCGAATTCACCCATGAGGTCGAGACCGTTTTTGATATGGTGCGCTCCGAGGAATTGAACATCACCAAGGACTTGTTGAATCTTGCCCTGCGGTCCCGTGATCATATCCAGAAAATGCTCGACAACGCCGACGCCGGCGAGGTCGTGGACCCGGAGGGCATGGAAGACATTTTGCTGGGGTTGCAGAAATTGGCCAGCGGGGAAGTCCTGGAAGAAGAGGGGGCGAAAGACGGCGTTGAAGCCGCCGAGGTTGAGGAGATCCCGGCAGAGGAAGAAGAAGTCCAGTCCCATTGCCATCTCATCAAGGTGGTGCCCCAGGATGAAGCCGGGAAGCTGGAGGAAAGCTTCGAGTCCCTGTTCGAGGAGTTGCAGCGGCTGGGCGAATTCCAGATTTTGACCCGTCCTTCAGACCTTCCGGGCACCGAAGACGTTTACTGGGAATTTCGGTTGGACACGGATCGCAACAAGGATGCGGTCAACGATGTTTTCCTATTCACGGATCTTAATCTTCGCGTCACGGTGGAGGAATACCGAGAGAAAGAGCCGCCGCGTGAGGCGGAGGCCCTGCCTCCCGAGCCTGCCATCGAGGAGGAAGAGCTGCCCAAGCTCGGCGAGATACTGGTGGAAGAGGGAGCCATACGGCAGGATGATATCGAGGATGCGCTCAAGCAACAAAAGCCCATCGGGCAGATCCTCAAGGAAGCTGGAAAAGTGACTGATGATCAGCTCAACCAGGCGGTCAGCAAGCAGACCAAGGTGAAAGAGTCCCAGCAGGTCAAGAAACAGCAGGAAGCGGTTTCCAGTATTCGTGTGGCGGCAGAAAAGCTTGATTGGCTGGTGGACTTGGTCGGCGAGCTGGTAATTGTTCAGGCCCAGATCTCCCAAGTGGTCAGCGAGCGGAACGACCCTGTTCTGACGTCGCTTTCCGAGGAGTTGGAACGGCTCAGCGATGAGCTGCGGGACTCCACTCTGGGGATCCGCATGCTGCCCATCGGCACCTCCTTCAGCAAGTTCAGGCGGTTGGTCAGGGATCTTTCTTCCGAGCTGGGGAAGGAAATCATCCTTTCCACCAATGGTGCGGAAACCGAACTGGACAAGACCGTCATTGAGCGTTTGGGCGATCCGCTTGTGCATTTGCTGCGCAACAGCATAGACCATGGCATTGAACCCCCGGCGGAGCGCAAGGCTGCGGGCAAGATGGAAGAAGGCATGATTTTGCTTTCCGCGGAACACTCCGGAGGCGAAGTGCTCATCCGTATCACCGACGATGGCCGTGGCATGGATCCGGAAAGCATCCGAGCCAAGGCCATAGAGCGCGGCATGATCGTAGCCGACGCCGAGTTGACGAAAAAGGAGCTGTTCAAGCTTATTTTCGAGCCGGGTTTTTCCACGGCCAAGAAGGTCACCAACGTCTCCGGTCGCGGCGTGGGCATGGATGTGGTCAAACGCGCCATTGATTCCCTGCGGGGGACTATCGATATCGACAGCATGATCAACAAGGGGACCACCATCACCATCCGTCTGCCTTTGACCCTGGCCATCATCGACGGCCTGCAGGTTCGGGTGAGCGATGAGTTCTATGTCATCCCGCTTTCATTGGTCGAGGAATGCGTGGAGCTTAACAGCTCGGAGATAGACGAAGGTGAAGGGGGACAGAAACTGCTTCACCTGCGCGGCGAAATCGTGCCCTATATTCATTTGCGTGATTTCTTCATGGTCGACGGGGAGAATCCTCCCATTGAGCAGATCGTCATCACCGGCGTGGAAGGCGCCCGGGTAGGTATTGTCGTGGATACGGTCATTGGCGAGCATCAGACGGTCATAAAAAGCCTCAGCCGTGTCTATAAGGATGTCGAAGGCATTTCCGGAGCCACCATCAAGGGGGACGGCTCCATTGCGCTCATTCTCGATATACCCAGCCTGGTCCGGCGGGTTGTCGTCGAGACCAATTAGAGAACCTCGTGACTGGAGTTTCATGATGGGCAAGAAGATTCGCGTTCTCGTTGTGGATGACTCCGCAGTCGTGCGGCAGACTCTGACTCAGATTCTGGATTCGGACCCGGATATCGAAGTCATGGCCAGTGCGGTGGATCCATTCGTGGCTGCGGAGAAGATCAAACAGGAAGTACCTGACGTCATCACCCTGGACATTGAAATGCCGCGCATGGACGGGTTGACTTTTCTGAAGAAGATCATGTCTCAGCATCCCATTCCGGTGGTGATTTGTTCCTCCATGGCCCAGAAAGGGGGAGAGAACGCCCTGAAGGCCCTTGAATATGGAGCGGTGGAGATCATCACCAAACCCAAGGTGGGCACCAAGAAATTTCTTGAGGAATCGAAGATATCCCTTTGTGACGCAGTCAAGGCTGCGGCTCTGACCCGGGCCAAGAAGGTCAAGCTTCCGGCCAAGCCGCTCAAGGCTCAACCCAAACTGGATGCTGATGCCGTCATCCCCATGGGGCGTCCTCAGGCTTTGCAAACCACGGAAAAGATTATGCTGGTGGGTGCTTCCACTGGCGGAACCGAGGCTTTACGGGTTTTTCTGGAACAACTGCCTGCCAATTCCCCACCTGTGGCCATAGTGCAGCATATGCCTGAGCATTTCACGGCCGCCTTCGCCAATCGGCTGAATGGCATCTGTCAGGTGACGGTCAAGGAAGCCCAGGACGGAGACGCCATGTTGCGTGGCCAGGCTCTCATCGCGCCGGGCAATAAGCACATGCTTTTGAAGCGGAGCGGAGCAAAATATTATGTGGAAGTGAAGGATGGCCCCCTGGTGTCCAGGCACCGTCCATCCGTGGACGTGTTGTTCCGCTCCGGAGCGCGCTTCGGCGGCAGGAACGTGGTGGCCGGCATCATGACCGGAATGGGGGACGACGGCGCCAAAGGTATGAAGGAACTTCATGACGTCGGTGCATATTGCATCGCCCAGGACGAGGCCTCCTGCGTTGTCTTTGGTATGCCGCAGGAAGCCATAAAGATGGGTGGGGTAGACAAGATTCTTTCATTGGAGCGTATTGCCCCGGAAATGATCAGGGTATGCGGCTAACCGGCGTTGTGCCGGTACATGATCACCTCCACCGGTTCCCGTGTGACCAGGCCTTCCTGGATCAAGCCGCTGAGCTTGGGCAGGAAGGCTTCGATTTTTTCAGGGATGTCCACGATTTCTATGATGACCGGCATGTCTTCGGAAAGCCTGAGGATTTTGTTACTGTGCACCAGACTGTTGGCCCCGTAGCCGCTGATGCCGCGCAAGGCCGTGGCTCCGGCCAGGCCGTCTTTGCGTGCTTCTTCGATGATGACTTCCATGAGCAGTTTGCCGTTGTGACGGTCGCTTTCTCCGATGAAGATTCGGATCCGTTCGGCCTTTTCTGGGAGTGTCATGAAAACCTCCTGTAAGGGCGGTTGGTTATCTGAATAATCCCCACTACAAAATACGACCAATGGCTATGCCCGCCAGGACGAGGACGAGTCCTGCCACGCTTTGTCCCGCAATGTTGGCTGCGGCCTGGAAGTATTGCGTAAACTTGACGAGGGTCGCGGTTTCAAACATGTACGTGGAGAAAGTGGTGAACGCGCCCATGAAACCGCTTAATATGAGCAATCTCAGATCGCCGCCTAGCCCGATACGGTTTTCCATGTAGCCCCATATCGTTCCGAACAGGAAGCAGCCGAGAATGTTCACAGCAAACGTGCCGAAGGGAAAGTTTGTCCCGGCCAAGCGCTGGACGACACCGGAGAGCCAGTAACGGCAGAGTGTGCCGCATGCGCCGCCCATGGAAAGAAGAATAATTTTTTTCAACATTTTTAATCGCCTCGCCCACTTCTTACCAGTCATGGAGGAGAAAGCAAATGGCTCTCGAGTTGGAGCTGAAATATCTGGATCCGGACCTGGGATTTTTACGCGGCCTGCTGGAAAGTCTTGGAGCCCGCTCCATGGGACGTTATTTCGAGGAAAACCTCGTCTTCGACGACGGGGACCGTTCTTTGAAAGGCAAAGACGTGTTGCTTCGATTGCGGTCCAGGAAGGGAGAATCCATCCTTACCGTCAAGAAGCCTCCCCAAGTGGAAGTGGACTCCCGGCTCAAGGTGTTTGAGGAATTGGAAACAGCGGTGCATGATTTTGGAATCATGAAGAGTATCCTGGAATCTCTCGGCTTTGGCGTTGCCTTCGCTTATGAAAAGGTTCGAGAGAAATGGGAGTTGGAAGACTGCTTTATCTGTCTGGATACTTTGCCCTTCGGCAATTTCGTGGAAATCGAAGGAAGCGAGAAAGGGGTGCCGCGTTGCGCAGGCATGCTGCACCTTGCTCCGGAGCAGGCTTCCAAGCTGACCTACCATGCCCTCAATCTCGAATATAGAGAAGCGAACGGTCTGCAGCCCGATGAGAGTTTCGTATTTGAAAATGGGGAAAAGCTGGAATTATTACGCCGAATAGGCAAAGAATAACGCCTGACACTCGACAGCGTAAACGAAGCAACTTATATTGGAATCTAGGCTAAAAAGGCTTTGTTGGAGTAGAACAGATGACTGAACCATATACCGGCGACCAGCAGCAGCCGGATATCCTGGACGAGCATGAAGTCTGGGAGCCGAGGAAGTACAAGGTCTTGCTGCACAACGACGACTACACCACCATGGATTTTGTCGTGGAAGTGCTTGTGAGGGTCTTCCGCAAGAGCGAGACCGAGGCCACCATCATCATGCTGCAGGTCCATAACGAAGGCTATGGGGTCTGTGGCCTGTATACCGCCGAAGTGGCGGAAACCAAGGTGGACATGGTCCACCGTCTTGCGAAAAGTGCGGGATTCCCGCTTAGATGCACGATGGAAGGTGAATAATGACGATGCTCAGCAAGGGGCTGGAAAATGCCCTCACAGATGCCGTGAATGAGGTGAAGCGTCGCAATCATGAGTTCCTTACGCTCGAACACCTGTTGTACGCCATATCCCGGGAAGACAATGGCAAGGAAATTTTGGCTTCCTGCGGTGTTGAAGTGGGGAAATTGCATGATCAGTTGAGCGCATTCTTCAGAGACAACATGGAAGCCCTGCCCGAAGATACCGAAACCGAAGTCATACAGACTCTCGGCGTTCGTCGTGTGTTGCAACGCGCCGTGTGGCAGAAAAAGGCTGCGGGCAAGGATATTGTGGAAGTGGGCGATGTCCTGGCCGCCATGTTTGATGAAGAAGATTCCTATGCCGTCTACTTCCTGCGCACTCATGACGTTTCCCGCCTGGATGTGTTGGATTACATTTCCCACGGCGCGCAGGAACACCAGGAGTGGAGCGCCCCTTCCGACAGTGAGCCTGATTCCAAGCCAGTCCGGGAGACGCCGTCCTCCCGCCCGGGCGACCAGAAGAATCCTTTGGAGGAATACACCACCAATTTGACCGAACGGGCCGGCAAGGGACTTATCGATCCGCTCATTGGCCGTGACCAGGAAATGGAGCGTGCCATTCAGGTGCTTGCACGTCGCCGCAAGAACAATCCCATTTTTGTGGGGGACCCTGGCGTTGGCAAGACCGCCATGGCCGAAGGCTTGGCCCGCCATGTGGTGGAAGGCAAAGTGCCGCGCAGCTTTCGTGACGTGAAGATTTATGCACTGGACATGGGGGCATTGCTGGCCGGCACCAAATATCGTGGTGATTTCGAAGCGCGTCTCAAAGGTGTGCTGGCCCAGCTCAAGCACCATGAGGACGCCATTTTGTTCATCGACGAAATTCATACCATTGTAGGTGCCGGTTCCGTCAGCGGGGGCAGCATGGATGCCTCCAACATCCTCAAACCGTTTCTGGCTTCCGGGGATATTCGCTGTATCGGATCCACTACCTACGAGGAATATAAAAACCATTTTGAAAAGGACCGCGCCCTGTCACGCAGGTTCCAAAAGATCGACCTGCCCGAACCTTCCGTGGAAGAGACCGTGGAAATCCTCAAAGGCCTTAAGTCCTATTACGAGGAGTTTCATGGCGTAACCTACAGCCACTACGCGCTCAAGGCCGCCTCGGAATTGGCTGGTCGGCACATCAGCGACCGCTTCCTGCCGGACAAGGCCATTGACGTCATGGACGAAGCCGGCGCCCAGTACCGCCTTTCCGGACGCCCACGCAAAAAGGACAAAATCACGGTGCAGGACATTGAAAAGGTCGTGGCCCGGATGGCTCGTATTCCGGCCCGTCGCCTGTCAATGTCCGACAAAGGCCGTCTCCAGACCTTGGAAGATGACCTCAAGGGTGTGGTCTTCGGGCAGGACGATGCGGTCAAGATTCTGGCTGGGGCCATCAAGCGTTCCCGTGCCGGCATGAAGCAGGCCGGGCGCCCGGTGGGTAGTTTTTTGCTTACCGGCCCCACTGGGGTGGGCAAGACCGAGCTGGCCCGTCAGCTGGCCACAATTCTCGGCGTGGGCTTTCTGCGTTTTGATATGAGCGAATACATGGAAAAGCATGCTGTGGCGCGGCTTATTGGCGCTCCTCCTGGATACGTGGGCTTTGATCAGGGCGGCCTGCTCACGGAAGGCGTGCGCAAACAGCCGCATTGCGTGGTGCTTTTCGACGAGATAGAAAAGGCGCATCCGGACGTTTTCAACATTCTGCTGCAGGTCATGGATTACGCAACCCTGACCGACAACAACGGGCGTAAGGCCGACTTCAGGCATGTGATTCTGCTCATGACTTCCAATGCCGGCGCCCGGGAAATGTCCAAAGGACAGATCGGCTTCAAGCGGGATGAGGAAAGCGACCGCAAGGATGGGGCGCTCAAGGCCATTGAGAAATTGTTCAGTCCCGAGTTCCGCAACAGGCTGGATGCCATCGTGCCTTTCGGTGCGCTGACCCCGAGCATCATGGAAATGATCGTGGACAAGTTTCTCAAGGAACTCAATGAACAACTCGGCGAACGTCGTGTCCGTGTGGAGCTGACCAAGACGGCACGCAGACGACTGGCCGAATTGGGGTACGACCCTGCCTTCGGCGCACGGCCCATGGGCCGGGTCATTCAGACCGAGATCAAGGACGCCATTGCCGAAGAACTGCTTTTCGGAAACCTGATGAAGGGCGGTGTGGCCACCATGGATCTTGCAGGCAAGGTCAGGGGCAAGAAAATTCCGACCGAAGGGGCCTCACGGGAGTTTGTATTTACTTTCGATTCCGCGGCCAAACGCCACTAGCCTGCGCAAACGAATGAAAGAGGCGGCCCGAGTGCCGCCTTTTTTCGTGGTTCCCTTGTTGTACCGTAACACTTGTAATATTATTTGATCATGGTGATTTACAGGCTTTTTGAAGATCCTGTCTTTCCGGACCCGGAAGACGCCGAACCCGATGGGCTGCTCGCCGTGGGCGGCGATCTTTCGGCAGCACGCCTGCTGACAGCATACGCTAACGGCATCTTTCCCTGGTACTCCCCGGACTCTCCTATTCTTTGGTGGTCCACAAATCCGCGCTTGGTGCTGTTTCCTGAACAACTGCACGTGCCTAAAAGTTTGAGAAGGGTGCTCAATCAGCGGCGTTTTCAGTTTTCCATGGACAAGGATTTCCAGGGCGTGATTCATGGTTGCGCCCGGACGCCGAGACCGGAACAGGACGGTACCTGGATAGTGGATGAAATGGTGAATGCCTATACGCTTCTGCACGACATGGGCTTTGCCCACAGTGTGGAGGCTTGGCAGGAGGGCGAACTTGTTGGAGGCGTCTACGGGGTGGCCCTGGGCAGGGTTTTTTTTGGGGAATCCATGTTTTACACCGTGCCGGACGCGTCCAAGGCAGCCTTTGTCATGTTGGTGAGGCAGCTCTGCAAATGGGGCTTTCGGCTTATCGACTGCCAACAGACCACAACACATCTGTTGCGTTTCGGTGCGGTCGAACTGCAGCGATACGACTTTATTTCCCGTGTCCGGCGATCGGTGGAAGAGGACCAGTCAAGGGAAGGCCGATGGCGGTTCGACTGGCAGCGGGACGACTCTTGAATATCATTTCTCTCCCTTGCGTGGTGTGCTAGCTTTCGGCAATCTCGGCAAACGACAAAGGGTGAGGGAAACATGACGTATTTCAGGCCATTCATTTCCTTTCTGTTTTTTATGACTCTCGGCATGGCAGGGTGCCAGGCCCAGGTCTATACCCAGGCGATTCCGGTTTCTTCCGTTCCCATGGGTGCGGATCTCTATGTTGACGGCAAGATGGCGGGGCGGACGCCCACCAGTGTCGAATTGGAGCGTAACCGTGATCATATTCTGACTTTCAAGAAGGAAGAGTATCGGCAGAAGGATGTGATCATAAAACGCAAATATCAGCAGGAACAGGTGACCATGAATGCCATGAGTCAGGGTATTCATGATGCGAATTTCTTCAAGGATGATTCCATGGGCATTATGTCCGGGGTCAATTCCATTCAGCAGCAGGAGCAGAGTGGCGAAGCCTACGTGCTGACGCCGTCCGCCGTTTCCGTGACCCTGGTTCCCCAGGCAGGGACCGAAACCGCGGCACAGACCGCCGAGGCTCTGCCCACGTTGGAAACCCTTTCTCCATTCGATCAACAGGTCATCGGACGTATCTTGGAAAAAGAGCGGTCCGGAAAACCGTTGAGTTGGTCAAGCCCGGCCGATGGCGCGCAGTTTCATATGACCCCGGAGCCCGCCTTTGACCGTAAGGATGGCTGGCACAGACCTTTTACACTCAGCGTAACCAGGAAGGGACGCTCTCAATCCATGAAAGGCGAGGCCGTTCGACTGGGCGATGAGCATTGGAGGATTTTGACTCCGGACGAAATGGCGGCCTTGCAGACGGCGGAGCCGCCAGCCCTTGACGCCACGTCGACCGATGCGCTCAAGGGAGTAGCCGGCGCCGCTGCCGAGGAATTGCCTACCGTGGGGAAGGACTGGAGTTCCTCTCATAAGTCCTCACGTACTTCGGTGTCCGAGGACGGCGGCACCACGACGACCACGACCCATGAAACCAAGACGTCCGTGGGTGTACATGTCAATCCTGCCAAAGTTTTGGAGGGCCTTGAGTCCTTGGAGGAGAGTGGAGAAAGCAAGTAGCGTGGGAAGGTGTGAAGGAATAGGCGATCCAGGCCGGATCGCCTATTTTTATTCCTCGATGACGATGGGAGGATGCTGGCTCAGGTCATAGAGGCCCTTGAGCGGTATGTCCAAGGAGTAGCTCGGTATTTTTTCGAAGGCGATGACGCCGATGTTCTTTCCTTCCTCCACGCAGGAAAGAGGCATCAGTCCGGCCGGGACGGGAAATGAAAGTACCGATGAGCTGATGCTTGTAATTCTTGTGGAATACTGGGCTTTGAGGTAGTTGATAATGGTGTCGCGTTCCTCTTCGGTGAAGGCCTCGAGGACAATGTTCTTGCATTCGGGGGCGCCGCCGGCAGCGGTGTCGACGTTCGTGTCCGGGGCCAACAGGTAGTCCCAGTCAAAGGATGCTTCCTCGGCTTCGGGCCAGCAGGCCCGGAAAAGGTGGACATCTACATCCCTGCGGCCTTTGAATGTCCTGATGGTCATGGACAGCACATGGGCACGTTCCACCGGCAAGGAAGTTTGAGCGGGGGAGATGGTGATTTTCATGTTGCGCTCCATCGTCAAGTTGTAGGGTATTCCAAGCTCATCATACGGGAAGAGACTCCCTGATACAAGAAGGTTTCGGGAAACAAGTGCCGGATTTCAAGCTCGTTAGCGAATTTAAGCCCACAGGGGACCAGCCCGAGGCGATCAAACAGATCGCCGGAAACATCACTGCCGGTGTCCAGGATCAGATTCTGCTCGGCGTCACCGGTTCGGGCAAAACCTTCACTGTGGCCAACGTGGTGGCCGAACTCAACCGGCCGGCTTTGGTTCTGGCTCCCAACAAGACTCTGGCCGCCCAACTCTACAGTGAGTTCAAAGCCTTGTTCCCAAATAATGCGGTGGAGTATTTTGTCAGCTATTACGACTATTACCAGCCGGAAGCATATCTGCCGCGTACCGATACCTATATTGAGAAGGATTCGTCCATAAACGACGACATCGAACGTCTGCGCCATGCCGCGACCCATGCCCTGCTGACGAGGAGGGACGTACTTATCGTGGCCTCGGTCTCCTGCATCTACGGCTTGGGGTCCCCGGAGTACTACGCCAAGATGTTCATCCCTGTGGAAGAAGGGCAAAGCATGTCCATGGAGTCCCTGTTGGAGCGACTGGTGGAGGTGCATTACGAGCGCAACGACTACGACCTGCACCGCGGGACCTTTCGGGTGCGCGGCGATGTGGTGGAAATCATTCCGGCTTACAACCGTGAGATCTCCCTGCGCATCGAATTTTTCGGGGACGAGATTGATTCCATCTGCGAGGCCGATCCGCTCACCGGTGAGGTCAAGGCAAAAATTCGCAAGACCGTGATTTATCCGGGCAGCCACTATGTCACGGATCGCGACAACCTGAATCGGGCCATGGACGATATCCGCGATGAACTTCAGGTTACCTTGGCTTCCATGAAGCAGGGGAACCGGTTGGTGGAGGCCCAACGCCTGGAACAGCGGACCATGTTCGACCTGGAGACCATTGAGGAGATCGGTTATTGCAGCGGCATTGAAAACTACTCCAGACACCTGGACGATCGTCAGGCCGGAGAACCGCCTGCGACGCTGCTTGATTACTTCCCGGATGATTTTCTGATTTTTGTGGATGAATCGCACATCAGCATTCCCCAGGTGGGCGGCATGTACAATGGTGACCGTTCCCGCAAGACCACATTGGTGGATTTCGGCTTCCGTCTGCCGTCAGCTTTGGATAACAGGCCCTTGAATTTCGAGGAATTTCTGGAGCGTATCGGCCAGGCCGTGTACGTCTCGGCCACTCCCGGTCCTTGGGAACTCGAGCGCGCCCAGGGACTTGTGGTGGAGCAAATCATCCGGCCAACGGGGCTTGTCGATCCGCAGCTGGAGGTTCGCAAGACCAAGGGGCAGATCGACGACCTGCTGGAAGAGTGCAAGAAACGCCAGGCAAGGGATGAGCGCGTGCTGGTGACCACCCTTACCAAACGCATGGCCGAGGACCTCAACGATTACCTGAATAAAATGGGTGTGCCTTCGCGTTATCTGCACTCGGACATCGACACCCTGGAGCGTATGGCCATCATCAAGGCCTTGCGGGAAGGGGAGTTTGCCGTGCTGGTAGGCATAAACCTTTTGCGGGAAGGTCTTGATATCCCGGAGGTCTCGCTGGTAACCATGCTGGATGCGGATAAAGAGGGTTTCCTGCGTTCCACCCGTTCCCTTATTCAGACTTTCGGCCGGGCCGCGCGCAACTCCGAAGGTCGGGTGATCATGTATGCGGACCAGGTGACCCGTTCCATGAGTGACGCCATGGACGAGACCGAACGCCGCCGGGACAGGCAGGTTGCCTATAACGAGCGGCATGGCATCGTGCCGAAGACGATCCGCAAGAAAATGGACAATCCTTTGGCGTCCATCACCGGCGCGCCCGATGATGAACTCATCGCCAAGGCTGCCGAGGACTTCAGCCGTTACGAAGGCGACCCCAGGCGAATGGAAAAGGAGATCCGTCGTATGGAACGCGAGATGCGTGAGGCGGCCAAGGAACTGGAGTTTGAACGGGCCGCTGAACTGAGGGACCGCATAGCGGTCATGCGGGAAAGACTCATCAAGCTCGGGTAGCGCGATATGATCAAGACCTTCCACCAGAGAATGCTGGGGCTCCGGGCCAAGATGGGAACCTACTGGAGCATGTTGCTCGGCGCGGTCTTCAGCATTTTTGTTGTCATCACCGGTGTTCTCGGGTTCATGCTTATCGAGGGATGGGATTTTATCAGTTCCTTCTACATGGTGGTGATCACCCTGTCCACGGTCGGCTTCATGGAAGTGCACCAGCTTTCAGATGAAGGGCGAATCTTCACTGCGCTTCTGATCATCGGTGGCGTGGGCAGTTTTTTGTACATTGCGGCCGCCTTTTCCCAGGTGCTGGTGGAAGGTCGGCTTCAGATACTTTGGGGGAAACGGAGAATGATGAAGGAAATAGGAAGGCTCAAGGATCACTTCATCGTCTGTGGCTACGGCCGCATCGGCAGCATAGTTACACAGGAAATCATGGGGGAGGGGCACTCGGTGGTCGTCATCGAGCAGGACCCCGAACTCATTGAGCGTATGGAACAGGACGGTATTCTCTGCGTGGAAGGCGACGCCACCAGTGACGAGGTGCTGCTTTCCGTGGGCTTGCATAATGCCCGTTCGCTTATCAGCGCCCTGACTTCGGAAGCGGCGAACGTCTATGTGACCCTCACGGCCCGTCAACTGAATCCGGACATCACTATTATCGCCCGCGCAGGCGATAAATCCCATATCTCCAGACTGGAACTGGCCGGTGCGAACCGCGTGGTTTTGCCGCATTTCATAGGAGGCATCCGCATGGCGCAGAGCGTACTGCGTCCCACGGCCACCAACTTTGTGGAAGTTGCTTTGCGAGGCGGGATTGACCTTCAGATGGAAGAGCTTTATGTCTCGCCCGGGTCCGAACTGGTGGGAAAAGATCTTGTCGACTCGCAGATTCGGCCTCGTTTCAATCTGATCGTTATCGCCATCAAACAGGTGAGCGGCGACATGGTCTTCAATCCCGGCCCCAAGGAAATCATTCATGCGAAGGCTACTCTTCTGGCAGTGGGCAAAAAGAGGGACCTGACCGCGATTCAGGAAATCCTGTAACTTTTCACAATCGGTATACACTATGGCTTCCCCAGAAGTGGTGCAGCGCGTCCAGTCATTGCGCGCGGAAATCGAGCACCATAATCATCGTTATTACGTTCTTGACGATCCGCTGATTCCGGATTTGGAATACGACAAACTTTTTCGTGAGCTCAGTGAGCTGGAAGAACGGTATCCTGAACTGGACGACCCCAATTCCCCTACCAAACGCGTGGGTGGCGAGCCTGCCGAGGGTTTCGAACAGTATGAGCACGCTCTGCGCATGTACAGCCTGGACAACGCCATGACTACGGACGAGTGGTTCGCGTTCACGGATCGCGTGACCAAAGGGCTCGGGCGGGAGGATGTGGAATACTGGGCCGATCCCAAGATGGATGGGCTTGCCGTGGAAGTGGTTTACGAGAATGGCCGTTTTGCCATGGCGGCCACCCGCGGCGACGGGCTTGTCGGCGAGGTGGTCAGCCACAACATGCGCACGGTCATGAACCTGCCCCTGGTGCTGCGCGGCTCCAACATTCCGACGCTGCTGGAGGTCCGTGGCGAGGTGGTCATGGCCGATGCCGATTTCGAAAGACTGAATGAACGCCAGGCTGCCAAAGGCGAGAAGATTTTCGCCAATCCACGAAACGCCGCCGCCGGCTCCGTGCGCCAGCTCGATCCCAAGGTTGCCGCCTCGCGCCCCTTGCGGTTCATGGCTTATGGTGTGGGCCGGGTGGAGGGCATGCCCGCCTTGTTTTCCTGGGTCTCCCAGGAGGAGATCATGCTTGGGCTCAGGGAGCTCGGTTTCGCTGTTCCACCCGAGGCCAGGCTATGCAAGAGCAGGCAGGAAGTGGCCGACTATTTCAACGACCTCATGGAACGTCGCGCTTCTCTGCCATTCGAGATCGATGGTGTTGTGGCCAAGGTCAACAAGCTGGAGATGCAGCGCGCCCTGGGGTTCACTTCCCGCGCCCCGCGCTGGGCCCTGGCTCTCAAGTTTCCGGCTCAGCAGGCCTCCACTCGCATCAATTCCATTCGCATTCAGGTGGGCCGCACCGGCGTGCTTACCCCGGTGGCTGAGTTGGAGCCGGTCCGGGTCGGCGGTGTGGAGGTCTCCCGGGCCACTCTGCACAACAAGGCGTACATTGCCGAAAATGATTTTCGTGAGGGCGACACCGTCGTTGTCCAGCGGGCTGGAGATGTGATTCCCCAGGTGGTTTCCGTGGTCGAGGACAAGCGGCCGGAGAATACGGTTCCCTATGATTTTCCGATGACGTGTCCCGTCTGCCACAGCGAGGCCTACGAGGATGGCGAGGCTGTCCGTTGTTCCAACGACAAGTGTCCCGCCAAAGTCGCCAAGTGGTTGGTGCATTTCGTCTCCAAGGCCGGACTGGACATGGAGGGCGTGGGCAGACGTTGGGTGGAAAAGCTGGCCGACGAAGGGAAACTCTCCAACCCGGCGGATCTTTTTACCCTGCGGAAGACGACCTTGCTTCAGTATGAGGGTATGGGCGACAAATCTGCGGAGAATTTCATTCAATCCATCGACAAGGCCCGCCTCGAAGCTCCTCTGTGGCGACTCATTGCAGCACTGGGAATCCGCCATGTGGGCGAGCAGACCGCCAAAACATTGGCCGACACCTACGAGGACCTGGACGCCTTGTCCCTGGCCACCCGTGAGGAATTGCAGGATCTGCCCGACGTGGGCGAGACCGTGGCCAACAGCATCAGGGAGTTCTTTGACGGCGAGGCCGGCAAGCTGTTGCTGGAGCAATTCAAGGCCGTGGACTTTTGGCCCAAAGGCGGAAAATCAGATGCAGAGGGCGCAAAGGACTTGCCGCTCAGTGGGAAAACATTCATTTTTACGGGAAGCCTACCGGATATGTCCCGCAACCAGGCCCACGCGCTTGTGGAAGAGCGGGGCGGTTCGGCCGTAAAATCCATTTCCAGGAAAGTGGATTACGTGGTCGCCGGAGAAAAGGCGGGCAGCAAAGTCGCCAAGGCTGAAAAGCTAGGACTGACCATTATTGATTTCGACGCCTTCACGGACATGATCCGGGAAGGCGAATAGCGCGTCACCACCACACGTTTACATATATAAGGAGTCGCCGTTATGGCCACGAACGTCATCATCATGGGCGCCCATGGGCGCATGGGGGCAACCCTTGCCGGCATGGCAAGGCGGGACGATGAGCTCAACCTCGTCGGTGTGTGCGAGCGTCCGGGCCACGCCAAGGGGTTGGAAATGCTCGAATGTGAGGTTGCCGACAAACTTGAGGAATTGCTTCCTAAATGCCCAGGCGCGGTCATCGTGGATTTTACCTCTCCCGAGGCATCCGTGAAAATGGCGCAGATTGCGGCAGAGCACGGCAATCCGTGCGTTATCGGCACCACCGGCCTCACTGCCGGGCAGCAGGCCGATCTGGCCGAATCCGCCAACAAGATTCCGGTGTTCTGGGCCCCCAATATGAGCGTTGGCGTCAATGTGCTGCTCAAGGTGTTGCCTCAGTTGGTGCAGGCACTTGGCCGGGATTACGACATCGAAATCTCGGAGATTCATCACAAGATGAAAAAGGACGCCCCCAGCGGAACGGCCATCAAACTGGGCCAGTGCCTGGCCGAAGCCCGTGGCTGGGAGTATGACGAGGTGAAACGGCACTGCCGCGACGGCATTATCGGCGCACGGCCCAAGGAGGAGCTGGGTGTACAAACCCTGCGCGGCGGCGATGTCGTGGGCGATCACACCATGTATTTTTTCGGTCCGGGTGAGCGCATTGAGGTGACTCACCGGGCTCACTCCCGTGAAACCTTTGCCGCAGGTGCGCTACGCGCCGCCAAGTGGTTGGCGGGGCAGAAGCCCGGCAGGCTTTATGCCATGGCTGATATTTTCTAACCCGGCTATTCCATAGCCTGAACGTTTGAGTTTCGCCGGGGGAGGACCGTCTCTCCCGGCTTTTTTGGGGATTGAGAGAAAAAGAGGTTTTTGTGGCAATTGAGATGAATGGCGAGCACGCCTTTGTCAGGGCTCCCAACCGAACCCTGCTCAACATGTCCGTCCCGGTGCTTTTTTCCTTGGTGGCGGAGCCGATTACCGGCTTGGCCGACACCGCGTTCGTGGCCCGGCTCGGGGCCGAGGCCGTGGCGGCGCTGGGCATTGGGGCCATGGCTTTTTCCGCCGTGTTCTGGGCCTTCAACTTCCTGGGCATCGGTACCCAGACCGAAGTGGCGCATTACATCGGGGGAGGGCAGCGCGGGCGGGCCGCCGAGATGGGAGCTTTGGCCGTGTTTCTGGCCACGGCCTTAGGCATCGGCCTGATGATATGCATTTCGCCGATCCTGCGGCCCATTGCCGCTTTATTGGGCGGTGACGGCACTGTGCTGGGCCTGGCGGAGGATTACATGCTTTACAGGCTCATGGGTGCGCCCGCGGTGCTGGTGACCATTGCCTGTTTCGGTTCCCTGCGCGGGGCTCAGGACATGACCACGCCTTTCTGGGTGGCCAGCGGTGTGAATCTGCTGAACGTGCTCCTGGATTGGCTGCTTATCTTCGGGCACGGGCCCATTCCTCCCCTGGGTGTGGCCGGGGCGGCCATTGCCAGCACAGCCGCCCAATGGATGGGCGCGTTCTGGGTGTTGCTGGTCCTGTCTCGCAAGGTCGGGTTCTCTTTCCGGGTCAACCTTACTGATATGAAAAAGCTGTTCAGCATTGGCGGAGACCTGTTCATCCGCAGCGGAATGGTGCTGCTTTTTCTTTCCCTGTGCACCCGCGTGGCCAACCAGGCCGGAGCGGCCGAAGGCGCGGCTTATCAAGCCATCCGTCAGTTCTTCATTTTTGCGGCCTTGTTCATGGACGCCTTCGCAATTACCGGCCAGAGCTTGGTTGGCTACTTTCTGGGGAGGCGGGATGTCCATAATGCGCGCCGCGTGGCCATTTATACCTGCTGGTGGAGCATTGTCACCGGGGTGGTTTTGTGTGCGGCCATGATCACGGGCGTGGAGTGGGTGGCTTGGCTGCTGGTTCCTGCCGATGCCAGGAGTTCCTTTGACGGCGCATGGGTGACGCTTTCATTTATTCTGCCGTTTTTTTCTTTGGCTTGTGCCACGGACGGTATCCATTGGGGAACGGGCGATTTCAAATACCTGCGCAACGTCATGCTGGTTGCTTGCCTGTCTGCCGCTCCCTTGGTGCTTCTTTTCGAAGCCATGCATCTGGACGATATTCTCGTTTGGATCTGGCTCGGCACCGGGATTTGGGCCGGTATTCGAAGCGGATTCGGCGTTGTCAGGATCATACCGGGAATCGGAAGGGCTCCTTTGAAAAAAAACGCCTCGTCGCCGTAAACGAAAAGCGCCCCTTCTTGAGAAGGGGCGCTTTTCGTTTCATTGAAGTGTGAAATGTCAGTTGTCGGCCATGAAGTTGAACATGAACGTGTAGGCGTTGTTCATCTCGTTTTCAAGGCTTTTGAGATGCGTGTGCGCGGCGCTCATGTCGTTGTCCTTGGTTGCGTTTTCCAGCAGCAGGCAACACTCGCGTACCCGTTCGGCCCCCATGGTGGCTGCCCCGCCTTTGAGCGAGTGGGCCAAATGCCGGAGTTGGTCTACATCTCCGGATTCCAGGGCTTCCCTGATCTGTTGCACTCTTTGTGGCTCCTGACTGACGAAGACGGCGAACATTTTCTTCAGGAACGGTTTTTTCTTGGCCATCGACTCCAAAAACTGGCTGTCGATTACATCTTTTTCCGGCATACAGGTTCCTCACTTCCCGTCATCCCTTGATGCATGCCAGGGGCTGGAGGCGGGCCACGGGGGCCACCAGTCCGGCTCCTGTCGCAGACGTGATGACGTCGCTTATATCTTTATACGCACCTGGTGCTTCTTCGGCAATGCCTTTGAAAGAAAAACTGCGTACAAAGATCCCTTGGTGACGGAGTGATTCTGCTATATCTCTGCCGATAAAGCGTTTTTTAGCTGCCGTTCTGCTCAGCGCCCTCCCTGCGCCGTGACAGGCCGAGCCGAAGCTCGTCTGCATGGAGGACTTGGTTCCCGCCAGGATGTAAGAGGGGGTTCCCATGCTTCCACCTACCAGAACGGGCTGTCCTGCCGCGCGGATGTCCGCAGGGATGGCGGGGTGACCGGGAGGGAAGGACCGGGTCGCTCCCTTGCGGTGCACATAGACTGTCTTCATGGTTCCGTCCCCCGTATCGTGCCTCTCGGCCTTGCAGGTGTTGTGGGAGACGTCGTAGAGCAGGTCGAGTCGGGCGTCCGGGAAGACTTCGGAAAAAGCATGACGCACCAGGTGGGCAATGACCTGCCGGTTGGCCAGGGCACAGTTGATGCCCGCCCGCATGGCCCCAAGGTAGCGTTGGCCCAATTCCGAGTTGATGTGGGCGCAGGCGAGGTCCCGGTTTGGAATGGTGATTCCCTTGAGTTTACGTTTTCCTTTGCGGCGGGGGGCCATTTCTTCGAGATAGTCCGTGGCGATCTGGTGCCCCAGCCCGCGTGAACCGCAGTGAATGCTGACGACGGCATCGCCCTCCTTGATGCCGAAGATGGCGGCCTTGTCCGTATCCAGCACCATTTCCACCCATTGAACTTCAAGATAGTGATTTCCGGAACCCAGAGAGCCGATCTGGTCCTTCATGCGTTTCTTGGCCTGTTTGGACACCTCGCGGGGATCGGCACCGGTCATGGCTCCGCCTTCCTCGATACGTTCCAGGTCGCGTTTCAGTCCATACCCCTGGCCAACCGCCCACCTGGCTCCTTGGCGGAGCATGTCGTCCATCTCGTCGCCTTCCAGCCGGATGTCTCCCCCCTTGCCTACACCTGTCGGAACGGTATGGAAAAGTTTTTCGGCCAGATCTTCCTGGCGAGCAAGTATGTCGTCACGCGTCAGGCCTGTGAGCAGGGTACGCACGCCGCAGGCTATGTCGAATCCCACACCGCCCGCAGAGACCACGCCGTCATCCTCGGGATCGAAGGCCGCCACGCCGCCGATGGGGAAGCCGTAGCCCTTGTGGGCGTCGGGCATGGCCATGGATGCCTTGACGATGCCCGGCAGACAGGCCACGTCACGCACCTGCTGAATGGCCGCCGGGTCCATATCGTTCACCAGCGCATGGCTTGCGTATATGATGCCCGGCACCCGCATGTCACCTGTCTGCGGCAGATGCCATTTGAACTCACCGTGCCGCTGGAGTTGTGCAACTGCTTTCATGGCTCATAAAAAAAGGGGAACCGGTGTCCCGGCTCCCCTTGGTTTTTCCTTGGGCGGCTTCTACAAGGTGTAGAGCTTTTCGCCGGGGATGATTGTGAAACCTTTTTTCAGGAGCATCTCGATGCCCTGGTCGGTTCGATCGAAGCGGAAGATGAGTACGGCGCTGTCCCCACTCTGGGTGACGAAGGCGTACATGTATTCCACGTTGATATCCGCATCCTGCAGCATGCTCAGAATTTGATGCAGTCCCCCCGGCTCGTCCTTCACTTCCACTGCCACCACTGAGGTGCGGCCAACGGTGAAGCCGTTTTCCTTGAGTCTGGCCTTGGCGGTCTTGAAGTCGGAGACGATGAGGCGCAGAATCCCGAAGTCCGAAGTGTCGGCCAGGGACAGGGCGCGGATGTTCACACCGGCTTCGTGCAGGATCTTGGTTACCTCGGCCAGGCGGCCTGCGCGGTTTTCGAGAAATATGGAAAGCTGATCAACCTTCATGGCTCTCCTCGCTTCGGGCATATGCCCGGATGAATTAACGGATGAATCTACCTTGTACGATTCCTCTAGTCATTGCGTTTGTCAATGATACGTTTGGCCTTGCCTATGGAACGCTCGATTCCCTTGGGTTCCACAAGCTTTACCCGGGCCGTGACGCCGAGGAATTCCTTAATGTTTTTTTGTACCTTGCTTTCAAGACGCTGTAAATTTTTAATTTCATCCGAGAACATCGATTCGTTCACTTCCACGTTGACGGTCAGGGTATCCATGTTGCCCCGGCGTTCGATGATGAGTTGATAATGCGGGCTCAGGCCATCGGTTTCGATGAGGATGGATTCGATTTGGGACGGGAACACATTCACGCCGCGGATGATGAGCATGTCGTCGCTGCGGCCGGTGACGCGCTGCATGCGGGCCGTGGTGCGTCCGCACTTGCAGGGAGCGATGTTCAGGGAGGTCAGGTCGCGGGTGCGGTAGCGGATCAGGGGGATGGCCTCCTTGGTAAGGGTGGTGATGACCAATTCGCCGGTTTCTCCCGGGGGCAGCGGTTCGCCGGATGCGGGGTCGATGACTTCGATGAGGAAGTGATCTTCCATCATGTGCAGGCCGTCCTGGGCCTCGTGGCATTCGATGCCCACGCCCGGTCCCATGATTTCCGACAGGCCGTATATGTCGATGGCCGTGATGCCCAGGCGCTTTTCAATGTCCTTGCGCATTTCCTCGGTCCAGGGCTCTGCGCCGAAGATGCCTATCTTGAGCGGCAGCTTTTTTATGTCTATGCCCATTTCCTCGGCTGTTTCAGCCAGGAATAAACTGTAGGAGGGGGTACAGCAGATGACCGTGGGCTCGAAATCCTTGAGCAGCATGACCTGCCTGCGGGTTGCTCCGCCGGAGATGGGCACCATGGCTGCTCCCAGGGTTTCACCTCCGTAATGCGCGCCCAGGCCGCCGGTGAAAAGACCGTAGCCGTAAGCGTTGTGGACCGTGTCCCTGGATGTGGCGCCTGCTGCGACAAAGCAGCGGGCCATGAGGTGTCCCCAATTTTCGATGTCGCGTTTAGTGTAGCCGACCACGGTGGCCTTGCCCGTTGTGCCGGAGGAGGAATGGATGCGTACGATGTTGTCGCGGCTCACGGCGAACATGCCGAAAGGGTACTGATTTCGCAGGTCCTGTTTTTCCGTGAAGGGCAGGTGACGCACATCCTCCAGACATTTGATGTCCTGAGGTTTGATGCCGGACTCGTCGAAGCGCTTTTTGTAGAAGGGCACGTTGTTGTAAACCCGTTCGCACAGGGCGCGCAGCCGTCTGAGTTGGAGCGCCTCCAGGTCCTCCCGGGGCAGGGTTTCGTTGTCCACATCGTAAATCATCCCGATTCCTCCTTGTGTTCGCCTGAACTGAAAATAAAAGGGCCACTGGCTGGATGCCCGTGGCCCTTGATCGTCGGTTACAATCCGTCTTTCTTACTCCACGAGCGTCCTCAAGGCAGGCCCATAAAAAAGAAAAAACGGAAGAAAAACAGTTTGATCATTCAGAAATCATGCATCAGGTGGCGCTTTGCTGTCAAGTTCGGCGTGCCCTGTCGCGTCGCTGGACGTGGTGGATGGCGCAGGGCATCTTTTAATGTATGGTATGGAAATGACGTTGCAGGGTTGACCGTAATCCTTTACTAAACCTGTGTTCAACCCATAAGGGGAGTAGCAAAGATGAATTTTCGCGAGCTTGTGGCAAAAAATCGAAGCTATCGTCGTTTTGCCCAGCATCATCCCGTTTCCATGGACGACCTCGTGGAACTTGTGGCCTTGGCAAGACTGACCCCGTCCGCCCGTAATCTGCAGGCCCTGCGCTTTGCGCTTGTCGCCGAGGAAGCCAAATGTGCCGAGGTTTTTTCCACCCTTGGCTGGGCAGGGTATCTGCCGCGTTGGCCGGGACCGGCCGAAGGGGAGCGTCCTACCGGGTATGTGGTCCTTTGTGTGGACCGCGAACTGACTGGCGAGGATTGGGGGGACCAGGGCATAGCCGCTCAGACTATCATGCTTGGTGCGGTTGAAATGGGATATGGGGGCTGCATCCTTGGCAGCGTGAACCGGGAGAAGCTTTCGAAGATTCTCGACATGCCCGAGCATCACGAAATTTTGCTGGTGCTTGCGCTGGGCGTTCCCGCCGAGCATGTGGTCGTTGAACCGTTGCCTGAGGACGGCAGCATCAAGTATTGGCGGGATGAAAGGGAAGTGCACCATGTGCCCAAACGTGATCTGGATGAATTGATCTCGGTCAAATATTAGGATTGAAACGTGAGTAAAGAGAAAAAGTTCAAAGAAATTTCCAGCAGCGACAAGGCTGCTCTCGTATGCGAATGGCTTGATGAGAAGCAGGGTGAGGAGATCGTGCTCATGGATGTGAGCGGCCTGTGTTCCATCGCGGAATTCATTTGCGTGGTTTCGGCCCGCAGCATCAAGCATGGCCAGGCCTTGGCCGACTTCGTGCTCGAGAGGTGCAGGGAAGATAACATCGAATTTTTCGGCATGGAAGGCTACCGTCCCGGAGACTGGGTGTTGGTGGATCTCAATGACGTCATTGTCCACGTATTCCAGTCCGAACTGCGTGAATTCTACAACATTGAAGGCATGTGGTCCGAAGCCGAACGAAAGAATTATTGCGGGGAAAACCCCAGAGGATAACCATGACCCAAAAGACGCTTTTGCTGATTCTCGACGGCTGGGGAATCGCCCCGGACGGCCAGGGAAACTGCGTGCGCAACGCCGCCACGCCCTTTCTTGATTCCCTTATGGGAAAATATCCCCACACCGAACTGTTGTGTGCGGGCCGCGCCGTGGGCCTGCCCGACGGTTTTATGGGCAATTCCGAGGTGGGGCATATGAATATAGGCGCCGGGAGAGTGGTTTACCAGGACATGACCCGTATTGACATGGCCATCGAAACCGGGGCCATGAACGAAAATCCCACCTTGCTGGAGCTTATGGCCAAAACCAAGGCTGGAAGCGGTCGTTTGCACCTTATGGGGCTCATATCCGATGGCGGGGTGCACAGTCACCAGAACCATATTTACGCGTTGCTCAAGATGGCCAAGGAACAGCAGGTTCCCGAGGTCATCGTGCATTGCTTCATGGATGGTCGCGACACGCCGCCCACCAGCGGCAAGGGCTATGTGGAGAAGCTGGTCGCCGGGATGGATGAGATCGGCATCGGTCGTCCGGGCGTGGTTTCCGGTCGCTATTACGCCATGGACCGTGACAAGCGTTTCGAGCGCAACGAACTGGCCTACAAGGCTCTGGTGGAAGGCGACGCCCCGATCAAGGAGGATGCCATCCTGGGGATTCAGGATTCCTATGATGCCGGTGAGAACGACGAGTTCATCAAGCCGTTCCTGGTGGGCGGCGATGACGTCTGCATCGGCGACGGCGACGGCGTGTTTTTCTTCAACTTCCGCGCCGACCGCGCCCGCCAGATCAGCCGGGCCATTTTCGAGGCTGATTTCGCAGAATTCCCGCGCAAAAAAGTTCCCGCGCTGGCCGAATTCGCCACCATGACTCAGTACGAGTCCACTTTTCCGCTGCCCGTGGCCTTCCCGCCCGAAAGTTATGAAAACACCTTGGGCGAGATCATTTCCAAGGCCGGACTCAAGCAGTTGCGCATTGCCGAAACCGAAAAGTACGCCCATGTGACCTATTTTCTCAACTGTGGTCGCGAGGAGCCGTTTGATGGCGAAGATCGTGTGCTTGTGCAGTCCCCGCGGGACGTGCCCACCTACGACCTCAAGCCGCAGATGAGTGCGGACGAGGTGGCCGACAAGCTGGTGGAACGTTTGGGCGATTACGACCTGAGCGTCTGCAACTTCGCCAACCTGGACATGGTGGGGCACACCGGCATCATCGAAGCCGCCAACAAAGCTTGCATTACGGTGGACGCTTGCGTGAAACGTGTTGTCACGGCCATGCTGGAGCAGGGCGGTCGGGTGCTGCTCACCGCCGATCACGGCAATGCAGAGGAAATGATCGGTCCGGACGGTGGCCCGCAGACCGCCCACAGCACCAACCCCGTCCCCCTGGTCTACATTGCCGGGGATGCCGGCGGAGATCTGGAAAAGGGTATTCTCGGTGATATTGCGCCGACCGTCCTTTCCCTTATGGGCTTGGAGCAGCCTGAAGAGATGACCGGTAAAAGTTTGTTGAAATAAGCAAGGAATAATAAGAAGATGTCAGAGACCAAGAAACCGCTGACTCCGGTCAAGCCCGCAGGGCTGGAAATCATCTACCTTTATCCCTGCCCGCATTGTGAGCGCGAGGTACCGCTTATTGCACCCACGCGTCCTGCCATGGCCCAGTGCGACGCTTGCCGCAGGAATTTTCCTATCGTGCCGGTGGATGACCGTACTGTGCGTTATATCAAACTGGTGCTTGCCGGCGGCAAGGCCAGCATTGATCCTGATTTCCTGTAGGATTGACGGCAAGCCGATTGAAGGTAAAAGGGCCGCCCGGACGGGCGGCCCTTTTTTATTTTCGATGTGGTCCGCGTGGATGGTCGTGAAAGTGCTAGATGACCACGTGGCGCTTGATATGGGTCACGGCCTCCTTGATGTCGTCCGTGACGATGAACAGGTCCAGGTCGTCCTTGTGGCAGAATTTGTTGGTCACCAGGGTGTTTTTGAACCAGTCGATGATACCGCTCCAGAACTCGGTGCCCAACAGCACGATGGGGAAGGGACGGATGCGTTTGGTCTGGATGAGCACCAGGGCTTCGGAGAGTTCGTCCAGGGTGCCGTAGCCCCCGGGCAGGGCCACGTAGGCCGTGGCGTATTTGATGAACATGAGTTTGCGGATGAAGAAATAGCGGAAGTCGCAACGCACATCCATGTAATCGTTATTGTGTTGCTCCAGCGGCAGGTGGATGTGCAGGCCCACGGACTGCCCCCCCGCTTCCTTTGCGCCTTTGTTGCCAGCTTCCATAAGGCCTGGGCCGCCGCCGGTGATGACCGTGAAGCCCGCCTTGGCCAATTCCGCAGAAAGTTCCTCGGTCTGTTTGTAGAGCGGCTCGTCGGGCTTGACGCGGGCTGAGCCGAACACGGAGACGGCTGGTCCGATGTCGCTCAAGGTTTCGAAACCATCGACTATTTCGGACATGATCTTGAAGAGTCGCCAGGACTCCTGCATGGAGAGGTCGTCGATTATGTACTGCTTGGAACTATGCATTCATGCTCCTTTGTTGGTCTGCAGTGCCGCCCGTTCTTCGGGCATGGGGATGTTGCTTGATTCTTCGTAATGGTGCATGTTGTGGTCCCTGAAGGGCATGGAACACCGAACACTTTGAATACACATATTCTTTCCCGACCGGAAGCTCATTATTGTCAGCGCGGATGGTGGGGAGCTCAACGGAGCATGGAATGAAAGTCACCTTTCTCGGAGCGGCCCGAACCGTCAGCGGCTCCTGTTACATTCTCGAGCATGAAGGGACCAGGTTCGCCGTGGATTGCGGCATGCACCAGGGCAACAGGGAAATCGAGAGTCGGAACGAAAACGTCAAGGCGTATGACGCCAAGCATATAGATTTCATTCTGATAACCCATGCCCATATCGATCACAGCGGCCTTTTGCCCGCAATGGTGGGCAGGGGATACACCAATCCCGTCTATTGTACGGCCGCCACCAGGGACCTGCTGGAGATCATGTTGCTGGACAGCGCCCATATCCAGGAGATGGAGGCTGAATGGGCCAACCAGAAATCCAAGCGCAAGGGCGGGCGGCTTGTTTTACCCCTTTATACCATCGGTGATGCGGAGAGGACAGTGCCCTTGCTGGCTTCCGTCGAGTACGGCAAGGCATTTGAGCCGGCGCCGGGTATCAGGGTGACCTATCACGATGCCGGGCACATTCTCGGCTCGGCATTCATCGAAATCGAATACGAGCAGGACGGCAAGGCTACCAAGATCGTTTTTTCCGGTGACCTGGGCAGGCCCGAACAACTCATAGTCAACGCTCCCAGCGAGCTGGACTGCGCGGATTACCTATTCATGGAATCCACCTACGGCAACCGTGACCACAAGGACGCGGAGAACAGCCTGAACGAGCTGGCCGAGGCCATAGACTATTGCTACAAGAACAACGGCAAGGTGGTCATTCCCGCCTTTGCCGTGGAGCGGTCCCAGCAGCTCATCTATTCGTTGTTCCTGCTTCGCAAACAGGGTAAGCTGCCCGATGACATGCCCGTGTATCTGGACAGCCCTCTCGCCATCCGGGCCACGGAGGTCTTCCGCAGGCATCCTGAGTTTTTTGATCAGGAAACAACCGAGTACCTCCAGAACGGCGAAAATCCTCTGGATCTGCCCAACCTTCATTTTACGGAGAGCCGGGAGCAGTCCCAGGAAATCAATGCTCGCCAGGAGCCAGCCATCATTATTTCCGCCAGCGGCATGGCCAACGCGGGGCGTATCAAGCATCACTTGCGCCATAACCTCTGGCGACCCAATTGCTGTGTGGTCTTTGTAGGCTGGCAGGGCGTGGGAACCCCCGGTCGCAAGATCGTCAACGGCGCCAAAAAAATCAGAATTTTCGGCGAAGACATTGCCATCAAGGCCAGGGTTTTGACTATTGGCGGCTTTTCCGGCCATGCGGGACAGTCCGAAATGATCGAATGGCTGGAGGGTATGCGCGGCAAACCGGTCAAGATCGTGTTGGTGCACGGAGAAGCAGAGGTCCAGAAGGCGTTCGCGGAATTGCTGACCAGGGAATTCGGCTTTGAGGTCCATATTCCGGAATACATGGAAGAGCTCGGACTGGAGCCGGGCAAGGAGCTGGCTCCCATGGTGGATATGGCTGTCGCCCGTCCAAGAGTGGATTGGGACTTCCTGCTTCATGATTCCGATAAGCTGTTCGAGGAGCTCAAGGTCCGCATCAAATCCATTCAGGATCGTGCCTGGGTGGACCAGGTGGAAGCTCGTGACAGGCTGTTGGATCTCAACCGGTCTTTGTCGGAACTCATCTCTGAGCTGTAGGAGCGTGATTTGAGAATTGTAGGAGGCGAATTCAAGGGGCGCAGGCTCAAGACCTGTGAAGGCCCTGGATACAGGCCTGCCACCCACAAGGTGCGCGAGGCCATCTTTTCCATGCTGCAGGCGCGCGGCATGGATTGGAGAGGCGCACGAGTGGTGGACATGTTCGCCGGAAGCGGCAGCCTGGGCGTCGAATGCCTGAGCCGTGGGGCGGAACTGGCCTGGTTTGTGGAAAAGAACAAGAAGGCGGCCGGCATCATTCGTTCCAATCTCAAGGAACTGGGAGTGACCGGCAATCAGTACAAGGTGTTTACCAAAGACTTGTTTTCTGTGTTATCCAAAAGTCCGGACATACCGTTTGATCTTGGTTTCATCGATCCGCCGTACGGCAAGAACCTGTTGCTTCCCGCCCTGGAAAAGGCGTTGGAGAACAACTGGTTCGCCCAAGGTGCGTTTATTCTGGCCGAAGTGGAGGCGCAGGTTCACGCTCCCACGGAAGGGCCCTTGTCCGCGCTGAACCTTTTAACCGATCGTGAATACGGTCAGACAAGGATTTTGTTATGGCGGAACTGAACCCCAGGCTTGCGGTCTATCCTGGCACGTTTGATCCCGTTACCAAGGGGCATGTGAGCCTGACCAAGCGGGGCCTCAAAATATTTGACCAGGTGGTGTTCGCCGTCGCCCGGAGCACCCCGAAAAACACCATGTTCACTCTGGAGGAGCGGGTTGAGATGGCCAGGGAGGTCTTTGCCGACGAGCCCAACGTGATCATCGAGCCTTTCGATGGCCTGCTTATAGACTACGCGGCCCGGCGTGGGGCGGGGTCCATCCTGCGCGGACTGCGCGCAGTCTCCGACTTTGAATACGAATTTCAGATGGCGCTTATGAACCGCCGGCTGGACCGTGAAGTCCAGACCGTGTTCCTCATGACCGATTTCAAATGGATGTATCTCAGTTCCACCATCGTCAAGGAAGTGGCCAAGCATGGCGGCAACATCAAGGGATTGGTCCCTGAGGTAATCATTCCCAAGGTTTATGCCCGGTTTGCCGAGCTCAACGCTCTGGAAGAATCCTAGATCATGGCCGACAAACCTTCGATTCTCTGCGTTTTGGGGCCCACGGGCACCGGGAAGACTGCGGCGGCCATCGCCGTTTCCAAGCGTTTGCCGGGCAGCGTCATTAATTTCGACTCCCGTCAGATTTATCGCGATTTTCCGATCATAACGGCTCAACCAGATGATGGGGAACAGGCCGCCTGCCCGCATCTCATGTACGGTTTCCTGGAGACGTCTGAGAAAATGAATGCGGCCAGGTTCGTGGACATGGCCCATGGAGCCATCGCCGAAGTGCTGAGCCGGAATCGACTGCCCATGCTTGTTGGTGGCACTGGTCTGTATTTACGGTCCCTGCTGCAGGGCATCGCCCCCATTCCTGAGATTCCCGGGGAGATTCGGGCGGCTGTATTGAGCCGACTCAAGGACGAAGGGCCGCAGGCGTTACATCGGGAGTTGACCGAGGTGGACCCGGACTACGCGGCCAGGATTCATCCCAACGACAGCCAGCGTAACGCCAGGGCCGCGGAAGTGTATGCCGCAACAGGCAAGACCATGACCTGGTGGCATTCGGAAGAGCATTACAAGACCCCGTATCGATATCTCAAGGTGGGGATGAAGATTCCTTTGGATGACCTTACGCCCAAGCTGGCGGCACGCATCGACGTTATGCTGGAGCATGAGGCCTTGCAAGAGGCCCGGGCTGCCTATGCGAAGTGCCCGGACCCGGAAGCACCGGGCTGGACCGGAATCGGCTGCGCCGAACTGTTGGCCTATATCCGGCGGGAGATGAGTCTGGCCGAGGCCAAGGAGAAATGGGTCAAAAATACCAGGGCCTATGCCAAACGTCAGATGACTTGGTTCAAGAAGGAAAAGGACATCGAGTGGTTCGCGCCGGGCGACAACGAAGCCATCGCCTTACGGGTGGAACAGTGGCTTGCCGAGGGCGGCTGTTGAAAGAACGTGTAGTGTTGCTGGAACGGTGAATAGGCACGGAGTGGCGTTTTCGTGCGTTGCTGATCCGTCTCGACTTCAGCTTCTTCCCTTGGTCAGCTGCTTTGCATCAGGTTCAGGAATTTGGGCGGCAGCATCCAGTCCAGGACGCCGCGCCGATGCTGGGCCTCGAGGCTGATACGCAAGATTCCGCCGTTCTCTATACCGAAATGCAGGGTGGGCGGAACGTCCTGCAAAAGCATATAAGAGGCCAGGTTGTTGAGCGAGGGCAGGTGACCGGCTATGAAAATTGTCTGAGCTTCCCCGTATTCCATGACCAGGTCCAGACTTTTCTGGGGATCGGCCATGGGTTTGAATCTCTCGTCGCAGACGATATTCTGTGTGGGGTAGTCAACGGATTTTGCCACGATTTCGGCAGTTTGAATGGAACGTGTCTTGGTGCTGGCGAAGATGACGTCGAACCAGAGACCGAGATGCTTGAGGATTGTGGCGCTTTTTTCGACCTGTTCCCGTCCCACCGGACTGAGCGGCTGTTCCGGATCGAGTTCCTTGGACAGGCTGGTACCGTGCTGCATCAGGTAAATCTGCATGATTGGCTCCGTTGTTCGATTGATTGCGCAAATGTATAGTATCATACCTGGTCCGGCAAGGAGGCATATGAACGGCTTGCGCAAAAGTCCGGAGAAGGCTAAATCCGAAGTTGTTCATGAAAAGCTTACCTGCCATGAAAGGCTCACATAAATGAAGATAATCCCCGCAATTCGATATTTGTTGATGACCGCGCTGACGGTGACCGTATTGAGCGCCACCAGTGCTCAGGCCTTTCGAGGCTATGTGCAGCAGGCCGGCGATGTTTCCGTTTCCTGGGGCAACGGCGAGATAGCCGTGGTCAAGGATATGGAGGTGGATCCGGATAATTTTGACGCCACTCACCAGACAGCCCTGGCCGTGCGCAAGGCTGCTGTAACCTCCCGCAGGCAGATGTTGGACGCCATTTACGGCATCCGCATCGATTCCACATCCACGGTGGGGGTTTTCCTGTCCGAGGACGATCAGGCCGATGCCCGTGTACGCAGGCTGATTCAGAACTCCAAGCTTGAGCTGCCCGAGTTCCTGGACGGCAAGGGACAGCTCGTTGTTTCCGAGTCTCTCCGGGGCGAACTGGCTAAATTGGTGTTTCCCAGCACCATTCCTTTTCAGAGCGGGATTCCGCCCAAGCTGGAACTCGGACTGGATAATCTGGCCGCCATGAATGCCATGGAACCCACCGGTATGGTGGCAGGGGCTGAGATGTATACAGGTCTGGTCGTGGACGCTACGACTTTGTTCGATGTCCAGCCCGCCCTGGCTCCTGTCATCTATGGCCGTGACGGAAAGGGTGTTTATGGCGCCTTCCGCGTGGGACGCACCAATGCCGTGAAATATGGTGTGGCGGCCTATTCCACGACAGCCGACCCCATCCAGCTTCGATCTCGTGTGGGTGACCATCCCCTGGTGGTATCAGCCCTTGCCGTCGTCGGTGTGGGCAAAACCGATTTAATCATTTCCGGTGCGGACGCGGAATTGGCCCGCATGCTTCTGAAAGACCCCGCCGTTGCCGCTCAGTGTCGGGTGGTTATTGCCTTGGGGAAAAGTGTGGAGCCGGATGAAGATTTACAAGAGGAGATTCAGCCATGAGGCTGCTGAAATATTTTGCATGTATAATTGTTTTTGTTTTGACTGCCGGACTGGCCCAGGCCCAGCCCGTGGAGGTCTTTGTTCCCTTTGAGGAGGGCATGACTTCCATGCAGCTTCGCCAGAAGGCCTCGGATGAAGCCTTTGCCCAGGCCGTGACAAGCATTGCTTTGAAACTGCTTCCGGGCCCTTTGGCAAAAGAGCGGCAACGGTTACTCAAAGACTATTTTTTGGAAAAGGCGGGCGGTTACGTGCTGGGCTACAAGGAGATCTCCTCCTTTCGCGCGGAAGACGGACTGAACCTGACCATGGATGTGAACGTCAACCGCAAGGCTTTGCGCTCTGCGTTGCAGGATTTGGGTGTTTACTTCACGGTTTCCAAACCGCTTCCGGTCACCTTTCGCCACCAGGGTGAATTGGGTGACGAAAGTCTGCAGAAGATTCGTGATCTCATCCTGCTCACCGGTCTCAAGCGCGATTTGGACGTGCAGCCGGAATTTCTGCTGCAGCGTGAGGGGGAGAAGCTCTGGAAAGGGCGGCTCATCTTCGAAGGCCGCGACTGGGTTTCTATCAAGAAGGACATTCCCGAACTTTGGTTCGACCTCTGGAAGCGCTATTTCAACCGCAAGGAGTTGCGCGAGAGCGCTTCATCCTCCACCAGGCTTCGCGTGACCGGATGGTTCACTCCGGACGGCGTGCAGGACTTCGATCGAGTGCTTCAGAGCTGGGTTTCGGCCGTACAGGAAGTGAAGCTGGTGGAAATGGAAATGCTTCCTTCCGGTGTCTCCGCCACATGGGATGTGCACGTCATCAACCAGGGGCTGCTCAAGGACCGGTTGGCGGCTTTTCTTCCCGGTCGTGGTCTGACCTTCGGCATAATGAACCAGGAGTAGAGTGTTATGTCGGCCATGATTCCGCGTGATACCATCTGGACCATTCCCAATCTCCTGACCATCTCCAGGATTTTGCTCACGCCGGGATTTGTCATGGCCTATGTTGACCATCGTTTTGATCTGGCCTGGGGGCTTTTCGCCGTTGCCGGACTCACCGATGCGTTGGACGGTTTTCTGGCCCGCATTCTCAAGCAACGCTCCCGTCTTGGAGCCATGCTTGATCCGTTGGCCGACAAATGTCTGTTGGTGACTTCATACATCTGCCTGGCCATGCAGGGGTGGCTGCCCCATTGGTTGACTGTGCTTGTGGTCAGCCGGGACGCCATCATTATCGGTGGTTTGGCGTTGCTGCATTTCTGGGGGGTGGACATTAAGTCCCGAATCCAACCCATTTGGTCCAGCAAGGCCACCACCACGGCCCAGATTCTTCTGGTGCTTTTCATCATGATTCAGAAGACGTTCGAGTTGAACTACAGTGTGCTCGAAACTTGGATCATTTCCTTGACCGCAGGGTTAACCGTGGTTTCCGGAGTGCATTACGTGCTTAAGGGATTCGGGTTCTTCGCGGAAGAGGTGGAGGAAGATCCTTGCAGGAAATGCTGATCGATGATCAATAAAAAAGACCCGGGAAGCTCTGCTTCCCGGGTCTTTTTTATTTTGTATCGAATTAATCTTCTTTTTCAGTCTTCTTTTCCTTGGGAGTCACATCGATTTCGTCGGGCTCGCTGGTGGCCTTTTTGAAGTTGCTGATGGCTTTGCCGATACCGCCGCCGATTTCAGGCAGTTTCTTGGCTCCGAAGATGACCAGAACAATGAGCAAAATGATGAGAAGCTCCCAGATTCCGAAACCGCCGATCATATATATCCTCCCAAAGTTGAATTCATTGATTTCTTGGTAGAGAGGCTATACACCCCCACAAAAGGGAGGTCAAGAACGGCGGGCTTTCTTACGGTTTTGCACCATGTTGGGGATATGTGGCTTTACAATCACCCGTGCGGAGCTTACACCTTTACCTTCAAAGTAAAATAACGTCGGACGTATTTGTCTTTCGTGATTCACGATACAATGAAAACACTCCAAAGAATGCCTGCCGGCGGCTGCCGTTTTCATCTGCGGGGCCGGTGCCTTTATCCCGAACGTCTCAATCCGGGGTATACCCGCGCATGGCGTTGCGAGGTGTTGGAAAGCTGGGAAAAGGTCTTTGACGACTTTTTGCGCCGGGCCGAAGCCTTCAATCTGGAGCAGCGTGAAGTCAACGAGCTCTGGGCCACGCAGTTCGAACGGCTCACCAGGGGCGGAATAGACTGCCGAAAATATGAACATGATCCGAGCCGGGAACCTCCCGCCTGTATGCATCTGTACGAGGGGCTGTGCATTCCGGCTTTGCCTGAATGCGAGGGAAGGTGCCGTCATTATGCAATCCGTGGACAGAACGACAAGCCTTGTCATGAGGAACAGGAGTAAAACGCAATGTTGATCTATTTCCCCGCCATGCATGTGGAGTTGTTGCCTGTGGAGCCCGTGGAGGGCGCTTTGTTTTTTGACCCCGGACTGGCCGACCAGAAACCGGTGAAAGGCTATTTCCGCCCGGAAGGACTGCCGGTGGGCGCTGCTCAGGGCCAGGCTTTGATCCGCGATTGCATGAACTTCGGTCGGCAGTTCAAGGATTCTTCCGAGATGGCGTTTTTCGGCATACACACTCCCGATGAGTATTTTGAAGAGTCGACGTCCTCCATCAAGGGCGAGCTTATGATGCGCCTCAAAGGGGAGACCAAGGCCGGGGAGCGGCCTGATGTGGCCAACGCACAGTTCACTCTCATGCTTGCCTGGCATCTGGAAGAAAGCCTCATCGAGGCGAAAGGACTTGAAAAGGGCGTGCGCGCCTCATGGGAAAAATTCGGTGAAACCCTGGGGATGGAAGAAGGAGACGATGATGATCGGGGCATGGCCCTGAGCAAGGTCATGAGCAGTGCCGCGCCCGGAAGCGACAGCGCCGTGTTTCCGTGGCAGCGGGTCATGGAGGCTTTGCCGGCGTTTTTGCCGAGCGACGCAGTGCTTGTGACCGGAGCTGGGGATGCATATGACGTTTGGCAGGAGTATGGTATCGAGTTTTTTTCTGTTCCTGATGAATTGAACCTTCCCGCTGGCGCCATTATGGCCGAAGCCCCGGCCTGGAAGTTGGCCGGAAGAAAGGCTTTGCCTGAAAAACTACCCTGGGCCGCAAAGAGAGTGAAGGTCGCGGTTGTCAGGGATTGATACGAGAACAAGGAGACAGAATGCTCATAACCAACGATCTCATGCGGGTGGATGTTTTCGCGGGCATCGGCGCCGTGGTGTTCGATTGTGACGGCGTGCTCATTGATTCCGAGGACTCCAACCGTAAATATTACAATAAACTTCGTGATCATATCGGCCTGCCGCCCATGAGCGATGCCGAGGCCGCGTATTGCCACATGCACACCACGGCCGAATCGCTGGCCCACATCATCCCCGATGATAAGATGGAAGCGATTCGGGAGTTCCAGCGCCGAGTGAGGTACAGGGACCTGTTGCCGCATTTGAATCTGAAGCGCATGGACGGTCTGTTCGAGTTTCTTTGGTGGCTCAGGGATTGTGGGTTTCCCATGGCCATTAACACCAGTCGTACCGACACGATGAATCTGGTTTTGGAGCTTATGGATTTGGAAGGTTTTTTTTACCCTGTGGTGACCTCTGCGGATGTGCGCAGGCCCAAGCCGCACCCCGAACCCATGTATCAGGCCATGAACAAGATCGGGGCCCGTCCCGAGGAGGTTGTTTTCATCGGTGATTCCGTGGTGGACCAACACTGCGCGCAGGCCGCCGGAGTTCGCTTCTGGGCCTATGGCAACCAGCACTTGGAAGCCGATCTGCATATTACCGATTATTGGACATTGCGCCGCTGCATGCAGCGCGCGTATCCTGGTACGCGGGGACTCTATTAGGACTTGATAATTCACGACCGCTGTGCCAGTTTGAAGTCACGTGCCGGATTTTCCTCGGACATCCGGCGGTTTTACCCGGAGGACAGATGGATTTAGTCGTTAGTGCTGTTGCGCAGGTTTTGAGCTTCGTTTTGACCGCATACATGTGGATCGTCATCATTTCAGCCCTGATCACCTGGGTGAATCCCGATCCCTACAATCCCATAGTGCGTTTTTTGCGTGGGGTGACCGAGCCTGTTTTTTATAAAGTCAGGCAGCTTCTGCCGTTTCTCAATGTCGGAGGGTTCGATCTCTCCCCCATCGTCATCATTCTGGTGATACAAGTCCTTAAAATTGTCGTCGTGGGCAACCTGTTGCGTCTTGCCTATTCCATGGGCGGCGGCTCCCCGATGATGTAGGAGGCACTTATGTCGGTTTCCAAAATTGATCTTCTGAACAAACGTTTTTCCAAAAAGATGTTTGGCTATTCCAGGCTCGAGGTGGACCAGTTTCTGCTGGAGGCTGCGGACACCATGGGCGCCATGGCCGACAGCCAGAAGGAAATGAGGAAGAAGATGAAGCGGCTGGAAGCGGCTGTTCTGGAATACCGCAAGCGGGATGAGACCCTGCGAGACACTCTCATGAGTACCCAGAAGATGGTCGACGACCTCAAAGTGCAGGCATCCCGGGAGGCCCAGTTGATTCTCGATGAGGCCCGGAGCAAGGCCGAGACGACCATTCAGAAGGGACACAACCGCCTGGCTCAGATTCATGAGGAAGTGGAAGCCGTTAAACGGCAGAGAACGCAATTTGAAATTCAGCTCAAGGCCCTATTGGACTCGCATTTGAAAATGTTGGAACATGATGACCCCGATATAGAGAAAATGGAAGAGCTGGAGTCCAAGCTCACATACCTGAAAAAAGCTGAATGACCCGAGAGAAGATAGCGACACCCCCAGAATTCGCCAGACATATGGGCGACAACGATTGGAAGCTTGACGTTTGGGTGCAGCCCGGAGCCAAAAAGAATGATTTGGCCGGGGTGTACCAGGGGTGTGTGAAGGTGCGCCTGAACGCGCCGGCTGCCGATAACAAGGCCAACAAGGCCCTTGTTTCCTATTTGGCCAGCAAGCTTGGCCTCAAGAAAAATCAGATACAATTGGAATCAGGTCGGACCAACCGCAGGAAGGTCTTGGCCGTTGTAAGCAGTAGAGAACCCGATTGGGAACGACTTGTTCCTTCGGGGAGCAATAACGTGTGAACGCTTAAACAAAGGAGCGTCCAATGGAAGCCAGAGACCTTGAGATTATTGAAAAGTTCAGCGCTGAGGACATGGAACTGAAGTCCCTATGGGACCAGCATGTCGTCTTTGAAAAAATGCTCGAGAAGCTGGAAGGGAAGTCATACCTGAGCCCGACTGAAACTCAGGAAATGAAGGAACTCAAGAAGAAGAAATTGGCTGGCAAGACAAAACTGCAAACGATATTGGATAAATATCGAGATTCGGAGGCATAGGATGGAGCTGACCGGGGCCCAGATATTGTTGAAGTGCTTGGAAGAGGAAGGTGTTGATGTTGTTTTCGGTTTCCCCGGAGGAGCCGTCATCGACATTTACGATGCAATCCCCAATTCTTCCATTGAACATATCCTAGTGCGCCATGAACAGGGCGCGATCCATGCCGCGGACGGCTATGCCCGTGCCACCGGCAAGGCCGGGGTATGCCTAGTAACTTCGGGCCCCGGCGCCACCAATACCGTCACCGGTATTGCCACGGCATATATGGACTCGATTCCCGTCGTCATTTTCACCGGACAGGTGCCCACACCGCTCATCGGCAACGATGCGTTCCAGGAAGTGGATATCGTCGGCATTACCCGGTCCTGCACCAAGCACAACTACTTGGTGCAGGATGTTCGTGATTTGGCAAGGACGGTGAAACAGGCTTTCTACCTCGCACGGACCGGGCGTCCCGGTCCCGTGCTGGTGGATTTGCCCAAAGACGTGGTCAACCAGAAATGCACATTCGACTACCCGGAAAGCATTTCATTGCGCAGCTACAACCCTCATTTGAAACCGCATATCGGTCAAATCAGAAAGGTGGCCGGCCTGATTCGCAACGCGGAAAGGCCGCTCATCTATTCCGGCGGCGGAGTCATTTCCTCCAAGAGTCATGAGGAACTGCGGTGGTTGGCCAGGGAAATGAAGATTCCGGTCACCTCCACGCTCATGGGGCTCGGCGCCTATCCCGGAGACGATGAGGAACTCTGGCTGGGAATGTTGGGCATGCACGGAACCTACAGCGCCAACATGGCCGTGCACAACTGTGACCTTCTGCTGGCGGTGGGCGCGCGTTTCGATGACCGCGTCACCGGAAAGATCAGCGAGTTCGCGCCGTATGCGACCATCGTGCACATAGACGTGGACCCCACGTCCATCCAGAAGAACGTGTCCGTTCATGTTCCCTTGGTGGCCGATTGCAAGAGTGCGCTCAGCGCCTTGCAAAAGGAGCTGAAGGCCGTCAAGGACGAGGTGAACTGGCAGCGCAAGCATGAACAATGGCTTGAGCAGATCGCCGAGTGGGGCCGGCTGCACCCTCTCAACTACATTGACGACGAGGAAAAGATCAAACCTCAATATGTGGTTGAGAAGATATACGAAATCACCAAAGGTGACGCCATTGTC
This sequence comes from uncultured Desulfovibrio sp., assembly GCA_913063155.1. Taxonomy (GTDB): domain Bacteria; phylum Desulfobacterota; class Desulfovibrionia; order Desulfovibrionales; family Desulfovibrionaceae; genus Pseudodesulfovibrio. The sequence goes on from CAJXYU010000005.1 coordinate 112,270, forward strand.
TGTACCGAGGTGGGGCAGAACCAGATGTGGGCGGCTCAGTTCTACAAGGTCAAGGAGCCCAATACCTTTCTGACTTCGGGCGGCCTCGGTACCATGGGCTACGGGTTCCCCGCAGCCATGGGCGCACAGCGCGCCTTTCCGGACAAGCTGGTCGTCAACATTGCGGGTGACGGTTCCATCCAGATGAATATTCAGGAAATGATGACCGTGGTTTGCAACAAGCTGCCTGTCAAGATCGTCATTCTCAACAACGGCTATTTGGGCATGGTCCGGCAGTGGCAGGAGCTTTTCTACAAGAAGAACTACTGCTCCACCTGCATGGAGGCACAACCCGATTTCGTGAGGCTTGCCGAGGCTTACGGCGCGGCGGGCTACAGGATTACTGAAAAGAAGGACGTGGAAAAGGTGCTCCGAGAAGCCTTTGCAGTGGACAAACCCGTCATCGTGGATGTCCGCGTGGCTCAGGAAGAAAATGTTTACCCGATGGTCCCGGCCGGGGCTTCGTTGACCGAGATGCTGCTCGTTTAGGAGAGAGGAACCATGAAACATACACTTTCCGTCATGGTTGAAAACGAGCCCGGTGTCCTTTCCAGGGTCGCGGGGCTTTTCAGTGGCAGGGGCTTCAACATCGAATCACTCAACGTCGCTCCCACATTGGAAAAGGGCGTTTCGCTCATGACCATAGTGGCTCATGGCGACGAATCCATTATTGAACAGATCGTCAAACAGCTTCGCAAGCTCGTTCCGGTCATCACGGTCAAGGATTTCACAGAGATCAAGGCCGTGGAGCGTGAGATGGTGCTTCTAAAGGTCAATGCAGAAGATTCCAAAAGGGCGGAAATACTCCGTATCACGGATATTTTCCGTTGCAAGGTCGTGGATGTGAGCATTGACGAATTGACTATCGAATGCACGGGAGACAGTGGCAAGATCAAGGCCATCGTCAATCTCCTTTCCAGATTCGGCATCAAGGAGATCGCCCGGACCGGCAATGTTGCGCTGAAGCGTGCCATGCAGATCGATTAACACCACCCGAACGGCTCATAGCGCTGGACAATCTCGGCTCCCGGTCGTAAGAGGCCGGGAGACGTTGGTTGCGTTTTTGCAGCCGAGAGGGATACATTTCCACTCATTGTCCGTGTTTCACCACCGCATGGACAGAACGAATTCCTAGGAGCTTTGCACAATGAAGGTTTATTACGAGAAAGACGCTGATCTCAAATTCCTCAAAGATAAGACCGTGGCCATCGTCGGCTACGGGAGTCAGGGGCATGCTCACGCACAGAACCTGCGTGATTCCGGTATCAAGGTCGTTGTGGCGCAACGCCCCGGCGGACCCAACTACGACCTGGCCAAGGAACATGGCTTCGAGCCTGTTTCCGTCGCCGAAGCCGCCAAGCAGGCCGATCTGATCATGATCCTGCTGCCGGATCAGGTTCAGGCCTCCGTCTATAAAAACGACATTGCGCCGTACCTGGAAGAAGGCAACGTGCTGGCATTTGGTCATGGTTTCAACGTGCACTTCCAGCAGATTGTACCTCCCGCAGGCGTGGATTGCATGCTGATCGCCCCCAAGGGACCGGGACACATGGTACGCCGCACTTACGCCGAAGGCGGTGCAGTTCCCGCTCTGGTGGGTATCGAACAGGACGCCTCCGGCAAGGCCCTGGACATTGCTCTGGCCTATGCCAAGGGCATCGGCGCCACCCGTTCCGGCGTCATCGAGACCACCTTCAAGGAAGAAACCGAAACCGACCTGTTCGGTGAACAGGCAGTGCTTTGCGGCGGTCTGACCGAACTGTGCAAGGCCGGTTTTGAAACCCTGGTGGAAGCCGGTTACCAGCCCGAAGTGGCCTACTTCGAGTGCCTGCACGAACTCAAGCTGATCATCGACCTCATGTACGAGGGCGGCATGGCCACTATGCGTTACTCCATCTCCGACACCGCAGAGTTCGGTGACTATGTCACCGGCCCACGTGTTATCGGTGAAGAGTCCCGCAAGGCTATGAAGCAGGTTCTGAAGGAAATCCAGAACGGCAAGTTTGCCCGCGATTTCATTTTGGACAACCAGGCCGGTCAGCCCATGCTGCGCGCTCAGCGCCGCCTCGGCGCCGAACATCAGATCGAACAGGTGGGTTCCCGTCTGCGCGAAATGATGAGCTGGCTCAAGAAATAACGGTATACTCGATTTCGATTGCAAAAGGGCGGTTCCCAGGGGGCCGCCCTTTTTTTGTGGTCGTTTGAATGGAAACAGAATTTTCACCCGGTCGTCATGGAAGTGTGAAGAAAGGCTCTCCCAAACGGACGACAAAGCGAACGCTGCTTTTCGTTTATGTGTATTTTTTTACGGGCTAGTCTCCGGCCGCGGGATTTTTGCCTGAAGGTGTGTTTCTTTCCCTATCTAACTTGTTGATTTTCAATGTGTAAAAAATGTGGAAAAAATTGATTGACGAATCAATAAATCCGCTTTAAATCGTGCTGCTTCTCAACAAGCGAGGATTGAAAATGACGATCGATATATTATTTCTCGGGCTAATGGTTTTCTTGGCTGAAGCCGTGGTCCTTACTCTTGGCACCATCCGTGTCATGGTTTCCATGCTGGGTGAGCGGAAAATGGCGCTTCTGCTCGGCGTGGTGGAGATGCTTTTGTGGGTCATGGGCACCTCCACCGTGATCATGAAGGTGGGGGATGAACCGTTTCTGGCCCTGTGTTACGCCCTTGGGTTTGGTGTGGGCACCGCTCTGGGAATCACCTGCGAAAAGAAACTCGCTCTGGGCAATGTTGTGTTGCGTATCATCAGCAACAGTGCCGGCCGCAAGATCGCCAAAGTCGTTCGTGAAGCCGGATACGGCATCACCACGGTGACGGGCGACGGCGACGAGGGGCCGGTCACGGTTCAGTTCGTGGTTTGCAAGCGCAAAGACATGAAGCACATTTTGTCCCTTGCGCGGGATATGGACCCTGAGCTTTTCTATACCTTTGAAACGGCCGGAGCTTCCAGCATCCAGCGACCGGAGCAGGTGTCTTTCATGGGGCGGATGAAGATGAAAAGTCCCGGATTGGCCAAAGTCATTTAAAGGTGACAAACCTGGTGGCCTCAGCAGAGAGAGCCACCATTTCTTGTCATTCTTTGCCCGTTTCGAGCGTTTTCCAGCTCGGCAGGCCCCGGGGCTTTCTCTTGATGTCGATGATGGGAGTTCCGTCAATGACCTCCAAGGGCTCCACCTGGAAACGCGTGGGGCTGTCCATGGAGACAATGGAAATGCGATGCAGGCCAATGGGATTGGGTCTGGAAGGAGAACGGGTGGCGAAGACACCTTGCCTGGGGTTGCTCACATCGCCGCGGGGGTGGCACTGCAGGGCGGTTCGGTCACCCATATGGAGCCACGTGAAGAGTTCGATCTCCATGCCGTCCACAAGGCCAAGGGTGGCTTCGGCGTATTGCGGGTCCAGCTCAAGGATGGCCCGGACAGCGCCATCCTCGTTTTCCATTTTTGCAGGGCCGTCCGTCTCCTTGATGCTTGAGCGGACATAGCCGATGACTTTCAACTGCAGGTCCATGCGTCCCTCCTATCCGAAGTGGTCAAACCCCTGCCGACGGTATTCTTCGCCGTTGAGCGTGATGGCTTTGTCGGTCACGATGCCGATCTTCCTGATTCCCGGGATGCCGGCCACTTTTTCCAGGAAAGTGGTTTCGTCCGCAGTGCCGAGCAGGGCATAATCCTCTCCCCCCAGGAAGACCAACTCTTCCGGAGCTACATCCTTGGCTTGGGCATACGTTCTCACTTCCGAGGGGATCATGTCGTCGCCGATGGTGATGTCGGCGCCGTTGTGCGGTCCCAGCAAACGGGGCAGGTCGCGAGCCAGCCCGTCCGAGACGTCCATGAGACAGTTGATGCCCGCTGCCGAGAGCAGGGTGCTGACCATGGACTTGGGCTTGGGCCGTAGGTGGGCGTTGACCGACTGCGGATAGGACGTTCGTGCGTCGAGGCCTCTTTCCTCCAGGGAAAGCAGACCAACACGGGCAAGGCCGAGATCGCCGCAGGTGAAGATGATGTCGTCCGGTTGGCCTTTCTGGCGGGGAATGAACTTTCCTCCAGGACCGGCGGCCCCCCAGATGGTGATGCTCACGCCCAGCTTGTCTGCCAGGCTGAGATCTCCACCCGCGAGGATGAGATCGTTTTGGCGGGCCAGCGAGGCCATGCTCTTGAAAAAGGCGTTCCAGTAGTCGCGATCGAGCCCCCACGGGATCATAAGATCCATGTTGAATCCCAAAGGCCGTGCTCCCATTCCGGCGATATCGCTGATGTTCACCGCCAAAGCCTTGTATCCGATGTCTTCGGCGCCGAAGTAGCCGCGCCGGAAGTGTACGTCTTCCAGGAACAGGTCCGAGCTGACGCACAGGTCGCTCCCTCCCCTGATCACGGCGCAGTCGTCGCCGCGCCCCATTTTCAGAAACTGGTTTTCGCGGGGAAAATGTTTGTCGATGAGTTCGAGAAAGGCGTCTTCAGATGTCAGTTTCATGTTCTGTTCCTTTGAAGTCATATCAATTCAACATAGTCTTCGATGATGACCTTGAGTCCGAATCCCGGAAAGTTGATGCGGTATTTGTTGGGTTCCACACGGGCGATGATCTTGCCCTTGCCGAAAATCTTGTGGCGGCAGAACCCCAGGGAGCCCGGATCGGTGGTTGTTGTCGATGATTTTTCCATATCGCGCGGGGCCGCCATGCTGGGCGGGCGCTCCCTTCGTTTGCGCTCCAGTCCGCCGGAATAGGCTTCCTGCAGTCGTTCGAAGGTGTGGTTCGGCAGTTCCAGCACAAACGGGCTGGGAAGGGCCGGGTCGGAGACTCCGTTGTAGCGATTGTAGATAGTCTTGGGCACGAACAAGTGCAGGGAATCCATGGCCCGGGTGCAGGCCACATACATGAGACGGCGCTCCTCCTCCAGGTCCTCGGGACGATTCAGGGATTTTTTGGACGGGAACCGGTCTTCCACGCAGTCGATGATGAGGACGGCCTTCCATTCCAACCCTTTGGAGGAGTGGACCGTAGACAGCACCAAGGCGTTGTCCTTGCGTTTTTCCTCATCGGGATCGCCATCCAGACTGAGATCGCCCAGAAAGGTCTCCAGGTCCGAATAGTTGGCCGCAATCTGGCTGAGTTGCTCCAGTCCAGCCTGGCGCTTGGGGTAGTCGTCCGGGTATTTCTGGGTCAGGATGGGCTGATAGAAGGCCATGACTCGATCGATGGTGGCCGAGGGTTTTCCCGGGGTGGCTCGAATGGCGTCCAGTTCGTTGAGCAGGTCGTCCAGTTCCGCGTGTTTCTTGCGCATCTTGCCCAGGTACGTTTCGCCGCCGTCCGTGTGCATAGCTTCGTAGATTTTGGCCACGGTCTTGGGGCCCACTCCCTTGATGTGCTCCAGGGCGCGCTGCCAGGCCATGGTGTCGTGGGAGTTGAGCACGAGACGCAGGTAGCAGATCACGTCCTTGACGTGGGCGGCCTCATGGAAGCGAATGCCTCCGTATTTCTGGTATTTGATGCCGATGCGTGTCAGGGCCACCTCCAGGTGGTAGGATTGGTATCCCGCCCGGAAGAGCACGGCAATCTCGTGCAGCAGGTATTTGCGGCTCAGTTCGATGACCTTGTCCACCACCAGCCGGGCTTGAGTCTGATCACTGATGGAGTAGATGATTTCGGGGAGCCGATCGCTTTGACGGTCGGAAAAAAGCTTCTTGTCGAACTTGGTGTGCGCATTGGCGAGGATGTGGTTGGTCATGGTCAGGATGGGCTGTACGCTGCGGTAGTTTTGCTCCAGCCTGATGACTTTGGTCCCTTCGAATATCTTGGGGTATTCCAATATGTTGGCCACGTTTGCGCCGCGGAAGGCGTAGATGGACTGGGCATCGTCGCCCACGGCCATGACGTTGCCGTTTTTCCCGGCCAGATTCTTGACGATGCGCGCCTGCACCAGGTTGGTGTCCTGATATTCATCCACCATGATGTATCGGAATCGCATCTGAAGTTGGTTGCGCAGGGGCTCGTTTTCCTGCAGCAGGCGGTCCAGTTCAAAGAGTAGGTCGTCGTAGTCCATGAGGGCATGGTGACGTTTGTACTTGCCGTATTCTTCGGCGATGGTCTCGAAATCCTCTACATAGGACGTCAGGTGATACGCTTCCTGTTCCACAATGGCGTCGATGGTCCGTTCTTTGTTCCGGGATTTGGTGACCATATCCAGCATGGTGTTTTTTTTGGGGTAGGACTTGTCGCCCTTGCCCAGCTCCAGATCCTTGCGCAGGTCCCGGATGATGGATTCGGAATCGCCCCGGTCCAGCAGCGTGAATCCGCTGGGGTAGCCGATGTCGTGGGTGTTCATGCGCAGGGTGGCGTAGGCAAAGGAATGGAATGTTCCGCCGCTGGTGCCGTGCAGGGAACGTCCCAGGATGGTTTCGGCTCGGTGCAGCATTTCCTGAGCGGCCTTTCGGGTGAAGGTCAGCAGCAAGATCTGGGCTGGGTCCACTCCCTGCTCCACAAGGTGCGCCAGCCGATAGACGATGGTGCGGGTCTTGCCGCTGCCCGCCCCGGCGATGACCAGCACCGGCCCTTCCGTGGTTTTTACTGCTTCGTACTGTGCCGGGTTGAGTTCTTGCTCGTAGTCTATGCTCATTCTTGTATTCCGAAATGGTCGAGTATCAGGCGGCCGGTGTCCCGCATGCGCAGCGGTTGTGCGCCGTTGCTGTCGTAAAAAATCGCTCCGTCGACGGTGTGAGTGCCGAACCGGCCGAAATGGCCGAACACGGTGTTCCTGTTGAACTTGGCCTTGAGATCGAATCCGGGCCTTGCCTGACAGACCAGGTCCGGGGCACGGTCGAGCATTGGGCCGGGGTAGAGTTTCTCCGCTTCAAAGACTTCTTCAATGACCCGCTCGCCGTTCAAGGTCAAGGCCATAAGCCCGGTGATGATTCGCTCCTTGCTGGGTCGGGTTTGTTGGCGGGAGAGAGAGGCACGCGAAAAACGGTCTCGGGTGTGCAGGTAGATGCGTCCCGGATCCAGGGCAAAGGCTGTGGTTTCGCTGGATATTGTGCTGGAATCCCATTCATTCTTCGGCATGGAAGTCTGATGGAGCAGACCTTCTTGCCGCAACCAGGCATTGAGATCCACTTCGGTCTTGAGTTCGGTGAACCCGTGGTCGGCCAGGACCATGAGCCGTTTGGGCTCCGGCAAGCTCTCGTAGCGTTCCAGCACCTGACCGACGGCTTTGTCCCAGAGACGCATGAATTCCATGCAGGCCGTGTGAAGAGGGTGTCCTTCGTCCGAAACTGCAGGCAGAAGAAAATGGAATAGTCGGTCTGTTTCGGTGAACACCTGCACAAACAGGTCCCAGGCCAGATCCGGCCACATGATTTCGAAGGCGGCCTGCCGCGAGGCCAACGTGGCGCGCAATTCCGCCAGGAGGTATTCGGGATCGGCTGCGCCTTTGCTGGTGTCGGCCTCAAGCTTGTAGTTCAGGCTCTTCAGTCTTCCTGCCAGAAACGGCGGGTGCACAGCCCGGGGAAGTCGCTCGGCCACAAAGCCGGACACGAGCATCCCCTTGATGGGTCTGGCCGGATAGGTGTTTGGCAGGTTGATGATCCGCGACACCAGTCCAGCACTGCCCAATTTGTCGAAGATTGTGGGAACCTGCACCTGCGCGAAGTTGGTTATTCCGGATTGGTAGGTGTCCGCATCCATGCGCGCAAACCCGAATACGCCGTGCTCTTCCGGCCCCACACCCGTGTAGAACGAGGTCCAGTTCACGGGAGAGAGTTCCGGCAGTTCGGCCTGAACGGTGGTTGCCCGAGCCGCAATTTCGCCGATGTTCGGGAGTCTGTTCCCGAGTTGACGGGCCAGCTTCAGAGGCAGGCCGTCCAGTCCGAGAACCATGACACGGTTGCGTGTGGTTCTGTTGTTTTTTGTCAGCAGGATGCTCATGTACTATTCGATGATCGCCTCGAATTTTTTGAGGAAGAAAGTCGGGTTGTAGGAAAGTTTCGCCTTGCGGAGTCCCTCATCTCCCAAGTCTTGTTCCCGGTTGACGTGGGTAAACTGCACGGCGTCGTTCTTCAGGAACATCTGGTTGATGGCCTGATACACGCCCTTGTAGGCCACGTTGCCCTTTTCGAAGTGGATGACCACGGTGTCTTCGCAGAGCGGTTCGGCAACCGTGTAGGCGATGACTTTTCCGTCGCAGGAGATGGTGCCGCCGAACAGTCCTCCGATTTTGTCGAAGTTGGTCAGCACGCGGGTGATGGCCGTGTTCTCCGCCACCAGCGCTTCGGACGGATCGTTTTCCTCGAACCACTTGATCCATTCGGCCTGCATGGTCAGCACCTGGTCGATGCATACCGAGCACATGGGCTTGTATTCCCATTCGTATTTCTTGTTGAATTGGTTGAGCAGGTTCTTCTTCTTGTGGAACTTGTTGCCGCGCAAAGCCACCAGCTCTTCGACGGAGTAGACGTAATCCCACTGGCCACGTTTTTCGGTCAGGGTCAGGGTCAGGGTCAGGGAGTCGCCAAAAGCCTTGCTCCAGAGGGAAGACAGGTACTCGGGAACGCGGATGTATTTGTTGCATTCGCGCATGGCCTTGCAGTTGGTCCAGTCATAGTCGTCCCACGGCCCTACGGGAGCCCAGCAGGCCCGTTCCGGGTAGTTCTGGCGAATCCAGACGAGGCCTCTGTGAAAGGCCCATTCCAGTTGGTAGTACTCCGCCCAGCCCCAGATGTTGGCAAAGGCGAAATCGGAGGTCATGAGTTGCGGGCAGCCGGACAGGGCGTTTCTATATTCGTCTTGCCGTTCAAGAGATATGGGTTCGAAATCAAGCAGCATTATGAGAAATCCTTGTGTTTCTGTCTTTGATCATGGCGAATTTGGTCCAGTTTCGGAACCTGAAACAGTAGAACAGGGCAGCGGACTGCAGCACCTGGGAACAGAACATGGCTATCCAGATGCCTGTGGAGACGCCGAGAATATTGTGCCCGAGGACATATGCGAGGGGCAGCCGCAGGAACCATGTGGCCCCGCCCATGATGAGCATGTTCCAGAGGGTCGCGCCTGCGCCATTGAAGGCTCCGGCCAGAATCATGCTGGTCAGTGTGAAAGGTATGGCTAACACGTTCCACCACAGGTAGTCCATGGCCTGGGCTGTGACTGCCGGGTCCCGGGTGAAGAGCTTTACACAGGGGAGCATGATCTGCCACAGGCTGACCGCGAAGATCAGGATGAAGACCAGGCCGATGCCCAGGATACGCAGGCCGAATTTTTTGGCCTCTTCCGGGCGTCGTGCGCCCAGGTAGTGGCCAATGAGGATGCTGGCGGTCATGTTGAAGGCGAACGCGGGCAGGAACAGGAATGATTCGATGCGCAGGCCGATGGACATCCCTGCCAGGGCGTCGATTTTGGCTACGGGAAGGCTGGCTGTGATGGCGTAGAGGACCAAGTAGCCGGAATGCCAGACTATCTGCATGAGTCCTGCGGGCCAGGCCACCTTGAGGATGTAAGGCGTGGCCCGTTTGATCCATCGCCAGGGGGCGAGGCTCTTGGTGCTCAGGTCCTTGCGGGCGATGAGCACCGCAAGGTTGAGCAGCGCACCTGCCGTGATCGAACCGAAGGTGGCCCAAGCCAGGCCCTTGTAGCCGATTTCGGGCAGACCGAACCAGCCGAGGCCGAGGCCGAGATCCAGGTAGGCGTTGGACATGGTGATGAGAATGCCGCTGTACAGTGGAAACATGACTCTTTTACGCGCCCGAAAGACTGCGTTGGTGATGATCAGCAGGAAGTAGGGCGGCAATACATACAGATATACTTCCAGGAAGTAATCCGTGACGTAACGCATTTCCTGGGGGACCTGCAGTGCGGTGAGCAAAAGGTCTCGAATGGGCAGGCACAGAAACATGAACAGCTGTCCAAGCACCAGCGAGGCAATGACGCACATGCCCACGTAGCGTTGAACCCGTCGGTGCAGCCCGGCGCCTTCGGACTGGCTGATGGCGGCCACGGCCCCGTTGGCAATGGCCACGGCCACCACGAGCATAAAGAAGAGCGACTGGGTGATGAGACCCAGCGACGCTTGTACTTCGCGGTTTATTTTTCCGGCCACCCAGACATCGGCAACACCGATGAAGAAGTGGAAGACCATCATGAGGATCTGCGGCCAGGAAAGTTTCCAGATGGTACGGTATGGGGATTTGGCCATATCGGCCGCGATATCGGATGCCATTGTGCTCTGCCGGTTCGGGTTCTCTGTGAAAGCGTGTGTCGCAGAGAATAGGCACTTTATGGCAAATGCCAACCCTGGGGCCGTAAGAAATTTGAACAAATTTCAGGGGCAGCGGATGATTGACCTGCTTTTCCCGGCAATGTTATAAATAATTCATTGAATTCACCCGCAAACAATATTGGAATTATATGGCGGCAGAAATAGATTTGAATATGAAGATTCTCGTGGTGGACGACTCCGCCACCATGCGAAGAATCGTGATTTCCGCATTGCGTAAATGCGGCTTCAAGAACATCGTGTCCGCGGATGATGGCAAAACCGCATGGCCTCATATTGAACAGGGAGGCATTGATCTGATTCTCAGCGACCAGAAGATGCCGGACGTCGGGGGCTTGGAGTTGCTGAAGATGGTGCGGGGCAATAAAGGCACCAAGGACTTGCCGTTTATTATGATTACGGCGGAGGCCTATCGGGAAAACGTCATGGAAGCCCTGAAACTTGGGGTTTCCAATTATATCGTCAAGCCTTTCAATGCCAATCAGCTCGTGCAGAAAATCGTCAAGGTATTGGACGCATCACTTCCTCAACGAGGATAGTTCACAAGAGTGCAGGACAGCCTGATCAATTGTGATCGTGCGGAATGTCTCCCTCGATATGCACATGCATGTGTGTGTGGGGCTTGAGTGTGCCTTCTTTGATCCTGCCGTCGCGCAGAGCCAGAATACTGTCCGTTGTGTGCGCCAGGAAGTCCGTGTCGTGCGAAACCACGATTCTGGGGATTTCCAAGTGGTCAAGAATGTGCACAAGTCTGTGCCGTGCTTCCGGGGAAAGCCCGGTGGTCGGCTCATCCAGAATCAGGACCTTGGGGGTCATGGCCAGTATGGTGGCCAATGCCACCAGTTTCTTTTCCCCTCCCGAAAGCCTGTAGGGCACACGGCTTTCAAAGCCCGCCAAACCCAGACGGTCCAGTGTCTCCAATGAAATTTGTTTGGCTTCCTCTCTGGAAAGCCCCTGATTGAGCGGGCCGAAAGCCACGTCGTCCAGCACGGTGGGACAGAAAAGCTGGTCGTCCGAGTGTTGAAACAGAAAGCCGATTTTCAGACGGGCGGCCATGAAGTCCTTGGAGTCTGAAAGGGTATCCCCAAAAAGCCGGATCGTGCCTTTATCCGGTTTGATGAGTCCCATGAGGATATGCAGGAAAGTGGTTTTGCCTGCACCGTTCGGCCCCATGATGCCGAGCTTGTCGCCCGCGTGCAGGCTGAAGTCCAGGCCGCGCAGCACGGGATCTCCTTCCGGGTACGCGTAGTGAATGTTGGTCAGTTCGATGAGTTTTTTGTCTGCCATGCCCGTACTCATATGAACCCTCGTTGCAGCAGGTCATAGGCGGTGATGCCCATTCCGAGCAGGGCTGCGGAAGTGATGAAGAAAATATCGCCAGCGGTGAAATTGAAGTCTGTCAGGGTATAGAAACGGCCTTTGAACCCGCGGCAGAGCATGGCGTTGTTGACGCGTTCCGCACGGTCCCAGCTTTTGACCAGCAGCATGCCCACAAGCCATGCGTAGCTGCGGTAGGTGTGCACGTTGGTCCTCGGCCTGAATCCCCTCGCGGCCATGGCTCTGGTCATGGTATCGTATTCGTTCCGGATGACGAAAATATACCTGAAGGTGAACAGGAAAAGGTGGCAGAGTTTGGCGGGAACCCGCAGAGACTGCATGGCTGGTCCCATGCTCTGCACCGGGATGGAACCGAGGAGCGCCATGAGACTGAGCACCACTGCGTTGGATTTCAAGGTCAGGAGCAGCGCCATGACAAGGCCTTCTCTGGTCATGGTCAGCGGCCCGAGGTTGTAGACTGCCTGGCCTGGCGTAGAGAAAGGGATGAACAGCCACAGGAACAGGATGAACAGATTGACCACGAAGAGCCGTGTGAGCACCTTGCCTGGATTGTAGGCGGCCGGCAGTATCAAGCTCAGGCCTATGGCCAGGGAAAGCCAGGCGGCCCACGGAGTGGTCAGCAAGGCCATGGGAACCGTGAGCAGGAAGGCGGAGACCAGGCGCGCCCGAGGGTCGGTGCGGTGGAATATGGAGTTGCCCTTTGCAAAGGGCTCGGAAATGGCAGCCACGTTAATCCTTCATGTCAGGATTTTAAAGGGATAAGTCCTTTGGCGGGGGCAGGGGCAAAGGCCCCTGCACTTCAAGATCATGTTAAGCCAAGCCTACTTCAGGGGCGACTTCGGTGATGGCGTCGATGGACAGCTGAAGAAAATCCCCCAACTCCAGGCCCAGCTTTTCGCATTCGCGGATCTCATCGCGGTTGACGCTGGCGGCGAAAGCCCTGTCCTTCATTTTTTTCTTGAGGCTTTTGGGCTTCATGCCTTCCATTTTGGTCGGTCGCACCAGCGCGGCGGTGTGCACCAGGCCGGTGATGGTTTCGCCGCAACGAAGGGCATAGTCGAAATCCGTTTCCGGCGGTTCGCTGCCGTTCATTTCCGAGGCGTGACGACGAATGGCGTCCAGCGCCTCTGCCGGCAGCTTGCCTTCCAGCATCTCGGCCGTGTCCAGGCCGTGCCGGGTGGCGCCATCCTTGGTTGTTGCATAGTCCAGGTCGTGCAGCAACCCGGAGAGCCCCCAGGTCTCTTCATCCTTGTTCAGTTTGCGGGCCAAGGCGCGCATTACCGCTTCGGATTCGAGAGCGTGGTTGACCTGACCTGCCTCGCCGTTGTGCTGCTTCAGCAGTTTCAGTGCTTCTTCACGGGTAATCAATGGAGTACTCCTTAAGTGGCGGAAGTTGGGTGAAGGGTCTCCTCAAAATATGATCAATAGAGCCAGCAGGCTACATATCTCTTGTTTTCTAGTGCATTGAGGTCGGGCACGTCAACACGGCATTTGTCCATGGCTTGGGGGCAACGCGGATGGAAAGGGCAGCCTTTGGGCGGATTGGTGGGGCTGGGCAGGTCGCCGGAAAGGGGGATTCGTTCCATCTGCCGAGTGGGGTCGGGCAGCAATATAGCCGAGAGCAGGGCCTTGGTGTACGGGTGCAGCGGCTTGTCGAACAGGAGTTGTGAGGGAGCGAGCTCCACAATGCGGCCCAGATACATGACCGCCACCCGGTCGCTGATGTGACTGACCACGGAAAGGTCGTGGGAAATGAAGATATAGGTCAGCCCGAACTGTTGTTGCAGACCTCGGAGCAGGTTGAGGACCTGAGCGCGCACGGACACGTCCAGGGCTGATACCGGCTCGTCGCAGACCACCAGTTCCGGGTCCAACGCCAGGGCGCGGGCAACGGCCACGCGTTGGCGCTGACCTCCTGAAAATTCGTGCGGGTAGCGGTCGAACTGGTCGGCTCGCAATCCCACGCGTTCAAGGAGCTTGCGAGCCTTTTGCTTGCGTTGCGCATTGGTGCCGATACCGTGGATGTCGTACATTTCCTTGATGATGTTGCCTATGGGCTGGCGTGGATTGAGCGAGGAGTACGGGTCCTGGAAGACCATCTGCATGCTGCGTCGTAACGCCTTCTTGTCCCAGTCGCGTATGGAGGCGCCTTTGAAAAGAATGTCCCCGGAAGTCATGGGTTCCAGGCCCATGATACATTTGGCCAGGGTAGACTTGCCGCAGCCGGATTCACCCACCAATCCAAGGGTTTCGCCCTTCTCCAGAATGAAGCTCACGTCCGTGACGGCATGGACCGCCCCGGTCTTGAGGCCGAGCAGGCCGCCGGAAACGCGGAAACGTTTCTCCAGGTTTCGTATATCCAGAAGCGGGGCGATGGCCGTACCCTCCGTTTATTCGTAAAGCCAGCAGCGGACCTGCTGTCCGTTCACCAAGGGAAAACGGGGCGGCAGTTCCTGCGAGCAACGGTCGAACGCCAAGGGACAACGCGGATGAAAACGGCATCCCCGGGGCAGGTTGAAGATGGACGGCACCACGCCGGGAATGGTGTTCAAATCACCCTTTTGACCCACATCCGGTACCGAGCCGAGCAAGCCTTGGGTGTAGGGGTGTTTGGGATCCTGGAAGAGTTGTTCCACGGTGGCCAATTCCACGATTTTGCCTGAATACATGACAGCCACGCGCTGGGCCATGCGTGCCACTACGCCCAGGTCATGAGTGATGAGGATGAGCGATCCGTTCATGCGTTGCTTGAGGCCTTCCATGAGTTCGAGGATCTGGGCCTGGATGGTCACGTCCAGCGCCGTGGTGGGTTCGTCCGCGATGAGAAGATCCGGTTCGCAGGCCATGGCCATGGCGATCATGACCCGCTGGCGCATGCCGCCGGAAAGCTCGTGTGGAAAGGAACCGGCAATGCACCTCGGGTTGGAGATGCCCACCAGTTCGAGCATGGAAACGGCCTTTTCCGCCGCAGCTTGTTTGTCCATGCCTTGGTGCAGGCGAAGGGTTTCGCCGATCTGGTCGTCAATGCGGAATACCGGGTTCAGGGCGGTCATGGGCTCCTGGAAGATCATTGATATTTGGTTGCCGCGAATTTGGCGGAGTTGGTTTTCGGTCATGTCCAGGAGGTCTTCCCCCTTGTAAAAAACGCTGCCTTCGGTAACCCGGCCTGGAGGGTCGGGGATGAGTCCGAGGATGGACAGGGCCAGCACGGTCTTGCCGCAGCCGGACTCACCCACGATCGCCAGAGTTTCGCCTTGCATAAAGGTCAGGCTGACGGTATCCACCGCCTTGGCGATTCCTTTTGGGGAGGAAAAACAGGTGGTCAGGCTCTGTATATCGAGAATGGGGTTCCGCATCGTTGTCTCTATGGAATTGATCAGTTTTTTTGGTATATACGGAATTACTTGGTAATTCACAATGATAACCAGGAGCTTGTAGTGAGTAAGGTAGTAGTGATCGGTGGCGGACTGGCCGGGTGCGAATGCGCATGGAAATTGGCCCAGGCCAAGGTATCCGTGACTCTTTATGAAATGAAGCCGCAGAAATATTCTGAAGCCCATACCGACGAGGGGTTGGCGGAATTGATTTGCTCCAACTCGCTGCGCTCCAATGAATTCACCACGGGCATCGGTTTGCTTAAAGAGGAGATGAAGGCCCTCGGCAGCCTGATGATGGAGGCGGCCGAGGCTTGCGAGGTCCCGGCGGGAAAGGCCCTGGCCGTGGATCGGGCCAAGTTTTCCACATACGTCACAGCCAAGATCGAAGCACATGAAAATATCAAGCTGGTGCGCAAGGAGGTGGAAACCCTCGATGCGCCGGAACTGGCGGGGGCAGACGCTGTTGTGGTCGCCGCAGGGCCTCTGGCCGGCCGGAAACTGACTGAAAGCCTCATGAAGATCATCGGCGACAACAAGCTCTATTTCTATGACGCCATTGCCCCTATCATCAGTCGCGACTCCGTGAATATGGACATCGCTTTCTGGGGTAGCCGCTATCGCCCCGAGGACGACGACTACCTCAATTGCCCCATGAATGAGGAGCAATACAAGGCCTTTGTGGCCGCTTTGCTGGAAGGGGAGAAGGTGGTCCCACGCGAGTTTGAAAAGGAAATTCATTTCGAAGGATGCCTGCCCATCGAGGCCATGGCCGAGAGAGGAGAGCAGACCCTGGCATTTGGGCCGCTTAAGCCGGTAGGACTGGAAGATCCCAGGACCGGCGAGCAGCACCATGCCGTGGTGCAGCTTCGCGCCGAGAACAAGGACAAGACCGCCTTTAATCTGGTGGGCTTTCAGACTAAACTCAAATATCCGGAGCAGAAACGCATATTCCGTATGATTCCCGGTTTGGAAAACGCCGAATTCCTTCGCTTGGGGTCCATCCACCGCAACACCTACGTCAATGCTCCCAAGGTGCTCAAGAATCTGGAGCTGAAAAACAGGCGTGATGTGTTTCTCGCCGGGCAGATTACGGGAGTGGAAGGCTATCTGGAGTCCGCCGCCTGTGGCCAGTGGCTGGGCATCATGCTGGCTGCCAGGCTTTCGGGCAGGACTGCAGAAGAACCACCTGCGGAAACCGCACTGGGCGCTTTGCTGGGGCATTTGCGCACCGAAACCAAGAAGTTTCAGCCATCCAACGTGAATTTCGGGCTTATGCCGGGCCTGAAAAAAAGGATGCCAAAGAAGTTCCGCAAAGAAGCCTATGGCAAACGGGCCCAGGAAATGTTCGCCGAGTGGATGGAGCGGGTGGGGCGAGAATATGCCTGACGTTGTGCTTGCTTTTGGAGGTCTTTTTCGTCATTGTGCCGGAATGATTAAACCATAGCTGTGAGGTATGAAATGTCCGACAAAAAATATGGATTGCAGACAAAAGCTCTACACGCGGGTCACATCCCTGATACGGACACCGGTTCGAGGGCAGTGCCCATTCACATGACCACCAGCTACGTGTTTCGGGACACCGGGCACGCGGCAGACCTGTTTTCCCTTAAAGAACAGGGATTCATCTATTCCAGGCTCATGAACCCTACCACCGATGTCCTGGAGAAGCGCTTGGCGGAACTGCATGGAGGGGCTGCGGCTTTGGCCACGGCCTCGGGCATGGCCGCCGTTTTTTATGCGGTGACCGCCATTACCAGCGCAGGGCAGAACATCGTTACCGGTTCCAACCTTTATGACGGTTCCAGCACTTTGTATCGCCAGACCCTGAACCGTTTTGGTATTGAGGCCCGCTTCGTGGATTCTTCGGAACCGTCCAATTTTGAAGCGGCAATCGATGAGAATACCCGATTGGTATATTCCGAAGCCATCGGCAACCCTCGTTGCAACGTGGACGATCTGTCGGCCATCGCCGATGTCGCCCATGCCCATGGTTTGCCGTTCATACTTGATTGTACGTCCGCTCCTCCACCCATTGGTGATCCGTTCGCCTTGGGCGTGGATATCGCGGTATACTCTTTGACCAAGATCGCGGGCGGGCACGGCACGGCTCTTGGAGGAGCCATCGTGGAAAAGGGCGATTTCGACTGGGCTTCGTTCGGAAAATTTCCGGAGATCTGCGATCCGGATCCGGCTTACCACGGGCTGAGCTTCTGGGATGCACTCGGATGCGGAGAAGGCAGGCAGTGCCCTGTCTTCTGCACCAAGGTTCGTACCGGCCTGCTGCGCGACACCGGGGCGACTATTTCTCCCATGAATAGTTTCCTTATTTTGCAGGGCATTGAAACCCTGCCCCTGCGTGCGGAACGCCATTGTGAGAACGCCCGCAAGGTCGCTGAATTTCTGGCCGGACACGATCAGGTCGCTTGGGTCAACTATGCGGGTCTTGAAGATCACCCGGATTACGGCAACGCCAGAAAATACTTCGCCAACGGCCCCGGGGCTGTCTTCGGTTTCGGTGTCAAAGGCGGCCTTGAAGCCGGACGCAGGTTTATCGAAAGCGTGAAGCTTTGTTCTCATCTGGCGAATATTCTTGATGCGCGGACACTGGTCATTCATCCTGCAAGCACGACCCATTCCCAGTCGTCGCCGGAAAATCAGCGCGCAGCCGGGGTTACGGAAGACATGATCCGTATCTCCGTGGGGATCGAGAATGTCGAGGATATCATTGCAGACTTGGATCGGGCTCTCGGGAAATCTTCGTAAGTCAACCGCTTCTCAGTCTTTTTAAAGGTGCACCGATTACAGGTGCGCCTTTTTTTTGGGCTCTCAAGAAAGAGGCTTTTAAAATGTTAAATGGGAAAAATATTATTTAAAAGAAAAGCCCCGTTCTGGACGGGGCTTTCTTTTTTCAGAAAAGAATTTTTTCGGGTGGGCGCCTTTCCGGAACCACTTCATGTTCGCCTTCAGTCTCGTTCCATTCTTCGGAAACATACAGACCGCAGTAACACGCTCCGTACTCCGCGACATCGGGAGTACGGTAGGTACAGGGGCAGACAATGTCCCTGTCCAGTTCGAATTCGCCATTGGCGAGGCGGCAGGGGCAGGCCATGTATCCGAAACGCTCCTTGTTCTCCAACAGACTTTCCAGAAGGGCCATGGTTATCTCCATGTCCTTGTTGAAGTAATATCCTTTGGACTCCTGGATCTTTTTCAGTTGTTCGTAAAGTTGTTGTGAGTTCATTTGTCGTTCAGCGCCTTGTCTATTTTTTCCTTGTTGAAGCCGACCACAACGGAATCTCCGATGAGAATGGTAGGAAAAGACACCGCCGGATTGTGTTCCTTGACGATGGCGATGGTATCCGTGCGTTCCTGGCCCGCCAGCCTGTCCACAAAGACGCAATTGTATTTGATGCCGCATTCGTCAAGGTATTTCTTGGCATTTTTGCAATGGATACAGGTGCTTAATGCGTAGACATTTACGTCTTTGCTCATGGAGGCCTCCTGGGGAAGTTGAATTCTCTTTTGATGTATCGATAGATATGCTGCTTAATCCGGTCCATGTCAAAGCGATTGTCAGATCGGTCAACCCTTGCCGCGGTTCATGCGGAGCTCCAAATTCCGGACCAGCAGGGAGCAAAGGAAGGTCAGCACGAAATACATGCAGAGGACAGTGATCCAGACCTCGAAGGTGCGATATGTGGTGGTCATGAGTTGCAGGCCCTGAAAGGTCAGTTCCTGGATGGAAATGACCGCCACGATGGCGGAGTCCTTGATGGTCGATATGAACTGGCCCGCCAAGGCCGGGAGCATGCGCTGCATGGCTTGGGGCATGATGATGTAAGCCATTTGCTGGAAGCGGGTAAACCCGAGGGCGCAGGATGCCTCCCATTGGCCGGTCTCCACGGATTCGATGCCTGCCCGCACGATTTCGGCGATGTACGCCCCTTCAAACAGGGCGATGGTAATGATTGCGGAGAGCAGTTGTGGCAGCTGTTCGACGGGGCCCAGCAGAGTTTCCAGGAACCAGTGCTGCTGTTCGGCCAGTGTGTAGGAAAGCTCCACCATGCCCAGGGCGTTCATTATCTGGTCGCCGATGAAGTAGTAGAATACGAAGACGATGACCAGGGGCGGCGTATTGCGCACCAGTCCTACGTAGGTTCCTGAAAGCTGCCGCCAGAACAGACGGCGGCTGACGCGCAGCAGGCCTGCGCCCGTGCCGATGATGCTGGCCAGCAAACCTCCCCACAGGCTGAGCCGCAGGGTGGTGAAAAGGCCTTTGAGAAGCATGCCGGCGAACCACTCGCCGGATGTGGCGTCCCACCTGATGATGTATTGGGGGAGGACGGACCAATTCCAATTGTAATCAAGGCCGATTGCGGCCCTGTAGACAAAGAATCCACCGGCCCCAGTGACAAGCAGGAGCAACGCCGCATCCAGCGTTGTGAATCTGATTGCGCCCGGGCGCATTCTTTTTTGGTGCAATGTTCCCTATTCCTATTGGATCATGCTTTCCCATTCATTGGTGTTGAACCAATAGTCATACCGGTTCTGGAGCCAGCCGGATGAGAAGTTCACGCGAACCCAGTTGTTCAGGAAGTTCAGGAAGTCCATGTCGCTCTTGCGCACTGCAAAGGCCACGGGTTCCTTGGTGAAGTCTTCGGACAAGGGCAGAAAGAGCTTGCCCTGGTATTCCTCGGCGAGATTCCTGGGCAATGGATTGGAGGCAACCAGCGCGTGCGCGCGGTTGTTCAGGAGTTCCTGAATGGTCTGGGATTCTTCGCTGAAAACTTTGAGGGTGGCTTTGGGCAGGAAGTTTTTGGCCGCCACGTGGGCAGTGGTGCCCAGGCGTACGGCAATGGTCACCTCCGGCTTGTTGAAATCGGCAAGGCTGTTGAAGCCCTTGGCCTTGGAGCTGTTGGCGACGATGGACATGCCGGAGAATTCGTAAGGCAGGGAGAAATTGACTTTGAGGTTGCGCTTGGGGGTAATGCTCATGCCGCCGATGATGATGTCGAATTTACCGGTCTGCAGGGCCGGGATGATGCCTGCCCATTGGGTGGGCACGAACTGGACCTTGACGCCCATATCATTGGCGAGCTTGCGGGCCACGTCGATCTCGAAACCGATGAATTCGCCTTTCTTATCTTTCATGGCCCATGGTTTGAAAGTGTCGAAACCCACACGGATGGCCTTGCGCTGCATGATGGTTTCGAGCGTGCTTTCCTTGGCCAGTTGCTGGCGTGTTTCAGCCGAGGCGGCAAAAGAGATGTGGGAAACTCCCAGGACCACGATCAGTGTGATCAGCCCGGTGGTGATGGTTCTCCAGATGGTCATGTCCTTTTCCTCCATTTAGGGGTTGTACACGCCGCTCATTCTTTTTTCGAGTACGGACACGATCCAGGAAAGGATGAGCGTGACCACAAGATAGATGGCGGCGACGGTGAACCAGATTTCAAAAGTCAGGAAGGTCTCGGCCACAATGGCCATTCCCTGCATGGTCAGATCATGAATGGCGATGGTGGCCACCAAGGCCGAATCTTTGACCAGGGAAACCGCCTGGCTGGTGAGCGGCGGCAGGATGCGCCGGATGGCCTGTGGCAGGATAATGTGTCTGTACAGGGCATAGGGGGACATGCCCAGGCTTTGGGCAGCCTCGAATTGCCCTTTGTGAATGGAAGTGATGCCCGCCCGGAATATTTCCGAGGCATATGCTCCTTCGAAAAGGCTCAAGGCCCAGACTGCGGACCAGAAGGCCTCCATGCCGATCAGCGGAGCGATGACGAAATAGATGAAGAAGAGCTGGATGAGCAGGGGAGAGTTGCGGATGATCTCCATGTAGACGCGGGCGATACCGTTGGCCATGAAGGAGTCGCTCATGCGGCACAGGGCCGTGCCCAGTCCTATGGCAAAGGCCAGCACCAGGCTGACGCCCGTGATCTTGAAGGTCACCCACAATCCCTGCAGAAGCAATCCCGGGTGAAAGCCGTTCTCCCAGGTGAAGATGTACTGGGGAATCTGGTACCACTGCCAGTTGTACCCGAGTCTTTCGGACCCGGCCACGAGAAACCAGATGAACCCGGCCATGACGGCCAGATACATCAGGGTGTCTGTGATGAAATATCGTCTGCGGTCCGCTTTGCAGTGGGCCAGCGTGCATCCGCCTTGAGGCATTTTCCCTTTGAGTGCAAGAGGTTGTCAGAAGGAAATTGTCAATTCAACTGACTCCGACCCTATCACAATCATGAGGAAAATATAGGATTTTTTTGGGAGGATAATGGTGTTTCCCGTCAGGAAGTCTTATTCCGCCAGCTTGGCGTCCACCAGACGTTTGACGTTGGCGAAGACCTCGTCGGGTGTCCCGGATGCATCGGCAACCTTGATGCGGTCCTTGTTCAGGGCCGCCCAAGTCAAATAGCCCTCGCGGACCCGACCATGGAAGGAAATGTGTTCCTGTTCAAACCGGCCTTCCTCCTGGGTTTTTCCATCCTTCATGTTGCGGGTCATGGCGCGCTTGAGGCCTATTTCCACGTCGAGATCCAACAGCAGAGTCAGGTCGGGCCAACAACCTTCCACGGCCACCTCGTTGAGTTGATGCAGCATTTTCGGGTCAAGGCCCCGGCCGTAGCCCTGGTAGACCACGGTGGAATCAGCGAAGCGGTCGGAGATGACAACCTTGCCTGCTTCAAGTTCGGGTTTGATGACTTGGCCGACATGCTGTGCGCGATCCGCCAGGTACAGGAACAATTCGGCGATGGCGGTGATGTCCTTGTTGTCCACATGAAGCAGCATTTTGCGCAACTCGGCGCCCACACGGCTGCCGCCCGGCTCCAGGGTCAGAAAAACTTCGCGGCCCTGGGATTCGAAGTATTCCTTGAGCCGTTTGATCTGGGTGGTCTTGCCGGTGCCTTCTATGCCTTCAAAGGTAACAAACATTGATTCTCCGTTGTGTTCCGGTTCTTGCGATTCGGGTCTGGTGTCGGGGTGGGGCGGAATATGTTTCGTTCCAGAAAACGCAGGTAGGGCGACCATGTCTTGCCGGTCTGATCCATTTCCTCGTATGCAGCCTCGATCATATTCAGCTTTGCATCCATATTGTCGGCATGATGCAGGATGAATGCCTCGGGTGTCTTGGGACAAACCGGCGAGCCGAACTCGTGTTCGCCATGGTGGCTGGTGATCAAGTGTTTGAGGTGTAGCTTCAGCTCGTCGTCAAGGTCTTTGGCCTTGGTCAGGAAGGGCTCCAGTTTTTCGATACCGATCTGGATATGGCCCATGAGCCGTCCGGCATCGGTATAGTCGTTGGCCAAGCCGCCCGTCAGTTCCCAGGCCTTGCCCAGATCGTGGAAGATGGCTCCAGCCAGCAGGGTCTGGCGATCCAGATCCGGGTAGTTTTCACAGATGGACATACACAGGTTCGCCACGGCCAGGGAGTGCTCGAGGAGCCCTCCCACATAGGCGTGATGGACGGTCTTGGCTCCGGGAGCGGTGAGCACTTTTTCCCGGATTGCTTCATCGCGGAGCACCTTGCGGCAGAGTTTTTTCCATGGCCGGTGCTTCATGTGCTCGGTGATGAGGTCCTCAATGGATTCCATGAGTTGCTCTGGCGGTACCTTGCTGGCGGGCATGAACTCCGCGAGGTTGATGCCGCCGTTGGTGGACGGGTTGAGTTCCAAGTGGTCCACCTTGAGTTGCAACTTGTCGCGATAGCTTTCGACCGTACCGTGAACGAAGACGATTTTGCCCGCCTCCAGCGCTGGATACTCCTGGCTCTTCGGGCTCCATATTTTGCCTTCCAATTTGCCGGTGCAGTCTTGAAACGCCACGTTCCAGTAAGGGCCGTTGCGCGATTGGCCCATGTTGGCCGCTGAAAGGATAAAAAGATCATTCACCTGATTTCCAGGTGTCAAGTCACGAATATATTGTATTTTTTGTGTCACGTTGCTTGATCTTGGCCGGATGTTGGATTATCCCGCCCGTTATCTGATAACGTCCTGTTAAAGGATGCAAATCGGATGATTTGTCGCTACAAGGTTATGAACCTGATTTCACAAGGATTGTCAAATCCCCCTACTGGAGCGCCATGAACATTTTACTTACCAATGATGACGGCATTCAGGCAATCGGCTTGCGTGCCTTGTACCATGCACTGATCGATGCAGGCCATACGGTCGACGTCTTTGCCCCGGTCACGGAGCAGTCCGCAGTCGGACATGCCGTGACGCTCTTCATGCCCTTGAAAGTCAAGTCGTTCAGGGAAGACGGGTTTGTAGGACACGGTGTTTACGGCACCCCGGTGGACTGCGTCAAGCTCGGTTTGTCCACGCTGCTCGACAGGCAGCCGGATCTGGTGTTGTCCGGAATCAACAGCGGCGCGAACGTGGGCGTCGACATCCTGTATTCCGGCACTGTTTCCGCGGCCACGGAAGGGGCGCTCATGCACATTCCGTCCATGGCCGTTTCCCTGGATAACTTCAACCCTGACGACGTCAGCGAGCAGGCTCGGTACTGTGTGGATCTTCTCCCCAAAATCCCATGGGACCGTTTGCCGCCCAAATGCGTCATGAACCTCAATTTTCCCAATTGTTCCATCAGCGAGGTAAAAGGACTTCAGTTGTGCCCCCACACAAGGGCGTCCTATCGCGATTGGTACGATGTGCGGCTGGACCCTCGTGGGAGGGCCTACTACTGGCTGCAGGGTGAAATCCCCAAAGAACGGATCAGTTCGGACCGTGATCGTGCGCTTCTGACCGAAAAGTTCATCACCCTGACGCCGTTGCGGTTCGACTTCACGGACCGCGAAACCCTGGATCTGCTGGGAGCGTGTGATTTTTGTTGATTGATGACGAAAAATGCTTGCCCCCGTAGATGGCTTTGGTTTTATACTTGGATGTGAATCCAAACAATCCCCAAGGAGAGACACATGGCTACGAAACTCGGCATCAACGGATTTGGACGCATCGGACGCTACCTTGCGCGGCTGCTCGCTGACGACAAGGATTTGGAATTGGTGGCGATCAACGCCAGAGGGTCCAATGAAGATCTGGCTCATTTGTTGAAGTATGACTCGGTGCATGGCCGATTCATGGATGTCGAACCTTCCGCAAACGGCTTCAAAGTGAACGGCAAGGAAGTGCTGGTGACCCGCAATGCTCCGGGCGAATGGGCCTGGGGCGACATGGGTTGCGACTTGGTGGTCGAATCCACCGGCAAGTTCAACGACAAGGCCAGCTGTGAGAAGCACATGGCCTGCGGCGCAAAAAAGGTCATCATTTCCGCCCCGGCCAACGACGCGGATCTGACTGTGGTCATGGGCGTGAACGACGGAGATATTACCCCGGCCCACAAAGTCATTTCCAATGCTTCCTGTACTACCAATTGCCTGGCGCCGGCCGCCAAGGTCATCAACGACAATTTCGGCATAGAGCACGGCATTATGACCACGGTGCACGCCTATACCATGAGCCAGCGCGTGTTGGACGGCACTCACAAGGACATCCGGCGCGGACGTTCCTGCGCCGTGAACATGGTGCCCACCACCACCGGTGCGGCCAAGGCTGTCGGGCTGGTACTGCCCGAGTTGGCCGGCAAGCTGGACGGCATGTCCATCCGAGTGCCCATTGCCAACGTATCCTTGGTGGATCTGGTTTGCGAGTTGAAGAAATCTACCACCGCCGAGGAAGTCAATGCGGCCCTCAAGGCTGCTGCCGACGAACATATGGGCTATTCCGAGGAACCGCTGGTTTCCGTGGATTATATGGGCTGCACATATGGTGGAGTCATTGACGCGGGCATGACCCGCGTTCTGGACGGCACGCAACTCAAGCTCATCATCTGGTACGACAACGAGGCCAGCTTTACAAACCAGCTGTTGCGCCTGATCAAGAAAGTCGCTTCCATATCCTAGGCTGGACACGGAAAACGAAAATGAAAAAGCCCTGCTCCAAGTGGAGCAGGGCTTTTTCATTTTCGTTTCCCCAACTGGTCAGAATTCAAGGCGCAGGCCGGAATTCAGGGCGATGACCTCGCAGTCGAGCATTTCCTTCAGCGTTTCGGTTGGCTTGAGGCCGGTGCAATGTCCCACGGCCAATTGCTGTACATGGAACATGCGGCAGGCTTCGGCGCTTTCCTCGATGGCTTTCGAGTCCGCATTATAGAGATGCAGACCGCCGATGACCGCATGGACCGCGTCGATGTCCATGCGCTCGCGCAGACAGAGCAGGCTGTTCATGAGCCCGCTGTGGCAGCAGCCGAGTTGTACCACCCATCCCTTGGTTGTTTCCAACAGGAGAAAGGCGTCATCCGCCACTGGATCCGCTTCAAGGCGATCCGGAGAAAACGAGAAACCCTTGACGGCTTCATAGTTACCGGGAAGCCTCGGTATGTCCGTTATCATGGTGATCGAGCGGTTGAGCTGCCTGCTGCCGGTCACCGGAGTGAACTCGCCCAGTTTTTTTTCAATGCCGATGGGCTCGGCAGGCTTTTTGGTGATGCTCCAGCGCGGTTCGGTACAGCCCGGATGAGCCAGAATTGGTCCCTGGTAGCCGCCTGCCAGAAGTGTGGGGATCCCGCCGGTGTGGTCGAAGTGGCCGTGACTGAGCGCCAGGCCAGAGGCTGTATGGGGATCTATGCCCATGAGGGCGGCGTTGGCCAGGAATTTGACCGAAGCGCCTGCGTCCCAGAGCCACATTTCATTGCCTGCCTCGATGGCGGCGGCAAAGCCCCATTCCGATGTAAAACCTGGCCCGGCCGTGTTGTCCATGAGAATGGAAACGCGGACCGGGCTTGGTGAGTCAATCATTGGATTATTCTCCGCTTTTCGTCACAGAGCAGTTTGTAATTGATGGAATCCACAACGGCCTGCCAGCTTGCCTCGATGATGTTGTGGGATACACCGACCGTGGTCCAGCGGTTGTGCTGGTCGCCGGATTCGATGAGTACCCGGACAAAGGAGGCGGTGCCGCCCGTGTCCCGCACCGCTCCGGACAACACGCGGACCTTGAAGTCCAGTAGCCGTACATCTGCAAGCGACGGGTAAAAGCGTTCCAGGGCCTTGCGCAGGGCTCGGTCCAGTGCGTTGACCGGTCCCATGCCCGTGGCGGCGGTATGCTCGATCTGGTCTTCCACCTCGACCATGACCGTGGCTTCCGAAGTTGGTTCCGCATCTTCCTCGCGTTTGGCGTCGGCAACGAAGAAGTTCAGGAATTTGAAGAAGTTGGTACGTAGGCCTGTTACGGCGCTGTGGAACATGAGTTCAAAGGATGCCTCGGCTACCGAATATTCGAAGCCCATACGTTCGCGCAGCTTCAGTTCCTTCATGAGCTGATCCACGCGCGGGTCACTTTTTTCCAGGGGATAACCGAATTGTTCGGCCTTGGTCAGCAGGTTGCTGCGGCCGGCCAGGTCCGAGAGCAGGATGCGCTGCACGTTGCCCACGGTTTCAGGCTTGATGTGCTCATAGGTACGGGAATCCTTGCGTACGGCACTGACATGCACGCCCCCTTTGTGCGCAAAGGCGGATGTACCTACGAAAGGCTGGCGCATGAAGGGGCGCAGGTTGGCGGTTTCGCAGATAAAGTGTGAGGTCTCCATCAGGCCTTTCAAGTTTTCTTCGCCGATGCATTTCATGCCCATTTTGAGTTGCAGGTTGGGGATGATGGAGCAAAGGTTTGCGTTGCCGCACCGCTCACCGTAGCCGTTGATGGTTCCCTGCACGTGGCGTGCGCCGCAACGCACAGCTTCGAGAGCGTTGGCTACGGCCAGTTCGCTGTCGTTGTGCGTATGAATGCCCAGGGCGGCTTTCGGCAGTTGTTCCTTGATGACTCTGATGGCTTCTGCGATTTCCTGGGGCATGGAGCCGCCGTTGGTGTCGCAGAGCACCAGTACGTCCGCGCCGGCCTCTTGGGCTGCTTTGAGGCAGCCGAGAGCAAAGCTCGGGTTTGCCTTGAAGCCGTCGAAGAAGTGTTCGGCATCGAAGAAGATTTCGCGGACATGGGGTTTGAGATAAGCGATGCTTTCCCTGATGAGCTGGACGTTTTTCCGCTCGTCGATGCCCAGCGCGAGAGTTGCGTGAAGGTCCCAGGTCTTGCCGAATATGGTCAGGACTTCAGCCTTGGATTCCAGCAGGGACTGGAAAATGGTGTCGGTTTCCGGGGAGGCCTTCGGGTTGTACGTGCTCCCGAAGGCCGTGATGATGGAATTCTTGAACGTCTGCTTCTGGATCTCTTCGAAGAAGTGACGGTCCGTGGGATTGGAGCCGGGCCAACCTCCTTCAATGTAATGAACGCCAAGCTTATCGAGTCTGTGGGCGATCCTGACCTTGTCTTCAGTGGTCAGGTTGACTTCTTCCGCCTGCGTTCCGTCTCTCAGTGTCGTATCGTATATGCTTACTTTGTTCATGACACTTCTGGTTTCACCCCGCCTTCCTCAAGTTCGAAGGCTTTATGCAGCGTTCTGACTGCGAGTTCCGTATATTTGTCTTCTATGAGACAGGTCACCTTGATTTCGGAGGTGCTGATCATGAGAATGTTGATGTTCTCGTCGCTCAGCGTTTTGAAAGCCCTGGAGGCCACGCCGGAATGATTTCTCATTCCGACGCCGATAATTGATATTTTGCTGACGTTCTCAGCGTATAGCAATTCCTCGTACCCTATTTCGTATTTAAGCGACTCCAAGACTTTGAGAGTCTGTTCCAGATCGGCCCGGGGAACGGTGAAGGTCATGTCTGTACGGCCGTTTTTGCTCGGGTTCTGGATGATCATGTCCACAAGGATTCTCTTTTCTGCCAGCGGCACGAAGATGGCTGCGGAAATGCCCGGCTCATCACGGACGTGGACAAGAGTTACGCGGGCCTGATCCCTGTCGTAGGCGATCCCGGAAACGAGAACGGCTTCCATATCAATATCCTCCTGAGTGACGAGCGTGCCTTCCTGATCATCGAACGTGGAACGGACATGTACGTCAACATTGTATTTTTTTGCGAATTCGACGGACCTGATCTGCAGGACTTTTGCCCCCATGCTGGCCATTTCCAGCATCTCGTCATAGGAGATTTTGTCCAGTTTTTTGGCCTCATGGCAGATGTTGGGGTCGGTGGTAAAGACTCCTGGGACATCCGTATAAATTTCACAGACATCAGCGTTCAGCGCGGCGGCCAGGGCAACGGCGGACGTGTCCGAGCCGCCACGGCCGAGGGTGGTGATGCGGCGCTGTTCGTCGCAGCCCTGGAAACCGGCTACCACGAGCACATCGTTTTCCTTGAGCATGTGCTCAAGCTGGCTGGTGTCGATATCCACGATGCGGGCTTTTCCGTAGCTACAGTCGGTGTGGATGGGGGCCTGGAAGCCCAGGACCGAACGGGCGCGTACGCCCTGTTGCTTGAGCAGCATGGTGAAAAGGGCGCAGGAAACCTGCTCGCCGGTGGAGACCAGGGAGTCGACCTCGGCCGGGTCGGGGGTCTCGCTCCATTCCTTGGCCAGGGTCAGGAGGCGGTTTGTTTCCCCGGCCATGGCGGAAAGCACAACCACGACCTTGTTTCCTTCGCGGTAAGGGCGAAGGACTTTCTTCATTACTTGCTTCTGGCATTCCAGATTGGCAACGGAAGTTCCACCAAATTTCTGTACGACGATATTCATGTCAGATCCGATTCCGTTGTATATTTGGAGAGGGACGGCGCCAGGGACTCCAACAGTTCCTGCGCCTTGCTCCCGAGGGGGGTCACGATGAGTTCCCTGCCGTTACGTTCAGGGGACCACTGCAGGCTCAGTGCCTGATTGGGCCAGTAATCCTTGTTCAGGAATTGAGCCCATTCGATGACGGTGACGGTAGTGCTGTCGCCCAAAAAATCGAACAACTCTTCGTCGGGCTCCATTCCTTCCAGTCTGTAAAGGTCGAAGTGGGCCACCTGCGGCTCCGTCGGGTATACATTGAAAATATTGAAGCTCGGGCTGGCCACTTCCGCGTTTTCCGAGCCGGGCAAGGCTTCCACAAGGCCCCGCACAAATGTTGTCTTACCGGAGCCGAGATCGCCCTGCAACAGCAGAGCCGGTCGAAATGCGACTTCCGCCAGGGCTTTTGCCATCAGTTGTCCCATTTCGAGGGTTGCTTCGGCGTTTTCAAGGCGGAGTTTGAGCATGGAGTGTTATTGTCCTTGTCTCACAAGGGTGCGCAATACATCTTCCTTGCCCACGACGCCGACGAGTCTGCCGTTATCCACCACGGGAAGGGTGTAGAGTTTCTGCTCGGCCATTATGGTGGCGATCTGCATTATCTCGGTTTCCGGAGTGATGGTGGTGATATCGACAGTCATGGCTTGGCCTACCACGGTTGCTGAAATCTTTTCCACTTCCTTGTCCAGGTCGTCATAAGAGGCCAGGGGGAAGACGCCGTCCAGCAAGGTGAAGAAGGAGGGCACCTGCAGTTCCTTCTGCTGCGCCACCAAGTCGCTCTGGGTCAGCACGCCCATGAGTTTATCCCCATCCATCACGGGCACGCCGTTGATCTTGTTTTCCAACAGGGTTTTCACGGCGGTAATGATGTCGGTTTCCGGAGTCAGGGTAATGGGGGACGGGGTCATGATGTCTTTGGCTTTCAGCATATCCTTACTCCTTTACAGCTTCGGGCAGCATGGCTGCGATCTCCCGTGCGAGATTGCCGCGGGACGGGTACTGTTCTTCCAACAGCAGGCCTGCGGTCGCGTGCCAGTAGACGCCGAGGCATGAGGCCATGAAAGGCGTCATCCGTCGGCCCAGCAGAGAACCGATAAGGCCGGCAAGCACATCACCAGATCCTCCCACAGCCAATGTAGGAGCGGAAATGGGAGATATGCAGGTCCTTTGGTTATCAGCCACGATAGTGCAGGAGCCTTTAAGCACCAGGGTGGCGGCGGTGTTGCGGATGAATTCCTCGGCGGTCCCTATGCGGTCGTCCTGAACATTGGCGGATGTCCGGCCCGTGAGCATGCTCATTTCCCCGGGGTGGGGAGTGAGCACGACATTGTCGGAAAGGCTCTCCAGAAGCCCCGGCACTTGCGCCAGGCAGAAGAGGGCGTCCGCATCGAGCACCACAGGAAGGGGACACCTTGCAACAAGTCCTTTCAGAAAATCAACTGTTTTTCTTGATCTTCCCAGGCCAGGGCCGATGACCACCGCGTCAAAGCGCTCCAGGTGGCCGGCGATGAGGTCGGCATCGCTTGCGTCCCACTGGCGGTTGGCGCCTATTGGCAAGCCCATGATTTCCGGTGTCCCGGCCTTGATGGCGTCGGCCAATGGTGTGGGGCAGGCCACGGTGACCAGGCCGGCTCCGGCCCGCAATGCTCCCAGCGCCGCGAGGTGGGGCGCGCCGGTGAGCCCTTCAGAGCCTCCCACGACGAGCACATGTCCGGCCTGTCCCTTGTGCATGTCCGGCTCGGACAGGGGCAGTTGCTTGAAAATAGCGTCTGAAATCATCCATCGTCTGGGGGGCAGTTTTTCCTGCACCAGTCGCGGGATGCCGATGGAGCAGACAAACAGGTCGCCTGTGTATTCTTCGGCCTGCGGTCCAATGAGGCCGATTTTGGCGGCCTGGAAGGTGGCGGTGGCGTCGGCGCGCACCGCATCCGGCTGAGGATGGCCGGTGAGCCCGTTCAGGCCGGACGGGATGTCGATGGCAAAGACATAGGCCCGCTCTCCCAGGCGGTTGATGGTCCGGACCAGCTGCAGGTAGTCCTCGCGCAGTTCGCCCTCAAACCCGGTGCCCAGCAGGCCGTCCACGATGATGTCGGGCTGCGGGAGGGCTTCCAGGTTCACGGATCCGAGGTGAAGCAGGGGGATGTTTAGCTTGCGGCACAGCTCCAGGTTGGTGCGGGTTTCGCCCGTATATTTTTTCTTGGAGCGAGTATGAAAAACCGTGACGTCCGCGTCCAGGTCGGCCAAGTGCCGGGCCATGGCAAAGGCGTCGCCGCCGTTGTTGCCCGCGCCGGCGAAAAGATGGATCTCCATGCCCGAGACGTCGCCGAAGTCCTCAAGCAGGACGGCCAACGCCTCGCGGCCGGCATTTTCCATGAGCGTCATGCCCGGTATGCCGATGGTCCGGATGGTATCCCGGTCCCAGGCGGACATTTCCTTGGGTGTTGGCAAGGGCAGAAACACGTTTTCCTCCGGTCGGTTGGTTCAGCCTTCCAGTATTACCACGGCTGCTGCATGCCCTTTTTCATGGGTCAGTGAAATATGGGCATGCTGCGCGCCTAGTTCTTTCATAACATCCAACCCCCTGCCGAGGAAATGGATTTCCGGTTTTCCGCTTTCAGCGTGCAGGATTTCTATGCAGTGGAAGTGGACTCCCCGGGCAAAGCCGGTGCCCAAAGCCTTGACTGCCGCCTCTTTGCCGGCGAAGAGGGCGGCGAGGCGCGGGCCCGGGTGCTTTGGGGGGAGTTGAGCCAGTTCCGCCTCGGTGAGAATCTTGCGGGAAAAGCGCTCACCGTGCTTTTCCCACAAGGTTTGGATGCGTTGCATCTCGACGATGTCGAGTCCGGTTCCCTTGATCATTTCGGGAATCCCTAGTCCACGAAGGTTCTGATGATTTCCGCCATGTCCCGGACGGCGCGATCCAGGCCTACGAAGATGGCCCTGGCCATGATGCTGTGGCCGATGGAATACTCGCTGATGCCCGGCACATTCTTAAACGCCAGGATGTTGCGGTAATTGAGACCGTGCCCCAGGTTGACCTTGAGTCCCAGGTTGCGGGCCATGCGAATGCCGTCGAGAATTTTGCTTAATTCCACATTACGGTCGTTGATGTCCTTGGCGTCCGCATAGTGCCCGGTATGGATCTCAATGAATTCCGAGCCGATGGCATTGGCCGCTTCGATTTGTGCCGGGTCCGCGTCAATGAACAGGCTGGAACGGATGCCCTTGGCGTGCAGCGGAGTCAGGAAGTTCCTGAGTTCCTCTTCCCGGCCCACGCAGTTGAGGCCGCCTTCGGTGGTCAGTTCCTCCCGTTTTTCCGGCACGAGGCAGACGGTTTCAGGATCGATCGTCAGGGCGATCTCCTGCATTTCGCCGGTTGCGGCCATTTCGAAATGCAGGCGTGTGTTGCATGTCTTGCGGATCAATTCCACATCACGGTCCTGAATGTGACGGCGATCTTCGCGCAGGTGCGTTATGATACCGACTGCTCCGGCCATTTCAGCCATATACGCAGCCGTGGCGGGCTCGGGTTCGATTCCCATTCTGGCCTGACGAAGCGTGGCCACGTGATCGACATTTACACAGAGTACGGGCATTGGTGTTCCCTCCGAATGTATGGTTTCGTCATGGGTGTGATTACTCGTTCCCGATTTGGAAGTAAACTCCATGGAGTATTTCCGCGGTGACCTCTTTTCAAGGATTGACAACAGTCACACGCTCCATGTATCGCCTATGCCTGATTTTGTTTTTCGAGAATATAATATGGAGATGATTTATACATGAATGTTTGCATTGTCGGAACCGGTTATGTTGGCCTGGTGACTGCAGCCTGTTTTGCGGAAATGGGAAGCAACGTTTGCTGCGTCGACGTGAATGAAGACGTTGTTGAAGGCCTGAAAGACGGCCATGTCCACATATATGAACCTGGCCTTGAAACGCTGGTGAAGCGTAACTACGCCGAAGGTCGCCTTGTTTTTACCACCTCCCTCGAGGACGGACTCAAGGGAGCTCGTGTGGTTTTCATTACCGTGGGCACTCCCAGTGACGATGAAGGAAACTGCGACCTGAGCTTCGTGGATGCGGTGGCCCGCGAGGTGGGACAGCGCATGAATTCTCCGAAAATCGTGGTAGACAAATCCACCGTTCCCGTGGGGACCGCCGACCGCGTACGCGGCATCATTCAGGGTGAGTTGGACAAACGCGGTGTGAAGATCGATTTCGACGTGGTTTCCAACCCTGAATTTTTGAAGGAAGGGGATGCTGTCAACGATTTCATGAAGCCCAACCGTGTTGTAGTGGGTACTGAAAGCGAAGAGTCGGCAGAGGTCCTCAAGGAGCTTTACGGTCCGTTCGCCCGCAGTCGCGAAAAACTTATCGTCATGGGCGTACGCAGTGCGGAAATGACCAAATATGCAGCCAACTGCATGCTGGCCACCAAGATTTCGTTCATCAATGAAATCGCCAATATCTGCGAAAAGGTCGGCGCCAACGTCACGGAAGTGCGCATGGGCATCGGGTCCGACGTCCGCATCGGCTATCATTTCATCTATCCGGGTGTGGGCTACGGAGGTTCCTGCTTCCCCAAGGACGTCAAGGCGCTTATCGGCACTGCCAGAGAGTACGGTTATGACGCCCGGCTCATCAAGGCCGTGGATACCGTCAACAACGACCAGAAGGTAGTGTTGGCCAAGAAGATCCTTGATTATTACGAACCGC
This sequence comes from uncultured Desulfovibrio sp., assembly GCA_913063155.1. Lineage (GTDB taxonomy): Bacteria > Desulfobacterota > Desulfovibrionia > Desulfovibrionales > Desulfovibrionaceae > Pseudodesulfovibrio. The sequence goes on from CAJXYU010000005.1 coordinate 145,676, forward strand.
AGGGCGGTGTGAAGGGCAAGACCCTGGGCCTGTGGGGACTGGCGTTCAAAGCCAATACCGATGACATGCGTGAGGCTCCGGCTCTGGAACTCATTCGGGAGTTGACCGCCAAGGGCATGAAGATCAAAGCCTACGATCCCATTGCCTGGGAAAGGGCTGGTGAGATCCTCAAGGGTAATGATCTGGTGGAAATCGCCAAGGACGAATACGAGGCCTTGGAAGGTGCGGACTGCATGGCGGTCATGACCGACTGGAACCAGTTCCGCAATCCGAATTTCGACCGCATCAAGTCTCTCCTTAGTGCCCCGATTCTTTTTGACGGCCGTAACCTGTATGGCCCCAAGCAGATGGGAGAAGCCGGTTTCGCTTACTTCAGCATCGGACGGCTGCCGGTACAGCCGTAGAACGGTGAATTCCTTTCAGGGCCGCATCTTTGGATGCGGCCTTTTTTATTTTTTCGGAACAGCCGCTTGCAATATGACGGAATAGATATGTAAGATGCTGAAAATCGTGGGACCTTTTTCGGTAGGGAGCATATGGAGATTTCCTATTTATTCAACTTCGACACTGGGCGTTCGGATCGGTTCGATTTCGCTTTTCAGCCTGAGACGCTTGAGTTTCTCGGCGATGTTCCGGCCAAACCTCCTGAATGGACCTTGTTGGAAAATCATAAATGTCCACATTGCAATGTCGGGGATGAGTGGAAACCGTATTGTCCTTTGGCCATTCGTATTTACGGCATTGTGGATCGTTTCAACACCATGGTTTCCCATGAGCCGGTCAAGGTCGAGGTCATAACCGCCGAGCGGCGTTATTATTCAGAAACCACCGCCCAGCGCGGCCTCAGCTCCATGCTCGGGCTGATCATTCCCGCCAGTGGATGTCCCCATACCGCCTTCTTTCGTCCCATGTCCCGGTTTCATCTGCCCTTTTCCACTGAAGAGGAAACCATCTACAGGTCCACATCAATGTACCTGCTGGCCCAATACTTTATTGGTCGGGAAAATCGGACGGCAGATTTTGATTTCAAGGGATTGAAGACCATCTACCAGAACATGGAGCAGGTGAACCTGTCGTTGGCCCGCAGAATACGCGATGCGTCCAAAGCCGACTCCTCGGTCAATGCGGTTATCCTGCTCGACTTGTTTGCCAAGACGGTGACTTGCGTCATCGAGGACAGCGTCGAGGAATTACGGCAGCTGTTTACCAGCTATCTCTGAGAAGTGAACCAAAGAAAAACGCCCGGCCATCCAGAGCGGAGGGGCGGGCGTTTTTCCTGTGCCGGTTTTAGCGAATGTGTCGTCTGCAGCTGCGGAACTGGAGCTCTTGAAGGATCACTTTCTCGTATTCGGGATGAAAATTCATTAAATCCGGGCTGCTTTCCTGGTCGAGAGCCCGAGCAAGCTGTTGCGTTTCCTCCCAGAAATCCAACAGCTCATCGTCAGCCAGCGATTTGACCTGGTCTTCCAAGGTCAGATCGTTAGAAGAAGTGTCGTATTGCCCCATTGTCAGCGGACCATCCTGAAATTGCAAAAAATTAAAAATAACAAATAGATAGAAACTAAACGCGAATTTAAGTTAGTCTGGAAATCGTATCAGGTCAACCTTGATGGGTGTGGCTTTCGCGCCCAGATTGGGCAAAAATGGCAAAACTGCTCAGCAAATCAATATGTTTGATGCGCAGAAAATATATTACCATTGACAAACCTATGCTCAGTTGCCACTGTTACGCCAGCTTGGCACAGGCGATTTGCCTCGCGTAAATCAGACAAATCCATGCCACTCAAGTGAGGTTTCCAGATGGAAATTGAAGAGAATGAAATTCGACAGCAAGATGATGAGCTCATACAGCTTGTAACCTTCAGCGTTGGTGAAGAAGAGTTTGGGGTGGATATTCTTCAGGTGCAGGAAATCATCCGCACCATGGAAATCAGCAACGTCCCCCGCGCTCCCGAGTTCGTTGAAGGTGTCATCAATCTTCGCGGAAAGGTCATTCCTATTGTCGACCTACGCAAGAAATTGGGGCTCGAAGCCCGCGAACATGACAAACATACGCGAATCATTGTTATAGAAATCAATATGATGATTGTCGGCTTTGTGGTCGACTCGGTTTCCGAAGTGCTGCGTATCCCCGCCAACACTGTGGAACCGCCGCCGCCCGTTGTCTCCGGCCTGGAATCGGAATATATTGACGGGGTCGGCAAGATGGAAGACCGTCTGTTGATTTTGCTGGATCTGAACCAGCTTTTGAGCAATGAGGAAAGAGAAGCGCTGAACATCGTTTAGTTTTCTCTGAGTCTTGAATATGACAGCCGCCTTGCGCAGTTGCGTTAAGGCGGCTTTTCGTGATGCCCCCGAAAGGGACGAGGTGCAGTCCATTGGATTTTCCCTCCCGCCTTAATTCCTTCCTGAACGGAAAGGCCAAAAGCTTACGCGTATTCAAAAGTGGTTACGCGAGTCAGGCCTTTGCGGGACGCGCTCTCATGGACAGGGGAGTCTCTCCGGTGTTCATCGTACCCGGTGCGCGCGAGTTCAGAGAGTTGAGTGCCTTGTCTGAGTTGTTGTCTCCTAGAGAGCAGGACCAATATCTTCCCGTCTGGGAGCGGGACTGGATAGGATTTCCTCCGTATCTGCCCAAGACACCCGGACCGGAGGAGTGGGGCGCGCGCTGGGCCTGCTTGTACGCGTTGATGTACGGCAGCAAGCCTTCCGGCATTCTGCTCACGGTGGACAATCTTTTGCCTCTGTGGCCTTCACCCGATACCCTGCGGAACTGCTGGCTGCCTCTTTCCCGGGGGGAAGACATGTCTCCCGAGTTGGTCATGGAGCAATTGGTCTCGTGGGGATATCGCAGGAAGAAGATGGTTTCCGTCTGTGGGGACATGTCCATGCGTGGCGACATTCTTGATATTTTTGCGCCGGGCTACCAGCATCCGGTCCGTTTGGAATTTTTCGGCGATTCTCTGGAGGAAATCCGTGTTTTCGACCTTTCCAGCCAACGCTCCATGGCAGATCTGCTGGAGGTTATTCTTCTGCCGGTTTCTCCAGGCGTTTCCACGGAAGAGTATGCGGAGCCAGCCCGGCAGTTATGGCGACGACTGCGCACTTCCGGTGAGATCGGAAGCACAGAGGAACATGACTTGGGCGAGCGCCTGTCCCAATCCGACGGATATATCTGGCCCGGGCTTTTCTACGAGAATGCTTGCGGCTTGGAAGACTACTTTCCCTCATCTGCAAAATATATCCTCTCGGTTGGCGGAGAACTGCGTGGGAGGTTGGAGGACCAGGAGCAGGCCTGGGTGGATTTCATTGCTGTTCAGAGCCGGGACCATGGTCGGAAGTGGCCTCGAAGATTTATTGTCCGAGGAGAGGAAACTGCCCGTATGGCTTGGCAGGGCCGGGAACAGCTTGTTTTCGAGGAGTTGGTTCTCGGGCGGGAAAAGGACGGCATCGATCTTCCTGAACAGCGCATAGGCGAATTCGGCGATCTGTTTTGGCAGCCCGAACAACAGCGCAGGCCGTGGGCGTCGCTCATGCACGGTCTCAAGGAGTGGAGCAGGGCTTCCAGGCAAACCGTATTGAGCTTTTCCTCAGAGCGTTCTCGCAAAAAATTTCTTTCCCTGGCCGAACCCGAAAATATCGATTTCAAGACGCGCTACGACATGGCGCAACGCGGCATCTTTGCGCTGGTGTCGCCGTTTAAGAAAGGCATGGAGCTGTCATGGTGCCAGACACGCATTCTGGGTGAGGACGTACTCCAGCCGGAACCGCCAAAGGCCCATGTAAGGACGGACAAAGCCTTCAAGGGCCTGGACCAGTACGAGGATCTGGTTGCCGACGATCTGCTCGTGCACCGCGACTACGGCCTTTCCCGTTTCGGGGGGTTGCATCATCTCAAGATCGGGGATGTGCCCAACGATTACCTCCTGTTGCTTTTTGACGGCGATGATCGGTTGTACCTTCCGGTTGACCGGCTTAAACTCATCCAGCGTTACAAAGGGCCGGAAGGAGCCCTGCCTTCCTTGGACAAGCTGGGCGGATCTCGCTGGAAAAAAGCTACGGCCCGTGTGCGCAAGGCCATCGAAAAGATTGCCCACGAACTTGTGGAGATGTATGCGCTTCGCAAAGTCGGAAAGGGTTTTTCATACGGCCCACTGGATGAGATGTACTGGGATTTCGAGACGACTTTCGGTTTCGAGGAAACACCGGACCAGGACAAGGCCATCAAAGACGTTTTCGAGGATATGGAACGTCCGGAGCCCATGGACCGGCTCGTCTGCGGAGATGTGGGCTTCGGCAAGACCGAGGTTGCGCTGCGCGCCTCCTTCCGGGCCGCTCTGGAAGGAAAACAGACGGCGCTTTTGTGTCCAACCACGGTATTGGCCGAACAGCATTACCAGACATTTACCCGGCGCATGGAAGGCTTTCCCGTCAGGGTGGGCATGCTCAGTCGGTTTGTGTCCCGTAAACACCAGAAAACAGTTTTGGAATCCGCCGCCCGCGGCGAGGTGGATATTCTCATCGGCACGCACAGGTTGTTGTCCAAGGATGTGGAGTTGCCCAACCTGGGGCTACTTATTTTGGATGAGGAGCAACGTTTCGGGGTCAAACACAAGGAGCGGCTCAAACAGTTCCGTAAAAATATAGATGTGCTGACTCTTTCGGCCACCCCCATTCCAAGAACCTTGCAGCTTTCCTTGTCTGGAGTTCGCGGGCTGTCCGTCATAGAAACCCCTCCCCAGGACCGCAAGCCCGTGGAAACAGCCATTGTGGAACGTGACAAGGAAGTGCTCAAGAACGTGCTTCAGCGCGAACTGGACCGTGGAGGGCAGGTGTTCTGGGTTTATAACCGGGTCAACGGTCTGGAGCGGGTCGCCGAATTCGTCCGGGAGTTGGCCCCTGAGGCGCGGGTCGGCATGGCCCACGGACAGATGACGGAAAAGGCCTTGGAAGAAACCATGCATAAATATTGGCATGGGGAGCTCGACGTCCTTGTTTGTACCGCGATTGTCGAATCTGGGTTGGATTTCCCCAACGCCAACACCCTGGTTGTGGACCAGGCCCAAATGTTCGGCCTGGGTCAGTTGTATCAGATCCGGGGGCGTGTGGGTCGGAGCGAGCGGCAGGCATATGCTTATTTTGTGGTCCCCTCCGTGGACAACCTCCAGGAAACCGTGCGCAAGCGTCTTAGAATAATTCTTGATCTGGATTATCTGGGAGCCGGATTCAAGGTGGCTATGGAAGATTTGAGGTTGCGTGGCGCCGGGAATATATTGGGAGAAGCGCAATCCGGCCAAATAGCTAAAGTAGGACTTGAACTTTTTTTGGAAATGCTTGAGGAAGAAGTGCGCCGTGTCCGGGGTGAAAAACAGGCCCGGGCGACGGATCCTGAGTTGAATTTTGTTTTCGAGGCGCATATTCCCGGGGACTATTTGACGGATTCCCGAGAGCGTTTGCGTTACTACAAGGCTCTTTCAGCCGCAGGAAGCGACAGGGAGCTCAAAGAACTCGAGGCGGAAATCAGGGATCGGTTCGGGGTGTTGCCCGAGCAGTTGGAAACTTTCCTCGGCATTTTGGAGTTGAAGTTGATGCTGTCCCGGCTTCAGGTGGAACGTGCGGAATTGTATCCGGGAAGAGCCGTACTTTCCTGGGGGGATGACGTGCAGGTACTCAATCCACAGGATTTGATCGCATGGGTTGCCGATCGACAGGATACAACCCGTATGTTACCGCCATCAAAGCTTGAAGTTCGTTATGATCGCAGCATTCCCGTGCGCAAGGCCCTGCTGGATCTTGCCGTCGAATTGGGCGGGTTGCTTGAGAGCAGTGATAGCGACAATGATACCAAGGAATAAATGGATATGCTCATGTTAAAAAAAATTGCTTTGATCGCTGTACTTCTGGTGCTTCTGGGATGCGCCGGTGAGCCCGAAGAGATGGGGGTCGTGGCCCGGGTCAATGGAAAACCAATTCTTTTGAATCAGTTGGAGTTTCAGCACGACCTCATGCAGAACGACTATGGCAGTGGCATGGTCCCAAGTGTTGAGAAGCTCAGGAACGAGTATGGGCAGATTTTGGGCGACCTGATCGTTCAGGAATTGATCGTTCAGGAGTTGGAACGACTTGGTTTGGAAGTTACGGATGAAGAATTTGAAAAGGCCGAGAACCAGGTTCGCAATGATTATCCCGAAGGCGCTTTCGAGCAGGTCCTTATCGAAGAATACATTGACCTGAAGGCTTGGCGACAGCAACTCAGGTATTATCTGGCGGTCAAGAAGTTTTATTCCCAAGTGCTGAGGCCGCAGGCCAAAATCGACTACAAGGAAGCGGAAGACTACTATAAAAAGCATATTTCCGATTACTATCTGCCCGCCAGTTTGAAGTTGCTGGTGCTTCACGGGCCTAACCGTCAACTCGTGGAGAGGGCGGTTGAGCGGTACCGGGCGGAAAAGAACGTGAAGGCGTTGACAACCGCTTTGGGCGAGGTTTCTGCCAGGGAGTTGGTCATCAGGGAAGAGCGGTTGCCTGTTTCCTGGGCCGACGCGTTGAAGGGGGTTGCTCCGGGAGGCTCGACCGCCATTTTGTCCGAAAAATCCGGTTTCGAGTCCATTGTGCTTTTGGAAAAGAGTCCCGCCAAGGTTCTGAATCCGACCCAGGCCTACCCCCTTGTGGAGGAGGTTTTGTTGGAGCGGAAGCTCCACAAAGTGTTTTCCGAGTGGCTTGAGAGCAGGCTTGCAACAGCACAAATCGAAATAAGCGAGCACCTCATGCCCGAGAGGGAGAACAACGATGTTTCTGCCGGAGCGGGTAATTCCAGTTCCTGACCCTGCTTTGGCCCCGGCCGGGCCGTTGCATAGTTACATCAAAGTGTCTAAAGTGTGATGCGTTTTCAGTATTGATTCGAGGAGATCATCGTGCGTTTCATTTCTATCGCAATAATTTTTGTAATGATTATGAGCCTTCCCGCCGTCGGATGGGGGGCTGAGTATATGAACAGGATTGTCGTCAAGGTAAACAACAATATTATTACCGAGTACGACCTTAAGGAAAAGCTGGATACCGTTGTTGAGCGCTTTGAGAGTCAAGGCAAGATGATCGGCGACGCCGAGCTTGCCGAAATAAGGAAGAAGCTGCTCACCAACATGGTGGATGAGCTGCTTTTGCAGCAGGAGCTTGATCGTTTCCAGATCAAAGCCTCCGATGCCGACGTGCAGGACGAGCTTGAGCATCTTCAGGCAGAGTATAATCTTGATCCGGAAGCGTTCAAGGCCCGCATTGAGGAAGAAGGGATGTCCTATGGTGAGTTCAAGAAGCGGGTTAAGGGCAACCTGGAAAAACAGCGGCTCATGGGCGCCATGGTTCAAAGCAAAGTAGTCGTCACGGATACCGAAGTGAAGGAAGCCTACGAAAAGCACAAGGAAGAATATTCCCTTGGCGGCGGGCTGCACTTGGCGGTAATCATGCTGCCTGCCGATGTCTCTCCTGAGGAAGTGTCCAAGAAGATGGCAGACGGTGACCTGACTTTTGAGGAGGCTGCCGCCAAATTCTCCGTCGGGCCGGGGGCCGACTCCGGGGGCGACATTGGTGAATTCGCATGGAAGGACCTGGGTGAAGAGTGGCGTGCTCCTCTCAGTGACATGGTCGCCGGGGACGTGAAGGGGCCCGTGGTCATCCAGGAGGCCAACACCTTCATCAAGCTGATCGAGAAGAATGAAGGCAATTACGTTCCGTTTGAAGAAGTCAAGGACAAGATTTACATCAACTTGCTGAAAACCAAGCGGGAAAAAACTTTTGATGATTATTTTGATACTTTGAGAGAAAAAGCTGTAATTCAATATATGAACTAACTCAGCGTAGAGCTGGAGAACTGCATGAACTTTGAGGAATTAGGACACATATTCAAGCAAGAGCGGGAAAAGCGCGGCCTGAGCATCAAGGAAGTGATGGAAGTCACGAAAATCAGTCGTCGCAATATCATTGCTCTTGAGGAAGGGAATAGTGAAGACCTTCCCCACCCTGTATACGCCAAGGGTTTTGTTCGCAGCTATGCCCGCTTTCTGGGCTTGGACGGTGATGAACTGGCAAGGGCTTTCGACTTTGACATGGATGGGGGGGCCGAAGAACTGGAGATCACGCAGTATGACGTGACTCCCGGTACGGACCTCGCCTTTCAGGAGACTGACTCCGGCTCTGGAGGGAAAAAGAGCTCCTTGCCCGCCATTTTGCTGATTATCCTCCTGCTCGGCGTTCTTGGCGGACTGGTTTACTACTTTGGTTTCCATCAAAAAGCTCCGGTTGCTGTGGAGACATCCGCAGTGGAACCGATTACTCCGAAAGCTGCATCTTCTGTGGAGGCCCCTCAAGGGGCTTCCCGTGTGGAGGAAACCCTACAGCCGACATCGACAACTTCTGAATCCGGACAGCCTTCCGCTGAGAAAGCAGAAGCAGACGAGTCCACGCCTCAGGCTGTCGAAGCAGCCCCGGCGGCTGAGCAGCCGGAAACGACGGATGCTCAGCCCGAAGAGCCGGTCGCGGTTCGGGCTGAAGAGGCTTCCTCGTCCAAGCGGGCAAAAGCCGAGGAGGGCGAGGAATACAAGCATGTGCTGGTTATTCGTGCCATTGCGGATGAAGGATGCTGGATCGGCGTCTGGAAGAGCGACGACGAGGCTATGATCCGCGATTTTTTCTTGCGTAAGGGCGAGCCGCTCCGTCTCAAGTTCAACAGTTTCCGCCGTATCCGCATCGGCAATGTCCCCGGGGTGACCATCACCTACAACGGCAACGCGTATCCCATGGATACGAGCAAGGGGAAAACCCAGGACCTTCGTTTCGGTCAATAATTTTCTGTAGTGGGGCACACCATGGATGTCACCGAAAAGGCCCTTGTGCTCAGGGTGGGGCGTTTTCGGGAGGCCGATGCCTGGGTTCGCCTGTTGACGGCTGCACGTGGTGTCTTCACTGCCTTTGCGTTCGGCGGATTTCGCAGCCGTCGGCGTTTCCTCGGTTGTCTCGATCCCCTCAATCTTGTCCTCTTCACCATCGGTTCGGACCGAAAAGGCGCTTATCAGCAGTTGGCTGAAGGTTCCTTGCTGAACGGCTTCAAGGAATTGAAGGCCGACAGCTCGCTGGTGGGACAAGCGGTCAACTGCATGAAATTCGTGGAAGCCATCGAGCCCGGGCCAGAGGACGGCAGGGCGCTCTTTTCCCTTCTTCTTGATACCCTGGAAACCCTGGAGCAAAAAACGCCCACAGGTGATCTTTTTCCTATATTATTTCGGGCAAAAGCCTCATTTGAGCTCGGGTTTACGCCGGATTTTTCCAACTGCGGCAGGTGTGGCGCCGGGTTGGGGAGTGCCGCCTCGGTTTCTTTTTCCGTGGAAAGCGGTCAGGTGACATGCTCTGCTTGTAAATTGCAGCAGAAACCGGTAGATGGTCTTGCTCGGCAGGTTTCTGTCGGTACCTTGCGAACGCTTGACTGGATTATGCGCAGCAACCCGTCCGAATGGGTAGGGCTGGGCATGGCCAGTGAAGTGCGTCGTCAGGTTTTCGAGCTTGTGGAGCTCTTCATCGCATACCACCTCGGCCTCCAGTGGGAGGGCGGGAACTATAAAAAAGTTTGATATTTGGAGTCTTTCATGAATTTTCAGGACGTCATCTTGAGGCTGCAGGGGTTCTGGGCCAAGCAGGGGTGCGTCATCGTCCAGCCGTTCGATATCGAGGTTGGCGCAGGGACGTTCAACCCATCAACCTTTTTCAGGGTCATCGGCCCGGAGCCGTGGAACGTCGCGTATGTCGAACCTTCCAGAAGACCCACTGACGGCCGTTACGGTGAAAATCCCAACCGTTTGCAGCACTACTACCAGTTCCAGGCCATTCTGAAGCCTTCTCCGGACAACATTCAGGACCTGTATCTGGAAAGCCTCGCCGCCATCGGAATCGATGCTCGCGAGCACGATATTCGTTTCGTCGAGGACGACTGGGAATCCCCGACTCTGGGCGCCTGGGGGCTTGGCTGGGAAGTCTGGCTCAACGGCATGGAGGTCACACAGTTCACCTACTTTCAGCAGGTGGGGGGCATCGATCTCAAGCCTGTCAGCGTGGAAGTCACCTACGGTCTTGAACGTCTGTGCATGTATTTGCAGGAAAAGGAATCCGTCTACGATCTGCAGTGGAACGACAACGTCACTTACGGCGAGGTCTACCATCAGAACGAAGTGGAGATGTCCAAATACAATTTTGAACTTTCCAATGCCGACATGCTCCTCGACCTGTTCAACAAATTTGAGGCGGAGTGCTTGAAGCTGTGCGACGAGGGTCTTCCCTGGCCCGCATACGACTACTGTCTGAAGTGTTCGCATTCCTTCAACATGCTTGATGCCCGTGGCGCCATCTCCATTACCGAGCGCGCCGCCTATATTGGAAAGGTACGCAACCTTGCATCCCGGATTGCCCGTCTTTACGCGGACCAACGCGAAGAAATGGGCTACCCCATGCTCAAGAAATAACGGCCCGGAAGCGAACCGGAAAGAAAGAGTAGAATAATGGCTGAATTCATTCTGGAAATCGGAATAGAGGAAATGCCCGCCCGCTTCGTTCCCAAGCTGGCCAAGGAGCTTGCCGCTTCTTTTGAGAGCCTGCTGGCCGAAGCCATGGTCGACTATGAGGCAATCGATACTTACGCCACTCCGCGCAGGCTCACTGCGCACGCCACGGGCATCAGTGAGATACAGCGCAAGGAAGAGGAGACCGTGTCCGGTCCTCCGGTGCGTATCGCTTACGATGCGGACGGCAACCTTACCAAGGCTGGTCTGGGATTCATCAAGACCCAGGGCCTGTCCGAGAGCGACATTTTCAAGCTGGAAACCGACAAGGGCGAGTACCTGGCCGCCAACAAGGTGGTCGGCGGCGGCAAGACCGCGGACATTCTGCCCGCAATCTGCATCAAGTCCGTGGAGTCCATGACTTTCCCAAAGAAAATGCGTTGGGGCGGGTACGACTTCGCCTTCGGCCGTCCGGTGCGTTGGCTCATGGCTCTGCTGGACGACGCCGTCATCGAATTTTCCGTGGAAAATCTGACTTCCGGACGCCTTTCCTATGGTCACCGTGTCATGGGACCCGGCCCCTGGACCATAGACAAGGCCGGTGACTATTTTTCCATCATGGAAGACAAGGCCAAGGTTATCCTGGACCCGGAAAGGCGTAAGGAAATCGTGGTGGCCGAAGCCAATCGTTTGGCCAAGGAAGTCGGAGGCGGGATCGTCTGGAAGGAAAGCCTGTTGGAAGAGGTGGCCAACCTCGTTGAATGGCCGGTTCCCATTTTGGGCGACTTCGATAACATGTATCTGGAAGTCCCGCGTGAAGTGCTGCTGACCAGTATGCAGAGCCATCAGAAGAGTTTTGGCGTACAGAAAGCTGACGGCTCCCTGCTGCCGCATTTTCTGACCACCTTGAACATTGAGCCCGTGGATGTGGCTCTCGTCAAAAAAGGCTGGGAGCGCGTGCTCAAGGCCCGCCTCGAGGACGCACGTTTCTTTTGGGAATCCGACTGCAAGATCGATTTTCAGACTTGGCTGGACAAGCTGGAAAACGTCGTTTTCTTCGGCCCGCTGGGCAGCATGGGCGACAAGACCCGTCGTTTGGAAAAGCTCTGCACCAGGCTTGTGGAGACCGTGGGCGAGGCCAAGGGCGTCGTTCCCGGCGAATTTGCGCAGTTCGGCCAGGCAGGCCGCCTGTCCAAGGCCGACCTGGTGTCCGATATGGTCATTGAGTTCGACTCCCTGCAGGGCGTCATGGGCGGTATCTACGCCGACCGGGCCGGAAAGGGGGGGATCGTTTCCAAGGCGTTGTACGAGCAGTATCTGCCCGCAGGCCCCGAGACTCCTGTCCCGGCCAGTCTCGGCGGTGCGCTGCTGTCCATGTCCGACAAGGTGGACACCCTGGTGGGGTGCTTCGGTCTGGGCAAGGTTCCCACCGGCGCAAACGACCCGTTCGCGCTGCGTCGCTGCGCACTGGGCATCTGCCGCATCATCATGGAACACGGCCTGGAACTTGACCTTAAGAAACTGCTGACCTGGGCGCAGGAAGCCTACAGCGGAGTAAAATGGAAACTGGGGGGCGAGGAGTCCTTGGAAAAGCTCCAGGGCTTTTTTGCCAACCGTCTGCGAGCTCTGTTCACCGGTAAAGGTTTTGAGACCAAGGTGGTCGATGCCGCATTGGGGGCAGGCTTCAATGATGTTCGCACGCTGGAAAAGCGTATCGAGGCCCTGGCGGAGTTCAGCCGCGAAGAGGATTTCGAACTGGCCGTTCTGACCTTCAAGCGCGCTGCCAACATCATCCGCAAACAGGGTGATGAGGCCGGGCAGGAACTCACCGGCAGCTTCGAGGAAGAGATCTTTGAGGACGACAATGAAAAGGCACTGGCCGCCAAGTTGGACGAAACCGCACCCACGTTCGAAGAACTGTGGGAAAACGACGATTTCGTCGGCCTTTTCGGTCTGTTGCGGGAACTGCGTCCCAGCGTGGACGGGTTTTTCGACAATGTCATGGTCATGTGCGAGGATCAGGCCGTGCGCCTGAATCGTCTCAACCTGCTCAAGTCGCTGGTGGATCGTTTGAGCCGTTTGGCTGACTTCAATGCATTGCAGGTATAAAAATACCTTGACAAAGGCAGATAGGGCATATACACATCCCTGTCTTTGGAAGTGAATAAATCGTTCAACACGAATTTAATTAATAGATTTTAGGAGAATTGTTTTGGCTAACCACAAGTCTGCACTGAAAAGGCATCGTCAGAGCTTGAAGCGCAACCTGCGTAACCGCGTTGCGAAGACCCGTATCAAGAACACCGTCAAGGCCGTTCGCGAAGCTATCGAAGCCGGCGACGCCACTAAAGCTCAGGAAGCTCTGAAGACCGCCACCTCCATGCTGGACAAGGCCGGTCGCAAGAATGTGATTCACGCTCGCAACGCTGCTCGTCGCATTGCCCGCCTGCAGGTTGCCGTGAACAAGATCGGCGCCTAAGCTATTCTGTCACAACGACATTATTAGCCCGCTGCACATTTGTGTAGCGGGCTATTCCCGTTTGGGTGCTGAAATTTACAGTCACCGGATTGAATGGTCGGTGGCCTATTTCCCTTCGTCGGCGATCTCCTGCAGGGCGTTTCTGTCCGAAATGGTGATCTCCTTGCCTTTCATTTCAATGATTCCATCTTCCACGAACCGTTTGAGAATGCGGGAAAGCGTTTCCTGTATTGTGCCAAGATAAAAGGCGATCTGCCCTTTGGGCAGGTCCAGGCGGATGGTGTCGTTCCTCTGGCCGGCCGCCAGCAGCAAAAGATAGGCCGCCACGCGCGATGGAGCCTCCTTGAGGCTCAGTTCCTCTATCTTGTTCACCAAGATTCTCAGTCGGGAGGAAAGCTGAGCCATCATTTTCATGGCCAAGTCCGGGTCCTGGGAGATCATTCGAGCGAACTCCCGGCGCGGCACGAAAAGTAGTTCGCTCTTTTCCAGGGTTTGGGCATGGACCGGGAAGGTGCCGCCCTCGAACACGGGGACTTCCGCGAACGACTCGCCCGGGCCGAATATATGCAGGATCTGTTCTTTGCCGGACGGGGAGGTACGGAAGATTTTCACCCGTCCAGTGAGGGTGGCGTAGAAGCCGTTGGCCGGAGTGTGGGACTCGAAGATGACGGTCCCTTTCTTATAGGTCTTGGTCACGGCGATGTTGCCGAGCCTTTCCAGTTGCTCATCTGCAAGACCTTCGAAAAGAGAGATGGAACGTACAGCTTCAGCGAGAGTCATGGTTACTCCAATAAACCAAGATTAATTGTATTTTTTTGACTTAAATCATGTCAGTAGTGCCCGGAATTGTCCACAGTCAAACCACGAAGACAGAAGAAGATGTTGCAGTCATACCGCCCCTTCTGGTGGCGGAGTGCCTGTTTTCTCCGGCAGAGAGGGGCCGGTGTAGCGAGAAGATAAGCAATTTTTGCAAGGAGAGTTGTCATGAAGACCATGCGTATGATGATCAAGATTGACGAAGAAAAATGTACCGGCTGCGGTTTGTGTGTGCCGGCCTGTGAAGAGGGGGCTTTGCAGATCGTGGACGGCAAGGCCAAGCTTGTCAGCGAGGTCTATTGTGACGGCCTGGGAGCCTGCCTGGGCGAATGCCCGGAAGGTGCGCTCACCGTGGAGGAGCGGATCGTGGAGGATTTCGACCCTGATGCCGTCAAGCGGCTGCTCTCGGAGCAGGGACGCGCGATTCCCAACCACATGCCTGAACCTGAAAGTCTGCGCCTGAATGAGAAAAAGTCATCGTCCTCTCACGCGGGCGGCTGTCCCGGTGCAGCGGTCAAGACCATGAGCCCGTGTCAGCAGGCCGATATTCCCACGGTTTCCACAGCCCAGGGGTCAAACTTGTCTCATTGGCCCGTGCAGCTTCGCCTGGTGCCGTCGAGCGCACCATTCCTCAAGGGGGCTGACCTGCTGCTCACCGCAGACTGTGTGCCTGTGGCTCTGCCGGGGTACCATGCGGACTACGTGGCCGGAAAGGTGGTGCTCATGGGGTGCCCCAAATTCGACAACGGCATGGAGTATGTGCAGAAACTGGCTGAAATCATTCGGGAAAGCGATCTGAATTCTATTACTGTCATGGAAATGGAAGTGCCGTGCTGTTCATCCATGAGCGCCATCCTCCAGCAAGCCCTGAAGCAGGCCGGACAGGAGGTCGCTACAGATAGACTGACGATCTCCCTCAAGGGGCAGGTGCTTGCCTTGGAACGGATCGCCGGATAAATCGGGAGAAAATATCATGAAGAATGTCAACCTGTTTGAACTGCATAGTTTCAAGGAACCGACCTTTTCCAGCAAGCTGGTGCACGAGTCGCCGTACATGAAGGTGCTGAGCTTCAATTTCAAGGCGGGCCAGCAGCTCCCGGTACATTCGCACGAAATCGAGGGTGAATTGACTATTGCCGTACTGGAGGGCGAAGGTGAATTTCTTGGTGCAGGCGGCGTGACCATCCCGGCCCGCGCCGGGGACGTGCTGGTTTCCGAAATCGCCGAACCGCACGGCATACGGGCGGCAGCCGGTAAGGATATGCGTGTATTGGTGACTATTGCGCCGCCGATCTAGAAAAAATTGGAAGAGTCTTTTGCTGGAATGCCTGTTGGAACGAAAATAAGGAAGCCCTGCCTCAAGCAGGGCTTCCTTGTGTAGCTGTCTATTTTATGGGCAGCTCCGGCGGGCGGGTTGTGTCTCCTCCGCTTCCCGGGAACGGCTCCCATTTGTGCGCCTTTTGTCCGGTGGAGATAAGCCTTTCCGCTTCCTCCATGAATATGTTGTAACGGTGTTTGCACTCATAGAAACCATGCCACCATGCATAGTCGGGGGCCATCATGGCTGCGCCCATGCGCGCCCTGCGGCCTTCATGATGCCACAGTTCGTAGTATTCCACTTCAGGGGCTTCATCAAAGAACTTGCTTTTGTCCAGAAGGCCTTTTTCATAGAGTTCGTCCAGCTTCGCCTTTGCGGGCTTGAAGTAGATTTCATTGTAGTTGTCAACGGCTTGGTCCATCTTGGCGTAATGGCCTTCGGTCCATGCCTTGCCGTGGCATTGCAGGCAGATTTCCTTCATCTTTTCACGTTCGACCTTCCAATCGGTCTTTGCGGGGAAGGGCTTGAAGTCCTGCGGACGGACAGTGAGCGGCGCCTGTAGTTCCCAGGACAGGCGCTCGGTCACGTCATGTGTGGTCATGACGTTTCCTGATCCGGACATGTGACAGCTTGCGCAGGTTGGTCCACGGTAATCCACTCCTGGTGTCCAGGCGCCGGGGGCAGCCGTCCAGTTGTACTGGTCGCCGAAAGCAGTGTAGATATCGCCGTGCTTGGATTCCATGTAGATTTCGATCTGCGGATGGTCTGGACCGAGATGACACTGGCCGCAGGCCTCGGGTTTGCGGGCTTCCATGACCGAGAAACGGTGGCGGGTGTGGCAACTGGTGCAGGAGCCGAGGCTGCCGTCCAGGTTGACGCGGCCGACACCTACGTTGGGCCAGGTGGTCTTGTCCAGGTTGCCTTCGTCATCGACTTTCAGAACCGAACCGTGGCAGGCGTAGCAGCCTGTCGCACGCTCGATCTGATTGTTCATCCCGAGTTTCATCCATGGATCGATTTTCCAGACGATAATGTTGGTGTTTGCGTGTTTACTCACGGAGTACTGCTTAACTTCGTCCGGGTGGCAACGGGAACAGTCCTTGGGTGTCACGGCGGCGGCCACAGGCGTCTTGTATTCCCCGACCCCCCATTGGGTGTCGGAGCGTTCATATTGCTTGTAGTGCGTTTTGCTGACGTCTTTTTCGTGCTCCTCGGCCTGATGACAGTCGATACAGGTGATGTTCGCGGCCGCGTGCCGACTGGCCGCCCAGTCCGCGAACAGGCCGGGGGATTCGGTTTTGTGACATTCAATACAGGCCCGGGCCTGCGGCGACATGCCGCGTTCGATGCGGAATTCCTTTAACTTCGGCATATTCTGCGCGAGGGCGGGAAACGCCGGAAGAAGGATGACCACCACTCCCAGCGGCAGTAAGATTCTCCTCATCACATACCCCCTTGGATTTACAAGCCTTGGGCTTTGTAATTGTAGTAGGCCCGGTCGATATGAACCAGGTTTTGGTGGCAATCGAGACATTTTTTTTCATACCCGGGCTTGGGGTAGAGTACCTGCTTGTGGGCAAGCATGGCTCCCCGCTTGTAGGGCATGTGCTCAATGTTGCGGTGGCATTTCAGGCACTGGTCGTTTTTGATGCTCTGCCTGGCTTTGGCCGCCTGCTCTTCGCGAACGTAAGGCGATCCTGCAAAATGGGCGATGACGTCTTTGATTCCGTGCATGGTCTTTGCGTAGAAGAAGTCGTAGGTATCGTGTGGAGCGGGAAGGTGGCAGTCCATGCAGTCCGCCACGAATCCCTGAGGATTATTGACGTGGGTCGAGGTTTTCCAGGTGTCATATGCTGCCTGGATCTCATGGCAGGAGGCGCAGAACCCCGGCGTCGAGGTGCGTACCATGGTGTAGTATGCCATGCTGAAGACCGGAAAACCCAAGACAATCCCGACCACGATCCACAGGACGGGTTTGAATCCTTTCCTCATAGGCGCTCCGGACGGCAAAAGGTTGATATGTACAGGCCTGCGGGACGTTCCAATGAGATGGAATTATAATATTGATCCGTGCGGATTCCGCCTCCTTTGTTGAAGTGATAAAACTCGTCTTTTCCTATATGTCATTGAGGTGATGTCGGTTGTATTATTATGTCGACACGCAAGGGGAAGATGCCTGGACAGGCTGTCCCGCACAGGGGATGGAAAGTTGCACTGACTTGAAAACATGGGTAAAAAGCATAGTTTGATGGATTGATATTAACGCCAAAGAGGTGTCTGTTTTGCGCATTATCATAGTGGGGGCCGGCGAGGTCGGGTTTCATATTTCCCGGCGGCTGGCCGTTGAGAACAAGGACGTGGTCGTTGTGGACCGTTCACCGGACGCTCTCAAACGGGTGGCGGACGCAACGGACGTCCAGGTCATCGAAGGGTCGGGTTGCAGTCCGGAAGTGCTCCAGGATGCCGGAGTGGAAGGGGCCGACATTCTTCTGGCCGTGACCGACAGCGACGAGGTGAACCTTCTTTCCTGTTTCTTTGCCGAGAAATTGTCGTCGCAGACGACCAAGCTGGCCCGTATCCGCAATTCGGACTACACCAATTTCAGTGAGATGATGACGGGACAGGGGCTCAACATCGCCAAAATCATCAATCCCGATCAGGAAGTGGTTGATTCCATCCTTCGGCTCATGAGCGTGCCCGGAGCGGTGGAGATCAACGATTTCGCCCAGGGCAACATCCGGCTCATCGGTGTGAACCTTCCGTCGGACAGCCCAATCATCGGTACCAGGCTTTTGAATCTGCGCGAACGCATCGGCGACGTGCCGTTGGTTATTGCAGCCTTGGTGCGCGACGACAGTCTGATCATACCCAGCGGTGCGGACGAAGTGCGCAAAGGGGACGTCGTTTATTTCGCTTGCGATATCAAGGACCAGGAGGAAATTCTGACCAAGTTGGGTATAACTCAGGAGCCTGTGCGCAAGGTCATGATCGTGGGCGGCGGCAATATCGGGTATAAGTTGGCAAAATCTTTGGATAACAAGTTTTATCATACCCGGATTATGGATCAGGATGAGAGCCGGTGCCGCCAGCTTTCCGAAAAGCTGGATCGCCCCATCGTTCTGGTGGGCAACGGAACGGATCAGGAAATCCTGCGTCAGGAAAACGTGGGAGATCTCGACCTGGTCATCTCCGTCACCGGCGACGAGGAGACCAATATCCTGACCTGCCTGCTGGCCAAGAGCCTTGGGGCCAAAAGCACCATTACCAGAATCAACAACTTTGCATACATGCCGCTCATCGAACCCATCGGCATCGATCACCTGGTTTGTCCGCGTCTGTCGGCCATCAACTCGCTGTTGCATTTCATCCGCCGCGGCAAGGTCATCTCCACGGCCAGCATCAAGGGTGAGGAGGCCGAAGTGCTTGAGGCCATCGCCCAGGAAAATTCCGAGATCGTGGGCAAGCCCATCATGGATCTCGGTTTCCCGCGCGGCTGTCTGGTGCTTTGTTTCCAGCGAGGCGACGAGGTCATCATTCCAAGGGGCGACACGGTCATCGAGCCGCAGGACAGACTGATCATCCTTTCCACGCGGCACAACATCCCCAAGGTGGAAAAGGCCTTGGACGTCAAGGTGGAGTTCTTCTAGATGCGCTGGCAATTCGTCCTGCACATCATCGGCGTTCTGGTGGCCTGCATCGGGTTGACCATGCTTTGGCCTCTGGCCTGGGGCGTGTATTACGGCGATGCCGGAACCCTGCCTATGCTTTGGGCAGCCCTTGTGACGGTCTGCGCCGGCGCGCTTATGTTTTTCGGATTCCGCAGCAGTGATGATCGGAGGGCCGTCATCAGCCATCGCGAGGGCATGGCTATTGTTGCACTCGGGTGGTTCGTGGCCGGCGTCTTCGGAGGACTGCCGTTTTTGTTCAGCGGCACGTTTCCCGGGCTGGTCGATTGTGTGTTCGAATCCCTGTCCGGATTCACCACCACCGGAGCCTCGGTGCTTTCCGATATCGAGGCCGTGCCCCGCAGCATTTTGTTCTGGCGCAGTCTGACCCACTGGCTGGGTGGAATGGGAATCATCGTGCTTTCCTTGGCGATCCTGCCATTCCTCGGAGTCGGCGGCATGCAGCTCTACAAGGCTGAAGTACCCGGCCCGGTGCCGGACAAGCTCAAGCCGCGCATCAAGGACACCGCCATGGTGCTCTGGAAGGTCTATTTGCTGTTCTCGGTCATGGAGACTGTACTGCTTTTGTTCGGGGGGATGGATCTGTTTGACGCCTTGTGCCATACCTTCGGGACCATGGCCACCGGCGGATTTTCCACCAAGAACACTTCCGTAGCCTACTTTGACAGCGCCTATATCGATTATGTCATTACCATTTTCATGCTCATCGCGGGGGTGAATTTCTCGTTGCACTATATGTGCATCAAGGGAAATCCCAAGGTGCTTCTCAAGGACCCGGAGTTTCGTGCTTTTGCCGGGCTGTTCGCGGGATTCGTCCTTGTTCTGACTATCTACGTGCTGCTGAACAGCAATTACGACAACCCGGCTGACGCGGTGCGTTATACCTCATTCCAGGTGGCCTCCATCCTGACCACCACCGGCTATGCAACGGCGGATTACGAACTCTGGCCGGGCGTCTGCCAGGCCGTGTTGCTCTTCTGCATGTTCGTGGGAGGGTGCGCCGGGTCAACGGGCGGCGGCATGAAGGTCATGCGCATCATGTTGATCATGAAGCAGTCTTATCAGGAGCTGTTTCGGCTCATTCACCCGCGCGCTATCTCCCACGTCAAGATGGGCAAGCGGCCGGTGCCCGAAGACGTCATCAGCGGCGTGTGGGGTTTTTTCGTGCTCTGGTTGGCCTTGTTCGTCTTCTGTGCATTCATTGTGGCCGCCACCGGCTCGGATGTGGTTTCGTCCTTTGCTGCGGCCCTGGCCTGCATCGGCAACATAGGTCCCGGCATCGGCACTGTGGGGCCCACCGAGAACTATGCGCACTTCAACGATGTGGCCAAGTGGATGCTGACCTTCTGCATGGTTTTGGGGAGGCTGGAGATTTACACCGTGGTTATTTTGTTTGTACCGGAGTTCTGGCGTAAATAGGCGAGAGAAAAGAAGAAAGGAAAGAAGAGGGCTTGCAGCATGCTGCAAGCCCTTTTTGTCGGTTATTCCATGTCCACCCGGTAGTGGCAGCCCTTGGTGGTTTTGTTCCGCAGGGCGGCCAGGGTGATGATGTAGGCCGTCTGGCAACCGTGGAAAAGGTCGATGAGCGGCTTGGAGACCGGAGTTTTCTTGTAGAAATCCTGAAGATCCTTGGACAGCTTGCGCAAGTCGGAAAAGGCACGGCCCAGGCGGTCCTTGCTACGGGCGATGCCCACGTAGTTCCACATGGTGTTGCGAATGGTGGCCCAATCCTGGGAAATTAGGGCCGGGTCCTCGTTCTCGATACTCCCCGGGCTGGTCCAGTCAGGGATGCTGTCCAGGAGTTTCTTGGTAAATCGGGTTTTGCTGCTTCCCAGGCGCCTGGCGATGTCCTGTCCCGTCTCGTATCCCCAGAGCATGCCTTCGAGTAGGGAGGTGCTGGCAAGACGGTTTGCGCCGTGTACTCCGGTGCAGCCGGTTTCCCCGGCGGCGTAAAGGCGGTCCAGAGAGGTGCGGCCCGTGGTGTCCGTGAGCACGCCCCCGCAGAAGTAATGGGCTGCGGGAACGACGGGAACCGGTTCGTGACAGATGTCGATGCCCATTTCCATGCATCTTTCGGAGATGGTAGGGAAGCGCTCCCGGATGTTGCAATCCACATGGTTGGCCACGTCCAGGTAGACGCAGTCGTCGCCCGATTTGAGCATCTCGTCCATGATGGCCCGGGTCACGATGTCGCGGGGGGCCAGGTCGGCGCGCTGGTCGTAACGGGTCATGAACTGTTCGCCCTTGGAGTTGACGAGTTTGGCGCCCTCGCCGCGTACGGCCTCGGAGACCAGGAAGCGCCTGTCGCCTCGCTTTGCTCCGCCGAACATAGCGGTGGGATGGAACTGAACGTATTCACAGTTCATGAGCATGGCCCCGGCGCGTTGGGCCATGGCCAGGCCCGAACCAATGGAACCGGTGGTGTTCGTGGTGTGCAGATAGACTTGGCCGATACCGCCAGTGGCCAACACCGTGAAACGAGAAAGAATGGTTTCCACCTGTTTCAGGTCTTCGTTGAATACATAAGCGCCTACGCACTGGTTGTTCAGGCTGTACTTGAAGTCCAGGTGCGATGCGTGGTGTTTGGTGGTCAGGAGGTCGATGGCGGTACGCTTGGTCAGGGTGCGGATGTTGGGAGAAGCCTGCACTGCCTGGGAGAGCGCCTCCATGATGTTCTTGCCGGTGTGGTCTGCGCAGTAGAGGATGCGGGCGAGGGAGTGTCCGCCTTCCTTGGTCAGATACCACTCACCGGCATCTCTGTGCTCAAAGGGCACATGGTACTTGTCGATGAGGACATCCTGGAGCACCTTGGGACCTTGGCGGGCGATGTGGCGTACCGCGCGAACATAGTTGTGGTTCCAGCCGGCGGTGAGAATGTCTTTTTCCAGGATGGCCGGGTCATCGTCGGTGGAATGGAAGACTATGCCGCCCTGGGCCAGCTTGGTATTGCCCGCTTTCAGGTCGTCTTCGGCCGTGATGATGGTGGTTTCGACACCCATTTCGGCCAGGGTGAGGGCGGCTATGGAGCCGGCTATTCCCGATCCTATGACCAATGCATCTGTGGTCAAGCGGTACTTGTTCACGGTAACTCCTTGTGAAATGCGTCTCCTCAGGCGCAGACTTGCAGCATCGTTTCCAATGCTTTCTTGGAAGGCTCGCGCACGTCGTCGGTGACGTTTACGGGCTGGGCCGTTTCTATACGTTCCAGCAGGGCCGCCAGGTTTTCCTCGGTGGTCTTGCCCATGTCCTCACAGTAGCTGACCTGCAAGGGCTTGATGGTCTTGGTGTCCTTGTGGCGTTTCGCCAGACGGTGCACGAGGTTGGCTTCGGTGGCCACGTAAATGGTGGTGCCGGACTCAACCTCTTCGCAGTATTTGATGATGAACGAGGTGGAGCCGTTGCCGTCTGCAGCGGAAGTGACTTCCGGCGGACATTCGGGGTGTACGATGACCTTGGCCTCGGGCTCCTCGTTACGAATTTTCATGATGCTGTCGAGTACGAACTCCTCATGGATGGGACAGTACCCCGGCCACATGATGAGTCTGGCCCCGGCGGCGGCTTTCACGTCCACGAACAGTCCTGGATCACCTTCGATGACTCCCCTGTCGATGATGAAGCGTTCCGATTCCGGGATTCCCAGTACGTTGGCCGTGTTCCATGCCAGATGTCGATCCGGCAGGAACAGGACCGCGTCGCCCTGCTCAAGGGTCCAGGCGAGCATCTTTTGTGCATTGGCCGAAGTACAGACGGTTCCGTCCCATCGGCCTACAACGGCTTTGACCGCGGCAGTGGAGTTCACATAGGTGAGCGGGATGATTTTTCTGCCGTCGCGGGACAGCATTTCCAGAGTCTTGTCCACGTTTTCGGCAATGGCCATTTCGGCCATGGGGCAGGTGGCTCTGGTGTCGGGCAAGTGGATTTTTTGGTTTTCACGGCGCAGGATAGCTGCGGATTCGGCCATGAAATAGACACCGCAGAACACGATATGCTCGGCCTCCAGGCCGGCGACCTTTCTGGAAAGCTCCAAGGAGTCGCCCGTAATGTCGGCGTGCCTGATGACGTCGTCGGACTGGTAGTGATGTGCCACGATGGCGAGCTTCGAGCCCATTTTTTCGCGGATGCGTTCGATGGTTTGGGAAGGCGTGCTCATTGGTTGCTCCTATGCACCCAGGGCCAGGAACTGCATACTGAAGTCAGATGCCGGGGCTGAGTGGGTCAGTTTGCCTACCGAGATGAAATCCGGCCCCAGTTGGCAGATGCTTTTTATGTTCGCGAGTGAGATGTTGCCGCTGACTTCGCTTTCGATTCCATCGGGGACCAGGGTCAGGGCCTCGGTAATCATTTCAGGGGACATGTTGTCCAGCATGATGCGCTGGATGTCGCAGGCGGACGCTTCCTTGACCTCTTCCAGCGTGCGGCACTCCACCTCGATGGGCGGACATTGCGCATAGGTGTTCCGGAGGGTGCTCACGGCCTGGGTGATGCTGCCGGCTCGGTCTATGTGGTTGTCCTTGAGCATCAGCATCTCGGCCAGATTCTTGCGGTGATTTTGGCCTCCTCCCACGCAGACTGCATATTTTTCGAGGTAACGCAGGCCAGGGGTGGTCTTGCGGGTGTCCAGCAACGTGGTGCCGGTTCCCTGCAGCTCAGCTACGTATCGGGAGGTCAACTCGGCAATGCCGGAAAGGTGGCAGATGAAGTTCATGATCACGCGCTCGGCCTTGAGCAAGTGGGCTGCCGGGCCTTGAATTGCCGCGATCATGGTGCCTTCTGAGACCCGGTCTCCTTCGTCCACATTGAGGTGTACATTGCATTTCACATCGCCAAATTCCAATATAAGTGGTATCAAGGGAAGCCCCGCCACTACAGTGGATTGCTTGGCGATGATCTGGGCCTGGGCCATCTCGTCTTCGCCGAAAAGGCCTTGTGCGGTCAGGTCGGGACCGTCCTCGGCAAGGGCAATGCGAATAAGGGCCAGCATGAACATTCTGGCCTCGGCCTGGAAGTGTTTTTCAAAGAGTTCTGTCGTCATGATTTCATACTTCTTTTTTGATATATATTCCGCAAGTAAAGCAGACCTTCAGATTCGTCAAGTCGGCGCATGGTTGATGAAATATTTCACAAAGTTGACACCATGTTTTCCCGTTTAACTTTGACCTCAACTTTTAATTGAGCTAGGGAATCTTTCCATGAGTGTGAAAGAGTCGCCAATACCGAAATTGTATCAAGCCGATGAAGTCGAGGCTGATCCCAGCGAACTCGAACAGCATCCGGCGGATGCTGCGGAGCATATCGGAGGGCTTGACCTTACCGATCAAGTGAAGTTCATCAAGCAGCTCCCGGTGAAGGATGCGGCTCAATCCATTGCGGAAATGGACCAGCACGATCAACGTATCTTGATAAAGCACCTGAATCCTGGGCTTGCTGCGCGTATTGTCGAAGAGATGGCCCCCGACGACGCTACCGACCTGCTGGAACAGCTTGACGAGTCGTATCGTAAGAACCTTCTCAGTCGTGTGCCCGCTCAGGACAGGGCGGAGCTGAAGACGCTGCTCACCTTTGATCCGGATACGGCAGGCGGCGTCATGAATACGGACATCGTGATTCTCGATCAGGACCTGACCGCCGATGATGCAATCAACACTCTGCGCAAGGAAGTGGAAGACAAGGAGATTCCGTACTATGCCTATCTCGTGGATGAGAAGGACAGTCTGACCGGTGTCGTTTCCCTGCGCGATCTGCTGGTGGCCCGGCGAGGGGTCATGCTCAAGGAACTGGTCAAGACTCAGCATTTGATCACGGTCAGTTACAATATCGACAAGGAAGAGGTAGCCAAGAAAATCGCCCACTACAACTTGTTGGCGTTGCCAGTTGTCGATTTCGGCAACCGCCTGCTTGGTGTAGTCACGGTTGATGACGTCATCGACATCATTCATGACGAGGCGACCGAAGATATGCAGACCATGGTTGGTGCGGGGGCCGATGAAACCACCGATTCTCCGGTGAACTTCTCAGTCAAGAAGCGTTTGCCTTGGCTGATCATCAATGTCATCAACTCGGCCGTCGCAGCCTATGTGGTGCACCTTTTCGAACCCACCATTTCCAAGATGGCTATTCTCGCAGCGCTTATGCATATCGTCTCCAACCAGGCCGGCAACACTGGCCAGCAGGCCTTGGCGGTCATGATTCGGCAGCTGGCTGTGGAGAAATTCGATCGCAAGAAGGCTTGGCTGGCGGTTATTCGTGAGCTCAAGATCGGTTTCATCAATGGTTTTCTCATTTCGGGAGGCGTGCTTTTGCTGCTGCTTGTCGTGACCCAGGACGTCAAGCTGGCCTCCTGCATGGGCATAGCGCTCATATTCGATATGCTGGTCGGCGCATTGTTCGGCGCGTCCATTCCGCTTATACTCAAGGAAATTGGCCGCGATCCGGCCCAGGCATCCAGTATTTTCCTGACCACCATTACCGACGCCTTCGGTTTCTGGAGTTTTCTGGGGCTGGCCGGCTGGATGCTGCTCGGCTAGCAGGTCGGATTTAATGGAAAAGAAAAGCCCCCGCGCCGGCATCGGCGCGGGGGCTTTTTCGTCTTTCGTCTGCTAGTCCAATCCAAGGGAGGAGAGCAGGTCGTCCACGTTGTCTTGATTGGTCTCTTCCTGTGGACCCACCAGGTCGGACGCTTTGGTCTTCGCTTCTGCCGACAGGGACTCGATGTCCTGTTCCGGTTTTTCCGTGCGTTGCCGGATCATGAGTCCGGTGGAAAGCATGACTTCGCGCACGATCTGCTCCACCTTGCGGATGGAGTTGATGATGATCTTGATGCGTTGGCCGGTAAGGTCCTGAAAGCTCAGGGTGACCATGATCTGGGACAGATCGTTCATGAGCACGTCGTTGATTTCCTTGAGCCTCTTGCGGTTTTCCTTGGTCACGCCGCCTGATTCGAACCCCTTGACGATGTCCGACACGGTCACGGACATGTCCTGGAGTTTTTCCACGATGTCGATGATGTCCACCGCAGCCTTTTCCGTGGTGCGCAGCACCGCGTCCAACTGGTCGGAGGCCTCGTTGAAGAGCTCGTCTGGATCGATTTCCGTGTCGATGTGCGGAACTGCTTTGGTGCCTCCCTTGGCAGCCTTGACTTCCTGGTAGATTTTCTTGAGGCCTTCCTGCAGGTCATCGTTGACCCGCCGGTAGAATTCGCCCTCAAGCAAGGCACTGGAGAGGTGGGAGGCTATTTCGCGCTCCACGGCTGCAGTGATGGAGTCGCGCAGGTTGTTGACAAGCTTGTCCGAGACCTGCTCCATCATTGTCTTGACGATTTCTTCATTGGTTGTCATGGGCTAGCTCCTGTGGGGAATGCCTTAGCTGCGCTTGGCGTTCCTGATCATTTCACGTTGTCTCTGGAAAACGTATTGAATGATGTTTTCCAGGTCGGCTTCGCTGATATTCATGAATTCCAGTCGCAACATGCCTGTGTCTTCCTCGACCCCGACAATGCGTCCCTTGGTCCCGGCGAGGCGCAGGGGAAACTGGTTAAGCACCAGCACCAACTCGACCTTGTCGCCGACGACGAGGGGGGCGCTCGTCCTGAACTTTATTCCGGCTCCTGAGAGCTCGAATATCTCGATGCTCATGGGGAAGTCGTTGCGGATCTGGTCCTGGCTCAGGAAGCTCAGGATCTGATCCAGCTTTTTGTCCATTTCACACAGGAAGTTGACAAGCGGCTCAGGCAGTTTTCCGCCTCGGCTCAGCACTTCACGGCTACAGGCCTCCAGCGCCGGAGCGGAGCTGAATATGGGAGGTGTCTCAAGAGAGTCAACCTTTCTGACATAGGCTGTCAGGCGAGCCTGGACACGGGAAAACGACCTTTTTTCTTCGCTCATCGAACACCTCGCAGATTAATGGCTCCCATTGTCGTCAAGGTCGAGGGTCATGGCCCGGACCGGGCAGATACGGGTGCACATGCCGCAGGCGGAGCATTTATCCACGTCGAAAGCGACGTTGCGCGTCCCTTTGTCCACGGTCAGGGCGTCCGTCGGGCACATGGCCGTACACAGGCCGCAGTGCACACAGCTGTCTTCATTCCGGAAAATCTTGTGGGCCACCGGAGTGATCCGCACGCCGCTTTCCTTGAGATAGCTGACTCCCTTGCGGAAATCCTCTTCAAGGCCGGAGATTTCCAGAGTCATGGTACCTTCCTGCCGTGGGCCGATGTCCGCCTTGAGGATGTTGAAGCTCAAGTCGTACAGCTTGCCCAGATTGCAGACAACCGGGCGGCCGGAGACGTCCGGCGGAAAGGTGAGGTATACTATCTTCCGAAAACCTTTGACGATTTCTTTCATGTTGGTCCTGCCATTGGTATCAGTTTTATGACATGCCTGCATGGTGTCCGCAACCCTGTGATTATTTCAGCTTTTTAAGGAATTTCTTCGCCTGGGTGGCTTCTACCGACTTGGGGTGTTTTTCGACGAGTTCCTGGAGCAGGAACTTGGCGATATTGGTCTTGCCCAGATAGTGCAGGCAGTAAGCCTGTTTAAGCATTGCCGCGCGGTATTTGGAGCTTTTGGTCTGTTTCTGGATGACGTCGTCGTAAAGCACGGCGGCTTTGGCGTAGTCCTTCAGCTTGAAGTAGCATTGCCCTTGCCAGAACATGGCGCTGGCGACGTACGGGTGCTTGGGGAAGTTCTTGACGAACTCGGCCCAGTAGGAACGCGCCTGCTCGTATTGGCCGTCTTTGTACAGCGCATAGGCAGCATCGTAGAGTGCTTTGGCCGGATCGTCTTGTTCATCGGGCTTGACTTTACCCGCAGGAGCCTTTCCAGGAGGCGGCATTTTGGCCATGCCGGCGGGGGCGGGCCTGTCCGTGGGGCCGAGATTGACATTGAGCTGGTTTTCCAGAGCGAACTCGATGTTCTTGACCCGTTCCGCCAGAGGAGGGAGTTCCCGGGTGGCGTTGTCGTCGCCGAGTTGATGACTCATGCGCATTTCCATGACTTCCATGTCACCTTTGAGACGGGCGAAGTCCTGCCGTAGGGAATTAAGTTCGATCCAGATGGTGGCGGTTTTTTCACGCACAGGGTCATTGGACTTGTTGATATCAGCCTTGAGCGCTGCGCGGGTTCTGGCCAGTTCGTCTTCAAGCTGGAGGATGAGCTTGCGCTGCTCGGCGTTCTGGCGCCGATTTTTTGCCTCCATGGTTTCAACGTCGGTTTTGGTCACGCAGCCGAAGGAACTCAGGGCGATGATTCCTATACAACATATGGGGATGATTTGTTTCATTTTCATTGGATTTTTTCTCCTCTGTTTCTTCCGATGGCGAGATAGGCAAAGGCTCCTACCAGTGGTATGAATACCATGACCTGAATCCAGGCTACCTTTTCGTTGGAGGAGCCGAAGTCACGTTTCCAGGCGTCAAGCATGCACCACGCATTGAGACAAAGGTATATGACGCCGATGGCGGCGACAGCGGCCCATTGGGCCGGTGTGACTAGAGCCAGTTTGTCGAACATGCGGTCTTTAACTCCTTGCTTGTTTATGGAAGAGCAGGAAAAGGCCGGGCAGAAGCAGGGCGGCGGCTATGAATTGCGTGGCGCTGAGGACACCGAAGTCGCCCCGATAGTCGGCCCGGAAAAATTCTATGGAAATGCGGAAACTGCTGAATAGGACCAAAAAGAGCCCTGTAAGTTTTCCCGGAGTTGCAAGCTTCCGTTTCGTCAAGACGAGAATGCCAAAAGTTAGCAGTCCTGCCAAGCTGTGATACAGTTGAGAAGGATGCAGGGGCTGGTAAAGCGGGGCCAGGCTTTCCGGATCAGTGAAAGTGACGGCCCAGGGCACAAAGGTTTTGGAGCCGTAGCAGCAGCCGGCCATGAAGCATCCGATGCGGCCGATGGCCTGGCCCAGCGCCACACCCGGGGCGAAGCAGTCCAGCCATTCAAGGATGTTGCCTTCGTTGCGCAGTCTCCAGCAACCGAAAAGGGATCCCAAAAGGAATCCCCCGGAAAAGACCAACCCACCGTTCCAGAAAGCGAAAATTTCCAGGGGATTGGCGGCGAAGTGCTTCAGATCGATGAGCACATACAGAAGCCTGGCCCCGAGAATGGCTCCGATCAGGGCGCTGAAGCAAACCTTGGGCACCAACTCATGCACAAGCCCTCGCAGACGAGCCTCGCGCATTGCCCACCCCATGCCGGCCAGGCAAGCGGCAGTGATGAAGACGCCATAGGCGTGGATGGCGATCGGTCCGAACTCAAACAGAATCGGTTTCATTTTTTCTGTGTATATACATGGATACCAGTACCGCGCCTGCGCCGACCGTCAGAGCCGCGTCGGCGATGTTGAAAGCGGGCCAGTGGAACTTCCCTACGTAGAAATCGAGGAAGTCGATCACTTCCCCCAGCCTGACCCGGTCGATGAGGTTGCCGATGGCTCCCCCCCCGATCAGGCCCAGGCCGGAAATCATCCACTTGTCCTTTTCATCCGTCTTTTTCAGCAGGTAGCCGATGAACCCCAAAGCGGCAATGGTGATGATGATTAACGCGGGGATTTGCCAGGAGATGTCGCTCCGGTCCAAAAAACCCCAGGACGTGCCTCGGTTGCGCACGTGTACCAGGTTGAAGAAACCGGGAACGATTTTTTCCCATCCCATGTGGGGCAGATAGGCCACCACGGCCAGCTTGGTGGCCTGATCCAGTATTGTCATGGCCAGGGCCCAGAGACCGGCCAACTTGTATTTGCCCATGATTGCCGCCTTACCCCAAGATTTTCAACACTGCGGTGCAGCGCGGGCAGGCTGTGGGGTGATTGCTGTCCGTTCCCAGTTCCTCACTGATGCGCCAGCAGCGTTCGCATTTTTCGCCCGGCGCCGGGGCCACGTCGATCTTCAGGCCTTCTACCTCCTCGGCCACGAAGGCTTCGGTGGAAGCAGCACTCAAATCCTCGACCACCACTTTGGAGACGATGAAGAATTCGCAGATGTCGAGGTCTGCGGATTCCAACAGCCCCCGAACTTTTTTGTCGACGAACAGGGTGACCATGGCGTCCAGAGGTTTGCCGATGACGCGGTCCTTGCGTTTGGGCTCAATGGCTTTATTTATTTCGGCGCGAATGTGGGACAACTGTTCCCAGCGATCGAATTCCTCGTCGCTCATGGTGGTTGCGTCGGGGACAAAGCGCAAGCCGAACACGGTTTTGAGATCGGGCAAGGCCGCCTTGATGGCCTCGGGCAATTGTTGGAAGGCTTCTTCCGCAGTGAAGGAGAGTACCGGAGCCATGTCCATCAGCAGCATCATGAGGATCTGCCAGAGTACGGTCTGGGCAGAGCGGCGCTTGATGCCGTTCTGCTCTTCCACGTAAAGGCGATCCTTGATGATGTCCAGGTAGAAAGCGGACAGGTCTACCACGCACAGGTTGTGCAGGGTGTGATAGACTTTGTGGAATTCAAAGGTGTTGTATGCCTTCTGGATGGTTTCGTGGCGTTTGGTCACCAGTTCCAGGGCGTAACGGTCCATGGGCAGCAAATCCTTGTTCGCCACACGGTCCCTGGGATCGAAATCGTTCAGGTTCGAAAGCAGATAACGGCAGGTATTGCGGATGCGGCGGTAGGCGTCCACGAGCCTGTTCAAGGTCTCATCGGAAATCCGTACGTCTTCCTGGTAGTTGGAGGCGGAAACCCACATGCGCAGGATTTCCGCACCGTATTGGTCGATGATTTCCTGTGGGGCGATGACGTTGCCGATGGACTTTGACATCTTGCGACCTTCGCCATCCACCACGTAGCCATGGGTCAGCACCGATTTGTAGGGCGGCGTTTCACGGGTGCCCATGGAGGCCAGCAGGGAGCTGTGGAACCAACCGCGATGCTGGTCCGAGCCTTCCAGATACAGATCGGCCGGGAAAGTTGTTTCCTCGCGTTGTTCCACGACCGCGGCGTAGCTCGTGCCGGAATCGAACCAGACGTCCAGGATGTCGGTTTCGCGCTTCCAGTGAGTGCCACCGCACTTGGGGCAGGTCAATCCTTCAGGTACGAGCTCGTCAATGGGAGCCTCGAACCAGTAGTCACAGCCCGTGGGATGCTTGGCGTACTTGTCGCAGATGTCGTAGACCCACTGGGCGTCGAACCAGGATTCGTCGCAGTCTTCGCAGATGAGTGCCGAGATGGGAACGCCCCAGTTGCGCTGGCGGGAAACACACCAGTCGGGCCTGTTTTCCACCATGTTGTAGATGCGGTCCTCACCCCAGGAAGGAATCCACTGCACGTCATTGCGGATGGCCTTGAGGGCGCGCTGGCGCAGGTCGTTTTCTTCCATGCCGATGAACCATTGAGTCGTGGCGCGGAAGATCACCGGCTTCTTGCAACGCCAGCAATGGGGATAGGAGTGTTCGATTTTGCCGGAAGCCAAGAGATTTCCCAGTTCTTCCAGCTTTTCGATGATCTTGGGGTTGGCATCGTAGACGTTCATGCCCGCAAAGAATTCAACCTCGGGGAGAAATTCGCCCTTGTCGTTCATGGGCGAGTAGATCTCGAGACCGTAACGCAGGCCGGTGGCAAAGTCGTCCGGGCCGTGACCCGGCGCAGTGTGCACGCAGCCGGTACCGGCCTCCAGAGTGACATAGTCGGCCAGCACAACAGGGGACTCGCGGTCGTATATGGGGTGTTTGGGCTTGAGACCTTCCAGCTTGGATCCCTTGACTGTGGCCACCACTTTGGCGTTTTCCCAGCCCACGGCCTGAGTGACCGCTTCAAGCATGCCCTCGGCCACCACGTATACGTCACCGCTCACTTCCACGAACACGTAGTCGAAGTTCGGATGCACGGCGATGGCCATGTTGTCGGGGATGGTCCAGGGAGTGGTGGTCCAAATGAGCACATAAAGTCTGTTCACGTCCACATCGACGAACTCTTTGGCTTTTTCATCGGCCATGGGAAAGCGTACGTAAATGGAAGGTGAGGTGTGGGCCTCGTATTCCACCTCGGCCTCGGCCAGGGCTGTACGGCAGTCACAGCACCAGTAGATGGGTTTCTTGCCACGCACCACGCCGTCGCGTTCCATGAATTTCCCCAGTTCGCGGGCCGTGGCGGCCTCGTACGCGGGGTTCATGGTCTTGTAGGGATCATCCCAATTTCCGAACACGCCGAGGCGTTTGAATTCCTTACGCTGCACGTCCAGCCATTTGCCGGCGTACTGGCGGCAGATTTTGCGGATGGTCAGAGTATCGAGTTCTTTTTTCTTTTTTTTGAGTTCCTGCTCGACCTTGTGCTCGATGGGCAGGCCGTGACAGTCCCAACCCGGTACATACTGGGCCTTGTAGCCCTGCATGTTGCGGGACTTGACGATGATGTCCTTGAGGGTTTTGTTCATGGCAGTGCCCATATGGATGTGGCCGTTGGCGTACGGCGGACCATCATGCAGGCAATATTCGCCCTTTTCGCCTCCGGAATGAATCATGAGGCTGTAGGCGTCGATTTCTTCCCAGAATTTGAGCATCTCGGGCTCGCGTTGTTTGAGATTGGCTTTCATGGGAAAGCCGGTTTTGGGCAGAAGAAGAGTTTTCTTATAGTCGCTCATGATTTTTGAATTCCTCCGGAAACGTATATTTCTTATGAATTGTATGCGTTCGTAAAAAGCAACTGGATACATTGGTGCAAGGCGATTCGGAAGTCAAGTTTCCGGCTGTTCAAAAGCGTACGTCTGCTTCGTCGCTGTAGAAAAAGACAAGTCTTTGCGTATCGTAAAAGTACGCATCAGGCTCGTCTTTTTCTTGCTTCCGGCATGCGCCCGTTTTTGAACAGCCGGCCTGATTTCGTTTGCCCCCAACTCCAGGTCGTCAAGAAGGATGCAGATACGTGGAGTAAAGGAAAAGTCAGTCCCGACGTGTACTTTTACGGGGCCTGACTTTTTCTGAAACGATAAAGTAGATGTATTCTTATCGGAAGCCAGTCTCTAAATGCCGCCGCCATGTTCGAATGCCAGCTGCATGGCCCGGGACTGTACCAGTCGCGCTCCGGCGTGGACATCTCTGGTAATCCATACGTTGCCGCCGATGACCGCGTCTCGGCCGATGGTTACCCGGCCCAAGATGGTGGCCCCTGCATAGACGATGACGTCGTCCTCCACGATGGGGTGGCGGGGCAGTCCTTTGATGAGTTGATCTCCTTCGCCCTTGGGGAAACTCTTCGCGCCCAGCGTTACTCCCTGATAGATACGGACGTTGTCGCCGATGATGCAGGTTTCGCCAATGACCGTCCCTGTACCGTGGTCGATGAAGAATCGTTTGCCCAGCTGTGCACCGGGGTGGATGTCGATGCCAGTGTCGGAGTGGGCCATCTCGCTGATGATGCGCGGGATGATGTCCACTCCGAGGTTGTAGAGCTCGTGGGCGATTCGATGGTTGGTCAGGGCCCGGATGGACGGGTAGCAGAAGATGGTTTCTCCGTGGGTTTTGGCTGCCGGGTCTCCATCATAGGCCGCTTCAACATCCGAAAGGAGCAACTCCCGGATATCCGGGAGGCTGCCGATAAACTTGCGGGCCGTATCTCTGGAACGTTCGGCGCAATCGGCACACAGGTCTCGGTTTTCCCGTTCGCAGACAAAACAGTAGCCTCGGTTGATCTGATCTGCCAACTGGCGTTCCGCACGGTCCAGGGTGGCGCCGATGTAGTAGGACATGGTGTCCGGGGTTATCTCGGAAGGTCCGTAGTACCCCGGGAACATGACCGAGCGGAGGCTCTCAACAATATCGGAAAGAGTCTCCACCGAAGGCATGGGCTGCTCGTCCGATTTTTTGCGGGACAAGGCCTCATGTCCGTTTTGGGTGAGTTTTTTGACTATGGCGTCGAGGTTGTATTCCTCGGGCATGGTAATCTCCTGATTCAATCTTCGAACAGCGGAGTGCTCAGGTAACGTTCACCGGTATCGCAGACCACGAACACGATCATTTTGCCCGTGTTTTCCTTTCGGGCGGCCTGTTTAAGGGCCGCGGCACAATTGGCTCCCGAGGAGATGCCGCAGAGGATTCCTTCTTCCATGATCAAACGTTTGGCCATGTCAAAAGCTTCGTCGCTGTCGATGGTGATCACTTCGTCGACAACTTCCCTGTTGAGCACTCCGGGGACGAAGCCTGCCCCGATGCCCTGGATGGGATGCGGACCGGGCTGCCCACCGGAAAGGACCGGGGACAGGGAAGGCTCCACAGCCACCACCTTTACGTCGGGTTTGCGCTTCTTGAGCACTTCGCCCACGCCGGTGATGGTGCCGCCGGTGCCCACACCCGCCACGAAGATATCGACTTTGCCGTCCGTATCCACCCATATTTCCTCAGCCGTGGTGCGGCGGTGGATATCCGGGTTGAACTCGTTTTCGAACTGCATGGGCATGAAGGCGTTGTCCATGCCCGCGACCAGTTCCTCGGCTTTTTCGATGGCTCCGCGCATGCCCATGTCCGCCGGGGTGAGCACCAGTTCCGCGCCGAAGCCTTTGAGGAGCTTTCGGCGTTCGATGCTCATGGACTCCGGCATGGTCAGCATGATCCGCATGCCTTTGACTGCGCAGGCAAAGGCCAGGCCTATGCCCGTGTTGCCGCTGGTAGGTTCGATGATGACCGTGGACTCGTTGACGAGACCCTTTTTCATGGCCGCATCGATCATATTGAACCCGATGCGGTCCTTGACCGAACCGCACGGGTTGTAGAATTCGAGTTTGGCTACCACTGTGGCGTTCAGATCCCGGCTGAGTTTATTCAGCTTGACTAGAGGAGTGCCGCCTATGAGATCGAGCATGTTGTCGGCTATCTGCATGGCTACTCCGTAACTCTCGGGGTGGCGCAGGAAGCTCCGTCATCCCCATCCGCAGAGAAGGGGGAGAGTTCGCGCAGGTTTTCGATGACCTTGGGAAGGTTTTCAATAACGAAGTCCACCTCTTGCTCGGTGTTGTACCGGCTGAGACTGAAGCGGATGGAGCCATGGGCAAAGTTGTAAGGAACGCCCATGGCGCGCAGCACATGGGAGGGCTCCAGGCTTCCGGAGGTGCAGGCCGAGCCGGAGCTGGCGCAGATTCCGAGCTGATCCAGCATGAGCAGGATGGCCTCTCCCTCTATGTAACCGAAGGAGATGTTGGACGTGTTGGGCAGGCGTTTTTCCTTGTCGCCGTTGAGGCGCGAGTGGGGAACGGTTTCGAGCAGGCCGCTTTCCAGCTTGTCGCGCAGGGCCTTGACTCGGGTGTTCTCGTCTTGGATATGCAGCCCGGCCAGTTCGCAGGCCTTGCCCAGAGCTATGACAGCCGGAGTGTTTTCCGTGCCTGCCCTGCGTCCGCGCTCCTGGTGCCCACCAATCATGAATGGGCGGTAGGGCAACCGTTTGCGCACGAAGAGCGCACCGATGCCTTTGGGCGCATGCAGCTTGTGTCCGGAGAGCGAAAGCATGTCGATGGGCGTCCTGCTCAGGTCGATGGGGACTTTGCCTACGGCCTGGACCGCGTCCGTGTGGAAGATGACTTTGCGTTCCTGGCATATGGCGGCCATTTCTTCCACCGGGAAAATGACGCCGGTCTCGTTGTTGGCCCACATGACCGAAACGATGGCAGTGTCGTCGCGCAGAGCCTTTTTGAACTCCTCCATATTCAGGTTGCCGGATTCGTCCACGCTCAGGAAGGTAACCGTGTACCCCTCGCGTTTTTCCAAATGCTTGCACAGGCTCAGGATGGCCGGGTGTTCCACTCGGGTGGTGATGATGTGCTTCTTGTTGGGTTGGGCGCGCAGGGCCGAACGGATGGCCGTGTTGTCGGACTCGGTGCCGCAGGCCGTGAAGATGATTTCGTCCGGGTCGCAGCCCAGCAGATTCGCCACCCGCAGACGGGCTTCCGCAACCTTGCTGCCGACTTGGCCGCCAAAGCGGTGCATGCTGGATGGGTTGCCGTACAGGTCCGTGAGATACGGCATCATCTCGTTCAGTACGTCCGGATCAACCTTGGTGGTGGCGTTGTTGTCCATGTAGATGGTCTGCATGACTAGCCCTCCTTGACGACAATTTCGGGATCGACCTTTTCCTTGAGGCGCGCTTCCACGAGGCCGGTGAGAGTGGCCTGGCTGGAAGGGCAGCCCACGCACATGCCCAGCAGGCGCACGTAGACGTCGGTTCGGTCCACGTCAATGAGTTCGATGTTGCCGCCGTCCTTTTGGAGCATGGGACGGATTTCCTCGTCGATGACCTGCTCGATGAGACGCATGCGCTGCAGGTTGGTCATGCCCGAGGAGGGAGAGGAGGGCGGCTCCGGAGCCGGGCAGGCGGCCTTGTCGCCGCGGGCCTGGGCCAGCAACTCTTCGAGATCAGGAACGCATTTGCCGCAACCACCGCCGGCCTTGGTGAAGTTGGTGATGTCTTCCACGGTTTTCAGGTCGTTTTCCTCAATGGCCTTGAGAATTTCCTCCTCGAAAATGCCAAAGCATTCGCAGATCAGTTCGCCTTCATGGTCGTGTTCCGCAACGGGGCCGGCCTCGCCTCGGTAGTTCTTGATGGCCTGTTCCAAGGCTTCCTGGCCCATGACCGAACAGTGCATTTTTTCCCGTGGCAGCCCGCCGAGGTATTCGGCGATGTCCTTGTTGGTTATCTGTTGGGCTTCCTCAATGGTTTTGCCTTTGAGGAGTTCGGTGAGAGCGGAACTGGAAGCAATGGCGCTGGCACATCCGAACGTCTGGAACTTGGCGTCCCGGATGATTCCGTCGTCATCGATTTTGAGGTAGAGTTTGAGTGCATCGCCGCAGGCCAGAGAACCGACTTGGCCGACGCCGTCTGCGTCTTTCATGGGCCCGGCGTTGCGGGGGTTCAGGAAATGGTCTTTTACTTTGTCGGTGTATTCCCACATGATCAGCTCCTAGAAATTTTTGAACTACTGTATATCAGTTGGCATTTTTTACAATCATACGCAGGGGGTTGACCTGCAAATCACTACGTAAGAATCGGTTTTACGCCTGTCCATGGGGCATGTCAAAAAAATATACCAATTCGGTCTGGAATTGTTCGCACATGTCGGAACTACAGGGACATGATGCCGGGGACCTGGGCCGCTTTTTGGTAAACGGCCGCCACTTCTCCGCTTGAACACATGGTCGATTCCATGGTTACGCTGGTGAATTTGCCGTTTTTGGACTCGCGGAAGGAAAGTTTTTCCTCAGGGAAAAGTTCGGTGAGATCCTTGAGGTTTGTTGTGGGGACAATGAATTTGAACGTATAAGGACAGGGCCATTGATGGTGTTCATCAAGGCGCCGGCAGAATTGTTCGTGATTATCGCTCATTATAATTTCTCCTCACAATGGGGAATTTTAAGATTTTATGCTATGTACAATGCATGAAATAATAAGTTCCAGTGGAGGAGTGTCAAACGGATTTCATGTGTTTTTTGGAATGGCTGGATATTTGTAGTTGAGTATAACATTGATTATAATTTCCCCTTATGATTCAAGTGACACAATTGAAGCACGAGATGCCCGTGAACGCTGAGAAAGGGATAGCGATGGACGAACGTGTGGACGTCCTTATCGTCGATGACGAGCGGATCAACCTGAGGTTGCTGGAAGGTGTCCTCAAGGTCTTTGACCTTAATATAATCACAGTGACTTCCGGCAAGGAAGCGCTTGACCTGCTGCACAGTCATGATTTTGCTCTGGTGCTCCTTGATGTCATGATGCCGGAAATGGATGGCTTCACCACGGCGGAAAAAATCAGGGAAAACAAAGTCACCAAGAATATTCCCATCATCTTCATAACGGCCATCAGCAAGGAGCAACGGCATGTGTTTCGCGGCTATGAGCTGGGAGCCGTGGACTATCTTTTCAAACCCGTGGAACCAAACATTCTCAAAAGCAAGGTCAACACGTTCGTTGAGTTGCACAGGAAGAAACGTGGTTTGGAAGACGCCACGCGTCGTCTGGAAGCCACGGTTGAGGAGTTGCAGGCCTCGCAAAAGGCTCTGGAGGAGTCGGAGCGCCGTTACAGAACCGTAGCCGATTATAACTACGACTGGGAAAGTTGGCACGATTGCGACGGAAAGGCGCTGTATATCAGTCCTTCCTGCGAACGCATCAGTGGTTATACTCCTGAGAAATTCATGAAGGACCCCAGGTTTATAGAACAAATCATTCATCGGGATGATTTGGAGCTGTGGCGGAAATTCAATCATGGTTCGGATGCGGATGGGGATGATTCGCTCGATTTCAGGATATTTAACAAAAACAATAGAATGCGGTGGCTGAGTCTGGTCAGACGCACTGTACTGGATGAGGATGGAAATTCCCTGGGAATTCGCAGCAGTATGCGTGATATCACCAGCAGGAAACTCATCGAAAACAGGGTGCAGCACCAGGCTCTTCATGATCCGCTTACAGGATTGGCCAACAGAACCCTGTTGTTGGACCGGGTGCGTCAGGCTATGGATCGAGCCAAACGCTTCAATAAGTATTTTGCCATTGTTTTCATGGGGCTGGACCGGTTCAAAGTCATTAACGACAGCATGGGACACAGCTTCGGCGACAAGTTGCTCGTGACTATTGGAGGGCGGTTGCGGGAAAGCGTCCGCAGCCAGGATACGGTTTCTCGTTTTGGAGGCGATGAATTCGTGGTTTTGCTTGAGGAGCTTGATTCCGTCGATCAGGCCAAGGGGATCGTCAACTCCATCGGGCTCATCACCAAGGAACCTCTGTCCATTGATGGGCGCGAGATTCGGGTGACGGCCAGCATTGGTTTGGAGGTGGGCAGAAATGATGGGCAGGCTCCCAATGAACGCATCCAGAATGCTCACATCGCCATGTATGACGCCAAATCCGGGGGCAAGGACAAGGTTTCCGTCTTCAACCGGAAAATGCGCGACAAAGCCGTCAAGGAGATGACTATTGAGAGCGAATTGCGCAGAGCTTTGAACGAAAATCAGTTCGAACTCTACTATCAGCCTATTTTCGACCTTGCCTCCATGAAGTTGTTCGGTTTCGAAGCCTTGGTGCGTTGGAACCATCCGGAGCGGGGTATGGTCGGGCCGGGAGAATTCATCCATATCGCCGAGGAGACGGGGCTCATCGTGGATATCGGCAAATGGGTGTTGGAGGAAGGCGCACGGACCATGCGTACTTGGCAGGGGACCGTGCCCGAGGCCGAAGGGCTTTCCATTGCAGTCAACATTTCGGCAAAGCAATTCCGGGAAGCCGGACTTGTGGACAGTGTGCGCAGCATTTTGGAGGTTTCCGGCCTGCCGCCCGACTGCCTCAAGCTGGAAATCACTGAAACCGTCGTCATGGTGGACGCATCCGACTCTGTACTTAAACTGGACATGCTTAAGGACCTCGGGGTGATCCTCTCCATAGACGATTTCGGCACCGGATATTCGTCCATGAGTTATCTGCAGAAGTTTTCCATCGATCAGCTCAAGGTGGATCTCAGCTTTGTGCAGCGTTTGGACGTGGATCCGGAAAGCATCGAAATTGTCCGGGCCATCATCAATCTCGCTCATGGATTAAGCTTACGAGTCGTGGCCGAAGGTATTGAAAACAGGCAACAGTTGAGCTTGCTTTATTCCCTCCAATGCGATTACGGTCAGGGCTACCTTGTTGCCCGGCCCATGCCTGAGGCAAAGGCGGAGGAATTCATCAGGAACAATTCGGTCGTGCGACTGTAGCGGCCAACCAATTCGCACTGGAGATTTTTTTCATGAACCTGAACGCTCCCAAGCTGTTCACCTGGATGATAGCGGTTATTATCGGTCTTATGGGCATTTTCATACAAATGGACGTTATGTCGGTTCCGGCTCTGGAACGGCTTGTTCGTCCATTTTGGTTGGTTTCAGGAGGATTTGTCCTTCTGGCGGCAGGTAATGTGTTTAAGTTTTTGTAGGCAATTCTGGCAGATTTGGCAGACAGCGCCCTGCTCCCGTGCGGAGCGGGGCGCTGTTTTTTTCCTCATTGTCTTGTCCTTTTTTCATTGTTCATGCTACCTTGCGCACTAAGGCTGGGAAACCGTTATATTCAAGACTTGGTCTTATTATGTGGCATTACTGCCGGGAGGTTCCGTACGATGCCGGATCTGAAATTATGGAGCCAAACTGAGCTGGAGAAGCTCAAGCGCAATGTGGACAGGTTGTTTGACGACCTGTGCCGGGACTTTGATCTTCCGACCATGCATCACCAGGTGGTGGGAGACCTGAAGTTTTTCGAGCAGGGTGAGGACTTTGTGGCTACCATGAAGATAGCCCACATGGACCCGGAGGACGTGATGATCACCGTTCATGAAAATCGGCTGCTCATCGCCGGAGAAACCAAGGTCAAGGAAGGGCCGTGTCGTGAGAGCCGTATGTTTCGTCGTGAGGTTCGTCTGCCATGCAAAGTCGATCCCGAAGACGTCAAAGCCGTCTTTGATGACGGTATTCTCGAAATCAGGTTGCCCCGATGCAAGAATCCACATGGTCGAATCGTACGTATAGTCAGAAAATAAGCAAACGGGAGAGGCGACGCATATGGTCAGGAAAAATCAATCGAACGAAGTTCCTTTGGAATTGCTCCGTTGGCGTCTAGATCCGAAGACGCTCTCCTTCAAGACGACGGACGACCTTGAGCCTCTTGAGGAGATTCTTGGCCAGAAACGCGGCGTGGAAGCCTTCCGCTTCGGTATGGGAGTGGAAAAGAAAGGGTACAACATTTTTGTGACCGGTGAGCCCGGCACCGGACGGATGGCCACTGTGAAGAGGTTGCTCAAGGAATTGAATGTGGATGGGGAAGTTCCCTGCGACCTGTGCTACGTCAACAATTTCAAGCACCCCGAAGAGCCCATTCTGCTTCGGTTCAAGGCCGGGGAGGGGAGCATATTCAAAAAGGACATGCATGCTTTTATCGAGAACATCAAGGCTGAAGTGCCCCAGCTTTTTGAAAGTGAGGAGTATATCGCACGCAAGAACGAGATGGCCGAAGCTCACGAAAAAAAGGTCATCGCCTTTTACAAGGATATCGAGGACAAGGTGAAGGACACCGGTCTGGTCATGGTCCGCATGCAGATGGGGCCCTACCAACGTCCGGACATCGTTCCTCTGGTTGACGGAGAGCCCAAACGGCTTATTCAACTGGAGGAAATGGTCGAGAACGGTCGTTTCCCCAAAGAAGAGTTCGAGAGACTTCGCGACAAACGCGCTGAACTCAAGGAGGAAGTGGATCACATAGTCCAGGAAATCAAGCAATTGCATAAGGACGTGGCCAAGAAGCATGAAGAAGTGGACCGGCTCATGTTCCTGAACCTTGCGGAAGAGATCCTCAATCCCATGCGGGAATCCTACCAGGAAAAGAAGACTCAGAAGTTCCTGGATTCCGTGCTTGAGAACATGGTGGATCAGTTGGAGGAGATCAAATCGTTTGGCCAGAAACAGCAGGGGCCGATCCCCGGAATGGTTCTTCCCGGTGCTTCCCCCGAAGTGGTAATGCGTCCTTACGAGGTTAACCTGCTGGTGGATAATGCCGAACTGACCGGCCCACCGGTGATCATTGAAACGTATCCCACATACCGCAACCTGTTCGGAAGTATTGAGCGGACCATGGACCGCATGGGAGGCTGGCGTACCGACTTCACCAAGATCAAGGCCGGATCGTTCGTCAAGGCCAACGGCGGCTATCTGGTCATCAATCTGTTGGATTCCATAA
Organism: uncultured Desulfovibrio sp.; assembly: GCA_913063155.1. Taxonomy (GTDB): domain Bacteria; phylum Desulfobacterota; class Desulfovibrionia; order Desulfovibrionales; family Desulfovibrionaceae; genus Pseudodesulfovibrio. The sequence continues at coordinate 187,173 of CAJXYU010000005.1, forward strand.
TGGAGCCTGGGGTCTGGCCGACCCTTAAACGTTCTCTCAAAACTGAACAGATAGAGATAGAGACCTATGACCCGTACTATTTCATTACGGCTACCGGACTGAAACCCGAACGCATCGACATGGACGTGAAGGTCGTGGTTCTCGGCGATGCTCGACTTTACAGTCTGCTTCGCTATTATGATCAGGATGTTCCCAAAATTTTCAAGGTCAGGGCGGATTACGAGTCCACCATGAACCGTGATGATGAATCCGTGTTGCAGGTGGCCAGATTCGTGAAGAGCGAAGTGGACCGGCAACAGCTCAAACCCTTTGACGCCTCGGGTGTTGCTGTCGTTCTGGAGGAATCGGTGCGCATGTCAGGCCGTCAGGAAAAACTGTCCACGTCTTTTCCCTATCTGTCGGACCTGTTGAGCGAGGCCGACTACTTTTCCGGAATTACCGGAGAAGGGTACGTAGGCGCGGAGCATGTGATCAAGGCTCTCGAAGCCAAGAAATACCGTTCCAATCAGATTGAGGAGCGGCTTCAGGAAATGATTGATCGCGGCAGTTTGTTCGTGGATACGGACGGCGAGATGGTGGGCCAGATTAACGGACTGGCCGTTTACTCCATGGGAGACTTCATGTTCGGCAAGCCGTCCAGGATTACGGCGGAGACTTCCATGGGCAAGGAAGGCATCATCAACATCGAGCGGGAGGCCGAACTTTCCGGTCCAATTCACAATAAGGGTATGCAGATCCTCGCCGGATATCTGCGAAGGATGTTCGCCCAGGACAAGCCTTTGACTCTGGCGGCCAGCATAGCGTTTGAGCAGGCCTATGGCGGGGTTGACGGAGACTCCGCCTCGTCTACCGAACTTTATGCGTTGCTTTCGAGCCTTTCCGGAGTCCCCATCCGGCAGTACATTGCCGTGACCGGCTCCGTAAACCAGAAGGGCGAGGTCCAGCCCATCGGTGGTGTGAACCAGAAGGTGGAAGGGTTTTTCATGTGCTGCAAGCACGCGGGCCTGAACGGCAAGCAGGGGGTCATGATTCCCTATCCGAACATAAAAGATCTTATGCTCGATCAGGAAGTGGTGGACGCGGTCAAGGAAGGTGAATTTCATGTTTGGGCCGTGAAGACCGTTGACGAAGGCATTGAGATTCTTACCGGCGAGAAGGCCGGGAGCAAAACAAAGAGTGGTGGCTATACCAAGGGGTCCGTCTATGATCTCGTGGACAAGAAGCTGCTCGGTCTGGCAGAAGGATTGCGGGACTTCGCAAAACCGGAAGAAAAAAAGAAGAAGACAACGAAGCGGCAGGCAAAGAAAAAGTCTGCATAACGTGATTGAATGGAAATACCGGGGCGCGCTTCTCGTGCGCCTTTTTTTATGGAGAAGTATATGAATTTGACCCGGCTGAATCTTTGGCGCAAGATCATTCTTGCGTCTTTCATCATCACTGTCATCCTCATGTTCGCTGTGGACTGGGGCTATCATTTTCACATCGGCCATGTGGTCCGTCTTGCCGTGGGGGCATTCGTGTTCTGGCTGGTCGTGGACCGTCTGTAGTAATGGTGCCTCCCCATCCCCCCAAACATGACGGGCCGTTGCCCAAGATACTTCTTGTCGGGCAGGATTATTTCATCCTGCCCGAGCTGCATCGGGCCATGAAGCGCCTGGGCATGGAATTTCTCGTGGTTCCCTTTCGCCAGGAGCCCGCGTTCCTCAAGGAACTTTTTGATGTCGCCGCCTCATTTTGTCCTGACTTCATCCTGACAATCAACCATGCAGGGCTTGACGCCGAAGGTCAGGTGTTGGGGTTGCTGCGGAAGTGCGGCATCCCCCTGGCAAGTTGGTTTGTGGACAAGCACGACATGTTCCTCCGCAATGCGGTGGATGCAAACGCCTTGCTGGCGGTTTTTACTTGGGACCCGGACGGCGTGCAACCCATCGGCGACCTGGGAGTGCCTGTGGTACGTCATCTGCCTTTGGCCACCGATCCCGAGGTTTTTACGAAAGGCCCCTCCGGTCGATTGCATGGAGTGTCCTTCGTGGGGTCTTCGTGGGCCCGAAAGATTGCCGACAACATCAATGCTGGTTCATTTCCGGAAACGCTTTTGAAACAATATGGGCTTGTTGGCTCCCTTTATGAACAAAATCCACAGGTGAGTCCTGTCGCACTTTTGGCCCGCAGTGCGCCTCGTCTTCTTTGTGAACTGGAGAGCTTACCCCCCGGGAAGCAGCTGCAGTATGTCAGGCTCGTGCAGTTGGAGGCCACCCGCCTCAGACGGCTTCGTTGTGTAGAGCAACTGCTGCGGTTCAAGCCTGCCATTGTTGGCGATGGTTTCTGGAGAGAGCATTTGGCGCGGCACGGCATGCCGTTTATCTGGTACGGGCGCATGCATTACGAACAGGAGTTGCCGAGCTTTTACCGGCAGGTTTCAGTCAACTTCAATACCACCAGTCTTCAGTCCTCCAATGCTGTGAACCAGCGCCTGTTCGACATACCGGCTTGCGGTTCGTTTGTGCTCACGGACCGGACCGCAGGAATGGAAGAATTGTTCGAGCCGGGCTCGGAAGTGGCCTGCTATGATTCGGTGGAGGATATCGGGCCGCAAGTGGAGCGCTGGCTTGCTGATACCGCCGGGCGAAAGCGGGTCTCCGAGGCTGCCCGAAAAAGGGTGCTGGCGGAACATACCTATGAACATCGGTTGTTGGCGATTGTGAAGAGTATGAAGTCGGCCTTCTGATTCAAAAGGAAGGTTGCCTGCGAAGCCCGGCCTGTTCAGGGCCGGCCTTTGTCTTTTCATAGGGTCTTAAGCACTTATCGTCCTGAGCAAGCAGCCAGCCAGCAAGAGCCACAGTGCCGGAAGCATCCAGGGAGCAGCCAATCCCAGGTAAGCAGGGAAAAGAGACACCCATATCCAGGCCGTGGCAGAGAGAAGGCCTGTCGTGGCGGCAAGGGGGGAGCGCTTGAAACGGCTGGCCAGGAACAGTGCGCACCCAAGGGCCAGGGCTGGCAGTCCATGCCGCCACACCGGGGCGAAGAGAATCGCGTTCAGGGATGTGTTGCGTACATAAAGGTCGCGCATGACTCCCATACGGGTTTCAGAAAGATGATGGAGCCAGAATACAGCCGGAATGGCGACAAGCCCCGCCAGGCAAAGATATCGGGATATGCTTTTGAGCATTGAAAAATCCGTTTGAAGGGGGCTTTCGCCCCTCATGGTTTTATCGGGGATCGCCGTTGGCGGTTGGGTTGGCCGGGTTCATGCTCCAGATGTACCAGCCGTCGTCAAAGAGGTGTGCCTTTTCGTAGCCCATGGCCATGGCGTCAATCAGTGCTTCGCTTGCGCGCCAGCCTGTTCCGCAATGAAATGCCGTTTCCTTGTCCGGAGTGATGCCCCATTTCTTCCAGAAGGTCGTTATTTCCGTGTAGTCGCGCATGGTGTTGTCCGGATTCCGGAAGTGGTCCATATTGTAGGAGTCCTTGCCTCCATGCCCCCATACAGCGCCTTTGATGCGCCCTTTGGGTTTAATGTAGCTGTAACCGCTGGTTTCACCGATATACTCCGTCCAGGACCGGATGGAGATCAGAACGGCGTTGTCGTCTGCCAGAATGCGTTTGGCGTCTGGGATGTTGATGACCAGTTCAGGGTGTTGCGGGGTGGAGGCGCCGAACGAGTTGGCCGGTGCCGGGGATACCATGCCTGACGTTGTTCCGTAACCTGCTGATTTCCAGGCATCCAGGCCGCCATTGAGAAGCCGTACGTCCTTCACACCTATGTACATCATGGCTACGGCGGCCCGGGCCGCGTCTATCCCGTATTCCCCATAGAGTACGACGGGGGTATCGGCGGTGATACCGAGTGAAATCAGGTTTCTTTCAAGCTCGGCTGGCGGGAGGTAGTTCCAATGCCGGGCGTCAGACTCCAGCAAGTCCGTGTTGAGGTGTATTGCGCCGGGAATATGGGCTTTTTCGTATTTCTCTCCCTTGCCCCAGGAGGCTTCGACGACTTTGACCGTCTTTTTTGCCATCTGCTTTTTCAGCCATTGGGCGGGGACGATAAGTTCGTAGTGAGGCAATCTTTCCACGGATTTCCCGGCAGCCTCCCACGCCCTGAATCCTTCCGGGTAGATCTTGATGCATTCGGAGGGAACGCCTTGGACTGTCAGCCACTGGGCCACTGTTTCGGCTTGTCCTGCATCATAACCGTACACGACCACGCCCTTGGCTTTTTTCAGATGTTTTTCTGCTGTTACTTCTGCGGTTCGCGGGAGGTTACGTGTAATCCAGGAGGCTGCAAGATTGGTTGCGCCCGGAATGTGCCCGCCGTTCTTTTCGCCCTGCATGGGCCAACCGTTGAAGGCATTCGGGTCGCGGGCGTCCACGAAGATGATGCCATCGATTTTGTTTCGTTCAATCGCCTGTGTCGTGCTCAATTGAGTGAAATCACCAGCAAGAGCCGTCTGTATGCCGAGGGCCATGGTTATTACTGCAATCAAAAAGGTAATGAATCGTTTCATGTAGCGCTCCTTGGAGTTTCAACGGTAGTAGCTCAAGGAAGGCGGCAATAGAAATTGAATGATGGCATACAGCTGTGGTTTACGGATAGAGATGATCGATAAGATCTGGAAAGTTTTATTTTTTGGCGGAAACAGTCGTTCTTCGGTTGAGCTTTTCATTTTTTGACAGTGTCAAACGTTGGGGTTTTGACTTTTCCGGGCTTGGCGTTCAGCAGTATTCCGGCAATGACGGCGGTGGCCGGAGCCACCATGAGCAGGCCTATGCTGCCTATGAGAACCCGGAAGATTTCTGCCGCCACGAGCTTCATGTTTACAATGCGTGTGGCGCTGGTGCCTTGGGCGACGAAGACCATGAGCATGGTCAGGTAGCCGCCGGAATAGGCCAGGAGCAAGGTGGTGGCCATGGTTCCGATGACTTGGCGGCCGATGGTGAAGCCGGATTGGATGAGTTCACGCGTGCCGATATCCGGCCGTTTGTTTTTTATTTCATTCATGGAAGCGCTGACGTCCATGGCGATATCCATGGCTGCGCCGGACGCGCCCAAAAGAACGGCGGCATAAAAAATGTGTTGGAAATTAAGGTGGTATGCTCCCTGGACAAGTAGGGTGGTGGAAAAGGGGGTTGTCATTCCCGCAAGGTTGAATTCGTCACCGAAGAACAGGGTCAGTATGAGGGTTGCTCCCAGTCCGCAGACCGTACCGAGAAAGGCGGCCATGCCGTGGCGCGTAAAACCAGCCACCGTACAGATTATGATCAGTGAAAGAAGGACGAGCACTGCCAGGCTCAGGGGCAGCGGAGCGGCGCCGTCGAGCAGGTTGGGGATGTAGAAATACCAGAGCACTCCAAGGGCAGCGATGAAGGAACAGAGAGCCTTGATGCCGATAAGGCGGGCATAGAGAATCAGGGCTATGGCAAAGACTGCAAACAGGATAAGCTCCCAGTGCTGTCTGTAGGTATTGATGGCTCTGGCATTGGTGATTTGATCATCCTGCACCTGAATGGCGAGCAGGATTCGGTCTCCGGGAACGTAGACTTCATCCATGTCCAGCTGGCCGTTGAGCAGGTTGGCCGCATCTGTTTGTCTGCCTTTCCAGGGGCCATCGCTGATGACTACCGTGGCTTTCTGAAAGCCGATGGCGCCGGCTCCGGATTGGAGGATTTCGCTGTTGTCCACGGAGATCACGACGCCGCTCACCTCGTGTACATTGCCGTTCTCCTGCTGTGTCGATTTTTTTGTCATGCACAAAGAGGCCAAAAAAATAGCTGTCAGGAATGCTGTAATAAGTATTTTTCGCCGCATCGACATAAAGAGATCCATCATAAGAAAGGAGGGCGGCCCAAAGCCGCCCTCCTAAGGTTGCTAGTTCACTCCGTAGGGTACTTCGGAGTACTTTTTGTTGGGGGTGAAGGTGTCTCCTTCCAGAGCCCTGGACGGGACTCGTTCATAGCTGGAGAGTTTGACCTCCATGGCGTCGGCCATGAGTCTCGGCAGGTCGGTGTTGTCCTTGAATCCGGCGAATCTGTCGGCCTGGGAGCCCACTGCGGACAAGGCGATCACGGAAGCGGTGTGGACATAGGAGGTCCAGTTGATGCGGGCGCGTTCGGAAACCAGATGCGACACGGCGATCATGGTCGGGCTATACCCGTAACCAAAAGTGGTCTGCTGGTCGGCAGGCAGATTCTGGTTGCGGTCTTCCACGGTCATTGCGGTTTCCAGGATTTTTTGTTCGCGGGGGTTCAAGTCGGTCAGGCCGTATTTTTCCGCCACAAAGGCGAGGTAGGCCTGACGGCGTTTGCCGGAGTCCGCATACTTTTTGATCATGGCGGGATAGGCGCTCCAAAGCACATCTTCCACAGAGGCCTTGACCTTGAGCAGTTCCTTGAGCTTCAGGAAGTAGCCTTTGGAATCAAGGCTTATGCCCATGGCCATACCGCCGGTTTCGTGGTCGGCGGCGATGACGATCAGGGTGTCTTCCGGATGTTTTTTGTAGAATTCGTAAGCCTTGCCAATGGCAGCGTCGAGGGCCAGGGTGTCGTAGATGGCGCCTGCTGCGTCGTTACAGTGGGCGGCATGGTCGATGCGGCCGCCTTCGACCATCATGAAGAAAGGCTTTTTCTGTGCTTCCAGTACTTCAATGCCCTTGGTCGTCAATTCGGACAGGGAAGGCATGGCGTTCTTGGCTTCAGCTGCATTTCGGCGGTCAATCTCCATTCCCAGGTGGCTGTATGCGAGAGTCGCCAGGACCTTATCCCCCTTTTTCGGCTCGAAGGAACGGAATGCATCGCGAGCATTGTCGCCGATGAAGGTAGTGTAGCCTTTGGCCTTGAATTCCGTCACCAAGTCGCGTTCATCCTTGCGTTTGGACTTGAGTCCTTCGGGGTTCTCTTTACCCACGAAGTGACGGAAGCCGCCACCGGCAAGGTATTCGAAGTTGGAATCGAGTTGATCGGCTGCGATTTCGTTTTCGCTGTCTCGGCTCATTTCGTGCGCGGAAAAAGCTGCGGGGGTCGCATGGGTGATGCGGGTAGTGGTGGCGATGCCTACAGCATAGCCTGCTACATGGGCGGCTTCGGCGATGGTTTTGATGTCTCTGCCGTCGGGCAATTTGGAGATAACGCCGTTGGTGGTCTTGAACCCTGCGGCCAAGGCGGTGCCGCCTGCGGCGGAGTCCGTGATCAGCGTGTTGTCGGAGTGGGTGGTGACCAAGGCCGAGACCGGCAGGCTGTTCATGATGAGTTTGGCCTTGGGATTTTGGGTTTCGGTTTTGTAGAAGTATTCAGCGGACTGGCGTTGAGCGGGGCCCATGCCGTCCCCGATGAAGTAGAATACATATTTCGGGGCGGCTGCAAACGCGATGGAGGATATCAGCATCAGGGATGCCGAGAGCAAAAGGGAGCCTAGTACAGTTTTTCGTTTCTGACAGAACTTCATGCAATATCCTTGTGGGTTTGTATTAATCTGGCACTTTGCCTTAGTCACGATGCTTTACGGGATGAGGCCTTGAAGCCGCATTATACCTCCGCTTACCGCCGTATCGGGCTTTTCAGAACTCTCCCCGAGGAAGGGAGCGTCCGCTAAAATGTTACAGTTGTGTTACACATCATCAAGTTTGCCCTCGGGGAAATGTCAAGTTTTTTATGTGAATTTTGGCGGAATATCTGATTTTAAATCAAAATTGATCGTGTGTTGCGGAAAACGAGTGGAAGAGGGAGCGAGTGTTCTGTTTGGAAAGGCGTGTGGAGGAAGGAATTTTTTCACTTTGTCTGAAAAGAAAAAGGGCTCCCGAATTGTCGGGAGCCCTTGTGTTGGAGAGCCGAGTACATGACTAGAGGAACATGTAGACGGCCGCCAGCCCGGTCAGGGACATGGTGATGGTGTACGGAAGGGCCAGGAGAACCATACGGCCGTATGACAGACGGATGACCGGTGCAAGAGCACTTGTCAGCAGGAAGAGGAAGGCCGCCTGGCCGTTGGGGGTCGCCACAGAAGGAATGTTGGTTCCGGTATTGATGGCGATGGCCAGTTTGTCCAAGTGCTCCATGGTTTCCTTGACCTGCGCCGCAACGCCCTGCGGGAGAGTGGCAAGTACATCCGCCCTCGCGATGTGAGCGTCCGTCAACCTGTCCATGAGCGCTTGTCCGCTCATGCCGATGCCGGGAATTGCGTCCAACACGTGAATGAAGTGCAGTTTGGTTTCGGAAATGTAGACCGTTGCGACAAAGACGTTATCCGAAATGGAGGAGAGAAGCCCGTTGGCGATGTAGTAGGCCATGAGTTGGCTTTGTCCTTTCAAACTCAAAACATATTCGATGATGGGAGCGAACAGCTCCTGTGAGTGGATGACCGCAACGATTGAGAAGAAAACCACCAGCAGAGCGGTAAACGGCAGTGCTTCCTCAAAAGCGTGGCCGAGTTGGTGTTCCTCGGTGACGCCGGTGAACGACGTGAGCAGAACGATGACCGAAAGGCCGATGAGACCGACCGCCGCAAGGTGGAATGCCAGGGCTACGATGAGCCAGATGCCGGCGCATCCCTGGATGATGAGCTTGAGCTTACCCTGCTGTCCCTGTTTTTCTTCCATTTGTATCGCCTTTTCCAGCAGGAAAGAGCGGATATTGCCCGGGAGTTGCGCACCATAACCGAACAGATGGAACTGCTCCACCGCAAGGCAGGTCAGTAGGCCCACGACGAATACGGGCATGGTAACCGGCATGGCGTGCAGGAAGAATGGAATGAAGTGCCATCCCATTTCTCCGCCCACCAGCAGGTTCTGTGGTTCGCCCACGAGCGTGCAGACGCCGCCGAGTGCAGTGCCCACTGCGCCGTGCATCATGAGGTTGCGGAGAAATGCTCTGAATTCGAGCAGCTCTTCTCGATTCTTTTCCTTGATGCAGGCATCCGAACAAAGGTCGTGAGTGTCGCCGTATCCTGTGCCGGAAACGAAGCGGTGGTAGACGTTGTAGAATCCGTATGCCACGGCCATAATCACCGCCGTGACGGTGAGGGCGTCGAGAAAGGCGGACAGGAATGCTCCGGCAATGCAGAAGAGCAGGGCGATGGTTTTTTTGGAGCGGATGCGCACGAGAATGCGGGTGAAGGTGAATTGCAGGAAGTCCTTCATGAAGTAGATACCTGCCACCATGAAGATGAGCAGCAGGATGACTTCGAAGTTCTTGGACGCTTCGTGGAAAATAGTTTCCGGTGTGGTCATGCCCATAATGACCGCCTCAAGCGCCAGGAGGCCGCCCGCCGGAAGCGGGTAGCATTTCAGGGCCATGGCCAGGGTGAAGATGAATTCGGCTATCAGCGCCCACCCCGCAACAAAGGTGCCTGCGGTGAGCATGAGTATCGGGTTGAGGATGAGAAATCCTACAAGGGTCAGCTTGTACCATGACGGTGCATTGCCGAGGAATGTTTTCAAAAAGGTTCTTGTCAACGATGTCTTCATTTTGGTCTCCTTGGATATCAAGCGCAAAATGCCCCTCATTCGGGAAAACGACGAAACGCCGGCCGATTGAGGGGGTGTTTATGAAAAATATGCGGATCAGTTCTGGTCGGGCAGTCCTCGTATCCATGAAAACGGGCGCCGGTTTTTCCGGCGCCCGTTCTGTGTGCTTAATAGAACATCATGAGCGCGGTTATCATGACGATCATGTAAATGACGGTCATGCCTGCGCCGCTGCGGACATAGTCAATGGTCCGGTACCCTCCGGGGCGCATGATCAGGGCGTTGACCTGATGGGTGGGCAGGACGAACGTATTGGATGCTGCAACGGCTACCGTCAGCGCCGCCACACGTGGGTCCACTCCGGCATTGATGGCCATGTTCATGGACAGCGGCACCAGGAGAACCGTTGCCCCCACGTTGGAAGCGACCAGCGTGAAGAACGAAGTCAGAATGCCGATGACCGTGAGCAGCAGGACCGGGGACGGAGTCCCCAAGGCGGCCATGATGGTGTCCGCAATGTATTTCGCGGCCCCGGTATTTTCGAAGGCCATGCCCAGCGGGATCAGCCCGCCCAGCAGGAAGACCGTCATCCAGTCCACGGATTGGTAAGCCTCGTCAATGGTCAGGACCTTTGTGAGCACCATGCCGAGCGCACCTGTCAGCAAGGCAATGGAAAGCTGGACATGGAAGCCGAGAATCATGACCAGGGATATGGCCAGCCACAGCAGAGCCAGCTTTGCCTTTTCCGTTCTCAGCAGCTCGCCCTTTACAGCTTCGGTGAAGATCAGGTCCGGCAGGCCCTTGAGCATGTGGAACATCTCCCATCGACCATGCAGCAGCAGGGCGTCGCCGGCCTCAATGACGATGTCGGTCAGGCCGCTGACGAATATTTTCTCGCCCCTGAAGATGGCCAGAGGCGAAACCTGGAAGCGTTCCCTGATGCGAAGGTCGCGCAGTGTTTTACCGACGAATTCGGAGCGGGGGGTCACAATGCCTTCCATGATGCCCGCATTGTTCGGAGAGAGTTCTTCTGCGAAAGAGCTCAGTTCCGATTGAAGTTCCCAGCCCATATCTTCCGCCATATGCCCCACGAATTCATCGGGACCGACCACGACCAAGTGGTCTCCGGGTTGGACGGTTTCCTGCGGGTTTGGAGCAAAGATGTGGGTGCGTCCTCCTTCCCGGGCGATGGCAACCAGGGTGCAGAAGTAGATGGGACGCAGCTCCAACGCATGCAGGGGCTCTTTTCGATTCCAGTCTGCGGGGACGTGGAGTTCGAAGAGGGAGCCCACATTGCTGTAGGTGCTGGCCAGCACCGACGACATGGGGCCGGAGTTCTCATTCTCGGCCCTGTTCGGCAATATGAATCGACCGAACAGTATGAAATAGATGAGGGCGGCAGCAATGAGCAGCAGGCCCACCGGAGTGACGCTGAACAGGCCGAAGGCCTCGTAGCGCGTCCCTCCCACCACCATGAGGTCGTTGAGCAGGATGAGAGGACTGGAGCCCACAAGAGTGAGGCAGCCGCCGATGATCGCGCAGAAGCCCATGGGCATGAGTAGTCTGCCCACGGGGACGCCTGTCTGGTTGCCGATTCGTTTTGCGGCTGGAAGAAAAAGCGCAGCCGCGCCGATATTTTGCATGAAGCCGGAAATGACCGCGACGGTCCCGGCAATGAGGGTCATGATCCGTGATTCGCTTTTTCCTGCGAAGCGGAGAATGATGCGTGCCATGGAGTTCATGACGCCGGTCTTATCCAAGCCGGCGCCAATGATGATCACTGCGATGATGGATACGACGGCATTACTGCTCAACCCGCTGATGGCCTGCTGCGGGGTGACGAGCCCGAGGAGGGGGAGGAGCACCATCATGATGATTCCCACCACATCGACCCGGACCCATTCGAAGATGAACAACAGCACGGCGAAAGCGAGCACGGCCATAACCGTTATGATTTCAGGGGTCATGTGAAGTCCTTGCGATTACTGGAAAAGACGTTGCTTGCCAAGTGCTACTTGGCGTGCAGCGTCGCTCGGGTGTAGACGGGAATGACCCTTCTGTTCTTGCAGGCTACGGCGGAATCGTCCATGACGTAGCGGAACGAGTTCTCCTGGTACATCTTGTCGATGACGGAATCTTCTTCGCCGTGGCGCACTTCATGAGAAAAGAGCAAGCCGGCGTCGGCTGCCTTGTCGGAGAAACGGTCGATGTTTTCCTCTGCCTTGGCCCGGAATACCGGAAAGTCCCGTCCGGTGGTGTCGAGGTTGAGAGCCACTAGGTCGCTACGTGTTTTTGCAGCCATGTCTACGGCATAATCCATGACGCCGTCGGAAAAAGCGTATCCCTTACAGACTACAAGGATTTTGCAGCGGGAACATTCGTTCCGCACAGCTTGGTTCTTTTCCGGAGTACAGGTACACTCGACACTCGCATCCTTTGCGCCGACGAGTCGTTTAATCATTGCCTTCATAGAACATCCTCCTGATGTTTCCGTGAAATGCTGTTCGCGACCGATGACCCACGCACCTACATGGCAGGTGTTGCAGTTTGTCTCGGCCATTGTTTGATAATGCCTGTTCACCATATTTTTTACAGCGCTGAAGAGAGCCATGTTTCACTCCTCTTTAAGTAAAGGTTGGAGATATTTTTTCAGCCTCTCGCCCGCTTTAGGATCAAAACGCATGCCAAGAGTTTTTCTCAGTTTATGTTTTTGAAAACATAGGATTTTATTTTTATTGTACGAGTTTTTTTCCCCTGTGGTGATGCATGTTGCAACGATTGAGGGTGGGGAAAATTCGGTATGGCGGCAAATAGGGATGAAGACGACTGTGGCGCTATTACAATATGCAACGGTGTCGACGGCGTTTGTTACACTCTTTGATAGACAACAAGGGGGCTGATGGCCTTTTCTAAGCGTCATGGCGGTGAATTGTTCATTTTTTCTCAAAATATATTTATTGAAAATTCAATATGATAGCTATTCAGTCGTGACGATGGATGATGCGTGCCTTGTCGCGGGTAAACGCTTTGGGAAGGAAAAAGGGTCGAGTGTTGCGATGTGCAATCTTAACAGCCCACAAGTGCCGTGATATGTAAGAATGATTAGCGAATGCTGTGCACGTGCTGACAGTTGAACTGAGTGGATTCCTTATACGAATGTGCCATTACGGCAGGAGGCGGGCATATGGGCTGGTTCGGAATTAAGTGGGGGACTTCTTCGAAAAAGGCGTCTTCGGAGGAAGGTCAGGCTCCGGTACGTTTGCCAAGGGAAACTGCTTCACCGGCGGAACACGAACTTCTTCGTGACAAAATCCTGGCCTCCGGGTTGCCGGGCGAGGTTAATGATGCCGCCCTCACCGAATGTGACAGGATTGCAGGGACCGAACAGTCTTCCCCGGAACACGCCATCGGACTGAACTATCTGGAATTTCTTCTTTCCCTGCCCTGGAACACGACGACCAAGGATGACCTGGATATTGTCCGGGCGGAGAATGTGCTTGATGCACGTCATCACGGTTTGCACCGGGTCAAGGACCGGATACTCGAATTCCTGGCGGTCAAGAATCTTCGGGGACGGCATAGCCCCACCATACTCCTGGTGGATGATGAGGCTATTGCCCGAGAAAATTTATCCATTGTTTTTGAAAACGACGGATACGAGGTCACCGCTGTCGCCAACGGCCTTGAAGCTGTCGCGGCCATGGAAAGGCAGCCTGCTGACGTGGTGGTTTCCGATCTCAAGATGGACGGCATGGACGGCATGGAGCTTCTGAAGGTTCTGCGTAAACGCTGGCCGGACACCAAGGTCATCATGCTGACTGGGTATGCCACGGTCAAGACGGCCGTGGATGCCATGCGGCAAGGGGCCGATCAGTACCTGGGCAAACCCGTCAACCTGACCAAGCTGCGAAAATATGTCGAGGAAATGCTGGAGCAAAGTATGCGTGCCCAGCAGCTTCATGGTCCAGTGCTTTGTTTTACCGGCCCTCCAGGGACCGGCAAGACCTCCATTGGCAAGGCCATAGCGGAAGCGCTTGGGAGAAAGTTCTTCCGCCTGTCGTTGGCGGGTTTGCGGGACGAGGCCGAACTGAGGGGACACCGTCGGACCTATGTGGGGGCTTTGCCGGGACGGATACTGCAAGGACTTCAGAAAGTGGGGGCCAGGAACCCCGTCATCATGCTCGACGAAGTGGACAAAGCGGTGCAGGATTTTCATGGCGATGCCACCGCCGTGTTGCTCGAATTGCTTGACCCCGAGCAGAACGCGGCGTTCGTCGACCACTACATGGGCTTGCCTTTTGACCTGTCCGGGGCATTGTTTCTTTGTACCGCCAATGCGGTGGAACGCCTTCCGGCTCCTCTGCGCGATCGCTTGGAGGTAATCGAATTCTCCAGCTATACGCGGCAGGAAAAGTTTGAAATCGCGACACGCTATCTGATTCCGGACCAGTTGCAGCAACATGGGTTGGAAAACCGTCCTGTCGTAATAGAGCCCGAGGCGGTTTTGGCCGTCATCATGGACTATACGCGGGAAGCAGGGTTACGAGGGCTACGCAAACAGTTGGCGTCGCTGTGCAGGAAACTGGCCCGACAGGTTCTTGCGGATTTGGAAGACAAGGTGGTGGTGGACGCCGCCATGGTTCCCAAACTGTTGGGTCCCCCGCCGTACGCGTCGACCATGGCTCAGTCGGAAACCAAGCTCGGGGTGGCCACCAGTCTGGTTTGGACCGAAAACGGCGGGGAGATCATTTTTGTGGAAACAGCCCGGATGCAGGGCAGCAAGCAGCTCATCCTGACCGGGTCGTTGGGAGAGGTGCTTCGCGAATCGGCCCAGACAGCTCTCAGTTTCATTAGAAGCCGTGCCGAGCAGTTCGGCATCGCGCCGGATTTCTTTGAGACTGCGGATATTCACGTACACATACCGGCCGGGGCCGTCTCAAAGGAGGGACCGTCCGCCGGAGTGTCCATCACCCTTGCGCTTCTTTCCCTGCTGACCGGCAAGCCTGTCCGCGGAGACGTCGCCTTGACCGGAGAGTTGTCTTTGCTGGGCGACATTCTGCCGGTGGGGGGGATTCGCGAGAAGCTCATGGCGGCGCAGCAAGCCGGAATCACCACCGTGATTTTGCCCCGGGGATGCGCCTCGACTTTGGACTCCATGGACGAAGATGTTTTGCAGGATATAGAATTGTGCCTTGTCTCCTCAGTGGAGGAGGCTGCTGCCGTTGCTTTGGAGAGCGCAGTTATTCAAGGTGGTAGCGTTTGATTTTTCGCCAGAGCGAGACCCTGTCGATTCCGAGAATCCGAGCAGCCTGCGTCTTGTTTTCGCCTGAGGCAGCCAGCACTTTTCGGATGTGCGCTTTTTCCACGTCTTCCAAGGTGGCGAGCGGTGCATCGGTTTGGGCGTCGTAGACGTCGCTCGGCAGCAGGTCCGGCGTGAATGTTGCGCCTTGCCCCAGTGCCAGTGCCCGCTGAACGATGTTTTCCAATTCTCGCACATTGCCCGGAAAAGGGTAGCGCATGAGGAGATCCAGTGTGTCCTGGGCGATGGATGCGATGGTTTGGCCAGGCTGCCGGTGCTTTTCCAGGAAATGGCCGATCAGGATGGGGACATCCTCCCTGTGTTCCCTGAGGGGGGGGGCTTGGAGGGTGACCACGTTGAGGCGGTAATAGAGGTCCTGACGGAATTCGCCTTTTTCAACCAGCTCCCGCAGGTCACGGTTGGTGGCGGCGACGACCCGTATGTCCACCGGTATTTCCCGTGTGCCCCCCACGCGCAGGAATGCTCTTTCCTGGAGCACCCGTAACAGTTTGACCTGCATGTTCAAGGGCAGTTCGCCTATCTCGTCGAAAAAGACGGTGCCTCCGTCCGCCACCTCGAGGATTCCCTTTTGTCCGCGGTTGGCCCCTGTGAACGCCTCCTTCTCATGACCGAACAACTCCTTGTCCATGAGTTCGGCCGTGAAGGTGCCGCAGTTGATGGCCATGAAACGCTCCTCGGAGCGTTGGCTCAGCTGATGGATTCCTTGGGCCACGAGCTCCTTGCCCGTACCGGTTTCTCCTTGGATCAAGACATTGCAGTTCATTTGGGCCAGTTGACGTACGGTTTTCTTGAGTTGGGCCAGGGTGTCGCTTTGACCGACAAAGGGAAAGTCGTTCTTGCCTTCCGCGACGATCTGTCGGAGCCGGAGCACTTCCTGGGAAAGGGACTGTTGTTCAAGTGCCTTTTTCACCTGGAGGCGGAGTTCGTCGAAGTTGTAAGGCTTCTGTATATAGGAGTGGGCTCCTTTCTGCATGGCCTGTACCGCGTTGGGGACAGTTGCGTGGCCCGTCACCACGACAACTTCGGTGGAAGGATGTTGTGCCCGCGTCCGTTCCAGCATGGCGACGCCGTTGATGCCGGGCAGCATGAGGTCGGTGATCACGAGTTCATATTCTTTTTTTTCAAGTTCCTGCAGGCCTTCTTCGGCGGACACCACGGCTGTCACGGAATAGCCCTCGTTGGTCAGGACATGGGCCAGATTGTCCCGCGCTATGTGTTCGTCTTCAACCACGAGTATTGAAGCGACGGTCATGCATTTTTCTCCTGTATGAGTGGGAGCCGGATGAAAAACGTGGTGCCTTTGCCCGGCGTGCTTTCGACCCGGATGGTTCCCAGGTGTTTTTCGATGATTCCGTAAACGATGTACAGCCCAAGTCCCGTGCCTTGTCCTACTTCTTTGGTGGAAAAGAACGGGTCGAATATGCGTTGAAGGGTTTCCGCAGGTATTCCGTCTCCGGAGTCCGTAACGGAAATGATCGCGTGATCATTCTCCTGGGTGGCTTGGATGTTGATGGCGCCTTCCTTTTCTCCGATGGCCTGGATGGCGTTGATGATCAGGTTGATAAAGGCTTCCTGCAGACGTTGGCGGTCCACGGAGAGGACCAGAGTGTCCGGTACGTTCAGATCGAGGGAGATTCTCGGGCCCAATTGGCTGGACACAAGGCGTACGGCTCTTTCTATGACGGTCCGTAGTTCGTTCGGAGCAGGGGAGAAGTCTTGGTGGCGGGAGAATTCGAGCAGCCCCTTGACGATGTCTCGTGCTCGAATGGTTTCCTGAACGATGTTGTCTATCATTTTGTCAGAGAATTCTTCTCTGCCGGAGGCGGTTTCCTCGAGAATCTGGGCGGAGGTGGAGATATTGTTCAGAGGGTTGTTCAACTGATGGGCGATGCCGGAAGCCAGGGTCCCGATGGAGGAGAGCTTTTGCGCCTGCACGAGTTGGATCTGGCGTTTTTTCAGTTCTTCCACCATGGAGTTCAGGGCTACGAAGACCTGTTCGATTTCATCGCGTGCATTTCTGATGGCGATGGGGGCGAAGGTGCCCTGGGCTATTTGGCGTGTGGCTTCCTGGACCTGCCGCAACGGTCTGAGGATGCTTTTGGAGACGAAGATGACCAGGGCGAAAACGACCAGGGCTATGACTCCCATGGAAATAAAAAGCGTCAGCCGTAGTCTTTGGTTGATATGCAGGATGCTTTCTCGTTCGAATTCCGCGATGGCGCGGGAATGTTCCACAAGGTTTTGTCCGTTTTCACGCAGCATTTGCGAGGCCTGGTGGTCTTCCGCTATTTCACCATACTGGGAAACCTTCTTGATTTTTTCAAGAAGCGCACTGTAGCGCTCCATTCCTTGCTTCAGGTTTGTGCCGTGCTGTCTGCCGAGAGGTTGGCCCAGCTCGCTGGAAAGCGTATCAAGGGCTTTCTGGGCCTGGTTCAGATTTGACTTGCCTCGTGAAAAGAATGCGGTGTCCTGATACAGGAAAAAGTTCTTTTCTTCCCGGCGGAGTTCAAGAATCAGGTTTCGTAGATCATCCGCCCGCTCCACAAGCACCACTTCCTGCTGCAAGCGGTTGATGTTCGAGAGGGCGAGGAGGGCGATTCCTCCGAAAGAAAGAGAGAATATGATTATTCCGAGGACAATGGTTTGCCGAAGATTCGGTTTGATCATGAAGGATATCCTTGTCGAAGTGCCGAAGGCTGTCAAACCTATGCCGCAGCCGTTAAAAACGCAAGGTCGGATACCCAATGGCAGGATTGCACCGTAGTTCTTTTTTTCGGAAACGGATGTTTGGCAGACTTTGTCCGTCAGGGAATGGGGTTGGAGAACTTTCGCGTGCTCAAAACGGAAAACTGCACATAATGACTATTTGGCAGGAGGGGGCAGATGTTCGCCTGTTTGCAGGGGGATATGGGTTGGGGTACTATTAAAATGATTTTTTCTGACCATTACCATGCAAGGTGAGTAATGAAGCCATTGTTCTTCTATGATAAATCCCATTTTTTGTTTGTCTTTTTTTTATGTGTACTCGGGTGGATGTCGCCCATAGCATCTTTGGCGAATGACAACAGCACGGTTTATTGGCCATTCTTTTCCTATCCACCTTTATTTATTGTCGAAAAGGACGCTCCGCCGAGCGGGTACTGTTCAGACGTTCAGGATCTTTTGATCAAGCAGCTGCCTGAATACCGGCACGTGAAATTTTCTGCCGCCGTCGCGCGGATGATCCAGGATGTCGCCGACGGCAGGCATGTGGTCATGGTCGGCCCAGTGAAAGGCCCCGGCAGAGAAAAGGTCATGATGTTCAGTATCCCTATGCGCGTGTCCTTTTTGTCTCACCTGATTATTCGAGCGGAGGATTTTGAAAAGCTGGGAGGCGGGCCCGATCTGTCGTTGCGCGAGATGATGCGCAATCCCTCCCTGACATTTGGACGAATGCGCCACGCTGCGCATGGCGTCGCCAACGACGCCATCCTTGGTGAATTCCCTGCTCACGACCGCACGGAATATATTTCCGGCGCTGACGCCTTGCCACGACTGATGTTGATGCTCGACATCGGTCGGGTGGATTTTATCCTGTGGGACCCGGTGGTCTTTGCCTACAATGCGAAGAAGCTTGGATACGAGGGGCGATTCACGGCGTTGCCCGTTCGAGAGCTCAAGTCGACCATAGAGGCGGGGTATGTCGTGCTGCCCAGGAATGAGTGGGGTCAAAGCCTTGTGAAACGAATCAACTCAATTTTGAGACGTGAAATACTGTCGGGGCGTATGTTTGAAATTCAATCAAAATACATTCCGGAATCCATCATGGAACGTTTCACCGAGGCTTATGACGAGTTTGTGGTGGGGCCAGCTGCGAAAGACGTCGAGGCTCAGTGATCTTCCGCCTGCGGTGCTGGCGGCAAATGAGTGAGCGGGAGGTGGGCGATGGAGAGGTAGAAAAAAACGCCCTGTAGCAGGGCGTTTTGCGGATATCTGGAGCCTTCAAGCAGAATTGAACTGCTGACCTCATCCTTACCAAGGATGCGCTCTACCTACTGAGCTATGAAGGCCTTTTTACGAAACAGGGGGCTGACTTGCGTCAGCCCCCGTGGGGTATTTCGTCTCGTGGTCGGGATGAGAGGATTTGAACCTCCGACCCCTTGAACCCCATTCAAGTGCGCTCCCAAACTGCGCTACATCCCGACGAGGAATGTGTATCTATATGCGCCTCGTTTTGAAGTCAACACTTTTTTTTCGATCGGGTGTAATTTTTTGTTTTCATTCAGGTTTATGATCTTGTTTTGAGAGGCGGAAGACGGTCGGAAAGCCTTGCCGCAACTGGTTTTCATGCCGTTCTTTTTATGGGTGGCCGATTTGCCGGGAAATACCGTTATGGAATTTTCGTGACGGTCCAATGTTCTCGTGGTGTTGAAAATTCGTTGGGCGGGATGAAGGACAAAGCTCCTGTGAGCATTTGATTTGTTGCAGACATAAGATTATAACATCAAAATCATTGCTTGAGCCCGTATACATGATATTAATCGGGCAGATATTGAGAATGTAACAAAGGGGAGTCGTAATGAGCGAAGAAGTCCTCAATGACATTAACCAGTTTTTGACGTTTACTTTGGGGAAGGAAATATTCGCACTGGACATCGGTACGGTGCGTGAAGTGCTTGAGTTGACTTCCATCACCAAGATTCCCCGTACCCCCGTTTTTATGCGCGGTGTGATCAACCTTCGCGGCAATGCCGTGCCCGTGGTCGATATGCGTATGAAAATGGGTATGTCGCAGGGCGAAGATACGGTGGATACCTGTATCATCATTGTGGAGATCGAATTTGATGGCGAGTTGACCGTCATGGGAGCCCTGGTGGACTCGGTCCGCGAGGTGTTCGAGATGATGCCCGATTCCATTGAGCCGGCTCCGAAGATGGGCGCGGCCGTCAATGCGGAGTACATTCGCGGCATGGGACGTCAGGACGAACAGTTCATCATCATTCTTGAAATCAACAAGATATTCTCCGCCGAAGAGTTGGCTCTGGTCAAGGGAATGGCTGGCGGCGAACAGGAGGCTGCGGAAGAAGTGGCTGCCTAGCGGGTGGATAAAAGAACATAATTACTTCATGTTAGGAAAAGGCCTTCATCGCATTGCGCTGGAGGCCTTTTGTCGTTCTAATCGTCCCAGTTCATCATTTTGTCCCACTTGACCTTGCCTTGCTGTTTTTTCTGCTTCCTGAGCAGTACATACAAAGCACCGGCTCCACCGTCCTTGGGCTGGGCCGTACAGAAGGCCAGTACTATCCTGTGCAGGGGGTCCCTGGTGAGCCAGGACTGTATTTCCTCCTTGAGCACGCTCCTGCCGCCTGGGGAGTTCTTGCCCCGGCCTGTGACAATGAGCAGACAGCGTCTGTTTTGCAGGTAGCTTTCCCGAATGAAGAAGAGCAGATTGTCGAATGCCTGCTCGGAATTGAGCCCGTGCATGTCCAGGTGCGCTTGGCAACTGAGCGCGCCGGCCTTGAGCTGTTGGAAAATCTTGCTGTCCAGGTCGCGTACATAGCCGTGCATATATTCTTCGGTGAATTCCAGTTCGAAATCGACACTGCGCATGACGTCATCCATGCTGCCGGGAGTGTCATTTGCGCTCAACGAAGTGGGGGCGTTCCGTGTGGGGCGAGGAGAAACCTGCCTGCCTGCGGTGGCGCCGTCCATTTTTTGCACGCCCTGCATGGCGGTGGAAAAGAGTTCTTCCTCGTCGGTCGGTTGTGGAGGCTCTTGTTCGGGAACGTTTTTTGAGGGGGCGGCCTTCTTGCTCTTGGCCAAGAGTTTTTCCAGATAATCGTCTTTGGGGCCGATCTGAAGTTGCTTCAGTTCGTCCAGGGACGTCATTTTTTTCTTGGGGCTCATCTGTACATCTCCATTCTGTGCACTATAGTAGATGTCTTACGGCTTGAGAAGAAGGGTGATTGTCCATTACCGCCCGACTGTCAAGGTCCCACTGTATTTCAGGTCTCTTTGGCAGGATGCGTCGTACTGGACTTCCACAAGAGCCTCAAGTAAGGAAGCCTGTTGAATATCGACTGGATCAAAACGAGGAAGACAATGCTTACGATTGAAGATCTTCATGTAAATATCGGTGACAAGGAAGTGCTCAAGGGAATCAACCTTGAGATCAAGGATGGGGAGACCTTCATCCTTTTCGGGCCCAACGGTTCGGGCAAGACTTCCCTGCTCATGTCCCTGATGGGATTTGCCGGGTACGACATCACCAAAGGCAAGATCACCTTCAAGGGCGAAGACATTACCTATGCCCCCATGTATGAACGCGCCAGGCTCGGCATCGGCATGTCCTTCCAGCGTCCGCCGACCATTCACGGTCTTCGTACCAGGCATTTGGTAAATATGTGCGCGCGCGACGAGGACATTGATATAGAGTCCCTGGCTGGCCGCGTGAATTTCACTGACTTTTTGGACCGCGACATCAATGACGGCTTTTCCGGTGGGGAGATCAAGCGTTCCGAATTGCTTCAACTGATGGCTCAGAAACCGGACCTGGTTCTTTTCGATGAACCGGAATCCGGTGTGGACCTGGAGAACATGCAGCTTATCGGCAAAGTCTGTCGCCAGCTGCTGGATGGCCGCATCAACGCGGAACCGACTCGGTCCCTCAAGGAAATCCGCGAGCAGAGCAGTATCGCCGGTCTGATCATCACCCACACCGGATATATCCTCGATTATGTCAACGCCGACCGCGGCCAGGTGCTGTATAATGGCAATTTGTGCTGCCAAGGCCGTCCTCGCGATATCCTGGAGCATATCCGTTCCAACGGTTACCAGGAATGCATCCGCTGCATGCAGTAGCCGCCAGCCATTACGGAGTCAGAAAAATGAGCAACGTAGACCTTTCCCAATTCAAATTCGACGGCCTTGTCAGAGACAAGATCGATGATCTTTCCACCCTTGATGCCCAGGACAAGGAAACCCTGATCATGTCAGGCGTGGATGTGGACAACGCCAACCGTAGCGGCTCCTTCCTGCAGATGGACCATTCGAACGTGCATTGTCGATCCAATGACCCGGGCGTGGAAGTCATGGATATCAAGGACGCCATCGAAAAATACGACGGCCTTCCTGAATACCGCTGGAAATTGATCGACAAGGACAAGGATGAGTTTACCCGCAATACTTACGAGAACACTCACGGCGGCTACTTCATCCGTACCAGGCCCGGAGCGAAGATCGAGAAGCCGGTGCAGTCCTGCCTGTTCCTCAAGGCGGAACAGGTGGGGCAGAACGTCCACAACATCGTGGTGGTGGAGGAGGATTCCGAACTGCATATCATCACCGGGTGTTCCGTGGCTCATGGGACAACCACTGGCGCGCATTTCGGCATTTCCGAATTTTACGTCAAGAAGGGCGGCAAGCTGACCTTTACCATGGTGCACAACTGGGGAGAGAACGTTTCGGTTCGTCCCCGGTCCGCAGGAGTGGTTGAGGAAGGCGGTATTCTGCAGAACAATTACATTCTCATGAAGCCGGTGAAGGATTTGCAGATGTATCCGGCCATCACCCTGAAGGGCCGTGGGGCCCGTGCCCGCTTCAACTCCGTGGTCGTTGCTCCGGAAGGTTCCCATTTGGACATGGGCAACAAGGTGATCATGGACGCCCCCGATACCCGGTGTGAAATCATCGCGCGCACCATTTCCACCGGCGGCACCATCATCAATCGCGGCCATATAGGTGCGCACCACGTGCCTGCTCGCGGCCACCTGGAGTGTCAGGGCCTGATCCTCGGCAATGGTCGCATATGGGCCATTCCCGAGCTGGACGGCACTTTGGAGGGGGTCGAGCTTTCCCATGAGGCCTCGGTGGGTAAGATCGCTCAGGAAGAGATCGAATATCTCATGGCCCGAGGTCTGGATGAGGACGAGGCAACGTCCACCATCGTGCGGGGCTTCCTGAACACGGATATCATGGGGTTGCCGAAAAAGCTTCAGAAGGAAGTGGACCGGCAGATTGATGAACTGAATGCCGGCGGCGCCATGTAGTGTTTTTGTGCAAGTGGAATTGGAAGCGGCCACTCCATGTGGGGTGGCCGCTTTCTCGCTTGCTCCGTGGCAAGACCTTTGGAGCAAAATTCGGTATGTTGCTTTCGAAGCTGTCCAGATATGTCATAGTATAGGTGTTTGATTTGAAAGTTGCTTTCATTGTCGGTGGGTTGCCTTTCGGAGGCGTTGAAAATTGGCTGCTTGATCTGTGCAAGGCCCTGAA
This sequence comes from uncultured Desulfovibrio sp., assembly GCA_913063155.1. Classification (GTDB taxonomy): domain Bacteria; phylum Desulfobacterota; class Desulfovibrionia; order Desulfovibrionales; family Desulfovibrionaceae; genus Pseudodesulfovibrio. The sequence goes on from CAJXYU010000005.1 coordinate 210,198, forward strand.
GGGGGATACCGAGGTCGAGCCGGTGGTGATCAACCTTTCCGGAACCGGAGTGCTCATGGATACCTACCATGAGGCCGGAGTAGACGTTATTTCCATCGGTCGGAACAAGTCCGCCATCAATACCCACCGCCTGGACACGGTCGTGAAGTTGCGACGCGTTCTTCAAGCCCTTGACGTGGACGTTGTCCATACGCTCCATTTTTCAGGTAATTTTTTCGGAAGATTGGCGTCTTTGGGGTTGGGTATCCCCGTGGTCGTCCATCTCAGAAACATCAAGTCCGAAAAAAAGCCGCGCCGCATCTGGTTCAACAGGTTTCTTTCCCGTTTCACCTCCCGTTACCTTGCCGTGTCCGAAGCCGTTGTGGAAACGATACAACGGGAACACAATGTGGCCGGGAAACCCGTTCAGGTTTTGTACAATGCCGTCAATCCGGAAAAACTGGATGTAGATCCTTTCGACCTCAAGCGGAAGTACGGCCTTGAGGGCAAAGTGATAATCGGGGTTGGCAGGCTGGTGGAGCAAAAAAACTTCGACAAGCTCATCAAAGCCTTTGTCAAGGTTCGTCGACAGGTGCCGGAGAGTTCGCTCATCATTTTGGGCGATGGGCCCTTGATGGAAGATTTGAAGCAATTGTGTACGGAGTTGGGGCTGGAAAAGCAGGTGGTGCTTGCCGGTTTTCAGCCCAATGAGGATATGGCGCGGTTCCTGCGCGCTTCAAATGTGCTGGCCATGCCTTCGGACTACGAAGGGCTGCCCGTGACCCATGTGGAGGCCATGTTTTGCGGCCTTCCGGCCGTCATCTCCGAACATGTGCCGTCCAAGGAGATTGCGGGTGATTCGGCCATGATTTGTACCACGGACGTTGATGACATTGCCGGGAAGCTGGTTGCGGTGCTTTCCGACGAGGAAAGAATGAGAAAGATGGGTGCTGCCGCGACAGAGTTGGCGCCTGAATATTCCATGCAGCGTTATCTGGAAAAGCTGAAGGACGTATACCGTTCCTTGTAAATCATATGAGCAAGACAACAGACATCCCCGATTTGACAGGTCTGTCGCCCAAGAAGATCCTTTTATGTCAGCAGCGGCAGATAGGTGATGTGGTTTTAGCGACGCCTGCGATCAAGATTCTTCAAAAGGAGTACCCGGAATCGGAAATTCACTTTTTAACGGAAAAAAAGTGTGTCCCGGTCCTTGAAAACAATTCCAGGATCACAAGGATCTGGGTTCTGGACAAAGGCGCATCTTTGCTTGAGCGGTTGAGGCTTCTTTGGGACATTCGCCGGGAAAAGTTCGATCTTGTGGTTGATTTTCAGCAATTGCCCCGCTGCAAGAGCGCGGTGTTGTTCTCGGGCGCTCCGGTGCGGCTGACTTACATGCCCAAATGGTACAATCGTTTTGTGTATACCCACTGGAGTAAAATGCTCGGAGGATATGCGGTCAAGGCGAAAATGTCCGTACTCAGGCCGTTGGGCTTTCAGTGGGCGGATGAGCGGCCGGAAATGGTGATTACCGATGCGGAAAGGAATTGTGTTGAGAATTTTCTGGATGAATATGGGGTCGACGAAAATGAGCATATCGTCACCGTTGACTCGACGCATTGGAGTGATACCAGGAGATGGCCTGCCATTCACTACGCCGGACTCATCGATCTTCTTGTGGAGCAAAGGCCAAACTTGAAATTCGTGTTGTTGTATGGGCCGGGAGAAAGGGAACAGGCACAGGCGGTGCTGGATGCGGTGCATGCAAAGGAGCATTGCATTTTTCCGGAAGAGCAGTTGAATATTCGCAAGACTGCCGCCCTGATGGAACATGCTTGCCTACATCTTGGGAATTGTTCCGCACCAAGACATTTCGCCCTTGCTGTCAAAACCCCCACCTTCACTATCATTGGCTCCAACTCGGGACGGTCGTGGACATATCCCGGTTTTGACCAGACCTATGTGACCTTGCGGGTGGAGTGTGCTCGCTGTCAGAGAAATAGTTGTCAATACGGTACGATAGAATGCCTTAATGAGTTTTATCCAGAAGTGGTTCTGCCCCTTGTCTTAAAAGAACTTTCAGTGGAACCAGAGTAGGGAAAGTCTATGCCAGGGTACAAGGGACATATAGCAGGTGGTGCTTTCTTCGGCGTCATGGGAATTGTGGGGGCCGTTCTTCTGGGATACCTGGCAAAAGATCCGGTTCATTTGGCAGGGCTTTTGGGTTTCTGTCTTCTGGGCGCCTTGTTTCCGGATGTGGATACGGATTCGAAAGGGCAGAATCTGTTCTACAGTCTGCTCATTGTGGTTGATGCAGGACTCATCTATCTGAAGATGTATGTCTGGGCCGCTTGGCTGGGCCTTTTCGCCATGTTGCCGGCCCTTGGACACCACAGGGGGTGGACCCATACATGGTGGGCCATGCTCGTGGTGCCGCTCCCTATTGTGCTGATTCCGGCCGTATTGATCGGCAGCCAACCCATCGAACCTTTTTTCAGATTTTATTTGGCTTTTGTTCTGGGATACTTTTCCCACTTACTTTTGGATGGGGAGCTGTATTGAGCTGGCTAACCGGCCAATTCCCTATACAGGGCAGCGTATTTCTCGGCCATGGCCCGGTCGGTATACAATTTCACCGATTCAAAGCCGCTTTTCCTGATTTTTTTTCCCGTCTTTCTGGATGTCATCAGTGATTTGATGGCGCTTGCCAGAGCCACACTGTCTTTGTTGGCGAAAACAAGCCCGTTTTGTCCGCCGGTAACCAACTCCAGGTTGGACGGAAGGTTGGAGCTTATCAAAGGGGTACCTGTGGCCCAGCCTTCCTTGATGACTGCGTTTGAGCCTTCTCCATCCACTGATGGAACCGCCAGAATATCGATGCGTTGCAGAACTTCTCGGCTATCCTTGTGTCCGAGGAAAAGCGTTTTGTCGTTGATTTTGTTGGCATGGGCCTGCTCCTGTAGGTCTTTCATCAGGGGGCCGTCACCAGCGATCAGACACTGCCAGGGGGGCAGGGTGTCGTCTTTCTTCAGGTGGACCAGTGCTTCCAGCAGGACTTTGGTTCCCTTTTGGCGTGTCAAGGCGCCGATCGTGCCTATGGTCAGGAGATCATTGGGAAGCTTTTGGGTGGAATACCGATTTAGATCGATGCCACTGTGGATCGTTTCCGTGCGTTTTTCCTCGACCCCGCTTTCTACCATTCTTTGCTGGATTTCTTTGCTGACGCCAACAATCATGTCGCCGATGAGGTATTTTTGGGTGCTCCAGCCTTTCTTGAATTTGTAGGACACCCGTCGTGTATGGACGAGTTTGAATTTCGTTTTGTTTGTGGTTTTGGCCAGAGCGGCCAACGATGCGCCTTTGGCGTCATTGGTGTGGACGATGGCCGGGTGTTCTTGTTTCAGGATTTTGAAAAAATTGATGACGTTGATGGGGTTCAAATCGCTGGATGAGATTAGATGACGGTGTGGGATGCCTTCATCTTCCGCCAGATTCAGAAGCGGCGCTCCCTTGGGAGCCACGATAAGAGGGGAGAATCCATCAATATTCATGAGATGGCGGGCCAGGTAGTATACCTGTCTTTGGCCGCCACGCAATTGTTTGCCGAGGTCGAGGAGCAGAATTTTCACTCGTTTTCTATCCTTAAGAATTATTTCAAGGCCCTTTTCACAAGGCCGGGAATGACTTCAAGACTCTTACAGACAATAAAACCGGCTTGAGCCATGGTTTCCAGTTTGGATTGCGTTCCGCCGCCATTTTCCAGGATTGCGCCGGCATGGCCCAGCCGTTTGCCTGGAGGCGCCGTTTGCCCGGCGACAAAGGAAACGACGGGTTTGTCGAACCCGGTTTCCACCACATACCGAGCAAGATCCTCTTCGGCTTGTCCGCCAATTTCTCCCAGAATGACAACTGCCTCGGTCTCGTCGTGGTTGCGCAACATCTCGAACATATCCACAAAGGTGGTACCGATGAACGGGTCGCCGCCGATCCCCACGCTCAAAGACTGACCTATGCCCGCGTCGGTGAGGCGCTGGGCCACTTCATAGGTCAGGGTGCCGCTCCTGGAAAGAACCGCCACAGATCCGGGTGAGAACGGCTGGGGCGGCAGGATCCCTATCTTGGTCTGACCGGGGACAATGAGGCCGGGAGTATTGGGACCGATTACCCGGGTGGAGGATTCCCGTATCTGAGCCAGAGTCGCCAGCATCTCGTGCTGGACAATTCCTTCCGTGATGCAGATGGCCCAGGGAATTTCATTATTCGCAGCTTCCAGCACGGCATCCGCCGCCAACTGGGGCGGCACGAAGATGATGCTTGCTTGGATGTCGTGATTGCATTTTGCCTCGGCCATCGAGTTGTAGACCGGTACGCCGAGCGTTTTCTGGCCACCTTTGAACGGGGTGACCCCGGCCACGATGTTGGCGCCGTACTCCTGCATCAGACGGGTATGCAACTGCCCTTCACGGCCGGTGATCCCTTGCACCAGAATGGGGGTGGCCTTGTCGATGTCGAAGATGTCGACGGTTCGGTATCCCTTATCTTGTTGCGGTTTGGCCATCTCGCTGTCCAAGGGGGCAGGGAATTCGATGACCGGGGCGTCGACCGGCTTCAGGGAGCCGAGGATGCCGATGGCTTCCTTCATGTCTGTGGCGATGTGCAGGTTTTCCACGTCAAGCCCTCCGAGAATCTCGAGAGCCGCCTTGGAGTCCTTACCCGACATGCGGGCCACTATGGGCTTTTTCGGGGGGGCGCCGTTCAGCGCACCTTCCAGGGCTCTGGCCACTTTCTCACAGGAAAGAATTCCTCCGAAAAGGTTGATGAAAACGGCCTTGACCGCCTGGTCGCCGAAAAGCAGTTCCAGGGCTGTTTCCATGCGAGCCTGATCAGCGCCGCCGCCCAGGTCCAGGAAGTTGCTTGCCGGAAGCTGGGAAAAGTTCAGGAGATCCATGGTTGCCATGGCCAGGCCTGCGCCGTTGACCATGAGCCCGACCCAGCCAGGGAGCTTGACATAGGAAAGGCCCGCGGCACGGGCGGTGTTTTCCTCGTCTGAAATATGTTCGGGCTGGGAGTATCGTTCCATATCCGTGTTGATATCCACGAAATTGTCGTCGACCTCGACTTTTCCATCCAGGGCCATGAACGTGTTGTCACCGGTAAGGATCAGCGGGTTGATCTCGGCCATGAGCAGGCCGTTGTTCAACATTCCTTTGAACAGGTTTTTCAGCAGTTCGTGGAAGGGAACGAAAAATTCCTTGCCCAGATCAAGATGAAAAAAAGCAGCCCTGATCTGGTTGGGCTGCAACCCGGCGGGGAGCCCGATTTCCTGCACGAGCAGGTTTTTTTCGCCAAGGCTTTCGATATTAATGCCGCCTTCACGTCCCACAGTGAGCAGGATGCAGCGGCGTTCACGGGAGACGGTCAAGGAAAGATAGAATTCTCGCTGGATGTCTGCCGCTGGTTCGACTCGCAGGAAGGGAACCTGATGCCCCTTTATTTCGAGTTGGAACAGCTTTTGCGCCGAGGACACATAATCCTTTTCCTCGTCGACTCGGAGAATGCCCCCGGCCTTGCCTCGTCCTCCGGTCAGGACCTGAGACTTGAGAAACCACGGCAGTGGGAAATTCGGTTTGCTGGACGCCAGTGCATCGGGGAATACGGTGATGCCTTCCGGAACAGGGACATTCGCTTCTTTGAAGAGGAGTTTGCTCTTGTGTTCGTTCAGCAGCATAAGATCGATTTTCATCCTTACCTTTAGGTTGACGGATTCGCGGGATATTAGGTGGTTTGTAACGCTTTTTCAACGGAAATATATTGACCATTCGGCAAAGTGGAGTGAAAGTTCAGTGTGATAGGTATTCTCACCGGTCAGGAGGTGGATTTGAGCCGTTTTGACGAGTTTGCCGACAACCTGCATGTTGAAGTGGTCACAGAGATGGCTGAGGCCTATTTTGGCGCCCGTAAGAACATAGACGACATGATCGAGGTTCTGGATGCGTGGGCCGAAGAACTCAACGGCTGGAAGCCTCGGCTCATGCGCGCCGCAGCCCGCCTGCACACACTTCTCCTCGACGAAAAGGCCATGCGCGATTTCTACATCGCCCTTGATATTCTTCCCGGTTGCATTCCCTTTCCCGAAATAGGCGACCCCAAGGAACTCTTCGAAGGACTGCCCTTTGCCTTCACTATGAAGGGCAAGTATATCCGCAGCGTACGGGATGCCTATCGAAATTTTCATCGGCTTGTCGGCGAATATCTGAACGGCAGGTATTATGAAGAGTCCGGTGAAGGAGGGCGTAAGCGCCTTACGGTTCACTACATCCGTTTCAAGGCCATGTTCGAGTACGTCAATGAAGAGATCTCGCGGATAAACAGCAGGATGTCCACCGGTGATACATTGCGCTACTTAAAAGGAATGGACCCTGCGACTCTGGAAAAGGAGAAAGTGCTCGAGGCCGGTGTCGGTGATTTTTGTACCCTTGATAAGGAATTGACATACAAGCCGCTGGAGCGGGCCAGGTATGACTTGCTGGAGATTCAGGAACTGCCGTCCATTGAAATGGTCAGGGGCGACATCAAGGTTTTTTGCAAAGGGCTCTGGAGGGAAAGACGTACGGAATTGCTGGCCTTGCTCCTGAAGATTATTTGATGATGTTGTTTTTCTTCAGTTCCTCGATGAGTTTTTCCTTGAAATTCTCTTTGGGAATGAAAGCATCCGCCTGGTCTTTGAAAAAGGAGACGCTGACGTTCTTCACGTCCGAGTAAGCCGTCAACATGATCAGCTTGAATTCGGCCAAAGGCTTCGTTCCGATCTTCTTTTCATATTTGCGCATTTTCTGTACGGCTTCATGCCCGTTCATGTCCGGCATCTCAATGTCCATGAATACTGCGTCAAAAGGTTCGCCTTCTTGGGCGTGATGCTGAAAAAAGAGGAGGGCTTCCTCTCCGTTGCCAGCCGTATAGCACTTGCCGTAAGGCGCAAGTTTGGTCGAGGCCAGCAGGGCAAACCTTTCGTCGTCATCGACTATGAGGAATTTCTTTTTGGGCATTCGAGTACCTCGTTTCGTTCCTGCGGCAGGGTGACATTCAAGGGAATGTTCTATGGTAGAGAATACCGTGGCCCAAGATGCATGTCAAAGCGCGGCCCTTTATAAATTCAAGTGATTGCCCGTGCCCGAAGCTGGCGCAATCGTTCGCCCGACGCCGCGCCCTTGTTCCGGTCCTCTTCCGGCAGGGTCACCTTGAGGATGGTGTTCAATTCCTCTTTTGCCTGGCAGAGAAAGTTGTTTCCATGGTCCGCTGTCGCCAGTTTGAATAAAGGCTCCATGATTTTCGTCACGTGGGCGTCCATCAGCAGATCCACTCTGGTGCCTGGCCTCAGTTCCGGGTAACGGCCGGCCTTCATGTGCAACAGGGCCGCCTTTTGTCCTGCTTTGATGTATTTACTCGGCAGGCGTAAGCGTAGGCCAAGTTGCTCGGCAAGTTTTTCGCCGAGCTTTTCGTGGCCGACATGGCTGGGGAGGAGAGAGTGGGGAGTTTCGCATTTCCCCAGGTCGTGACAGAGTGCCATCCAGACGAGAAGCGGGTCACCCGCGACCTTGTCCATGACCTCGGCCGTGTGCCCGAGAACGTGGGTGTTGTGGAAAGGCGCGGGGCCTGCCGTGATGTCCTCGGCGTTTTTCAGCTCTATGAACCATGGGCTCAGGCAGCAAGCCCGGGACAGCAGTCTCAGGAAATTGCCCGGCTGCGGAGCGCTCAAGGCCTTTCTGCTTTCCTGCCCAACGCGGTCCGCCGCTATTTTTTCGTAGCCCTCCGAACGCCCGCATCGTTCCATTGCGGTAAGCAATTCCTGATGGGGGGTGAAGTCTGGCAGTTGGGCGTAAAAGCGTGCGGCTCGGATGACCCGAAGGGGGTCGTCTTCCAACGAGGTGAGGGAGGCCGGGCGAAGGATTTTCTGTTTCAGGTCCTCCATGGCCCGAGGGTGCCCAAGGATTTCCCCGTCCTGGTCAAGGGCCATGGCGTTGATGGTCAGGTCGCGGGAGGCGAGGTCCGCCTCCAGGCTGTTGCCACGGGGAAAGGCGTATTCCTTGCCGTCCATGAGAAAAATAGGAAAGGCCTTGCCAACTTCCTGGGCGTCGGGAAAGGTAGCCTTGAACTCTTCTTTTGTGGTATTGGTGACAAGATAATCCTTGTCTCTCACGGCGCGTCCGAGTAAAAGATCGCGAACACCACCTCCAACAAGATAAATTTGCATGTGCAGACAGTAACATAAGCCGCATTATGCTTCCACCTGGAATATTCCTCTGGGAACAGGGCTGTGGCGGATTCGCACCCTCCGATTTTCCCCGCAGTCTTGCCGAACTTCACCCGAACTGGGCCAGCGACATGGACTCTTTGCAGCCATGGGATTCTTCCGATGTGCCCGGCTTCCTTCAAAGCTATGCCTCCGCTGAGGACGCGGAAACTCCCATTGTCGTGTGCTGCGACTGTCCCACGACTATGGATTTGGCTTTTCGCTTTGCCGAAGAAGAACTTCTCCCGGAATGGGGGAGTGTCGTCGCGGTGACCCAGCAGGAAGGGCGCGGCCAGCTTCGGCGGCATTGGGTCTCGCCTCCCGGTAATCTTCATGTTTCCGTTGTCATGCCTGGCTACACAGGCCGACACGATTTGTGGGGCGATTGCATGGCCGCGTTGCAGCCGCTGGTTGCCGGGTATGTATTCGTAGCCGCCCTGGAGCAGATGGGAGCTCACATCAAGCTTAAATGGCCCAACGATTTTTTGCAGGGAGAGCGGAAAGTTGGAGGCATGTTGCTGGAAGAGAGAAACGGAGTGATTGTGCTCGGAATGGGGATAAATCTGGTTGCAAGTCCTGATGATTCCGAAATGCGAAAAGATAGCGCCGCAAAAGCTGGAATTCTGCAATTGTCTGCTGGGCGATCCACCCCTTTGGGAGTCTGGAAGTGCCTTGTAAACCGCAGTAAAAATATATATACGGCATTGATCGACGCATTTTCGCCATCCGAGTTCATCTCTCTCGCCGCGGAGCGGCTTGCATGGGTAGGACGCTTGATCCTTGTCCGTGAGGGAGGCGATCAAGTCTACCAAGCCAGAATCATGGGTCTTTCTTCTGATGGAGGACTCGTTCTTGATCGGAATGGGAGGAAGGAAACTCTCTATTCCGGCTCTATACTTCCGGTTTAGTCCGCTGCCGCTAAAAAACGCGGACGGCCTGCGCTGCAGGTATCTACTACATTTTTAAGGAGAATGGTTGTTCCATGAAGCCCAAGTCTTTTGATCAGGTCCTGGAAGAGATCAGGGGGAAGAGGATTCTCGTCGCCAACAGGGGAATCCCGGCCCGCCGCATCTGTCGCTCCATCACGGAGATGTTTGACGCCATCGCGGTCATGACCGCCACCGATGTCGACAAAACCTCTCCGGCAACTTCCGGCGCCAACGAGCTCCTCATGCTTGGCTCCAATCCCCGGGCCTATCTGGACCTGGATCGGGTTATTCGTGAGGCGAAGGCCCGCGATATCGTAGCCATTCATCCTGGTTGGGGCTTCGGCGCAGAGGACGACACTTTCCCCAAACGTTGTGAAGAGGCGGGCATCATTTTCATCGGTCCGCGCCAGGAGCCCATGCGCATTCTCGGCAACAAGGTTGCTGTCCGCGCCTTGGCAAAGGAGCAGGGCGTGCCTGTGGTGCCTGGCTCCGAAGGAGCCGTTTCCATTCCGGAGGCCCGCGAACTGGCCAAGGAAATAGGTTTCCCCATCATGCTCAAGGCCGAGGGCGGCGGTGGCGGCCGCGGCATCTATGAAGTGTACGAAGAGTCCGAGCTCGAGTCCGCCTTTTCCAAGGCCTCGGCCCTGGCGCAGGCTTCCTTCGGCAACCCCCGCCTTTATGTGGAAAAACTGCTGACTTCCATCCGTCATATTGAAATTCAGGTCATCGCCGACACCTACGGCAATGTCTTCTGTTTTGACGAGCGCGACTGCTCGGTGCAGCGCAATCACCAGAAGCTCGTGGAGATCACCCCCTCGCCGTGGCCCACGTACAGCGAGGAGCTTCGTGAGCAGCTTAAGGAGTATTCCCGCCGTCTGATACAGGCTGTGGGATATCACAGCCTGGCGACCGTGGAATTTCTGGTGGACCAGGAAGGTACTCCGTACCTTATCGAGGTCAATACCCGCCTGCAGGTCGAGCATGGTATTACCGAATGCCGTTATGGCATCGACCTGGTGGAAGAGCAGATCGCCACGGCTTTCGGCTCTGAACTGCGTTTCAATGAAGAGAACACCAAGCCGTATCAATGGGCCATGCAGTGCCGGATCAATTGCGAGGACCCACAGAAGGACTTCTCACCCAACGCAGGGCGCATCACCAGGTATGTTTCCCCTGGGGGGCAGGGAGTGCGCATAGACTCCTGCGTCAGTGACGGGTACAGATTCCCCTCCAATTACGACTCCGCGGCCGCGCTGCTCATCACTTACGGCAACTCTTGGAATAAGATCGTTTCCCTGACTCAGCGCGCTTTGCGCGAGTACATGATTTCCGGCGTGAAAACCACGATTCCGTTCCACCGTCAGATCATCGGTCATTCGAAATTCATCGAGGCGGACTACGATACCAACTTCATCCGCAAGCATCGCAACGAGCTCATGAACTATTCAGACCGTGAGCCGGAATCCCTGCGCCTTTCCAGGCTGATCGCCGAGATTTCCGCCAAGGGATACAACGAATACGTTCAGTTGGGTGAATACCGCGGCCGCGACGACAAGCGTGTGGGCCGGTTTGAGCCGGTCATGCCCGATTTCCCGGCAACCTATTTTGAGCCTCGTATCACCCGGGGCATGAAGCGGGATTCCATCCTCGACGCCCTGCGTGAGGACAGGGAGAAGGGCATAGTCCACATGACGGACACCACCACTCGCGACATCACCCAGTCCAACAGCGGCAACAGATTCCGCCTGGCGGAGGATAAGCTCGTGGGACCGTATCTCGACAGGTGCGGGTTCTTCTCCCTGGAGAATGGCGGTGGCGCTCATTTCCATGTGGCGATGTTGGCCAACATGACCTATCCGTTCACGGAAGCCAAAAAGTGGAATCAATTCGCCCCCCAGACTCTGAAGCAGATTTTGATCCGCTCGACCAACGTGCTGGGCTACAAGCCGCAGCCCAAGAACGTCATGCGCATGACCGGGGAGATGATCAACGAGCACTACGATGTCATTCGCTGCTTTGATTTTCTGAACCATATTGAAAATATGCGCCCGTTTGCAGAGGTTGCTCTCAATTCCGAGGCCAACATTTTCGAACCGGCCATTTCTCTTTCTTGGGCCAAGGGCTTTGATGTCGCGCGTTATCTCGAAGTCACGGACGACATTGTGGGCATGTGCGCCGACGTAGCCGGTGTCAGCAGAGACAAGGCCACCAGAATGATCATCCTGGGCCTCAAGGACATGGCCGGCGTCTGTCCGCCGCGTTTCATGCGTGAGCTCATCGGCTCCATTCGCGAGAAGTACCCCGAGTTGGTTGTCCATTCGCATCGCCATTATACCGACGGTCTGTTCGTGCCCACCATGGGCGCCGCCGCGGACGCCGGTGCGCACATCGTGGACGTGGCCATCGGCTCCGCCGTGCGGTGGTACGGACAGGGCGAGGTGCTCTCCACGGCCACGTACATCGAGGATGAAATCGGTCTCAAAACCAATCTCGACAAGGACATGATTCGGGCCACCAACTTCGTGCTCAAGCAGATCATGCCGTACTACGACCGTTATACCGCCCCGTATTTCCAGGGCATCGACCACGATGTGGTTAAACACGGAATGCCCGGCGGGGCAACGTCTTCTTCGCAGGAAGGGGCCATGAAGCAGGGCTATATCAAACTTCTGCCGTACATGCTCAAGTTCCTTGAAGGGACCCGCAAGATCGTCCGCTACCATGATGTGACCCCAGGTTCCCAGATTACCTGGAACACCGCCTTCCTGGCCGTGACCGGGGCGTATAAACGTGGTGGAGAAGTGGAGGTCCGTCGCCTGTTGAACATTCTGGATATAGTCAATCTCTGCGAGGAAAGTGCGCTGACTTCCTACGAGCGAGAGGCTCGGCTGGATCTTTACCGCGACTCCAACGACGCTTTCCGCCAGCTGTTGCTGGGCAAGTACGGCAAGTTGCCCTTGGGCTTCCCGGAAGACTGGGTCTATCAGTCCGCATTCGGAAAGAGCTGGGAAAAGGCAATTGCCGAACGCACCGAGGAATCTCCGCTCAAGACGCTACAGGACGTGGATGTCGCAGCAGAGGAGAGTGCGCTGCAGGAACGGCTTGGACGCTATCCGTCCAGGGAAGAGTTGGTCATGTATCTGAACCATCCGGGCGACGCCATCAAGACCATTGAGTTCTGTGATAAATACGCCAACTGCAACAACGTGCCGCTCGACGCCTGGTTCGAAGGTTTGGAAAAGGGTGAAACCCTGCATTTCCAAGGTGATTGCAAGAAGCCCCACGCCATGCGCATTCTGGATATTTCCGAGCCCGACGAAAACGGAATGTCCATTGTTCGCTACATTGTGGACTCGGAAATCGTCAGCCATCAGGTTGAGGTGGCCGATCCCCAATCCTCCTTCAAGGACGCCGTCGAGGTGGCGGATTCTTCCAACGAGTACCACATGGGCTCCCCGTGCAACGGTGACCTTTGGGTCATGCACGTGCGTCCCGGCGATAAGGTCAAGGCTGGGGAGGAGATATTCAACGTTTCCGTCATGAAGCAGGAAAAAGCGGTGTACGCACCTGTAGACGGCATCGTGAAGCGCGTTCTCAAATCCGCAAACTTCCAGGAGGACAGGCTGATGGTCCCGGTGAAGGAAAACGAACTGCTTGTGGAACTTGGCCCGCCCGCCGATGTCTGCCCCACCTGCAAGGAGACTTTCCCCACTTCGGATTGTCGTTTCTGCCCCAGTTGCGGTCAGAAAGTGTAAGTGAAAGGTTTGGCGGCAGGGTTCTTCCCCCAATTCTTCGAGATAATAATTTATATTAGTCAAGAATTGACGAATCCTGCCGTCAGGCTGTAAGAGGATGATGTATTTTTGTTTTTAACAACTGTTCATTGACCAATTACAAACAAAAACAGAGGGTTAACGCGACTGTGGCGGGAGAGACAACCTGATATCCACGGACGTACCTGACGGGAGGAAAGCATGGCCAAGACCCAGAAGCCCGCACCAAAAAAAGCCGCCCCCAAAAAAACGGCTGGTGCAGGAGCTAAAGCTGAGAGTCTCAAAACGAAACTGGTCCTGAGCGGTGCCGATATTGTTGCAATCGGCGAAGAAGCAGAGCTGCTGGTAGGCGGCAAGAACTACAACACGGCCATCATCAGCCAAGTAAAAAGCATTCGAGCGCCCGAATTTCGGGCCATATCTTCCATAGCTTTCCATATCCTTTTGGATGAAACCAAGGTTCATGCCTCCCTTGTCCGCTCAATCGTGGATAAGGAATACAATTCCATTGATTGGAATTCCGAGGAAATCAACCAGGATTCCGAATTCCTGCAGAAATTCGTGCGGCGTCTTGGCCGCAAGGTTCGGGAACAGTCCCTGGACCAGTCCGGAACCCCCATCAAATTGAGGACCTTCATCAACAACGTTGTTGATGGTTTTGCCACCTCTCCGGAAGGAATCGACCAGTTGCGCAAGCGTTCCGTGCTGGTGCAGGCGGCGATCCTGGCCGTAGAGATGCCTGATGAGGTGGGAAAGGCCGTCAAGGGCGCATACAAGGATATCTGCAAGGAAGCGGGGCTCGACGACGAACCCGTGGCCGTACGTTCTTCGGCCGCAGGCGAGGACAGTCGCAAGAAGGCCTTTGCCGGGCTGCAGGATACCTATCTCAACATTGTTGGCGAAGATACCTGTCTGGAAGCCTACCATTGGGATTGTGCATCCGCATACAACCTGCGTTCCATGACTTACCGCCGCGAGGCCATTCTCGACGCCATAATGAAGGCCGAGCATACCGGCGACGATACCATAGCGGAGCAGGCCAAGCAGGAGTGGGCCATCGAGCATACTTCCCTGTCCGTGTGCATCATGCGCATGATCAACCCGGTCATTTCCGGGACCGCATTCAGTGCGGATACGGCTACCGGCTGTCGAGGCACCACGCGTAACGATCTCGTCTCCATCGACGCCAGTTACGGGCTGGGTGAGGCGGTTGTCGGCGGTATGGTTACCCCTGACAAATATTACGTATTTCAGCGTGACGGCGGCAAGGAGGTCGTTGTCCGCTACATGGGCTGCAAGGACAAGAAGATCGTCTACAAGGACGACGGTTCCGGCACCCACAGCGTTCCTGTTCCGGAAAATGAAGTTTACCGCTGGGCTCTGTCCATAGCCCAGGCCGAGGATGTCGCACGCGGTGTCCGCGCCATTTCCAAGGCGTATGATGACATGATCATGGACACCGAGTTCTGCATCGACAAGATGGCGCGGCTCTGGTTTGTCCAGGCCCGGCCGGAAACCCGCTGGAACGAGGAATTCGAGCAACATCCGCACAAGATCTTCATGCGTCGTCTCGAGGTGGAGAAATCGGCCATCGATCAGGCCGAAGTCATCCTTGAAGGGAACGGCGCTTCCCGCGGCGCAGGGCAGGGGACTGTCAAGTATCTGCGTTCCGCCTTGGAGTTGAACAAGATCAACAAGGGCGACATCCTGGCGGCGGAACGCACAGACCCGGACATGGTGCCTGGCATGCGCATCGCTTCCGCGATTCTCGCGGACGTGGGTGGCGATACCAGCCATGCGGCCATCACCTCCCGCGAATTGGGAATTCCCGCGGTCATCGGTATTCAGCGTTTGGAAGTGCTGCGCGCGCTGGACGGCCAGGAAGTCACTGTGGACGGTTCTCGCGGCCAGGTTTACCGCGGTTTGCTGCCTCTGGTAGAGGTCGGCGGCGAAATCGACGTCAGTGAATTGCCCGCAACCAAGACCAAAGTGGGCTTGATTCTGGCGGACGTGGGCCAGTCCCTGTTCCTGTCCAGGCTACGCAACGTGCCCGACTTCGAGATCGGCCTGCTGCGCGCCGAGTTCATGCTCGGCAACATCGGTGTCCACCCCATGGCATTGGAAGCCTATGACAACGACACCCTGGACATCATCGTGGACAACAAGCTGCGTGAACTGGACAACCGATTGACCAAGGTCATGAAGGACCAGCTCGCTTCCGGCTTGGTGACCCTGCCCCTGAAGCTGCGTCAGTACGTGGGCCAGATTACGGGCCTGACCCGCGAAATGGACGTGCTGGCCGAACAGGAGGGCGCCCGCGGTACCGACGAGGTCTTGGCCATCCACCGCAAGCTGCGCGAATTGGACAAGAAGCTTGACGATCACATCACCACCTCTACGGAGCGTCTGGATGTGCTCAAGACTTCCATCAAGCTCAAGGACCACGTGGCCGTCATCTATGGTTTCCATGATCAGTTGCAGCCCGAACCGGCCCAACGTTCCGAGGATTGGAAGGTCTGGCGTGACCACAAGGACGACGTGGACGCCATCGTACGCAAGATCAAGGACAATCCCCAGATAGTAGGCTACATCAACAAGGTCCGGGAACTTCGCGAGGAAGTGGCTCTCAAAATGGGCCTCAAGTCCGAAATCGACGAAATCAGCTCCCTGCCCGAGCGCATCCGCAAGCTGCTGGAATCCCGCGGCTATCGCACCGGCAAGGAAAACTATATCCAGACCCTGTCACAGGGCTTGGCACTCTTTGCCATGGCTTTTTATGACAGCGAGATCATCTACAGAACGACCGACTTCAAATCCAACGAGTACCGTAACCTGTTGGGTGGTGTGCTCTTTGAGGCCCATGAAGACAACCCCATGATGGGATATCGCGGTGTTTCCCGTAACATCCATGACTGGGAATTGGAGGCCTTCAAGCTGGCCCGCGGCATTTATGGCGGCAAGAACCTGAGCATCATGTTCCCGTTCGTGCGCACCCTGGAAGAAGCCCGCAGCATGAAGCGTTATCTCAAGCAGGTTCACAATCTACAGTCCGGCAAGGACGGTCTCAAGATCATTCTCATGGCCGAAATCCCGAGCAACGCGATTCTGTGCAAGGAATTCCTTAAGGAAGTGGACGGATTCTCCATCGGTTCCAACGACATGACCCAGATGGTGCTGGCCACGGATCGCGACAACTCCAGCCTGCAGCACATCTACGATGAGGAGGACCCGGCAGTTGTCTGGGCCATCCTGAGCGCGATCTTCTCCGGCCAGAGGTACGGCAAGAAGGTCGGTTTCTGCGGCCAGGGCGTGTCCAACAGCGTCATCCTGCGTGGCTTGGTCGCCATTGCCGGTATCGTTTCCGCCTCGGTGGTGCCCGATACCTACCATCAGACCAAGCTGGACATGGCGGCCATTGAAGCGGAAGAAATTCCCACCAGTGAGTTGGGCGCTTGGCTCAAGCAGCAGCACATGGAAAATCTCAAGGTGTTGCTCCAAGAGAAGAACTACAACCACATCCTGAAAAAATACAAGTCTCCCGAGGACTTTATGGAGTGGTACGAAGGTGAGCTCGATCGTTTCAGCGAACAGCTTCGCGACAATATCGAGACGCCCAAGGAAGAGTTCTACCGTGCCGAGCTGGAACAGTTCCGCAGCACTTTCCACAAGCCGGTCATTTATGCCAGCTGGGATTGGGACCACACCGTGGAGGACGCTCTGCACCATGCAGGGTTCAGTTCCTTCGAGGAGCAGGCGGAAGCCCTCGCCGCCCAGCGTAGTAAGAAGTGGTAAAAACAAATCGAATCAGATATGTACAAGGCGGCCTCACCGGTTGGGTGGGGTCGCCTTTCTTTTTTGTCAGGATCAGGAGTTATGAATGAAACATTTGATTGTCCCATTGCTGTTGGTGATTTTGTGCTCCGCGGGTTGTACGGCGGCGACGGCTTCCGGGAACCGGAATGCGGCCTTTGAAGATATGCTTCGCAAAACCCTCAAGGAGCATCCTGAGATCGTTTTTGATGCCTTGGCCCAAAACAAGGTGGGAATGCTTTCCCTGGTGGAGCAGGGAGCGCGGGAACGCGAAATGCTCAAGCGTGAATCCCAGTGGCGTTCCCAGGCCGCGGCTCCTCTTAAACCGAGTATTCCCGCGGACAGGCCTGTGTACGGTAACAAGGATGCCGCCATCACCATTGTGGAGTATTCCGATTTTCTGTGCCCGTATTGCGGCAGGGGCAAGAAGACCGTGCAGAAACTTGTGGATGACTCCGGCGGCAAGCTGCGGCTGGTCTTCAAGCATGTTCCTCTGCATGACGGGGCAAAAACTCTGGCAGCGATGTTTGAAGCCGTTGGGATGCAGGATCCGGATAAGGCCTGGGTCTATGCCAGGAAGGTGTTCGAGCGTCAGGCTCTTTTCATGCAGTCGGACAAGAAGCTCATGAATCAGCTGTTGCAGGAGCTCGATGTGGATATCGACAAGGCCTGGAAGGACGCCGAAGGACCGGTCGTACGGAAGCGAATCGAGGAGGACGAAGCCGAGGCGGAGAAGTTCGGCATCAGCGGCACGCCGACCTATATGGTGGGTGGAGTTGTGGTGCGTGGGGCTTTGCCCAGGCGATATTTCGATCGTGTCCTCGACATTCTTGAAGAGCAGGGATCATTTTGCGAGGATTGCATGAATCAATAAATAAAGGCCGCATGAGCGGCCTTTTTTTGTATCAGTCTCAAAAGAGAGGGTCAGGCGATTTCATCGGCAATGGAGCCGATTCCGGATTCCTGGTGTGCGGAGGTGATGGCTTGTTGCATGTCGTTGTCGGTACTCGTGGAGGAAACGTTTTCCCCTGAACCGAAAAATTCTCGAGTGCGCGATGCCACCTGCCCGGAAACATCGGCGTTTCCTTCTTCAATCGACTTCAGTTCGGGTTTGGTCAAGGCCCTTGCGTCTTGGGCGATGCCCGCTGCCCCCTTTTCAAAGGAGCTTGCCTGTGCATCCAGGGCAATGGACTGGATGCTTTGGTTGGAGATGGTAATATCCGACATGCTCAGTCCTCCTCTCTGTTTTTTTTATACGCTCCATGTATGCTTCTTGGCAACCGGTCCGATAAAAAAAACACCGCGCCCCCAAATGGGGCGCGGCGCCGTGAATTGAACGGGGAAGGGGCAGTTAAAACGTTTTGTCCACAAAGCTGCCCGGGAACTGTTTCCTGATGGCTTTTGCCAGTTTTACCACATCGTCGGCCGGTATCTTCTTGATGACCTTGTTGTCCGCATCAAGGACTTCGACTTGAATGGTCTTACTTTCTTCAATGATGTTGAATTTCAACTTGAGATTCTTGGCAGCCAGTTCCGATTCGGCCGTTTCCGCGGCCTGCTGGACCCTGTCCTTGTCCAGTGTTGTTTTAGCTTCCCGAGCAGCTTCAGTCTTCTCGAGCTTGGCCACGGAGTAGTGTTGCTGAACACCTGATTGTTCTGCAAAGGGTTTTGCCGTTTGCTGGACGACCGTGTGGCCGTTTGTCCGGACCGGGGACTTCATTTCGGTTTTGACTTCTGGGATATTCATGGTTTTCCCTCCCTGGTTTTCCCCTGAATAGTCCCTCACGATTCAGTGGCTGTCGCTAACTTTATCGTCTTGTATGGGGATTTCTTTAGGGTGTCCCCTGAATTTGTGGGTGAAATGGTGGATGTTTTTTTATATGGAAACACTTATATTTCTCTAGAAGTCTTTTAATTCATCAAAAATATGGAGTTTATTTTTTTGAGATGAGGGCGGTGGGCAGGAAAGGGAGATGTTGTGTCATTCTGAGGATCTTTTTTTTATCTGCGCGGTGCCGCCTGAATTCATTATAAGGATGGAATGGAAGTTGCTCTTGAAGGCGAGTATGAAAAAACTGCCGAAGGAGTTTCTTGGATGCGGAGACTGATGTTCATGCTTGTTCTGACTATCACCAGTGTTGTCGCCATTGATCATTTTACAACCAAGAAATCTCCTCTGGCGGATGAGGATTGGATCCCGAAGGAAAAGCTTGTTCGCTACGAAGTGGGAAGTTCTTGCCCACTTTATTATCCCCAAGATTGATTCATTATTAAGATAATGAAAAAAAAGAGCCGGCGTTTGACGTCGGCTCTTTTTTTATTTGTCCGTTGCGTTGGAGTATTGTGTGTTTTTTTCTGTAATTGTGAAATAATACCTCCATTGACGAATCAAACTGTATGTAATAATTCATCAAAACTAACACTTTCTCGCTCTCTCTTCAGAGATGTGTCCCAATTGCCTGAGGGAGATCGTTAGCGATAGGATATCAAATTCATATGCCATACTACCTGAAACACTATTTTGATCCTGATTTCGACCACACGCGGTTGGCCCCACTCGAAAGGGGAGACGGCAGTGTTGATCATTACGAACTCAGCTACGTTCAAAATGTGGTTTCAGGACAGTTGTTGGCGGAGGTTGTTCCACTGGACGATGCGGCCCGGGGAAAGGCCGATTCACGTTTCATTCAGGAGGACGAATTGATTCCGGCCGGCCTCGGCACCGGGTTGAAACGGTCGGAGCCGGAAAAGCTTTTTGCTGCACGAGACGGCTTTGTGCTTTACGAAGATGGCTTGATTTGTGTCCGAAAGACGCTCAATGTCCGGAAGGACGTTGATTTCAATACGGGCAACATTCACTTTGTCAGCAATCTTAACGTATTCGGCACGGTTAATACTGGCTTTTCAGTCCAGGCCAGGAATATAGATATTGAAGGCCATGTGCAGGGCGCCGCTGTGCATGCTCTGGAAAACCTCTCCTGCCGTTCAGGAGTGAAGGGGGGCGGGGAAGCCTTTCTTGAAGCCGGGGACGACATGAAGCTGTCGTTTTGCGAATACGCAACCCTCAAGGCCGGAAAAAGCGTTCTTGTCCAAGGTTCCCTGCTGCACAGTAAGGTTTATGCCGGTGACAAGCTGGTGGTTGGAGGGCGTATGGTCGGCTGCGATGTCTATGCCCGCGATTATGTATATGTGACCGAGCAGTTAGGCGGCGGAATGGGAGCGGAAATCAGCATCACTGTGGGCTATCACCCGGCACTGCTGTACGCCGACATGGAACTGGATCGTCGGCTCAAGGCCGAATTCAACGCTGTTCAGCATGCCGAGGCGCAGGTTGCCAAGGGCGGGTTCACCGCCAAGGAGTTTGTTCCCATTCTGGCCGAAGCTCGGGAAGAACTGAAAAAGATACGGAAGAGAAAGAGGCGGTTGTGGGAAACCATCAAGCGCACGGAACATATAGACAAGTGCAGGGTACTGGTTCCCGGAACAGTGAAGCCAGGTGTGGAGATAAGCATCGGGAACGCTTATCTGAAAGTCGATGACTATTACGAGGATGTTGTGTTTTACTTCGATGATTATGAAGTGAAGGTCGCTCCCTCCTCAAAGATGAAGTGATTTTATGGATATTGCAACGTTGATTGGCCTTGTCGGTGGCTTCGGGCTTATTGCCACGACCATTATTTTGGGTGGCAACCCCGGCGGCTTTATTGACATCCCTTCGGTGGTGGTCGTTATCGGTGGTACTTTCGCAGCCACCTTTGTCATGTTTCCCCTCAAGACCATCATTGGGACCGTCAAGGTGGCCATGAAGACCCTGTTATTCAAGTCGCAGGATCCCAATGAAATCGTCAGGAACATTACATCCCTGGCTGAAAAGGCACGCAAGGAGAGCCTCGTAGCCCTGGAAAAGGTGCCCATTGATGACGATTACCTCAAGAAAGGTATTCTTCTTGTTGCCGACGGGTCCAGCGAAGCACTCGTGCGTTCCGTCATGGAGATCGAGCTGGATTTCATGAAGCAACGCCATCGGCAGGGGCAGGGGGTCTTCAAGGGCATGGGCATGATGGCTCCTGCGTTCGGCATGATCGGAACGCTCATCGGTCTGGTGAACATGCTTCAGAACCTGGACGATCCTTCCTCCATTGGTCCGGCCATGGCGGTCGCCTTGTTGACTACATTTTATGGAGCTGTTTTGGCCAACGTCATTTTCATTCCTGTCGCCAAAAAGCTGGAAGAGCGTTCGGAAGAGGACGCCCTGTTCATGCAGATCATGATCGAAGGCGTTGCGTCCGTGCAGAAAGGGGAGCATCCTTCGGTGGTTAAGGACAAGCTGCAGGCGTTTCTCGCCCCCGCCCTGCGCGAAAAGTCCTAGTTCGGAGGCTGCATGGCTGCGGATTTTGAAGAAGTCATCGAAAAGAAGAAATCGCCCCCGCCGCCCGTGGACGAGGGACTTCCGCCATGGATGGCCACGTTTGCCGATATGGTCACGTTGCTGCTGTGCTTTTTCGTCCTGCTTCTTTCCTTTGCCAATCAGGATGTGGATAAATTTCGTGACGCCATGGGGTCTGTCAAGGGGGCCTTCGGTGTGCGGGAGGTTCGGGCCAAGGCCGAAGACATGGAGTTGGTGAGCACCAGCAAGGAAGCCAGGAAGGCCGTGGCGCGCATTTCCAATGATGAACGCATACTTCTTGGCGTGATCATGCGCATCAAAAGCCTGTTCGATAAGGAGGAAGCGGAGCTTCTGGAAGGCACCGGGGTGACTGCGGACAGGGATGGTGTGGTATTCAGCGCCGAGGCGGCCCGTCTCTTCAAGCCCGGAACCGCCGTCTTGCGGGCCGATGCAGGCAAGATTCTGGACAAGGTCGTCAGGGTGCTCAAGGATTACGACCTCAACCTTGTCGTACGCGGACATAGCGACGACAGACCCATATCCACGAAAGCCTATCCATCAAACTGGGAGCTGTCGTCCGCGCGAGCGGCTGTGGCTCTGAACTATATTCTGAAGAAGGGCGATTTTCCCATCAGCAAGGCCAAGGCCGTTGGCTACGCCGACACCCGCCCGGCTTTTCCCAATGATTCCGATGAGCATAGGCGCAAGAATCAGCGCGTGGAGTTTTATCTTCATATGCCGCAACGCGACGCTTGGTAGGCCGTATTTCCATGGCAAGCGACAACGAAAAAAAGAAACAGGAAGCACCGCTTCCGAAAAAGGAACCGACCCCGCCTCCGGTGGAGGAGGGAATTCCCGCCTGGATGGCCACTTTTGCGGACATGGTCACCCTGTTGTTGTGTTTTTTCGTGCTTCTTCTTTCCTTCACCAACCAGGATATCACCAACTTCAGGATCATGATGGGCTCCATCACCGAAGCCCTTGGCGTCCAGACAGAGGACAGGGGAGCCCTGTCCGTTCCCTATAGCGACGCTCGTTTCAAATTCGAGGACAGAAGGGCGAAAAACAAGGAGATGGTAGAGATCGGCGAGCGGCTCAAGGAGTTCATTCGCTCCCGTGACTTGTCTCATTCCGCACGGGTCAGCACTGAAAAGTCCGGGGTCATGCTCCGCGTAAGCAACAGGGCCTTGTTTGCTCCAGGCTCGGCGCGGCTTGATTCTTCGGCCTCCAAAATTTTGGAGGGAGTTGTCTCCTCGCTCAAGAAAACGGATTTCAACCTCGTCATCCGCGGCCATACTGATGGTGAACATCCAACCACCGGCTTGTACCGGTCGAATTGGGAGCTTTCCGCCGCCCGGGCCGCCTCCTGTCTACGCTGGATTCTTGAACACTCCGATGTTCCGCCGAACAGGATGAAGGCCGTCGGCTATGCCGATGCAAAGCCTCTTTTTCCGGATACGTCCGAAGTCAATCGCAAAGCCAACAGGCGGGTGGAGTTCTTCTTTGTGCCTGATGACAACAGGACATGGTAGGCCGGTGCGAAAGGAGCATGACCTCTCCTGAATGGTGGGGGCTCCAGGCCAATCACTGCTTGGCGATGAGCCTGGTGACCAGTTCGTGGTCCTCGGGATATTTCAATCCCCGTTCGTTGACCATGATGCTGGGCTGAAGATGATCGGAAGCACTGTCGTCTATGGGCAGAATGACCCACGCGCCGGTTTCGTCTTTGCCGACCACCATGTCGGTTTCCTGTTCGCGGGCAAGCTTTTTTGCTCTTGTGATGCTGTCTTGAAGATTGATGGTCCACCTCCTTTTCCGGGGGACTTTGGTCAAAAGGTGCTTCCCTGTCAATAAAGAGCGACCTATTCAATAGTTTACCTGACAATGCATTCCGTGTACGTTTTTCCTATTCTTTTTGTCTAGCGTGTGGAGAATGTCGTGAATGAAGAACATAATGTCGCTATTGCCGGCCTGGGGCGTGTCGGAACTCTTTTTCTTAAGCAGATTCTTTCCTGTGACTGCGGACTGAACGTGGTTTGTGTACTGGAAGCCCTGGATACTCCCGGAAAGCAGTTGGCCGAGGAAAAGGGCATCAGAGTGGTTTCGCTCGATGAATTGATTCAGCTCGGTGTCGGGGTGGACGTCATTTTCGACATGACGGGCAGTTGTGATTTCAAGGCCGAAATCCAAAGGAAATTGAACGATTCCTACAATTCCTATACCGCTGTTGCCCCACCCACCATTGCCAGGATGGTTTGGTCGTTTCTGTCTGATGAGTACCTGCCTTCCATCCACAGTTCAAAACATCAGGCCATGGTCGATTCCCTGCTGGAGCAGGCCAGGGCGGGCGTCGTCAAATAATTTTTGATGAAGTTCCGGGCTTGATCATTCTCGTCATGCTGTGAAGTCGTTATTTGAGAGCCAGTCGGCCAAGTTCGGAGTGGACAGGCGCAGTTCCTCTTCAAATTCTATCCCGTAGTAGTTTTTGTAATTCCAAACCAATAGGCCTTGGATCGTGCTGAAAAGGGCGTGTGCCTGAGGGGCACATTCCACCAACTGAACGGCCATGCCTGGCTCCAACTCTTCCATGGGCCAGTTGGGACGGCATTCAACCAGTGCGCCGCTGACCGATATGTTTTTTATTGAGCAGAAAGTCGTGTTCCCATTTGCCAGATTGAAATGGCAGATCAGGGGTTTGGCGAGTTCGATTCTTTCATGCTTGCGTTGTTCAGCCATGAACGTTCGCCTCAAGTTTCTTTATGATCATGCTCACGTTCCTGAAGTTCGGGTTCGTGGTCTGAACCTGCCTGTAGAATTTGAGCGCCTCTTCATCTCTATTTAACGCCTGACAGACCATACCTATCTGGAAGCCGATGTCGGGTCTCTCCACATGGAATGTGGCGTTTATCTTCAGCGCCTTGTTGATGCTGATGTAGGCCTGACCGTTCTGCCCTCCTTCATGATAGGCGACAGCCTTATTGTACTGGATGTTCTCATCCTTGGGAGCCAGCTTTTCCGCCTCTTCATACGCCTCCACGGCTTCGGCCCATAATCCCTGTTTGCGAAGGGCGATGCCGAGGCGGTTGAAGATGTCCATTCTTGTGGTTCCAGGGGAATCCTTTATGTATTCCAGGCTCTTCTTGTAATACTTGATTGCAAGGTCCGGGCTCCAGTTTTCTGCCTTTTCGGCTATGTCCAGGGCCATTTCGCTGACCAGTGAGAATGCCTCCTGTCTGGCCGATTCCAATGCTTGGTCCAGGTATTTCTCCGCCGACCGGACATCGCCCATGTCTATGTGCACTTCGGCGATATGGATCTTGCGGTCGCAGTTGTGGGGTGAGAGATGGTCGAGTTTCTTGAGGTACTTGAGCATTTCCGTGCGGTTGTTGTCCTCCTTGTGAAAGGAGACCAGGCGCTTGAGCGGTTCCAGGTACATTTTGGCGCCTTTTTCCGCACTTGTATAAGCACGTAACGCCAGTTCCCGTTTGGCCATTCCTTTGAGCGCGTCCCCCAGGAGCACAAGCCCCGGAGGATGGCTGGGGCGTTTGCGCAGGAGCTCGTCCGCGATTGCGGCCGCTTCTTCGTATCTGTTGTCCTCCATGACCTTGCGCCCATCTTCGAGCATGGCTTCTATTTCGCAGTACGGACGTAGTATGAAAGCGATTTTTTTGACGATCTCATTGGCGCTCGCCGGTTTGGCCAGAAAGCTGTCCGCGCCTTCCTCATGGAACTGGAAAAGGCGTTTTCGGGGAACATCCTTGCAGAGAATGACAACATGGATGTCCGGGTGATGTGCTTTGAAATATTTCAGGACCGGGGCCGTAAATTGCCCGTGCAGGGAATATTCAAGAAAGACCAGTGGAATGAGGCTGTGCTTTTTGTAGAACTTTATGAGATGTTTTGCTTTTCCCAGATCGCCGGTCACTCGGATGAAGTCCATTTCTATGCCGAGTTCATAGGATACCGCCGTCTTGAAACTCTGATAAAAAAGCTTGTCGTCGGTCACCAGCAGAAAAACGCCGTTGGTGTCCACGAAATCATAGATGATGGAGCAGTACTTGTTGACGATCTCTTCATTGGTGCGAAGCACGTAAAGATGTTTGGTTTCAGTCTGGCTCCTGGGTTCGTACTGCTGAAGCTGCTTGTTGGCAGACTTGACCACGTAAAGATTTTTCGTATTTCTGCGGCGTCGTACTGGCATTGAACGGTCCGAAGTTTGCGGTTTTGCTCCATTCTGTTGCCAATATACCCCTGTTGGTCGAGTCTGCGCAAAGGATATTCCATTATAAACTTTCTCTTTGCCGGTTATGAAGTGAAGCCGTAAATAATTGGATTTTGCGTGGGATGGGTGGTATTTCAGCAGAGGTCTTCGTGAAGCAGAATTGGGGGAATCATGGCATCGGTTTTGACTCTTCGGGATCCCATGAGCGGGTTGACGCATTGCATTGCTGCAGTTCTTGCGGTGTGCGGAACCGCAATGCTCATCATCAAGTCTTCCTCTCCGGCATTGCCGTGGCATATCGTCACCTTCTCCATCTTCGGCGGCGGCATGGTGCTTCTTTACACGGCCAGCACCCTCTACCATTGGCTGCCTCTTTCAGAGAAGGGTGTTCGGGTCCTGCGCCGTATCGACCACTCCATGATTTTCTTTTATATTGCAGCTACCTATACACCAATTTGTCTCATTCCCTTGCGTGGCGGATGGGGATGGTCCTTATTCGGTTGTGCCTGGGGATTGGCTGTGGCCGGCATTTTTTTGAAGGTCTTCTGGATCACTGCCCCGCGTTGGCTTTCCACCGGCCTGTTTTTGGGCATGGGCTGGATGGCTCTGGTCGGCATCTATCCCCTCGTCACAGGTCTGCAGGCCGGGGCCTTGGTTTTGCTGGTGCTGGGTGGTGTGGTCTACAGCATGGGAGCGGTCATCTATGCCTGCAAACGGCCCGATCCGTTTCCGGATAGATTCGGATTTCACGAGATATTTCATTTGTTTGTCATGGCGGGGAGTTTCTGCCATTTCATGGTCATGTACTGTTATATCTGAAAAAAACAGCGAAGGGAGCCTAGCTGATGCGTAAACCGCCTTTCGGGCGAGTCCAGGGATTCTCCCGCGCCCTGGAACTGTTGGATAGGGTCAAGAATCCGGTCATTGTCGAAGTGGGCACCACCCGCAGGCGCGGCAACTGGTTGGCCGACGGGTATTCCACGCCTTTGTTCGCCTGGTATGTGACCCGGTATGGCGGAGAGCTTTATTCCGTGGACATTGCTCCCGAGGCCGCGGACTTGTGTGGCGAAATCCTGTCGGAATTCGACATTCCCATGGACAATGTACATCTGGTGACCGGTGACGGAATCGAGTTCATGCACACCTTGGAAAAGCCGGTCAATCTGCTTTATCTGGACGGCTGGGACTACAGCATGTTCGACACTGAAGAAGCCTTTGACGAGCGTCTGGCATCCGAGCAGGCCCATCTGGAATGCTATCTGGCGGCTGAACCGCATGTGGCCAAGGGGGGCATCGTGCTGGTGGACGACGTCTTCGAGACGCGTTCCTGGTTGGGCAAGGGACGAAGACTCATTCCTTATCTCATTGCCCGCCGATATCATATGGACCCGGTCAGTCTGGCGCCGCAGGAGAACTATCACCCGCCGCAGGTTTACCAGTATTTGGCCGTCAAACCTTTCTAGTTCGTGAAAAGCCCGTTTTTTTCGGGTTTGTTCGTAGGTTGATGATGGAGAAGTGATTTCAAAGCATTGCTCTGACGGAGTGACGGCCATGAGTGACGTCTCCTGGTGGAAGCAGGCGGTTTTTTATCAGATATATCCGCGCAGCTTTTATGACGCCGATAACGATGGTGTGGGGGATCTGCGCGGCATCATCAGAAAGCTCGACTATCTCAATGATGGCCGGGGTGGGGGGCTTGGTATAGATGCGGTCTGGATTGCACCGTTTTTCCCATCCCCCATGCTCGACTTTGGTTACGACGTAAGCGACTACAAGGACGTTCACCCCGCGTTCGGTACATTGGAAGATTTCGACGAGCTGGTGCGGCAGGCCCACAGGCGCGGCATCCGGATCATGATCGACTTGGTTTTCAACCATTCCTCCTCCCAACACCCCTGGTTCCTGGAATCCCGTCAAAACAGAGACAATCCCAAGTCCGACTGGTATGTCTGGGCGGACCCTGGAGAGGGCGGCGGCCCGCCCAACAACTGGCTTTCCGTTTTCGGCGGGTCTTCCTGGGCTTACGAGCCGGCCCGCAGGCAGTACTATCTGCACAGTTTTCTCAAGGAAATGCCGGACTTGAACTGGTACAACTCCGAGGTGCGCGAAGCCTTGGCCGATGTTGTCCGGTTTTGGATGGAGCGGGGCGTTGACGGCTTCCGTTTTGATGCCGTTGACCATTACGCTTATGACCGCAAGTTCCGTCCTGAGCCGCCGCGGGATTATGCACTGCCGCGCATCGATCTTTCCGGCGAAACGAATCCCTGGTGCGATCATGCCAAGGTATATTGCTCGGACAGGCCCGAGAATATTGAGAACCTCAAGTTCCTGCGCAACGTGCTGAATGAAAGGAACGGGGTGGTTTCCCTGGGCGAGGTGGGCATCGTTCGCGACCTTGAATCATACATCAAAAAGGCCGCCGAATACTGTCGCCCGCCGGATCGTTTGCATATGGCCTACACATTCGCCATGTTTACCCTGGAGCCGACGCCGGTTTGTTTTTCGGAGATCGTGCGGTTCATGGAAAGCAGCGGTGATTCCTGGCCGTGCTGGGCCCTGGGAAATCATGATGCGGTTCGGCCGGCAACGCGGTTTCCCGGCCGGGGAGAACTCCATCGAACCCTGCAGCTGGTACTGCTGTGCATGCGTGGTACACCCATCCTGTATTACGGCGACGAGCTTGACATGGAGCAGGCGGAGCTGGAGTTCGATGAAGTGCAGGACCCCTTCGGCAAGGCGTTCTGGCCCAGGTACAAGGGGCGGGACGGATGCCGTATTCCCTTTCCGTGGGACGGCAGGGCTGTAAACAAGGGATTCAACAAGGGCGCCCGGACCTGGCTGCCCATGCGCGGCAACTCCTCGTTGGATCGATCCGAAGCCGATCCGCACAGCACATTGCATTTGCTCAGGGAAATGATCCGGCTGCGTAAGGCGCACCCTGCTTTGGCCGTGGGAAGCTATGAGTTGGTGGCGCAGGACGATGCCGTTTGGGCGTTTTTTCGGACTTTGGAGGACGAACGGGTGATTGTGGCGGCCAACTTCAGTGCCGACGCCGTGGAATGTTCTCTTTCGGATGATTTGCCGGAGCTGTCGCCGTTGCGATTGAATGCCCTTGGGGAAAAGAACGGCGAGATAGCCGATGGAACAATTCTTTTGCCCGGCCATGGTTTTTTTATGGCAACCACAGCCGGATGACATTCCACTTTCTTCGGGTAGACGTTTTTTGTTGTAAGACTTAAATGTTATTTTATAATTGATTTAAAATATTACCTTAGTGTAATGGGACTGCAGATAAGAAAGAGGTACTGCCGAGCCTTGAAATCGCCCCCGGCGCAGCGGCGCAGGTGGTGCTTTCCGGCAACGGTGCGCAGCTTTCGAACAAGGGCGGCACCATCTCCCTGCTGGACAAGAACGGGGTGAAGGTGCACGGCGTTTCCTACACGAAAAAACAGGCCCGAAAAGAAGGGTGGAGCATCGTTTTCTAGCGCTTGGCGTCAAATGCCTGCGCTGTTTTTTTCAGTGCGGCGGCTTCATCTGGGAATTCCCCAAAAGAAAAAGGCACAACTTTGAAGTTGTGCCTTTTGGCATATGCTGACTGTTAGTCATTTTATCAAATAATTTTGAGACGATGATTGAGAATGTTATTTTTTATATTAATTTCGTTTTATGTTATTTGATATGTTTTAATCATCAAAGGTAGCGTGTTTGAAAATTCAAGAAAGGAGCGCTTTGATGACAACTATGAAGGCTTATATCATTGACCAGGAAAATAGGACTGTGCATCTCTCGGAAGTGTCTAAACCCGAGATACAGGACGGTGAGGTTTTGTTGAAAAATTTGAAATGGTCAATATGTCGCACAGATGTGTCTCAAGTCTGGAATGAGCTTGGAGAAAAGGCTGATGGAAAAATCCCGGGCCATGAAATTCATGGAGTAATTGAAGAAAGCAAAGACAGCAGGTTTAAGAAAGGAGATCATATCGTATATATGGGGGCCACTGATTTTGGTGGGGGAGCTGAATATAAGGCTTTGCGCTGTGTCTTGCCAAATGATGAGCTTTCCGGGCCGGAGCATTCTTCAACTGCTTGGTTTTGGACCGACAGAGACTTTTTTGACGTTCCAGGGGCTGCGGTTGTGAAGCTCAACAAAGAGAACCAAAAATTATTGGAATCCGCCAGCCTTCTTGAGCCGCTTTGCTGTGTGCTTCGTGCTATGGAGAATTTCCCTCCCAAGGCAGGTGAAAACGCCATAATACTTGGTGCTGGGTGTATTGGATCAATAGCACTTCAATGTATGAAGAATATTTTCGGAGTAAAAGATATAGCCGTTCTTGATGTGGATGAAAAAAAATTAGCCCATGTGAAGGAAGTGTATTCAGAATACGGAGGTTCTATTAAGACATTTTGCCTGGCGGCGGGGAATAAGAATTCTTCTGTTATGAATAAGCTTTCTAATTATCGCTCAATGGGAATTTCAGAGTACCAGAACCTTGTGAAAATGATTAATGAGGATTTGAAACAGTTAATTGAAGATAGCAAAGGTGCTTTTGGTAAGTATCTTTTTGAAGCACTACCGCCATTGCCGGAAAATGAGGAGTTTCCCCACACTCGTTTTCTCGGGGCGGATCTGCTTGCGCCTCTTGGGCAATATGTTCTTTTCAGTGCCGAAGGAATAGAGGAAAAAACAAAATTCTTTTGGCCTATTTTAGCTAAAGGTCTGACTTTGCACTCAACTGGATTTGATCAGAGGTGTTTTCCTATGCCTGAAACCGCGGTTATTCTGCAAAAGGCATATTCATACGTGGAGGCAGGAGTTATCGATTTGGGAAAGGTCATCACTTCGAAGATATCCTTTTCGAATCAGCTGGATGTTCAAAAAGCATTTAGTAATTATGGAAAAGGTGAGTTTTTGTGGAAGACCATTGTAGAATTTTAAGTAATTCAACCGAAAAGCCCTGGACGTTTTCGTCCGAGGCTTTTTATCGCATGGAATTCTTGATGGACATGTTGTTCTCTTTTGGTTCTTGGTATATCTTCTTTCGGCTATGAAGAATCGGGGATTGGCCCCGCATACTTCTCGTTTTGCCCCGGCTCAGGCTGGGGCTTTCCTTATTGCGATTCCTCCCGGCTTTATTTTCTAGCGTTTGTCGTCAAATGCCTGCGCTGTTTTTTCAGTGCGGCGGCTTCATCTGGGAATTCCCCAAAAGAAAAAGGCACAACTTTGAAGTTGTGCCTTTTGGTATACGCTGACTGGTGGAGGCGGCGGGAATCGAACCCGCGTCCGAGAATGCTCCACTCAAGGCATCTACAGGTTTAGGACAGGAATAAATCTCGCTTTCCGGGTAGCCCCTGCCCAAACAGCCGAAAAGCCAGTTCACCTAAGAGTTTCACACCATGCGCGGCAAACGAACGGATGCTGCTAGCCCTATGAGTTGGCGATTGTTCCGGCCTATAGGGCGTCGGCCGGACAATCGTGACGATCGTGTCGTCAGGTGCTAGGCTACCTTAGGCAGCCATTGCGTATGCGTAATCATCGTTAGCATTTATTTTGTGGTCGATTTTTACGAGGCCATCGACCAACCTCGACCTGCAACCTTGGCTTCAACCATCCCCGTCGAAACCAGAGCGCCCCCATGTCAAAGATCTGTTCTGTTCAGGACTTATATAAGTCCTGTACCCTGTTTGGCAAGCAAGGAATGGGAGTTTGTTTTCCTTGGAGCCAAAGAAAAAGGCCTGCGGGTGCAGGCCTGATTTTCCTGTGTGGTAGCGGGGGAGGGAATTGAACCCCCGACTCTGCGGATATGAGCCGCATGCTCTGACCATCTGAGCTACCCCGCCACACTTTTGCGCCGAAGCGGAAGCCGTATTTATCGGTTCTGGCAGAGCTTGGCAAGCAAAAACTTAGACTTTTTTCAGATTTTTTTATCCGGCCCAGAAGAAATAAACCAGCGGAGCAAGCGCGAGCCTATAGTAGGCAAAGGGTTTGAGGGTCATCCTGCCGAGAAGATAGATAAATCCCTTTACTGCGAACCAGGCGGAGATGTAGGAGACGACGAACCCGATGCCGATGAAGAGAAGATCTTCTCTGGCGAAAAGGTGGTAGCTTTTCAGGAAGTCGTAGGCCGTGGCCATGAACATGATGGGCACGGCGGCGATGAACGAGTATTCGGCCGCGATGCCGCGTTTGGCTCCCAGGATCATGCCGCCCATGATGGTGGCTGCGGAACGCGAGAAGCCGGGCCACAGGGCCAGGCATTGGAAGCAGCCGATGCCGAAAGCCTGCATGGGCGTGATCTCGTCCAGGGTCGCGGTGGCTCCTTTTCTGGTGAACCGTTCCACGACCAGAATCATGATGGCTCCGAATCCCAGCGCCCAGGCGACCGTGATCGGTCCGAACAGATTGGCCTTGATGTAGGAATGAGCCAGCAAGCCGACAACCGAGGCGGGCAGGCTGGTGAGAATGAGAAGCCAGATGCCGCGCATGCCGGAAAAGGCATGTTCCGGGTCCGGCCGCAGCAGGCCGAGGAAACGTCGCCGGTAGAGTTGGACGACGGCCAGGATGGCCCCCAACTGGATGACGATCTCGAAAGTTTCGGCCTTGGGGCCGGTGTAGTGCAGCAGGTGCCCGCTGATGATGAGGTGGCCGGTGCTGGAAATGGGCAGGAACTCGGTGAGCCCTTCAACAATGCCGAGTATGACGGCTATATACCAATCTGTCATGGAAGCGTATCCTTCAGGGTAAAGAGTTGGAACGTTCTCGGGGTAGCCCATGAGGACGTTCCTTGCAAGCCCTCGGAACCTGTTGTATTTCAGGCCACACACAGAAGACGAAAGGAGCCGTCCGTGCCGACCATCATGCCGCAGAACGAATTGACGCGAAAAGCGATCCGCTGGATTTGCGAAATGCAG
Organism: uncultured Desulfovibrio sp.; assembly: GCA_913063155.1. Taxonomy (GTDB): domain Bacteria; phylum Desulfobacterota; class Desulfovibrionia; order Desulfovibrionales; family Desulfovibrionaceae; genus Pseudodesulfovibrio. The sequence continues at coordinate 242,496 of CAJXYU010000005.1, forward strand.
GAAGACCCCGAAGTCGATAAGACCTTGTCCCAGCTCATTGAAATGGCGGGCATGCAGTTCAATCTCGGTCCCAGGGACATGGAATTCCTTGAGCGTTTCTTCAAAGAAAATCAGAAGGATTGACGAACCTCACTGTGAAACTCATTCATAAAAACATATTCAAGGAGCTGCTGAGCATCTTCGGGCTCAGCGTGGGTTGCCTGTTGGGCCTGATCATCATGGGCCGCATGCTGCAACTGCGCGAACTGTTCATGAGCCAGAACCTCGGCTTGCTGGATCTTTTGCAGCTTTTCCTTTTCCTGTGTCCATTCTTTCTGTTGCTCATCACGCCCATAGCCTGCATGCTCAGCGTGTTTCTGGTCTTCCTGCGCATGAGCACAGACAATGAGGCCGTGGCTCTCAAGGCCAACGGCGTCAGCCTGTACCAGCTTATTCCAGCGCCATTGGCCTTCAGCCTGCTGTGTACGCTCTTCACCATGTTCATTTCCCTTTTTGGTGTTTCCTGGGGCATGGACATGTTCAAGGCCAAAATCGTGGAATACGCCCGGACCCGTTCCAAGCTGGCCATCCAAGCCGGGGTCTTCAACCGGGATTTCCCGAATTTGACCTTTTACGCCAAACAGGTGGACAGTGAAAAAGGTGAAATGCGGTTCGTCTTTGTGGAAGACAGGACCATGAAGAACACCTCGGTGGTTATTGTGGCCCCGTACGGCAAGATCGAGACGGACCCTTACAAAGGCGAGGTGAACATCGTCTTCCGTAACGGCAGGATTTTCAGGGAGCACGGCAAGGAATTGAACATACTTCAGTTCGGCAAATACAAGGTTCGGCTGCCTTTGGGCAAGCTGCTCGGCGGGTTCAGCTTCGACAGCGACAAGCCCAAGGAAATGTCCATTGCCGCTCTCTGGCAGCTGTACACCAATCCAAACGACCGCATGTCCACGGACCTGAACTATGCCCGCAAATTGAGAACCGAGTTTGTCAAGCGTTGGACCCTGCCGTTCGGCTGCCTCATTCTGGGTATGTTCGCCTTCCCCATCGCGAGCGTTTTCAGAGGCCTGCGCCAGCAGTATGGCCTCATGCTCTCCATGGGGCTTTTCCTGGTCTATTATTCAATGTTTTCCGTGGGGACGGGGCTGGGCGAAGCCGGGACCCTGTCGCCGTATATCGGCCTGTGGTTTCCCAACGTGCTTTTCGCCGCCATAGCGGGCGTGGGGATCTACTACGCCAATATCGAGAAGACCATCCCCATCGTGACCCTCATCGAGCATTGGCGCGCCAGGAGGGCTGAATCATGATCCGTTTTCTGCGGTTCGGCGCCTTGGAGCGTTACGTCACCCGCCAGAACCTCTTTTTCCTGATCGTCAGCTTGGGAGTGGGAGTTTGCATTTACCTGCTCGCCGACCTCTTCGATCGTCTGGACAACTTCCTGGAGGCGGGGCTGGGGGCATTTGAAATCCTCTATTACTACAGCGTGAAGATTCCGCTGATCATCACCCAGATCATTCCGGCGGTGTTCCTGCTCGCCATCGTCATTCAACTCGGGGTCATGGACCGCAGCAGGGAACTCACCGCGCTTCGGGCCGGCGGGGTGTCCATGAACTGGTTCGTGCGCTTTTTCGTGCTTTACGCCGTGATCTGGAGCTGCGGGCAGCTCCTGTTCTCCCAGTACGTTGCTGTGTACGGGGCGCAGGAAGCCAACCGCATCTGGAAGGAAGAGGTGCATAAAAAACAGCTGGACGAGGTCAAGATCAAGAACCTCTGGTTCAGGGACGGAGCCTTCATCGTTCAGGCGGACGAGGCCGTACCTTCCAGGAGCCGCGCCACAGGCATCACTGTTTATGAATTTGAAATGGACAGCCAGCGCATGATTCGTATCATCAGAGCCGACAAGGCGCTGGTGGACGATCATGGCTGGGGATTGTTGGGCGTACGGGAACTGGACATCCGTACGTTTGAAAGTGTTGAGCGGCAGTCGCTGTTCCTGCCGGTGCGGCAGAATCTGCAAGCTTTCCTGGCCGCGGAGCGTAACAAGGAGCAGGGCCTGATGCCGTTGTGGGAACTCTCCGGACTCATAGAGCGGCTCGAGGTGTCCGGTTCCAACGTGGAAGGGCTCAAGACGGTCTGGCACTCCAAATGGGCCTATTCGTTCACCCTGGTGGTCATGGCGCTCATGGGACTGGCGCTGACATCCTTTTCCGAAAACATGTACGCCAATGTTGGACTTTCCCTGGCCCTGATCTTTGTCCATTACGGACTGTACGTCATCGGAATATCCGCGGGGCAGAAGGGCATCCTGCCCCCGTTTGCAGGGGCATGGCTGGCCAACTTCGTCATGGGCGCACTGGCTTCCCTGAGGTTGCTCTGGATAGGCAACCCCAGGTTCGAAGCCATGGTCAGGGATTGGTTGGGAATGCTGCCGCTCAGGCGGGCTTGATCAGTCCTGGGCGGCTGCGGCCAGGATGTCCCAGAGTTTTTCCCGGTTCATGCCGGTTTTGCTGGAAACGAGCAGGGGAAGTTTCTCCTGCTGCAGCAGGTCCTTCCACTGGTTCTGGATTTTTGCCCGGTCTTTCTGTTTGATCTTGTCCGCTTTGGTCAGCACCGGGAGGATGGGAATGTTCATTTTGCGGAGGTAGGATGTCATTTCAATGTCCAGCTTCTGGGGCGTGAGCCGGCAATCCAGCAATACGGCCACGGCTTTCAGCCACGGGTTGTCGGTCATGTAGGTTTCGATGAGTTTGGCCCATTTCTGGCGTTCGCTCTTGGAGCACTTGGCATAACCATAGCCCGGCAGGTCCACGATGTAGAAGTCGTCCGGATGCACCTTGAAATAGTTCAGGCTGCGGGTTTTTCCGGGGGTGGAGCTGATCTTGGCCAGTTTTTTTCTGCCGGAAAGGCAATTGACCAGGGAAGACTTGCCCACGTTGGAGCGGCCCGCCAAAGCGACCTGGGGCGCTTCGAGCGTCTCAAGCTGGCTGATTTCATAGATTGTTTTGACTATTTCCAGTGTTCGGTTCATAACTAGCTCAACATTTTATCGTGTGTTTGGTTCGGGAAATGGGAATGTTCTCTTTTTCCGCGTATGAGTCAAGCCGATTGCCTTCAGGAGTTCTCGATGGCGAAGTACAAGATTCTGGTCATGAACGGCCCCAACCTTGGTCACCTGGGCAAACGCCAGCCGGAAATCTATGGTTCCCAGGGAATGGACGCCGTGTCCGGCTTGCTGGATCAGGTCATGGGGCGCGATGCCGGTAATGTGGATCTGGAGTTCTTCCAGTCCAATACCGAGGGAACGCTCATCGACCGCCTCGAACAGGCTCGTGATGAGGGAGTGCATGGCGTGGCCTTCAACGCAGGGGCATATACCCACACCAGCCTGGCTCTGGCCGACTGCCTGGCGTGGATCGGTGTCCCGTGCGTGGAAGTGCACCTGAGCAACATCTGGGCCCGCACCGGCCAGCCTCTCAGGCAGCGGAGCCTCATGGGTGAACGGTGTGTCGGCGTCATTGCCGGATTCGGAATTCTGAGTTATGCCTTGGCCGTTCAGGCGCTTTATATGCGTCTTGAAGCTGAGGGTTAGTATTTTAATTGATGAATGGATTGGAGAAAAGATGATTTCCACAAGTGAATTCAAGCCCGGCAAGAAAATCGAAATCGATGGAAAGCCTTTTGAGATAATCAAGTCCGAACACTACAAGCCCGGCAAGGGCGGCGCCATGGTCCGCACCAAGCTGAAGCAGATGATTACCGGCCAGGTTCTGGACAAGACCTTCCGTTCCGGTGAAAAGGTCAAAAAGGCCGACGTGGTGCACCAGGACATGCAGTACCTGTACAAGGAAGCCAAGGACTTCGTGTTCATGAACCTTGAAACCTACGACCAGATGTTCGTTCCTGGCGACAACGTGGGCGAAAAGGGCGGCTACATCAAGGAAGGCGATACCGTGAAGGTCATGCTCTACAAAGGTGAGCTCATAGGTGTCGATCTGCCTGCTTCCGTTGTCCTGGAAGTTACCGAAACCGAACCCGGCATCCAGGGCGACCGCGTCAGCGGCGCAACCAAGCCTGCAACCATGGAGACCGGGCTGAACGTCAACGTGCCCCTGTTCATCAATATCGGCGACAAGGTCAAGATCGATACTCGTTCAGGGGAATATCTCGGCCGCGAGTAGGCGTTTGTCCTTTTTGTCGGCTTTATGTAATGATTAAGAGGTCGTGGGCGCAAGCCTGTGACCTTTTTTTACTCGAATAAAGGTGGAGAATGGCTCGTAAGGCGAAAAATATCGTCACACCGGAACCCCAGAAACGCTATCGCAAGGAGCTTGCAGGGTTGGCCCTCATCTTCCTTGCCGTATTTCTGTTCCTGAGTGTTTATTCCTTCAACGCAGGCGATCCTTCCTTCAATCAGGCCGTGAGCGACGGCTGGAAGGTCCGTAATGTCATGGGGGTCGTCGGGTCCTATGTCGCCGGGCTTCTGGTGCAGGCCTTCGGTGTCGGCGCGGCCGTTTGGCCTCTGTTGTTTCTGTATTGGGGACTTTCTCAGTTCGTCGCCCGTCTGCACCTGACGTGGCGGCGCTGGGTCGGTCTGACCGGCCTGTTTCTCAGCCTCATCGCCTGGGCATGTCATCCGTGGGTATCGGATGTGCCTGCCGATGCATACGGATTCGTGGGCGGCGGATTTTTCGGCAGGGAAATCATCAGCAAGCTTACGCTTCCCTACCTGCGTCCGGCCGGGGCCTTCCTGCTTTGGTTGTTCATTTCCATAGCGTCTTTGCAGCTTTTTGTGGGATTTTCCTGGAATGCCGTCTTCCGCAGGCTGCAATGGCTTGGGGCTTTACTGCTGGCTTTTCTGGCCGAACGCCGAGAACGCTTGGCCGATGATATGGCCCGGAGAAAGGCGGCCAAGGCTGCGAAAGCCGCTGAAAAGGCCGAAATCGAGGAAGAGGAGGACATTCTTGAACCTCCGTTTCTCATGGATTCGCCCAAAAACGAACCCAAGGAGAGCCCTCAGCCGGTCATCGAGGCTGCACGTGAAAACCGTAAGATGCGCAAGACCTCCGAGTCCAAGCCGGCAAAAACAAAGGCGCCTGTTGTTTCTTCGGCAGGGACGGATGCCCCCCTGCCGGAAATCAACCTTTTGAGCGAGCCGCCTCAGCAGGAGAACTCTCAGGATAAGTCCCTCATCAACGAGCGTGCGGAAAGGCTTACCGCCTGTCTGGCCGATTTCAAGATTGAGGGCGAAATCCAGCAGGTCATGCCCGGGCCGGTGGTGACCATGTATGAATATAAACCCGCACCGGGTATCAAGGTCAGCAAGATCGAAAATCTGACAGACGATATAGCCATGGCCCTCAAGGCCACCTCCGTGCGTATCGAGGCCCCCATCCCAGGCAAGGATAGTGTGGGAATCGAGATTCCCAACGATGACCGCCAGACCGTGTATCTGCGTGACGTCTTCGAATCCAAGGTTTTTACGGGCAGCAAGTCGCCTCTGACACTGGCCATCGGCATGGATATCGAGGGTAATCCGCAGGTGGCCGACCTGGCCAAGATGCCGCACCTGCTGGTGGCGGGCGCCACCGGGGCCGGGAAAAGTGTCTGCCTGAATTCCTTTTTGTTGAGCATGCTCTACAAGGCCTCGCCCGAAGAGGTGAAGTTGCTTCTGGTGGACCCCAAGCGCATCGAGCTTGCTCCGTATGCCTCCCTGCCGCACCTCGTGCATCCGGTGGTTACGGAAATGGCTCTGGCCAAGAGCGCTCTGGAGTGGGCGGTCTTCGAGATGGATTGCCGTTACCAGAGTATGGCCAAGCTCGGCGTACGCAACATCGAGGGCTACAACAAGAAGTTGGCCAGCTTGGGCGACGACCGTCCGGAAGGGTTGGAGGCGCTTAAACCCATGCCGTACCTCGTCATTATTATTGACGAGCTTGCGGACTTGATGATGACCGCAGCCAAGGAAGTGGAAATGCACATTGTGCGCCTGGCCCAGCTGGCCCGTGCCGCAGGCATCCACATGATCCTGGCCACGCAGCGGCCCAGTGTGGACGTTGTCACCGGTCTGATCAAGGCCAACTTTCCGACCCGCATTTCCTTTTTCGTGACTTCGAAATTCGACTCGCGCACCATTCTGGATGCAGTTGGCTCGGAACGCCTGCTCGGCCGTGGGGATATGCTCTTCAAGCCCAGCGGCGGCAAGCTCAAACGCATGCATGGAGCATACGTTGATGAGGCCGAGATCGCCGGAGTCGTGGAATTCTGGAACAATCGTGTGCAGCAGGAGTTCGATCTGGACTTCAACGACTGGAAACAGGATGAAGGTGGTGGGAACGGTGGCGGTGCGTTCGGCGGCGGTTCGTCGGACGACCCGGTATACAACGAAGCGGTACAGTTTGTGCTTGAACAGGGCAAGGCGTCCATTTCCCTCATTCAACGCAGGTTCCGTATCGGGTTCAACCGTGCTGCACGCTACATTGAGCAGATGGAGCAGGAAGGGCTGCTTGGACCACAGGAAGGCAGCAAGCCGAGACGAGTCATTAAGCCGGAATAATTGGAGATATCTGTGAGAAAAATACTGAGTGTACTGTGTCTGGCCCTTGTCGTAACTACCTCCAGCGCCTTTGCGGGCGCGCCGATACCAATGGCGGACCTGCCGGACGCCATACAGAAGAAGTATGACGACATGGGGACATTCACTGCATCCTTTGTGCAAGAATTGACCAACGTTTCCAGCGGTGAGGTCGAGATACGCAATGGGAGCATCTGGTTCAAACAGCCGTCGCTGGTGCGTTGGGAAACCAAGATGCCGGAAAAGGAAATTTTGGTGCTTGGTCCAGAAGAGGCCTGGGATTATTTCGAAGATGAGGGACTGGCCTTCAAGTATCGCGTTTCCGGCCTGCTGGATTCCAAGACCATCCTGCGCTTCATTTCCGGTCAGGCCAATATAAAAGAAGATTTCTACATCAAGACACAATGGGAAGGCGCAGACCAGGTCCGCAGGAAGTGGGGCAAGGGATACGTCATTCTTCAGCTTACCCCCAAGGAGCCCGAGCCGGGTATGGTGCAAGCCTACATCGGTGTGGAGCCCGACACCGGGTTGCTGCGGCAGGTCATGATCGTTGATTTCTACGGCAACGGAAATGAGATCAGGTTGTCCGACGTGAAAACTTCGGTGGATATCGACCCGAAGCTTTTCACCTTCACTCCACCTAAAGGTACGCAAATCGAAGACAACACACAGGCCTACTAGCCTGTTGATGGTATAAGTCACAAAAAAGCCAGTCCCGTCCGGGGCTGGCTTTTTTGTGTTCAATCGATTGGTTTATTGAAGCCTTACGGCCTTTTTGAGTGTAGCGAGCTCCTCTTCATTCAGTTCGCGCCACTGGCCTTTGGATAGGTTGCCCAGCTTGACCGGTCCCTGCTTGATGCGTTTCAGGGTCAGAATGCTCAGGCCGAGATCCCTGCACATTCGCCTGATTTGGCGGTTCACACCCTGCATGAGGGTCAGCTCCAGCACTTGCTTGTCGTTGCGGGGCGGCAGCGTCTTTACCTTGACCGGGGCCAGTTTTTCCCCTTCGGAAAGGATCATGCCCCGTTCCATGGTTTCGACATCCCGCTTGGAGATTTTTCCTTTGATGGTCACCAGATAGACTTTGGGAAGGTGCCATTTGGGGTGGGTCAGGCGGTAGCAAAGCTCGCCGTCTGTGGTCAGCAGCAGCAATCCTTCGGAAAAAAAGTCCAGCCTGCCCACCGGAAAGGGACGCTGCTGACGGATGTGCCGGGGCAGCAGGTCCAGGACGGTCTGCCGTCCCTGAGGGTCCTTGGCCGTGGTGACCGTCTGGATGGGTTTGTGCAGCAAAATGGTGAGGTCGGAAGATGACTCCTGACTCGCAATGGGCTTGCCGTCCACCTTGACCGTGTCGTGACCCGGCGCCACCTTGATGCCGGGCGAGTCGGCAACGGTTCCGTTGACCTTGACCCGACCGGCAAAAACAAGTTCATCGGCGCCGCGCCGCGACGCGACGCCGTTTTGCGCCAAAAATTTATTCAGACGTACAGGCGTATTGCCCATTATGTATTTCTCTTATGCGGTTTGTATGACCTTCGATGCGAGCTGCAGGCTGGTGACGACGTCCAGCATGTTGGTGGTTTCGCCTACCTTTTTCCTGTCCGTGAGTTTGAAGTGCTCCAGGCATGTGCCGCAGACGAGAATGGAAACACCCGTGCTCTCGAGCTCTTGCAGTTTCTCCAGACAATCGCTGCCTTCAACTGCCAGCTTGACTCCGCCGTTGACCAATATGATCCGCCACAGGTCATTGCCCATTTCCGGCAAAGTTGCAAGGAAGTTGAGCATGAGTTTGCCTCCGAGCATGTCGTCACCTGTCCCCACGGTGTTTCCGGTGATGAATACACAAGCTTTTTGTTGGGCGGCATCGGTGGCGACCTGACCGATTTGCTCATCGCTCATGATTTCGCATTGTTCGCAGCTTTCATCGTCCCTGGCGCCGGTGACTATGAATTCCTTGCCTCTTTTTTCATGGGAGACGGTGTACCCCTTGGTGTTCAGGAAACGAGACACGTTTTCCCTGGCCGGGTCGTTATCCACAATGACCTTGATGATGGCCGGAGTGTTGGATTCGATGCACTGCTTGCTTTTCAGCACGGGCTGAGGGCAGGGCAGCCCTTGGCATTTCAGTGTTATTTCAGACATGACGTCACTTCCTTGATTGTGTTTGTAGGTGCTCTGATATATGCCATGAGGGTTGTCACTACAATGAAATAGAGTTTTTCTATCTTTCTTGTTTTAATTAATAGATGGATTTAGCAACCTCAAGTTTACGTAGTTCATGAAAATACCCATTGATCCTCTGAGCCTGACTCCGGCCATCTCCGTTCTCTATAAGATGTGGATACGGAGTCTGCGTTTCAAAGACCAGGCCGGCTGGGAAAAGATACGCAGCCTCCACGAGCAGGGTCGCCCATTGGTACTGTGTCTGTGGCATGAAGAGATATTCGCGGTAACGGGGTTCGGTTACACCAAGACCAGAGATCTGGTTACCTTCGTCAGCCAGAGCAAGGATGGGGAGCTGATCACCCGTGTGCTGCTCTCCTTGGGCCATGTGCCTGCACGCGGTTCCAGTTCCAAGGGAGGCGTTCGTGCCTTGCTCAAGGCCAAGCGTATCATGGAGCAGCAGCACCGCATGGCTGTGTTCACCATTGACGGTCCGCGCGGTCCCCGCCGTGTTCCCAAGGACGGCCCCATATTTTTGGCCCAACGTGCCGGAGCCAAGATTGTCCCCTTACGCGCCTTTCCCAGGCGTGCAATCGTTTTCGAGAAATCCTGGGACCATTTTCAGGTGCCGTATCCGTTCACTTCCTGCCCTGTACGTGTAGGAGATCCATATGACGTGACCACGGAGAAGCTGACGGAAGAGGTGATGGGCCGGGAACGGGAAAAGTTGCGGCAGGCCATGGAAAGCCTGAAGCCTGACTAAAAAGAAAAGGGTGCCTGAAGGCACCCTTTTTATGTTCGTGTTTAAACGAGTCGCTAATCGACTTTCATCCTGGCCGTGCCCTTGGTGTGGAAAGGCAGAGAACCTTTCCGGGCTTCCAGTTCGGTTCTCGCGGTCTTGATGGTGAAGGCTTCGTTGTCTTCGGCCTCGGCTGTGACGTAGGCCAGGGCCAGGCAGCAGCCCAGGGTCGGGGCAAAGGAGCCGCTGGTGATCATGCCGACCTTTTTGCCGTCCAGAAGCACTTCATCATGGTGTCGTGCGGTTCGGCGGCCTTCAATGACCAGGGGGACGAGCTTCTCCCGTACTTTCCCGAGGCCGGACTTGCCGATGTATTCACTTTCCTTTTTCAGGAAGAATCCGGCATTGGCCTCGACTGGGGTGTGCGCGATATCCAGGTCCTGGCCATAAAGGGGGTAGCCCGCTTCCAGGCGCAGGGTGTCTCGGGCGCCGAGTCCGACCGGCATGGTGCGCTCATCGGCCATAAGCTTTTCCCAGGTTTCCAGCGCCTTGTCGGCCGGAAGGTAGAGCTCATACCCAAGCTCGCCGGTGTAGCCGGTGCGGCTGACGATGAGCTTGAAACCGTTCCATTCGATTTCTTCAAAATTGAAGTATTTCAAATGATTCCATTTTATACCCATGACGTCATTGAGCACGGCCAGGCTGGTGGGGCCCTGCACGTCGATCTTGGCGGTATCGTCGCTGACGTCCCTGAAGTTCAGGTCGGCCGGGATATTTTTCTTGATCCAGTTGAAATCGTTCTCACGGCACGCACCGTTGACCACGAGCATGTAGCTGTCTTTCTCCAGGCAGTAGATGATCAGGTCGTCGAGGATGCCGCCGTCGTCGGCCAGCATAAAGCCGTAACGGCATTTGCCCGGTGCGAGAGTTCCGAGGTCGTGGGTGACCACTTTGTTCAGAGCGTTCATGGCGCCGGGGCCGGAGAGTAGAAATTCACCCATGTGGCTGATGTCGAAGATGCCGGTTTCCATTCGGGTGTGTTTATGTTCGACCATGATGCCTTTGTACTGGACAGGCATGTCGAATCCGGCGAACGGAGCCATTTTTGCGCCGTTGTCGCGGTGCCATTGGGTCAGCGGGGTGGCGAGCAATTGTTCCACGCTTCCTCCTTGATATGGGGCGGGAGATTTAGAAATTCTGGAAACTGTGTTCGGAAACAGAGGTAGTTCTCGATTTGCGGATGGACCTGAACTCATCGAGCAGCGACACGAGGCGGCTGTAGTATTTCTTGACCTTGAGGCCATATCCGGTGAGTTCCTCATCCTTTTTGCCGATGTAGTTCCGCAGCACATAGGGGTCGGAAACCACATCTTCGCCTATAACAAGAACTTTAGCCACGAGCTGATCGAAATAATTGACGATTTCATACTTGAGTTCGCCAAGGATCTCCGTCATCAGCTCAAGCATTCTCAGGTAGGCTATTTTTTCTCCCTTGTACACCCTGGAGCGCAGGTCCTCCAGGGTTCTGACCTTGCGGGCCTGTTGGATCTGACTGTATTTTGCCCAGACTTCCTGGTGTAAATCCTTGTATTCATTAAATACATCCCAGTTTTCCGGGGTCAGAAGGTAGCCGTCCAGTACTTTGACCACCTGGGAGTAGAACTCATCGGAGTAGTCCACGATGCGGTGCGTGTGCTTGGAGAGCCAGGAGTAGAGAAATTTGAGGCGATTCTCATGGGTATCCGTGTTGCGGATGATTTCCCTGCGTTTGTAGGTGATGCTGCCGCGCAGTTCGCCTCGTACAATATCGTTGAGGCGCAGAAGCATGTTCTGGGCATTCTGAATGATGTTCAGATGATCCAGCACCCGGCCGGTGACCGGGTGAATGATCTCCTGACGCAGTACGGAGAGGGCGCGATCTTCGCGAACGTTTTTTTGGCTGTACTGGTGTTGCTGGTAAACCACCCGGAGGATACAGACGTTTTTCTTGGTATCTATCAGGAAACCTTGCTCTTTGAGCATTGTGATGGTTTCCTTCTGGTTGGGATTAACGGCCACAAGGGCTATTTTTTCCACCTGCGGGTAGTGGCGGCGGCGTTTGGTGTGATCACCGGAAAGCAGGGTCGTGATGGTCCGGTCACTCTGTCCGAGCACGCGAACCATGAATTTTTCACCCATGCGGTGCAGTCTGCGGGCGAACAGTGAGGCTGAGGTGCGACGTTCGGAGACAATGGGGAATCCATGCAGTTCCATGAGAAACTGGTACACGAACAAACGATTGCACTCGTACATGAGGTTGTCGCCCGGCTTGAATTTGCCGATCTTCAAGCCGAACTGTTTGAGTTCACTGTCCAGGTTGGAGGGCAGTGAGGCGTAAACACCGGCCATGCTGAAATTTTCGGAACTGTCATGGGACAGGATGTGCGCCCGCTCCAGTTGGAGCAGGAAGGGGAGCAGTTTGTCGTAGGCAGCCAGTCCGCAAATGTCCTGCTCACCGAAGTTTTTCAGGAAGTCTGCGTGGCTGCGTTTGGGGAGCCTGCTCTGGAAGGTCCTCAGATTTGCGGCGAAAACACTGGATTCCAGCTGGCAGGTGTCATTGATGCCTTCGGTATACTGCCAATCCATGAGCGTATGCAGGGCATCGTACTGGAATATTTCCCTAAAGGAGTTCAGAGGGCGCTCAAAGGCGACCATGCTGAATCCCGGGAGCTTCTTGTATTCGTAGAGGTCGATTTCAAAGGAAGGCAGTAGTTCACGGGCTTCCACCAAGGGGTAGTCTTCCACTTCGAAATACGGCCGCAGCAGGCAATGTTTGATGTGCTGCCAGTCGAGGTACTGCTTCAGTTCCTTGATGGTGGACAGTTCAAGGGGACGCTGTGCGTGGTGCGTATGGTCGAAATAACCCGGCGCTTCACTGAATGCTGTTTCCCACATGCCGACTTCCTGATGATCAGGTGATGAATGTTGGTATCCCCAATAGATTGCAACCCACTGTTATGTTGAACATATAGCGTGATTATACACGATTGACAATTGTTTTCCCTGCTTGAAGGCGGGAAATGATGCCAAGTCAGAAGAGAGTGTACATTGTTGTGAATTGCAATTTTAAATAAAGTTTTTTTTAATTAATTCAAATTATTGACTCAATCCAGGTGTGTGGCTATTATTTTTCGAGAAAATCACGGCATGTCACATCAGCTTTGAGGTGAGAAATAATGAGGAAAAAGGATCATTGCCCTCGGGTCAAAATCAATGAGCAGCACTGCACTTGCACATACAATTGCGACAAGCACTCCCTGTGCTGTGAATGTCTTCACTATCACCGTCAGAGGGGGGAGTTGCCGGGGTGCTATTTTACTCCCGAAGAAGAACAGATGTATAATCGAAGCGTGGAGTTCTTCATATCCAGAAGATCATGAAGCGCTCAGATTGAAATGTTTTAATTGTGAAAAAATAAAGGGGACGGTTCTTTCGTCCCTTTCTTTTTAGGAGTATCCCATGAGTATGAATATACTGCTTGGAAAAACCATTGAGGCTGTCGCCTCGGCTGGTGAGCTCATCGTTGAGGCAAACAAAAAACCAAGGAATATCAAGTATAAAGGCAAGATAGACCTTGTCACTGATACGGATTTGGCCGTTGAGCTGGCTTTGAAGGAGCGCTTGGCGAAGGTTCTTCCCGGCTCCACCTTTCTGGCCGAGGAAACCGCCAGCGACGCGGAGCTTGGCGACAATACTTGGATTATCGACCCGGTGGACGGTACGACCAATTTTGCCCACGGACTGCCCATGGTGGCCACTTCCGTGGGACTTTGGCAGGACGGTCGCATGAAGCTCGGGGTCGTCAACCTTCCGCTCATGGGCGAAATGTTTGCCGCGGCCAAGGGAGAGGGGGCGACCATGAACGGCAAGCCCATTTCCGTTTCAGCCATCGGAGAGCTGGAGAAGGCCCTGCTTGCCACAGGCTTTCCCTATGCCATTGGTGATCACCTGGAAATGCTGATGAAACAGCTGCGGAGAGTTTTGAAAGCAAGCCAGGGGGTGCGCAGGCCGGGGGCCGCGGCGCTGGACCTGGCCTATGTGGCTTGCGGCAGGTACGACGGTTTCTACGAAAGCGCTCTGAACCCTTGGGACACGGCAGCCGGCTGGCTGCTGGTGGAAGAGGCCGGCGGCAAGGTTTCCCAATATGACGACAACACGGATTATGCCTTTGGCGCGCCGTCCATCATGGCCACTAACGGCCTGATTCATTCGGCGCTGGGAAAATTGGTTAATGTCTAAATAGGGACTGTAAGCCCGGTTTCCCAGAGAGTGACAAGTCCGGGAGTCAGGAGTTCTCGGAACTCTTTGATCATGCAGGTCAACTCTTCGTTGCTGTAGAAGTAGCCGCCGCCCACTTTGTTTGGATTGGGAGTCGGCGGTTGGGAAATTTTGTAAGCGGCGAAGACTGTAACGAATTCATACCCGGTATCCGGGGTGGCCGGAAGCTCGCGAATGAGCTGCAGCCGGTCCACCTTGAGGCGCAGGGTTTCCCATAGTTCGCGGATGGCAGCGTCCTGAGCGGACTCGTTGACCAGGATATGGCCGCGTGCGGAGACATCCCATCGGCCGGGATAGATGCTTTTTTTGGCGCTGCGTTGCTGCAAAAAGAGTTTGTTTTCCTGATTGTATACGAGTATCTGGACAGAACGGTGTCGGAGAAGCTGCCTATGAGCCTCCTCCACGGGCATGGCGGCAATCGGGCGGTTGGATTTGTCCATGACCTCAAGGAGAGGCGTGTTTTTTGGGTCTTTGCCGATTATTTTTTTGCTGTTCGTCATGTGTTGGTGTCCAAATTCTTTGCTTTGAAACTTCAATGTGTATACACTTGATGGCGCAGCTTTTCCAGCGTCAAACAAGCCATAACGATGATAAAAAACAGGAAATCGGGTCGCATGGAATTGCTGGGCATGGACAGCATTCATGAAGTCATGGAGCTTGAGAAAGCCTGTTTCGAATACCACTGGACTGAAGAGCAGTTTCGGCTGGGTTTGGAGCGTGGGGCGTTTTTCATATTCGGCGCCCACGAGGGGGAACGGTTGGTCGGGTATCTCGCTTTCTCCATGATAGTGGATGAAATGGAGATTCTGAACTTGGCCGTGCATCCTGATTTCCGCAGGAAAGGCATAGCCAGGGAACTGCTGGCTGCTGTCATGCGAATGTGCGGGGAGAGGGGCATGAAGAGCGGTTTTCTCGACGTCAAGGAAAGCAACGCTCCAGCCATTGCCCTCTATGAGAAGTTCGGCTTCCGGCGGAACGGAGTTCGCAAGCGTTATTATCCTGACACGAAGGAAGACGCTTTGTTATATAGGTACGACTTTACGGGAGAGTAACAACAAGCCCGAAGGGCCCCAGCCTTCGGTTCGATGTATGTGAGGTGAACATGATTTTCATTGATCAGCTTGATATTTCCGGAAAGAAATTGTTGTTCCGGGTCGATTTCAATGTACCCTTGGATGGGACTGTCATCACCGATGACAACCGCATCCGCGCCAACGTTCCCACCTTCAGGTACGCCTTGGAAAAAGGTGCGGCAGTCATTGTCTGCGCGCATCTGGGCAAACCCAAGGGACAGGTCAAGCCCGAGCTGTCCCTGAAGCCTGCCGCCGATCGGCTGGCCGAACTCTTGGGCGTACCCGTGGAGCTGGCCCCGGATTGTGTCGGTCCGGAAGTTGAATCCATGGCCGCCAAGCTTCAGGCCGGCCAGGTCATGATGTTGGAAAACCTTCGTTTCCATAAGGAAGAGCAGGGCAAGACCGAAGCAGATCGTGGTGATTTCGGGAAACAGCTCGCCGCATTGGCCGACATCTACGTCAACGATGCTTTTGGCGTGGCGCACCGTGCCAACGCTTCGGTTGTGGACGTCCCCAGATTCGCAAAGCAGAGCTGCGCCGGTTTTCTGCTGAAAAAGGAATGGGAATTCCTGGGTGAGGCCCTGGAAAAACCAAACCGTCCGTACGTCGCCGTGTCCGGCGGCGCCAAGGTGTCCAGCAAGCTGGGTATCCTCAACAACCTGCTCGGCAAGGTGGACGATATTATCATCGGCGGCGCCATGGCCAATACATTTATAGCAGCCCAGGGCCACAATGTCGGGAAATCCCTTTATGAGGCCGATCTCATTGAGGACGCCAAGGCCATCATGGCCAAGGCCGAGGAGAAGGGCTCCAAACTGCACCTGCCTGTGGACTTCCTCTACGCCAAAAGCATCGAAGACACTGCCGCTGCGGGCGAATGCGCAGCCGAAGCCATCCCCGGCGACGCCGTGGTTCTGGATATCGGCCCCAAGTCCATCGAGCAATTCAACCAGGTCATCGGTGCGGCCAAGACCGTCATGTGGAACGGCCCTATGGGGTTCTTTGAAAAACCCGCTTTTGCCGAAGGCTCCCTGGCTCTTTGTCGGCGGATGGCCGGAATTGACGGCGCCCTGACCATTGTCGGCGGTGGAGATACCGACGCCGTTGTGCACCAGGCGCACCTGGCGGACAAGTTCAGTTTCATATCCACTGGCGGCGGATCGTTTTTGGAATTTTTGGAAGGCAAGGAATTGCCCGCGTTCAAAGCATTAAAGGAGAGCTTTAAATAATGAAGAAATTAATGGCAGCCAACTGGAAGATGTTCAAGACATGGGATGAGGCCGTGATCACGGCCCGTAAACTTGCAGAGCTGGTGGGGACTGTTCCAGATGATCGCGAAGTTCTGATTTTCCCGTCGTTTACATCTCTCAAGGGAGTTTCCAAGGAACTGGCCTCCAAGTCCAGTTTTTCCACCGGCGGGCAGGATTTCTACACCGAAGAGCAGGGCGCTTTCACCGGTGAGATTTCCCCTAAGATGCTCAAATCCTGCGGAGCCGTCTTCGGCCTGACCGGTCACTCCGAGCGTCGTCATGTTTTGGGAGAAACCGATGAATTCATCGGCAAGAAAACCGCCTATGGTATTGAGGCCGGTCTCAAGGTCGTGCTCTGCGTGGGTGAACTCATCGAAGAACGCAAGGCCGGCAAGGTGGAAGAAGTGGTGGATCGTCAGATCCGTGAAGGGCTCAAAGACGTTCCTCGCGATATCGACCCCGAGCGTATCTCAGTTGCTTATGAGCCTGTTTGGGCCATCGGTACCGGTGAAGTCGCCGGACCCGAGGAGATTGTGGAGGCTCATGGTTTCTGCCGAAAAATCCTTCAGGACATCTTTGGCGAAAAAGCAAATGAAATCAGGATACTGTACGGTGGAAGCGTCAAGCCTGACAACTGCTCCCAGATTATTTCCCTTGACAATGTCGACGGAGTGTTGGTAGGAGGCGCGAGCTTAGAGGGCGAAAGTTTCAGCAAGATCGTCCTGGCTTAATTGAACGTTCTAACTAGAAGAAAGTAATAGGAAAAATTCGTGGAAATTCTCGTAATCACGATTCATGTACTGGCTTGTATCTTCCTCATCACCGTCATTCTGCTCCAGTCCGGACATGAAGGAATGGGTGTCATCTTTGGCGGCGGCAGCAGCTCCATGTTCGGCAGCACTGGCGCCGGCGGCCTGCTGGTGAAGATCACTGCCGGTCTCGCCGCAGTTTTTCTCATTACTTCCTTGACTTATAATGTCCTTACGGGCAATAAGACTGCCGGCGGCGACTCGGTCATGATGTCCAAGCCCGCCGCGACCGCACCTGCACCGGAAGCAGCCAAGCAGCCGGGGGTCACTTTCAAGGACACCGAGCAGGGCAAAAAGTCCGAGTAAGGATCATTGACAGACGCCGAGGTGGTGGAATTTGGTAGACACGCTGTCTTGAGGGGGCAGTGGGAGAAATCCCGTGGGGGTTCGAGTCCCCCCTTCGGCACCATGAAAGCAAAAGGGTTACGGCAAAAGCCGTAACCCTTTTTTATGTTGGAAAATCTTGGAGATCGTCATGATACGCAGAATGAACTTTGAAGATGTGGACTCCATCGTGGACATCTGGTTCGAGGCTTCCGTAAAAGCGCACCGTTTCATGAGCCGCGAATTCTGGGAAGAGAAGAGGGCGGCCATGCATGACATCTACATTCCCAACTCCGAGACCTGGGTGGTCGAGGAGCGGGGACGTGTGGTCGGATTCTATTCCTTTGTCGATGAAACCCTGGCCGCCATCTTTGTGCAGCCCGAATGTCAGGGGCAGGGCTTGGGAGAGCGGTTGCTCAAGCACGCCAAATCCCGACGGAACCGTATCGAACTTTCCGTCTATGTGGAAAATGAGCCTTCGTACCGGTTTTATTGCAAGCATGGGTTCGTGCTCGTGAGGGAGCAACTGGACGAAAATACAGGTCATTCCGAGTACCTGATGGAATGGCGCGCGCAGGGCTGAAAGAAAGTGGGAAAAAATGAAATTAACTGTTGACATTTGAGCGAGATAAGTAGAAAAAGCTCTCTCGCTTCAAGCGCCACGCCGAGGTGGTGGAATTGGTAGACACGCTGTCTTGAGGGGGCAGTGGGAGAAATCCCGTGGGGGTTCGAGTCCCCCCTTCGGCACCATGGAGAATAAAAGGGTTGCGGCAAAAGCCGTAACCCTTTTTCAATTACAAATGGTATACAAAGAAAAAGGCCCGTCCAAAAGGACGGGCCTTTTATTTGCTTGATTGCCTGACGACTCTAGTACGGATAGGCGATGGCGCTGTTGTCCGAAGAGGAAGAGCCTTTCTTTTTGCCGGTCTTGGAGTTGATGGCCGACAGGCGCGCTTTGGCGGCCTCGCGTTGCTCCTTGGTGCTGGCGTTCTTGATGACCGTGTTCAGAAGCTTCTTGGCGGTCTCGTAGATGCCGCGCTTTTCGTAGATCATGGAGGCCCGATACATGGCCGTGAGAGCCCAGATGTTCTGTTCCGGATACTGCCAGGCGAGATGCAGGTAGTAGTCCAGGGCCTGGTCCGTGTTGCGCATGGCCTGTTCGCCTTCGCCGAGCCAGAAAAGGACTTCGGCCTGCATGGCCGGGGTCAGGCTTTCATGGGCTCTCCATAGCTGCAAAAGCTGGTCGCGGGCCTTGAGAAGCTCGCCGCGCTGCTGCATGAGCAAGGCCATTCGCAGGCGGGTGAAGGCAGGAATGGGCTCGCCTACGGCCACCAATTTCTTGTAGGTGTCCAATGCCTTTTCCTGCTTGCCGAAAGCCAGATCCATGCGGGTTTTGGCTTCAAGCCAGCGGGACTTGTCGGCACTGCTCAGAGTCTTGGGATTCAACCGTGAGAGGTAGAACTGGGACATGGGCATGTCCTTGCCCGCAATGGCCTGGTCAGCAAGGTAGAAAAGGCAGTTGATGCCGAAGGACGTGTCTCGGAACAGGAAGGCGGCCCGTTTGGCCAATTCCTCCTGGGGCTTTTCATTGAGCTCCTGTTGCCAGTAGGCCAATACCACAAGGCGGTCCATGGGCCATTTCTTTTGGGCTGCGGAACGCAGGCTGCGCTTGCTTAATTCCGCCCAGAAGGGGGCCTCGATGGCAGGGCGCAGATCCCTGCCTGCGGCTCCGGAGAGCTCGGACAGGACAGGGTAGAGCTTGAAGGCCCGAACAGGGGAAGAGGGCATGACTTCGTTCAGTTCGCCATTGAAGGCAATGAGTCCGGCCACCTGCAGGGACACGGGCAGGGCGCGTTTGTCTACCTGTTTCCATATTTCAGCGGCGGAAGCCATGTCATTATTCATAAGCGTGAAGGCGAGCTTGAAGCTTTGAAGCAGGGTGATGGTCTGCTCGGAAATGAGCAGTGAGCCGAGCTCCTTGTCGATGACGGCCTGTGCTTCCTCCACGGGCATGGACAGGGCTTTGTTGCGGAACTGTTTCCATGCCTCGGCCCCGGAATTGCCCAAGACCCATTCCTGGCGGTCCGCGCCGAATGGGGCCAGGGTGTGACCGGACCAGAATGCTTTTGCTTTCAGGTAGTTGCCCTTTTCGTAGATTGCCAGATCACCGGGGCGATCACCGGTCTTGATGAAGTTCACAAGGGAGGACCAGAATTGACGGACAGGCGCTTGTCGGATTGTTCCGGCCTCGGTCTCTGCCTTGTCGAAATTTTCCAGCGATGCATCTGCCAGGGCGCGGGCCATGGCGTTGCGGTCTTCAGCGTTGATGAACGTAATGGGCTTGCCGGCCTCGTCCAGTTCGGGTTTGTTTTTTGTCGTAGGGAGCAGGGTGGCATTGCCTGTGGATTCGTAAAGATAGACATTGCCTGCCGTTTTCCAGAACGAGTCGGACCATACGCTTTGGGCGGTGCTCAGCATTTCGCCGATGACCTCGAGTTGTGAGCGGCGGGACAAGGTGTAATTGGCGGCATAGGTCCAGTACATGTGCCTCCAGACGTCTTTCCAGGCTTGGTCCAGATTTGGCTCGTTTCTGAACATGGAGCGCATTTTGCCCTTGTCGGCCATGTAGTTTGAGGCCTGGGTAAACCAGAGCACGGCCTTGGAAAGGTCGCCTATGGCCCGATGGGCCTGGCCGCCGTACCACAGGCGCATGGCTTCGGAGGCGTTGTCGTCGAAAGCCGGTGTCATTTCGACGATTTCAAGCGTTTTGCGGGGCTTTCCGAGTTGTAGATAAACTTTGGCGCGCTTGAGAATGGAGTCAGGCGTGTTTTCCTGTTCCTTCCTGGTGATTTCCTTTTCCAGGCGGTCATAAGCCTCGTAGTTCTCAAGCCAGCTTTCAAAGGATTTTTTCGGAGCTTTGGTCTGGGCAAGGCTCATGGATGTACTCAAAATGAGTCCCAGGAAAGCGAGCAAGGCCACGGCGTGTTTTCTTTTCATCATTCTTTTCAGATTCCACGTTCGGGTTAAATCGGGTGGGCCGGTTTCAGTTGGCCCGGAAAGCAAATGATTAGATACCCGGAAGGGGATATTTTTTCAAACTGATTTCCACTGCGTATTTTTGAAAGTTTACATAATTTACATTATGAGACATTGGCACAAGATTGCGAGAGGGCTTGTTATATGTAGAGATATCAACTTGAATGTTTGGTTTACCCTTTGCTTTTCACAGTATCTTAAGGCAACGGATAAAAAAAACGGATTGGGACTTTTCAGTGGATCTGTCGACGTTATTGCAGGAATTTCGATTCTGAGCCGTTTTACCCTGCTTGTTTGATTCATGGCTCATCAGGAAAAGAAAAAGCCCGCTTATGCGGGCTTTTGGGGGGCAGATCGGATATCGGGGTTTTCTACTCTTCAGGAGTGACGTCCTCGGCTTCCAGTTGCTTCAGGAACTTGTCGCGACAATCATAGGAACAGAATACATGAATCTTTTCTCCATTTTTAACACGGATGTCCCCGCCTTTGTTGACGTAGGTGCCGCAAACCGGATCCTTGACCAGTTCCCCGGAAGCCACCTTTTTCTCCGTGGTCTTGTCCTGCTCCATTTCCCTTTTGCGCTTGTCTCCCATGAACAGCTTGTACACGATGAACAAGGCAAGGCCGATGACGATGAATTTGAGCATGTCGCGTGTTCCCGTTTCTGGTTATTTCTCTTCGGGCTGTTGCTGCCAGATTTTTCTGCCTTCGACCGTGTAGTCGATGGATGTCAGTGCTTCGTCCAACGATTTGCCGTCGATGGTGAGGTCTGGAGCTATTTCCTTTAAAGGGATGAGCACAAATGCCCTCTGGAGCATTGCCGGGTGCGGAATGTCCAGATAGCCGGTCTTCTGCTCAAGCCCTTCCCATAGCAGCATGTCGATGTCTATGGGGCGCGGTCCTTTCGGCTCGGTGCGCAGTCTGCCCATCTGGGCCTCGATAGCCTGAAAGGCAGACAACAGCCCTTCCGGAGACCATATCTCAGGATCCACTTCCAATTCCACCACCTGGTTCAGGAACCAGGGTTGGTCGGCCTTGTCCTGTGGTTCGGTCTCGTAATACTCGGACATGCGTTTGAGCGCGATGTCCTCGCCGTACGTTTCGAGTCTTGCCAGGGCCTCGTTCAGGTTTTCTTCGGGATTTCCCTGGTTTGAACCGAGACAGGCATAGACCTTTACAGTTTGGATATCCGTGATACCGCCTCCTTGAGCAGATCGTTGTTCACGGTCAGCGAGATGCGGAAATAGCCCTCGCCCGGAGTGCCGAAGCCGTTGCCCGGGGTGAGTACGACGCCTGTCTGTTTCAGGACGTTGGTCACGAATTCGGACGAAGTGTGGCCTTCGGGGACCTTGGACCAGATGTAGAAAGAAGCTTCGGGAACGCGGTGATGGATGCCCGCTTTGGAAAGGGCCTCGCAGACGACGTCCCTACGTTCCTTGTAAATCGCACGGAATTTTTCGGCGTAAGGTTCGCCGTGCTTGAGGGCGGCAATGCCCGCTTCCTGCACGGCCTGGAAAATGCCGGAGTCTACGTTCTCCTTGATTTTGCCCAGTCCGCTGATGAGGAATGGATTGCCGACGGCCATGCCGATACGCCAGCCGGTCATGTTGTATGTCTTGGACAGGGAGTGGAACTCGATGGCCACGTCCTTGGCGCCTTTCACTTCCATGATGGAAAGGGGCTTTTTCTCCGGATCATAGTAGATTTCGGTGTATGCGGCGTCGGAAACAACGATTACATTGAATTCCTTGGCCTTTTCGACCAAGCGTTCGTAGAATTCCTTGGTGGCCACCGCTGCGGTCGGATTGTTCGGGTAGCAGACGAAGATCATTTTGGCCTTCTTCCACGTGTCGTCGCTGACCGCGTCCAGGTCCACCAGGAAGTCGTTTTCTTCCAGCAGCGGCAGGTATTCCACCTTTCCGCCTGCAAATTCGGTGGCAATGCCGTAGACCGGATAATTGGGGGTGGCCACCAGCACGGTGTCACCGGGGTTCACAAAAGCCAGCGGGAAGTGTGCAATGCCTTCCTTGGAGCCGATGAGGCTGACGACTTCGCTCTGGGCGTCCAGGTCCACATTGAAGCGTTCCTTGTACCAGTCGGCCACGGCCTGGCGGAAGTCCGTCATGCCTACATAGGACGGATACTGGTGGTTCACGGGTTTCCTGGCGCCTTCGTGCAACGCTTCGATGATGAAATCCGGGGTCGGAAGGTCGGGATCGCCGATTCCGAGGCTTATGATGTCCATGCCTTTGGCAGCCACTTCAGCCTTGGCTTTGTCGATTGCGGCAAAGAGGTACGGCGGCAGGGTTGCCAAACGGTCAGCAAGTTTAAACTCGGGCATTCAAGCACTCCTTCTTCATGTGCATATATATTCTACTCACGGTGGTGTAAGCGTGGTGAATGTCGTTTCATAAATTGTGGCGTATCCGCTGTCAATGAAACCCGGCGGTTCCAGGCCCTGTGTCCAGGCTTGTGGGAGCCCTTTCTTGTGTGTATCGTTCAAATTGTTTTGAATTTTAGCCTTGGTCATTAAAGTATGGCTTTAGGAATTGCAATGATACCGGTGATTATTCAGTGATCATGAAGAATACGACACAAGAGGCAAACCGCCCCAGCCATCCCTGGGTGGACAGATTTCTCGAATATTTGCTTATCGAAAAGGGGCTGAGCGAAAATAGTCTGGCCGGGTATACGGCCGACCTGACTACCCTGCTCTCCTTCCTGGAGGACAGGGCATTCGATTTAAAGGACGTTTCTTCCCGGGAACTGACTCTGTACCTCATGTTCCTACGCACCAAAGGATTGCAGAGCCGTTCCCTGGCCCGTCAGCTTTCGGCCATCCGGGGTCTGTTCGGCTTCGCAGTGGATGAAGGCTGGATCAAGGACGATCCCTCCGCCCTGCTGGAGAATCCCAAGCTTTCCCGCAAGCTGCCGGAATTTCTGACGCGGAAGGAGGTTGCAAGCATTCTCGCCCTGCCCGACCCGGAAACCAGGCTCGGCATCCGTGACCGGGCCATGTTGGAACTTCTCTATGCCGCCGGCCTGCGTGTGTCCGAACTCGTTGATCTGCGTGTGCTGGACTATGACGCCCAGGTGGGACTCCTCAAGGTGTTCGGCAAGGGGGCCAAGGAAAGGTTGGTGCCTGTGCATTATACTGCACAGGAAATATTGAACATGTATCTTCAGGCGACACGGCCGGAATTTCGTCCGGCAGAGGATTTCATGTTTTTGAACCGGTCCGGAAAGGGGCTGACCCGCCAAGGCGTTTGGAAGTTGATCAGGAAATATGCGCAACAGGCAGGGATCAAGAGAAGCATTTCGCCGCATACCTTTCGCCACTCCTTTGCCACCCACCTTCTGGAAGGCGGAGCGGACCTGCGCACCGTCCAGATTCTGCTGGGCCATGCGGACATCAGCGCCACCGAGATATATACCCATGTACAGTCCGAACGTCTCATGGCATTACACAAGGAATTTCATCCCCGTTCCGGGCTGTAAAGAGATGGCGTGATAAAATGACCCAGCAAAAGCAACTCATAGAGGCGTCGACCGTAATTACGGCCCATGCCAACGCCGATTTCGACGCTTTGGCGGCCATGGTCGCGGCCAGCAAGCTCTACCCGGATTCCGTGCTTATTTTTCCGGGCAGTCAGGAAAAAACGCTCAGGAATTTCTACATCCAGAGCATGACCTATCTGTTCAATTTTCGTAATTTCAAGGACATAGATCCGGATTCGGTCAAGCTTCTCGTGGTGGTGGATACCCGCCAGCGTTCCCGCCTGCCCCATGTGCGCCCTCTTTTGGACAAAAAGGACCTGGTAATTCATGCGTATGATCACCACCCGGACTCGGATGAGGATCTCGCCGCCTATAAAAGTGTCGTGCTTCCATGGGGATCCACCACGGCCATCCTTGTAAGGGATATGGTTGAGAAAGGGATCGAGATCAGCGGTGAAGAGGCTACCGTCCTGGGGCTCGGCATCTATGAGGATACCGGATCGTTCAGTTTTTCCTCCACCACTCCGCATGACTTCTCGGCCGCGGCCTGGCTGTGTGAGAAAGGAATGGACCTTGAAGCGATAGCAGACCTTCTGAGCCGTGAATTATCTGCCGAACATATCGGCTACCTCGGGCAATTGCTGGAGAACGCCAAGACACATGATTTCCACGGCGTCGAGGTGGTCATCACCGAGATCAGTACGGATGCTTTTATTCCCGACTTTGCTTTTTTGATCCATAAGATGATGGATGTCGAAGATATACGGGTTGTTTTCGCCATCGGCCGTATGGGAGACCGCATTCATGTAGTGGCCCGTTCGAAGAGTCCGGAAGTGAACGTCGGCAAGATATGTTCGTCCATTGGAGGGGGCGGGCATGCCTATGCGGCGTCGGCCACCATCAAGGATAAAACCCTGGCGGAAGTCCGAGACGATCTGTTCGCCCTGTTTTATTCCGAGATCAACCCCACGGTGGTTGTCAAAGGGCTCATGTCCATGCCTCCGAAATATATTGAGGATTCCGATTCCATGCATGAGGCGGACAAACTTATGAGCCGTTTCGGCCTCAAGGGGGTTCCCGTGGTCAGGGAAGACTCCGTCGAATGCGTGGGGTTGCTGGAGCACAAAATCGCGGACAAGGCCGTGGGACACGGTTTGGCGGAAATGCCGGTCCGCGAGTACATGATTACCAATTTTCAGACCGTGAATCCGGACGCCGCCCTCTATCAGGTGATGGAGGTCATTCTCGGAAAACGGCAAAGATTGCTGCCTGTTGTGGATACGGGCAAGCTGGTGGGCGTGATCACCCGGACCGACCTCGTCAATCTGTTGGTCGAAGAGCCGGCACGTATTCCCGATTCCCTCAAGCCTGGACAGCGGCGGGAGCGCAACATCAGCTCTCATGTGCGCAATCGTTTGCCCGAAGATGTCGTGAATATGCTCAAGAAAGCCGGTGAACTGGCCGCGAACATGGGGTGGGAGCTCTACGCCGTGGGCGGGTTCGTGCGGGATATCCTTCTGGGCAAGGCCAATCTGGATATTGATCTGGTTGTGGAGGGGGACGGCATTGCCTTTGCCCGGTCCTTCGTCAAGGAGATGGGAGGGCGCGTCAAGGCCCATAAAAAGTTCAAGACAGCCGTCTGCGTGTTGGACGACGGTCAACGCATCGACGTGGCCACTGCCCGGCTTGAGTATTATCAGTATCCTGCCGCTCTGCCCACGGTCGAACTCTCCTCCATCAAGATGGATCTCTATCGCCGTGACTTCACCATCAATGCGCTAGCCCTGCGCCTCAATCCCAGCAAATTCGGTCTGTTGGTGGATTTTTTCAGTGCGGAACGGGATATCAAGAACAGGCAGATCCGCGTATTGCATTCCCTGAGCTTCGTGGAGGACCCCACTCGTATCCTGCGCGCCATTCGCTTTGAACGCCGTTTCGGTTTCACCATAGGCGGCCAGACCATGCGTTTGGTCAAGAACGCCTTGCAGCTCAATCTCTTCAACAGACTGTCCGGCAGCAGGATCAGCCATGAATTGCAATTGATCATGGAAGAGGAAAATCCTTTGGATGTGCTCCACCGAATGGAGGATCTCAATCTTCTGGAGGCCATTCATCCTCTGCTCAAGCTCAATGCCGAGCGTAGCCGGGTTCTTCTGGAGCTGGAAAAGGTCTACAACTGGTACAAGCTGCTTTATCTCGAGGATCGGGCCGATCCCTGGAAGGTTTACTTCCTGGGTATGACCATGGGCACCACCCGCGACGAGGCTCTTCAGGTTGCGTCCCGGCTGTTCTTTTCCAAGCGCGAAGAGCGCGAATTCCTGGCATTGCGCGACCAGATCGGCGACGCCCTTATGCGGCTCATGGGGTGGAAGGAGAAGACGTCTCCTCTGAGTAAGCTCTACTCCATTCTTCATCCCATTCCGCTGGAGGGAGTGCTGTTTCTCATGGCGCGCAGCAAAAAGGAGGAAATTCGTCGCAATATTTCCCAATATCTTGCCAGGCTGCGGTATGAGACCATTGAAGTCACAGGAAATGATCTTTTGGAAATGGGAGTGCCGGAGGGGCCGATTTACAGCAAGATTCTTGACAAGCTCATGGCCGCCAAGGTCGATGGAAAGATTGAAACGCGCAAAGAGCAGCTTTCCATGGCTTTACGCTTGAAAAAACAATACAAATCCGAGTGGATGGGCGAGGAGTAAGTCGCCATTGCCCGCTTGCCCTTCCCGGCTCGGGCGTGTAATGAAAATGATCTGTTTTGTTCAAGATTTTTGGAGTGAAAAATAATGGATGTTTTATGGGCGCCGTGGCGTCTTGATTATATTCTCGGTCCCAAGCCGGACGAGTGTGTTTTTTGTATTCCCGAAGAGACGGATGAGGATGAGGAGCGCCTCGTGTTGGCGCGTGGGAAACATTGTTTTGTCATCATGAACAAGTTCCCGTATAATAACGGCCATCTCATGGTGACGCCGTACAGACATGTTAGTTGCCTGACCGACCTGAATCTCGAGGAAGCCAATGACTGCATGCTCTGGATGCAGCGCTGTGTGGGAATCATTCAGCGGCACTTCAAGCCACAGGGCATCAACACGGGCCTGAATATCGGCGAAGCCGCGGGGGCGGGGATAGCGGCCCACCTGCATTTTCAGATTGTTCCCCGCTGGAACGGCGATGCGTCGTTCATGGCGGTGTTTGGCGAAGCTACCGTAATCCCACAGCATCTTCTTTCAACTTACAGGAGTCTGAAGCCCCTGTTCGATGAAATCAACACATAAGGAGTCGAACCTGATGCGTTACTTGAAAGTTGTTTTTCTGGCCTTGTTTTTCGTGATTTCCATTCTTTTCTTCAGCCAGAACAATGAAGTCCTTTCCCAGGCCTTGGTACTCAGGTTGAGCGTCCCCTATGTGACGGACCTGCATTCCGTACCGCTTCCGTTGTACCTGCTGGTTCTCGGCGGCTTCCTGTTCGGTGCGGTTCTGACCCTGCTTTATCTGGCGGCCGACAAGATTCGTGCCGTCAAGCAGCTTCGTGAATGTCGCACCCGTATGGCCGGCCTTGAGCAGGAGTTGAATTCGTTGCGCAATATGCCCATTACCGAAGAACCCTATGCCCCCACCACGGAACCGGTTGGTGAGGAAGGCGAAAAGTCTTAAGGAGCCATTTTGGGCTGGAAGCTTTTTCGACGCAAGAAACTGAGGTCCCCTGAACTCGGTGCTCAGGCCGCCAACTCCGTTGGCGCGGAAAGCCTGCCTATGCAGGACACCCGTGCGGCCATCGAAGAACTCAGCAAGGTTGTCAAAAACGACCCCGAAGCGGTTGAAATTTACCTTGCTCTCGGTAGCCTGTATCGTTCTCAAGGGGAAATCGAGCGCGCGATCCAGATCAGAAACAGCCTTATCGTCAGGCCGGGCCTTGATTCCGAATTCAAGGCTCGCGCCTGGTTCGAACTGGGACGGGATTTCAGGCGTGGCGGTTTTCTGGACCGCGCGGAACACGCCTTTGGACAGGCCCGTGAATTGATTGGGGATACCGAGGAGATTCACTTGGAAATGGCTCGTCTTGCCTCGGAGCGGAGTTCATTTCAGGAGGCGGCCGACGCCTATGCTCGGCTGGATCTCCCTCTGCCCCGCGCCCACTATCTGGTGCGCCATGCCCAGGAATGCTACACCGCCGGTGATGAATCCCACGGTCACAAGGCGCTGAAAAAGGCTGTGAAAGCCTTTTCCGGGTCCGTGGAGGCATGGCTGGAGATGGTCATTCAGGCGTATCGCCGTGGCTCTACGGCAAAAGTGGTGTCCTCTCTCAGGGAAGGCCTTGAGGAAGTGGAACCCGGTATCCGTTTTGCCCTGCTCGAGGGGTTGTATCAGGATGTCGTAAAGGCCGAGCGAATGCGTGAGCAGAGGGTTGGCGATGACCACGACTGGGCCGGTTCCTGCCCCACCAAGGAATTGGTGGAGGCTGTCATTCCTTTACTGGAGGAGCTGGAGCCGGATGTTCTGCTTTATTACTACGGCGCGCGTTTATTGCTCAAGAATCGAGATGTGGACCAGGCCATGAGTTGGTTTGAAAAGACCCTGGTACTCTATCCTGATTTCTGGCTCGCCCGTCTGGAGCTGTTTGATCTGTCCCAGTCCGAACAAACCATCACGAAATTTTTCAGGCAGCAGCTCAAGTTCTTTATGGACCGTGCTCGTGAAGTGCGTAGGTTTTATTGCGGTAACTGCGGCCTGAAGCGCGATACCCTGTTTTTCATCTGTCCCCGGTGCCGAAGCTGGCATTCCATCAAATTCAGGAAAGATTTTTCCCAGTAGACGATATACAAGTGACCACGAACACCAAGCCGAAGATCAAGCTGACTCCCATGCTGGAGCAGTATCTGCGTTTTAAGGAAGAGAATCCCGGCGCCCTGCTCTTTTTCCGTATGGGCGACTTTTACGAACTTTTTTTTGAGGATGCCGAAACTGTGGCGCGTTCTGTCCAGATCGCGCTCACCAGCCGTAATTCCAAGGATGACAATCCCATCCCAATGTGCGGGGTGCCTCATCATTCCGTGGAACCTTATTTGGCCAAGTTGCTGGAACAAGGGTTCAAAATCGCTATTTGCGACCAGGTGGAGGATCCCAAGCAGGCCAAGGGCCTGGTACAGCGCGCGGTGACTCGTGTGCTTACCCCTGGCACCGTGGTTGAGGATTCCAATCTTAAGGCCAAAACACATAATTTTCTTGCGGCCTTGTACTGGGATTCCGCTAAAAATTCCGGCGGACTGGCCTGGGTTGATTTCTCCACGGGCGAATGGTCCGGTCTTGCCTCCAAACGTGAGCCAGAGCTGTGGCAATGGGCAGTGAAGGTGGCTCCCAGGGAGCTGTTGCTCCCCCAAGGCGGTACGGTTCCTCCCCAGTACGGCGATCTTTCCGCACAGGTGACGGCAGTTCCTCAGGGAACTCATTTTGACCTGAACCGCGCCAAGGACCGTATTCTTGAGGCTCAGAACATCGTTTCCCTGGAAACCCTCGACCTTGGGGACAAGCCGGAGTTGGTGCGCGCCTGTGGCGCCCTGTTGCTTTATCTTGAGCATACCCAGAAAGGGAATTTCAATCATCTTGGCGAGTTCAAGCCTCTCACCCTCGGCAAGCACCTGTTGTTGGATGAAGTGACCGAGCGCAATCTGGAGATTTTTCGACGTCTCGACGGTCGAACCGGCCTTGGTACTTTATGGAAAGTGCTGGATCGGACCATGACCCCCATGGGGGGGAGATTGCTGGAGACGAGACTGCGTCAGCCGTGGCGCGATCTTTCCCCGATCACTAAGACCATGGATATGGTCGAATTATTTTTCGAGCGCGACTCCCTGCGGGGTGACATTCGTCGCGAGTTGGACAGCGTGTACGACATGGAACGGTTGTCCACCCGCGTCTTTCTGGGCAGGGCCACCCCCAAGGATTTCATTGCCCTGCGCCAGAGCCTGGTCGCCCTCCCCCACCTTCGAGCCACGCTTGAGGCCGAAGAGTTGGCCAATGCAGGCGAACTGCAGAAAATCTTGAAGAAATGGGATGATATGGATGATCTGTCCGTACTTCTGCACAGTGCGCTGGTGGACAGTCCTCCCCCGGTGATTACGGACGGCGGCCTGTTCAAACAGGGATACAATGCCGAACTGGACGAGTACATAGAACTCACCGAACATGGCGAGGCCCGTCTCAAGGAGTTGCAGCAGAAAGAAATAGAAGACAGCGGCATTCCCAAGATCAAGATGGGTTTCAACAAAGTCTTTGGTTATTATCTTGAGATATCAAAGGCCTATAAGGGCGAAGTGCCCGATCATTTCATCCGCAGGCAAACCCTGGTCAATAGCGAACGGTACATCACCCCTGAGCTGAAGGAACTTGAAGAGAAATTGCTCAGTGCCTCGGAAAAGCGCAAGACGTTGGAATACAATCTTTTTCAACAATTGCGCGAAACCTTGGCCGAATCTCGAGGCCGCTTTCTGTTCATGGCCGGTGTCATCGCCGGGCTCGACTATTGGCAGTCTCTGGCCGAGACGGCCCGCGTCAACGACTGGCGCCGTCCGACATTGCATGAAGGCATGGAGCTTGAGATCGAGGCTGGCCGTCATCCCGTGGTGGAAGATTCCGTGGGGGCTGCCAATTATATTCCCAATGATCTCAAGATCGGCCAGGACCGGCGCATCCTGCTTATCACCGGCCCCAATATGGCGGGTAAGTCCACGGTGCTCAGGCAGGTGGCCATTATGACCATCATGGCTCAGGTCGGTTCATTCGTCCCGGCGCGAAGCGCCAGGCTTGGCTTGGTGGACCGTGTCTTTTCGCGCGTGGGGGCATCGGACAACCTCGCGCAGGGGCAGAGTACCTTCATGGTCGAGATGATGGAGACTGCACGCATTCTGCGTCAGGCTTCCATGCGCAGCCTGGTCATTCTCGACGAGATCGGCCGCGGCACCAGCACCTTTGATGGCCTTGCTCTGGCTTGGGCCGTCGTGGAGGAGCTTTCCAAGCGTGCCCGCGGTGGTATCCGCACCTTGTTCGCCACTCATTACCATGAACTGACTTCCTTGGAAGGCAGGATCGAGGGGCTGCGCAATTTGAACATTGCGGTCAAGGAGTGGAAAGGCGACATCGTCTTTTTGCGCAAGCTGGTTCCCGGTGCTGCGGACCGCAGCTACGGCATCGAAGTGGCCAAGCTTGCCGGCGTACCCAAGCCCGTGGTCGACAGGGCGCGGGAAATTCTTGCGCAACTCGAGGAAAAATCGCAGGATAACAAATCCATTACCGTGGACCGCGTTTCCCAAACTCTGCTCCCGGGCATGTGCTACACGCCGGAACAGCAGGAGATTCAAGAGGAAGCGCACCCGCTCATTACTGAACTGGAAGGATTGGACGTGGACGGCATGACCCCTATTGAAGCGCTTACCCTGCTGCATCGTTGGAAGTCGTCCGTCAAGGGATAGACAGGAACGGGCTCAATGAATGATTTCATCAAACTAGTGGCCATCATTACACTGGCCGTTGCCGTATTCATGGCCGGTTGCGCCATTGGCCATAAGGAATGGCCCAGCCCTGATGTCGAACAGGATGAGTTCGGTCTGAAACTGGTCAAGGGACAAAGGCAGAACGGTGACTGTCTGTATCTTGAATTTTACGTGTCCGGAGCCAGGGACCGTCTTTCCTTCGTACTCCTTCAGTTGGAACCCGTTGGCGACGGCCCCGGACAGGGGTGTGCCGAATGCCCGTTCATGCCTCGTCAGGGAGCCCGTCTTTCCCGAGGGGAGGCCGGCTTCACCTTGACCAACAATATTCTTCAGTTGTCGTATTGCGGGCTTGATCCAGATACCGAGTACCGGTTCCGTGTGGTGGGAGTGAACGAACTCTCCAACCTGGCGCTGGTGCAAACAGATATTTACGTAGCAACACCTTAATGTATCATCCCAAGGAGAGTTGAGGCATGCATCATTTTCAGTACCGTGACGGAAAGCTCCATGCCGAGGAACTGGGCGTGCGGCAGCTTGCCGAACAGTACGGCACGCCGCTTTACATCTACTCTGCCGCGACCCTGCGACGTCACTTCAAAGCCTTTGATTCCGCCTTCAAAGGCCTTGATCATATGACGTGCTACTCGGTCAAAGCCAATTCCAACGTGTCCCTTCTGCGTCTGCTGGCCCAGCAGGGAGCGGGCATGGACATCGTTTCAGGCGGTGAGCTTTACCGCGCTCTCAAAGCCGGAGTCACCCCAGAAAAGATCGTCTATTCCGGTGTCGGTAAAAAGGCTGATGAGATCCGCGAAGCCCTGGAAGCCGGCATTCTCATGTTCAATGTGGAATCCATGGCCGAGTTGAAACGCATCAACACCATCGCCAAGGAAATGGGCAAGGTGGCCCGGATCAGCTTTCGCATCAATCCGGATGTCGATCCCCAGACCCATCCCTATATTTCCACCGGCATGAAGAAGAACAAGTTCGGCTTGGACATAGAGCACTCCCTCAAGGCCTATGAAATGGCCCGGGACATGAATGCCGTGGAGCCCGTGGGCATGGATTGCCACATAGGCTCCCAGCTCACCTCCATCGAGCCGTTCCTCGAAGCTCTGGACAAACTCATTGCTTTCTACAACAGGCTCGCCGACATGGGAGTGGCGATCAAGTATCTGGATCTGGGCGGTGGCCTGGGTATTCAGTACAATGAAGAAGAACCGCCGCACCCCGAGGCCTTCGGCAAGGCTCTCACCGAAAAGCTCAAGGACCTGCCTCTGACGGTCATCCTGGAGCCGGGACGCGTCATCGCCGGGAATGCGGGTATCATGGTCACCGAGGTGGTCTATACCAAGCAAACTCCGAGTAAGAACTTCCTGATTGTGGACGCCGCCATGAATGATCTGGTGCGCCCCGCCCTTTATGATTCCTACCACCGCATTGCCGAGGTGGAGGAACACGGACGCGACTCCGTTGAAGTGGATATTGTCGGCCCCATCTGCGAATCCAGCGATTTTCTGGCGCGCGACCGGGAACTCCCGGCCCTGGAACAGGGTGAGCTCTTGGCTGTCTTTTCCGCCGGTGCTTATGGTTTTACCATGTCTTCCAATTACAACAGCCGTCGGCGCGCCTGCGAGCTGTTGGTGGACGGGGACAAGGCCACGGTGGCCCGCAAACGCGAGACATACGAAGATCTCGTGGAAGGCGAAATCTAGAACAACCGGGGCTGGGATTTCGCATCCCGGCCCTTTTTTTCATGGCCAGAAAGAATTCATTTTATCTTCCCCCGGCTCAGTGGCCCTCCCGCTCTGGCGACAAGGTGTTGCTGGACGGTGCTGAAGCCAAGCATATGGTCAAGGTGCTGCGCACCCGGCTCGGTGAAACTGTGCGGCTCTTTGACGGTGCCGGACACGAGGGCGATTTCATTCTGTTGGAAGCGACCAAATCCAAGGCCGTGCTCGAGACAGTCGAGGTTGTCTCATATGATCAGAGACAAAGCGGTTTGTGGTTGGCCCTTGGCTGGAACAAGTCCTCTCGGCGCGGTTTCCTGCTGGAAAAGGCCGTGGAACTGCAGGCGGCGGGCATAATCTTCTGGCAGGCAGAGTTCAGCCAGGGCAAATTGCCCGCTGAAACCAAGGAGAGCTGGGAGGATAAGTGTGTTCAGGCGGCCAAGCAGTGCGGCAATCCCTGGCTGCCGGAGCTGGGTGTCGTTCCTGGCGGCGTGAATGGTGTGGTGGACTATGGAAAAGGGTTTGACCGCATCATACTTGCTTGGGAAAATCAGACCGGCGCGCTGCTCTCTCCCCAGGATTTCGAAACGGGGAAAAACCTGGTCGTGATTGGGCCGGAGGGCGGCTTTGCCTGGCATGAGGCGCAATATTTCATGGAACATGGTTTTGAGGCCATGTCATTGGGCAACAGTATCCTGCGCTGGGAAACAGCGGCCATGTATTGCCTGAGTCTTTCATTCTACGCGCGGGAAGCAGTATCTTTATGAAGTTGGAAATTACAGAAAATCAACCTCTTGCGGACCGCATTCGTCCGAAGTCCTTAGACGACTTCATCGGGCAGGGACACATCCGCAGCCGTATCGACGCCATGCAGAAGTCGGTTCGGTTACCCAGCCTGTTGCTGTTCGGCCCTCCAGGGTGCGGCAAGTCCACGCTTGCCCTGCTGCTCGCCAAGGACAGCGGAAAGGAATACATCCGGCTGAGTGCGCCCGAGGCAGGTTTGACCGCCCTGCGCAAGAAGCTTCCCGGCAACAAGATCCTCGTGCTGGACGAGTTGCATCGTTTTTCCAAGGCGCAACAGGATTTTTTCCTGCCTATTCTCGAATCCGGCGAGATCACTATGATCGCCAGCACCACCGAGAATCCGTCCTACAGTGTCACGCGTCAGCTGCTTTCACGTTTGC
Organism: uncultured Desulfovibrio sp.; assembly: GCA_913063155.1. Classification (GTDB taxonomy): domain Bacteria; phylum Desulfobacterota; class Desulfovibrionia; order Desulfovibrionales; family Desulfovibrionaceae; genus Pseudodesulfovibrio. Next base: position 276,662 of record CAJXYU010000005.1, read on the forward strand.
ATGTCCTGCGTTTACGGCCGTTAAGCCGTGATGAACTGGTGAAGGTCGCCGCGCGCGGGGCTGAGGAGCTCGGTCTGGAAATCGCTGACGAAAGCAAGCTGTTCCTGGCGGCCATGGCCGGAGGCGATGCCCGCACCCTGTTGAATTTGTTGGAGTATACGGCTGAGTTGCCCAAGGACAAGTTGGACGTGGAAAGCCTGCGCGAAACCCTGCCGGATATTGTCATCCGTGGCGATCGCGACGGCGACTCCCATTACGAGTTGGCGTCCGCCTTGATCAAGTCCATACGCGGCAGTGATCCGGACGCAGCGCTCTATTACATGGCCAGTTTGGTGGAAAGCGGCGAAGACCCCAGATTCATCACCCGGCGGCTGATCATTTCCGCATCGGAGGATATCGGTTTGGGTGATCCCAACGCCCTGCCCATGGCCATGGCCTGCCATCAGGCCATTGAGACCGTAGGCATGCCCGAGGGCGGCATCATCATGGCCGAGACCGTTGTTTACCTTGCCTTGGCGCCCAAAAGCAACGCCACCTATCAGGCCTACCGGACCACGCAGAGAGAAATTCGGGAAAACGGTGCACAGCCCGTGCCCCTGCACCTGCGTAACGCTTCCACAGCGCTGCAGCGAGAATGGGGATACGGTCGCGGGTATCTCTATCCGCACAATTTCCCCAAGGCCTGGGCCGATCAGGACTATTTGCCCTCGCAGCTCAAGGGTCGCATTTTTTACCATTCCAAGGATCAGGGAGCCGAGCCCAAACTTAATGCCTGGCTTCGTCAGTTTAAAAAAAGAAACAGGTAAGAGCGGGACACTGCCCCACGCCTCGCCAGAGGGGTAATGCCCTTATTTGTCAGAGGCGTCAGTTCTTTTTGCCGTACAGCTTGCGCCATTCATCCAGGAACAGGATGGAGGTGTCCAGGTCTGAGAGCTTGCCGTGCTGCTGTCGGACCGCCCATACAAGGTCCTCGAAGCTCACGTCTTCCGGCAACTTGAGCTGTTCCAGAAGCTTCTGGATGTCCTGTTTCAGTTCGGGCGGGAAGTCTTCGGAATAAAGTGCTTTGCGCTGCCTTTTCTTAGGCCAGCCTTCCAGGCGTTCGGCAGTGAAGTCGAGCAGGGATTGCATGCGCACTGCATAGGTGTGGTCTCTGAGCACCCGTGCCCTGCCCTTTTCCGCGTATGTCTTGCATTCTTTGGGATGAGCCAGAAAGTGGTCGATTTTTGCCAGCAGGTCGTCCATGGATTCGAAAGTGGCCAATTCGTCATCCTCGAATGCCTCGGCCATGAGTTGTCGTCTGTCCACGAGCTGGAATGCGCCGCAGCCGCACAACTCGAAAGTGCGTGGGTTGATGAAGTCTCCGTAGGTTACCAGCCTGTCGGTCTGGATGCTTGAGTGCAGGTTCAGGTTGATGCGTGTGGCATTGAATATTTTGACGCACTCTTCCGAGGAAACACGCCTACCGTCAAACTGCAGGTAGGGCTTGAGCACGTGATCACCGTCCCATTCATTGCCCCAGATCTTGAAATCCTTGCCCACCAGCTTGTGGAAGGCAACTCGGCGGTTGGGATAGCCCGCCCCCATGAAGGATATCTCCGAGCCGTACTTTTTGCGATCTATGGAGTTGAGCTTCAGTGGTTTATGGAAGTCGGGCTGCGCCGCCAGTGGCAGGTAGATGACATTGTCGACACCGATTTTGGTGAGTTCCTCGAAAAATTGCCCTTTCTGGATGATCGCAAAAATGTCGTAGAATGGTGCGTAGGCCTTCCAGTAGGTGAACAGGCTGTAGTCCTCAACAAACCACATGGCCGTGGGAACCTTGTCGCGCTTGAGGCGTTTGAGGGCCTGTTGGCTCAGCGGGGCCTGGGCCATGGCCAGCACCAGGTCCGGTTCGAAAGTCTCCACTTTTGCCAGCACGGCCTGGCTGACCACCTGCAGATAGGTGTTCTGGAGATAGTCCAGCCGGTCGGTGGTCACTTTGAGGTTTTGGAGCGCGGAGTAGGATGCGTAGAAATCAGGTGCTTCAAAAACTTCAACGTTATGCCCCAGTTCCTTGAGTGCTTCGGCGCAAAAGCGACCGATGGGCAGAGAACCTCCATAAAGAGGCAGAACAACAAGTATTTTCAGGTGGCTACTCATTTGTTTTTGTTACTCCGGTGGATTTCCGTTTTTCTAGACTTGTCTCTAACCAGCTGAAATTAATTTTAATCAACGACCGGGGACAGTTTTCTTTTCTTTTCGTTTGCCGCAAGCCAGTCCTTGTCCCGGTAAAGTTGCTGGGCAAAGTCGTGGTCAAGGGCGCTGCCTACGCCGTTTCTACCCACATGCTGGGCAAGAAAATTTCTGAAAAGATGCCGGGTTTCCGCCTCTGGGTCTTTTCCGGCAAAGGGTACGTAGGTCATGCCGAAGTCATCCGTTGCAGTGGCGTAGCCTGTGATCCCGGCAGGCGCGTGCTCCGGTTTGCCGGTGAGCATGAACCGGATGAACTCAGGACGGTTGAAGCCGTTCAGGCATTCCAGATCGTAATCGCAGGGCTGGGTTTCCAGACATGGCAGACAATGGGTGATGGCCTGATAGACAGCGTGTCCCAGCCCGTAAGGGCCGGTTTCAAAACACCAGGCCGAGGATAGGAAGAAGGCGTTGACGGGCGTGCCCAGATGCGCAGCCAGATGCATGGTTCCGGTATCTGGCGTCAGCACTTTGTCCAAGGCGCCCACGATATCCAGCAGGTCGTCCCAATTGGTTTTTCCCGCCAGGTTTTCGGTATTGTCCGCAACTTCGCTGGGCAGGTTCTTCAGCAGTTCCTCTCCTGCTTTGCGTTCGGCCCCGCTGCCGAGGAGAACCAGTCTAGAGTTTTTGTTCCCTTTTGAAATTGCAGAGGAAATGGTGGCCAGTAATGCAGGCGGCAGGGAGCGTCGCGTTTCTCGTCCGGCCAACACCACGCCGATGCCTCCTCCTTTGGGGGACGCCGTGGGGTTGACCGCCTGCGGCTCGATGGCGTCCGCACAGTAAAGCCCCCAGAAATCGACCAGATTCACGGCGATACGGCGATGCCTGGACCAGCGCATGGCCATTTGAGCCCAGGTGGAGATGATCTCCTGACCGTTGTGCCAGCGGTAGCCGAGCACCGTATCCGGCTCGAACAGGGCCGCCAATCGGAAATTGAGCGGAGAAAAGTTCAGGTTGTAGACTTCGTCGAAACTCACACTTTGCAGGGCGGCAAAGGTTTTGCGGTTGTCCACCAGCATGGCCTGGATGGTTTGTATGCCGCTTAACCCGGTGCCGTGAGCCGCAATGGGGTGAACGATGGTCTCCGGATAGACCAGCTCGGCCAACCGGCTGAGAGAGGTGTCGATGCACAGGTGCACCTGTCCGTCCTGCCGGGCAAGCAGGGTCTTCACGAGCCGTTTGGTCTGGATGAGGTCGCCGAACCGGGCGATTTGTATGACAAGGTACTGTTTCATGGAGCCTTTCCGATTTCAATTTTATTTATCCCATAACCTGTGAGCATGGCAAGAAAACGAGGGGAAAATGGGGTTTTACAGTATACCATGCCTTGGTGTATTGAGAATCGATGCGTTATTATCCCGTATTCATCAATCTCGAAAAGAAGCAGTGCCTTGTGGTGGGTGCCGGTGAGGTGGGCCGCCGCAAGATACAGTCCCTGCTGGATTCTGGTGCCGGCGGCGTGACCGTCATCGACACAGCCGAGCCCGGCGAGGATATGGTCCCGCTGCTCGAATACGACACCCTGCATTTTGAATGCAGGCGTTTTCGCGACAGCGACCTGGATGGAAAGTTTTTGGTCATAGCCTCCACCAGCAGCGAAGAAGTCAACTGGCGTATCAGCAACCTGTGCGCCGAACGCGGCATTCTCTGCAACATTGTGGATCAACCCGAAAAATGCAGTTTCATCGTGCCGGCCACCGTCAAGCGCGGCGATCTCACCGTGGCCATCTCCACAGCGGGCAGGAGCCCTGCACTGGCCAAGCAGATTCGCAAGAATCTACAGGAAAGCTTCGGCGATGAATACGCGGTTCTGCTGTCCATCATGGGCAAGCTACGCCCCATGATGCTCGGTCTCGGCCTGGAGACAAAGGACAATACTGCCGTGTTCCGCCGTATCGTGGGCTCGAACCTGCTGGAAGTCCTGGCCGCAGGCAACCTTGACTCCGCAGCCGGAATTTTTAGAGAAATATTACCTTCCCCGCTGCACGACAACATACCGGAGTTGCTGAATGGGATTGTTTGAGATTCTGCAGATCCTCATTATCGGGCTGTATCTGCTGGGCACGGTTCTTTTTCTGACCGGAACGTCCATGGACAACGCCAGGCTCAGGAAGCTTGCCAGCGGCCTCGCCGTAACAGGGTTCTTGCTGCATTCTGTTGATATCATTTGGATATTCATTCAGGAGCGTGGCATGGCTCTTGCCGAGGGCAATGTCTACCTGAGCATTCTCGCCTGGAGTGTGCTGCTCATCTATTTCTTTTTCTGGTGGCGTTTCCGGCTGGCTTTCATGGGCCTGACCGCCCTGCCATTGGCTCTGCTGCTGTTCATCTCCTCCATGGCGCTAGGCAATGTACGTGTGATCATGCCGCGGGAACTCACCGTGCTCTTTTTCGGTCTGCATATCGGCAGCCTGGTGCTGACGATGGGGGTCCTGACCATGTCTTTCGGCGCGGCCATCGCATTTTTACATTACAATAAAAAGATCAAATCCAAGGCAGGCCTCAAAAGCCTTGGCAAGGACACTCCGTCCCTGTCAATCTTCGACAGGGTCAACCATTTGGGTGTGGCTGTTGGTTTCCCACTGTATACTTTGGGTATTTTTTCATCCTTTGTCTGGTACTGGATCACTCCGGAAAAGACTTTCAGCTGGGATGTCATGAAAATTTCGTCCCTGGCGGTCTGGGGCTTGTTCGCATTCCTGTTTCACCAGAGGATATTGCTTGGCTGGAAAGGGAGAAAGCCCGCAACCATGATGATCATCGTGTTTGCCGCCATGGTCACTTCCCTGCTCCACCACACCATAACCTTTAGGCAAATGCCATGAACCAGAAGATATTCCTGATCGGACTCAATCATAAAACCGCCGGTGTCGATATCCGTGAGAAATATGCGCTCACGGATGTGGAGAATTTCGAGGAAGGCCTTATGGCCGACTGTCCCGTACGGGAATGTATGGCGCTCTCCACCTGCAATCGGGTGGAGATAGTTGTCGTTTCCCAAGGCGCGCCCGAACATGAAGTGTTGGATTCGGTCCTTTCTTATTGGGCCGGGGCCTGTAAGGGTGCTCCCGAAGTGCTGGCGGAACATGTTTATCAGCACAAGGGGCTTGATGCCGTGCAGCATCTGTTTACTGTGGCCTGTAGCCTGGATTCCTTAGTTATGGGCGAGCCGCAGATTCTGGGGCAACTCAAGGACGCTTACAGGAGCGCGGTAAACAAAGGTACGGCCAGGACAATCGTCAGCCGGCTGCTGCACAAGTCCTTTTCCGTGGCTAAACGCGTGCGCACCGAAACGGCCATCTCCTCCAGCGCCGTTTCCATCAGTTTTGCGGCCGTGGAATTGGCCAAGAAGATTTTCGGCGACCTGAAGGGAACCCGGGCCATGCTCGTGGGGGCCGGGGAAATGGCCGAACTGGCTGCCACCCACCTCATGAACAACGGCGTACAGGATCTGCTGATCGCCAACCGCACTTTTGCCCGGGCCAAGACTCTGGCCGAGACCATGAAGGGCGAACCGATCCAGTTTGAACACATGTACGATCGGTTGAGTGAGGCGGATATCGTCATCAGTTCCACAGGCTCTCCTACCACGGTGATCAGGTCCAGGGATGTGAAGGGCGTGCTCAAAGCGCGTAAGAACAGGCCCATGTTTTTCATCGACATCGCCGTGCCGCGCGACATAGATCCGGACGTCAACGGGTTGGACAACGTTTATCTTTATGACATCGACGACCTCAAGGAGGTTGTGGAAGAAAACATCGCCCAGCGCCAGGACGAGGCGGTCAAAGCTCATGCGGTTGTGGCGGCCGAGACCGAGACTTTCGGCACCTGGCTTCAGTCGCTGACCCTGAAACCCACTATTGTGGATCTGGTCAACAAGAGCGAGGACCTTGCCCGTAAGGAATTGGAAAAAACCCTCAGGCGGCTGGGCAATGTGGACCCCGAGACCCGCAGGGCCCTGGAGACCCTGGTGCTCTCCGTGGGGCGTAAGGTGTTGCACGAGCCTATCTGTTTTCTGAAGCGTCGCGGGCAGGAAAAAGACGCGTCCGAGCGGTTCATAGATATCACACGCCGTATGTTTAACCTGGACGACGAAGTCGTGCCGCCGGAAGCCCACATGAGTCGCAAGACCGGCAAGCCGGAAGCCTGTACTCCTGAAGATGTCGAAAATTTCATCGAAGCCTCAAAAAAGGAACAGTAATGCGCAATTACCTCATAGAAGACCTCGTCGATGAGCATTTCAACAAGATCAAGGAGCATCTCGCCGGTCAAGGATATGCAGGCCCCATAGAGGACATCTTCTATCTCCCCTTGCCCGAGGCGCTGCTGACCGAGGAGCAGAAAGAACACCGGGAAGAGTGTGGACCGCATATCCTTTGCCTGGAGGCCATTGAAGACTTGGCGGGTAACAAGTTGAAAATGGAACTGCTCGTTCGGGGCCAGAGTAAGATTCGCTGTTCCTGCATTACCTATTGTACTCCTGAACAGCGCAACCATATGCTCGATTTCCTTGATGAAATGATCAAGGGGCTCGATATTCCGGTCTGATATGCCCAGCGCCGCGCCCCTTTCGCCGCCCGCCACTCTCCAGGCTCTGCCCCCAAAGTGGGCGCATTTCTGTTTGGGCATCGAACGCTTCGTTGTCGGGGAATTGGGTGTCGATTTGACGGAGAAAAAGGTTCTGGCGGCTTTTTCCGGCGGAATCGACTCCACAGCTCTGCTTCTGGCATTCAAGTATCTCTGCCTCAAGAACAACGGCCAGGTCCTGGCTGTTCATCTCGACCACCAACTTAGAAAGGAATCCTTCAGGGACGCAGAACACGCCCGTGCATTGTGCAAGGCTTTGGGTGTGGAGTGCGTTGTGCAGGCCGTGGATGTGGCTTCTCTGGCCCGTGAACGCGGTATCGGGGTGGAGGAAGCCGGGCGGGAGGCGCGTTACGCCCTTTTTGAGCGTGTTATGGAAGAGCGACAGGCCGATTTGTTGGTTGTTGGTCACCATCTGGGTGATCTTTGTGAAGATGTTCTCATGCGCCTGACCCGTGGTGTCGGCTGGCCGGCTCTCTCCGGCATGAAGGGCGTTGATCCCGTGCGCAGGCTTGTCAGGCCCTTCCTGCTGACTCCCAAGGCGAAACTCAGGGCGTTCCTGAAAGCGGTCAATGTCGGATGGCGTGAAGATTTGTCCAATGAAGACATGCAGTTCAAGCGTAACCGTGTTCGCCATACTATTTTGCCCCTCTTTTTGGAGGAGAACCCCAATTTTCCGGAAGCCGTGGTCCGAATGTGGAGGCTCGGCGGCATTGATGCGGATTTCTGGACACGTTGCGTTACGACCGAGACCGCAGATAAGGGCACTATCCCCGCTTATGTGTTGAAGAGTTCCCACAAAGCCCTGCGCCTTCGTCTCTATAAGCAGTCTCTGGACAGCCTCGGATCAGGGCAGGCTTTGGCCGATACATTGCTCAAACTCGATACGGCGTGGGAAGAGCGCCGCTTTGGGGCAGTGTTTCAGTTTCCCGGTGAAAAGATTGCAAAAGTTACTGCCAACGGGGTTCTTTTCGGGTTCAAAGATTGACTTCACAGGCGTGCCGGGATAAGAGCATGTGATCTTTTGCACAATCTTAGGAGGAGCAGGTATGAATATCCTGATTTTTGGACCTAACGGAAGCGGCAAAGGCACACAGGGCAACATCGCCAAGGATAAATACAACCTGGATCATATCGAATCCGGGGCTATTTTCCGCAAGCACATCGGCGGCGGCACCGAACTCGGGCTGAAAGCCAAGGAATACATCAACAAGGGTGAACTCGTCCCCGACGACATCACCATCCCCATGGTGCTCGACGTGCTTTCCGGCTCCACCTCCGGTTGGTTGCTTGATGGTTTCCCCCGCTCTCTCGTTCAGGGGGAAAAATTGTGGGAAGCCCTGCAAAAGGATGGCGTAAAGCTCGACTACGTCATCGAGATCAAGCTGCCGCGCGAAATTGCCAAAGCCCGCATCATGGGCCGTCGTCTGTGCGAAAACAACCCGAACCATCCGAACAACGTGGGGATTCCCGTGATTGCTCCGAATGGTGACAAGTGTCGTGTTTGCGGCGGCGCTCTTTCCGCCCGTGATGACGACCAGGATGAAGAAGCCATCAACAAACGTCATGATATCTACTATGACGAAACCACCGGCACCATGGCTGCCTGCAACTTCTACAAGAATATGAAGGACGGCGGCTTCAAATACATTGAGCTGAATGGTGAAGATTCCATCGACGCCATCAAGGAATATCTGGTTTCCCAGCTCGACTAGCCGTAGCAGATACGGAAGATTGCTTTTTAGTGCAAAGTCAGGCCCCCCGGCGTCGTGCCGGGGGGCTTTGTTGTGGGAGAGGCAGGAATTTAGCGCCCGAAGGTGGTCGTCAGGACAGCCTTGTCCAGAGTGTGCGCGTTGAGGAAAAAACCAACCATGGCTGCGGAGCTTTCCGGAGCGAGATCCAGCAGTTCCACATCCAGGGCGTGAACCGTGAAGATGTAGCGGTGGTCGCCGTGCCCTTCGGGCGGGCACGCCCCGCCATATCCTGCCGAGCCGAAATCGGTGCGGCCCTGCACTGCCCCGTCCGGGAGCAGTTTTTTGTTGTTCCCTGCTCCAGCCTTGAGTGTATGGACGTTGGCCGGGATGTTGTAGACCACCCAGTGCCACCAGCCGCTGCCCGTAGGCGCGTCCGGGTCATAGACGGTGATTGCGAAGCTTTCGGCATCCCTTGGCGCGTTTTTCCAGGCCAACGCCGGGGAAATGTTTTCTCCTGTGCATCCGAATCCATTGAGAACTTGCTTCATGGACAATATTCCCCCTTCCCTCATGTCCGGGCTGGTGAGCGTGAAACCGTCCGCAAACGCCTGCCCGGCCCCCAAGACAAGGAGCAGCGCACAGGCCGCCAGTAATCGAGTGAATTTTGTTTTCCGCATAAGATTACCTCCTGTTTTGAAGGCAATCTACCCGTTTCAGGAGTGCACGGTCATACGGATTCGGCCAAAGATGATCCGGATTCGGCCTTGTACCTGAGCACTTCGCTGGGACTGACTCCGAAGCGTTCCTTGAAGAGGCCTGCAAAGCGGGAAGCCGAACTGTATCCGCACCGGGAGGCCGTCTCGCTTACGGACAGATTGCCCGTCTGCAACAGACTCAGGCCGGTGCTGATGCGCACCTCGCGCAGAATTCCACTCAGGGAGGCTCCCTCCTCGCCCAGATTCCGGCGAAGGGTCCGTTCACTGATGTTCATTCTTTTGGCCACGTCATGGGCCGTCCATTTGCGTTCCGGCTTCATGCCCACGAGCCTGCCGCACCGGGCCGTCCAGGTGGACATTGCCTGCCAGAGCATGGGCAGGCAGTTGGTTTCTTCGGATATAAGGATCAGAAATTCTTCCAGGCAGAGGGAAAGCAGTCGCTTGTTGCCCGGGTGGGCCGCAGCCATCTCCAGGAGATGCGTCAGGGAGGACGCCGCGCTTGGCGTGCATGATGCGCACATGTCCTTCAAGGGGATTCTGGAGAACTGTTTCTCTTTGTCCAGTTGTCCTGAAAGAACGTCGGCAAGCATCTCCACATTGAAGCTCAGGCACAGAGCCATGTAGCGTCCTGTGCCTGGATCAGGAATATTCTCGATGGTTGTCTCCTGCATGGACGGATACAGAAAGATATCTCCCTCTGACAAAGTGCAGGTTTCCGCTCCCATGGTGACAACTTTCTGCCCGCTCAGGATGACTATGGCTGCGGATTGCTGAAGGGAAACCGAGTGGAGCCGGTGGGCCCTGGTGGCCGAGATCATGCCCACGAACGGGATGGATGTCATGCCTTGCCGTTGCGTGTCGTTCTGCAGGACTGCATTGAGGAGCCGGATGATTTTTCCAATGTTCATGGACCCTGATACCAACTGGCCCAGATCGGCTCAACTCATTTCAAAGGCGCGAAAAAAGGGGAAGGACCATTGCCCCTCCCCTCTTTTTCTGTTTGTTGCGAAGCTTTCTAGGCAGTGGCTTCCGTTCCCTCTTCTTCGGGCATGCGCGGGCCGAATCCGAGCAGGATCGGGCTGGCTACGAAGATGGAGGAATACGTACCCACGCCGATGCCGACAAGCAGCGCCAGGGCAAAGTCGTGGATGACGCCGCCGCCGAGCACGAAGAGGCTCAGGACGACCAGCAAAGTGGTGCCGGACGTCAGGATGGTGCGGGACAGGGTCTGATTGATGCTCTTGTTGATGAGTGCCCCGAAGCCGTCCTTGCCGTTGCCCTTGATGTTTTCGCGGATGCGGTCGAAGACGATGATGGTGTCGTTGAGCGAGTAACCGATGATGGTCAGGAGCGCGGCGATGATGGTCAGGTCGAACTCCTTGCCCAGAATCGAGAAGATGCCAACGGTGATGAGCACGTCATGGACCAGGGCCACGACGGCTCCCAGGGCGTAAGTAAGGCGCAGATACCAGCACAACCCTATGGAGATGACCAGCATGCCCACAATGGTCCAGGCGATGTCCAGGCCGGTGAAGCCCAGGACCCACTGTCCGCCCACAAGGCACGCGGCCATGATGGCTGCGGCCATCCAGCGCTGTTCGAAGCGTCCGGAGATGTAGATGGCGATGAACAGCACTGCGTAGAACATGGCTTCCAGGGCCTTGGAGCGCAGGTCGGCGCCCACCTTGGGACCGACCATTTCCAGGCGCTGGACCACGAACTTCGTGCCGTTCAGGTTGGCGGTCAGGGCCGAGGTGATCTGGTCGCGGACTTCCGCGGAAGTTACTTCCGAGGTGGAGGTCCTGATCAGATATTCGTTGTCTCCCTCCTGGCCGAAGGTCTGCACGACCATGCCGGGCAGTTCCACGTCCTTGAGAGCTGATTTGATATCCTTGACGTCGGTGCTTTTGTCCAGCTTGACCTGGACGATCATGCCGCCGGCGAAGTCGATGCCGTATTTGGGGCCGCCCTTGAGGATCAGCGACCCCAGCCCGGCCAGGATGACCAGGATGGATATGATGAATGCGATTTTCCTGACACCGATAAAATCGATATTGGTATCAGGTCTGATTATTTGCAGTCCCATTATCAGTCCCCTTAGATGCTCAGCTTGGCGCCTTCGGCGCGGTTTGTCATATAGGCGTCAAACAGGATTCGCGACACGAAGATGGCCGTGAACATGGAGGTGATGATGCCCAGCGTCAGAGTCACGGCAAAGCCGCGGATGGGGCCGGTCCCGAAGTTGTAGAGGATCATGGCCGCGATGACGGTGGTGATGTTGGCGTCGAAGATCGTCAGGGTCGCCCTGCTGTATCCCTCCTCGATGGCGGCCCGGGCCGTCAGGCCCCTGCGCAGTTCTTCGCGGATGCGTTCGAAGATGATCACGTTTGCGTCCACCGCCATACCTATGGTCAGGATGATGCCCGCAATGCCCGGCAGGGTCAGAGTGGCCCCGAAGACCGCGAGGCCGGCCATGATGAGCATGATGTTCAACAGGAGGACCACGTCGGCGATAATGCCCGCAAAACCGTAGTACAGAACCATGAAGCCGAGCACTGCGGCCATGCCGATGTAGGCGGACTGGATGCCCTTGTCTATGGATTCCTGACCAAGGGACGGGCCGACAGTGCGCTGTTCAAGGATATTGATGGGCGCAGGCAGCGAACCGGCGCGAAGCACGATGGCCAGGTCGCGGGCTTCATCGGTGGTGAAGCTTCCGGTGATGCTGGCGCGTCCGCCACTGATCTTGTCCTGAATGACCGGTGCGGAATAGACTTTGCCATCCAGCACGATGGCCATGCGCTTGTGGATGTTTTCGCTGGTCAGGCGCTCGAAGATGCGTCCGCCTTTGTTGTTGAAGGTGATGGCCACGTAGGCATCGTTGAAGTTGCCGTAGCGGACGCTGGCGTCGGTAATGTACTCACCGGTCAGCACGGTTTCCTTCTTGAGAACAATGGGAAATTCCGCATAGGAACCGTCGGGACGTCTCTTCAGCTGTGTGGAGACTTCGCTTCCCGGAGGAACGACTCCCTGCTTGGCCTTTTCCGGGTCCGCGGATTCGTCCACCATCTTGAACTCCAGGTGGGCGGTGCGGCCGATGAGTTTGATGGCGCGCTCCGGGTCCTGGATCCCGGGCAACTGAATCTGGATGCGGTTGCCTTCCTGACGGCGGATGTCCGGCTCGGCGACGCCGAATTGGTCAATGCGGTTGCGGATGGTTTTGATGGCCTGATCCATGGTCATTTTGGTCAGGTATTTCTTGTGGTCGGCGGTGATGCTGAAAACGTAGCGGATACGGCCGCCTTCCATGGATTCGGTTCCGTCGACCTTCACCGAATCGAAGCGCTTTTTGAGCAGTTGCTCAAATGCGTCTCTCTGTTCCTGCTTGAGCAGGACGACCTGGATCCTGTCGCCGGGCAACACGGTCGGGCGAAGCAGATAAATATCCTCGTCCTTGGCGACGGACTTGATGTCTTCGCCGATGCGGTCAAGGTTGTTCTTGAGTGCGGTGTCCACGTCGACTCCGAGTGTCAGGTGGATGCCGCCCTTGAGGTCAAGGCCGAGGTTAATGCTGTCGCCGGGCAAATATTTGGCGAGCGAGGAACCCTGAACTCCGGGAATGGACGGCAGCATGTATGCCAGACCCAATACCAGGATAGTCAGGGCGATGACGATTCTCCAGCGCAGACTCTGCATGAATGAATTCTCCCCTGTGGGTGGAAATGATGGACAACTTTGCTAAACGGTAGAAAACACAAGCGCGGACCAGGGCCGCCAAGCGGGCCCGGTCCGCGGAAAAACCGCTTTCAAAGGCTGTCTGCCTTCTTTTCAGCTACTTTTTCTTCTTCGGTTCGGCAACGGGGCCATCCACATCGGTGATGAACCCTTTGCGCAGGTCGATCTTGACGTCCTTGGCGATTTCCAGGGTGACGACATCGTCTTTGATTTCGACGATGGTTCCCTTGATGCCGCCATTGGTCCAGACCTTGTCGCCGTTCTTCAGATTTTCCAGCATGTTTTTATGCTGTTTCGCCTTTTTCTGCTGCGGACGGATGAGCAGAAAGTAGAAGATGGCGAACATGAGAACGAGCATGGGCAGCGGGCCGGCCAACAGGCCACCGGCACCACCCTCGGCCCCACCTGCGGGCGGAGCCATGGCAAAGGCAACTGTATCAAACAGCATAACGATCCTCCTGGGATGTTTTATTTTCTCGTTAGAACCGGACTAGGTGGGCACGTACAGGTTTCCGTACGGCCTGTGAGAAAACGGACGAATTTTCGCAAAGCCTTCGCTTAAAATTTCGTCGGCATCCAAGTCAAGTTCTTTGGCGTAATCTTTGACGATCCTGGCGATCTCCTTCATGTCGTCACTGTCCACGGGCTGCGAATGCAGGCCTGGGCCGAGCTGGTATTCGGGAACCTCGCCACGAACATAGATTACACCGCCATGCATGCCTGTTCCAAGGCTTCGACCCGAAACAGGCGCATCAGGCTTACCAGAAAACATCCCCAAGAGCAAAATAATTCCACCGGCCATATATTCGCCGAGAAAGTCCCCCGCCTTGCCGCCGACCACTATGGCCGGCTGATGGTCCATATAGGCTTTCATATGGATTCCGACGCGATAACCCACATCTCCCTTGATATAAATACGGCCTCCGCGCATGGCGTAGCCTGCCACGTCGCCGGCCATGCCCTCCACCACGATTTTTCCGTCGTCCATGGTGTTGCCGATGCCGTCCTGGCCGTTGCCCTGGACGCGGATGGATGGACCGCGCATGAAGGCCGCCATATCCTGGCCAGGGACACCTTCGACGAGGAACTTGAGCTCCCCTTCCAGGGCTGTGCCGATGTAGCGCTGGCCGTTGACATTCTTCAGGGTGAAATCGGTATATCCTTCGCGTACCTTTTCGCGAATGAGTTCGTTGAACTGCTTGTAGTAGACGCCCTTCGCGTCAAGGGTGATCTTTTTCGTTTTGGTCTTGGTCATGACTTATCCCTCCAGGTCCACGATGACGGGTTCACCCGCTTTGGGCATCCAGACATGATCCAGTTCGGGACACACCTCACGGATGGAGGATTCCTCACTGGACATGAAGACCATGTCGTCCTTTTCGGCAACCAGCAGCGGCCGCAGCTTGATTCGATCGTTGAGACCCATGAGCCGGTTGTTGTCGGCAACCAGAATGGCGAAAGGGCCGTTGAGCATGCCCGGGCCGTAGGTCGCGCGGAGCGCGGTGTAGAGCTCCTTGTCGTCCTTGTCCATGCGCTCTATTTCGTCCCAGAATGGCGGGGCAAAAACCTTGGCCGCCATTTCCCAGGAGAGGCCGTGCTTGCGGATGAGCAGGTCCAGTTCGTAAGCCACCACTTCCGTATCGGTCATCAGCGAGCACAGGTAGTCGTGCTCGCACAGGTAGCGGCGGTTGATGCCGTAGGAGGATATTTCACCATTGTGCACGATGGACCAGTTCAGAATAGTGAACGGATGAGCACCCGCCCACCAGCCCGGCGTGTTGGTCGGAAAGCGGTTGTGGCCGGTCCAGATGTAAGCGCTGTATTCGTCGAGGCGGAAGAAATCGGCGATGTCCTCGGGATAGCCGACGCCCTTGAATGCCCCCATGTTCTTGCCGCTGGAGAAGACGTACGCGCCGGCCACCGAGGTGTTGATCTTCATGATCACGGAGACCATGTAGTCTTCCTCGGGCAGATCCGAGAGTTCGTGCGCCGGATCGAAATTAGGGCTCACGAAATAGCGGTTCACCAGCGGCGGGTTGGTGATGTTCAAGGTTTTGCGGGTGGGGATGGGTTCGAACTCGTGGACGGTGCAGTAGTGCTTGAGCACTTCTTCAGCCGCATTCACGCCGCTTTTGTCGTCACACATGATGTGGAAGGCGTACTTGTCGGCCATATCCGGGTAGATGCCGTAGGCCGCGAAGCCGCCGCCCAAGCCGTTGCCTCGGTCGTGCATGCAGGCCATGGCGTTGATGGGCAGATCCCCTTTGATCAGGTTGCGTTGCTTGCTGATGACGCCGAAAACACCACAGCCTGATATATCCTTCTCGAAATCGTAATATCTTTCGGGAGCTTTCATTATTCCTCCGTATGCTCGGGATTCCACGTCTCATTGAAGAACTCGTCGGGCCAGTGCAGTGCGTCGGGTTCGCCTGCCATGAGTTTGGCCCTGGTTTCCGCTTCGATGGGAAGCTTGAACTTCACGAACGAGGTGAACATGCCGGCTTGATCGATATCGCCCACCAGCACATAGCCGACGAGATTGCCGTTCTGGAACACCAGCTTGCGGTAGCTTTTCTTCTTTTCATCCAGCTTCATGGCCACCTCGAAGTTCTTGTCATCTTCGGGCGGGTTGACCGTGCCCACGGAAATGGTGGGCAGGCCGTAAAAGCTGATGGAGTTCATGGCCAGGCCTCCCGAATAACCGGTGTCTCTTCCCGCCATGTTTTTGCCCGCGCAGAACCCCTGATTGTAGGCGTTGGGCCAGATGGGAACCACGCGGTTTTCTCCGGCCAGCATGTCCAGGGCCTGAGCGACGTCGCCTGCGGCGTATACACCCTCTGCGTTGGTCCGCATGTGGTCGTCGACCATGATGCCCCGGTCCACCTTGACGTTTGCGTCCTTGGCCAAATTGTAGTTTGGCACCACGCCGATGGCGATGACCACGATTTCAGTCTGAAGGAAGCCGCCGTCCGTGAGGTGGCAGCCTACAACGTAGCCTTCCGCGTCGCGCTGGATTTCCTTGACCGACACGCCGGTGCGGACCTTGAGCCCCACTTCGTCCAGGCGGCCCGCAGCCAGGCTGGCGGCGTTTTCGTCGAAGGCCAGGCTGAGCACGCGGTCCGAAAGTTCGACGATGGTCACGTCCACTCCCCTGTCGAACAGGGCTTCGGCCGCCTTGAGGCCGATGAGGCCGCCGCCGATGACCACGGCGCGCTTGATGTCCTTGGCCGTGCCTATGAGTTCCTGGGCGTGGGCCAGATTGGTGAAATTGTAGACGCCGGCCCCCTCTGCTCCCGGGATGGGCGGGGTGAACGGCGCACCGCCGGTGGCCAGCAGGAGGTTTTCATATTCGATTTCTTCACCCTTTTCAGTGGTGATGATTTTCTTTTGGGTGTCCAGGCCGGCCACGGTGGTCCCCAACTTCAGTTCCACGTTGTTCAGTTCATAGAACTTGGTGGGCCGCAAGGCCATGCGGTCGGCCTTGATCTTGCCCGCCAACAGGTAGGAGATGAGCGGTCGGCCGTAAGCAGGCGCATTTTCGGCGCCGATGACCATGATGGGATTTTCCTTGTCGACCTGGCGGATTCCTTCGATGGCTCCGATGGATGCGATGCCGTTTCCGATAATAACGTATTTCATGATGTGAACTCCGGTTGTCGGACGGTTAGCGTTCCTCGAACTTGAGGGCCAGGTTCGGGCAGGCTGCGACGCATGCCGGGCCTTCCTCACGGTCCTGACACAGGTCGCACTTGATGATCTTGTTTTCCACGGGGTGCCGCTTGATGGCTCCGTAGGGACAGGCCATGAGGCAGGACCAGCAGCCCACGCATTTTTCCCGGTCATACACGGTGCGGCCGGTCTTGGGGTCCTTGTGCAGTCCGCCGGAGATGCAGGCGGCCACGCAGGCGGGTTCGTCGCAGTGGCGACAGCTCACGGCCACGCAGGTGTGGCCTTTTTCAAAGACCTTTTTACAGGAAGTGATGCCCTTTTCCCTGCGTTCCTGAGTGTAGGCGATGACCACGTCCTTGCTCTCGGAGTGTGCGGTGATGCAAGCCACCTCGCAGAGATGGCACCCAATACAGAATTCCTTATCGGGGTAGACTCTTTTCATGACTACTTTCCCCTATCTACCGGCGTGCTTGACGCCGAGAATGTCCATTTCAGTGTCCGAAAGTCCCACGGCGCGCAGTTTGTCGCGGTTGCCGCGCAGGCTTTCGATGGAGTTCAGACCCATGCCGCCGAGCATCTCTTCGATCTCGTGGCCCCACGCACGAACCAGGTTGGTCATCTTTTTGGCCGCGATATCCGGGTTCTGGCGTTTGGCCAGCTTGGGATCGTTGGTGGCGATGCCCCACGGACATTTGCCCGTGTAGCAGCGTCCGCAAAGGGTGCAGCCCACGGCAATGAGTGCGCCTGTAGCGATGTATACGGCGTCTGCGCCGAGTGCGATGGCCTTGATGGCGTCCGCCGAACAGCGGATACCGCCCGCAGCCACTATGGAGGCCTGGTTGCGAATGCCTTCGTCGCGAAGGCGCTGATCCACGGAGGCCAGGGCCAGTTCAAGCGGAATGCCCACGTTGTCACGGGTCATGGCCGGCGCCGCGCCCGTGCCTCCGCGCATACCGTCGATGGTCACGATATCCGCGCCGGCCCGGACAATCCCCGAAGCGATGGCGGCCACGTTGTGCACCGCTGCGATCTTGACCGAAACCGGAGCCTTGTATTCCGAGGCTTCTTTGAGGGCGAAGATGAGCTGCAACAGGTCTTCGATGGAATAGATGTCATGATGTGGGGCGGGCGAGATTGCGTCGGACCCAATGGGAACCATGCGGGTTTCGGAGACCATGTCGTTGATCTTTTCGCCGGGAAGATGGCCGCCGATACCGGGCTTGGCCCCCTGGCCGACCTTGATCTCGATGCCTGCGCCCGCCTGCAGGTAGTCCTTATGCACGCCGAAGCGGCCGGAAGCCACCTGGACGATGGTATTCTGCCCATATTTATAAAGGGACTTGTGCAGGCCGCCCTCACCGGTGTTGTAGTAGATGCCCAACTCGGATGCCGCGCGGGCCATGGCCCGGTGCAGGTTGAAGTTGATGGAGCCGAAGGACATGGCCGAAAACATGATCGGATAATTCAGCTCCAGCTGCGGAGTGAGCTTGGTCTTGAGCTTGGGTTTTCCGTCCTTGCCGGTTTCGATTTCCAGCTTGCTGGGCTTGGCGCCGAGAAAGGTCTTCAGCTCCATAGGCTCGCGAAGCGGGTCAATGGACGGGTTGGTCACCTGGCTGGCGTCCAGCAGCATACGGTCCCAGTAGACCGGAATGTCTACCGGGGAACCCATGCCGGCCAGCAGCACGCCTCCGGTATCGGCCTGTTTGTAGATGTTCTCCATGAATACCGGGCGCCAGCTTGCGCCGCCTCGGTATTCGGAAGGCTTTTTCCGGATGTGTAGTGCGGCCGTGGGGCACAGTGCTTCACAGCGGTGGCAGCCTACACACTTGGAGTTGTCATGCATGACCTTGCCGCGCACCTCGTCCCAGTAATGGGAGCCGTAGGAGCATTGGCGGACACAGACTTCGCAGTTGATGCACAAGTCTTTGTCGCGGTCGATGTGAAACTCATGGTAATTCTTGTTGATGGGCTGGAACAGCAAGGCAGATACCCTCTCTCAAAATGTTTACCAAAAAAGTCATCGTCTGGCGGAATGACTGCGACTTCATCTTAATTTTTTACAATTTTGAACAAAGACTCTCAGTTTTTTGCGGAAAGTCAGATGAGCACATTGGTTGACTCCGTGTCAAGCGCGAAGTGGCTCAAAAGGCGTTTCTAAAAGCACAATTGTGCTCTGAAAGTTGTCACTGCGCACGTTTTATTTATCAAAATCCATTAAATCAGCCTGTTGTCGGACATAGGAGGCGAAAAGAGTCTATTCCATTTTTCATAATTATACCCCCTTTTTGATGCGCATTACTACCAAAAATGAGAAATTATCACCATAAAACAATGACTTTTTCGTCATATCCTGTTCGAAATTCATGGATTTTATTTGCTAAAAATGTAAACAGTAAAGCGCTTGCGGTCTCCGGTGTCTTTTTTTTCATTCCCTGTTTCATCCTTTTTGTTTTTCATGACAGGCTGTGCTTTTCACCGAACTGGAGAATGTCAATGGATAAGGATAGTTACAGCAAGTCGCTTACAAGGGACGAACCGACTGCCTTACAATTCCGATTGTCAAAGCACGCTGACGACCATAGTCGGAATGGATGATTTGGTGTGGGAGTGTTGGAGAATAGTGCGCGCATTGGGGGACGGATCGTATCCCATGCTTTTTTTAATGGGCCAGCTTACGGAATTGTAAATTCAGACATGTTTCTGTCGCCACTGCTGCCATATTCTCAATGAGGACTCTCTTTGATTCTTTTTGGGGCAACCAATCAATTCCTTATTATATAAATAAATGGCTGCTTGGGGGCTGTTGAGTTTTTTTGGAGCGCTACTTCCAGGTCGCTGAGATTTTCCCACCTCTCCTTATCCACTCTGAGTCTGGAAACTTTCCTTTGACAAGGGGGGCTGCTGGTGAGCATAAAAGTGCCTCAGTTTATTAAGGAGATATGTTAAATGGAACCGACGAAAATCGATGTGAAAGTGAAATTCCTGCATCAGGTATGGGACGAGAATGAACTGGCCTACGGAACACCTCATTCCGTGGGGCTGGATCTGCGAGCCTGCTTTGACGAGGAATACATTGAAATCGAACCGGGCGGCCGGGCCGCCATCCCTTCCGGGATTGCAATCGAGATGCGCGAAGCAGGAGTCGCAGGCTTTGTCTATTCCCGTAGCGGCCTTGGGACCAAGGAAGGACTGACCGTGAGTCAGGGGGTCGGAGTTATCGACCCGGACTACCGAGGGGAAATCAAGGTTTCATTGCTCAATACTTCCGGTGAAAAGCGACGAATTCGCCGAGGCCAGCGCATTGCCCAGCTGGTGTTCAAAACGTGCTACCAGGCGAACATTCTTCCGTCCAAGGAGCTTTCCGACACGGAACGCGGCGCAGGCGGATTCGGACATACCGGAAAACATTGAGGAAATCATGAGCATACATTTCGAAAACATTGTTCAGAGGGAAAAGGAACTTCTGTGCAGCACTTATGGCCGGTATCCCCTGGCTATTTCCAGAGCGGAAGGTTGCCGTCTTTATGATTTGGACGGTGATGAATACGTGGATCTGCTTGCGGGAATTGCCGTATGCAGCTTGGGGCACAGTCGGGCCGATCTGGCCGACGTCATGTCGGAGCAGGCACGCAAGATGGTCCATGTGAGTAACCTTTTCTACCAGAACGAGCAGCTCGACCTTGCCGAGAAGTTGCTTGCCACGTGTGAAGCGGACCGGGTTTTCTTTTGCAACTCCGGAGCTGAAGCCAACGAAGGAGCCATCAAACTGGCCCGCCGGTACACCTCCAAGGTCAAGAAGAAAGACGCCTTCGAGATTGTCACTCTTGAGCGGTCATTTCACGGCAGGACGTTGTGCACCTTGACTGCAACTGGGCAGTCAGGACTCATCAAGGACGGCTACGATCCCCTGCCCCCGGGATTCACCACGGTGCCTTTCGACGACGTTGACGCCCTGCGTAGCGTCGTCAGCGACAAGACCTGCGCCATCATGGTCGAGATGGTTCAGGGTGAAGGGGGCGTCCGCCCCTTGTCTATGGAATATGTGGACGCGGTGATGGAATTGCGCCGTGAATTCGATTTGTTGGTCATCGTGGACGAAGTACAGACCGGGTTGTGCCGGACCGGAAAGTTCTGGGCTCACCAACACTACGGCATCAAGCCGGACATCTTCACCTCGGCCAAGGCCCTTGCCAATGGTCTGCCCATGGGCGCTGTGATGGTTGGCAAGGAGGCGGCCCAGGGATTTGAACCCGGCTCTCACGCCACCACCTTTGGCGGCGGTGCTGTGGTTTCCGCCGTGGCTGCCAAGGTCGTGGACATTATGCAGGACGAGAACATTGCCGAACGCGCCGAGGAAATGGGTAAATTCATCAAGTCCCAGGCGGCTGAGCTCGTTCGCAAGCATCCTGAAAAAGTGGCCGGTGTGCGTGGCCTGGGGCTGCTGCTGGGTATTGAGCTGACCTTCGAGGGGAAGGAGGTCTGGAAACAGCTTCTGGAAAAGCGGTTTGTCTGCAATTTGACCCAGGGGCGCATTTTGCGGCTCGTTCCTCCATTGGTCATCGAGAAGCAGGATATTCTGGATTTTCTGGCGTGCCTGGACGGCATTCTTCAGAAAGCGGAGATTTAAATGCGAATACGGGCGCCGCAAGGCGCCCTTTTCGTCCGGCTGCCTTGACCAGCAGCACTGCAGAACGTATATTTTGGTCTATAAGGAGCCGGTCATGGAAGCAGTCCCTGCCATCGGCGGCATCAGTGAATACGAGTCGCCCAAGACGAAAGAGGTCAAGGTCGAGCGGGAAAAACCCGAGCAGATCGAGGGCCAGACCATGCAGGAATTGGAAAAGCCTGTGGTCAAAGCGACCGACCAGGACCAGAGTTTTAAGAAGTCGGTGATTGGTGCTGCCTACACCGGCAAAGGCTCCTTTTTCGACACGGTCATATGAAAAGACATGATCTGAGACCAGTTCATCACGGCCGGAAGAAGCTCTTCTGGCCTCTTTTACTTCCACAAACAAGGAATTCTCGCGAATGTCCACACTACTGAAAATCGAATTTCAAGTCGGCTCGGAAGAAGCAGACCTTTGCAGCACCTTTCTTTCTCCCAGGGTTCCCCACGGTTGGGAGGAGATACCCATCGGCCAGGAGTCCATGCTTTTCCGCATTTTTTTGGAAGATCATCCTCTCGGCATGGAGTTGATGCGCGAAATCGAGAAGCGTTTCCCGGAATGCGGCATCAAGTATTCCGAACAGGAGGCCGAGGAATGGGCCATGGCCTGGAAGGACTTCTTCAACCCCATTGCCTGCGGCGAAAGGTTTGAGATTCTTCCTCCGTGGATGTCCGAACAGGGGCACGACGACATGACCCATATCGTCATTGAGCCGAAAATGGCCTTTGGTACCGGCCATCATCCAACCACTTCCCTGTGTCTGGAGACAATCGGCGAAGTTGTCAAACACGGTATTCTTGAAAAGGGAATGGAATTTTTGGATCTCGGCACAGGCTCCGGCATTCTTGGAATCGGCCTGTGCAAGCTCGGCCTCACCGGCATCGGCATCGACATTGATCCCCAAGCCATTCCCTGTGCGCAGGAGAACCTGGAGATCAACCGGGTGGACGACTCCATGAAACTGCTGGTGGGCACTATCGGCAGCCTCAAACCTGGCCAGCTCTTCGACGTGGTGGTGGCCAATATCCTTTCCGGACCGCTCATTGAAATGGCTGGAGATATTTTGGAGCGCGTCAAGCCAGGGGGGGTACTTATCCTGTCCGGTATTCTTTCCGAGCAGGCCAATGCGGTTGCTGCGGCATACGCCCGACGCGGTATCGGCGAACCAGAGATCACCGCACAGGGTGAATGGGTCGTTCTCGTCTGGGAAAAGGTGGAGCGCTAGCTGGTGAGACGTTCAGAGACGCTTATGGCCATGTATGAGGCTATGGTCGGCGCTCTTGGCCCCAGTCATTGGTGGCCCGGCGAGTCTCCGCTGGAAATCGCCGTGGGGGCCGTCCTGACCCAGAACACCAATTGGGCAAACGTTGCAAAGGCTATTGAAAACATCAAGCAGGCGGATGTGCTGGATGTGAGAAGGCTTCTTGCCCTCCCTGTTTCAGAACTCTCTGAGCTGATCCGCCCTGCCGGTTATTTTCGTTTGAAAGCCGGGCGGTTGCGGAATCTGCTGCAATTCATCGCCAGCGAGGCGCAGGGGGACATAGAAGTCCTGCGGGAACGGGAGTTTTCCCTGCTGCGGGAGTCGCTGCTGCAGGTCAAGGGCATAGGGCCGGAGACTGCCGACGCCATCCTTTGCTATGCCCTCGATTTTCCGGTATTTGTAGTCGATGCGTATACGGTCAGGATGTTCAGCAGGCACGGACTGGTGTCTGAAGAGGCGGACTACCATGAAGTGCAGAGCTATGTCATGGACGTCCTGCCGGGAGATCTGGCGCTGTTCAATGAATACCATGCCCTCATCGTGCGTATGGGCAAGCAGTGGTGCAAAAAGAAACAGGGGCTGTGCGAGACATGTCCTCTGCAACCATTTCTTCTTTGATGGCTGATACAAGAATTCAATTTATCATTCTGCCGGTGCTTCTGTCGGTGCTTTTCATCAGCGCCCTCCCCTGTCTGGCGCAGCGGGAAGGTGAGGGGGAGGCCATTCACGAGGCCATCCAGGAGGAAAGCCAGAAGGCTGATGTCCGACAGCGGCAGGTTCAGTCCCTGAACCGCAAGGCCAGCAAATTGTCCGGCAAGCTTTCATCCATCGAAACCCGCATCAGGAATGTAGGCAAGCAGGTTCGGGTCCAGGAAAAGGTGTTGGCCGAGATTCGTACGAATGAAGCCGCCGCACGCAAGGAGCATTTTGTCCTGGAGGCCCGCAAGGAGAAGATATCCAAAGAATTGCAGGGACTTTTGAAATCTCTGTGGCCTGTACACATGCAGAGTGTTCAGGCTCGTTTTGCGGGTGTGGACAGCTGGGCCATGGCGGACAGGCGGTTCAATTGGCTTGCCGACGTTTACGGTGTTACCAAAGAAAAATTCGAGGAAGCGCACGCCACCGCAGATCTTCTGAAACGGAACCTGGAACGTCAACGTCTCCTGGAGAAGGAAGCGGAGCTTCAACTGAGCAAGGTCAACAAGTCCAAGGACAGGCTGTTGCGCGACAAATGGACCCTGCGGTCCAACCTCACGAAGGTGCGTACGCAAAAGGAGACGCTCGAGTCGGAGTTGCAGGAGATCCTGGCCACCATCAAGCAACTCAACTATCAACTCAACAGTCAGAAGACCAAGAAGTTCGACTACTATAAACGCGCCTTGCCCTGGCCTGTGCACGGTTCGGTCATCGCAGGGTTCAATCCCCGAGGCAACCCGCCGCGTCGTGGCCTCTCGCTCACTGTCATCGACGGGGCCGAAGTCCGTTCCGTGTTTTGGGGCAAAGTGGTGCACAACGGCACCTTGCGCGGATTCGGGCGTGTCGTCATCATTTATCATGGATATAATTACTATAGTCTGTACGCATATTTGGGAGAGACCAATGTGGTGACCGGACAAGAGGTCGAAAAGGACGAACCCATCGGCAAGGCCGGATATTATCCTCTTGCCGACGGTCCCGGTTTGTATTTCGAATTGCGTTTTCATCAAAAACCCATTAATCCGAAACTTTGGTTAACCGCTTTGAATTGATAAGCAAGTTAACCTGAGACCGCATATTCTCGGAGGAAGCAATGCGAATTTCCCTGTGGCTGATCACTTTTCTTCTGCTGTTTACATTGACGGTGGCTCCCGGCTCCAGCGTGGCCGGAAAGGACGCGGCGCATTTCGACGCCCTGAAGCGTTTCAGCCAAGTCCTGGACATGGTTGAGGGCTATTACGTCAATCCGATTACCAAGCAGGAGTTGATCGAGGACTCCATCAAGGGCATGCTCGAACAGCTTGATCCCCACTCTGCCTACCTGACTCCCGAGGATTTCAAGGACGTCCAGGAAAGCACCAGCGGCCAGTTCAGCGGCATCGGGATCGAGATCAGTATGGAAAACGGTCGTCTGATCTGTGTTTCGCCTATTGAGGACACTCCCGCCTACAAGGCCGGGCTCAAGGCCGGAGACATCATTCTCGAGATTGACGGAGAACCCACCCAGGACATGAGCCTCATGGATGCGGTCAAGATGATTCGTGGTCCCAAGGGTTCCACCGTACATTTGACCATTCTGCATGAAGGCGCTCAGATGCCGAAGGAAGTGCCCATCGTCCGTGGAACCATTCCCATCGTCAGCGTCAAGACCAGAATTTTCGACAACGATTACCTCTATGTTCGCCTGACCCGCTTCAATGAAAACACCACCGAGGAACTTCGTGATGAAATCCGGAAGTTCAAGAAGAAGCATGAACTTAAGGGAATCATTCTCGACCTGCGCAACAACCCAGGCGGCCTTCTTGGGCAGGCAGTGTCTGTTGCCGATACCTTCATTGAAGAGGGGCTGATTGTGTATATCCAGGGCAAAGACAAGGCCCAGCGCAAGGACTTCTTTGCTGGAAAGAACAAGGATGAGGTTATGGCTCCCATGGTCGTGCTCATCAATTCCGGTTCGGCCTCGGCGTCTGAAATCGTTGCGGGCGCCTTGCAGGACCATAACCGCGCCCTGCTCGTTGGCGAACGCTCCTTCGGCAAGGGCTCCGTTCAGACGGTCATTCCGCTGGCCGACGGCTCGGGCATCAAACTGACCACCGCCTTGTACTATACTCCCAGCGGTCGTTCCATTCAGGCAACCGGCATTGAACCCGACCTGGCAATCCCCTTTGTTGAACCGGCCAAGGATGACGAGATGGATGAAATGCGCCGCAGGTTTACGGTGCGTGAAAAAGACCTTGGCGGCCACCTTGAAAACGTCAACGGGGACAAGGTCAAGGCCAACCGCGAATCTCGCGACATCAAGAAGCTGCTTGAAAAGGACAACCAGCTTCGCATCAGCCTTGAGCTGGTCAAGAATCTGCCCCGTATAGGTAAGATAAAGTAAATGACTCAGGACCTTGAGCCGCGTGAAAGCGGCACAACGGCACAGACGAAGGATCCGGAAAACAAGACCGGGCTGGACAGGCTGAAAGACCGCCTGTACCGGCCCGGTCCTCTTGTTGTCATCTTCGGCTTGGTAATGGTCGTTTTGGCCTTGGTGATCGCCTTCCTCATCACCTCCGAGCCCCCTGCCCCCCGGATTGTGCAAAAAGCGGAGAATAATGTCCTCCAGGCTGCACCGCCCTCCTCGGAGCCGCACCGTGTGTATGAGGAGACATTTGGTCATGTTCTGGAAGAACAGGTCAAGCAGGCGGATTTCGCATTGCTGGAAGCACTGCGCAAAACCGGCATCGATATGCAACGCCTGGAGCTTTCCGATGTCCGCATCAAGGAGGACAACGGCAGGCGTTATCATTATCAGGAATTGCGGATTCCCGGCATTCGCAATCGCGACAAATTTTTGCTGACCCTCCAGGAGTGCCTGGCCAAACGTGTCCCTGGCGCATTTCTGGCAGGAGACGGCTCCAAGGTGGTCAATATAGACATCGACAAGGTGCGTACACACAGCATCTACCTTGATCGGAGTCTTCCCGCTCCCGTCTATCCCGCCGTCAAAGGCCCCAAACTGGTCATTGTCATTGATGACGTGGGCGAGAACCTGGCGGTTCTCAAAGGATTGCTCAAACTCAATCTTCCGCTCGTCTATGCCGTGTGGCCCATGGGCAGCCATACTACCGAATCCGTTCGTCTCATCCACAAGGCCGAACATGATCTCATCATTCACTACCCCATGGAACCCAAGGCATACCCCAAGGTGGATCCCGGCCCGGGGGCGTTGTTCACATCAATGAAAGCCGGGAAGATCCGCAAGACCATGGAAAAATACATGGCCATGGTGCCGGGGGCCATAGGGGCCAACAACCATATGGGGTCGCGCTTTACCGAGTCCGGGCCAGGCATGCGGGTCGCACTTTCCACCTTCAAAAAACACGGGTTATTTTTCCTGGACAGCATGACCACTCCCAAAAGCGTGGCGCGGTCCGTGGCGCAAAAGATTAAGATTCCTTTTTATAAGCGGGACGTCTTTCTGGATAACGTCAAGGAAGTTCCTGCCATCATTCACCAGCTGCGCAAGGCCGAACGCATAGCCAAACGCCGGGGCAGGGCCATCGCCATCGGACACAATTACGCCGTCACCCTGTCGGCGCTTAGGCAATGGGCCGATTTGAAGGATTCTTCCGTTCTGGTGCTTCCCCTTTCCAGGCTTCAGCCGGAATAATCATTTAGTAATGTCGCTTGGTTTGGGAGGAATTCGGTGGAGATGGGCTGCCCTGCCAACAGAAGTTTTTATCTGTTGTGCGATGTTTTTTTCATTCTTATTAACACCTTTTAATAGTTAAAGAAGTTGTGTTGCCGTTTGGCTTGGTGAATATAATCTAGAATTTTATTAATTTTTTTCTGGAACAAAATAATGATTGGAAGTGGGTTTCTGTTGCTTACCCAACGCACCAGGTGTTAGAAAAAACTTAAGAACTCATCCTGGTTGCCGATAAAGTCAAAAGAGTTCGGATCGTTTTTTGCTATAGGTTCAGAAGCCTGAGAAAAAACTGACGGAAAGAATTTTTTGGGGTCATATTCATGAGCAAGATCCTCGAACAAGATGAAGTTGATGCCCTGTTGAGAGGGCTTTCCGGTGGAGACGTCGAGACCGAGGCGGAGTTGCCCGAAGACGACTCCGGTGTGGTTGCGTTTGACCTGGCCAACCAGGACAGGATCATCCGCGGCCGTATGCCCGTCCTGGAAATAGTCAACGACCGTTTCGCACGCCTGTGTACCAACGCCTTGGCCAACACCATGCGGAAACGCGTGGACATCAACCCCATCTCCATCGACATGTCCAAGTTCGGGGATTTCATGCGTTCCCTGCCTGTTCCCACGTCAATTTCCATCTTCAAGATGGATCCCTTGCGTGGTAACGCCCTGCTCGTGGTGGATTCCCGGCTTGTTTTCGCTTTGGTGGAGAACTTTTTCGGCGGCGCCGGCAGCCAGCCCAAGGTCGAAGGCCGCGACTTTACCCCCATTGAGCAGGCCATTGTGGAGCGTGTGGTCAAGATCGCCCTGTCCAACATGGAGGAATCTTGGCAGCCGGTTCATGAAGTGCACATCGAACTGGTGCGTACCGAGGTCAACCCGCAATTTGCGGCAATTGTTCCGCCCTCCGATGTGGTCATTGTGGTCACTTTCGAAGTCGAGCTGGAAAACGCCATCGGCTCGCTCATCATCTGCCTCCCCTACGCCACCATGGAGCCCATCCGTTCCAAGCTGCATGCCTCCTTCCAGTCCGAGCGCCTGGAAGTGGATCATGCATGGATCAACCGCTTCAAGGAGCGGCTTATGGAAACGCCGGTGGAGATGGTCGTCCGGCTTGGGCAGTCCAAGATTTCCGGTCGTCAGCTTTTGAATCTTCAAAAGGGAGACATCTTGCTTTTGGATACGGATGAGGACGAATTGCTTGAGGCGGAAATCGAGGGCATCAAGAAGTTCTATGGCCTGCCAGGTAGAGTTAAGGGCAACAAGTCCTTCCGGGTGGTCAAGGAACAGGAAATTCGTTTTTAATCAACCCTGCAGCAGTTTTTCAGGCCGCGTCAAGCGGCCTTTTTTTATTGCCTCTCTTCGATAACCACTTGACGAAAGTCCGGAAGATCAACCAGACTGACGAGCTGAAAATCAATCAGGAGGAGAGATATGAAAAAACTGTTTGCTGTCGCCGCATTGGCACTCTGCCTGTTCGCTTCCACCGCTATGGGGGCGGACAAAACCTATACCATTTCCATCAACCAGATCGTGGAGCACCCTTCCCTGGATGCAACTCGCTTTGGGTTCATGGACCGTCTGAAGGAACTGGGCATTGATGCCAAGTACAATGTGCATATTGCCCAAGGCAACATGGCCACCAACACTCAGATAGCTTCCCAGATCGCAGGAGAAAAGCCCGACCTGGTGCTGGGAATTTCCACCCCCTCGGCCCAGGCTGTGGCTCAGAAGATCAAGGATCACCCCATCCTCTTCGCTTGTGTCACCGACCCGGTTGCCGCCGGCATAGTGAACAGTCTGGAAAAGCCGGGTGCCAATGTCTCCGGCATGACCGACATGAGCCCCATGGACAAGCATTTCGAACTCATCCGTGAAATCGTTCCGGGCATCAAGTCCATCGGCGTCATTTATAATGCTGGAGAAGCCAACTCCGTGGTGCTTATCGACCTGCTTAAGAAATATGCTTCCGCTGCAGGCGTGAATGTTGAGGAAGCCACTATCGCCAACTCGGCAGGCGTCTACCAGGCCGCCAAAAGCCTGGTGGGACGCTGCGAGGCCATTTACATTCCCGTAGACAACACGGTCGTGTCCGCCCTGGAATCCGCCATCAAGGTCTGCCGACAGAATCATCTGCCGCTCATCTCCGGAGATACCGATTCCGTAGCGCGCGGCACCATTGCTGCCTTGGCCGTGGACTATCGCGAAATGGGCGTCCAGACCGCCGACATGGCTTTGCGCGTGCTCCAAGGGGCGGACACCGCCACCATGCCCGTGGAAAACCTTAAGCACTTGCGTTTACACGTCAATCTCAAGGCCGCCGGATCCATGGGCGTCACCCTGCCCGAATCCGTGGTTTCCAGGGCCGAAAAGGTTATCCGGTAGACGCTTCTGATTTGCCATTCAAGGGCATTCGGTATACAAGGCGCGTTGCAACTCAACGCGCCTATTTTTATATTCTGAGAGGAAAACTAACATCATGACGCTTTACGCATTTTACGGTGCTCTGGAGCAGGGGTTCGCTTTCGGGCTCATGGTTCTGGGGGTATACCTGACGTTCCGTATTCTCGACTTCCCCGATCTCACAGTTGACGGAAGCCTGCCCCTCGGGGCCGCTGTTTCAGCCGTTGCCATCACCAACGGTTATTCGCCCATTATGGCCATCGTCATGGCCACTTGTGCAGGGTTTATTGCCGGCATGGTCACCGGTTTTTTGAACACCAAACTCAAGATCCTGCATCTGCTGGCCTCCATCTTGACGATGATTTCCTTATATTCCGTCAATTTGCGAATTATGGGCAGGCCTAACCTGACCCTGCTTGGCAAGGATACGGTGGTCGACCAATTCACGGCTTTGGTCGGTCTGCCCCAATACATGGCGACTCCCATTCTCTTCGGCATCATCTGCGTCGGGTGCGCCGCTCTGCTCATCTGGTTCCTGCATACCGAGGTCGGCATGGCTGTGTTGGCCACCGGGGACAATCCCCAGATGATTACGAGCCAAGGCATCAATACCCATACCGTCATCATTTTCGGCGTGGGCCTTTCCAACGCCCTTGTGGCTTGCTCCGGAGCCCTTGTAGCCCAGAACCAGGGAGCCGCAGACGTGAACATGGGGGTTGGGACCATCATTGCCGGGCTGGCCTCCGTCATTATCGGCGAGACTGTGTTCGGCGACCGCAGTATTGTGCGCGCCATTGTCGCTGTCCTGCTCGGTTCGGTACTCTACCGCGTCGCCATCGCCCTGGCCCTGGGCCTCAAGCTGGGAGCCTTCTCGGTCACCCCCAGCGACCTGAACCTGATTACAGCGGTCCTCGTGGTCATAGCCTTGACCGCACCGACCATGAAAAAGAAATTTCTCTCCAAAGGAGCCACGGCATGAGCGCGCAGATCGCCATAGCGGGTATGACCAAGGCCTTCAACAAGGGCGGTGTCAACGAAGTGCTGGCCCTGAATGGCTTGACTCTCAACATTGACGAAGGGGATTTTATTACCATCATCGGATCCAATGGGGCCGGAAAGTCCACCTTTCTCAATGCGTTGGCAGGCTGCTTTCCTCTTGATTCCGGAACCATCTCCATGGATGGTGAGGACGTCACCGGCTGGGCCGAACACCGGAGGGCTGCCAAGATCGGCCGGGTCTTCCAGGATCCTTTGCTGGGGACCTGCGCTGGCGCCACCATCGAACAGAACCTGGCCCTGGCCAAGAAACGCGGAATGAGGCGCGGGCTCGGCCTGGGCGTCAAAAGCAAGGACCGCGTGTTTTTTTCGGAAAAACTGGCCATGCTCGGCCTTGGACTGGAAGAACGCCTGAAAACGGCCACGGGGCTCTTGTCCGGCGGCCAGCGCCAAGCCCTGACCATGCTTATGGCCACCATGGTGCGGCCCAGACTCCTGCTTTTGGACGAACATACGGCCGCGTTGGATCCGAAAACGGCCCAGATGATACTCGAACTGACGGAAAGGCTTGTTGTCGAACAGCGGCTGACCACGCTGATGGTCACCCATAATATGCAACAGGCCATTTCAATGGGGAACAGATTGCTCATGTTCCACCGGGGGACGGTGGTCATGGATATACGTGGTGAGGAGAAGAAAGCGCTCACGGTTGAGGAGCTGCTGCAGCGCTTTACCGAGCTCAGGGGTGAGGAGGGTCTTTCGGACCGCATGCTTCTGTGCTGATCCTGATTCCGATCGGCAATTGATGTCCGTCGGATGTAAAACGCAAGGGAGGCTATTTTAGGTTATGGGTACTGAACTCACTTTTTCCATCATCAAACCCGACGCCGTAGCTGCCGGCAACATCGGCGCCATTCTGCAGTTGATCACCGACAGTGGCCTGAAGATCAAGGCCACCAAGATGATCCACATGACTAAGGCTCAGGCTGAGGGCTTTTATGCCGTTCACAAGGAAAGGCCGTTTTTCGGCGAGTTGGTGGAATTCATGATTTCCGGTCCCGTGCTGGTTTCCGTCCTGGAGGGCGAAAACGCCATTATGCGCTACCGCGAGATCATGGGCGCCACCAACCCTGAAGACGCCGCAGAAGGAACCATCCGTAAGAAGTTTGCCTCCAACATCCAGAACAATGCTGTCCATGGTTCTGACGGTCCAGTCACAGCCAAGGTTGAAGTGGCCTACTTCTTCAGCAACCTCGAAATGGTGGGATAATGACTAAGAAAATCGGGTTTATCGGCGTAGGAAACATGGGGGGCGCAATCATCAAAGGGTTGTCCTCCCTGGATGGTGTCGAGGTGCACGGAGCCGACCTGGACACCGCGCGACTGGAGATGCTCAACAAGCAGTGCGGCATGGTGGTCCAGCCGGACGCCAACGCCTTGGTCGCGGCGTGCGACTACGTGGTGTTGGCCGTCAAGCCGCAGCATGCCGAGCCCATCCTGCGCGGTATGTCCGCGCACCTGGACAGCAGCAAGTGTCTGCTTTCCATCGCGGCAGGTCTTACGTCCGAGACGTTGCGAGAGTTGAGCGGGGATGCGTGTCCTGTTGTCCGTATCATGCCCAACACTCCCGCCCTGGTAGGTAAGGGTGTCTATGCCGTTTGTCTTGAGGACGAACGGTTGTCCGATGAGCAGAAGACATTCGTACCCAAGACATTCAAATGCATCGGGCAGGTGCATATCCTGTCCGAAAAAATGTTTGACGCTTTTACCGCCGTGGTTGGTTGCGGGCCGGCTTACGTGATGTACTTCATGGAGGCGTTGGTGGAGTCCGCAGTGTATCTGGGCATTCCCAGGCCGCAGGCCACGGCCATGGTGCAGGCTCTGTTTGATGGGTCGGTACAGATGGCCGCCGGTACGGATGAGCACATCAGCGTGCTGCGCGAAATGGTCAGCTCCCCGGCGGGAAGCACAATACGGGCATTGGCCCACATGGACCGTACAGCCACACGTGGCAACATTCTCGACGCGATTGTCGAAGCGTATGAACGCAACATCGAACTCGGTGAAAAGTAGCCGCTGATCCGGCTACGAAAAGAGAAGACGAAGGGGAGCCCCACAGGGCTCCCCTTTTTCATGTTTTTGAAAGGACGAAGAGCAGGCCCGACGCGATCAGGACCGTGAGCCACCCTGCCCTGCGCACCAGTTTGAAAAGGACCTCGATCTTTCGGGATGTCCATTGTTGTCCTTGCGGGCCCAAGTTTGGCTTTTCCTTGACTTCTCCGAAATAGACCGTGGTCCCCCCCATCGCGCCACCCACCAGCCAGGCACAGGTCGCCATGGGCCAGCCCGCATTGGGGCTTTCCATTTTCCTTGCATCAACAGCTGTGTTCCGGGCAGCGGCCTCGATCTCGAGGCCCATGGTACGGCCTGCCCATCGCAAGGCCCATGTGGAAAGGCGGGCCGGTATCCAGTTGGCCATGTCGTCTACAATGGCCGGAAACCATCCTAATTTTTTGTACCGTTCGGTCTTGTATCCCCACATGGAATCGAAGGTGTTGATGGTCTTGTAGACCCACATGCACGCGGGGCCAAACAATACCAGGTAGAAAAAAGGTGCGAAAAAGCCGTCGCTGAAGTTTTCGCTCACTGTCTCAGCCAGTGAGCGGCGTATCTCGGCTTCATTCATTTTCGAAGTATCTCGGCTGACTAACATGGAAATCTCGTGACGCGCCTGGTCGATGTTCCCCATGCGCAATGCCCGCTCCACTTTCCAGCCCTCGGTGATCAGCCCCTGCAGGGAGAGACCTGCGTAGGAAAAGTAAATGGAGAACAGAATCGCCAGCCAGGGAATGTTCAGGGTCGTGAGTTCAAGAATCAGCCAGAAAGTGAACAGGCCGGTAAAGCCGAGTGTCATGAAACCAATGGTTTTCAGGCCAACCTTGAGGTCAAGATCTATGGTGTCCCGGTAGGCATCCACGGAGGAGGCCGCACGCCCGATGAGTCGAACCGGGTGGGGAAGCCAATGAGGGTCTGCCACGGCATTGTCGAGGAGAAAGGCGAAGAGCGGGATGAGAATGAAATGGAATTCATACATGGAGCAAAAAAAAGCGGGAGAAGCCATAGCCCCTCCCGCTCGTAATCTTGTCTAGTTCTCGAAGTATGACCTGAGGAGCGCGCTGCGAACCGGATGCCGCAGTTTACGCAGGGCCTTAGCCTCGATCTGACGGATACGCTCACGGGTGACGTTGAAGAGCTTGCCGACCTCCTCCAGGGTGTGGTCCGATTTTTCACCGATGCCGAAGCGCTTGCGCAGCACTTGTTCCTCCCTGGGAGTCAGGTCCGAAAGAACTGCGGCAATCTGTTCACCCAGCTTTGTGGAAACCACTTCTTCGGCCGGAGCGGTAGCCTTCTTGTCCTCGATGAAATCGCCGAGGCTGGAATCTTCCTCGTCACCGATAGGGGTCTCAAGGGAAATGGGTTCCTTAGCGATTTTGAGGACTTTTTTGACCTTTTCAAGCGGATAATCCATGCGTTCCGCAATTTCTTCCGGCGACGGATCGCGGCCCAACTCCTGTACCAAATAGCGTGAGGTGCGGATCAACTTGTTGATAGTCTCAATCATGTGTACCGGAATACGAATGGTGCGTGCCTGGTCGGCGATTGCTCGCGTGATGGCCTGCCTGATCCACCAGGTGGCGTAGGTGGAGAATTTGTAACCGCGTTGGTATTCAAACTTGTCCACGGCCTTCATGAGACCGATGTTACCTTCCTGAATCAGGTCCAGGAACTGAAGGCCTCGGTTGGTGTACTTCTTGGCGATGGAGACTACCAGGCGCAGATTGGCGCGGATGAGCTCCTGTTTGGCCCTGGCCGCAGCGATGTTGCCATGTTTGATGCGCCACAGAACCTCTTCCAGGTCGGCCACGTTGTGTTTGCATCTGTCCTGAAGGCGAACCAGGATTTCAAATTTACCGGCCAGCATTTCCTTGAAGGAGAAGAATTCCTCCACTGTCATGCCCAGATCGTCGGCAGCCACCACCGGGTTGATCTCGCGTTTATCCACTTGCCGGAAGAGTTCCTGGATCTCGTCGCGGGTCTTGCCCACGGACAGGACATAAGCGGAAAGGTCACGCTGACAGTTGTGCATTTGTCGCACGTAGTCGTTGACCGTTTCGATGATGCGATCGATGAGAGTCTTTTCCAGCTTGATGTCCTTGAGTCTGGAAACGATTTCTTCCTTGTAGTCGAGAATTTTCTTCTGGAGTGCGTAGACCCGTTTGTCGGTCTGGGCGCACTCGTCGATCTTGTCGTAGAGGGTCTGCTTCTTGTTGAATATCTTCTTGATTTCGTCCAACAGGAAGATGACGCGCTGGCGCTGGTTCATCTCATCTTCGGAGGGGTCGTCCTCTTCAATGGTCTTGACCACGTCCTTGAGCTTGACGCGTCCGTCGTCCAGAGCCTCGCCGATGTGGATGAGTTCCTCAACGGCGACCGGCACCTCCACCAGGGAGTACAAGACGTCCATCTCGCCGTTTTCGATCTTCTTGGCGATGACGACCTCTCCCTCCCTGTCCAAAAGCGCCACAGCCCCCATTTCCCGGAGATACATGCGGACGGGGTCGGTGCTTCGGGAGGAAAAGTCGGCGGCGTCTTCACTTTCCTCGGTGAGTTCCAACTCGTTGGACTCGGATTCTTCGCTCTCCGTGGAAATCTTTTGCTGATTTTCCTCGGTATCCACGATTGCGATATCCATCTGATCGAAGATGCTGATGATTTCTTCGATCTGCTCAGGGGTGTTGAAATCCGAAGGCAGCGCCTTGTTCAGTTCCTCGAACGTGAGGAACCCCTTTTTCTTACCCTGAGCAATAAGGGTTTTGATTTGCTGGATATCCTTAATGTTGCTCATTCTCCCTCCCTAGGCAGTCATTCAGAGCCTGCAGACATTCCTTGACCTTGTGCATATCCCCGGTCTGCTGTGCTTCTTTCAGGGACTGCTTGAGCTGCTCGACGGTCATTTTCTGCTGTCCAGCCGCGATTTTATTACAAATATGTTCCCATTCGTCCAGTAATTC
Organism: uncultured Desulfovibrio sp.; assembly: GCA_913063155.1. GTDB lineage: Bacteria > Desulfobacterota > Desulfovibrionia > Desulfovibrionales > Desulfovibrionaceae > Pseudodesulfovibrio. The sequence goes on from CAJXYU010000005.1 coordinate 312,074, forward strand.
CTTGCCTACCAGGGTGTTCTCGCGCAGTTCTTCCCGACACTGGATATAAAACCGTTTTTCGTATTGGTTCAGCCGGGTCAGATCTGCCCTGGGCTGCGTGGCAACCAGTTTTTCCCAGAATGCCGGAGCCCATTGCGAACTCAGAACATTTTCAAATCCCTGTTCGACCAGTGCCGGAATGTACTCCGGGTACTGGATGGGAAATTTCATGAAATACCTGTCATCCTTATCTTCCTTGCCGGTGCTCCTCGCCTGCTGCGAGCTTTGAGCCGCGACCTGAACCTGGCCCGAGGGTGGCTTGCGGTCGATTGCCGCACCGGCCGTCAGCCTCAGTTCGGCTTCTGCAAGGCCGAGTCCCTGTGCGATCCTCGGTAGATAGTAGGCGCGCAGGGATTGGTCCGACAACTCGGACAGGAAATTTCTCGCCCAGTCCATGATCTCTCTCGGCGCGAATTCGCGGCCGAGGTAATCAAAGCAGAAGCTCAAGCCGTCCTGAGCCCGATCCAGGCATTGCTCGAAGCCGTCGCGGCCATGCTCCTGCAGCAGGCTGTCGACATCTTCTCCATCAGGCAAAAGCACGACACGACAAGCCACCCCCTGAAGCAGTATCATCCGGCTGCTCTTCAGGGCTGCCTTGCGGCCCGCATTGTCGCCATCGAAAACCAGGTCCACTCGGGAGCAGAAACCTGCCAGCCGCTTGACCTGATCCTTGGTCAGTGCCGTTCCCAGCACCCCGCAGGAATCGGTATAGCCGAACTGGTGCAGAGAGAGAACATCCATATACCCTTCGGTGAGCAAAGCCCTTCTGGTGCGGGTCATGGATTGCCGGGCCACATCCAGCCCGTATAAGTGATCTCCCTTCTTGTAGATCGGCGAATCACTGCTGTTGAGATACTTCGGCTCTCCATCAGTAATTATTCTGCCGCCAAAGGCAATAACCCTTCCCGATAAATTTTTGATCGGAAAGATGAGTCTTTCTCGGAACCTGTCGTAAATATTGCCCTTTTGGTTGCTTGATAAAAGTCCGGCTTCAACGCCGTCTTCGGAATTCCTTCCCCGGCTGCGCAGATAGTTATCCAGACCGTGCCAGTCATCCGGGCTGTATCCCAAACCGAAGGCCTGCACGATCTCCGGGGCCACCCCCCTGCGATTCAGGTAGTTCCGCGCCACTTCACCCACGGCGTGATTCAGGCAGTTGCGAAAAAATTCCTGTGCCTCGTCATGCATGTCCAAGAACAACTTTTTCCTGCGTTGCTGTTCCTTGGCCTGTGGATCGGGTTGGCTGTATTGCAGTTCGATACCAGCCTCGGCAGCCAGCGCTTCCAGCGCTTCTCGAAATTCGAGGCCGTTGATGCGCTGGTAAAAGTCGATGACATCGCCGGAGGCCTGACACCCGAAGCAGTAGAAAAAGCCCTCCTCCTCGTTGACGCTCATGGACGGCTTGGTCTCCTGATGAAACGGACATGCGCCCATCCACCGGCCTGAAACCGGTTTCAGGTCGACATATCTACGAATCACGTCCGCAATATTGATGCGGGCCTTGACGGCCTCGACCCCGTTTCTGTCCATTCGCCGCTCCGGGCTCTACTTCAAGGTCACTTCGGTCATTCCGTCCCCTCCCCGCTCTTCATTGGCGAGGGCGAACTTTTTGACCGCAGGATATGTCTTCAGAAAATCGTGCACTTCACGACGGAGCGCCCCGGTACCGCGACCGTGGACGATCTCCAGATTGCTGGCTCCGCGCATGAGGGCGTCGTCGATGAACCGTTCCAGCCGCGACAGTGCCTCGTCGGCGCGGTGTCCGCGCAGGTCGATATTCATGGTCAGACCGGTGTGCTCTTTCGATTCGTTGTAGACGGACTTTCCTGGAGTCAGCTGCGGGGCCTTGCCCTGCAACGGGGCCAGATGCTCCGCCTTGACCCACATGGCCACGCCGTTAATGTCTACTTTGGCCTGCTTTTTCCGGTCGTTGCATTCAAGTACAGTACCGACCTTGTCCCAGGCCTCGTAACGGATCTGGACACCGGGCTGGATGTCTTCCCAGCTGAATGCCTTGCTTGCGGCTCTGGGCTGTGGCCCTTTTACGGCAAGTTGCTCACGCAGGCCCGCCATTTCCTTTTGAGCCTGTTTGCGGCTGATCTTGTCCGCTTTCCACTGTTTGACGATACCCTGAGCCTTGGCCTGGATGTCGTCCAGCAGTTTTTGGCGTTCCTTTTGAAATTTCGCTTCCAGCCCGGCCAGTTGCTTTTCCAGCCTGTTGCGCTCGCGTTTGGCCTGCTCCACTTCCCTTTCCCGGTCCACTGCCAGGGAGTTGAGTCGATCCAGGATGGCCGAGGTATCGGAGCCGTCCAAAAGTAAATATTTTTCTGCGCGATTGAGAATGGCTTCGGGAAGACCGTTGTCCCGGGCCACCTCCAGTGCGATGGATGCGCCGACCTGATCATAAGCCAATTTATAGAGCGGCTTTTTGGTGGACGGATCGAAAAGCACGCTTGCGGCTCTGGCTCCCTTGGTAGCCATGGCATAAGCCTTGAGCGCCGGAAAGTGTGTGGCCGCAATGACCGTGGCGTCCTGCTTCATCAATTCGTCGATAACTCCTTGGGCAAGGGCCGCTCCCTGGGAGGGGTCGGTTCCTGCGCCAAATTCGTCAAGAATATACAGGGTGTCGGCGTTCACGTCTTTCCAGCTGTCTTTCAGGTAATGGATTTGGGCCGTAAAGGTGCTGACGTTTTCTTCAAGGCTCTGTTCGTCGCCCATGACGACGAAGATGTTTTTCCACAGTGGTAGACGGCTGCCGGGCTCCACTGGAACCGGAAGGCCCGAATAGGCCATGACCGCAGTCAGGCCGATGGTCTTGAGGCAAACGGTCTTGCCGCCCGCGTTGCCGCCGCTGACAATAAGCGCCTTGTGTTCGGACAATAGCTCCACATCAACGGATTCGACCCTGTCTTCCTGGAGAGCCAGGAGTGGATGGCGCGCTCCGATCAAGTGCGGATTGGTGTCTCCCATCACGTCGATGACTCGGCCGTCATATTCTTTGCCGAGTCGGATTTTGGCCAGCAACACATCCATTGCCACAAGGCAATCATAACAGGCCTGGACCGCCTCGCGTTCCTGCAGAATCAGATCGGTCAAATATTTGAGAACTTTATACTCTTCTTCGCGCTCTTCTCTCTTGAGTTCCTGGAGCCGGTTGTTGGTCTCCACCAGAAACATGGGCTCGAAATAGCAGGTTTCTCCGGTCTGCGAGTAGTCGTGTATGATACCGCTCAGACGGTTCTTGTAGTTGACCTTGAGCGGCAGGACATAGCGGTCCGAAGAGATGGTCATGAAATCTTCCTGCAGGAAGTTCCCGATGCCCTCCTTGAGAACGAAATCCTTGACCCGTTTGGTGCAACGCTGGTGAATGTTCCGGATCTCCTGGCGAACTGCGTAAAGATCCGGGGAGCTGTCGTCCTTGAGACGTCCTTCCTGGTCCAGGCAGCGTTCGATTCCCGAAGCGGCTTTTTGGGGCCAGTCAAAGCTGAAAATGGTAGCGCCCAGCACGTCCCATCCGCAGTCTTCGTACTTGTCCAAAGACTCGCGAAGTACCGAGACTTTGTCCAGAACGGTCTTGAGAGCAAAAAGCCCGTCCTGATCAAGGACGGCGTTTCCGGAATCCAGGTAGTTGAAGAAGCCGTCGAGACTGATGAATGAGCCGAGCTTGAATCCGCTGCTTTCCAACCATTCACTGGCTTGGTTATAAAGCAGATTGTTTCGCTTGATGGCTTCGATGTCGTCGCTGGCAGTAATGGAGCGACAGGCATGAGCACCCGGTTCGGACATGGCGAATCCGGACAGGATGTTCAATACCTTATGAAATTCCAACAATTGGAATGATTTGGATTCCATAAAGGACCCGCAAAATGCGATGTGATTGTTATGAGGAGAGGCGCGCCTTGACCAATGCGCTGGCCTTGCCACCGTCAAACTGGCCCTTGTGGGCCTGCATAAGGGCTTTCATGACCGTGCCCATGTCTTTCATGCCCTGCGCCCCGGTGTCGGCAACTGCCTTCTCCACGGCTGCAGCGAGTTCCTCTTCGGAAAGCTGTTTGGGCATGTAATCATCAAGCGCGACCAGTTCTGCCTTTTCTACATCGGCGAGATCATTGCGTCCCGCCTTTTCGTACTGGTCGACGGAGTCGCGGCGCTGCTTGACCTGTTTGGAAACAAGCTCAAGCACGTCGTCATCGGTGAGTTCTTTCCCGAGTTCGACCATACGGTTCTTTATGGCCGTCTTGAGATGCCTCAAGACGGCCACTTTCACCGTATCTTTGGCTTTATAAGCCTGGATGTAGTCTTTTTCTATTTTGGATAGGAGACTCATCTTAACGAGTGTTCATTTTGCGAACTTTTTTGGCAAGCCTTTTCTTGGCTGCAGCTTTCTTTTTCTTGCGTTGCACGCTGGGCTTTTCATAGTGCTGACGCTTCTTCAGTTCGGACAGAATTCCGGCCTTTTCGACCTGCTTCTTGAAACGACGCAGGGAAATGTCGAAATTGTCACTATCATCAAGGTATACACCGGGCAAAAGAATCACCTCCTCTCTGGCTCGCTTTTACCGCGAGCAAAAATCGAATTCAATTCATTATACTCACTTTCTGGAAAGATCAAGTTAGAATAAAGGGAAAATTGAAGTTTTCAGAGAGGCGGAGTTGTTCTGCAAAAAGAAAGGCTTGCCGCTTTTTGCGGCAAGCCTTGTATCGCATAGAACCTATAAGCCTAATTCCCTAGTGATCGCACTTCGTATCACACCAGGATTTTATCACGGTGTAAGCAAGGCCAATTCCGATGATGCCGATGACGGCATACAGCACGCCAAAGAAGACGAAGTGGTCAGGCATCCACCAGGGAAGGTCCTGGGGGAGAGGGCTATGTACAGTTTCTCCGTGAAGCATAGTGGTTCTCCGGAGTTACTTATTTGACGGCTTCTTTAAGGATCTTGCCAGGACGGAATTTTACAACCTTGGTGGCAGGAATCCGCAGCTCGTCACCGGTGCGGGGGTTGCGGCCAACGCGGGCTTTGCGCTCTTCAACGGCGAAGGTGCCGAAGCCGGTCAGGGTCAGCTTGCCGTCGCTCACCAGGGTACCTTCAACGGTTTCCAGGAATGCGTTCAGGGCGCGTTCAGCGTTAGCTTTGGTCAGATTAGCCTTTTCTGCGATCTTAACAACGAGATCAGCCTTAGTCATTAGTCCTTCCTCCTCATAGATGGTTTGCACTTACGCTATGAAAAGAATCTGCAATGAAAACGGGCACAGAGGCGGTCGCATTGCAGCATACTTTTTGCCATTTCAATAAAACAACTTCAACATGACGTCCAAAGGCATAACGGGATAAGCGTCACAAATTTGGACTGAAAGCGAACTTCGAGAGGGAGTGCCTCTCGCGTCTTCAAGATGTAAAACAGAATTTTTGTGAACAAGTCAATAGGGGAATACATCATTTTTGAATAAAATCCGCATCAGACAAGCCTCGAGAGAGATTCGAACTGCTCAGGTGTGATATTTTCAGGACGGATTTTCGGTGAAAGTTTTTGATATTCAAACCACTCTGACGCTTGCGTATTCCACTGTTTTTTCAATATGTTAGCCATCTGTTTCCGTCGTTTTTGGAAGCACATTTTGATAAATGTCGACAATTGTTCGGGGTTTTTTGGACGTTTCTTTTCGGGAAGTGGGAAAAAGTCGACAATCGCCGAGTCGACTCTCGGCTTGGGGCGAAAAACATGCGGCGGAACCTTGAAACGATATTCGGTGGTCGCATGATTCTTCACCCAGACAGTCAGTCCGCCATATTCCTTTGTATTGGGTTCGGCAGTCAGTCTCAGGGCCACCTCGTGTTGGACCATGAAGGTGGCTTTGGCGATCATATCGGCCTTGCTGACGATGTCCCAGATAAGTTTCGAGGCAATGTTATATGGCAGATTGCCGATGACTTTGGTGCCTGGAGTCAGCTCCTCCCATTGAAAATCGAGCGCATCCATCCGGATGACTTTCAAATCGGGGTAGCGCCCTTCCAGCCGTTCGGCCAGTTCGTTGTCTTTTTCCAGCACTGTGATCCCGGCCGGGGCGGCCTGTATCAGGAATTCGGTCAGAGCTCCTCTGCCCGGCCCGATTTCAAGCACGTGGTCTTCCGGAGTCAGCTGAAGCAGGTCCACTATTTTGGCGCAAATGTTCTTGTCCACCAAGAAATTTTGGCCCAGGCTTTTCTTCGCCCTTGGCAATCGTTCACTATTCATGAATTCCCCTGTTGCGTCTGTTTGATGTTGGCCTTGTATATTAAGGTGTTGGCCGAAATCAACAACATTGACACGAATCCTTTGCCGACATTACTAGATATTTCTAATTTCAAAGAGGAGCATTGAAATGAATTTGAGAAAGCATATCCGGGATATCCCCGATTACCCCAAGGAAGGCATTGTCTACTTCGACATCACGCCCATGTTGTCCGACCCCAACGCCTTCAGCCATACCATCGACTGCCTGGCCGAGAAATTCAAGAACAAGGGAGCAACGAAAGTGGTCGCGGCGGAAGCGCGTGGATTTATCTTCGGCGCTCCACTGGCCTATAAGCTCGGAATCGGTTTTGTTCCGGTCCGCAAGCCTGGCAAGCTTCCCTACAAGACGACCAGCGTGACCTATGACCTTGAATACGGCACTGACACCCTGTGCATGCACGAGGACGCCATCAAGGAAGGGGAAAAAATCCTGGTCATTGACGACCTGCTGGCCACCGGCGGCACCGCCGAAGGCATGCTTGATCTCGTCGAGAACGCCGGCGGAGAGGTTGTCGGGGTCGGATTCGTGGTGCAGCTCGGCTTCCTGGATGGCTCGGAAAAGATGAAAAACGGCGGTCACGAGCATTGCTATCTGGTGGAAGTCTAGGAGGTTAATATAATGACCAAGATCGGCATCATAGGCGGCAGTGGCCTGGATAATCCGGATATTCTTGAAAGCGCTTCCGACGTCAGTGTTGAAACACCTTACGGCCCTCCCTCTTCCCCACCGAAGGTCGGGAAGATCGCCGGCAAGGACGTGGTGCTTGTGGCCCGGCATGGGCGGGAACACACGGAGACGCCCACGAACGTGAACTACCGCGCCAACATCCGGGCGCTGAAGGATGCAGGGTGCGACTGCGTCCTTGCCACCACGGCCTGCGGTTCCCTGCGTGAGGAAATCGATCGTGGCCATCTGGTCGTGCTGGATCAGTTCATTGATTTTACTAGACATCGTTCCATCACCTTCCATGATGATTTCGAACCTCACGGCGCCGTGCATACCGGCATGGCCGATCCGTTCGACGAAAAATTGCGTCAACTGCTCATTACTTCATGCAGGGCCAAAAACGTGACCCATCATGAAAAGGGAACCGTGGTCACTATCGAGGGGCCACGCTTCTCCACACGTGCCGAATCCAAAATGTTCCGCATGTGGGGGGCCGACGTCATCAACATGAGCATTGCCCCGGAATGCATTTTGGCCAACGAGGCAGGCATTCCCTATGCCGCAGTGGCCATGTCCACCGATTACGACTGCTGGAAGACCGATGAAGCGCCGGTCACCTGGGAGGAAATCCTCGAAGTATTCAAGGGCAACGTGGAAAAGGTGACTTCCGTACTAATCGACACAATCAAGGCGCTCGACTGACATGGCGGACAGGCAGACATGCGATCTGTTGCTCCATGCGGACATGGTCGTGACTCAAGATAAGGAACGGAGAATTCTGAATAGCGGTTCTGTCGCCATTGAGGATGGGATCGTTGTTTCGGTTGGGCCGTCGGAAAAGCTGGAGCAGGCCTTTGCGGCCCGGGAGGTCGTTGATCTGTCCGGAAAGCTGCTTATGCCTGGGTTGGTCAACGCTCATTGCCACGCTCCCATGGTGCTGCTGCGGGGCATTGCCGACGACCTGCCGCTCATGGAATGGCTGGAGGACAATATCTGGCCTGTTGAGCGCCAGCTTACCAAGGATCTCATCGGACTGGGGGCCAGGCTCGCCTGTGCAGAGATGCTGCGCGCGGGGGTTACGGCTTTCCTGGATGGTTATATCCATGAACAGGTGGTGGGCGCCGCCGTAGATGCGGCCGGAATGCGAGCCGTGCTGGGGGAAGGCTTTTTCGGTTTTCCCTCTCCCATGTTTCCCTCCGCCCAACACTGTTGGGATTCGATCAAACGCATTGACCGGCAGTTTGCAGGCAACGGCCGCATTCGCTCCGCGGTCACGCCACATGCGGCTTTTACCGTGCCGCCGAAGTATCTTGTGAAGAGCTACGAATTGGCTGAAGGCCTGGATATGCCTTGGCAGATTCATCTTGCGGAATCTCCCGTGGAGACCTCGGTCTGTTTGGAAAAGTACGGCAAACGCCCTGTGGAATTGTTGTACTCGCTGGATATCCTTTCGGATCGTGTCACCCTGCATCATTGTGTCGACGTGAATGACGAGGAAATCGCCCTCCTCGCCGAGAAGAACGTCAAGGTCGTGCACAACCCGGCATCCAATCTCAAGCTCAATTCCGGTATGTCTCCTGTACAGAAGATGCTTGATGCGGGCGTAGTGGTTGGGATTGGGACGGACGGCGCTGCGAGCAACAATCAGTTGAACATGTTCCGGGAAATGGGGCTGGCCGCACTTGTGGGCAAGGTTCGTTCGGACGATGCTTCTGCGGTAAACGCTCAGTCTGTGCTGGATATGGCCACTCTCAATTCCGCCCGATGCCTGCATTGGCCCGAACTGGGCAGCATAGCCGAGGGATGCCCTGCGGACATGGTCGCCCTGGATTTGGATTCCCCGAACCTGCAGCCGCTTTTCAATCCGGTTTCTCAGGTGGTATATGCTTCGTCCGGTCATGAGGTCTCCATGACGATGGTTGCGGGCAAGGTTCTCTATCATGAAGGAGCGTATCGAAATTTCGATGTGAAAGCCTTGTTGCAAGAGGTGAAGCAGGCCCAGAAATGGATCAATGCGCACCGATAATGAAAAAATCCCCTTTTGCCCTTGACAATCATCGGTTTCTAAGCATATTCGGTTCTGCTTCACAGCAAATCATGAACGCAATCGCTGAGCGGCGTGCCCCGCAAGGCTTATATTTTTAAGGAGGAACCTCGAAATGGCTAAAAGACATACCCCCGTACTTGAAGGCGCTGTCATGACCGGCGAAGGCCTGTCCTACAAAGGTGTCATCATGGAGCCCGTTGTTGAGAAATGTGACGGCTGCGAACGTATCGTCGCCGTTGAAGATAGCAAATACTGTCCGTCCTACGCCCAGCCCGAACGTAAATGGGCACAAGGCGTTTGTAACTTCGCCACTCACGTCCGCGCTTCCGTGGACAGCGAAGGCAAAACCAAGGTCAACCCGCTCAAGGCTTCCAAGCGCGCTGCTCGCGGCCGCTAGTCGCTTACGGTTGATTTCGGCGGACATATCCGTCACCAACTTGTCGGAATCGGCGTGCGTCCCTCGGGCCGTGCGCCGTTTTCTTTTTCAGGAGGACCGATGCACCAACTCTATAATGCCATTGACGGCATGCGCGATTACATTGTTTCAATTCAATCCGAACTCGTCTCCATCCCCGCTCTGGGCCCGGACAATGAAGGCGTTGGTGAACAAGAAAAAGCCGATTACCTCAAGAAGCACTTGAAGGAATTGGGTGTAAAAGACATCAGGGAGTTCAAGGCCCCGGATGACAGGATACCCTGTGGCTATCGCCCTAATCTTGCGGCGGTTGTTCCCGGCAAGAATACCGACCGGACGCTTTGGGTTATTGCCCATATCGACGTTGTGCCTCCTGGAGACCGTTCTTTGTGGGATTCCGACCCTTACTTTCTTGTGAAAGATGGTGACAGGATCATCGGCCGTGGTGTGGAAGACAACCACCAGGGTCTGGTGTCCGCGTTATGTGTGGCCAAAGGGCTTCTGGAAACCGACATTATTCCGGAAGTCAGCTTGGGGCTTTTGTTTGTGGCCGATGAAGAAACCGGCAGCAAATACGGCCTCGGGTACGTGGTTGAAGAACATGGAAGCATTTTCAGTAAGGAAGATTTGTTTTTGGTGCCCGACTTCGGTCAGCCCACTTCCGATTTTCTCGAAATTGCCGAAAAGAGCATGTTCTGGCTCAAGGTCGTTGTGGAAGGCAAGCAGTGCCATGCCTCCACTCCGGAACAGGGCAACAACTCCCTGGTGGCATGTTCGGACCTGATTCTCAGAGTCCGTCGGCTTTACGACAAATATGATGCCACAGACGATTTGTTCGACCCGCCCTTCTCCACGTTCGAGCCCACCAAAAAAGAGGCCAACGTGGAAAATATCAACACCATGCCTGGCCGCGACGTGTTCTATGTGGATGCACGCGTGCTGGCCTGTTATGACTTGGACGAGATTTTGGAAACCATTCGCGGATACTGCCGCGAGGTGGAAGCTGAATATGGCGTCACGGTCAGCGACGAGGTGGTGCAGCAGGAGCAGGCTGCTCCTGCCACGCCTCTTGAAAGCGAGATCGTGCAGCGCGTCATGGACGGTGTGAAGTGGATTTACGGAAAGAAAGGCAAGCCCGCCGGTGTCGGCGGCGGTACCGTAGCCGCATTTCTGCGCCGCAATGGATTCGACGCTGTAGTCTGGTCCACCTTGAATCATCAAGCGCATCAGCCCAACGAGTGGGCATCCCTCAGTGCGACCATCGGAGACGCCAAGGTCATGGCGCATATCCTGATGGCCTAGGAGAATGTACCGAATGTGGAAGAAAGCCCCTTTTCCCGAGCTGTTCGACATCATTGTGGTTGGCGCCGGACATGCGGGATGCGAGGCCGCCATGGCGGCCTCGCGCCTCGGCCTCAAAACCCTGTTGCTTACCATCAACGTCGATCACATAGGTCAGCTCTCCTGCAACCCGGCCATCGGCGGGCTTGCCAAGGGGCACATGGTTAAGGAAATCGACGCCCTCGGCGGCATGATGGGGCTTTGGGCCGACGCCGCAGGCATTCAGTTCCGCATCCTCAATACCCGGAAAGGGCCGGCTGTGCGGGCTTCCCGGGCACAAATAGACCGGGCCGAATATCTCAAGGTGGTCCAGCGCGACATTTTTGGTCAGGAAATGCTTTGGGTTCGTCAGGACACGGCCCAAGCCGTCATGACCCGCGAGGGGCGAGCCTGTGGCGTTCGGACCAGATTGGGCGAGGAATTCAAATCCCGGTCCGTACTACTGACTACCGGCACTTTTTTGCGTGGCCTTATCCATGTTGGCCTGACCAATTTCTCCAGCGGTCGTCTCGGCGAAGCCGCATCCAACAACCTCAGCGACAGTTTGCGCGAATTGGGCCTCGAACTGGGACGGCTCAAGACCGGCACTACGCCGCGTCTGCTCAGGGACAGCATCGATTTCGAAAAAATGGAGGTTCAGCACGGCGACACTCCGCCCAAGCCCTTCAGTTTTCGTAACAAGACCGTGCCCCTTCCACAGTTGCCCTGCCACATGACTTATACCAACGAGCGAACCCACGATGTCATCCGCACAGGCTTCGACCGTTCGCCCATGTTCACCGGAGTCATCGAAGGGACCGGGGCACGTTATTGCCCGTCCATTGAAGACAAAGTAGCCCGCTTTCCGGAAAAGGAGCGGCATCAGATTTTCATTGAGCCCGAAGGACTGAATCACCCCGAGGTTTACCCCAACGGCATTCCCACCAGCCTGCCTCTGGATGTGCAGAAAGAGATGCTGCTCACAGTGGAAGGTTTGGAAAACTCCCAGATCGTGCGTCCCGGCTATGCCATCGAATACGATTACTCGCCCCCGACGCAACTCAGGCCGACGCTGGAAACCAAAGTATTGCCCGGGCTCTATCTCGCCGGACAGATCAACGGCACTTCCGGCTACGAGGAGGCTGCGGCCCAGGGGCTCTGGGCCGCCCTGAACGTTTTCCGCCAGTTGGAGGGCTGCGAGCCGTTCCTGCTCTCCCGCGATCAGGCTTATATGGCTGTATTGGTGGACGACTTGGTGACCAAGGGCACCCGAGAGCCGTACCGCATGTTCACCTCACGGGCCGAACACCGTCTGTTGCTTCGTGAAGGCAACGCCGACCTGCGCCTGACCGCCATCGGACGGGAGCTTGGGCTGGTGGGTGACGCCCACTGGGCCATGTTCTCCAAAAAGAAAAAGCAGTTGGATCGGACTTTGGAAATGCTCAAAACTTCCCAGGTACGGCCGGACATGGCCACCCGCGACAAGCTTGAGGCCATTGGTGCGTCCATCCCGGGCAAGGCCGTGAACATCGCCACCATCCTTCGCCAGCCCCAGGTGGCCATCGCCGACCTTGTGATACTCAACGAGGCTTTGGAGGGGCTGGACGATGATGTGCTGCAGGAAGCCGAAACCCAGGTGCGCTACGAAGGGTATCTGGTACGCCAGCAGGAGTTGGTGGAACGTTTTCGCGAACTGGAAAACGTCCCCCTGCCTTCGGATATCGACTATTCCGGTATCGCGGGGCTGACCCGCGAAGCCGTGGAAAAGCTTACGGAGATAACGCCCATGACCCTGGGACAGGCCAGCCGCATTTCAGGAATCACCCCTGCCGCCATTTCCTGCCTTGAGGTCCATCTTAAGAAAATCGGCATGTTGTAACGCTTATGGTGCAGAACCGTCTATTGACAGAAGCCATACGGCTTAATAGATAATATACAGGCGAAGCCGTCAAAATGCCCTGCCGAGATGGGCATCGTTATCAACATAATCAGGAGACACGGCCTTGGACGAAGGCTCTGAGAGTAGATTCCGAAGTATTTTCAAACAATTATTTCGTAAGAACGGCCAGGATCTGGAAGAGCACATCCTTGAAGCCAAGGATGAGGGAGAAATTGAGCGCGAAGAGTTCGACATGCTGCTCAACGTGCTAGACCTTGGCGAGAAGCAGGTTACGGAAGTCATGGTCCCGCGCATCGACATGGAGTGTGCGGAGATTTCCAGTTCCATCCGCGAGGTTGCCGAAACCATCATCGGGGGCGACGCCCACTCGCGAATTCCCATTTTCAAGGACACCAAGGATCGGATCATTGGTATGATCCACGCCAAGGATCTGCTGGCCCCGCTGCTGGAAGGCAAGAGCGACGAATCCATAGAAGAGCTGTTGAGGCCATCCTTTTTTCTGCCGGAAACAGCCACACTGGATCGGGCGCTCAGCGCTTTCAAGGCCAATGGAGTGCATATCGCCATTGTTCAGGATGAGTACGGCGGGACCTCCGGCCTGATTACTCTTGATGACATTCTTGAGGAAATCGTCGGTGAGATTCAAGACGAATACGATGCCGAGCGTCCGGATGAAATTGAGATGCTGGAAGACGGTTCCCTGCTTATTTCCGGACGCGTCATGCTCGACGACCTGGATGAACGGTTTGGTATCCACCTTGCTTCGGAACAGGTGGACAGCATCGGCGGTTATCTGGCGGAAATGGCCGGGAGGATTCCCCACGAGGGGGAGTTCTTTACCTTGGAAGGTCTGCGCTTCACGGTACGAGAAGCCGACGCCAAGCAGATCAGCCTCATCCACGTGCAACCCTTGAAAACGCAATCTACCTCTGAATAAAAACATTGTGCCCTACCTCATACTCATAGCCGTGCTCGGTGCCTGGTTGGGATTCGCCAACCCGGTCCATCAGTTCCCTTTTCTTGTCCTGGCCTTTCCCCTTGGGCTCTCCTGGATAGCGTTCCGCGCCTATTCCTGGCAACGGGCCTTTAAAGCCGGCTGGCTGGCCGGAACGCTGGCCTGCACCGGCTGCCTTTACTGGATGGTGGTGCCAGTGGCCATCTACGGCAAGCTGCCGTGGCATCTGGCCCTGCCCTGCCCATTACTGGCCGGGGCCGCCCTCGGGCTGTACTATGCTCTGTTCTGTGTGGGCATGTTTCACGCAGGGAGACGTATTGATGGACTTTTCCTGTGTGTTTTCGCCGGCCTGCTCTGGACCTGCATGGAACAACTCATGGGCATCCTGTTTACGGGATTCCCGTGGATGAACCTTTCCTCCGCCTTTGCGCCGTGGCCCTATTTTACCCAGCTGGCTTCGGTGGTGGGGGCATACGCCCTGTCCGGAATTTTCACGATGCTGGCGGTGGCCATCCTGCTATACAGTACCATCCAGGGGGCCGCAGTTCTGGCCATCGGCTTGCTGATTGTCATCTGCGGATTCGGTTCCTACCGGGTATCTACCTACAAACCCCATGGCAAAGTGTTCACTCTGGGGCTTATTCAAGGCAATGTGGATCAGAGTCTGAAATGGGACCCCAAATATCAGACCAGCACGGTCTCTTCCTACTTGGAATTGAGTCGGGACTGCATTCTTGATTCAAGGCCTGATCTCGTGGTCTGGCCTGAAACGGCCATGCCGTTCTACTTTCAGGATGAAACGGTTTACGGCAGAGGCGTGCGCACATTCGCCAGCAAGTCAGGCACCGCTATTCTCACCGGAGCGCCCGCCTACAAAGTTACGGATCCGGCAAGACGCGAATATGTGCTCTACAACCGAGCCTTTCTGGTGGGGCCGGACGGCATGGATGCGGGCAAGTACGACAAGGAGCATCTGGTGCCCTTTGGCGAATACATGCCTCTTGAAAAATACATGCCGTTCGAAAAACTCGTGCAGGCCGCCGGCAATTTTGTCCCCGGAGCCGACAATGCTCCGATCTCGGTTAATGATGTTCCTTTCGGGGTATTGGTCTGCTATGAGGCTATTTTTCCGGAATTGGCCCAGAAGCAGGTTGCCAACGGTGCACAATTACTTGTAAACATCAGCAACGATGCTTGGTTCGGCAGGACTTCCGCGCCAAGGCAGCATCTGGCGCTCACTACCATGCGCGCCATTGAGCAAGGACGTTGGGTCGCCCGGTGTACCAATACCGGGATCACTACGTTCATCGACCCCTTGGGACGCCTTGAGGCAACGACGCCCCAGTTCAAGCCTTCCTTTTTGAACGGCAAGGTTCGGGCGAACAGCAGGATGACTGTTTTTCATCGCTTTCAGCCGTGGCTCGGCCCGGCGGTTTCGTTGCTGACCGTGTTCTCTTTCGCGTGGATTATCATTTTACGCCGTAAAAAAACGAATAATCTGGATTCAATCCGTAAACCATAGTTAGTTAGAAAATGCTTGAATATCCCGAATTGAAGTCCCGTTCCACAGAACTCCTTGAACAGTTCGAGACACTTTGGGGGCGTCTTTGACTATAAAGACATTTCCGATCGCCTCAAAGAAATCGAGCATGAGCTTTCCCGCCCCGGCGCATGGGACAAACCCGATGCACTGACCCCTTTGCTGAGGGAGAAAAGCCAGGTCGAAGACAAGTTGGCCATGTACGATGAGTTGGTCGGAGCCAAGGATGATCTGGACGACTGGCTGCAGCTCTCGGAAGAGGATCGTGGCGAGGAGACGCTGACCGCGCTGGACGACCAGCTGCAGGTCTTCGAAGAACGGCTCAACACCACTGAAATGGCCACCCTGTTCAAGGACGCCAAAGACAAGAGTCCGGCTATTCTCGAAATCCATCCAGGCGCGGGTGGGGTTGAATCCCAGGATTGGGCAGAAATGCTGCTGCGCATGTACCGGCGCTGGGCCGAGCGCAAGGCCTTCACCATCAAGGTGCTTGATCTGCAACCAGGAGATGAAGCTGGCGTCAAAAGCGTCACGCTGCAGGTGGATGGATTCTACGCCTACGGGCAACTCCGAGGTGAGGCGGGCGTGCACCGTCTGATCCGCATTTCCCCCTTTGATGCCTCGGGCCGCAGGCACACTTCTTTTGCCTCTGTGGACGTTTACCCCGACATTACGGAAGAAATAGAAATCGACATCCGCGATGAGGATCTCCGTATAGATGTGTTTCGTTCCAGCGGGCCGGGCGGCCAACATGTGAACAAGACCAATTCGGCCGTCCGCATCACTCATCAACCCTCGGGGATCGTGGTGCAGTGTCAGAACGAAAAATCACAGATCAGAAACAAGCAGTCGGCCATGACGGTGCTCAAGGCCAGGCTTTATGAGCTGGAACAGCAGAAGCTGGATGCAGACCGCAAGCAGGATTACGCCTCCAAGGAGGCCATCGCCTGGGGAAGCCAGATACGGACATACACGTTGCAGCCGTACCGGCTTGTCAAGGACCACAGGTCCAACACCGAGATCAGCAATGTCGACGACGTCCTGGACGGCAATCTCGACGAGCTGATCCGCAACACCCTCTTGCACGCCCATGCCGAAAACAGACATTCGTGAACAGATCCCGGAGCATGAAGTCCTTATGGAACTCAATTCCCTGCAGAAAGAACTCTGCACGCGGGCCAATGAACATTGCGTCAAGCTGGACCCGGAACCCGCCCTATGCCTTTTCCGCCTCTTTCCCGGCATTACGGTTGAAGAATGGGAGGATTTCTCGCGGCGGCATGATTTGAAGCAGTGGCTCACTCTACCCATAGACGGCGACACCTATCCGCATCTCAAACAGGTGCAGGAAACCATGGAAAGGCTTTCCTATCAGACCGATCACGATCCCCTCACCGGCTTGGCCAATCGCCGTGCGTTCAATCGGATTCTGGACATTGAGATCGAACGCGCCAGACGCTCGGGAACCTCTGTGAGTCTGGCCATCATCGACCTGGATGACTTCAAGAAAGTCAACGACACCTACGGGCACACCAAAGGCGACGAGGTGTTGGTGGCCTTTTCCAGAAAAGTGTTCCAGACCACCCGGCGCTACGATCTTGCCGCCCGTCTTGGCGGCGAGGAGTTCGCTCTCATTCTTTCGGGGACCGGACTGGTCAAGGCCAAGCGCGTTCTGAGCCGATTGTTGGAGGAATTTCGCGCCAAGACGTTCGAAGCGCCGGACGGCGGAATCTTCAAGGTAACGTGTTCAGCGGGCCTGACCTGCTACAAAGGCACTGTGGATATGGATGTCAAACAGTTGCTGGACCTTGCCGACGAGGCCCTTTATGGGGCCAAGGAAAATGGAAAGGATCAGGTCATGGTTTCCAAGATTCCCGATATCGACCTTGTCCCTCAGGAAACTCTGGTACAGGCCAACGAAAAGCAATTTCTTTTTGGTAAATAGGGGAGCGGAAAATGATGACCAACGCGAACAACACACTGAGCCTTTCCATTTTGAGCGGCAAGGGTGGGGTCGGCAAAACCAACATTGTCCTCAACCTCGGCTATGCCCTGTACAATGCGCGCAAGACCGCCATGCTTATGGATTGCGACCTCGGTCTTGCCAATCTGGACGTACTGCTCGGCCTTTCCCCGGAAAAGAACCTGCAGGACCTGCTCCGCTCCGACGCTTCCGTGGATGACGTTCTCGTCCCCATCGAAGACGACGGTCTCGACATCCTTCCTGCCACCAGCGGTGTCCCCGAACTGGTGGAGATGGACGAGGACATGCAGGAAATTCTGTTCAAAAAGCTGGTTTCCCTGGCGGGCGACTATGATTTCCTGCTTCTGGACCTGGGAGCGGGGATCAGCAAGACGGTCATGGCCTTTGCCAGCATCACCCAACTGAGGGTCATGGTGGTCACGCCCGAGCCCACCTCGCTGACCGACAGTTACGCGGTTATCAAGGTGCTGGTCACTCAACACGACGTAAAGGACTTTCTTGTGGTCGTGAACCAGGCAATGTCGGCCGCCGAGGCCAAGGCTACCTTCGACCGTCTGAACGCCGCCTGCAGGAATTTTCTTGGAATCGATCTGGTCAGTTTGGGGTACGTGCGTCAGGACAACAATCTCATAGAGTCTGTCAGAAGACAGCGCCCACTGATGACTTTTGCTCCCAACTCTCCTGCATCACAAGACATTGCGTCCATTGCCAAGAAGCTTATGCGTTATCGAGAAGACAACCGCTCGCGCATTGGCGGACGGGCGATTTTGAAAGATTTTCCTGAATAAAAGGAAATGGACTTGACGAAAAGAGTTTTCTTTCGGCATAGTTAGTAAAGAATTATAGAGATGAGACTTCGTTTGTGTATCTCAGCCCAGTTCAGACTGGCGTTTTACATTCAACCTTATTGGGGGAAGCCATGAACAAGAGCGAATTGATCAAAGCTCTGGCGGAGAAGAAGAAACTGCATGTGGACGAGTCCACCAAGATCGTCGGCGCTTTTGTCGACTCCGTCAAGGAAGCCCTGCTTCGTGGCGATCGTGTTGAGATCCGCGGTTTCGGCAGCTTCAAGATCAAGGACTACGAAGGCTACACCGGCCGCAATCCAAAAACCGGTGATGTGGTACAGGTGAAATCGAAAAAATTGCCTTTCTTCCGTCCCGGTAAAGAATTGAAAGAGTTTATCAACGATTAGAATGCCCCGTATTCTCTTTTTACTGGCTCTTGCCGCTGCTTTGGTGTTTCCGGCAGCGGCAAGAGCTGAATCTGTGTTGAATCTTCTCTATACGTCCAATACTTACGGCACCGTCAGACCTTGCCCCTCCTGAGGTAATAAGACTATTGGAGGTTTGGCCCGGCGGGCCACCTATTTTATGGACGTGTACAGGTCCGATTCTCCCACTCTGAAAGTGGCCGGCGGCTTTGAGTTCACTCATCGTGCTGGGCCTGTTTCCGGACGCCCCTTGCTTGAAGCAATGACCAAAGCCTATTCCTTCATGCAATATGATGTGGCGCTGCTGACCGAAAGGGAGAGCCAGGCTCTGCATCAGGCGGGAGTCACGCCTCCGGCCCCATGGAAAACCCATTCGGAGAGCGCCTTCAGGGAAATGGTGCTGCCTCACGGTAAACGTGTCGGCTTCATAGTCTTCCCTCCCCTGCCGGAGGGGGCCGAGTTGCCTGACGACGCCCTTCTGGAAACCATCGGCAAGGAAGTCAGAAAAGCTGTTGCCGGGGTTGACCTTTTGATCGGCCTGAGCGATTGGGGGATCATTGCGGAAAGAGAATACTTGTCTCGGCGTCCGAAAAATGCGCCGGATATTCTTTTGGGCAGCGGTAGAGGGACCGGTATACGAGGGCAAATCATGAATGAGGGACGGATCTTCTATGCTCGCTCCTACGATAAGGGTAAGGCCATCAATAGGATTGAAATATTGCGCTGGCCCCGCCGCCATGGGGAATTTATGTGGATTTCCGGGGAAAACATTGCCTTATCCCTCATATCCCTCGACAATCACTATTATGATAACTTGAAAATTAACGAGATATTTAGCAAAGTCGACCTCAGCAACAATTAGGAGGAGTGCATAATGTTTAGCGGAGCCTTAACCGCGCTTTCGACCCCCTTCAAGAATGGTGCAGTCGATGAAGCGAATTACAGAGATTTCATAGAATGGCAGATTGAGAACGGCATTGACGGTCTTGTGCCCTGCGGCACCACAGGTGAAGCCGCTACTCTTTCCCACGCGGAACAGGGCGAGGTCATTCGCATCTGCGTGGAACAGGCCAAGGGTCGCGTTCCGGTTATTGCCGGCGCCGGTTCCAACAGCACCAAGGAAGCCATAGAGCTGACCAAGATGGCTAAAAACGCCGGGGCGGATGCAGCACTCCTGATAACGCCTTACTACAATAAACCGACTCCGGCCGGCCTTGTGGCGCATTTCAAAGCTGTCGCCGCCGAAGTCTCCATGCCTTTCGTTATCTACAACGTACCGGGACGCACGGGCCTGAATTTGTTGCCCCCTACCCTGAAACAGATCAAGGATGCCGTGCCCGAGGTGGTGGGCATCAAGGAGGCAACCGGCAATCTCAAGCAATGCGCCGAGGTCATCGAGGAGTGCGGTAAGGATTTCGACATGTTGTCCGGCGACGACTTTACCGTGCTGCCTTTGCTTTCTGTTGGAGGACGCGGCGTCATTTCCGTCACTTCCAACATCATGCCCGCAGAAATGTCCGGCATGTGCAAGGCGTTTGCGGAACGGGACATGGGCACCGCATTGGACCTGAGCCTGAAGATGGCTCCGGTCAACCGTGCCATGTTTATCGAGACAAACCCCATGCCGGTGAAGACCAGCCTGTACAAAATGGGCATTTTCAAGGAGCTGGAGTTCAGGCTGCCCATGCTGCCCGTAACTCCGGAAACTGACGTCAAGCTTGACGCGGTGCTCAGAACCGCTGGTTTGATTTAAGCGCGACACACAAAAAAAGCCCCCAAGCCAGACGGCTTGGGGGCTTTTTTTGCGGGCGGGGCCTCCTATTCTTCAAGCCGTTTTTTGAATTTCCTTTTCAGCAGAAGGCGTTGCATATAGGTGAAAGGCGGACGCGTCGTCTTGAATGTTCCTGTCCGTACTGCTTTTGGGAAAAAGACAATGTCCAGCAGATGGATTGCATTGTTGTGTTTCGAGAGGAAACCGGCACACCCGGCACAGTAGGTCAGTATGGTGTTGCCTTTGCCTTGTTCCGTGCTCTTCCGTGCCCAATTCATGGCGAATTCCGGTTTGACGAAAGGCACTGATCCCCCCTCACCGCAACAGAAGGTTTGTTTTTCCCGGTTGCGGCGTTCCTTAATCCGCACTCCCATATGACCGGCGATTGTGCGAACGGAATCGTGAATGGCGGGTTCCTCGCGTAGCGGGCATGGGTCGTGAATGGTTACGTTCATGTCCAATGGAGTTGAAGAAGATCCTACCACCCCAAGTGTCCGGATGAGTTCATACGCGGTAACGACCTCAAGTCCCCGCCCATAAATCCTGAAGACCTTGTGACAGTTTGGACAAGCGACAACGACCCGCCGAACTCCTTTTCCTTTCAGATGATCAACGATTTCACCGAATTTCTGTTTGAAATAACCCTGACGTCCCAGGTCGTGGGAAGGCTTGTGACAACAATCCAGAACAACACCGAGGTTTTCGATGTACTGTGAGAGGTACTGGAAGAAGGCCCACGTTGTTTTGGGGCGTGTTCCGGGCAATGTGCACCCTGGGAAAAAGACCGTGTCACATTGATCGGGGATGCCGTGGAAAGAAAACAGCCTGGAATGGCCGCGCTTTTCATAGCCGAGGATGGCCCTATAGGGATTGAGTGAGACTTCTCCTGTCTCGATACCCTGCCTGCGAGTTGCAAGGAACATGTTCGCCAAGGACAGGTGGGCCGGACATACCGAGTCGCATAGGCCGCACAGACTGCATTCAAAGGCCATGCGTTTACTTATCTGTCCGGAGAGCAAATCCCTGGCGATCTGGCCCGGGACGCCGTATTGTTTAAGGAAGGAGCAATGTCTGGCGCAGGCGCCGCAATCTGTACAATTTGCCGCGTTCATGAACAGGATGGTCCGGAGTGAGTCGTTTTTTCCGGAGAAAGTGTGTCGATGTTTCATGCGCAGGCTCTCTTGTGGTTCGGACAGGAATAGGATCGTGCCGGAGTAAATTGTATCGGGATGGTTGCGACGGTCAAGTTAACAGTTCAATTGGATTTGTAATAAAACCTCGAATCTTCCGGCAGCGGACAAAAAAGAAAGGCCCGGCAGTACACTGCCGGGCCTTGTGATGACTGACTGTCAGATCGATTCGAACTAACCTTCAAAGGCCTTGATGAAGTTCGGGGCAACCTGCTTTTTGCGGCTCATGACGCCATCCAACCAAATGGACTTGCCGGCAGGAGCCTTGCCGAAGGCCTTTTCAACGACGGAAGCGTCGTCAGAGGCGATAAGCATTTCAGAGCCTTCCTTCATGATGTCTGTCAACAGCAGGAAGACGGAATGACGACCGTCGGCCTTGACCTTTTCGATTTCAGCCTGGAGAGCGTCCTTGTGAGCGTCCAGCATGGACAGGTCGACAACTTCCAGCTGGCCGATGCCGACCTTGTTGCCGGACATGTCGAAGTCCTTGTAGTCGCGGAAAACCAATTCGTTGGCGGAAGCTCCATCGACAGCGGACTTGACCTTGAACATTTCCATGCCCAGAGCCATGACGTCTGCAACGCCGGCGATTTTTGCCAGTGCTTCGACGGCTTCCTTGTCCTGCGGGGTGCAGGTGGGGGACTTGTACATGACGGTATCGCTCAGAATTGCACAGAGCAGGATGCCTGCAATGTTCTGAGGAACTTCGATGCCGAAGAAGTCGTACATGGCCTTGATGACGGTGCCGGTACAGCCCACGGGCCACACCCACATTTCCAGCGGATTCGGAGTGGTGACGTCACCCAGTTTGTGGTGGTCGACGACGCCCAGAATTTCGCCTTTTTCCAGGTTGTCCAAGGATTGGGAAAGGTCGGTGTGGTCGACCAGAACGATCTGCTGGTCGGTAGCGTCGGTTACGATTTCAGGAGCGGAGAAACCGAATTTTTTCAAGACAAAAGCAGTCTCAGGTGCGATTTCGCCCTGAGCGATAGCCTTGGCTTCCATACCACGTTTGGTCCAAAGGTCTGCAACCGCAATGGCGGAAGCAATGGTGTCGGTATCCGGGTTTTTGTGTCCTACTACTACGATAGCCATCTTTAACTCCTCCTAAATATTAATGAAATTGCTTGACTACAAAAATATTCAAGTCATTTTCAGAAAGTTCGGATTATCACAATCTTCTATGACTGCCAAGCGAATACGGGCAAGATTGAGAAAAAAAGAACAAATCCAATTCCCACGGCAAGAATGGCATAGGCGCGTTTGACACGCAGGGCCATGACGCCGCCCAGGGTCGCGGCGATCCAGAGGTGCGGCCATTGGATATTGAGCGCCAGAAACAAGGTGGAAAACGAAGAGAAAATGAAGGAAAAGACCTGTTGGAAAACAAGTATGGTGACCAGGAACAATGCCCAGGAAGCCGCAAACATGGTGAAGATGGAACGCAGGATGATCGAGCCTGGCACATTGGGGTCCGAAGGCTTGCGGGCCCAATTGAGTAGCCGATTGTAATGCCTTCTCTGCCGTTCGCGTGCCAGACCCTCGATTTTTGCACCGACCCATGCCAGGGGCATGCTGGCAAACATGACGACCATGATGTGTGCAGGGTTGCTCAGGTGGAACCAGCTGGTCAAGGCCAGGGAAGCAAAAGTGGAAGCGGCGAGATGCGGAGGAATAAAGGTTCCGGCCGGGATGAGGTCGAGCCAGAACAACTCGAAAAAGATAGCAATGTAAAGACTGGTATGAAAATCTCCGGTAAAAGCTCCCCAAAACAGACCGATGACGAGAGGCCGTTCAAGCAGGCCGATGCTCAGCGAACTTCGAAACAGGGAGAAGAGGGCAAAAAAAAAGCAACCATGGCGAACCAGCTGATCGTGGTGATTTCCATCATGAAAGCCTCACCTGCACCGAGTCGTTGGGAACACATCGGAAATCCAGCTCCACGCCGTTTCTGTTGAAATACTTGAGGCAGCTTTCGTCCTCGTTGGTTAGGGCCACATTGGGCGAGATCTGTTTCTTTCCCGGGCTGTAATGGATGTTGCCAATGTTGAGCACCTCAAATTTGAAGCCCGTGTCAAAGGCCTTTCTAGCGTCCATACAGTTGTGAAACAAGACGATGGTGCTCATGTCCAAGGACTTCATTTCCTTGCTGACGGTTGCCACTGTGACGAAATGGCTTTCAATATTTCCGGGAATCGCCAAAGACATGATCTGTTGCTGCATGATATCGGAGGCCAGGTCATCGTTGGCGACCAGCACTGTGGTGGCGCCGGTATAAGGAAGCCACGTCTCGATGATTTGACCGTGAATAAGGCGATTGTCTATCCGAACCCAGCGCATGTCGCCCTACTTCTTCTTTTTGGTTTTTTTTCGGAGCAGTTCTCCGGCGACCACGATTCCCTGATGTCCGGCTTCACGTATCGCCGCGGCCAGAGTGCCCAGCTTTTCTCCCCGGGACTGCAATGCCTTGATAATCATGGGCAGATTCACGCCGGTGACTACTTCCAAACTGTCGGCCTTGAGCAAAGAAAGGCTCAAAGTGGTCGGCGAGCCGCCGAAAAGGTCGGTGAGAATGAGGACGCCGGTCCCGTCATCGGCCTTTTTCACGACCTGACGGATGGCTTCAACGGTTTCATCCACTTCGCGTTTTACGTCCACGCTCACTGCAAAACAGCGTTCCTGCTCGCCAAGCACCATCTCGGCGGCCTTGATGAGTTCCAGACCGAAATTGCCGTGCGTGACGACGACTATACCTACGTGCGAATCGGTGGGTGCCATGATCATCCCAGTTCGAGGTGTCTGTGCTCTATGGCGACGGAATACCCATCATTCTTGAGCGTTTTGTATACTTCTTCAGCCACGGATACGGATCTGTGCCGTCCGCCGGTGCAGCCGATGGCCACAGTCATCCTGTATCGACCTTCCTGGGCGTATTGCGGCAGGAGATAGATGAGAAAATCCAGGAATTTTTTCTTGAAAGTGATGCCCGGCTCCGTGCCGAGCACATAATCCGCAACGGGCTTGTCCTTGCCGGAAAGCTCGCGCAACGATTCGTCGAAATACGGATTTGGGAGAAAGCGTAGGTCAAACACCAAGTCCGCTTCAAGAGGAACGCCATACTTGAAGCCGAAAGTGACAATGTGCACGCGCATCCCCCGGCCCTGCACTTCCAGATCGTACCACTTTTCCTGGATGATCCGCCTCAAGTCATGGATGGAATAGTCCGTGGTGTCAAGAACAAGGGCTGACACGTCACGGATTGGCTCCAGAAGTTCTTTTTCCTTTTCCAGCGCCTGTTCCAGGCCCAGTTCGGTAGACTCCAGCGGGTGTGGACGGCGCGTGGTGGCATAGCGGGTGACCAAGGTCTTCAGCCTGCACTCCAGGAACAATACCTGGATCTGGAGCCCGACGCTCCTGAGTTCGGCATTGGCCTGTTCCCATTCTTGCAGGAAATCATCTTGTCTGAGGTCCATTCCGAGCACCAGTCCTCGATGCTTGGGATCCTTTTCCTGAAACATCTCGGCCAGCTTGGGCAGCATACTCACAGGCATGCCGTCCACACAGAAATACCCGAGGTCTTCAAACACCCTCAGCGCAGTACTTTTTCCGGAACCGGAGAGACCGGTAACGACTATGACCGGGAAGTTCGTCTTGGTCGTCAAGGCTGGTTTCCTTTAAGGGTCAGGCATTCTTCAGGAGCTTCCACAAAGTTCCGTCGTCTTCGGCTTCCAGAAATTCCTTGCGGAAATTCTCATCTTTCAGGAGACGGGAAATCTGGGCCAGCAGACGCAGGTGCAATCCGGCCACCTGCTCGGGAGCCAGGACGAGGAAGAAAATGTGGCAGGGTTTGAAGTCCAGTGCTTCAAAATCGATCCCTTCCACGCTTCGGCCCACGACAACACGGATCTTGTCCAGATCTTCAAGCTTGCCGTGGGGAATGGCGATGCCGTCCCCTATGCCTGTGGTGCCCAGCTTTTCGCGTTCCAGCAGAACGTTGACGGCATGGTCCAGATCAAAGGAGGGGGTGCCGGATTTAAGCGCGGAGGCGAGTTCTGCAAGGACCTCCGCCTTGGAGGCGGAGGTCAATGCCGGAAGTACGAGTTCTTTTTCGAGATAATCACCAAGTTTCATGATTAATGTCCAGGATCTATAAGGCCGAAATCACCATTTTTCTTTTTGTATATGACGTTGATGCCTTCGGTGTCGGAATTGCGGAACACCAAGAAATCGTTTTCCTTGGCGTCCAACTGCATGGCCGCTTCGTCAATGGACATGGGTTTGGGTTCATAGGAATCCCTGCCCACTATTGTCGGAGTCCAGTCGCCGGATTCTTTGTCGGCAAAGGTCAGGTCGTCCATATGGACAGTTTTGTTTCCCCTGGCCTTCTTGTTGCGCCCCTTCATTTTTTCGCGCGACCTGCGCAGCTGAGCTTCGATCTTGTCCAGAACCATGTCTATCGAAGAGTACATGTCCTCTGAACTTTCCAAAGCCGTCAGGTTGATGCTGTCGGCTTTGAGGATCACTTCAGCCTTCTGGCGGAATTTCTCAACCATCAGATTGACCTGAAGATCGGCGACATCGGAGTGGGAAACATATTTCCCGAGTTTGCCGAAGCGCTTGTTGGCGTAAGTCTTCAGGTGGTCGGACGGGTCGAAGTTCTTGAAGGTGAAACTGATGTTCATGGACTACCCTCCTATGGTTGTGGGTATTGAGAAGCTCTAGAAAAACTGCTTGCGTTTGGATGACGAGGCGATCCCCATTGCCGACCGGTACTTGGCCACGGTTCGTCTGGCGATGTTCACATCCAGTTTTTCTTTGAGAATTTCACCGATTTTTTCGTCACTTAATGGCTTTTTCGGATTCTCCTCGCTGATAAGTTCTTTGATCAGGGCCTTGACGCTTTCCGAACCGACCTGGGAACCGTCCCCGAGATCCAGCGCGCTGTTGAAGAAGAACTTCAACTCGTAGATGCCGTGGGGCGTTGAGACATACTTGCTCGTCGTAATTCTGCTGACGGTCGATTCGTGCATATTGATGTCTTCGGCGACCTCCTTGAGAATAAGAGGCTTGAGCTTGGTCACGCCCTGCTCGAAGAAGTCCCGCTGAAAACGCACAATACTTTCAACTACTTTATACAATGTCCGCTGCCGTTGGTACAGGCTTTTCATCAGCCATGCGGCGGAACGCATCTTTTCCGAGAAATAATCCTTTTCCTTGTCATTGGCGGCCTTGATGTTGTCCACGTAGAAGGAATTCATCTGCAGCCTGGGGAGACCGTCCTCGTTGAGAATAATGACAAACTCGTCGCCGAACTTGTAGACGAACACGTCCGGACTCACATAGTGCGGCTCGGTGGAAGAGAAGTTGGTCCCGGGCAAGGGATCGAGCTTTTGGATTTCCTCAATGTATCCCTTGAGTTCCTCCATACTGATCTTGAACTTGCGGGCCAGGGGCTTGTACCGATTCTTTTCCAGGTCCTCAAGATGGTCGCGCACCAGGGAAACAAGGATGGGATCCTCGTCCATCTCAAACACTTCCAATTGGACCAAAAGACATTCCTGGGGAGTGCGGGCCGCAATACCGATGGGATCAAGGCGTTGGATCTTACGGATGACCGCTTCCACCTGCTCTTCGGTGGCGGCGACCATGGAAAGAATCTCCCCGGTATCTGCCTGCAGGTAACCATTGTGGTCGAGGTTTCCGACAACGATCTCGCCGATGGCGATCTCCTCGTCTGAGAAATTGGAAAGGCGCATCTGCCAATTGAGATGCCCACCCAAAGAGGGCTTGGAGGCAAGCCGTGCCTCGAATGACATCCCTTCTTCCGGCAATTCCACTTCCCTGGCGTGCGCCTGCTTGGAGGTGCTGGAAAATTCGCCAAGATAGTTTTCCCAATCCGCATCACGGATCAGTTCCGCGCTCTCATCATCCCCGCTTCCGGCATCTTTGGTCTCTTCCGGTTGGGCCTCCGGGGCCGACTCTTCAAGGAAAGGGTTTTCCAGCAATTCCTGCTGGACGGTCTCAACGAGTTCCAGACGGGAAAGCTGCAGCAGCTTGATGGCCTGCTGCAACTGGGGCGTCATGACCAGTTGTTGAGAAAGCTTGAGTTGTTGTCTGAGTTCCAATCCCATATTGTTGGCTCGGTGACAGCCTTCCGGCTGTCCGGTATTTTCAGAATATTTTCTCTACTATTCCATGATCATCTCAAGTTCCGATGCCCCCACAGCACACAGAGGGCACAAAGGGATCTTGATAACACGTTGTCAATCTTGAATTTACATACATGTACATTCAAGCATGAAAAAAATGTACCAATCTTCACAGCCCCTGTAAATCTCCAATATGAGAAATACGGCTGGAATATGAACGAAATCGGAATTCGGGCTGGGGAAAGTGCTGTTAGAGGCAGAAATCTTCGCCAAGATAGATCTGACGGGCCTGGCTGTTCTGCACAATCTCACCCGGGGTGCCTTCCAGAATGATGGTTCCCTCATAGACCAAATATGCCCGATCGCAGATATTCAGCGTTTCCCTGACATTGTGGTCGGAGATGAGGATGCCGATTCCCATGCTTTTGAGCACGGAGATGATTTCCTGAATATCAATGACCGCAATGGGGTCGATACCGGCAAAGGGTTCGTCCAGAAGGATGAAGCTGGGGTCCATGATCAGTGCCCGGGCGATCTCAAGCCTGCGGCGTTCGCCGCCCGACAGGAACATGGCCGGTTGTTCGGCCAGCCTGGTAATAGTGAACATCTCCAAGAGTTCCTCGGCCCGGTTGTATTGCTGGCGAGGTGTCATGGAGGTCTGTTCGAGAATGATTTCAAGATTCTGTCGCACGGTCAGCTTCTTGAAGATGGAACTTTCCTGCGGCAGGTAGCTGATGCCCATACGGGCGCGTTCATGGAGTGGACGGTCCGTGATGACCCTGCCGTTGAAGGAGACATCGCCGGTGTTGGGTTTGACAATGCCCACCAACATGTAAAAAGTCGTGGTTTTTCCTGCTCCGTTGGGACCGAGCAGGCCGACCACTTCCTGCTTGGATAGGTGGAGGTTGACGCTGTGGACAACTTCTTTCTGACCATACCTCTTGCTGAGGTTTGCGGCGACGAGACCTTCCATTATTGAACCTTGAGACCTTTGGGGGTGAAGAAGATCGCTTCCACGCGTTTTCCCTTGTTGCCGACCACTTCGCTGCGGTTTTCACGCACGTAGTAACGGATGACGTCGCCGGTGATGCTGTTGGGACCGTCGTTGAGCACGGGATTCTCCTCCATGATCAGCACACGCTCGGCCACCTTGTAGGTCACCTTGCCGCAGGAACCTTTGGTCTTGCCCTTCTCTGCCCGGACATTGCCCTTGGCCACGATGCGGTCGATGCTGTCTGCCTTGAGGCTCTTCTTGCCGGCACTGACGAAGTATGCGGAAATATTGTCCGCCCACATGGTCAGCCCTTCGTGCTCGGCCACCACATTGCCGATGAAGGAAACAATCTGTTTTTTCTCATCGTAGGTCATGCGCTCCGAAGTTATCTTCACGGGAACACCGGGGGCCGCGGTCGGTTCAGCCGTGACTGCCGGCGGTACGCTGGTCACGGCTCCCTTGACTTCGCCTTCCCCCTGTGCGGGCTGACTCGGCTTGAGACCGACGGCAGGTTCCTGAGTTCGTTCGGGCGATTCCGTTGCCGTCGCTGGTGTCTGTTCGCTCTGCTTTTGGGGCTGTTGTTTTTTCACCAGGGTGAGAAACTTGGCATTGGCGTATCCGAGGGCGCGGGACTCGTCACGGAGTTCCTCATCGACCTTGAAGACGGCCACCCAATTGTTTTTCTTTCGAAAATCGACTTTGACCCGCTCTCCTTTCTTCAGGGTCAACACATGCTCCGAGCGAACAGTTGGTTTTTGGCGAACGTTGAGATTCCGGTCGGCTTGGCGTATCTCACCCCAGTCTCCGGCATAAGCGGACAGGGTGAAAAGGGACATGACCAGCATGATAAACAGTGTTTTCCCGAAAAATCTCATGATCAGTTCTCCTGAGAGGACTTCAGATTGATGTTTTGCGGCACGATGACCGCTTCCACACCGCCTGCCGCGACCAATTCTCTGGACACGATGTCTATTTCAACGGCAGTGGCGTTAACGGAAAGATCCGGCTTGCTGACCGAGACGCCGCCTTTGAGATAGACCTTGCCTATGGCGCCGATGTAGTCGAATTGTTCCGCCTTGAGGGCGAACATGCCGAAGCGGCCGTCAATGTTGTCCCACAAGGTCAGGTTGTCGTGCTTTTGGTCGATGTCGCCCGCGTCCGCCCTGATGAAGACTTCCTGGCGATCGTCGCCGAAAAAGGCGGTCAACTGTGGGCGTTCCACCGTAACCAATTTCTTTTCCTGATTGTATTTGGCATTGCTTGCCTGGAGTTTCCACTGAAGCGCACCATCCTTCCCCTGGACGAGTTCAATGTCCTGGGCTTCGATGTCGGCATCTTCAAGAACGGGCCGGTCCGAGCGCTCCCGGGGGGAATCCGTTGGCCGGGGCTGCTCGGTGTCGGAATGAATGAATTCCTTGACCATATAGCCGAAAAGAAGGCCGCAGATGAATACTGCGCTCCAAAGAAACAGCGGACGTAATCTCATTTACTTGGCCCATTCCTTCCACAGGGTTTCCAGTCGGCCTTGTTGTGTGAGAATAAATGCAATGGCTTCACGGACCGCGCCATGACCACCTTCCTTGCCGGACACCCAATGCGCCAACTCCAGGATCTCGGGTTGGGCGTTGGGGACGCTCAGGGCCAGTCCGGCGCGACGCATGACACCGGCGTCTATCCAGTCATCTCCCATGAAAGCGGCCTCTTCCATGCTTACGCCTACCTCTTGGCAGACGTCCGCGAACAAAGGCGCCTTGTCATGATTGCCCGGATAGTAGTGCTTGATGCCGAGCTCCTGCACGCGCTTTTCCACGGGCTTTTGGTTGAGGCCGGTGATGACCGCCAACTCCAGCCCGGCGGACTGGGCCATTTTTATTCCCAGACCATCCTGTACGTTGAAGCGCTTGAAAGCCAAGCCGTCATCGCCGTAATACAGGCCGCCATCGGTGAGCACCCCATCCACGTCGAGCACGAGCAGTTTGATGCCTTTGGCGCGTTTTTCTGCGCTACGCATCCACAATCTCCCAGATTGCCTTGAGTTGTTCAAGCAACGGCTCCACCGCATCAAGGTAAAGACTGTTGGGGCCGTCGCATAGGGCTTTGTCCGGGTCCGGGTGCACCTCCAGGAAAACTCCGCGTGCGCCTGCGGCCACTGCCGCACGGGCCAGTACGGGGACATATTCCCGCTGACCTCCCGAACATCCACCCTGCCCGCCCGGCAACTGTACCGAATGGGTGGCGTCAAAAACCGTGGGCACACCGAACCCACCCATGATGGGCATGGAACGGAAATCCACCACCAGGTTGTTGTAGCCATAGGTTGCGCCGCGTTCGGTAAGCCAGATCTTGTCGTTTCCGGCCTCCCGAACCTTTTCCACGGCGTTCTTCATGTCCCAGGGGGCAAGGAACTGGCCCTTCTTGATGTTGATGATCCGGTCTGTCTTGGCGGCTGCCGCCAGCAGGTCGGTCTGTCGGCACAAAAAGGCCGGAATCTGGAGCACGTCCACAACCTTGGCCACGGTTGCGGCCTGTTCGGGCCAGTGGATGTCGGTAATGACGGGCAATCCTGTCGTTTCTTTCACTTCAGACAGAATTTCAAGCCCTTCAGCCATTCCCGGCCCGCGAAAACTCGCTCCTGAGGTGCGGTTGGCCTTGTCGAAGGAGCTTTTGAAAACGACCGGCAGTGCAAGACGCTCGGAAATGGCTTTCAACTCCCTGGCGATGGAGAGAGACAGCTCCCTTTTTTCAATGACACAGGGGCCGGCGATGATAAACGGCCCCTGTGTGCTGATTTCATAGAGATCGGTGGTGTTCATAGAGTACTTCTTGAGTTCTCCGGCTCTACTTTTTGCCCTTCTCGTCTTTGGCGGCTTTGATGAAGTCGCGGAAGAGCGGATGGGGATTCATGGGATTGGATTTGAATTCAGGGTGGAACTGGCATCCCAGGAACCACGGGTGATCGGGGATTTCCACGATTTCCACAAGGGAGTCGTCCGGTGCGGTTCCGGAAAGGACCATGCCGCCCTGTTCGAAATCCTTGATGAACTTGTTGTTGAATTCGTAACGGTGCCTGTGGCGTTCCTCGATGTTGGAAGCCTGATAGGCCTCGTAGGCGTAAGTGCCTTTCTTGAGCTTGCAGGGGTACGCGCCCAGGCGCATGGTGCCGCCCTTCTCGGAAGACTCGTTGCGGATTTCGGTTTTCTTGGTGCGGAAGTCATACCATTCCTTCATCAGGTAGATGATGGGATAGTTGGTGCTCAGATCGAATTCCTCGGAGTTCGCGGCTTCCATGTTCAGGACGTTGCGGGCGTATTCGATGCAGGCGCACTGCATGCCCAGACAGATGCCGAAGAACGGGACCCTGTTTTCACGGGCGTACTTGATGGACAGGATCTTGCCTTCCACGCCGCGGGAACCGAAGCCGCCGGGGACAAGGATGCCGTCCAGCCCGCTGAGGCGTTTTTCCACGTTCTTGGCGGTGATCTTTTCGGAGTTCACATATTCCAGTTCCACATTGACCTTGTTGGCAACTCCGCCGTGGATCAGAGCTTCGTGCAGGGACTTGTACGCTTCGGTGAGGTCCACGTATTTGCCCACGATCCCGATTTTGACCGACCCCTTGGGGTTCCCCAGGGTATGCACCAGGTTTTCCCAAGGATGCAGGTCGGCGTTCTTGGCCGGGAGCTTGAGCAGGATGGCGATCTTCTGGTCCACGCCTTCCTCGTAAAATCTCTGGGGCAATTCGTAGATGCTCTTGACGTCCACGGCGGTGAACACCGCGTCCGGGTCCACGTCGCAGAACAATGCGATCTTGCTTTTGAGGTCGCTGTCCAATTCAACTTCGGAACGGCAGAGAATGATGTCCGGCTGGATGCCGATGCTGCGCAGTTCCTTGACGCTGTGCTGGGTGGGCTTGGTCTTCAGCTCGCCGGCGGCTTTCATGTAGGGCACCAGCGTCAGGTGAATGTAGAGCACGTTTTCCTTGCCGATGTCGTTCTTGAGCTGGCGGATGGCTTCAAGGAACGGCAGCCCTTCGATATCGCCCACGGTGCCGCCGATTTCGATGAGAGCGACGTCCTCGTCGGTGGGCATGTCCAGGACGGCTTTCTTGATCTCGTTGGTCACATGGGGGATTACCTGCACGGTGCCGCCGAGGTAGTCGCCGCGACGTTCTTTTTCGATGACCGAGTTGTAGATGGAACCGGAGGTGTAGTTGTTACGCTGGCTCATGGACGCGCCGAGGTAGCGCTCGTAATGGCCGAGGTCGAGGTCGGTTTCGGCCCCGTCGTCGGTGACGAACACTTCACCGTGCTGGAACGGGTTCATGGTGCCGGGGTCGACGTTGAGATAGGGATCGAGTTTCTGGATGGTGGCCTTCAGTCCTCTGGCCTGAAGCAGCGCCCCGATGGACGCGGCAGACAGCCCCTTGCCGAGGGAAGACAGCACCCCGCCGGTAATAAAAATGAACTTGGTTTTCATGTGCAGGTTTGCCCCTTGGTTAATCCTTGTAAATAATGAATAAGCCGCTAGGCGGCTAAGGTCTAAACAATGTTGACTGGCGTCTTCGCCGCAAGTATGTACACCCCAACGGCGAGGCCTTTGGTTATGTTGCAAGGCCGCTCAGTAATGTCAATATCGGGAGGACACTTTAAATGGCCCGCGTCAACGCGCTTGTTATTACCGGATATGGAACCAATTGTGAACAGGAATGCGCCCATTCCGTCAAAGAAGCTGGTGCCGACTCCGCTGACATCATATACTTTTCCGACCTGGCAGCGGGCCATGCCCGTCTTGATGATTACAATTACCTAATCTTTCCGGGAGGTTTTCTCGATGGAGACGACCTCGGCGCGGCCCAGGCCGCTGCCCAGCGCTGGCGCTGGCTGGAAACCGGTGACGGCAAGCCCGTGCTGGATCAGCTCAAGGCCTTTTTCGACAAGGGCGGCATCATTCTCGGCATCTGCAACGGCTTTCAGCTGTTGGTGAAGCTGGGCCTGCTGCCTGCCGTGGGCGGCAAGTACTTTGAACGTCAGGTTTCCCTTTCCTACAACGACTCGGGCCGGTACGAAGACCGTTGGGTTCATCTGAAGCCCAATGCCGAGTCTCCGTGCGTGTTCACGAAGGACCTGGAGATCATGTACGTTCCCGTGCGTCACGGCGAAGGAAAGATCATTCCGAAAGATGAAGCGTTTCTTGAAGAATTGAAGACGCACAATCTTGTCGCCCTGCAATACGTTCATCCGGAAACCAAAGAGCCTACTCAGGAATATCCTTATAATCCGAACGGTTCTCCCTGCGCCATTGCCGGTCTCACCGATCCTTCCGGACGCATTCTCGGCCTCATGCCGCACCCGGAAGCATTCAACCACCCCACCAATCATCCGCATTGGACGCGTGGCGAGGTCACGGACCAGATCGGTATCGCAATGCTCAAAGGCGGGGTCAATTACCTCAAGGGGCTGTAAAAAGCAATGGTTGGATGTGCATGCATTCCGCCAGAGCCGCCGGCGGGTACAACCTGGCGCGAGCTCATGGGAGCGGCCCTGGAAGAAGCGTTTGCGGCGTCTCGTGAAAACGAGGCGCCCATAGGGGCCGCCCTGTATTCCCCGGCGGGCGGCCTGCTCGCCAAGGCGCACAACCGGCCCATAGGCGCCTGTGACCCCACGGCTCATGCCGAGATACTTTGTCTGCGCACGGCCGCGGAAGAGGTCGGGAACTACCGGCTGACCGGCTCCATCATGGTGGTCACGCTGGAACCGTGCATCATGTGTGTGGGCGCGCTCATTCATGCCCGCGTGGCCGGTGTCGTTTTCGGCGCCCCAGATCCCCGGGCCGGGGCCCTGGTTTCCAACCTGGACGGCCATGCCCTGCCCTTCACCAACCACCGCATGTGGTACGTGGCCGGGGTCATGCAGGACGAGTGTTCGGCGACCCTGAAGCGTTTTTTTCTGGGGAAGCGAAAAGGTTAGCATTTCCCGCTTGCATCCTGTTCGGAGTGCGGGTATATACACCCTCCCGTTCGGCACGAGCCGAGCGCCATAAACATGTGGAGAGGTAGCGAAGTCCGGCCGTAACGCGCTCGACTCGAAATCGAGTTGTCTGGGTGACCAGGCACGTGGGTTCGAATCCCACCCTCTCCGCCATGGAGATACAGACCCCTGTTATCATTGAAAACTCAATGGTGACAGGGGTTTTTCTTGCCCACTGCTACACCGGACTGTTACACCAGAGGGCATGGAAGACATGGCGAAACATCCACGCTTGACCAAGCGTCACGGTTCCGACAAGTACTACTTCCGAGCCAAGATTCCGACAGACCTTCAGGACCGAAAGAGGACACGCTTCATGTCCATTCCATGGTGTGGGAGCGAAGAGGAGGAGAAGGCGTTGGCAGCCGAGTTCGGCATCAGCCGCCAGACCTTGTACAGAATTATAAATGAATGGCCGAGAACCGCTTCCACATTTTGTTTCTGACGCATCCTGGCACATCTTGTCTGGTATATGTGGGTCAAATTAGAGATCAAAACACCTTATACGGCGTTCGCGACTGCCCGCCCTGACAAGCTTCTTGGGGGGGCTTTGTCTTTGCGTGTTTTTCTCTTGGGATGTATCTGTCTTTTTGGAGGTCGCATGGATTCGGTCACAAAGATCAAACGCAGTGAGATCATGAGCAAGGTCCGCCATAAGGACACTAGGCCGGAAATGATCGTAAGACGTCTTGTGCATGGCTTGGGTTTTCGCTATCGACTCCATCGCTCCGATCTGCCAGGAAAGCCCGATTTGGTATTTTCAAAGAAGCGAAAGGTCATCTTTGTTCATGGCTGCTTCTGGCATCGTCACGAAGGATGCAAACTCGCCAGGATGCCAAAATCACGTATAGATTTCTGGCAAAGGAAGCTTACCCGCAACAAGGAACGCGACGAGGAGAACATCCTAAAGCTTCAAGCTGCCGGATGGGATGTGTTGGTCGTTTGGGAATGTGAAACAAAGGACATTGTAGGCCTGACCGAAAGGATTACGGGCTTCTTGAAGAAGGAAGATACACGACTATGCTGAACGCCATTGAACTGTTTGCCGGAGCCGGAGGTCTTGGGATGGGCGTGTCCCTGGCTGGATTTAAGACCTCAACAGTTATTGAATTCAGAAGTGGGGTCACGGTCAGATTCCACAAGGAGGGATGGACCTTCTCAGCGGGTAAGATGGACGCAACGCAAACTCTGCTCTTCCAGGTACTCGGTTCTGTCTCTCAGTTTGAACGCGCCATCATCCGAGAACGTCAGGCCGAAGGGATCGCCAAAGCCAAAGCAGCAGGAAAGTACAAAGGGAGAAAGGCGAAACTCTCCAAGGGGCAGATGGATGAGATCAGGAGACGATGTGGGGACGGAGAGGAGAAGAAGGCGTTAGCAGCCGAGTTTGACATCAGCCGCCAGACTTTGTACAGGATCATCAAGGAATAGTCTGGATACAGCCTCCATATTTCGCTTCTGACGCATCCTAACCGGTCACCCTGGGCGATGTGTCGGATCGAAAACCAGGAAGCCTTATACGGCGTCCGCGAATGCCCGCCCTGCATAGCTAGCTGGACGGGCTTTCTCTTTGCGCGTTTTTGTCTTCGGGTGTATCTGTCTTTTTGGAGGAAGAGCTAAATGGCAGATTGGTCTATAGATGAGGTTCGGGCAATAGTGCGGGACTACCTTGATATGCTCAGGGCAGAATCGAACGGTGAGAACTACGTCAAAGCACACCACCGCCGCGAGCTTTTAAAGCTCCTGAATGGACGCAGTGAAGGCGCAATCGAGCGCAAACACCAGAACATAAGCGCGGTCCTCCTGAAGCACGGCTACGCCTATATCAATGGCTACAAGCCTTTGAGCGAATTCCAGGGATTGCTTGAAGAAGTTGTCCTGGAAGAACTCGGAGGCTTTGCGATGGATAGCACCTATCCGATGATGTCGCACTCCTGGGTCATTTCTTCTGCAAATCTAGCGACAAAGGAAATGGACAAATCATCCTTCCTCCACCACGGGACAGGAGTGCCAAGGAATTTCGCGTTCTTCTTCAACTTCGACCCTTCAATGGAAAGCCGAGAGATTAACCTCACCCACCGTGGGGCTGAATATACCGCGACCCTAACGCCTGACGTTGTGAACACCAGGACTAGGCTGCTGTGGAGGTCTGACTTCTCGCAGGTGATCGCGGACACCTTACCGTCTTATCTTGAAAAGTTTAGCAGAGACCTACCCGTCACCGCCCCTCCACACCTGAAATTTCTAAAGGACGGCCAGAACTCCTTTGAGGTGACTTTCATTGTTCCGATTGAGGATGAATCCGACAAGGAACTCGATGACGCCCCTAGCCAACCATTGATCAGGCGTGAGGGCGCGAAGAAGACCTACCAAGCAACCAGATACGAAAGAAACCCGAAGAACCGCCTGGAGGCAATACGCGTCCATGGCACTAGGTGTGCAGTTTGCGAAATGGACTTCGGAGAACGCTATGGCATTTGGGGAGAAGGCTTCATCGAGATTCACCACCTGAATCCACTGGCAGACACTGGAGAAGAGCAGGAAATAGACCCAACGACGGACCTAGTTCCGGTCTGCCCCAACTGCCACAGGATGATCCACCGACATGGAGATGTTCTCAGCTTAATGGCCGCCAAAGCACTATTACGGAGATAGACCCTATTCGGCGTCTTCCAGACCACACCCCACATAGAAACACACTATAGCACACATGTTTTCTCTTTGCCTGTATATATCTTCATGTGTATAGGTTGTTCTGGAGGCTCTATATGTGTGTACCCATTCTAGTTGAAACAGCTTCGACTTTCGTAGCCTACGCACCGCATGTTGTCACCATCATCTGTACAGTTCTCACCGTTGGTGTAGCCGCATGGATAGCTATCATCCAGCTAGATAGGCAGCATAAACAGAGCACTGAGCAGCTCAACAAGCAACACACCCAAAGCATTGAACAGCAAAGAGACAATGCTAGGGAGGCTATGAAGGTCCAAATATACGAAAGAATTGCTGACGCCATCATGGCTGCGGAGAGTAGGCTTAGTGAAAGCCAGGTGGAACACGGAGGAGCTGTTCGCCAAGCTGCTATATACTGGAAAAGCCTTGTCGATGATGGAAGACCAAGCTTACTCGGCCTTCGCTATGGACAAAAAAAGCTTAGTGAAGTGCATCACGCATCCCTTAAGGCGGTGATCTTCCTAGTCAGAATCCTAAATAGATATGAAATAACTGCCATTGACTTCAAGACCTTTGCCGGGATGCTCAGCTTACATATACGTAAAATGATGGATTTCCATATGGAATTTCAACAAATTATCGGCCATTTGATCCCAACTGGAGCCGGTGATGGAGATATAGCCGCTGAGCTTAAAAGGATCACAGACCTCAAGCAGAACGAATGGAGCATCGAGAAGAACAAGCCAATTATCCGCGATCAAGTTAAAAAAATAGAAGACATGTTAGGTGATTATATGCAGCTAGTTACCGATGCTGTGTGCTTCCTGCATGACATCCGCATCTGCGCTCAAACCCACTTCCTGGGCGCTATATTTGACAACAAACTTGAGCACCGCAAGCCACTCGATCCAAAAGCTATTGTCCTCAAAGATGATCCCGAAACACTCGCAGACTTGAACGCCAAGCTAGCTGAGTACCAAGAACAAGAGCAAGCAAACGCTCAAGCCTACCTCAACAAGCGAATGGAAAACGAAAAGGCTTAGCGACATCTCAAGGGAACCTCAACACACCACCTTTGCGATGCGGGATTCGGCTTGCCAAATGCCACACTGGACTGCTACGCCAAAGTCTGAACGCTAGCCTAAAAACATCAATTATTACAGTGGTTGCAGGGTGTATTTCTAGAATCCCACCCTCTCCGCCATTGAAGATATAGACCCCGTCGTCATTGAAATATCAATGATGGCGGGGATTTCTTTGTTTGCCCTTTCCCGCGGATATCGGGACCGGTTAGAATAATCATGAAATTTTCACCTACCCCTTGCTCAGACTAGGTGTAATCGATATAGGCTATACCAAAGGTCTGAATTGCCTGAATGCGCCCTGCGCCTCACTCTTTCCTATGAAAAAAAATGCGCGGGGCTCGATCATGGGTTTTATGTGTGACGAGAGGAGAGCAACTTTTAAAAAAGGTGGTTACACATGACAATTCCTGGTGGATGGACCGAATACAGAGGCGATATTCCAAATGATGTAATGGATACTTTCAATCAAGCTTTTGAAGGTTTTGTCGGTGTTCATTATATCCCTGTTGCATATGCGCAACAAGTTACATCCGGCATGAACTATAGCTTCTTTTGCAATGCATCCGGGGTGTATCCTCATAGCACCTCACAGCCTTCAACCGTGGACATATATAAACCACTGGAGGGAAATCCGGAAATAAAAGAGATAAAAATTATGGATCATTAATAAAAACAATTAATTCAACACATATTTTCCCTCGCCACACATTTGTTAGTTCGTATGACGCCGGCGCGCAACGGCGTCATACGAATTTAATTGATTCTCCCAATCCAAACACAACGTGGAGCCACTGATGCAC
Source organism: uncultured Desulfovibrio sp. (assembly GCA_913063155.1). Classification (GTDB taxonomy): domain Bacteria; phylum Desulfobacterota; class Desulfovibrionia; order Desulfovibrionales; family Desulfovibrionaceae; genus Pseudodesulfovibrio. The sequence continues at coordinate 351,115 of CAJXYU010000005.1, forward strand.
GTCAGCTCAACGCTGCCACAGCCTCATCCAGATGGTCATGCCATATGGCGCGGAACCCGGGATATTCCAGGGAACCGGTGGGCACCGCAACCACCTCGATGTCCATGGAGGAAAGAATGCGTTCCCATGCGTGTTCGCGGTCTCCGAACAGGTCCACCCGCACATGATGTCCCGGCACGCACATGAAGGGCGCCAGGAATATCCGCCGCACTCCCCTGCCGAGGAACCTCTTGCCGAGAGTGGCCGGCTGAGCACTGTCCATGAGCGTGCCCACGGCGATGTTGGGGGTGTTTCTCAAAAGCAGACCTTCAAGGGCAGGGTAAAGGGCGTGGCACTGATGGTAGGTCCCGTGCCCGGCCAGGATAACAGCGTCATCCGGCCCCAGGTCGGGTAACAGGTTTTGATTGATGACTTCGGCGACCCGCTCCATGTCTTTCATGGATTTCATGAGAGGTGCGCCGATCTCCACCTGGACCACCCCCTTTCGCGGATGACGCATGGCCTTTGCCTGCTGGACGGTCCAGTCGTATTCAACGCCCGGCAACGTATGCAGGGACTGGACCGCCACATGGGTAATTCCGTCGTCGACCATCCTGGACAAGGCTTCTGCTACGGAAAGATGCTCCATCCCTCTGGTGCGTAGTTTGGCCCTGACGCGGTTGGCCGTAAATGCCCGGCGGACTTCCATGTCCGGGTATCTTTGACGGACCTCATCCTCAAACAAGTCATAGTGTTTGTGGGTGTGGGGGAGCGCACAACCGAAGGCCGAAAGCAGGATCCCCTGTCGACCGCTGCGAGGTCCGGGTTCGCCCTCATGGTGATGGTGGGAATGATGGTCATTGCCGTGGGCATGACCGTGATCGTGATGACGGTTCTCTGAGTGGTGGGAATCAAGGTGCACAACGTCTCCTTGGAACGGTTGAACAAGCATCCCGCCAGACTCGAAAAAGCTGACGGGCGCCGGACGGAGAGGCGTCTGGTTTTGGAATTCCGTTTACAAAAAGCGCACGCGATCATTGGATCGGGCAGTAGCTATATTCCCTCGGAAAAGCCCTCCCGCTCTTCTTAAGGATGTGATCCGGTCGGCAGGTCTCCTGGCTTGCGAGTCATGGACGATTTTCAAGCCTTCCCGGTTTTCCAGTGGCATGGATGGGGAAAAACGTCTCTTCGCTTACAGTTGCGGGGGCAGCGCCGGTTTTGCACCGGCTTCCCTTTTAACCCGGCAGTGGGGCCAACCGACAATTTGATTATAAGGGCGGGGTAGGAATGTCAAATAAGCGTGTTTGCGGGGCGGTGAAAAATATCGGAAAGTAAAGTCGTTCCTCTTCTTCACTCAACTGCAAGCATTGTTTTTTTTCAGGCGTTTGGCAATCAATGCCTCTCAAGGAATATACTTTGGGAGCTTGTACCTTTGGCGGGATTGACGAAGACGCTGGGCAGCTTCTTTCCTATATTCTTCGACAAGCCCCTCCCGTTTCATTTCTCGCAAGACTTTCTCAAGCTTCTTCGCCAATAATTCATGCTTGTTAATTAGAAACATATGCATAGGCCGAACGGAAAAAGTCCCTGCATGATAAATTCTGGTACTGAGGAATTTTCCATCATGCAAGTACGATTTCGTTACGTTTTCAACATTGACGAAGACGTCGGTCCGCCCATAGATCAATTTCCTGAGTGCTATCGGAACAGAGGGAATCTCGGACAGTTTCTCGGCAGGAATGATTTTGACCAGCACTTGATACGCGCTTTCCACACCTCGGATACACTCAACGCGAAGACCAGCCTTTTTCAAGCTGTCCCATGAATCGAATTTATACTTAGGATTTGCTGTAAATGCACCAATTTTCAAACTGAAATGAGATTCATCAACCCGTACGAGATTCTTATGCAGTTCAGCATAGTCTTCTGCGCGATTCGTTTCTCCATCAATTTCTTCATTATCCACCAGGGAAGAAACTCTTCTCAGAGGGAGCTCAAGAAAAACGAACTTTATATTCAACCGGCGAAATGCTTCACTGTAAATCAGATTCGTCCATATTCCAAGGAGATCCCTTTTGCTTATTCCTCCCAATACAATTGTATTTTGATGGGCGGAGTCTTCATTTGTGTGATTGTCCGCATAAGCGACCTCTAAAGGGCTCAAAAGGCATAGGAGAGCAAAAAGCAGCAAAAAGCAGTTCTGTAGGGAGATGAATAAAGAATTTCTATCACTCATATGAAATAACAGGCTATAATATTTATCAGCACAACATATTTCTCAACATCAGGACATCCAGGCACGGTCCGGGCTACTCTCCTCACTGAATACGGTAAAAAGATCTATATGACCATAATTTCCCTCGAAACCCCTTCTTTACAGGCTTAAATTATAAAGGAGTCCTCAGCCTCAAGAAAATGGCGACAGGCAGGCGTGCTTGCACGGGGCGATTGACACCGGCAGGTGAATCATGCAGAGAGTCGTCACTTTGCAACAACAAGGAGTTTTATGTTCAGCCAGTTTACGGAGCTTGTACCCGGCGTTGTCGAAATGAAGGGCAATCAACAGGCTTAAACTGCTTTCCGTCCGCAATCATTTGCGGTTTGTAATAAGGTCATTCCGGCCTGTCTGATTTGTGTTTCCGTCGAAACCAGTCTTTTGTTGCGCCCTTTCCTTTCCGCAACGCCCCACCATACTCCAGATATCCGAAGCCTTTGACCGCTCGTTATCGGCGGCAATGACTATGAATCATGCCCGGGGATTTCCCCGGTCATAACAAAATGGTGGTGACACATGACACATCATACCAAACAGCAAGCAAATACATACGGTGATCCGACACTGCTCCGCCGACTGGGCTGGAGCGACTACTTTGAACATCAACTGGCTGCCGCAAATTCCGCACAAGGCCATGCCGCACGCGTGGTCAGTGTGCAGCGAAACCTGTTCCTGGTTGCGGACGGCCGAAAAGAATGGCTGTGCTCCCCTGCCGGAAGGCTGCTGCATTCCCAAAACGGCGATTATCCCGTCACCGGCGACTGGGTGTCCGTAGACGACACAGTCGTGACAGGCGTCATTCCCCGCAGGAACATCCTCACTCGAGGCGAAGCAGGCTCACGCGGCAATCGGACGGGTACCGCGACACGCGAACAGCCGATCGCCGCCAACCTCGATACCGTGTTCATTGTCTGCGGGTTGGACCGTGATTTCAACGTCAGGCGTCTTGAGCGTTACCTGACGCTCGTCTACAACTGCGGGCTTTCCCCTGTGGTGGTGCTGACCAAGGCGGATCTGCACGAAGATCCTGAACCGTTTCGAACGGAGGTTGAAGACATCGCTTTCGGCGTGACTGTCGTGCTGGTCTCCGCGCTGGACGGCAGGGGCGGAAGCGAGTTGGCGCTGTACCTTGGGGACGGAAGAACCATCGCCATGATCGGTTCGTCCGGCGCAGGAAAGTCCACTTTGGCGAACATGCTTTACGGCAATGACATTCAGGCCACCGGGGCCGTCAGCAGCAGTGTCGGAAAGGGACGGCATACCACCACGGTGCGGGAACTCATCCGCATGCCGCAAGGCGGGATGCTCATGGATAATCCGGGCATCCGTGAAATCGCATTCTATGGTGACGGCCAAGGAATGGAAACTGCGTTCGCCGACATAGCGGAGCTGGCCAAGAGATGCCGTTTTGCCGACTGCTCGCATCAGCACGAACCCGGCTGCGCGGTTTTATGCGCCGTCAAGGCTGGAGAGATTCGGTACGAACGATGGGAAAGCTACCTCAAGATGAGGCGTGAAATGCAGTACCTTTCGGAACGGCGTACCAAAAGTACGGCCCGCATCGAAAAAGAACGCAGGCAGGGCATCGCCCGGCTGAGAAGACGGATAAACGAAAAAAACAAGTAGGAAGCGCCCGCTCTTCCATGCATTGAAGACAAAGGCTTCCGGCAAGTTCGTCGGAAGCCTTTGTTGCTGCCTGCAAAGGGGAGCCGGACTAGCCCGAAGCCTTGCGGACGGCGTCAAGGAACCGGGAGCGCAACGATTCGCTCATGAGGGCTTTTTTTACCGGGTTCAACTTGAGAAAGCCGCCCAAAAGGGACCGCATGAAACTCTGGGCCTGGCTGTTGGGATTGTCGAAAATCAAATTCTGCAGCGTGTCGCGCTCCAAAGACTGGACGAGTACCCGTTCGAAAGAATCCTCCGGATGAAAAACCTTCTGTTTGCGTTTATGGAGCTCCATTGCCCGCGGCTTGCATTTCAAGACGCACACTCCGCACCCCAGGCACAAACTTTGGTCCACCACGGCGGATTTGCGTTTCCTTTCACCGGGCTCTGTCGGTTGCTCGACCAGGGAAACCGCGTCGATGGGACAGGCCCGAACACATTTCCCGCATCCGTTGCACAGATCCGCATCACACTCGGCAATGAATGATGAGGAGACCAACACCCCGGGATAGCCGCTATATTTGATGCCGTTCATGAGATTGCAGCAACAACCGCAGCAATGACACATGAACACCGCGTTCCTGCGGACATTGTCCGTGGTCAAGGTGAACCCGTGCTCCTTGGAGCGGGCGAAAATGTCCGAGAATTCGCTTTTGTCCACCTGCCGGGCGAATTCGTTGCGGATGAGAAATTCGGCCGCAGATCCCATGGAAGTGCAGGTTTCCAAAGGCACATCGCAGAGTTGAGCGCCCAAATGATGTTTCTCGTGCCTGCAGGCGCACAGTCCCACCGCGAAGATGGTCTGCGTATCGATGATTGCGGCGGCCTTCTCATAGTCCAGAATCTCTACATGATCCGCCTGGCGTACAGTCTCCTCATGGGGGAGCGCACGCATGACAGACACTTCCTGCCCGCTTCCGAAATTGGCGCCCAGAAACGCATGGTCCCCGAACATGTAGGCATGGTAAAGCTCGGCCCACTTGGCCGGCTCGATTTCCCCATGGGTACGCATCATGGAAAACTCGAAGAAACCGATGATGAACGGGGAGATCATGTACTGATACGCATCGCCGTCATGAAGGTCGCAGACAATGCCTTTGCGGCACATTTCCGGAAGCATGCGTCTGAGCCTGCCCTCCTCGACTCCGGTTATCCGGACGATGCGATCAAGCCTCGAAGGCCGGTACGGCATTCGGGTGATGAGTTCGGCCTCTTCGGGAGTGTACAGGGCCTCAAGCATTTTCCGCATGGCAGGCGACCAGGGCATGCGTATAGGCGTGTTGTCCAGCGTGTTCCCCAACTTCCGGTATATGTCTTTGGCGATGATGTGGCCCATGATCTTGGATTCTACAACGCCGGGATGGCGTTTGACAATGGGATATACGCTAGAGCTTTTTGATGACTTTCGCAGGGTTGCCGCCGACGACAGTGTTGTCCGGTACATCCCTGATGACCACGGCTCCGGCTGCGATGACGGCGTTGCGGCCGACGGTCACGCCGGGCCGGATGACGGCGGCCCCGCCGATCCAGGCGTTTTCCCGGATGGTGACGGGTGCGCCGAACTCCGGTCCTTTTATCCGCTCGGCGGCCTGCACCGGATGCGCGGCGGTGTAGACCTGGACCGAAGGGCCGAACATGACTTTCTTTTCAATGACCACCGGTGCGGGGTCGAGAATGACGCAGTTGAAGTTCATGTATACACCGTCGCCCAAAAAAACGTTGCTGCCGTAGTCGCAGTAAAATGGCGGCTCTATGTGCACTCCATTGCCTTGCGCACCAAACAGTTCTGCCAGAATCACCGCTCGGGTGGCGAAATCCGCCGGGTCGGCATCGTTGAATTGCTTGAGCAGAACCCGGCATTCGAGACGCATCCGTAAAAGTTCAGGATCGCAGGCGTCGTAAAACAGCCCCTGAATCATTTTTTCTTTTTCCGTCATGGATGGACGATACCGCAAATTCCGAGGCTCGTCTTCTTTGAGCAGGGCAAAAGGCTATAATTGTACTCTATTCCTTTTCATGCTCAGTTGCAGCCGTGCCCAAAGGAGTGAAAGAGATGTTCAGGCTGTTGTGGCGATTCATGTGTTCATTGGGGCTTGCAATCGTGCTTTCAAGCGGAGCCGCTCAGGCGCAGCCACGCGATCCAGTCGTCTTTTTTTCGGGCGGCACTTTGGACGACGAAGTGGTGCATATGCTGCTGCTTGCCATGCCCAACGTGGACTTGCGTGGAGTGGTGGTGAGCAATTCGGACTCTTTTGCGGATTTTGCCGTGTCCGGCCATTGGAAAGTAGCCCAAGCACTGAAGAGAACCGATATTCCGTTGGCCTTGAGCCTGGCCAAGGGTTGGAACGCTTTCCCATATTCCTATCGGGAGGATTCCATCAAGTTCGTAGGGTTGGAGTGTCTCAAGCCATATCCTGATCATGCGGATTGGCCGCCCTACCCGCTCGGCGAGGCCGTTCTGGAAAAATTGCTGGAAGCCGCCATAAAAAACGGTCGGCAAATGACTTTGCTGGTGACCGCTCCAGTCACTCCGGTGGCGAAACTGCTTCGTCACAAGCCGGAACTGGAGAAAGGGATCAAGCGCATGATCTTCATGGGCGGCGCCATCAATGTGCCCGGCAATCTTGATCCCGAGACCATTCCCAAGGCGATCGCGAACCCGCGGGCGGAATGGAACGTCTTTTGGGATCCGCGTTCAACCCAATGGTTGTTCGCCAATACGTCTTTTGAAATCGTCATGTTCCCCTTGGACGTAACCAACCACGCAAAAATAACCAAGGAGTTCAAAACGCGTTTGCGTATTCTCTCCCAGAGCAGCCTTGCAGCCAAAATCGCTTCAGAAGCGTACGGACTGATTTGGAACCAGCCTTTTTACTGCCTTTGGAACACCACGGCGGCAAGCTATCTTGCCAATCCGTCCCTCTTTGAATCTCCCGTGCCGTTACGGCTCGGGGTCGTGGTGGACGGCTATGAACAAGGCAGCGTGATCAGGACCGAGAATGGACGCAAAGTGAATGCCGTCTTCAAGTTCAGCAACAAGGGACGTTTCTATGACGAAGTGTTGGAGCTTCTTTCGAACGAGTAGTCCTCTTCCACTTTCCACTTCCTCACTTATAAACAGCCCGTCTTTGTCGACAGGCTGTTTTTTTTCACGTTATTGAAAAGGTATTCTCTCATGAAAAAACTCCTACCAAGCGGACGTACTGCCATGAAAATCCGTTGGAAACTGCTTCTCATACTGACCTGCTTCACCTTGGGGCCGCTTGTACTGCTGAGCATCACCTCGCGCCGGGCCAGCCATGATCTTGTGAAGAATTTGACCGCCAACGCCCGCGAGGTGCTCGCGCTACGGGCGGAGGAGGATCTCCTCAGAAGGCTGCAGGATCATGCCGTCATCGTGAGCAAGGAAGCCGTGATCGTCTCTTTGGCCCTGAAAAGTCTGGCCGACCGGCTACAGCGGGCCCTTGAGGACGGAAAAATGGATACAAGCGTCCCGCTTGGAGACAAATTCAATAAAAAAGATAGATACTTCCGTATATTCGAAGAAAGTGGACGTATTCCTATAGAGGTGGATTATTCCCGCTTCAGGATCGAACTTGCCCCGGACGCAACCGTCGACATGGTGGAGGCCGAACGCATCATGCGCCCCCTGCTGCCGTCGTTTCAACGGTTGGAGCAAGGGAACAATCAACTTGTTCTTTGGCAGATCATCCGGCTCACCAACGGAATCATCGCCACGTATCCCTTCTACAAGCCCGCAACATCCATGACGACCCATGCCATGTGGATGAATCAGAAATCGCATCCGGGCATTCTCAGCGAACCGCTTCCCGATGCGGAGTCGCCTCCCCATGAATGGTTTCGGGCGGCAATGCATTCGAGGGAGGATATTCATTGGATCTCTCCGTACAGAGACCCTGTGACGGGAGCGTTCATCCTCTCGGCCGTCGGTGGAATTCAGAGCATTGCCGGGACATTTCGCGGGGCCGTCATGTTCATGGTCCCCCTCACTTCCGTGCTGCAGGGAGGCCTGGAACTTTCCGAACTGTCCGAAGGGATGACCTCTCTGCTCTTCAGAAAAGGAAGGATGCCGGACGGGAAAACAGGCCTGCGCATCGTGGCTGAAGAGTTGAAGGGAGTCTCAACCGCTCAGGACCGTGGCGGCTGGATGGCAGGTAAAGAGTCCAGATGGCTTTCGACCGGCGATTCGGACAGGACCGGGCAAGTGATCGAGGCAATGCGGCAACGGAAGTGCGGCGCGTTCCTGCTCCCCTATAAAGGAGAGGACAGTCTATGGGTCTACGCCCCCATTCACAAACGTTCCGGACTGATGCTCATCGTGCCCATGCAGAACATTTACGGCACTACCGTGGAATCCGCCCAGGAAGTCAGGAGTCAGATTGAAAGCCACTACTCGACCATAAGCTACATACTCTGGGCTCTGGCGGCGGTCGTGGTGCTCTTGTCCGCGTTCCTGTCAAAACCCATGACTCGCAGGCTCGCGGCCCTCTCTTCAGCGTTCCACAGGCTGGCCGGCGGTGACTTTTCCACCCGGGTGGACATCAAAGGACACGATGAACTGAGCGAACTGGGGAGAACCTTCAACAAGCTGGCTCCGGCGCTGGAAGATCAGGTGCGCATGAAAAAAGCCCTGACCATCGCCCAGGAGGTTCAGCGCAGCCTGCTTCCCGAGCAGCCACCGAGCATATCCGGCCTGGATGTGGCGGGAACGAGTCTTTACTGCGAGGATACGGGGGGCGATTATTTCGATTATCCCCACCTGGGCATAGAGGCGGATGAATTCGGGCTGGCAGTGGGAGATGTCTCAGGCCATGGAGTTCCGGCGGCCCTGCTCATGACCACGGCCCGCGCCTTCCTTCGCCAGCGGGCTTCCAGGGGGGGCAGGCTGGACGAAGTCGTGGCCGACGCCAACCGTTTGCTGGCCGAGGACATCCGCCTTTCCGGCCGTTTCATGACCCTGTTCCTGTTCGCGGTGGACCCTGAAACCCTGACCGCGCGTTGGGTTCGCGCCGGGCATGATCCCGCACTCGTCTATTCCAAAAGCAGCGACGAATTCAGCGAACTCGGCGGCGATACGGGATTGCCGCTCGGTGTTGACGGTGACTGGGAGTACGCCGAGGAATCCATGCAACTCGGACACGGGCAAATCATTCTCATCGGCACGGACGGCATATGGGAGGCGGTGAACCCGGAGGGGGAAATGTTCGGCAAGGACCGGCTGAGGGAGATCATGCGCATTCATGCGGACAACAGCGCCCAGGACGTCCTGAACGCCATTCTGAACGCGCTGCGCAACTTCACTGCCGAGTCCGGGTTCGAAGACGACGTGACCCTGGCCGTGGTCAAGGTGCGGGAATAAATGTCGCCGGATGGATATTTCTCGTCTTCCCAGGTCACTGCCGGGTCGCGGCAAAAGAACTTGTGCTTGCATGTCCTTTTCCCTATGCTCCGCGCCATGCCAGTATCTGACGGACTCAACGTCCTTTATTCCGACAACAAGA
>CAJXYU010000006.1 GCA_913063155.1 uncultured Desulfovibrio sp.
GACAAGGGAGACAACGACGAGAAAAACGATGGGGAGGAAGCCAAGGAAGACGACAGCCCCTACTCCGGCACCTCCACCACCGACTATTCCAGCAAGGACAAGGAGCAAATCAACCGCGCCACCATCGGCAAAGGGACCATCATCATCCGCTCCGATCCGGACGCCGGGCTGGAAGGCCTGAACCGAGACCTCGCCAAAGCTCAGGAGATCACCAAGGACAATGAGACCGTGGTCAAAATCTACGTTGACCCGGAAACCATCAAGGATATTGCCAGCGGGGCCGAGGGGCTTCAGAAAAATAGCAAGAAATTGGCCGAGGCAATCGGCAAAGTCATTGATAAAGCTATTAATGCGATAACGCCTAAGCCAAAACTTTCTGTAGAAGACAGGGCGATATTCAAGAGCATGATCAAGGGAGCTATTACCAAAAATAGTTTGATCCCTAATGCAAATGACGAGCAGCTTGATAGCTATGCCGAAGGTCTCACTGAACTTATGGCGCTTGAGTATGAACGATTACGCTCTGAAGATGTCGACCACCTTGACGCCATGATTCAGATAACCCAGGGCGTTGGCGAATATCGAAAATGGGCATCAAAAATGGAAGGCAACGGAATAGAAGTAACCGTTGTAAATGGCAAACAATTTATCCAGCTTCCAGGCAATGTCACCAACATTGATGGCGGTACCCTTAGCGGGCCTGCAGCTACATTCCTTGCAGTCACGGCCGCCGTCGGCACCATAATGTTAATACAGCAAGCTGACCCTGATACTGCGGCAAAGCTGGGGAAGGCACTTAAGAACGGTGTCGTTGGAACACAGCAATACATATACAAACTCGGGAAAAAGATTGACATTAACACCTGGCTGACAAACTGGGTTCCCGGGTATGCCGAGTCCACAGGACAAAAACTTGTCAAAATCACGAAAGTCAATGTCAATGGTATCGGTGTTGAGACAGACAAAGCCATGGAGATCGTTTCGGAAGATCTTGGCTCTGCATTTGTTAAAGACCCTGAAACCAATGTATACTACGATGCTTGGGTCGACTCCGATGGAACAGTCCATGCCCGGACGGACAAGGTTTATGTCGAAGACGAAAATGGCAATCTGGCTCTTGCTTCAGAACATAGTTCCGGTGACGGGAAGAGCACAAACGCTGGTAGTGGTTCCGAATCAACTCCTGCCAACCCAGATCCTGGCAATGATGATGACGATGACCTCATCAGAAAAGAATACGAAAACAAGCCAGAATATGAAGTGGACCAAGCACACCAGCCCGGAAAGCCAGGATGGCGTCCAAATAAAACTCAACTTCCTTCAGATGCTAAAGAGGCATATAAAAATGCTGTACCTAAAGGGGACGGGAAAACTTGGTTCGGGTGGAATGCGAATAGAACCCAGATATATAGGTTCTCAGGAAACCAAGGAAAAGCGCATTTTAATGGCACCGTCGACAGGCGTATCCTAAACACTATGAAAGATGACGTCCTTAAAAGGCTTGGTATTAATAGAAATTCTGCATTAAAAATAATTAAAAAATAAACAGAGATTAATTTATGATTATTGGGAATAAGTCGATTTTTGCAATTGAAACAGAGCTTGATGAATATATTGGTGGAGATTGGCTTTACGGAAAATTTTGCTATTGGATTTGTAACAAAAAATTTGGACTTTTCCAACTTGCAACTGGTCTTAATATGATTCGGTTCATGTTAAATAATATTGTAAAAAACAACTCAACAAGAAACGTACAAACCCTATTTACACAAAATAAACATGATATTTATTATAACTATCTACTATCAACTATTTGGGGAGATAAGTTTCATAAATACTATGCACAATCAGTAAAAGAAAAATGGCAGAAATTAAATATAACTCCAGAAGACATACCGGAATTCGATGGAGTTACTGTGTTACTTATCGACGGGAAAGAGAAGTCAAAAATTATAGCATACGATTATGATGAGGGAATATATGAATGCCATTGCGAGCTTGGCTATGTTGATAACGTATTAAAAAAAGGCCTTGAAACACTAGATAAATGGTATCAAAAGTATGGTGGTGATAATTAAATAGAGAGGTGGTAGCGGTTTTCTGGACAGTTTGGCGGCAGCAGGTGAAAACGTAAAAAGTGTCGTATACAATAATATTGACCTTCAAAGCATTGTTCTGAAATATGCAGGTAAAGGGACGCGAATCAGAGGTCAAAAAGGTATGCCTGGTTATAAAGAACGAATAAAATCAAATATAGTTATTGGCGAGTGTTTAGATATGAAAGGGAACAACTTAGGCCCAACAAAGAGTTTTATAATACACTATTCCAAAAAAGGCGTTCACATTGTCCCTGACATTCCATAGCGAGGTTGTATAATGGGATATGACTATAAAAGCATCAAAGAAAATGACACACTGCACTCTAAAACGTATATCACAACAAGTCAGACATTACTTGGTATGATACCGTCAAGCCTTCGTGCTTTAGGAATTAGCTTTACTGGTAGGGATATCTATTTTGTGTCTGTTTTTGACAAAGATACAACTGAAGATGACATTGAGGACGTAAGTGCTGCTTTGACAGAAGTACTACCACACGTCCTTGAATATCCCACTAGAACTGATATTGATGACCAGTATCTGACGATTCCCTATCCGCAAGACATCGGGCCGTACGTTCCCAATTGGGACTTGGTGTACCTTCGTAAGGAGCCAGTAGAATAATAGAATTAGGGAACACCATACCTAATACCCCTTCACGTTTGAACAGAATACACGGCCCGCTTTGGCGGGCCGTTTTCTTTTACTCTCTCCAGCGCGACCAACAAGGACGTGACCAGTAAAACTGTCCACCTTAAAAACGTCGCTCAGTGGTCCAACAAAGTGGCCCCACTTCTGTTTGCATGAAAACACGGCAAGAAAATTCGGAGGCAGTCTGGAAATAGCCAACAGCGTCACCACTGCGTACATCAGCAGAGGCGATGTTCTCAACTTCCTCCAGGAATACGGGGTTACCGTTGTGGATAACTATCCCTTTGGCGAGGTGACCATTAAGGGGCCAGAAGCGGTCGGGAAGAAGTACTTGTTGGAAGACGCAGGCGAGCATAGCCTTAAAGGCTTCAAAGAGCATTTTGGCATTACCGAAAAACAGGACGGGACCAAAACAAATGGGTAAGACTTGCTTCGTAGTATTGTTGGTGCTGTTGATGGCCGGATGTTCTGGCGACTCGGAAAGCACTGAGCAAAAATCATTGTTTGATATGAACGTTGAAGAAATGTTCCCAGGCAATGAGCTTGCGCAGAAACTGGCACTGGCTGCCGCAGATGGCGACATTGAAGAAATGGATGAACTGGTTGCACAGGGTGCCGATGTCAATGCCGTTGGAACCTATGGCGTGACAGTGCCGTGTTGGGTCATACAGCACCCAAATAAAAAAGGATTCAAGCACCTCCTGGAACTGGGAGCTGACCCGAACATCATCTGGAAAGGGACGGATGGATCAGATTCTTCCTTGATCCATTGGACTGTCCGAAGAGCGGCCACTGATGGTGACATGTATACCGATTATTTGAAGATGCTTTTTGAAATCGGAAATGGTGATCCGAACCTTGCTATACCCGATTCGGGAAAACTTCCCATTGAATGGGCCCTCCTCATTGGCGATGAGTCAATATTCAAATTTCTTTGTAATGCAGGAGCAGAAGTGGATAGGAGAGGGGAATACGGGAAGACAATAGCCCAAAAAGCCGGTGGAGTTTTTAACTACAACCTTGTTCTGTATCTGTTGGAGCAGGGAGTAAATTACAAGCTTAAAGACAATCACGGATACTCTCTTGTAAAAAGCATGAATTTAAACTTCACCTACCGACCAGCAGCACTCGTTACAGAACCAAGCATTGACCAATACATGTGGTTCTGGCGCTGTGTTGACTGGTTGGAAAAGCGAGGAGAAAAATTCGACATCCCTGCCGACTTCAAGCGCCCTGCAAAGCTGGACACCACTCCTGCTGACGCTATTTTTGCAAATAAACCGCCGAAAGTGCGCCCGACTCGTTCCTCTTTTATTCATGAAGTCAACCTTACCTATCCGACTCCTGCCTGGGCTCAAGATCAGGAATCCAGGCGTAATATTCAGTCGTTTTTCCGTCAGAAAGGAAGCAACATCATTTACGAGTTTATACCCAAAGGTGAATCTTTGAACAATTGGAACCAGTATCAGACTGTTACGGGGATCTATTCTCCGAATACGAGCTATGAGGCGTTCTTGCAGGCCGCAAAAGACAAGCTCGTGAGCAGATGTCAGAGCGACACTCAGATGGAATTGACGGAGAAGCAGGCGGACAGTCAGCTCTTACACGTCGTTTGCGATAATCAAGACATGGAAGGCTACCTGTTTCTTGGAAAGTACAAGAATACCTTTATGACAGTGTATCAGGCATGGCGGAGGACCGCGGTGAAGAATCCGGAGCAGCGGCGGGCAAAGGTTCTGGCCGACATGAAAGGGATAAAAATGGAGCAAGGCTTCAACGTGGTTCCCATGACTGATGAAATGAAACAGAAAATAAAACAATAAGCATGGGAGATATCCGTATTTAACGCCAAACTTAAGCTTCAATGTAAACAAATTCTCGTCATCTTTTTACTTACCTTCATATGCCTGAATGCAAGTTCTGCCCATGCCGAAGAAGGCGTTCAAAAAATAATGCAGACCATGAAGCTCTATGATGGTGTCATAACCTTTCCGCCCCCTCTTTGGATTAAAACAAAGGAAGAACTTGGCAATTTCAAGGTATCCCGTCATCAGGACAAAAACAGCTTCACTTTCGAGCAGATTCCAAAAGACCAGAAGTTTGAATCTTGGACCCAAATGTATGGCGTTTATGCTTGGTATTTGCCGGAATATGATCTGAAACGGTTTATCGCCGAATCTCTCAATGCACTGGCGCTGGGTTGCAAGGCGGAACCCAAGTCCGTGCCGGTAAGTGCCGATAAAAATGCCGTCATCTTGACGTACCATTGCGGTGAGCTCGTCGATGATTTGGTTGTGAACGGTAATAACGTGGAGAGTGGTTTTCTGTTCATGGGACAGGTCGACCATAGCTTTGCGAAGGTCTACCAGGCCTGGAGAGGTAATTCGAAAGACATCGGAACCGAGAAGTGGTATTTCAATGATCAAATCATTGCAAAGGCCATCAAAAATATGGAAAGCATCCGCTACTTCAAAGCAAAGTAATGTGTCATTGCTGACAGAATCCAAACGGCTCGCTTCGGCGGGCCATTTTCTTTTGCTCTCTCCATCGCCGCTCAGTTCTCTTTTGAAATAACGTTACAACGATGGTTCAAAACCCGACAGGCATGTCACTTCTGATGTAAATCGGCTTTTGCCAACCACCGCTTCACGGTATTCCTGTCCACTTCCAGCCGGACGGCCGTCCTGGCAATGTTTCCATTCTCCTGCGCCACAATTCTGGAAACATGGGAGGCTATAAATTCCTTGAGAGGTAATGCCCTATTCAAAATATCTTCACCATGACGGCCTTCATGGACAGGCAGCAGATGGCGCGCCAACTTGTGCCCGGGAAGCGCCTGCAGCGCAATATATTTCTCAACCAGATTCTGCAATTCCCGGACATTCCCCGGCCAGTGATACTTGTCGAGCTCTGAAGACAGCTGCATATTGAGCTCCTTTACCGGGCCGCTTTTCTGCGACGACATGGAAACGAAGTGCTTGAACAAATAGGAGGGGTCTCCCGTCCTTTCCCGCAGCGGGGGAATGGCGAGATTGAGAACATCAAGACGAAAGAACAGATCTGAACGGAGCTTCCCTTTCCTGACTTCCTCCCGAGGGGATCGGTTGGTTGCCGAAATGACTCGAACGTCGACCGGAATCACCCGGTGATCACCGACGCGCATAATCTCTTTAGCCTGAAGGGCGCGAAGTAACTTGGCCTGCAGAAAAATGTCCATCTCGGTAATTTCATCAAGAAAAAGCGTTCCTCCATTGGCGAGCTCGAAAAGTCCCGCCTTGCCGGTCCGCAACGCCCCGGTGAAGGCACCCGGCGCATAGCCGAACAGTTCGCTTTCCAGAAGAGCCCCAGAAAGAGCCGCACAGTTCACAGGGACGAACGGGCCGTCGGCAAGAGGACTTTCGTTATGGATGCTCTGGGCAAAAAGCTCCTTTCCCGTGCCGGTCTCCCCCTGAATCATGATATTGCAATCCGTCCTGCTATACTGCCTGGCTATTTCCACAACATCGCACATTGCCTCACTTTGGTGCACGATGTCCTCAAAGACGTATTTCGCATAGAATCCTTTCTCCAGCAGCTTCTGACGGATGGCATTCCCCGCCTCTTCAATATGCTCGACTTTCTGAAAAAGGATGACCGCCGAGGAGCGGTTCTCCGCAGGGTTAATGAGCACATGCTCCACAGCCAACCGAGCGTTGCGGTAGTTGACGATGATATTGCCCACATTCCTTCGCCCTTCCCTTGCATCCTCTAATTCTGGAGCCTTGAAAATATCTCGGTAGGACATACCGATGACGACAGAGCGCGTCGAATGCAGCAGCCCGCACCCATGCTTATTAATCTCCTCGATGACTCCCTGACTGTTGATCAAAACAGCTCCCTGCTTGGTGCAGTCGAGCACCGCTGAAAGCTTTTCCGTACTGCTAATATGCTTTTGCAGATTCTTGAGTACCAGCATGGCCTGTTCAAATGCGTCCACAAGCGTTTCCATACTGGATTCGATGAGATGGAAATTGAGATCATGCCTTTTGGCCATGCGGACGGAAACCGCATCACCTACGACCACATCCGGTTTCCAAGCCACAACTTCGGCAGTTACGGTTTCCAGGCTTTGGCTGTCGCTGATCATAAAAGTCCGATGCGTACGCTGAAGGATGTCGCAGACAGGTTGAACCAAGCTGATAAACTGACGAAAGCCGACAATTGCGACTTTCATTCCCGGGCTGGTGTGCTCATGGATATAGGCCAGCACTCTGTAAATCGATCCCCCCACTTCAATGACCTCTATGCCGAGGGATTCCCGAATCAGCCGGGCCGTTCCGCCGCGACTGATGATGATCCTGGCTCCTTCTTCGATGGCGCGACGTGCGGCGCTCACGCCGGATTGCAGGTCGCCTACATATGTCTTTGCCGGGTAGGAGTTGGTTTCAATGATGCTCTGTGCTTTGGTGCGAATATCCTGATACGGCGCGATGAATGCAATATCCATGGTTCCTCACTTAGATGCCATGCGCCGGCGGACTTTGGCGCACACTTGTAACATACCGCCTCTCAACTGATGCAAAACGCATCAGTTACTCATGCATTTTGCTCATAAATTTGTCAACCGCTTCCCCTGAAAACACGCGCAACTAAGCTCCCACGCGACTTTCTCCACATGGCATGCACTTTGCTTTTTGGAGTGGGAACTACGGAATGCGTGTGCCCGACCTGAATCCACATTCCGTCTCAAACCTTCGCACAAAAGGAAGTTGTGAAAGAATGCGAATCTCCACAGATTTATGGCTGACATTTGTTGTCTTTGGACTGAGCGCCCTGGCTGCCATCCTGACGAACAACCTTTCCGCAGGAGGACTCGGCACAGGAGTGGGACCGGCCTTCTTCCCCTGGTTGATGGTCTTCGGGATGCTCTTCTTCACCATCCTTCTGCTCATTCGCACTCTATGGGAGAGACAGGCCGCGGCACAGGACAATCCAGGCATCAACTGGAAACTTCTCGGAAAACTGGCATTGTTCCTCATTTATATGACCCTTTACGCGGCATTCTACGTAAAGGTGGGCTACCTGATCAGTACCAGTGCCTTCTTTATTCTATCCATGCTGACATTGGGAGAGCGCCGGCCTATCCGTTTTCTGGTGGTTCCTCTCTGTATCACCGGGGGCGTCTACCTGGTGTTCACAAAGCTTCTCGATGTCTACATACCATAACTTTTCTACGAGTTTGTTTTGCGGAGGTTGGGCAGTCCGGCTCAATCTGAACTGTCATATCATTAAACGGAGGAGCACATCATGAAACGACTCATTCTAGCGATTCTTTGCCTCGTGGTTTCGTTCGCCACAATTTCCGAAGCGGGTGATTACCCTGATCATCCCATCCAGATAGTGGTTCCGTATTCCGCTGGTGGGGGAACCGACCTCTCCGCCCGCGTCATGGCCAAAGTCATGCGGAAATATCTGGGCAAACCCTTGGTGGTGGTAGACCAGCCGGGCGGCAGCGGAGCCATAGGAACCAGTGGAGTAAGCCACGCCGCACCGGACGGCTACACCTTGGGCATGGGCGCTCAGGGCCCCCTCACCATGCTGCCCCACTACGGTGGAATCGACTACTCCAAGGACTCCTTTGATTACCTCGCTCTGATGGGACGAAACCTCATCCTGGTGGCGGTCAACAAGGACGCCCCATTCCAGGACGGCAAAGCCATGATCGAATGGGCCAAGGCTCATCCCGGAAAATTGACTGTAGGCGTATCCGGCGCCGGCGGCGCACCCCGTATTGCGACAGAAGGATTCGCTTCGGAAGCGGGCATCACAGTCAAGTGCATGCCTTTCAACGGCAGCGCCCCCGCGATCACCGCATGTGTGGGAGGGCACATCAAGGCGGTTGCGGCACACCCCGCCGAACTGGTCAACCAATCCAAAGCCGGAAATCTGAAGATCCTCATGGTCATGGAGCCCGAACGCATTTCCTTGTTCCCCAACGTGCCCACGACGAAAGAACTCGGGGTGGACTTCACCTGGGCCGCCTGGAAAGGCGTCATAGCCCCCAAGGGCCTGCCCGCCGACGTCAAGGCCAAGCTGGCCGATGCCCTGAATAAAACATTCAAGGACCCTGAATTCCTGAAGAAGATGGAGAACCTCGGTGAGTTCGTCGACTACCGGAATGGTGAAGCTTTCAAAAAGCTCGTGGATAGGGATTCCGTTGTGGCCGAAAAGGTCATCCGTTCCCTGAACATGTACGGCATGAACGCCAAAAAGAAGTAAACCTCGCAAGAGCCGTCTGATGCCCTCTTCCGGAGCAACGGCTGGCCGGAAGAGGGCAAAACAAAGCATTCGCACCTTTTCAAGGAATTAATATGGACTACATGCAAGCAATACTCCAGGTTCTGCAACCGGCAGCATTGTGGGCTGTCGGCGTGGGCACCTTCGGCGGCATACTCATCGGCGCCATGCCGGGACTGACCGCAACCATGGGAGTGGCTCTCCTGATTCCGCTTACCTTCGGCATGCCCTCGGTGGAAGGGCTGAATATGCTCATAGGCATTTTCATCGGAGGGATCTATGGGGGCTGCATCTCTTCCATCCTGGTCAAAACACCGGGCACCCCAGCTGCTGCCGCCACGGTATTGGACGGCTACCCTCTGGCCCAGAAAGGAGAAGCGGGCAAGGCCCTGGGAATGGCCACTATCGGCTCTTTCATAGGGGGTGTCATCAGCACCGTGATTTTGGCATGTCTTGCTCCGCAACTTGCCGGAATCGCACTCAAATTCGGTCCCTCGGAATACTTTTCCATGGCTCTTTTCGGACTGACCATCATTGCCAGCCTTTCCGGCGACATAATCAAAGGCATCATTTCCGGCTTACTGGGCATGTTCCTGGCCTGCTTTGGAGCCGACCCCATCAGCGGTGCGCTTCGCTTCACCTTCGGACTTACAGGCTTTTCCTCTGGTTTTGCTTTCGTTCCCGCGCTGATAGGGCTTTTCGCCGTATCCGAAGTATTCGTCCAGTTGGAGAACATCTTGGATGATCGGATAAAAAAAATAAAAATTTCAGGTGTATGGCCGAGCAAAAAAGAATTCAAAAGCTGCATTCCCACCCTCCTGCGCGGCTCTCTGATCGGGACCTTTGTGGGCATCATCCCCGGAACAGGGTCGGGCACTGCGTCATGGATCAGCTACAACGAAGCCCGTCGGGCATCCAAAACCCCGGAAAAATTCGGAACCGGTTTCATCGAAGGCATCGCAGCCACGGAAAGCGCCAACAATGCGGTCTGCGGCGGTGCCCTTGTGCCCCTGCTGGCCCTCGGCATCCCCGGAGACGTGGTCACCGCCGTACTTATGGGCGGTCTGATGATTCAGGGGTTGGCACCCGGCCCCATGCTTTTTCAGGAGCACCCGGAAGTCATTGTAGGCATTTTCACGGGGTCATTTATCGCCAACATCTTCATGTTCGTCATCGGCATGCTCGGGATCAAATATTTTTCCATGATCCTGAACATCCCCAAAAAGCTCCTTACGGTCGCAATCGTGGTCTTCTGTTTCATCGGATCATACTCCATCAACATGAATACGTTCGACCTTTACACCATGCTGGGCTTCGGTGTGCTGGGCTACTTCATGCAGAAGTTCAACTTCTCTCAAGCGGCATTATGCATTGCATTGATTCTCGGCCCTCTGGCCGAATCAAATTTGCGCTTGGGTCTTTTAGGCACAGACAACGACATCGTGGCCTTTTGCTCCAGTCCCATCACTGTGGGCTTCCTCTTCTTGTCCCTGCTTTCCCTTGTATGGCCGCTCGTCCGGGCTTTTCTGCAAAAGAGGAAAGCCGAAGCGAATACTGTTGAAAGCACTCTCTAGCAAATAGCAAAAAATGAATAATATCAGAGCCATAATAGCAGACGACCACACTGGCGCGGCGGATTCGGGTATCCATTTCGCAAAAGCCGGAAGACGAACCTCGCTGCTTTTGGATCACTCGGAAATCAACGACAGGCTTCCAAGATTGAACGCAATCGCCTTGTCCACGGAATCGAGATTCATGACTCCGAAAGCTGCAGCCGCACAGGTCAGAGACACCATTGAACAATGTAAGGGCGCCGGCGTGAACCGCTTTTTCAAAAAGGTCGACTCCACAATGCGCGGCAATCCGGGAAGCGAGATTGCCGCCGCATTGGAGGCCACAGGATGTCGGTCAGCTCTTGTCTGCACGGCCATGCCTGAGACGGGAAGAACCTGTGTGGATGGTGTCATTCTGCTGGATGGCGTTCCTTTGCACACCACCCATTTTGGCCGCGACCCTTTTCATCCGTTGTCAACCTCAACCATTTCCCAATTGCTGGACAGTCAATGCAATCTTCCAACCGAGCGTCTCTCCTTAGACGACCTGCGCGGTCCAGCCGACAGGTTGGCCGCGCAGGTCCGTCGACTAATGGATCAAGGATGCAGGCTGCTGATCGCTGACGCTGTCGGCACTACCGACATGCGCATTCTCGGAGGCCTCCTGCACAATATGCCGGAAATCCTGCCTGTGGGCGCGGCAGGCCTTGCCAGAGCGCTCGCATGGGCAGGCCGCAACGGAAAGGAAGATACCGAACCTGTTCAGACAATGAACAGCGGTCCACGCAAAGGGAATATCCTGGCCATCATCGGAAGCCTGGCCGGTGTTTCACGGAATCAGGCAGACATAGCCTGCGCCGAAGGCAGGTTCAGGGTTCTGGACCTCGACCCGGATGCCGCCAGCACCTGTCTTAAAAGCGAATGCACAAGACTGGTGCGGACGGCAAAAAAAAACGTTCACAGTAATCTGCTGCTCAAAAGTAAAGAACTGCTGGGACAACAAAAAAAGACCGGCATTGACGGGGAACGAGTGGCTGGAATTTTGGGACATGCCGCAAAGACCATTTTCCAAAGCACCCCTTACGACATCATCTTTTCCACTGGTGGCAACACTTCCATGGCCGTGGCGAAAGCCATGGACATCAAGTCCGTCTCCCTGATCGAGGAACTGATGCCGGGGGTCGTGCTTGGGTCATGCGAGGTACCACATTTCGGACAGCGCTGGTTCATTACCAAGGCAGGAGGCTTCGGCGGCAGCAGTCTTCTGGTGGATATAGCCGATCGTTTCGCCTGCACCTGTGAATAATTAAGGATAATTACTTATGCAAAAGCGTCCCATACTCGGGATCACCATGGGTGACCCCGCCGGGATCGGCCCGGAGATCATTGTCAAAGCCCTGGCCGCCCCTGAAACATACAAACTGTGCATTCCTCTTGTCGTGGCCGACGCCAAGGTCATGCATCATGCCATGAAAGAAATCGTCAAGGCTGATGCGGTAATGAACGTCGTCAATACTCCAACGGAGGCGGTGGGCGAACTCGGAACCATTGATGTTCTTCCCTTGGAAGGCTTGGAACTGGACGACATTTCTCTCGGCAAGGTGGATGCCAAGTGCGGCGATGCCGCATTTCGCTCCGTGGAGACCGTCATCCGGCTCGCCATGGCCGGGGAGATTGAAGGGACGGTTACGGCGCCTCTCAACAAGGAAGCCATGAACCTTGCAGGCCATCACTACGACGGTCATACGGAAATCTATGCGAAACTGACCGGCTCCAAACGCTATTCCATGATGTTGGCCGACGGTGCCTTGAGAGTTGCTCATGTGACCACCCACATGCCGCTGAACAAGGTCGGCGCCAGCCTGAGTCACGATCGCATTCTTGATGTCATCCGCCTTAGCAATGAAGCTCTGTTACGCCTCGGCATAAAGGCCCCACGCATAGGCGTGGCGGGACTCAACCCCCACGCCGGTGAAAACGGCTTGTTCGGCGATGAGGAACAACAGATCATCAAGCCCGCCGTCCTGCGGGCACAAGCCGAGGGAATCGACGCCAGCGGTCCGCACCCTCCGGACACGGTTTTCTGCAAAGCTTTGGGACGCGGCTACGACCTTGTCGTGGCCATGTATCATGACCAAGGTCACATTCCCTTGAAGCTGCTGAGTTTCCGATACGATGACACGAGCGGTCAGTGGGCTGGGATGACCGGAGTCAACGTAACGTTGGGGCTCCCCATCATCAGGGCCTCCGTGGACCATGGCACCGCGTTCGAAAACGCCGGAAAAAACGTCGCCGGTCACATGAGCATGAAAAACGCAATTGAATACGCGGCAATGCTGGCCTCCGGCAGTAGCGCCGATTAACCCTTGTCTCACACCCCGAAGAAAAAGGTGCATACCCATGAAACAATTCAAATGCCTCTTGCCATCCGGCATCGAATTCGGCCCAGGAAAAATCAACAGCCTGCCTGAAATGCTTCCTGGCGGAACCACCCTGTTGCTTACCGACAAAGGTGTGGCGGCCAGCGGCATCGTCAGCCGGGTAAAGGAGCGATGCCAGGCCGGCTCCGAACAGGTTCACGAATTTATGGACGTTCCTCCCGAACCTTCCGAAGACCAAGTCGCCGAAGTGGTGGAAAAACTCTCCAACCTCAACGTGCGCGCCATCGTAGCCTTGGGCGGCGGGAGCGTCATGGACATGGCCAAACTGATTTCCATAATGCTTGGCGATGGTCCGAACATCACCAACCTTTTCGACGGAAAGCTGCCCAGGAAACGCTCCCTGCAGCTGATCATGATTCCGACAACGGCTGGAACAGGGTCTGAAGCCACGCCCAATGCAATTATCTATCGTCCTTCCCTTCAACTCAAGGTAGGCATTGTCTGCGATGCCTTCATGCCGGACAGGGTCATCCTCGACCCGGAATTGATCACCGGGTTGCCTGCCCCCATCACCGCCGCCACCGGAATGGACGCACTCTGTCATGCTCTGGAGTGTTATATTTCCAACAAGGCAAATCTGCTCAGCGACATGCTGGCCATAGAAGCCATTCGATTGATCTTTAAGAGCCTGAAAAAAAGCTACGCTGACGGCAGCGACTTGGAAGCAAGGGCCGACATGCTTTTGGCATCCTTCTACGCCGGAATCTGCATTGCCGCCTCGGGCACCAACGGCGTGCATGCTTTGTCTTATCCTTTGGGTGGACGCTACCGCATCCCTCACGGCATCTCCAACGCGATACTCCTGGCTCCGGTCTTCGCTTGCAACAAGGACGCCTGTGTGGACAAGCTGGCAGCCATCGCACATCTGTGCGGCAAGGACATACACGGAAAAACCGAGGAACAGAAGGTGGATGCCTTTGTAGGCTTCCTCGAAGAGCTCAGCCGCGACGTCGGCATCCCAACACGCTTGAGCGAACTGGGGGTTCCATCAGACGACCTCGACGAAATTGTCGAGGCCGCCCTACAGGTGAAGCGCCTTTTGGACAACAATCCGAAGCCGCTGACCCGCGATGAAATTCATTCTATTTATTCCAGCATCCTTTAACCTGAACGGACTGTAACTATGAAAGAAATTCTTCCCTTTGTAGCACTCGTCACCTGCTTTGACGACCAAGAGACTATTGACTACGCAGCGGTGCGCAAACAGGTGCGCCGTCAGGTGACAGCGGGAAACAACATCTTGGCCTGCGGGACCAACGGGGATTTCACCAGTCTGACTTTCCCCGAAAAAGTGCGTCTTTGCGCAGAAGTTGTTGAGGAAGTGGCAGGCAAGGCCAAAGTGTTCGTCAACGCCGGAACCCCTTCCACTTATGAAACCATCCTTCTGGCCAAAGAAGTCTCCACTCTCGGCGTGGATGGCATCGCGGTCATCACACCGTACTTCATCGGGTGCACCCAGGAGGGATTGTACGCCCATTACACCCGAATTGCGGACAACGTGGACAAGCCCATCTACCTTTACGACATCCCGGCTCGAACCCAGAATCATATCGAACCTGAAACCGCTGCCCGACTTGCCGAGCACCCCAACATCCAGGGTATCAAGGACAGTGGAGGAGGAAAGGAATCCCTGGACGCCTACCTGGAAATAGCCCGAGATCGTGACGATTTCGACGTATTCTCCGGTCCGGACTCCCTGATCCACTACGCCCTGTCCCAGGGAGCCGGCGGTTGCATCTCGGGACTGGGCAACGTCATGCCGGATACTCTCAACGCAATCTGCCAATGCTATGAAAAAGGCGATACGGAAGGATCTCTCCGCCATCAGGAACTGTTCACTCAGTTGCGCGTGGATCTGTACGGGCTCGGTTTTGCTCCCGCCATGGTCAAACGTGCGCTCTATCTCCTGGACAGCAGTGTGGGGGCCAGCAGACAGCCTGCATTGATTCCCACGATGGAGCTTGACGAAAAGATCAAAACCGTTCTGACCAAATTTGAAATCGAACTGTAGATCTGTATGTAACGGCGGCCTGCAAACCAGGCTTCTGGAAAGAGGCCGCCGGAAAAAACACAATCAGACCAGCGTACCATACGTTATAAGGACCGCATATGACGACCCTAGTCACCACCTCCCCGGCTTTCGGAACAATCGGCCGTGTCCCCGGAACCATTGCAGACCGGGGCTGGAACCTGATCAGATGCATCGACACCGACAAGCCGTACGGAGGTGTTCTGGAACATCTTGATGATATGGAAATCATGGTCGTTGGACTCATAGGAGCCGACGAGGAACTCATCAACAAAGCCCCACGCCTCAAAGCCATCCTCAAGCACGGTGTCGGAGTGGATAACATCGACATTGCCGCAGCTTCGGCCAAAGGCATTCCTGTCATAAACGCCCCGGGCACCAACGCCAACGCGGTGGCCGAACTGGCTATCGGCAGTATGTTCTCCTTAGCCAGACGCATCCCCATGGTTCATAATGTAATCGTCGAGGGTGGATGGCAACGCCATGTGGGAACGGAAATAGAAGGTAAGACATTGGGAATCATAGGCTTAGGGGCCATCGGTAAAATACTGGCACGAAAAGCCAAGGTTCTGGGCATGCGGGTCATGGCGTCGGACCTGAAACCCGATATGGAGTTCGTGAGAGAACAGGGGATTGAATTACGCCCGCTCGAAAAGCTCCTTCCGGAATCCGACTACGTGTCCCTTCATGTTTTCGGGGGAAAGGGAAACAGTAAACTTATCGGAGCAAATCAGTTCGCCATGATGAAATCATCTGCTTGCCTCCTCAATTTTGCCCGGGGTGAAATCGTGGATATGGACGCACTGGCCAAAGCCCTGGGAAAAGAGCAACTGATGGGAGCCGCCATCGATGCCTATGAACAGGAGCCGCCAGACCGATCACACCCCATTTTCAAACATCCCCGGGTGATTTTTACGCCTCACTCCGGCGCCGATACATCCGAATCCGTAGAACGCATGGGGTTGATGAACGTGCAGGACATTGATGCAGTTCTGCGCGGCGACCGTTCGCCGCGGGTACTCAATCCCGAGATTTATTCTCAGTAGCGGCGATGATACTGCACGAGTGCATATAAAGTCGAAATGCCATCGGACAGCCTCCCCGATGAAGTTGGCTCCTCCCCCTCTGGATAAATGAGCTTGTCCAGAGGGGGAGGAGCCAAAATTTTCTCCCCACATCTCACAGCGGTAAGGCAATAAATGGCCCATGGGCTTAATAGCTGGCGCCTGAAACCATTTTGAGGCCGTACTTCAATACGGAGAGAAGACAGGAATGATTTTCTTATGACGAGAAAGATAACTCTCTTCCAGAAATAAGGCTTCACAGATGGATCAATGAAGGAGGCGGTTCAGGAAAATCGTACGGCGACAAGCCAAGACAAACTGAAAAAATGCCGCCTCCCAAGGACGTTCGCATTGTGTCTTCGGGCACAAATCCCAACGCACGCACCACCTGTTTGCCGATCTTGAATTGGCGGCATTTCTAACCCTGGAGTGGGAGCGCGTTTAGCGAATAATCTTGCCCTTGGGTTGGATTTTCAGAATGATGTCGCCTGCCACAAAATCCTGCCGAACGTATTCAAAGCCTCGCAGGTCGAACGCGTGATAGATAAAGCTGATGAACATGACGGTTCCTTCTTCTGGTGGTCATTGCCGTGAACATCAGTTGGGCGTCATGTCCTTTCATTTTGGCAAAAGTACACTTTAACCGGACGAAGCGGATTAGAGCATACATTCTTCCGGCTCGGCCAGGGTTGACACGCGGTTTATCACACGTTAATAAGATACTGAAAAATAAAAACACAGTCCGACAATAGCGAACAAAGAAACAGATATGTCCGAAAGTAGAATCATCCAGTCCGTGGCAAGAGCACTGAATATATTGGAATTATTCGAAAGAACCTCCATGGAGCTCAGTGTTACGGAAATCGCCAATCAGCTTGATTTGAGCAAAAGTACTGCCTTCGGTTTAATCAACACACTCGCACGCAAGGGTTATCTGGAACAAAACCCTCGCGATTCACGCTATTCACTGGGACTTAAGCTGCTCCGTCTTGGTGGAGCTGTCCAGCGGCACAGTATTCTTGTCAATCGGGCAAAACCGTATATGGAAAAACTCGTTCAGGAGTTTTCCGAAACAGTTCATTTGACGGTTGAACGTAATGGTATGGTGGTCTATATTGAAAAGATAGAGGGAGAGAAAGCTATTTTTATGCAGTCTGCAATTGGCGCAGAGAATCCGATGTATTGCACTGCTGTCGGTAAATGTCTGCTTGCCTTCATGCCTGAATCGAAGTCGGAACGACTGCTCAAGAAAATGGAGCCGCTGCAAAGACGCGGTCCAAACACGATCACAGATATTGCAGAACTGCAAAAGGAACTGCAAACTATCCGCGAACGCGGCATCAGTATTGACGATGAGGAGCATGTTCCCGGCCTGATGTGCATCGCGGCGCCACTCAGAAATCACGATGGAGAGGTTGTCGCTGCTATCAGCATCTCTGGGGCCAAGGCAGGTATTTCATCTAAAATGGTTGGCCATATCTCCGAAAGAATTACCACTGTTGCGCAACAAATCAGCGCTACCATGTAATTTTTTTCACCCACAATGCGAACGTCGTGCGACAATAGAGAACAATAAGAAATTTATAAAACCACCTTCCCACCGGCAGGAGACAAAGGGCAGATACTGAAAAGGTTGCTCGCCTGGAGAGCTGCCGGGGGCAAGAGGCAGCTATTTGAGTTTGATTGTCAACCTACCGGAAAAATCCCTATGCCTTGACATTGGGAATGGAAAAAGAATTATTTTTTTCACTTTAGCTGCGAACGGAGTGCGATATTATCGTACATTGATATATTAGGAAGTGGGAGCCGACAGCGCCATGGCTGAAAACAGCCGTCGAGGGCTTCAGTCGCTGTCTGAGGGCTCTGCAGGGGAGTTACCATTCAATAAACGGAGGTGAGTCATGTATGTAGGCGTATTCGTCGCTGTCGCCGCACTCTTCAACGAGCGCCACGCGGTGGACGAACAGGTGAACCGTCGGCGCTGACCGCCGCCCGGGGGGGCAATCAACGCCGATGAAGCTCTCGCCCTCGGGAGCATGAAAAAATTCTTTAATCTCTCATTGAAAGAAAAAGCTCTTGTCCTTTGCCGACAAGCGGACAGGACAGAAACGGATCCGTTCGCAAGAAACGATAAACATCGTCCGTCAATGCCGGCGACGGGTCAACAGCCCCATTGAAACCGACGCGATGACGAACCTTTTTTGTTTCTTATATGGGGAGTGGCCAACTGAAAAAAATCGCTGAAGCATGGCAGGTGAAGGGGAGTACGGGCCTAGATATCCACCATCTCAGAATGCCTTCAGCATAAAAAAAAGAGAACAACATGACTCCAGTACTTTTTTTGATTATCCTTGCGATCGCCATCGCCTTCCTGATGCTGATGATCATGAAGGTAAAAATGCATCCCGTCCTTGCGCTTTTCCTGACCAGTCTCGGACTTGGCTTGGCGCTCGGCAATAACCTTATTGATGCCGTTAACATGATCAACACCGGCTTCGGTGGGACCCTCAAGGGTATCGGCGTGACCATCATCCTGGGTTCCATCCTGGCGATGGGCATTCAGGACACCGGCGCGGCCACTGCAATTTCCAACTTCTTCACCCGCCTGTTCCGCGGGCGAGTGCTGGAACTCGCTCCCGCGCTCACGGCTTTTATTGTTTCCATCCCGGTGTTCGGCGACATCACCATGGTTCTGACCGCGCCGATCGCTTCCATCTTGTCAAAACGCAAGAACATATCGATGTCTTCGATGTCGGCGTTCATCGGCATGGGACTGGGGCTGACCCACGGCCTGGTTCCTCCAACTCCCGGCATTCTGGCCATCGCCCTCATGTACGGCGCCGATCTTGGATTGACCATCTTCTGGGGAACGGTAATTGCTCTCATCGCCTTCTTTGGCACCTGGTTGCTGCTGCGTTCCTGGGCCGCAAAGGAATGGATCGCCCCCAGGGAAGACTTCGTAGAAGGCTTCGAAGCCGCCAAGTCCAACAAGGTTGAAGATATCATCATTCACGAGCCGGGACTGCCCAGTGCTCTTATGTCCATGATGCCCGTGCTGATCCCGGTCGTGCTCATCACCTTCGCTTCCTTTGCCAAGGTCTACATGAAAGACGGCGGGACCACCCTCACCTTCTTCAGCTCCGTGGGCGACAGAGTTGCCGCACTGCTGCTGGGTGTCGTATTCACAGTCATTCTCGGTTACCTGAAAGCCGACAAGGTCAGGGCTCACCATGCCCGCACAACCGGCAAAAAAAGAACTCCCCTCAAGGAAATCATTCTTGGCACCTGGGTGGCGCGCGGACTCGTGGTAGCACTGCTTCCCTTGCTCATTACCGCCATGGGTGGGGCCATGGGCGGCATGCTCAAAACCGCTCCGGTCGTCAAGGAACTGGGCGCCATAGTCGCCGGGACCAGCCTGCCTCCCATCCTGATTCCCTTTTTGACCGCATCCATTCTCATGATTGCCGTGGGATCCATGACCACGGCCGGACTGACCGCAGCCGCCATCATTCTTCCCATGATGGACTCGCTGGGCATTTCTCCGGTGGCTGCCACCTTGTCCATCGGCTGCGGCACGATGGTCCTGAGCCACCTGAACGACAGCGGCTTCTGGATCATGACTCAGTTCTTCAACCTGAACACTACACAAGGCCTGAAGTACCTGACTCTCCCTCGCGCCGTTGCCGGTGTGATCGGAATCATCGCTTTGTCGATCTTCGTGTCGATGGGGCTAATATAAACGGGTACGCATACATGCCTGTAAGGCTGCGGTAACTGAAAACAAGGGTACGGCGATGAACGTCCCGTACCCCAACCATATCTATCGTCCGAATCTTTATCACAAAGGACGAGTAAAACATGCCATGAATTTGGCACGATGTTACATGTACAACAAGGAGTAACCAATGTCTTTAGACTTTCTCAGGGGAATCATCCCTCCAGTCCCGACCATCTTGAATGATAAAGGGGAATTCGACCGTGCAGGGATGGGGATTTTTATAGACAGGTTGGTCGAAAGCGATGTTGACGGTCTGCTCTTTCTCGGCAGCGCCGGCGAGTTCGCCCAGCTGTCAAATCCCGTGCGAAAGCAGATCGCCGAATTTTGCGTAAAGCATGTGGCGGGCCGCAAACCGGTAATCATCGGCACCGGCGCATGCGGCACTCCGGAAGTTATCGAACTGAGCGACCATGCGGCCTCAGTCGGAGCTGATGCGGTGATCATCGTGAACCCGTATTACTCCCTGATGAACGAGGAACGGCTGTACCGGCACTACCGCACCATTTCGGAAAGCATCTCGCTGCCCATACTGATGTACAACTTCCCCGCTCTGACGGGTCAGGACCTGACCCCCTCATTGGTCAAACGCATTGCCGAGGATTGTCCCAATATTGTTGGTATCAAGGATACGGTTGACTGCATCAGTCATATCCGAGATCTGATCATCCAGGCAAAAGGAGCCCGCCCTGACTTTCGAATCATCTGCGGATATGACGAATATCTGTTCAGCACACTGGCCCTCGGCGGCGACGGCGCCATTCCCGGCACTGCCAACTTTGCACCGGAAATCACCTGCGGCATCTACAAAGCCTTCCAAAACAAGGACATGGCAACCATCATGGAACTGCTCCCACGCCTGAGCGTTCTTTCGCAGCTCTATGCCTTGGACATGCCCTTCTCCTGGTTGCTCAAGGAAGCCGTCCGGGTTACCGGATCGGATATTCCCACCGGTGTGGCCGCTCCTGCCACCGAACCCGATGAGAAAACAAAAAAACGCTTCAGGGAGCTCCTCAAACAAGCTGGTTTCTAGCGTTTATCCGAACACGAATGATACGAATCACAACAATGTGAAAGGAGATATCGCCATGCAAAAACAAAGATGTGAACGCGTTAGAGATCTCTGGTCCCAGGTCGACGCCCTCATGATGGGGATGAACTGGACTCGGGAAGACGTTGAAAAACCCCATATTCTTGTTGATGACGTTCAGGGTGACAGCCATCCGGGCAGTTACCATCTCGACGTTCTCAGTGAAGAAGCTTCCATAGGGGTCTACGAGGCAGGTGCACGCCCGGCAAAGTTCCATGTCACGGACATCTGTGACGGATGGGCGCAAGGGCACGAAGGCATGAACTTCATTCTCTGCTCGCGCGGCATTATCGCCGACATGGTGGAGATTCATGCATCCGTCATTCCGTGGGACGGCATGTTGCTGCTGTCCGGATGCGACAAATCCACCCCTGCTCATCTCATGGCTGCCGCTCGTATGGATATCCCCACCATCCACATACCGGGAGGCGCCATGCGCTCCGGCCCGGACAACTCTACATCCGGTCTGGCCGGCCCTCTTTCTGCACGCAAGAAAAAGGGACAGGTCGACCTTGCCGAAATGCGGGACTACAAACTCACGGGATGCCCCTCCTGCGGCGCCTGCCAGTTCATGGGCACCGCCAGCACCATGCAATGCATGTCCGAAGCCCTCGGCATGGCCCTACCGGGAACGGCGCTCATGCCTGCAACTATGGCCGAGATACGGCGCATGGCCCGCGCAGCGGGCAAACATATCCTGTATTTGGCCGAAAAAGACATTACTGCCCGAAAGATCATGACAAAGGCAAACTTCGTCAACGCCATGAAGGTCCACGCGGCCATCGGCGGCAGCACCAACGCCTTCATCCATATGCCGGCCATCGCCCATGAACTCGGGCTCAAGCTTGATCCCAAGGAGTTCGACGCCATCGGGCAGGAAATCAAATACATCACCAACATCCAGCCCAGTGGCAAGTACACTGCGGAACTCTTCTGGTTCGCGGGCGGGGTTCCCATGGTGCAACACCTGCTCCGCGACCAACTCGACCTGGACGTAATGACAGTCACCGGACGTCCTCTGGGCGAATCGCTGGAAATACTGGAGCAGGATGGTTTCTTCAACCGC
The DNA here is from genome assembly GCA_913063155.1 of uncultured Desulfovibrio sp. Classification (GTDB taxonomy): domain Bacteria; phylum Desulfobacterota; class Desulfovibrionia; order Desulfovibrionales; family Desulfovibrionaceae; genus Pseudodesulfovibrio. The sequence goes on from CAJXYU010000006.1 coordinate 22,046, forward strand.
TGCCTTGGCCACCTGAAGAGCTACGGTATCCCGCAACATGAAGTTATCCGCCCCCCCGAGCAATCGAAGAAATGCGGTTCCATCGCCGTTCTGGACGGCAACCTCGCTCCCAAAGGGGCCGTTGTGAAATACGCCGCCGTCAACCCCAATATGCATCAGCATGTAGGGCCCGCATCCGTTTTCGACAGCGAAGACGATGCCCAGGCCGCAATCATCGCAGGCAAAATCCGCCCCGGTTCCGTGGTCGTCATCCGCTATGAAGGTCCCAAAGGCAGCGGAATGCCCGAGATGTTCATGACCACCGATGCCATCGTTTACGATAAAGAACTGAACGGCACCGTTGCCATCGTGACGGACGGCCGTTTTTCAGGCGCCACCAGCGGGCCCTGCATCGGGCATGTTTCACCAGAGGCCGTCGATGGCGGTCCCATTGCTCTCGTGGAAAACAACGACCTCATCGCAATAGACATCCCAACACGGTCGTTGCAGCTGGTTGGCGTGAAGGGGGAAAAAAAGACTCCTGATGAAATGGAGACAATCCTTGCTGAACGCCGGAAAAATTGGACTCTGCCGGAACGCCCTCAAAAAAGCGGTGTGCTCAAGCGGTATTCCGACAGCGCTGTTTCCGCCATGGAAGGAGCATACATGGGCTGAAGCCTTCTGAAGGTATAATTCCCTAGAGCACGAAAAACGTCTCCCCAGCCTCAGCAGGGTGCGTCCTACACCAACAAGGCTCCCGGCCCCACAAGACCGTATTCTTCTTGTGAGGCCGGGAGTTCTTTGACATATTCGCCCTCTCTTCATGATGCACGCCATGGATAAAGCGGCTTGGGAAAACGCTCCTCATTGATCATCGGGCGGTCCAATTAACCGGAGCACCTTTGTTTTGCACTTGTGCGGATTGAATTGCCACCTTGAAAATTGACCAGTCCGCCTTGTTGCATCATCCTCAAAAGCCTTGTGACCTTGATAAGTTAGAACTGAAAATGGAAAATTTTATTCTTATCGGCATTTTTGTCGGCATAGGCGCTCTCTTCAGGCGCCTCCAAGTGTTTCCCAGCCAGACAGCCCATGTTCTGAACATGTTCGCATTGTACGTTGCACTACCGGCCGTCATTCTCATCAAGGTTCCCCAGATTCAATTCTCACACGAAATGATACTTCCGGCGGTCCTTCCCTGGGTAATGCTGCTTTTTTCCGCCGTATTGGTCCTTTGGGGCGGAAGATTGTTCCAGTGGTCAAAGGATGTGATAGGCGTGTTGCTCCTTGTCGTTCCCATCGGGAACACATCTTTCATGGGAGTACCCATGGTTACGGCATTCTTCGGCGGCAAGGGAATTCCGCCGTTGATCATATATGATCAGGTTGGAACGACCCTCATCTTTGCCATCTATGGCTCTATGGTCCTTGCCATCTATGGACACAAGGCAAGAATCAACCCCGCAAAAATCGCCAGCCGGGCCATCCTCTTCCCCCCCACCATGGCGCTCCTGATCGGCCTGCTTTTCCGCTCATGCTCATATCCGAAACCGATGCTCAACTGTCTGGAAAACCTCTCAGGCATGCTCACCCCGCTCGTCATGACGGCGATAGGATTTCAATTCAAAATCCGGCTCAGTCCGGCGATACTTCAGCCCTTGGGATATGGACTAATTATCAAATCGGCCGTAGCCCCCTTGATAGCCTTATTGGGATGCCGCCTGCTTGGTTTAAACAGCCTCACTGCGAATGTATCCATATTCGAAGCTGGAATGCCTCCTATGGTGACAGCCGGCGCGCTCGCAATGGCGGCGGGGCTGAACCCGGAACTGGCAGCCGCCATAGTCAGCTTGGGAATGGTTCTATCTTTTTTGTCATTACCGCTGTTGTATTGGATGCTCTGAAACAAAGCGCCCCAGTTCCGGCACGAGTTCACATAACCGCTTATACGACTTCTCTCTGCCAAAATTCTAAGCGTATCTTACCCCGGCTTAACCGTGCAATGAAAAAGTCAAAGAGCTTACAAAGGGGTGGACCCATCCATTATTCTGAAAGCGGCCAATGAAGATATATCAGGACACCCCCATCTCTGGGGGGCATGCCCCCAGAGATGGGGAGCCTGTCAGGCGGCGTAGTGAGTACCAGGCTCCACCTTAATTCTGCCGCCAAACTGTCCGAACAACCGGAACCACCTCTTTTTCAAGAGGAACAGCCTCACAAGCCACGTTGTTCTTTTTAATGAAATTGACTTTCATTATCCAAACAACTATACGCAAAAAAAAAAGCACACTGACATGACTGTCTATGGAGAGACTAATGAACACCGACACCAAGAGGTCCCATCAGAGCCATGCATCCCTCAAATTCTCGTCTGAACGCGGCGTCTCGGGTTCCAGCGCATTCCAGACCTATCAGCTCCGGCCGGGGTTAGCGCTGACTCTGTCCAACCCCATGCAACACCCCCCGCTCAAGGCGACTTTCGACATTGACGGGGCGCCCATTCAATTCGGATTCACCTATTCCGGAAAAACCAGATGCATCTATTCCGGCGGAAAGTTGCGCAACCAAACCCACGAGATGCAGGCCGGTTCCAACGGCATCTTCTACCTGCCCAAGACCCGCGGCACCATAGAGCGTCCCGGAAACATTCAGACCTGCGCCATTGGAATCATCGTTTCTCCCGAATTTCTGCGTAACTACTTTGCAGAAAACATGGATCTGTTTCCCAAGGACTTTCAGAAAACCTTGGAGGGCGGCAGCGCAAAACCCATGACCTGGTTCGGGGCCTGCAATCCGGCCAAACGCTGCTTGTTGGGCCAACTCATGAACTGCCCGTACACGGGCGGGGTGCGAAAGCTCTTTCTGGAAGGCCGAACTCTGGAGCTTCTAGCCTTGCAGCTTCATGACTACATCGATGCTGAAACCCGCAACCGCCCTCGGCAGCCCTTCCTGTCCCCGGCGGACGTAGAGCGTATCCGCAGCGCCCGTGACATTCTGGTTTCAGATTTGGAAAACCCGCCCAGCCTGCCGAAACTCGCAACACAGGTAGGCATCAATGAAAAAAAACTCAAGATGGGATTCCGCCAAGTCTACGACACCTCGGTTTTCGGCTATTTCCGCGAGCATCGCATGCAAAGGGCACACGAAATCCTGCGGCAGGGGGACCACAACGTGACGGAAGCGGCCTATGCTGTGGGCTACCAGAGCCTGAGCCATTTCAGCCAGGCCTTCCGAGAGCGTTTCGACATCCTGCCCAAAGAATTCCTAGCCAGCCAGCGCCTTCTGATCACCTCTTGAAAAGAAAGTCCGGTCGGCGACAACTTTCGCCCTGCCGGGAATAGTCGCTCTCATCCTCACTGTGTATTGATCTCGATTATCAAAATCATTTTAATATACAGTATTTTCAGGTGGGAGCAACATGAAATTTTGCAGACTCTTCATTCTCGTCTTCACATGGAACCTTTTTCTCTCATTCCCGGTCCAGGCCGCCGACAGCGAGCCGGAATACGACGACAACAAGACCCTGACCATGGAGGAGGTCACGGTCACCGCCTCCAAACGTGAGGGGACGCTCAAGGACTTTCCGGGCAATATCTCCGTCATGGACGACATGTTCATGGAAACACGCGGGGTGAAAAATCTCGACAATCTGATGCGCTTTGCGCCCAACGTCTACATCAAGGAAACCAGTTCGGGGGGGGCCATCGTCTGCCGGGGAATCTCGACCATCGACACCTCCCTGTTCAGCCCCATGGGCCTGTACGTCGGCGATGTGCCCTACCCCATAGGGTACATGACCAACCAGGATCTCTTTGATGTGGAAAGAGTCGAAATCCTCCGCGGCCCCCAGGCCACGCTGTACGGCCGCAACAGCGAGTCCGGGGTCGTCAACATCGTGCTCAAGGAGCCGGACAACGAGCAGCGCAACAAGGCGCTGCTGGAGGTGGGCGACTACTACACGGCCCGCCTGGGAGTCAGCAGCAGCGGTCCCATCACCGAGGATCTTCTTTTCTACGGAATTACTCTACAGGGATACACCACCAACGGATACAACGAAAACCTCGTTACGGGTAACGACGACGTAAACGGGAAAAAGACTTTCAATGGACGCGGTACGCTGCGCTGGACCCCCACCAGAGACTGGGACGTTTCCCTGAGTGTGGACGGAACGGCCCGCGACAAAGGCATGAGCGCTTTGCGCTACACGGATGGCCCCAATGCGACGGATCGTTACAAGGTGACCAGCAATGAAAGCGACAAGGCCTATGAAAAGGAACTCGGCCAGTCCGCGAAAATCAAACACAGCTGGTCGAACGTGGAGTTGACCTCCATCACCAGCCACCGAGACTTCGACCGAGAGCACCATCACGACTCCGACAGAACCTCCACTGCTTTGGGCTATTCGGATCTGAACGCGGAAATGGACAGCTGGAACCAGGAATTCCGCCTGACTTCCAAAGACAAAAGCGATCTGAGCTGGCTGCTCGGCTTCAACGGCCGTTACGAAACCATAGACGCGGGCATCAACTTCACCCACGTGAATCCGGTGCTGACCTCCACGCGTTCCGGCGACAGCGAGGACGTGGGCTACGCCGGTTTCGGGCAGGCAACCTATGAAATCGTCCAAGGCCTGCGGCTCACCGGCGGCATGCGGCTGGACGTCTCGCACAACAGCGGGAAGCAGACCTACACGCCCAACACGGGCGCCGTTTCCTATGAAGCGGACGTGGACGCCACCGAATGGCTGCCCATGATCTCCCTGGCCTATGACTTCACCCCTCATGTCACGGCCTACTCAACCGTTTCCAGAGGCTTCCTGGCCGGCGGATTCAACTTCTATTCGGCCACCGACGAGGAAAGCTTCGCCTACGACGCCGAACATGTTCTCAACTACGAGGTGGGGGTCAAGACCAATTGGCTGGACAATACCCTGACCTTCAACACCACGGTCTTCTACATGGACATCACCGACAAGCAGGTGCGTGAGGAAATCCCCGGCGGGGGAACGGGCGTCTGGAAATTCACCAACGCCGCCGAAGCGCACACCCAGGGCGTCGAACTGGAAGGTCAATATCGTCCCATCCCCGAACTGCAGTTCATCGCCGGTTTCGGTTATGCGGATTCGGTAGTGGACGACTGGGAAACGACGGAAAGCGGAACCGCTGTGGACTACAGCGGCAACAAGGTGCCCTGGGCGCCGGAATTCACCTACAACCTCGGCGTCCAATACAACCACGAAAACGGCTTCTTCGCCAATGCCGACCTCCTGGGCACCGGCGAGCAGTATTTCGACGCCGCCAACGAACTGAAGGACGACGGCTATCGGACCGTAAACCTGCGCACGGGCTACCAGAGCGAGGAAATCGAATTCTCCCTGTGGTGCAGCAATCTGTTCGACGAGGCCTATGCGGTCAAAAAGGTTTCCAGCTCAACTGGATACACCATGCAGGAAGACGGCGCGCCCAGGACATTCGGATTCACCATCAACTGGAGATTCTAAATACCATGACAAAACTACCGCAGCCAACCGTTCAGGAACCCACTCCGGGCCTGGTCTTCGAATTGATGATCGGCCCCATCCGCATGGCTGTACTGAAAACGGCCCTGGAAATGGAAATGGCCGACATCCTGGCCAGGGAGCATGACCCTCAAGTCATTGCCAAAACCCTGGGTGTGGACACCGACGAGACCAATCTCGTTTATTTCCTGGACGCCATGACCGCCTTGGGATTCGCGAAAAAACAGGCAGGGCAATACGTCAACACCCCTTTCGCGGAATCCTATCTGCGCAAGAACAGCCCCACCTATTTCGGCGGTCTGGTCGAAAACCTCTCCCGCATGCAGCACCACAACCTGGACCGCATCCCGGAACTGATACGACAGGGCCCCGCGAAAGTGGAAAAGCAGGACAAGCTGGATGGGGAGGAAAAATGGAAGAACTCGGTCCGGCATCTGGCCAGCTACCAAAAGGCGGGCATGGCCGAATGGGTTGCCGATCAGGTCGCCTCGGCGCCGGAATTTCCCTCCATGCGGCGGATGCTGGATCTGGGCTGCGGTCCGGGCATCATGTGCATGACCGTGGTTTCACGGCACCCATCCATGAAAGGAGCCCTGTGCGACCTGCCCCCGGTCATGGAGGTGGCCCGGGAAGAAATCGCCGCCGCAGGCCTGGAGGACCGGATCAGCACCATTGACGGCGACTACAACGAAGTGGACTTCGGCAAAGGCTACGATCTGATCTGGGCCAGCCACACCCTGTACTACACCAAGGATCTCGACGCCATGTTCGCCCGCATACACGAGGCCCTGACCCCGAACGGCGTCTTCATCACCCTCCACGAAGGGCTCACCAACGAACGCACCCAGCCCGCCGACCTGGTGCTTTCCCGCCTTTCCCTGGCTCTGGAGGGACAGGATGTCTCCTTCGAACAAGGAGAACTAGCCTCTCACCTGCCCGGCGCCGGGTTCACCTCCGTGGAGACCAAAATCCTGGAGCTGCCTCTGGGGCCCGTGGAAATGATCATTGCCCGCAAACAAGGATAAGCCCATGCGTACACTGCTCCTGACCGCCCTGTTTTTGACCTTTACCTGCCCGCTCCCGAGCGAGGCGGCCGCCCCCTTGACCATTTCAGGTCCGCCCATTGCGGAAAGCATCCCCTTGATGGCCATGTCGCAGAACGAACGGCCATGGGATCAGAGCTTTGAAGTGCGGTTCACCCCCTGGCACTCCCCGGACATGCTCCGGGCCATGGTGGCCGGACAGCAGGTGGACGCCGCCATCGTCACCACGGCGGCGGCATCCACCCTGCGCAGCAAAGGCGTCAACTGCCGGGTGGCCCTGCTGCACGAGTCACCGGTCTGGATCGTTTCCGCCAAGCCGGGACCGAACACCTTGGAATCTCTGAAGGGCACTTTGCTCTTCCCCTTCGGTCCGGGCGAAATGCCGGAGCTTTTCTACAAGGCCGCCATGGCGGGCACCCCCGGGGACATCACAACCCGACACACGAGTGGAGCTCTGGAGGCGGTCAACCTCCTGCTCGCGGGCAAGGGCGACCACGCCATGCTCAGCGAACCGCTGGCGTCCATCGCAGTGGTCCGCTCCAGATCCATGCACGACAAGGGCGTTCCCCTGCTGGTGAAGCGAGTGAACATGTGCAGGGCCTGGGAACGTGCTTTTCCGGGTCATCATCTGGCCACGAGCAGCGTGACCTTTTTCGGGACAAAGGCCGACGATCATGAACTGTTACAGGCTTTCCGCACAGCCCATGAGCAAGCCTGCCGGTGGGTGCGGGACAATCCGGACAAAGCCCGTGAGCTGGTCCGGAAGAAACTCCCGTCCCTGGCCGCTCACCTGGATGCGGGAGCGTTCGACACCTTCGACATACACACTTTGAGCGGCAAGAAAGCCCAAGCCGACGCCCTGTTCTACCTGGAAAAAATCAGCGAGATATCACCGGCGGCCATCGGCGGCATACTGCCCGGAAGCGACCTGTTCGAGGCGCAACAATGATCGATCCGTATACCGGCAAGCTGCCGCCCTTTGCCTTCCATCTCCTGGGGCTCATCCTGCTGATCCTGGGCTGGGAATTGCTGGCCCGTCATTATTCCGGGCTGGTGGTGGCCGCGCCGGGGGAAACCCTGGCCGCGCTGTTCAGGCTGTTCAAGAACGAAACGTTTCTGGCCCGGCACATGGGCCCCACCCTGGAACGCATCGGCCTGGCCCTGTGCTTCGGCATCGGCAGCGGAGCGGCGCTGGGTGTCCTGGCAGGATTCGTGGAGCCCATACGGCTCATGCTCGCCCCGGCCCGCTGGATTCTCACGAGTATCCCCGGCGTGATCGTCGTGGTGGTCTTCATGCTCTGGTTCGGCATGGGCACCACCATGGTGGTCTGCATCACCGCCACCATGGTCGCTCCCATCGTCTACGTGAACGTGGCCGACGGCATGATGAGCGTGGATCGCAACCTTCTGGAAATGGCCAAGGTCTACCGCCTGCCGCTATGCATGCGTCTGGTGCGGATCTATGCCATGGCCCTGGCCGGACCGCTTCTTTCCGGGGCGGTCATCGCAACGGGCAACGGAATCCGTCTGGTGGTGCTGGCGGAAATGCTCGGAGCCAACGAGGGCATCGGACACGCGTTGGCCATATCCAGAAGCAATCTCCAGACCGACGAACTCTATGCCCTGACTCTGCTGGCCATGCTCGTCATCGGTGGAGTGGAGGTACTGCTGCTGCGCCCGGCCCGCAAGGCCGTACAAAGGAGGCGGGCATGAACGCCGTCATCGAAATGAAAGGCATCCACAAGCGGTTCGGCAAGCGCCCGGTCATCGCCGGCTTCGACCTGACCGTGAAACAGGGCGAGGTGCTGGGACTACTCGGCCCCAGCGGCATCGGCAAGTCCACGGTTCTGCGAATGATAGCCGGGCTGGAAAGACCGGACTCGGGCAGCATACGGGTGGGCACTTCCCACATCGGCTACGTGTTCCAAGAGGCAAGGCTGTTGCCCTGGGATACGGCCCTGAACAATGTAGTCCTGCCTTTACGCGCGATGGGGAAAGGAAAGCGTGAGGCTACGGACCGCGCCCGGTATTTTCTGAAGCGGATGGAACTCTCCGAATTCGAAAGAGTCTACCCGCACCAACTTTCCGGCGGCATGCGTCAACGAGTGGCGCTGGCCCGTTCTTTCGCAATCAATCCTGACATTCTGCTCCTGGACGAGCCGTTCACCGGCCTGGACAAGGACCTCAAGGAAACCATGCGGCACCTGTTGGAAGCCGCTCTGGAATCCAGCAGCGCGGCCGTCATACATGTGACCCACGATCCTTCCGAACTTTTGGACCGAACCAACCGCATCATCCAGCTGAAGCAACAGGGCAAGGAACCATGCGCCGGGGCCTGCCTGACAAAAACCATACAGCAAGGACAGGTATCATGACACAGACCGAAATCTTCTGGAATCTTCTCAAAGGCTTCCGCGACGACACCATGGTCGTGCAGGTCCTGCTCATCATCGGCATGCTCATCGTCTCCTGGCTGGTGTTCACCAAACCGGGCAAGGCCACGGACGCTTTCACCAAACTCTTTTTGGCCGCGGCCTTCCTTTGGAACGCTGTCGCCTGCTTCCTGTTCGTCTGCGGCAAAAGTCCGGTGGCCAAGTTCCTGGGCGCCCCCCTGTATTCGGTCATCGGCTTCCTGTTTCTGGTGGACCTGTTCATCACCGGAAAAACGCATTTCGAAGTGCCGCGTTCCACGGGTATGCGGCTGGCGACGACCTTTTTCATCCTGCTGGCCTTCCTCTTCCCCGTTCTCGGATATCTTACCGGGCACCCCATGATCGCCCTGCCCGGATACCCTTGTCCCTTGGCCGGCTTCACCCTGGCCCTGTTGGCCGCAGCCGCCCCCAGAGCCGACCGGGGCATCTACATCCTGACCCTCATCTGGGCCTTCGTGAACATTCCCAAAAGCTTCGGATACATGGACTGCTACGAGGAAACGACCTTGGTCCTTACCGGATTCTACGCCCTCGCCGTGCTCAAGTACCGCGACACACAACAGGAAAAACACATTCGATAACCGGGAGGGGCCATGTACAGCGAATCAAACCATCGGATGACGCCGGACGAATCCGCTTCGCTGACGCCCTCCGGGAAAAACGTACGCACGGCCCGTGAAAGGGTGCCAAGACTCAAATGCATCGACGCCGGCAGCGACTACTGCCCCTGCCACCTTGCCGAGGCGGGCGAGTGCATTGTCTGCTCCGTCATCCGAGGCGATGCCGAATGCAGCTGCGACTGGACCGGCACCTGCATCCTGGCCCAGAACAGGTGGCTCCTCGGCCATGGCTTCCGCCGCGAAAGCCGCCGGGTCGAAATCCTGTCCAGGGAGGATGTGGGCCAGGGAACCGAAATCCTGCACATCCGGACTCCACCGAAGCAGGCCTCCCAGCTCACACGGCCGGGAAGCTTCGTGTTCGTGCGCGGCAGACCCGAAGGCTGCTACGACACGCCCCTGGCGGTGGTCAAAGCCTTTCCCGGGCGACGGGAAATCGTACTGGCATACACCCGGCTCGGCCCCAAGACCAAGACGCTGGCCGCCTGCAAAAATGAGATATGGCTGCGCGGCCCCTATTGGAACGGCATTCTGGGTCACCAACTGGTGGAAAGCGTGCACGGCGAGCGGGTGATCCTGATCCTTTCGGGAATGGCTCAGGTCTGCGGTCCGAACATAGCCCGCACACTGCTCCGAAACGGCAACAAGGTCAGCATCATCTACGGCACCAAGGGATACCCTTTCGTAGCTCCCTATCTCCAGGAAGTGCCCGCGGCCTACTTCATCAATCTGGCCCGCCCCAGCGGCTGGCGTGAAATTCGAAGCCTGCTCCAGCAGCTTCGCCCCTATTGCGTATTCAGCGGAGGCAACGACGAACAACACGCACTCCTGAAAAAAAACATGACCGATCTGGCCCTGGAGCCGCGCATAGCGACCTCCAAGACCCACAAGATGTGCTGCGGCGAAGGGATTTGCGGTGCGTGCATCACCGTGGCCGACGGAGTGCAGATCCGCACCTGCAAAACCCGGCTAGCCCCAGGCGAATGGCAAAGCAATGAGGGAACAAGACCATGAGCACCATAGTCATCATCGGCGGAGGTTGGGCCGGTTGCGCGGCGGCGCTGGCCGCACAGCGGGGCAACGCGAAACACGTCATCCTGCTGGAACGCACGGACCTGCTGCTGGGCTGCGGCCTGGCCGGAGGCATCATGCGCAACAACGGCAGACACACCGCTGCCGAGGAACTACGGCTGCTGGGCGCCGGAGATCTCATCAAGGCGGCGGACAAGGCGGCCACCCATGCCGGGTTCGACTTTCCCGGCCACAGCCACGCCACCCTCTACTCGACATCGAAAATGGAACCGGCCGTACGCGCGCAGCTGGGAAAACGGGGCATCGACATGCGCTTCCTTTCCCGCGTGGTGGACGTTCAAGCTTCGGACGGCTGTGTGAAGGCGGTGCAACTGGCGGACAACACCTGGCTGGAGGGCGACGTGTTTATTGAATGCACGGGCTCGGCAGGCCCCATGGGCAATTGCGTACGCTTCGGCAACGGCTGCGCCATGTGCATGCTGCGCTGCCCGTCCTTCGGTCCCAGGGTCAGCATCACGGCCCGCCTGGGTATCAAGGAATGCATGGGCATGCGCCAGGACGGGGCGGTCGGTTCCCTGAGCGGTTCCTGCGAAATCCGCAAGGACTCGCTCGCCCCGTTCCTGCGGCGAGCGCTCAGAAACGACGGTGTGTCCGTGACCCCCCTGCCCGAGCAACTGGTTCACCGCAGCATGCTGAGCAAGAAGTCCTGCCGCCAGTATGCTCTGCCTGACTTCGCGGACAACATCGTGCTGCTGGACACGGGCGGACACGCCAAGATGATGACTCCGTATTTCCCCATAGACCAATTGCGCAAGGTGCCGGGCTTCGAAAATGCGCTCTACAGCCACGGCAGCAGCATGGCCAATTCAGTCCGTTTTCTGAGTCGGGCGCCCAGAAACGATTTCATGAAGGTTTCCGGTGCAAAAAACCTGTTCTGCGCCGGGGAAAAATCAGGATTCTTCGTGGGACATACCGAAGCCATGGCCACCGGCACCCTGGCCGGGCACAACGCGGCCGCCCTGGCAGATGGAGGCGAACAGATGCGCTTTCCCAAGGAACTGGCCTGCGGCGACATCATTGCCGCCGAGTCCGAGGGCCTGGAGCGGGAGAACGGCCTGAAACAACGTTATACCTTTTCCGGAGGCATCTACTTTGAACGAATGCAAAAACGTGGACTGTACGTGATGGACACGGCGGAGCTCCGTTCCCGGATCCGCCGCCTGGGACTCACAGGCTTTTTCGCCGCAACCCCGAAAAACGCGGCAGCCTAAAACCATGGAGCTGATTATGGAAAGCAGACCCCACGTCTCCCGATGCTTTTTCGGTTGCAACTCGGCAGAGGGTTTCCACACCTTCTTCAACTTTCTGCCGGATCTGGACAACGCCAAAATGATCATCGTCAAAGGCGGGCCGGGCACCGGAAAATCCACCTTCATCAACCGCATTGGCGAAACATTTGCCGAGCAGGGCTATGAACTGGAATACCAACACTGCTCGCTGGACCCGGAATCTTACGACGCGGTGACCATTCCGGAAATCCGATCCGTGGTGGTGGCCGCCACCGGGCACCACGTCTTCGACCCGCGCAATCCGGGCGCCGTGGATGAAATCCTCAACCTGGGTGAGTACTGGGACATCGACGGAATCCGACAGCACCGCGAAGAGATCATTGCCGTCAACGCGGCCTCGGAACGCAAATTCCACAAGGTATACCGCCAACTCAAGGCGGCTCGTCTGCTCCTAGGAAACGCCGAGAGCGTCAGCGCCGCGGCCCTCAAGCCCAGACAACTGCATGCCATGGAACAGGCCATTTGCGACTTGTTGCCCGCGGCGAATCCCGATGCAGGGTATGGAGCGGAACGGCATTGTTTCATATCCTCCATCACCCCGCTGGGCGAGGTGCATCTGGCTGCCAGCCTCCTGCGCGCCAACACCAGGGTCGTCGGCCTTGTAGGCGAGCCTGGATCAGGCCGTTCCGAACTGCTGAAGCAGGTGGGCAGGCAGGCACAACTGCGCGGCCTGACCGTTGAGTATTACCACAAACCCATCGATCCCTCGGTCCTGGAACACGTCCATATTCCAGACGCGGAACTGTTGCTCACCGTGCAGCCCGAGCTCATGCCCGAGGACAACCTGATGGCCGTCTATCAGTTGATTGAGTGCGCGGCCGGATGGATCAAGAAGGAGATGGACGAAATCTCCGCGGCCAAAAGCCGTTATCTGGAAATTCTGGAAGATGCCGTGGCCAGTCTGCTGGACGCAAAAAACACCCATTCGGCCCTGGAGCAATACTACGTGCCGCACATGGACTTCAGCGGAGTAGACCGCAGGCGCGAAGCCGTGGAGGAAACCCTGAAACAGCATTCGGCCCTTTTTGCCTAACCGAGCTCTCACGGAGGAAAAAAACATGCCCGAGCAGACACACATCAAAAAACGCATTGCCGTGTTCGAATCCTGGTCCAAAACCTACAACCAAAGCATCGTGGACCTGATGCTCAAGAAGTTCGGTGTGGACTACCGCGACGCCATCCTGGGCGTGGCGCGCAAGGCCGCCCCCCAGCCGGGAGAGGAGGTCCTGGACATCGCCACGGGCACTGGAACCGTAGCCCTGGCCCTGGCCGAGGAGGCCAATGCCGAGTGCCGCATCATGGGCATCGACATCACCCAATCCATGCTGGATGCGGCCCGCAAAAACGTGGACTCCACCGGCATGGGTGACATCTTCGAATTCCGGCAGGCATCGGCCGAAGAACTGCCCTTTGCGGACAATTCCTATGACGTGGTCACCAGCTCCCTGGCCCTACACCACACCAACGTGCCCGCGGTGCTCAGGGAGTGCCACCGGGTGCTGCGGCCCGGCGGCCGGGTGGTCATCGCCGACGTCACGGCCAACAGAACCTGGCGCTGCCCCGTGGGTGCGTTTTACAGGCTCATGGATCAACTCTACATGCTGGGCACCGAGTCCAACGATCTGTTCTGCCAGTTCCACACCCAGGAGGAGTGGATGGGGCTCATGCGCAACGCGGGCTTCGCGGGTGTCGAGCAAAAGTTCTTCGCCCCCAAGCACAGCTGGAGCCGAGGCATCATCATTGTTTCCGGCGCCAAACCATCGGCCTGATTTCCAACTTCCCTCAAAACAGGGGAGCCGCATTGTCCACGGACAGTGCGGCTCCCCATGATTTTCAACAATCAAGCAAAATCCCACGAGGTATGGAGTTCGCCTCCAACGAAACCTCCGAAGTCATCACGATGTGAATTCGTAATGCAACATGCGGAAGGCGTTTTTCAACGGGGGCAACACTCGGCCCATGACGCCCATCATGCCCCAGCGCCATTTTTCGTGCTCGAAATAACGGGTCGTGCCCGTATAACGCAGGTTCTGAGACCAGTTCTGGATTTCCCGATCATCCTCCAGCCCCCACTTGAACACGGCCTTGCTCTTTTTGACCGTATCATGCCTGTGGCTGTTGCGCACAGCCCAAGGCGAACTAACATCGAAATGCAGCCCGCCCTGTCCGAATCCCTCGGCGATCTCGACGATGAGAGGCTTGATCTGCGCTTCATCGAAATACATGAACACCCCTTCGGCCACCAGAATGAAGCTGGCGTCCGGATGCCTTTCCCTGATTTCGCCGATCCAGGCGGTATCGAACATGGACATGGCTATGTAGGGATTTTTTTCCGACTCGGGAATCAGCTGTCTCCTGAATTCAATGACTTCGGGCAGATCCAATTCGTAAAACACGCCCTTCCCCTTGTGCACACGCTGAAACCGGGTGTCCAGCCCTGCCCCGAGGCTGACGACCACGGGATCGTCATGAGCGGCGACGAAGTCGGAAATCGCCTGATCAAAGCATCGGATACGGATGGCGGTTCCCAGTTGACTCCTGGAGGATTTCTCATATTTGGTAAAGTCATAGTCGATGCACTCCACCAATTCGCAGGCAAGAGGATCGCTGATGACCGGGGCGGACCGCCGGGTCTCCAGGCTGCGCATGTACAGGGGAATGAAAAGCGTATCCGACACGTTGTCGGTGATGGGAACGGATATGGTTTGAGACATGAATACCTCCTTGTCTTTAACCGCGTTACCCCTTGTCCACTCAGCCGACCGCTCCGGACGGGACCAAAGTCATCCCATCCGGGCCCGGCGCCGAACGACGAGGGTGAAAATACATGCCGAAGAATTCACCCGGCCCACGGCCAGGAGGGCGACAAGCCCGTACAGGCCGGTAACGGCCAGCAACCCCAACTCCCAGACGGAAGGGGTGCTGCGGAAGCGCAGACGATACAGCACAATGTACAGGCATATGCACACCAACACGCCGGCGGCGGTCCACCACGGCCAGGCGTAAAAACCAGCAAAGACCAACGGCTTGAAGCGGGTGTAGGGGGAGACGGTTTCCAACTTGAAAGGAAACAGCAGGCACGACAGCTTCTCGCGCTGCTCTTTGGGGCCGCGATCCACCCCAAAGGAATACTCACGCACCGGTTGCCACTGGTTGTCCAGGGCCGTGCCCCGCACCACGACCGGAGTGCGTTGCTGGACGACGCGATTGAGCGGCGAGGTCAGCAGCATGATCATATCCCGATCCGGATCATAATGGGATAAGGGAAGTCGGATCAGCTTGTAACCGTCGCAGGAAAGCACATACACATCACTTTCCGTGATCACCATGCCGTAGAATTCCTTGCGCTCGTGCTCGCTGACGAGAATGGAACGCACCGGCTGGTCAAAACGCCTGCCCGTGTTTATGCACAAAGGCTTACCCCGGACCATACGCAGGTGAAAAAGCGTATTGGTGGCGTCCACCAGAAAATAGCCCCAGTCAAAAGGCTTGCGGACGTCAGGCGTTCCCCCAATGCTTCGGGCCGGAAACGTGAAACCGGCCTTCAGCATTGCCTTGGTGAACCGTTCGGACTTTTCCCTGTCCAGGGTATTGTCTCCGCAGCGAAGGAACTCGATACCGGCGCCAAGCCGGAACATGTCGGTCGCCATTTCCAGAGTGGCCCCTTCCGGTTCGGACTCCAGCAGCATGTGAAGGCCAAAGGACGGCACGTTGATATCCCGGGGGGAAATGCGCAAAAACTGCATCTGGCGCAAGGCCTCACCGGAAGTGACGGGTACTCCGGCCACCTCCTTCGGAAACTGACCCCATTTGACCAGGTTCGCACGGTAAAGGAACGGAAGGGAGCGCATATACCGGTGTCTGGTCAGCGTATTGCCCTGGTCGTCGACCATACCGTTTTTGCCCTGCATGACGAACCGCTCCAACACAGGGCTGTAATAAAGGATGGGGGCCTGAATCCTGACGCTGGTTGCCTTGGCAAACAGTCCGGGCAATACCATGGCCAAGACGAAAACGATGACCGATATGGCTGAAATCCGCGCGAAAGTTACCATGCTCCCCCCCGTTTGAACCTGAAGGCGGCCAGCTCGATGGGCAGCACCCAGAGCAGGCAGGCCAAAGCATAAATCGGCAGGGAATATTCATAGGCTCCCTGCATGGAAGTGGTGGTAAGTTCGTGAACGAACAATGCCGTTGCCGCGCCGTGCAGGAATTTATGTGGCCAGGCCGGTTCCATGATCATCAACACCGTGCCCAGATAGGCGGGGATGCCAGCAAGAAACCACGGGGTACAGGTGAACAGCACAGTCCGCACCGCTTCAACGGGCATGAACGCCCCCACGATGCAGGCCACACCTATGGCCGCCACAAGACAGACGGCGACCACGCAGGACATTCCAACCCCCACCATGAAATACACCGCGCTGCGCCGGGGCACGGGCAGATGAAAAAGCAGGCGGAGCCGCTTCCCCGTGCATTCCGGAACAAACTGGAACAGGGCGAACCACAGAGCCGCAAACACGGCCACATACTTGAGGTCCGAGTAGAACACCTTGTCCAGCAAGGCCACATCGTACCAGAGCATTGTGGACCCGATTATTTCATTGACGTGACGGAAGCCGACCAGCGCCAGGCCCAGGGCCACGAACACCGCCCCCAACGGCACCCAAAACACCAACCTGAGCTTCAGCCATTCCTTGTATGCCAATGCAGCAAACATATCCTTCACCCGTTTTTCAGTATTTGCCGGTTATGCCGATGAAGGCGTCCTCAAACTCCATGGGAACCCCGGCCATGTCCTCCACGGGAATGCCCAGCCCTGAAAGATGCGCGGCCATTTCCGCCCGGCCGCAGTAGCCGAACACGCTGGTGGCTGAACGCTCGCGCTCCAAGGCGACCACCGGGCCGCCGGTCCCGAGCCGGTCAAGCGCCTCGCTGGACGGCAGGCGAAATTGACGGAAGGACGCCAGAAATTCATCCTTGCGTCCCTGAACCAGCACCTTGCCCTGCTGGATGATGATCATACGGTCGATGAGCTTATCCAGGTCCTGCACAACATGCGAGGTCAGCAACACGGTGGTGCCGCGCTCCCGCACGTACTCCTGCAGAAAATCCAGGAACAGACGACGATAGCCCACATCCAGCCCCATGGAATAGTCGTCCAGAATCATCAGCTTCGGATTCTGGGCCATGATCAGGCCGAGCACCACCTGGGAACGTTGACCGCAGGACATACGACCAATCCTTCGGTCATGGGAAACTTCCAGGCGGCTCACCAGATCGAAGAAGACCCCGCGCTCCCATTTTGGATAGAATCTGGAATGAAATCGTTCGATTTCCTTGATGCTCATGAAGTCGTACTGAATGAACTTCTCATGCAACAGCCCGATGTCGCGGCGCACCTCAGGGCGGATGCCGTGACTGGGCTCTCCCAGCACACGGCACTCTCCGGACAAAGGGCGAAGGAATCCCATAAGGATGTTGATCGTTGTGGTCTTGCCCGCCCCGTTCTTGCCCAGCAGCCCGAATATGCCGCCCTCTTCCACGTCGAAGTTCAGGCCGTCGAGCACGACCTTTTCACCGTATCCATGACGCAGGTCGCGGCATGAGATGATCGATTCCATATCCGCCTCCTAAAAGGTGTAGGTGGCTCCGAGCCAAAACTGACGACCGGCCAACCGGTTGCTTTCCTTGTCGATGATGGCCGTGTCGTCGAAGAGGTTGTCGATGACCAGGTCAAGTTGCAGGGTGTGGTTCTTGTAGCTCGCCAGTTCATAGCCGAACTTCCAATCCCAGATGATGGACGGGGCCAATTTGGCATCCTCGTATTTGAGATATTTCACACCATCGACCGTCTGGGTTCCTTTGGCGAAAATGGTCTCCACCCCGCCCAGGTAGCGGGTGGTGTTGGTGAACTTCAGCTTTTCGAAAAACGTGCCTTCGTAGGTGAAGGTTCCCACCCAAGGGCGGTTGAAATTGCTGGCCGGCATCTGGCTCCTGTCGATGAGCCGGCCATTGTAGTAGACCTTGTCATAGTTGATGGAGGAAGACGATCCGTCGTTGTTGGAGTCCGTGAAGTCGTTGAAGTTGGTTTCCTGATCCGAATGGGTGATACCCAGGCAGAACCGGTGATTATCGATGTTTTTTTCCAGCTTGAGGGTGTAGCCCCAATATTCGGTCCGGCCGTCGTCGGTCAGCTTGTATTTGTAAGTACCGGATTCGTTTTTCATGCTTGAGGTGAACTGATTGCGCCCCTTGCGCTTCACGTACTCCAAAGAGGCGTCCAGACCGAAAAGATCGCCACGCACCCCCAAAGAGACTTCATCCGAGTAGGGAGTGTTCAACCCGTCAAGGGAATAATCCCTGTAACTGGTTGACGCCAAAGTCCAACTGCTCAGATTGCCGGAACCGTCGATGGTCCGGGTATAACGCAGGATGGGGTTACGCACCCGCAGGGCATAACTCAACAAATTTGCACCATAATAACGGTTGGCTCCGCCGGTAAAGACAAGCCTCTGGTCGCCAAACACGTCCAGTTCCGCGGAAAAACGCGGCGCCAGGTTCATGTTCCGCAGCAGGTCGTCATATTCCAGACGGGTTCCAGGGCGCAGCATCAAACGGCCGAAAGTCAGCTGGTCGTCCATGTAATAGGCAAGGGAGTTGTAGCCGGCGCCGCGGCTCCCCCCAGCCTGTACGCTCTTCCGGCGAGTATACTGCTCTCCCGCAATAATGCCGCCCTCTCCGTTGTCGATGACGTTGCTCGACGTCGTGGGGCTGTAATAAGTCACAAAATCATCTTCCTGATCATAGACGCCGTTCACGTTCTCATAGGCGAAACCCATGTTGAACACGCTGCTGGTGGAGGCCATTTCCACAGGAACGGACACATAGTCGAGGGACATGGTCACGTCCTTTTGGCGGGTGTAGGTGGAGCCATAGCCGCCTTCGTTGGCGTACACCGAGCCCGTGCCCCACTGGGTGGAGGTGGAGCCGCCGCCTTTGGTCCAGGTGATATGCTCCGCGGCTTCAGAGTCACGCTTGGTTTCCGTGTCGGAATAGCCGGTGGTCAGGGTAAAGGTTCCCGGGGTTGCCTCATGCGTGTATTTCATGGTCAGCTTCTTGGTGGGCTTTTCCAGATCGTAATCCGAGTCCTTGGTGTTCTGGACGAAGTTGCTGGACGTATAGGTGTCGAAAAGCAGGGAAATATCCAGATCGCTCTTTTCATCGATGTCCACGGAAAGCTTGCCGAACACGTCATGCTTCTTGCGGTACTGGTTACGCCGGTTTTCCATGTAGTACAAAGGCACGGTGGAGTGCGCCAGGTTGTAGGACAGGATCGCTCCCGCAGTGTCGGAAAGAGGCAGATCCATGTACGCGGACATGTAATTTTTGGAGAACTTCGGGTTGCCGTTGGAATTCGTAGAAGACTCCTCAAAATCCTCCCTGTCTGCCGGACGCTGATTGGCCCAGGTGTCGCGGGTGTGCAGATAGGACACCTTGCCGCCGAATTCATTCGCTGCTTTGCGGGTCTCGGCATTCACCATTCCGCCCACGAATTGGCCGTATTTGGCCGGAACGTTGCTGCTGTAGACGGTAATGGACTCCAACAAATCAGTATCCACATAGGCATTCTCAGCCTCCCCATAAACAAAACCGTTGGCCGAAGTTTCATCAATGCCGTACGGATCGATACGGTTATTGTTGGAGACGCCGTCAATGGAAAAATTGTTCTCGTAATATTTCCCACCCGCAATGGATACCTTCGGGGCGAGGATGCTGCCGCCGCTCAATGAAGAGCGCGCGCCATCGTCGAACTGGACGTTGGGCATGACCTTGAGCGCCTCGGTGATACTCTTTGTGGAGTTGGGCATTCGCTCCAGACTCTGACGGTTCAGTGTGGTCTTTCCGCTTTCCTCCTTGTCCGCTTCGACATCCACCTCTTCCAGGTGAACAACATTATCAGTCGCATTGTCTTCATCTCCCACTTTTTCCTCAGCATCCTCTCCTTTTTCCGGCATGATCACAGTTTCCGTTGCGTTGCCTTCCCCGGCGCCTTCTTCCGCGTGGGCGGAAGCAGCAACGAACAAGGCCGACAGCAGCAACAACAGCAATAAGACCCTCTCTCTCCAGAGAATCGGCACAAAAACTCTCATCTTCATCCTTCCCCTTCTTTTAATGAAGATGAAAATCATCTTCATTATCAACAGACAGCACAACTAAAGGGGTGGAAAAAGTCCACCCCTGGACGCCAATGGCGTTATTGCATGGATTAATGCAGGGATTCAGGCGGCAAAACCGTGAAGACAGCCGCCTTTTCCGCTACAAAGTACCGGGCCGCCAAGGCGCTCAGCTCCCCTGCCTTGGCTTCACCGATGATCTTCGAAGCCGCTGCGGCCCTGGCGAACGCATCGCCACGGGCACGGGCCGCACGCTCCAACTGATAGCGCCAGAACCCCAAACGGCTCAGAATTTTTTTGCGCAGGCTCAGCGCCTGCTTCCGGGCACGTTCAAGTTCCTCGCCGGTAACGCCCTTTCGGGCAAGGTCCGTGAAAATGGCACGCACGGACCGCTCCACCAACTCCTGCTTTCCGGCCTCGGTCTCCACCTGTGCGGCAAAATAGCCGTAGCTCGGAAACTTCACGGATTGCAGGAGATAGGCTCGGGGCGAGTAAGTGGCGCCGAGTTTTTCACGCAGGTTGATGCGCAAACGGTCGGCAACAATACGCCGCAACAGGCCGAGACGGATTTCCTCCGCCGGCTTTTCTTCGGAACTGACGGGTACGGGCAGAGCCAGGAGTACGCCGGCCTGGGGCAGGTCGCGGTTGATGCGGGCCATGGACCGCTCCCCGGTGGGGAACGCCAGGTGCACGGTTGCAGCCGAGGCACTCTTCCATTGCGGCAGAGTACCGAAAAAGCGTCCGACCTTTGCTTCCATGTTCCCGGGATTGAAATCGCCTGCGGCGCACAATGTGACAGGCCCCTGCTTAAAGGCCGCAGCCACGAACCGCCGCACGTCTTTCAGGCTGAATCCTCTGGCCTGTGCATAATCCAGGTCGGCAAAATACCCGGTGCCGCCGGTGAGAAAACGTCTCCCCTCGGAAGCGAACACGCCCGCGCAGGTCCCTGCCTGACGCGCATCCGCATTCTTGAGCATGGCCAGTGCGGAACGATATTCGTTTTCACGCACCACCGGATCGAGCAATGCAGTGCGCAACATATGCATGGCCACATCCAGATCGCCGTACAGACAGGTGACCATAAGCTTGATGCCGGAAGGCACGACCTGCCAGGAAATGTTCACTTCCCGGCCAGCCAGAACCTGGGATTGCTGCAAGGCGGTGAGCTTTCCGATGCCGCCCTGATTCAACACGTTGATGGAAAAACGGGCCAGCGCCTGGTCCCTGTCGTTCAGGGAGGCGGATCCCGGCCCGAACGTCAGACTGATCTGCACCCGGCCCTTTTCCACATCCGTGGACTTCATGAACAGGGATACGCCGTTGGCGAAATCCGTACGGCGATAGGTATAGGGAGCAGGCAGCGACTTTTCCCGGAACCGTTCCAGCACCTTTCCCTGCCCCGCCGGTATCGCCAGATAGGGAAACTTCACTTGGGCCTGGTCCTTCCAGGCAATCACCTTCACTTCCGCCGCATTGTTCCAGACGGACAGCAGTGCTTTTTCCGGCGACACGCCTTTTTTCATGTCCACGCCGGTAAGGCTGATGACGCGGTTACCGGATTTCCAGGCGGTGCGGAACGCCTCGCCGGCCTCGTCCACGGTGATCTCGTCCAACATGGGAGCAAACATCTTCAAAGTCTGCTCCGGAGACTGGTAGACCCTATCCTGATTCAGGCAGAGCACGATCTCATTGGCGATGTCCGAATTGTCGCGAGACGACTCACGTTTGACGCCCTGTCTGAAGTAATTTTTGAAATACTTTTTCGCCCGTTCGAATTCAGCCTCGGTGAAACCGAACGTCACGGCACGGCGGAGTTCATTCTCCAGCAACGTCAGGGATTCCTTCCAGCGGTCCTTGCGGGGGATGGCCATCATTCGAGCGTCAGGAATGAGCCCGAAGGCGTCGCTGCACTGGGAGAAGCCCTTGAGCAGGGGGGCGTCGTCCCTGTTCGCCAAAGACAGGAGCCGGGCCTGCATCATGTGCGCGGCCAACTGTTCCACAAGCATGGTGCGTTGTACGGAAAGGGAATCCCTCTGGTGCCTGCGCGGACGCAACGCCTCCACCAGAAGCATGCCCGATGTGCCGGGTCGACGGTCATAGTAAGCATGAACGCCTTTGAGGTTCACATCTCCCCAGGCCGGCACGGCGGGGCGCTTCGCCCGGGCTTCCGCCCCGGAAAAGACATTCCGAACCATTGTCTCCATCGCTTGGACGTCGAAATCGCCCACCGCAACAAGCACGGCCAGTTCCGGCCTGTACCAGGAGTCGTAAAAACTTCTCAAGAGCTTGGCGTCTGCTCCCTTGATCACTTTCCCGGCACCGATGGTGGGGTTCACGAAACGTGTGCCAGGAAGCAGGAAACGCAAACGGCGCTGAAATGCCCGGAAGGTTTCGGAATCACGCGCGGTCTTTTCTTCCAGAATGACGCCCCGCTCGCTGTCGACCTCCTCTTCGGAAAGGAGCGCACCATCCAGAAAATCGCCGAGCACCACCAGGCCGCGGTTCAGGACCGTCCTGTCCTTTGTGGGCACCTGAAGCTGAAAGACTGTTTCCTGCATGGCGGTATGGGCATTGGCGTCTCCGCCGAAACTCATGCCGATGGATTGGAAATACTTGATGAGTTCACCGGGAGGGAAATTGCGGGACCCGTTGAAAACCATGTGCTCCATGAAGTGGGCGATACCGGCCTGCTCATCGGTCTCCATGAGCGAACCGACCTGCATATCCAAAAACAGGGCGGCCCGGTTCCTGGGGGATTCGTGGTGCAGCAGCACATAGCGGAACCCATTTTCCAGACGACCAAAAACCGCATTGGGATGCGCTTTCAATGATGTGTGTTCGTGCGGCCAGGAGCCATCCAACCACCACGCTTCCGGCTTTACCGCCGACCGTGCGTGGGCAGGGCCGTGGGAAAGCACGGCAAAGGCCAGACATATGGAGAAGAGAAGAAACGTACGAAAGGCGCTCGGCGACACCGTGCGCCAGAAAAAAACAGCTTTCATTGTCAAACCCTTTGTATTGGCGATCACCCTAATCCGCCGCAACTTGCGTGTAAACCAGTCCATGGGCAGGCGGAAAGATGCGATACATGAAGGAGGTGCCTATCAAGGAGACGCTCAATTTGTCAATAACGATTTTCATTTTCATAATCATTACGTAGAATTTAGCATTGCTGTCAAAGGATTTCATTGTGAAGCCACCTCTTGACTATGATTTTCAATATCGATAAAACCTCTTCACTCGTCCAGCCCGACGCTGGAAACAAACCAACAAATGCACATGAAATGACAATGAATTATTCACGAACGCTCATCGCTTTCCTTTTGCTGTTCAGCATGTGGGGAACAGCATTCGCCAGGGAAACGCACTTCCTGTCACTGGACAGGACAGGGCGGCACTCCCGACTTTCGGATCACCTCCCCTACACCGACCCCGAAGCCCCCAAAGGAGGCACCCTGTACCTTTCGGCGACAGGCAGCTTCGATTCCTTCAACGCGTACATTCCCAGGGGCATACCGGCCGCAGGTTCAACTCTTCTGCTGACGGCCACGCTTACCGCCTCGTCGCGTGACAATCCGTTTGTCCAACATCCCTATGTGGCCGAAAGTTTCGAGGTGGCTCCGGACAACGGGTGGGTGATCTTCCATCTCGATCCCCGGGCACGGTTCAACGATGGCCACCCTGTTACGGCCGATGATGTTGTTTTCACTTTTCGCACCCTCATGGCCGCGGGGAGTCCAAGGTATAAGCAGTACTACAAAAGCGTGGAGCAAATCGAAAAAACAGGACCGCGCTCAGTGAAATTCCTTTTCTCGGAACAAAACAACCGAGAGCTTCCCGTCATCGTCAGTCAGCTCCCCGTGCTGCCGAAACACTGGTGGAAGGACCGCGACTTTTCCAAGCCCGGCCTGGAGCCCCCTCTGGGGTGCGGACCATACGGAATCAAGAAATTCCGGGCAGGCTACAGCGTGGAGTACGAACGGGTGAAAAACTGGTGGGGGCAATCTCTGCCCATAAACAGGGGGCGGTACAACTTCGATGTCATCCACTACGACTACTACCGCGACCGCACTGTGGCGGGCGAAGCATTCCGCTCCGGAGAATTCGATTACATGGTGGAAAACACGGCAAAGAACTGGGTCAACGACTACAAAGGCCCGGCCTTCGACCAGGGACTCATCAAGCGCCTGGAGCTTCGCCACTTCCGAAATTCCGGCATGTCCGGCTTCTTCTTCAACACCCGGCGGTCCCTGTTCGCGGACCCGCGGGTACGCCGGGCCCTGGCTCTGGTCTTTGATTTCGAATGGACCAATTCGGCCCTTTTCTTTGGACAATACAAACGGTGCGACAGCTATTTCTCCAACTCGAAACTTGCCGCCACGGGCCTCCCGGGACCAAAGGAACTGGACGCCCTGGAACCATGGAAAAACGAGGTGCCTCCCGAGGTGTTCACCACGACCTTCATCCCGCCGAAAGGAAACGGTTCCGGCCATATACGCAAACGAATGCACACGGCTCTGCGCCTGCTCAACCAAGCGGGGTGGTCCCTCAAGGACGGCGTGCTGCGCAACCGGGACGGACAGCCCTTCACCTTTGAACTGTTACTGCGCTCCGGCAGCCTGGAACGGGTGGCTCTGCCCTACAGGCAGAACCTCAAGCGACTGGGCATCCGCATGGACATCGCCATGGCCGACACCTCCCGCTACATCCGGCGCATCCGCAGCCGCGATTACGACATGATTTACGCCACGGTGCGCCAGTCGGATCATCCCGGCAACGAACAGCGCAATTACTGGACATCCAGAGCAGCTCGTACCCAGGGCTCACAGAACTGGGCCGGAGTCTCTTCCCCGGCAGTAGACGCCCTGGTGAACAGAATCATCGCCTCGGCCGACCATGAGGAACTGATGACCAACACCCATGCCCTGGACCGCATCCTGCTCTGGAGCGACTACGTGATCCCGGGCTGGTATACCCCCGTGGACCGTCTGGCCTACTGGGATAAGTTCGGCATGCCGGAAACAAAGCCGAAGAACGGCGTGGACCTGTTCTCCTGGTGGGTGGACACGGACAAGGAACAGCGCATCATGAACAGCGGGTTCCGCAGCGGAGGCAAGGAACAATGACGGCTTACCTGCTGCGGCGCTTCGGCCTTCTGATTCCCACCCTGCTGGGGATCATGGCCCTCAATTTCTTCATCATCCAGACTGCTCCGGGCGGACCGGTGGACCAATTCATCGCCCGGCTGTCCGGCGAGGGCGACATGGCCATGGAACGCCTCTCCGGACAGGGATCGGAAGTCGGCTCCCCCCCCGAGGCAGGAGAAAACGCCCTGCCCAACAGTCGGGGAGTCTCTCCCGAACTGCTGCTGGAAATCCAGAAGCTCTACGGATTCGACCGCCCCATTCTGGAACGTTTCACCAGCATGCTCCACGACTACGTCACCTTCAACTTCGGCAACAGCTTTTTCAAAGGCCGTTCCGTAGTGGGACTCATCAGGGACAGCCTGCCCGTTTCCATGTCCCTGGGCATCTGGAGCACCCTCGTTATCTATCTGGTGTCCATTCCGCTGGGTATCCGCAAGGCCGTCAAGCACGGAACCCGTTTCGATGCGGCCACGGGGGTCGCCGTGGTAGTGGCCAACGCAGTCCCGGTTTTCCTGTTCGCCATCCTGCTCATCGTGTTTTTCGCCGGCGGCAGCTACTTCAAATGGTTTCCTCTTCGCGGCCTGGTATCTCCCGGCTTCGAAGCGCTTTCCATGACGAACAAGATTGCCGACTATTTCAGGCACCTCTGCCTGCCCATCACGGCCATGGTCATCGGCGGGTTCGCCACCCTGACCATGTTGACCAAGAACTCATTTCTGGACGAGATCGGCAAGCTCTATGTGGCGGCGGCGCGGGCAAAAGGCCTTACGGAAAAGAAAATCCTCTACGGGCACATCTTCCGCAACGCCATGCTCATCGTCATCTCCGGGTTCCCCGCCGCCTTCATCAGCATGTTCTTCACGGGCTCGCTCCTGGTGGAAGTAATCTTCTCCCTCAACGGCATGGGGCTCCTCGGGTTCGAGGCGGCCATGCAGCGGGACTACCCGGTCATGTTCGCCACTTTGTACATCTTCACGCTCATGGGCCTGATCACCAAAATCATCAGCGACCTGACATATACCTTCGTGGATCCGCGCATCGACTTCGAGAGCAGGGAGGCCCGTCATGGCTAAGCTTTCGCCGCTGACCAAAAGACGGCTGCAAACTTTCCGGGCAAGCCGCAGAGGATGGTGGTCACTCATGCTCTTCGCCGTAATCTTCACCCTCTCGCTGGGCGCGGAATTCATCGCCAATGACAGGCCTCTGCTGGTGCACTACCGGGGTGGCTGGTACACCCCGATCCTCGCGGATTACCCGGAGACCGCATTCGGTGGAGACTTCGATGCCCCGACCGACTACCGCGACCCGTTCATTGCCGGAAAAATCAATGCGGACGGCTGGATGATCTGGCCTCTTGTCCGCTTTGCGGACAACACCATCGATTTCGATCTGCCGGTCCCGGCCCCGGCGCCACCGTCCCTGACTCACCCTCTGGGAACTGACGACCAGGGCCGCGACCTGGTGGCCAGGCTCCTGTACGGCTTCCGCATCTCCGTGTGCTTCGGCCTGCTGCTCACGCTTCTCAGCACGATAGCCGGTGTGGCCGCGGGGGCCGTGCAGGGCTATTACGGAGGCCGCATCGACATCTTCAGCCAGCGCTTCATGGAGATCTGGTCCGGCCTGCCCGTGCTCTATCTGCTCATCATTCTCTCGGACATGTTCAAGCCCGGCTTCTGGTGGCTCCTGGGCATCATGCTGCTCTTCAGCTGGATGGCTCTGGTGAACGTGGTGCGGGCGGAATTCCTTCGCGGACGAAACCTGGACTACGTACGAGCGGCACAGGCCATGGGCGTACATGACCGCAACATCATGTTCCGGCACATCCTGCCCAACGCCATGGTGGCGGCCCTGACGTTCCTGCCCTTTGTGCTCAACGGAGCCATCACCACCTTGACTTCCCTGGACTTTCTCGGTTTCGGCATGCCTCCGGGGTCCCCGTCTCTGGGAGAACTGCTCGCCCAGGGCAAGGCCAACCTGCACGCCCCGTGGATAGGACTTTCCGCTTTCGCAGTGCTTTCCGTCACTCTGACCGTCCTCGTATTCATCGGCGAAGCCGCCCGCGACGCCCTCGACCCCAACAGGAACGCATCATGACCGCGCCATTGCTGAGCATAAAAAATCTGAGCATAGCCTTCGGCTCCAGACCGGTGATGCGGGACGTCTCCCTCAGCATTCGGCCCGGCGAAACCCTGGCCCTGGTGGGCGAATCCGGCTCCGGCAAGTCCCTGACCGCTCGGGCGGCAATGGCCCTGCTCCCCCCGGAGGCGAACGTCACGGCCGGGAGCGTCACTCTCGACGACATCAATGTGCTGACCGCCGAAGCCGCAGAACTCTGCACCCTGCGCGGCAGCCGTGCGGCCATGATTTTTCAGGAGCCGCGCCCCAGCCTCAACCCGCTTCACACGGTGGAAAAACAGATCGGCGAAACCCTGCTGCTGCACAAAGGACTGACGGGGGACAAAGCGCGGCAACGCATTCTGGAACTGCTGGAATTGGTGGGCATCGACAACCCGGAAAAACGACTCACATCCTATCCGCACGAATTGTCAGGCGGCCAATGCCAACGCATCATGATCGCCTCGGCCCTGGCCGGAGAACCGAAACTGCTCATCGCCGATGAACCGACAACGGCCCTGGACGTCACGGTGCAGCGCCAAATCCTGGACCTCATTGCCGGGCTTTCGCAAAAGCTGAATATGGCCACGCTGCTCATCAGTCACGATCTCGGCCTGGTACGCCGCTATGCCCCCGGAGTATGCGTCATGCACGACGGAAAAATCGTGGAACAAGGCCCCACCGAAAAAGTCTTCGCCTCTCCGGCCAGCAAGGGAGCCCGACTGCTGCTTCAGGCCAGCCGGGGGCTGGTTCCCTCCCGGTTGTCCGAAAGAAGCAAGCCCCTGCTGACTGTGAGGAATCTCAAAGTCTGGTTCCCGATCAAAAAAGGCTTGCTGCGCCGCACCAAGGATTACGTGAAAGCCGTGGACGACGTGTCTCTCGGTCTGCGTCGGGGAGAATGCCTCGGCATTGTGGGCGAATCCGGATCGGGCAAGACTACCCTGGGGCTGGCCGTGCTGCGCATGCTGCAAAGCACCGGCTCCGTCACCTTCGACGGCCGACGCATCGACGAAATCAAAGGCGAAGCCTTGCGTTCCCTGCGCAAACGAATGCAGATGGTCTTCCAGGATCCATACGGTTCCCTCAGCCCCCGCATGAGCATTGCACAGATCGTGTCCGAGGGCCTTGCCGCGCACCACACCCTCGACAGACGACAACGCGACCGCAAGGTGGACGCCGCCCTGACCGAGGTGGGGTTGTCTCCTGACATGCGCGATCGCTATCCGCACGAATTCTCGGGCGGGCAACGCCAGCGCATCGCCATTGCCCGCGCCCTGGTGCTGCGGCCGCAATTCATGGTGTTGGACGAGCCCACCTCGTCCCTGGACCGCAGCGTTCAGTTCCGCATCATTGATCTGCTGCGCGGACTACAGGAAAAATACGGTCTGTCCTATCTGTTCATCACCCATGACCTGCACCTCACACGGGCCTTCTGCCACAAAGTGCTGGTCATGCACGCCGGCCGCATCGTGGAAGCGGGCCCCACGCAGACGGTTTTCGATACCCCTCGTGAAAACTACACCCAAACACTGCTTGACGCAGCAGACCTGTCCGGCCCCTCCGCGTCAATAATCACAAAGGAATATGCCTCATGAACCAGAAACGACTGCGCATTTTCGGAAAGGTCTCAGCGCCGCTGCTGGCGGCCTGCATGCTGCTGGCAACGACCGCACCGGTCCCGGCCGCCTCGCGGGAAGCGGCCGAGCATATGGTGGGCGACGCCATTGCCGCCGAGGCGAACGCCCAAAAACAGCAGACCAAATGGAATGCCCGGCGCTCAACCATGCTGGAAGAAATCCGCCAACTCAAAAGCGAAAACCTGTGGGTTTCCTTCCAGGAGAAGAAGTACTCCCGATACGTCAGTTCCATGGAAGAAAAAATCGCCGAACTGCAACGCATCAAGGTCGAGATGGAACGCATGGAACAGGAGCTTGAACCGTTCCTCTACTCCCTGGTGGACCGTCTCACCGTCGCGGTGCAGGCGGATCTTCCCTTCCTGAAACAGGAACGCACGCGCCGACTGGATTTCCTGCAGCGAACACTGGACGACCATGAGCTTTCAAATGGCGAGAAGCTGCGCCGCATTCTGGAAGCCCTGGAAGTGGAAACCGCCTACGGACGCAGTACGGAAGTAAGCGAGCAAACCGTTCAGCTGGACGGCAACCCCACCCTGGCCACGGTCTTCCGGGCCGGCCGTCTGGGGCTCTACTGCCTGACTCCGAATCACGCCCATGCAGGGCGCTATGATCGTGAAACGGGCGGGTTCGTGACCATGGATTCCGATTTCGTGCGCCCCCTTACGGAACTCCAGGCCATGATCGAACGCAAACGGTTCACCAATTTCATTTTCCTGCCCGTGAAGGAGGTCCGCTGATGCGCGCCCTATGGACCATCATCGCCCTGCTGGCATTGGCTCTGGCGGCTCCCGCTGCAGCCGCTGAAACGGAGCAACCCGCCGCCCAGACACAACAATGGCGGCAGACCGTAGGTAAGGTGAAACAGTTGAGGGACGAAACCAAGACTGAAGCCGCCGTCACACTGAACGCCATTGCCAAAGAAAGACAGGACATGGAGCAGGAGCTTCAGGCGCTTCGGGCGGAAAAACAACGCCGCAACGCCAACTATCAGTCTCTTCTTGAACGCTTTGAAAGCCTGATGGAGGAGAAACGCTCCCTGGATTCGGAACTGGCCAGCCGCAAGGATTCCATGCAGCTCATCGAAGGCACGGTACGGACCTCGGCCAAGCAGCTGCGCAAACGCGCCCTGAACAGCCCGGTCACGGCCGAACGCCCCGACCGCCTGGAGGAACTGAACCGATTGCTGGATACGGACAGGTTCCCCGGTTTGGAATCCATCCGGTCCCTCACGGATATTTGGTTCCGCGAACTGGCCGCATCGGGCGAGGTGCGTACGGAAAAGAACCTGTGCGTGGCCCCGGACGGAACCGACAAGCAGGGAACCGTCACCAGATTGGGAACTCTGGATGCACTCTTCACGGACGACAGCGGCAACACCTCCTTTCTGCGGCCCAGCGCCGGGGGACGCCTGGAAATGGTTTCCGGCGACTTTGACGGAGCCGTGGATGCGGCCAAGGCCTTCGCCGCAGGCGCGACCATGGCCGCCCCCTTTGATTTCTCAGGCGGCGAAGTCTTCAAGCGTTTTGACGACGAATCCAGCCTGACGGCCTCGATCCTCAACGGTGGAATGCTGGTCTGGCCCATCCTTCTGGTAGGGCTGATCGGATTCGTGCTGGCCGGGGAACGCTTCATCAACCTGAGCCGCATCCGCACCTGCCCGGACTGCAAGATGGGCACCGCCCTGGAATGGGCTCTGAAAGGCGACCTGAAACGTTGCGCGTCCTGCCTGGGAGACAAGGGCAACACCCCCACCTGCCGGGTGCTCAAACACGTGGTGTTGCACTCGGGGGGAACCCTGGTCAGTATGGAAAAGGGACTCCAGGAATCCATCCTCCAGGAGCTTCCCAAGCTGGAACGTTTCCTGCCCACCATCAACATTCTCGCGGCAGTGGCCCCACTGCTGGGCCTGCTGGGAACCGTGACCGGGATGATCGGCACTTTCCAGGTCATCACCATTTTCGGCACCGGCGACGCGCGCATGATGTCCGGCGGCATCTCCGAAGCCCTGATAACCACACAGCTGGGCCTGGCCGTGGCCGTGCCCCTCACCCTCATGCACCATTTTCTGGAACGCAAGGTGGACCGCATGGTGGCGGACATGGAGGAAAAGGGCACCACCCTGGTAGCGCGGATCGTGGCCGCGGAAAAGGAAGAATAGCCATGTTCGAAGCGCTGCTGAACCATCTGCGCGAAGGCGGAGCGGTCATGCTGCCCATCGGGCTGCTGGCCCTGGCCCTATGGTGGCTGGTGTTTCTCAAGGCCCGTGAACTGTGGGAGCTGATCACCAGGAAACGGACTCCGGAGGATGTCCTGCGCGACAGCCGGGACGACTGGCAGAGCAGCATCGCCGGCGACTACCTGGCATCACGCTCGGGCCGGGAGGAACTCGACGTGGAACTGTCCCGGGTGCTGGTGGAAAGGTACGCCGGAGCAGCCGAAAAGGGTATCCCCACCATCCTCGTGCTCGCGGCCACGGCCCCGCTCCTGGGGCTGCTGGGTACTGTCACCGGCATGGTGGACACATTCGGCGTCATCGCCCAGTTCGGGACCGGCAACGCCAAGGGACTGGCAGCGGGGATTTCCCAAGCCCTGATAACCACCCAAAGCGGTCTCATCGTGGCCGTGCCGGGTATGGTTGCGGGCGGCCTGCTCTATCGCAGGGCCACGAAGCTCAAGGCCCGCATGGAACTGTTCCTGGGCGGCGTCGAACGCATCGCCGCACGCAAGGAGGCACACGCATGAGCGCATATTCTCCATATCGCAAAAAACGCGACTCGGGGACTGGCATCAACATGACCCCGCTCATCGACATGGTTTTCATCCTGCTCATCTTCTTCATCGTCACCACCAGCTTCGTGAAGGAGTCGGGGGTGGACGTGGAGCGCCCTGTGGCCAACTCCGCGGAGCGCAAGGAAAACGTAAGCGTGGTGGTGGGAATCGATCCGACGGGCATCATCTGGCTGGACGGCAAAAGCATCGACGTCCGGTCCGTGCGTCCCTGGATGGAGCGTTTCGTGGCCGAAACCCCCGAAGGAGTGGTCGTTGTGGCGGCAGACACCAAGGCCGAGAGCGGCATCCTCATCAAGGTGCTGGACGCCTGCCGCGAAGCCGAGGTCAAAAACGTAAGCGTGGCGGCAAGGAAACCACAATGAGTCCCAAAGCCCTGAGAAGACACACCGCTTCCGGTTTTGCCGCGCTGGCGACCACCGTGGGTCTCTTCCTGCTGCCGCTGTTCATGTCCGGTCTCCAGGCAGACCCACGGCCTCCGTCCGAGTATGGGGCGGTGAGCCTTTCCAGCACTCCGGCTCCCAGCAGGGATTCGGAGAACGACAGCCGGGAAACACAAGACCGGACAGAGCCCGAACGAATACAGGAATTCGCACCGCCCACCCAGGACATGAACTTCACTCCCCAGCAGCCAACCGCACAACTGGACCTGCCCGAGGTGGAATTCACCATCAATCCAAAAGCGGCAACGGGTATGGCCCTGCCTGCGCCGGCGTCGCTTTCGTCTCCGGCGGCCCCGGCGCCTGCCGCGCTGTCAGGCGGTTCCCTGAGCGTGGGAGAATTGGACAACAGCATTGTTCCGATATTCAGTCCGGCTCCCCGTTATCCGCGAGAAGGGCGGCGACGCCGCATTGAAACCACCATCCAGGCAAAGCTGCACGTCAATGAACAGGGAAACGTCACCAGAGTGGAGGTGCTCAGAGGCCCTCATGCCGACCTGTTCGCCCCGACGGTCCGCAAGACCCTGATGCGCTGGCGTTTCAAGCCCGGCACCAAGAACGGGAAACGGGTCAAATGGTACGCCATCGTCCCCCTCAACTTCAACCTGGACTAAGTCATGCGTTGCTTTGTAACGGCCCTCGCTCTGACGCTCATTATCCTCACGGCTGCATCCTCCCCGGCCACAGCCACTGATATGGAGCGCCCCATGACGGCACAAACCCGTCAGCGGCTCACCAAGGCCCACGTTTGTTTGAAGAAAGGCAAACCCGAATGCGCCCGCAGGATTCTCAACCGATACATGGAAACTTCATCGCGCCCACACCCTTACGGCGTGGTGCTATACGGCAGCCTGCTCCTGGAGTTGAAGGAACTGGACAATGCTGCCCGCGTTTTCGAGCGAGGATACAAGGACTATCCGCAGTGCAGGGAAATCGTCCACAATCTGGCAGTGGTGCGCTATGAGCAGGAAAGATTTCTTGAGGCCGGCGAATTATTTCTGAAAAGCAGCGATCTGGCCCCAAAGCCCGCACCGGGAGTGCGGTACCAGGGCGCCGTGTGCTTTTATCAGGCAGAACGCTACAAACAATCTTACGAAGCCGTCAGCCCTTTGCTGCGTCTTGAACGGCCCAAAAAAGACTGGGGACGTCTGGCTGTGCATTGCCTGATTCAACTCAAGGACTGGCCTCGAGCCGAGGCTACCCTGATCCGTTTTCTGAGAATCTCTCCGACCGAACAAGACTATTGGAAGCTTCTTGCCAACGTGCGTATCGAGCGCAAGCACTACAAACGCGCCGCTGCCGCCCTGGAAATAGCATATCGCATCCAGTCCCCCACACAGGAAGAACGCCGGTCGCTCGCCCAACTCTACCAGTATGTGAACGCCCCGCTGCTGGCGGCACACGCACTGAGAGACGACTTCAAGGGCACGCCCCCGCCCACCGTCTGCGATCAGCTTTCCCTGGCCTACCTCATGGCCGGGCGCACCGACCAGGCGCTGAAAATGCTTACTCTGGGCATCCAACAGGAAAGCACCGCCAAACGCTGGTTGACGAAAGGAAAAATCCTCTATGTCAAAAGGCGTTATTCCGAAGCGGATACAGCGCTGAAGCAGGCAGTGCATCTCAAGGAAAAAACCGGACTGGCCCATTACCTTCTGGGAATGAGTCTCTGGGAACAACAAAAATGGAAGGAGGCCAGACAGTGGTTTGTCCGGACCGGACAGTTCAAGCGCTATGCAAAGCGCGCGGACAGGGCCATTCAATCCATCGACGGCATGGTGGAAAGCGAACGCCAGAGCCGCTTGGCCAAGCTGGACGGCTGAGCGCATGCATGGCGGGCAAGTGAGACAAGATTACAAAGCCGCTTCATCAAATGTCTCCTTGATCCGCCTCAAAAACAGCCGTAGCCCTGAAATGCAATACAAGTGATTTGCTCCGTATGGCAAAATCGGAATTCAACGACTCCTCAAACCCACGGCACTGACTTTTGACGCCTTTGAAACCCTGATCCAACCTTGGGCCGGTTCCATAGCTTACCGGTGACGAGAATCAGGGGGCATTCCGAATCTCCCTTCATCATCCACGGAAACGGCCCGCTTCGGCGGGCCGTTTCCGTGGATGATGAAGGGCTTGGTATCAACTCTTTCCAGAGATCAACAATACCTTTGCGGGCATTACGGTTTATGCAGCCGACCGACACGCCCTTCCGCCCCTTCGCACCGCGCTTTGAGACACAATTCCCAAAAACACGCCTCCTCGCTGTGGGAAGCTTGCTTTACAAAAAACATACAGCCTGCCGGGCAAAACAAGAACAGAGCGTCACCCCTGCATTCTCGGCGCTGCCATAAATACGAATTCGAATTCGTTCCGCCCTGAGTTCAGTATAATAAACTTTAGTACAACATATTGACTTAGATTTATCTAGGCGTACCGTTGTCGCAACTTCAGGATACGAAAACTTGAATTCGCACTTATATTATACCTATGCTGGATAGTATTTAAGCTGTCATTACTTTCTACAAATAAAAATCCATCAATACCACATTCCAAATATCGAATTATATATTTTGAAACTATTATAAAAAAAAGGAGATCCTTTTACATGTTCACTCCTAACGGAATATATTCAGCACTTTTGACGCCATTCAATCATGACCACAAAGTCAATGAGGAGGAATTGCGTTCTCTTGTAGAATTCAATGTAACAAAAGGACTCAATGGCATATTCCCTGTCAGCTCAGTTGGTGAAGCACTGCATATGGACTTCTCTGAAAAGTGTCGTTGCATGGACATTGTTGTTGACCAAGTAGATGGCCGTATCCCTGTTACTCCTGGAGTAGCTGCATCAACCCCTTATGAAAGCGCACGCCTTGCACGACATGCCAAGTCCATTGGATGTCCTGCCGTAGTGGTGACGCCTCCGTACTATTTCAAGCCCGGCCCGAGCATGGTTGAAACGTTTTTTGAGACTATCGGCGAAGACGGCGGCCTCCCCATCATCTTATACAACATCCCCTTGTTCACCCAGCCTCTGTCGTACGACACCGTGGCCCGGCTGAGCCGCAAGCCCTATGTGATCGGCATGAAGGATTCCAGTGGAAGCATGGTTGATTTCCTGCACTTCACGGATGTCATAAAACGAGCCGGAGGCAAGGCCGCCATGCTGACAGGACGCGAAGAGAATCTGGTTCCCAGCCTGTTCATGGGAGCTGCAGGATGCTTTACGGCGTCGTCCGGCATTTTCCCCGAGATCATGGTTGGAGCGTATGAGGCTTGGAAACATGGAGACATGGACAGGGCCAGGGATCTGCAGCGCTCCATCCTTGTGTTGGTTCGCAGCATGTTTTCAGTAGCTTTCCCGGTGGGATTCAAGCTGGCTCTGGAATTGCGCGGCTTCAACATGGGGCCGGCCCTGTTGCCGCTGTCCAACGGAGATCAGGCCGCAGTGGATGCGCTGCGCACGGAACTCAAGCCGCTGATGCAGATCGCACTCCAGCCCTTTGGGGTTACGCTCGACTAACTGGATGAAACAGGGAGAAACAGATGGCCGAGAACAAATACCAGGTTCCCGCTTTGATTCGCACCAAGCTGATTTTGGATCTGCTGAGTGATCACGAGGCCGATATGCCGGGAATAATTCAGGAACTGGGATTACCCAAAAGCACTATCTACGGCCTGTTGCGTACCCTTGAGGAGATGGGATTTGTCAGGCGTCTGCCCAACAGCCAAAAGTACGGCCTGGGATTTCGCCTTTACGAATTGGGCGTTCTTGCCGCCTCCCGGGTATCCATCCGGGACCAGGCGCTTCCGTTCCTTCAGGAATTGGTCCGGACGGAAAACCTGACGTGCCACCTGGGAGCGCTGGACGGCCATGAAGCCGTCTATCTCCTCAAAGTTGATCCGAAAGATAGTATTCTCATCAACTCGTGGGAAGGCAAACGCATCTCCTTGAACCGCTCTGCCATGGGCAAAGTTCTGCTCGCATGGCAATCCAAAGAAAATCTGCAAGGGCTGATCAACTCCCTTGAATTCATCCAGGCCACGCCCAAATCCATTGTGGACAGGGATGAGTTCATCAACCACATCGCCGACGTAAAACGCAGAAGATGGGCCATGGATGACGAAGAGGACATTCTGGGGATTCGTTGCCTGGCCGCACCGGTTTTCACGCCGAACGGCGATGTACGCTATGTACTGAGCGTTTCAGGGACAACCCATAAAATCAGCGAGGATGCTCTGCCGTCTCTTCGGCGGAGAGTGATGGAGACGGCGCAGGAGATTTCACTTGCTCTGGGAACTCCCCAAAAAATTTTCAAGCAATGAATATGCCTGGCCGCATGGACGGAAAGCCTCATGAGGGAGGCTGGGCCATGGGCAGGCCATGAGTGACGCTGAACAGAACAATTGACAACGCGGCGGAGTGGCTGCCGCAAGTTACGGTACTTCCCTGTCCCCATGTGAGGAGGGGGATTGGGAAACGCATCGATGTACCTGCCAAAACATTTTGGGAAGCGTCCGGAAAAGAGGAGATGACATATGATCGCTGGTTTTCTGGTTCTTGCAGCTGCTTCCACTTTCCAAGGAAGCTTCGGTTTGGGAATGAAAAACTACCGGCCCTTCTCTTGGGAAGCCTTTTGGGTGGTGTTCTCCGTTATAGGCATTCTATGCTTTCCCATTTTGTGGACGTCCGTTGAAGTGCCCGGATTCACCAAATACATATGGGCGACTCCCACCAGCATCCTCTGGCTTGCCGGAGCTTGCGGTTTCTTGTGGGGCATCAGCGCCATTTGGTACGGCAAGGCAATCGACTACATCGGACTGTCCCTGACCGTGGGGATCAACACCGG
This sequence comes from uncultured Desulfovibrio sp., assembly GCA_913063155.1. Taxonomy (GTDB): domain Bacteria; phylum Desulfobacterota; class Desulfovibrionia; order Desulfovibrionales; family Desulfovibrionaceae; genus Pseudodesulfovibrio. Next base: position 59,166 of record CAJXYU010000006.1, read on the forward strand.
TGTGGGATGTTCTCTGGGATCTCTGATCCCGCTCTTCATTCTTGGAAACATCCCTTCGTCCACCGTTATGACCCCATTGCTTGCCGGGATGGGCGTCATGTTGGTGGGAGTGGCCGTGATCACCAAGGCAGGCCTGCTTAAAGACAAGCAGAATAAAAGTGACGAGACGGTGAGTCTCAATGAAAAATTCATGTTCGGCCTGGTGCTCGCCCTGCTCTCCGGGTTCGGAACGGCGGCCATGAACATAGGATACACTTATGCCGGCAAGGCGAGTGCCCTGGCCGTTGCCGACGGAATCGACCCCGTCAGGGCCAGCCTGATCGCCTATGTCATAGTTTTTGCCTCGGGAGGCTTCCTCGCCAACATCGGCTACGCCCTGTACGTGCTGCTGAAAAACAAGACCCATGGCGACTATGTCAAACATGGTGCCGGATTCGCCTACTTCAAGGCCATCCTGACCGGCGCCATCTGGTTCGGCGCCCTTGGCTTCTACGCCAAGTCAACAGCCTTGCTGGGCAGTCTCGGACCTGTCGTCGGCTGGATTGTCTTCCTTTCCCTCGCTCTGGTCATCAGCAACTTCTGGGGCCTGAAGACCGGTGAATGGAAAGGATTCCCCAAGCCGTGCAGGGTCATGAATGTCGGCAACATCATTCTTATTCTATCCGTCATCACAGTCGGTTACGCAAACAGCCTGTCCTAGCGGGAAAAGGAGCACGCACCATGAGCATTCAACCTTCGGAACTTGGCATCGACATGACTCCCCCCCTGCCGAAAACACCGCGCCCCATTGTCGGGTTCGGTTCCGGCGGCATCATCACCGACGCGCATCTGCCAGCGTATGGAAAAGCCGGTTTTCCTCATGTGGGAATATATGACCCGAATCAGGAAAAAGCCGAGCAGGCGGCAAAGGCCTGGGGCATACCCAACGTCTGCAAGACGCCGGAAGAATTGGTGGAACTCGGCAAAGCGGAAAAGGCCGTTTTCGATGTCGCTGTTCCGGCTTCGGAAATCATCAATATTCTGCCGCAGCTGCCCGAGGGCTCGGGGGTGTTGATTCAAAAGCCTATGGGCGAAAGCCTTGAAGAGGCACGGAAAATTCTGAATATCTGCCGTGAGCGCAACCTCACGGCCGGGGTCAATTTCCAACTTCGGCAGGCTCCGTTCATGCGGGCCGCCAAGCAGATGATGGACAAGGGACTGCTCGGCGAGGTGCATGATGTGGAAATGCGCGTTGTCTGCCAGACTCCCTGGAACCTCTGGAGCTTCCTGTTCGAAAAGGAACGCATGGAAGTCAATTACCATAGCATTCATTATATCGATGCCGTACGCCACTTTCTGGGCGACCCGTCCAGCGTGTACTGCAAAACCATGGGCCACCCCAAAATGACGGAACTCGCCCAGACCCGATCCGCCATCATCATGGACTATGGGGACATGGTTCGGGCCAATGTCGCCACCAACCACGGGCACGACTATGCTCCGGACGAGCAGGAATGCTTTTTCAAGCTTGAAGGGACCAAGGGAGCCATCAAGATTCAAATCGGAGTCATTCTCAATTACCCCAAGGGAGCCGAAGACCAGTTCAAGTATGCGCTTGATGACGGCAAAGGGTGGCGGACCTTGTCCATTGAAGGGACCTGGTTCCCGGATGCCTTCGTGGGACCCATGGGCGGTCTCCAGAAGAAAATGGAAGACCCTGCATTCAACTACGAGAACAGTGTCGAGGACGCATGGCGGACCATGTGTGTCGTGGAGAGCTGCTACAAATCGTCCGCTTCCAAGGGGACCCCGGTCGACTATCAGCCGTAGAGATTCCGTGGAGCGGAAAGCAAGCCTTTCCGCTCCGTCTTCCGAAGGGAGCAATGATCATGAGACAGATTATTGATACGCATCTGCATCTTTGGGACCTATCCAGGTTTGCCCTGCCCTGGCTGGCGGAGGTAAAGCCCCTGGACAGAAATTTCACCCAGGAGGACTTCCGCCGGGACGCCGCCAAAGGACCGGGCTGGGAGATTGAACGGGCCGTGTATGTCGAGGTGGACGTGGCGCCGGAGCAGCGGCAGGAGGAGGCCGAATATGTCGCCGGGCTGTGTGCAGACGAGGATTCCCTTGTCGAAGGCGCCGTGATTTCAGTGGACCTGTCCTCACCGGATGCCCCAAAGACGTTGCGCAAATATGAAGGGCATCCCTTCGTTCGGGGAGTCCGGCATGTGCTTCATGTTGCATCCAGCCCGCAGGGCGCCTGTCTGGAAGATGTTTTTGTCGGCAACGTCCGGCTGCTGGGTGATCTGGGCCTGCTTTTCGAAGGCTGCCTCCGCTGTCCGGAACTGGGAGATTTCGTGGAGCTGGCCCGCAGATGTCCGGGCACCAGGATGGTACTGGATCACATGGGTAACGTGGACCCGGAAATCATTGCCATGGAACGTCCCGGCGCAGAACAGACGGCCTATGCGGACCAGTGGAGGCGAAACATCTCTGATATGAGCGACCTTGGCAATGTCTGCACCAAAATATCCGGCCTCAATGTTTCCGGAGACGGGACTATCGACGTTTTGGCTCCGTCCTTGGAATATTGTTTCGAGGCTTTTGGAGAGGACCGAATCATGTTCGCGTCCAACTACCCGGTCTGCCGGCTCTCGCTTGGGGGCAGACCATGGGTCGAGGCCCTGCTGAGTATCACGGCAGAGCGGCCGCAGCTGTTTCAAGACAAGTTGTTTTCGCGCAATGCGATCAGGATATACAACCTGTAACACACGAATACGGAGGTTCTCGTGAGCAATATCATGCGCATGGGCGGTGTCATCAAGGCCAAGCCCGAAAAGATCGACTATTACAAGGAACTGCACGCAGCACCATGGCCGGAAATCAACGCCATGATCAAAAAGTGCAATATTCGCAACTACTCGATTTACTTCAAGGACGGGTATCTCTTTTCCTATTATGAATACACCGGAGAGGATTTCGACGCAGACATGAAAAAAATGGCGGCAGACCCAAAGACTCAGGAATGGTGGGGGGAATGCATTCCCTGTCTGACCCCACTGGAGACACGCAAGGAAGATGAACTCTGGGCTTCCATGGAAGAAGTCTACCACCTGGACTAGTTCTCGAGGACTGCCCGATTCCGCCGAGGGAGCCCAGGCTCGGTGGCGGCGCTCCCTTGGCGGCGCGTGTGAAAGCAGGCGGCAAGACAGCTTTTGGGCCGAAGCCCCTCTCTGCCAATACTCATGATGTAAACCAATAAACAGATGTTCTTCGCGACTTGACAGAAAACCATGCCTATTCAGGAGACAAAATGATGACGACACTCCCCCTGGAAGGGATCGTTGTGTTGGATTTCAGCCAATTTCTGGCCGGCCCTTCCGCGGCCCTGCGCCTGGCGGACCTGGGCGCAAAAGTTATCAAGATCGAACGCCCCGGAACCGGCGAATTGGGCAGAAGTCTGTACATCTCCGACCAGGAGTTTGACGGCGAAAGCGCCCTTTTCCACACCATAAACAGAAACAAACTCAGTTATGCCGCCAATTTGAAAGACGAAAAAGATCTGAAAAAAGTCAAAAGGCTCATCGCCCGGGCCGACATTCTGATCGAAAATTTTCGTCCCGGCGTCATGCGCAAGTTCGGATTGGATTACGACTCCCTCAAAGAGGAGAATACCAAGCTGATCTACGGTTCGGTCACGGGGTACGGCACGGAAGGCCCTTGGAAGCGGCTGCCTGGCCAGGACTTGTTGGTCCAGGCCCGGTCCGGTCTGGCCTGGCTGAGCGGGGAGTCGACCCAGGGGCCGGTTCCCGTGGGGCTGTCCTTGGTCGACATCATCACCGGCGCTCATCTGGTGCAGGGCTTGCTGGCCTGTCTGGTGCGTCGCGGCATTTCGGACAAGGGCGGCTTGGTGGAAGTGAATCTCATGGAATCCATTCTGGACATGCAGTTCGAGCTGTTCACCTGCCACCTGAACGACGGCGGACAATTGCCCCGCCGCTCGGGCATCAACAACGCCAACGCCTATCTCGGCGCCCCCTACGGTGTTTACAGGACCGCCGACGGATACATGGCCATGTCCATGGGGGATATTGTCCGGCTGGGTGAAATTCTGGAATGCCCCGGTCTGACGCCCTATGACGACTCCGGCGCCTGGTTCGCCAAACGGGATGAAATCAAGACCGTATTGGCGGAACACCTGATCGGGCGGTCCACGCAGGACTGGATGGACCGGCTCATCGAAGCGGACTATTGGGCCGCGCCGGTCCTGGATTGGCGAGAACTGAGGAAAGATGGCGGTTTCAAGGCCCTGGAGTTCGTCCAGGAAGTGGAACGCGAGAGTGGAGCGGTGCTTAAAACCACGCGTTGCCCGGTGCGTATCGATCACGAAAAACTGTTTTCGCGCCGGGCCGCTCCCCGTCCCGGCGAACACACTGAGTCAATCAACACGGAATACGGTCTGGACTAGCCGACAATCCAGGAGAAAAGATCATGTTTTACGAAAAGTACTACGAGGAATACGAGATCGGCGAAAGCCGCACCAGCGAAGGGCGCACCATCACGGAGACGGATATCGTGCTCCATGCCGGGCAGACCGGTGATTTCTATCCGCACCACATGGATGCCGAATGGTGCAAAACCCAGCCCTTCAAGGAACGCATGGCCCACGGAACGCTCACGTTCGCCATCGCCGCAGGGCTAGGGGCAGGAGACATCAACTCCAAGGCCATGACATACGGATACGAGCATCTGCGTTTCCCCCGCCCGGTCTTCATAGGCGACACGCTGCGGGCCACCTTCACCATCACGGAAAAGAAGCCCCATCCGCGCAAGACCGGATTCGGCATCGTGACCGAGCGGACCGAAGTGACCAACCAACGCGATGAAACCGTACTCGTCTGCGACCATCTGCATTTCGTCGAATGCCAACCCAAATAAAGGCTGACAGCCCTCTTCCAAGGAGTTGAAGATGATTACCCTCAAAGGCATGACCTGGGACCATCCCCGTGGATACGCCCCTCTGGAGAAAGCCGCGGCCCTTTATACAGAGAGTCATCCGGACGTTGCAATCACCTGGGACAGACGGTCCCTGCAGGCCTTTGCCGACCGTCCCCTGTCCCTGATGACGCAGGAGTACGATCTGCTGGTTATCGACCACCCCCATGTCGGCGAGGCGGAACGGGACCGTTCACTGCTGCCGCTCAATGGGACCGGGCATGACGCAGAATTGGAGAATTTGGCGAAACGAAGCATAGGGCCTTCCTATGAGAGCTACGATTACAAGGGTGCTGTTTGGGCGCTGCCCATCGATGCGGCCGCGCAGGTGGCATGCTGGCGGCCCGACTTGCTCCAGGCCCCGCCGCAGACATGGGGCGATGTGATCGCCTTGGCTGAGCAAAAACAAGTAATCATGCCGCTCAAACCCATCGACGCCATGGCTTCTTTCTGCACCCTGTCGGCCAATATCGGCCATCCCCTGGCTGCAACGGAAGCTCAGTTGCTGGACCGTGCCGCCGCCAGAGAGGTCTTCGAAAACCTCTTCGCGGTGGTACGCCACCTGGAACCGGGTTGCCTAAGCGCCAACCCCATTGAAGTCCTCGAAACACTCTCTCGGGAGGACCGGTATTCGTATTGCCCTCTCCTGTACGGCTACAACTCATACAGTCGTCCGGGTGCCGCCAAGCCCATCGCTTTTGGCGACATTCCCGCACTCGGCTCAAGCGGCCCGTGCGGCTCCATGATCGGCGGAGCCGGACTGTCTGTTTCGGCCAATTGCGAACATAAAGAAACCGCCCTGGATTTTGCATTCTGGGTCATGAACGGAAAAAACCAGAGCGGGTTTTATTTCGAGGCCTTGGGGCAACCCGGGCACCTGGATGCCTGGGAGAGTGAACAGACAAACGGTCAAAGCCTGGACTTTTTCCGCAACACCCGCGAAACCCTTGAAAAAAGTTGGCTCCGCCCCCGATACGACGGGTTCCTCGGTTTTATCGATCAGGGAGGCGCCCTGGTCAACGAATGCCTGCGAGGCCGGCGGTCGGTCGAAGAAGTGCTCGACGCACTTGAGGTCATTTATGAAGAAAGTCACACTGTCCGGCTTGAAAGAATATATGAATAAAGCGTTTTTCCGGCCGTTCTCCGGTATCAATAATATGCCGGAAACTGGAACGATAAAAAAAAGCATGGCATGGCGTCTGTAAGACATCAGCCATGACTGCTTACGCCTCTTATAAGAAAAGGCCCTCGGAACCACCTGAGGGCCTTTTCTTATGGTTTGAACTGGAATACCGTCCAGCAGGACCATGCTTACTGCGGGCTCATAATCAATCTGCCTCCATTTGAATGAGCCTGCTTACTCCTTATCAAACGAAAGCATGTGACCCAGTTTGTCCCTCTTGGTCTTCAGGTGGGAAAGGTTGAGTTCGCACGCGTCACTTTCAATGGGAATACGTTCGGTAACTTCCAAACCGTAGCCATTGAGACCAACGAGCTTTTTGGGATTATTGGTCATGAGGCGCATTTTTCGTACGCCGAGACAGGCAAGAATCTGGGCACCGACGCCGTATTCACGTAGAGAATCCGGGATGCCCAGCTTCTTGTTGGCTTCCACAAAATCAATTCCGTCATCCTGCAGGGAAAATGACTTGATGGCGTCACCAAGTGAGCTTTTGGTCTCGTCATTGCGCATATAGAGAAGAATGCCACTCTCTTCACCTTGAATCATGCACATGGCATTTTGGAGCTGATCCCCGCAATCACAGCGAACAGATCCCAAGGCATCTCCGAGAGGGCACTCGGCATGGACACGAACCAGTACGGGAGTGTCAGGGGTGATGTTTCCTTTACACAGGGCTATATGGGTCTGACCATCGACTCCGGATTCAAATGCGACAGCAGTGAAATTCCCCCAGCGGGTGGGCAGATCAGCCTCCGAGACCTTATTAACGTAAGTTTCTCCATGACGCACGCGCCACGCGATAAGGTCGGCGACCGAACAAACCTTCAAGCCGTGCTTTTCAGCATAGACCTCCAGGTCCGGCAAGCGGGCCATCGTGCCATCCTCATTCATTATTTCCACGATGACGGCAGCAGGCTTGCACCCTGCCAGCCTTGCGATATCGGCCCCGCCTTCAGTCTGCCCGGCGCGAACGAGCACCCCGCCATCTTTGGCGCGGAGAGGGAAGACATGCCCAGGAGTGACTATATCATCGGGTGATGCACCGTCGGCAACTGCCGCAAGGATTGTTGCAGCCCGATCTTTCGCGGAAATTCCGGTGGTCACTCCCGAACGGGCCTCGATCGAAACAGTAAAATTGGTGCCGAATCCGGACGTGTTGTTTGAAGCCATGAGCGGTAGATTCAGTTGATCAACCATTTCACCGGACATGGGGAGACAGATGAGTCCTCGGCCGTGTGTGGCCATGAAATTGATAATCTCCGGAGTGACCTTTTCCGCGGCAACGATCAGATCGCCTTCATTCTCACGATCTTCATCATCCACCATGATGATCATCTTTCCTTGCCGGATATCCTCAATTGCTTCATCTATCGTACACAGGGGCATCTTCAACCTCACATTTAAATAAAGCTCCCGTTCTGGAGGAGCTTTGATCTCGGATCATGCCGGTTCGTTTCAAACTGCGGGAGTACAGGCAACCGCGCTTATGTTGAAGCATGGCAGCCGTGAACGACCATCAGTTTGCTATGACGACCTTCACGCCCATGCCCTCAAAACGCTTCCTGTCTTCGGCGCGAATGGCGCTATCGGTGATAAACGTGTCGACCAAATCCAACCCACCCAGCGAAGCGAAGGAGACTTTACCGATCTTTGTGGAGTCGGCCACGAGAAAAACCTCACTGGCAGCTTCTATCATGGCCTTTTTCACATACAGGTCGTTGAATCCGGGATACGTCAGCCCCTTGTCGAATGAAATACCGCCTGTGGCAAGAAACAGCTTTGAAGCGAATACGCCGGAAAAGAACTCCGCCGCCTTTTCGCCAGAGAGGGATAACGTGGGCGGCTTGAATTGCCCCCCCGAGGAGAAGACTGTCATCCCTTGGACCCCACCCAGTCGCAAGACAACATTGAGCGCATTGGTTATGACCTTGAGATTCTGCTTTGAAACAAGATGATCGACCATCTCCGACGTGGTGGACCCTGCATCGAGAATGATGGTTTCACCATGCCGAACGAACTCGGCCGCCTTCGCTCCGATGGCCCGCTTCTTGTCCATGTTCTCAAGGTGCTCCAAAGACATGGATTGGACCTGTTGGGGGACGGACTTGAGAAAGGCTCCTCCATGTTCACGGACCACGTAACCCTCTGACTCCAGCTTTTCCAGATCCTGTCGTATGGTTGGCTCGGATACGGAAAATGTCTGGCTTAGATTTTTAACCCGGGCGCTCCCTTCTTCACGAAGGAGTTCCAGGATCTTCTTGCGCCTTTGTTCTGCGAGCATTCATTATCCTTAATTTTCGTTGCTATCCTTGGTGGTTATACAACTCCCACCCAAGATATTTTCCGGTAGCTTCTTCAATGACATCGGCAACGTGACCACGTGTCATTGCCACATGATGTTCAAAACCATTTTGGCATATGTAGCGGAACAGATCTCTCAGCCCCGTGACCTTACAAACCGAAATTGCCCCGGACATATTGCAGGGGTCATCAGTGAACTCGCCATGCCCCACATACCCCTTGATCAATCCGCGGTGATCGTCGGTGGAGATGCGAAAATAAGTCATATCTCCCGCCAGGACACGCCCTTTGATCGCACCAAAACAATTCTCCCGACCAAGAGTTTCCCCCAAGATATCGAGTTCTGATATCTCCGGCTTGGCGCCTATGAAACTTGACGGGAAATTGCCGCAGTGCTGGCTGATACACTTATCGGCATCATCACCGTAGTTATTGTTCCAGTCAAGGAAGCCCGGGGGATTTCCCGAGGCAAGCAGAAGAGTGTACATGGCAACGGCTCCGGCCACGTCCACCTCGCAGGCACTCGGCATGTTGCTTTCGCCCATCATGCTCATGGAAAGACAGGAAGCGCACCCGTAGTTCTTCTGCATGGAGGTCCAACACTGCACGGCGCTTGCCACACATTCGTTGGCCTCCATCCAATCATCCACAGCCACGGAAAAGCGTGCTTGCCTGAGGACACGCTCTTCCGAAATGTGGGGAGGGATGTTGCCGTAAGCGCTTATCGCGGCAACTTTTTCACGCACTTTGTCGGAATTGTCGTCAAGGGCAGCCGCCTCTCCGAAGATTTCGGAAAGATCGACCGGAACGACGGTAATCCCTGACCGTTGAAGAATTTTCTCGCTGTAGCGTACCGTCTGGAAAGCTGCCGGCCGGGCGCCGATCGACCCGATCCGAGCGCTGCGCAATCCCTTGACCGTCCGACATACCCGGGAAAAACGCTCCAAGTCCGAAAGAAATTCATCGCTGTCGATATCGCAGGTATGTGACGTCGTATCGGTAAACGAAATGCCGTACTGATAAAGGTTGTTGCAGACGGAAAGTTTGCCGCAAAAGGAGTCCCTGCGCTCGGCAACTGAATACTTGCCCAGTTCATCATTGCATGCCTGGACCATGACCGGCACATCCAATTTGGCCAGTTCCAGGGTTTGGATGACGCCCAGTTCGTCACCAAAGTTGGGAAGGACGACAACGACGCCGTCAATCCTGTCGGCGTTGTTGCGGAAGAGTTTGGCATAGAAACTCGCGTGCTCCAACGTCTCAACCGCACCAAACGGAGTGTCGGATTCGGAACCGATGACAGCTTCGATGCCCAGCTTGTCCAGCTGCTTCAATATGTCCTTGCGCGCGCCTTCAGCGAATACCGGGTTGAAGAATCCGCGGGTGGCGAGGATGATCCCGAAACAAGGCTTCTTGTCCAAAATACTCATGGGAAACTCCGATTAATCGTCTTGCAGGGCGGCCCTGCTCTGTAGATTGCGTTGGAACTGGTCGACAACAACGGCGGCTACGATGACCACGCCCTTGATGACCATTTGCCAAAACGAACTGACGCCCATCATGACCATACCGTCACCGAGAACACCGATGACGAATGCGCCGATAATGGTTCCCCCAATACTTCCCCGGCCGCCGGCCAGGGACGTCCCCCCAAGGACGGCGGCTGCAATGGCGGTGAGTTCAAACATCTCACCGGTTGCCGGGTGCGACGCCTCAAGCTGAGAGGCTATGATGAGTCCGGCGATTGCAGAACAGAAACCGGAAAACATGTAGACGATCATTTTCACGCGATTGACGCGCACACCCGAAAGCAATGCGGCCCGCTCGTTGCCGCCTACGGAATAAATGTGCCGCCCAAGGGGTGTTTTGCCTGCGACATAGGCGGCCAGGGCGCCAAGACCGATCAGAATCCAGATGCTGACGGGAATACCCAGCATCGCCCCGGACCCCAACCAGGGAAACCCCATGTTGCCAAACTCCTCCTTGCCGACCAGGTTGGGAAAGGTCTTGCCATCGGAAAGAAGCAGGGCCGCGCCTCGGGCAATATAAAGCATGCCCAGGGTGGCGATGAATGGAGCTACCTTGAACTTGGTGATGAGAAAGCCGCTCACCGCACCACAAAGGGCGCCCACCCCCAAGGTGATCAGAATGATCATGGGAAGGTGGAAGTAGACGGTCACCCCGAACATCGGAAGGTACAAGCCGTTGTAGATCAGGCCGCCTGCCACCATGCCCGCGAGCCCGACAATGGACCCCACGGAGAGATCAATACCGCCGGTGATGATGACAAAGGTCATTCCAATGGCAAGAATGGCGTAGATGGCCACGTGTTTGATCATGATTACCATATTGGCCATGGACAGGAAGTTGGGAGCCATTATACTGAAATACGCCACGACCAGTATCAGTGCGATGAAGGTTCGAAGCTTCAGTAGAAGCATGCCCAGTTTCATTTGCCCCTTGCTCTTTGCCGGCGCTTCCGGCGCTGCCGCCATATTCATAATGGCCCTCTCCTCTCATTGCGATGCATGTTCAGCAGGCTTGTGCCCCACAGCGGAAGCGATAACGAGATCCTCCTCAGTCGCGTCCTCACGTGTGAACTCTCCGGTTATCCGCCCATTGCTCATGACTATGATTCGATCGGAAATAGCCATGATCTCCTTGAGTTCCGAGGTGACGAACAGGATGCTGAGTCCCCGGCCCGCAAGGCCATTCATGATTTCAAAGACTTCGCTTTTGGCTCCTACGTCAATCCCCCTCGTCGGCTCATCCATGAGAAGCACCTTGGGCCCCGTGAACAAAGCCTTGCCTATGACCACTTTCTGTTGGTTGCCGCCCGACAACGACCCGATAAGCACATTGGGTCCTGCCACTTTGATGGCCAGATCCTCTATCATGGTGCGGACGGCTTCCTTCACCTTATCGCCCATAATGTGAAAACCCCTGACAAATTTCCAAAGGCTGGCGAGAGTCATGTTGTTCGAGACGGACAAAACCTGCACCAACCCTTCACGCTGGCGATCTTCCGGGATGAGCGCCAAGCCTTTTCTGATGTGCTCACCTACGGTTCCTTCCGTCACGTCGATTCCATCGAGAACCACTTTTCCCTTGGAGTTTTTGTGAAGTCCCATCAAGCATTCGAACAGTTCCGAGCGCCCCGCGCCCATGAGTCCATACACTCCCAGAATCTCACCTTTGTTCAAGGTGAAAGAAACATGATCAACAGCATAGCCGCCGCCGACGCGGGGCAGACGAAGCTCTTCCACCCGCAACGCCTCTTCGCCTGTGGAGTAGCTGACGTGATCAACTTTGCGATCCGCAGCCTCGCCAACCATTTGAGCCACGATCCAGGGCACATCTATTTCGTCCATGGGGGCGGACTCGACAAGCTTGCCGTCACGCAGAACGCTGATGTAGTCGCCGATTCGAACAAGTTCTTCCAGGCGATGGGAAATGTAGATGATGGACACGCCATTGGCCTTGAGGTCCTCGATGATATTAAACAACACCTCGACCTCGGCTGTAGAAAGGGCCGATGTGGGCTCGTCCATGATCAGGATGCGCGTGTCCAGTGCCAAGGCCTTGGCAATCTCCACTATCTGCTGCTGTCCGATGCGCAGATCTCCGACCAGGCCCCTGGGGTCGACGTCGGCCTGCAACCGCTGAAGCAGCGATTTAGCCTGCGATACCTGCTCATTATGATCAATATGGAAACCGGCCAAAGTCCGCTCGCGGGCAACAAAAATGTTTTCCGCCACGTTGAGATTCGGAAAAAGATTGAGTTCCTGATGGATCATGCCGATGCCGTGGACCTCGGCATCCTGAAAGGATCTGATGCGGACCTCCTCGCCCTCAAGGTACAAAGCTCCCCTCGTCGGAGTTTCAACTCCGGCAAGAATCTTTGTCAGAGTGGACTTGCCAGCACCATTCTCCCCTACCAGCACATTGACCTTGCCCCGATAGACGTTGAAGTCCACTCTATCCAAAGCGACTGTGCCGGGGAACAACTTGGTAACCTGCTCGGCTCGCAGGATGACCTCGTCCTTCAGCGCCTCCCTCATGCGTGTCCTCCTAATTCACTTTAATAACAACAGGAGTAACCCGAACCAGGTCGGTCCCCTGCAACTGGGTGAACACACCTATGAAGCTGACATCCTTCCCCAGCAGGTTCTCACGGTCCAATTTCGAAAGGACCTCGGTATGGACCTGTTTGTTGAATGCATTGGAAAGACGAGCGAACTCAAGCTGGTTGGTAAAATCGGTAAACGAAATGAACTCCAGGGAATCCCGGATGCCGCTGTCCTTGATGACAGGGCCGATTTGAATGACAAGATCGGCTTTTCCGTCCCCGGGCTCCAGATCAACGCCAACGGTAGAGGCTCTTGACTCAGTGTTCACATCCACAATTGAACCTTCGCCCCTCACCAGGAAATTCCACGGGCTCCCCTCGGCCTTCTCACGGTACCCGAATTGCTTTCCAGCGGCTTCCTGGTCAATGGCCCAGACAGACAGGACATCGGTAACCGGCTGAGATTTTTCATTGAAATACGGCACCACCTTGGCTTCCCATATCTTCTGGACGAAGGCATCCGGGTTGAAGTCATCAGAAACGAAATAAATATCGATCTCACCCTTTTTTTTCGTTCCTTTGTCCTCGTCGGGAACAATGGTGCATGATGCCAGCGCGAAGACGAAAAGACTCAGAGTGACCAAACTCATGAGCGTTCCGCCGAGTCCTGACATGATCCGCATATAAATCCTCACTTACTGAAAAAGGGATGCCGGGCATGACAAATACAGGGGGCGGCGCGAGGCCGCGCCGCCCCCTGAGCACAAAACTAGTCCTGCATGGCGAAGGTTTCGAGTTTCCTGGCGTTATCCTTATTAATCAGCACGCAATCCATAAGCTGCTTTTCCGGCAGGTTGGTCTTGCCGTTTTTTACATAAGCATCGGCCTGTTCCACAGCCATCTGGGCAATGCGGTATGCAGGCTGCAATACGGTGGCTTTGATTCCGCCTGCGAGAATGGAATCACGCACATCGTTGGAACCGTCAAAACCGACCACGATAACATTGCCCTTGCCGGCGGCCTTGAGAGCGGCCATAGCCCCCATGGCCATGGTATCGTTACCGCAGATCACACCTTTGATGTCAGGGTTGGCCTGGATGATGGATTCCATCTTTTCATAAGCTTCCGGCTGACTCCAGTTGGCACTCTGGCGGGCAACCATCTTCAGGTCGGGATATTGATCAATGACATCATGGTAGCCTTGGGAACGAATGCCGGCGTTGGTGTCGGATTCCCTGCCGACCAACTCGACGTAGGTCCCCTTCTCACCCATGAGTTTGACGAATTCTTCGCCACCGAGCTTGGCGCCCTGGTAATTGTTGGAGACGATCTGCGCTACGGCAAGGCCGGTCACATTGACTTCACGATCGATAAGAAAGGAGGGGATGCCCGCCTTCTTCGCACGCTTCATCGGGGCGATGGTGGCGTCGGCTCCGGCGTTGTCGAGAATAATGGCCTTTGCACCACGTGCAATGGCCGTGTCGAACAACTCGCTTTGTTTGTTGGCGTCATCATCGTGGACAAGTACAAGGGTATCATAGCCAAGTTCCTTGGCCTTCTTCTCAGCCCCGACAGCTTCGGACTTGAAGAACGGATTGTCGTGAGAAGGCGTGATGATGACCATGAGCTTATCGCCGGCAAAAGCCGCGGACACAGTCAACAACAGACATAAAACCGCTGCAAATGCGATCAGACGTTTCATAACCCACTCCTTGAAGATTTGTGATTTTCTTCGCTTTACACTTAAATCGAAAATTCACACAAATACATAACTTTGTCAATACCCCGTAACAAATTTGGCATCAACATCGTCGTCGACATCAAGTGTTGAAATACTTAAACTTAATTTTAAAACATGAATTTTGCATGTTTTTTATTTTACCTTTTATGTTATTTTTACTTTCGTTTTTCTTGCTTTTATTTACGAATATAGATACAAATGAATCACAAAGCCATCAATAAACAGCTCATGAGACGGAGACAGTATGGACAACCCATTTAACAAAAAATCGCAGGAAATCGTAGAATTATCTGCATTAATAAGAAAAAGAATTCTAGCGATGAACTGCGAAGCCGGCCAGGGACATACAGGCGCAGACCTTTCCGAGACCGACATCCTGGCGTCTCTTTATTTTCGACTTCTAAGGTATTCAAAAACGGACCCGAATCATCCTGAGCGGGACCGGTTCATCCTCAGCAAGGGACACGGCGTAGGCGGCTATTACTGCACGTTGGCGCAAGCCGGCCTGCTGGATGAATCATTGCTCAAGACCTACCTTCAGTTCGACTCGAAATTGCCGGGACATCCGGTACGGCAGAAGACCCCGTTTGTCGAAGTCAACACCGGCGCCCTTGGCCACGGCCTGCCCATCGGCGTGGGCCTTGCCTTGGCCGCCAAAAAGACCGGAAGAGACTATACTGTATACGTCCTGACCGGCGACGGCGAACTACAGGAAGGTTCCAACTGGGAGGCCGCCATGGCAGCCAGCCAGTTCAAGCTCGACAACCTGGTCTGGATAGTCGACCGCAACCGGCTTCAGCTTGCGGACTTCACCGAGAACATCATGATGCTCAAGCCCCTGAACAAGAAAATGGAAGCGTTCGGCATGTCGGTACACGTCACGGACGGCAATGCCCCTGCTTCCTTTATCGAGACCATGGAATCACTCCCGGCAAACGACGGCAAGCCCAAGGTCATTATCGCCAACACCACAAAGGGCAAGGGAGTGTCCTTCATTGAGAATCAGCCGAGTTGGCACCATCGCATTCCCAAGGGAGAGGAATTGCCCAAGGCATTGGAGGAACTGGGATGTTAAACATGGACAATGCAAAAGACCTGCGCGACGTCATGGTCGAAACCTTCATCTCCGCAGCCGACGAAGGGGTAAACCTCGCCGTCCTGGTCAGCGACTCCACCTCCACGGCCAAAATCTCACCGTTCAAGGAGCGTTTTCCCGACAGGTTGGTCAATGTCGGCATCGCCGAACAAAGCTTGGTGGGCACAGCCGCAGGCATGGCCCTGGGCGGCTTCGTCGCCGTGACCACCAATGCGGCCCCGTTTCTCGTTCATCGCGCCAACGAACAAGTCAAAAACGACATCTGCTACACCAATACCAACGTCAAGTTGGTCGGGCTGAATGCGGGGGTATGCTACGGAGCGCTGGCCAGCACTCATCACGCCATCGACGACGTGTCCATCATGCGCGGCTTCGGCAACATCCACATATTTGCTCCGTCCGACCCGCTGGAAGCCGAGCAGATATTCAGACATGCACTGGCCTATGACGGACCTGTGTATATCAGGATGGACAGCGCCAAGTTCCCGATGCTCCACGACGAGTCATACAGATTCGAACCCGGTAAGGTGGATGTATTGCGTCAAGGTGGCGACCTCAGCCTCATCGCCATGGGATCCACGGTGCATGAAGCCGTGGCGGCAGCAGACGAACTCAGCGAAAAGGGCATCGAAGCGGACGTCCTCAACATCTCGTCCGTTCGTCCCCTGGATTCAAAAACAATTTTGGGATCCTTGAGCAAAACCGGCTGCGGCATTACGGTGGAAGAACATAGCCTTCACGGTGGGATCGGCAGCCTCGCGTCCGAACTCGTCGCCGAGACGGGAATAAGCTGCCGCATTAAACGGCTGGGGTTCGTCGAGGGCAAATTCGCCATTCCGGGCCCCCGCAACGAGATGCGCGCACACGTTGGGATCGACGCACAAGGAATCGT
This sequence comes from uncultured Desulfovibrio sp., assembly GCA_913063155.1. GTDB lineage: Bacteria > Desulfobacterota > Desulfovibrionia > Desulfovibrionales > Desulfovibrionaceae > Pseudodesulfovibrio. The sequence continues at coordinate 75,425 of CAJXYU010000006.1, forward strand.
CAGGACTTCTATGGAAATGGTGAAATGAGCAAATACATTTTGGCAATAGATCAAGGGACCAGCGGCACGAAATCCGTCCTTTTCGACGACCGGGGGGCAATTGTGGCCAAGGCATCCGTCGAGTTGACATCCTATTATCCGGAAGTCGGCTTTGTGGAGCAGAATCCCGACGAAATATATGCCAATGTCCTGGAATCCGTGCGCGCCTGCCTGAAAAGCGCTCCCACGGCGGCCGAAAACGTCGCCGTGGGGGTATCCAACCAGAGAGAGACCTTCCTCCTCTGGGACAAAAGCGGAGAGCCGCTGACACGGGCCATCAGCTGGCAGTGCAAAAGGTCGGCTGGCATCTGCGAACGCTTAAAAGGGACTGACGCCGAGGCGGAAGTCAAGGCTCGAACCGGCCTGATCATAGACCCCTACTTTTCCGGCTCCAAACTGGCCTGGCTCATCGAGAACGACCCGAAGGTGAAAGATGCAGTCGAATCCGGCAATGCCTACTTCGGCAACATCGACACCTGGATTCTCTACCGACTCACCAGAGGAGCATCCTATTACACGGATTACACCAACGCTTCCCGGACACTCCTGTTCAACATCCACACACTGGATTGGGACAAAACGCTGATCGAGACCTTTGGCGCCAAGGGGTTGAACTTCCCCATCGCCCGCCCCTCCTCCTTCCGCTTCGGAGCCTCGGATTTCGAAGGAATTTTCCCCGTGCCCATCCCCATTGGCGGCATGATCGGGGACTCCCACGCCGCGGCCTTCGGCGAAGGCTGCTTTGCACCCGGAGAAGCGAAAGCCACCCTGGGCACCGGATCATCCATCCTCTGCAACATCGGCTCCGAACCCAAGACTTCGAAGGAAGGCATGGTCACGACCATCTGCTGGAGCACGAACAAACGGGTGGACTACGCCCTGGAAGGCGTCATCGTAACCTGCGGCGCGACCATCACATGGTTACGCGACCAACTCGGTCTTTTTGAGTCCAGTAAGGAAACCGAGAAAATGGCACAATCCGTGGAAGACAATGGCGGGGTCTACATCATACCGGCCTTCAGCGGCATGGGGGCTCCACACTGGAAGATGGACGCCAAGGCATCCATAGTGGGGCTTACGTTCGGAGCGGACAAAAACCACGTGGCCCGCGCCGCCTTGGAATCCGTCGCCTTTCAGATCAAAGACGTCGTCACGGCCATGGAAAAGGACAGTGGAACCCCTCTCCAGAAGCTCAAGCTGGATGGAGGCATGACGTCCAACCGCCTGCTCATGCAGCTCATCGCCGACCTGCTGGAAGTGGAGATTGTGACAATCGGCTTGGCGGAGGTCTCTGCACTGGGCGCGGCCTACATGGCGGGTCTGGAAGTGGGTGTATTCGAAAGCATCGGTTCCCTGAGATCCCTTCATACGGAACAAAAAGTCTTTAAACCAGGCAACGGGGAACAGATTAAAGCCGACCACGAAGTTTGGCGGCAGATGATTGACAAACACTGCTAGCCTTCTTCCGGATCACCCAGCCCTTCTCACTCGACAATGCTGTGCCCCGCCCACAGCTTGTACGGGAGAGTCATCATGCCGTTACGTCAAGCCGCTCCTGATTTACCGTAACGAGCAAACCTGGAACGATGTCATGCGCGGCAAAAAACATTCTCCTTCAGAAATCTCGTTTCAACAACGACCCACCTCCTGCGACCTCTCCTAGGAGTTGCTCAACTTGGCGATCTGGGAGTTCAGGGCCTGCTGTTTTTTCTGGTAGGTGCCAAGCAGCGTGTCGAGCCGGGAAAACTTCAGCTTGTAGCGCTGTTCCTTGGCCTTGAGCCGGTCATCCTCCCATTCTATCTTCTTTTCGATGTTCCGGATGATGTTCTTGTAGTTGTCGCTGATGATCTTCAGCGTACCGGAAGACGGACTGGTCAACTCCTTGATCTTGTCCAACATCTCATGTGCCTTGCCCTGCTTGATGCGCACATCACCGTTGTATGTTCCGTCGGCCTGATTGGTGACGTCCACGCGCAACCCCGACGCAGTGGTGCCGGTCTTGCCCGTTATGCTCCAGCCGCTGATGCTGGCCGGTTCCCCATTAATCGTGGCCGAGGTGATGACCCCGCCGGAGACTGTATAGGAGACGTTGTGCTCTCCGGGTTTGGTGGTCCCTTTAACCGAGTTCACGGCCGTGAAATCCGGTGATGAGGACCCCAGTTCATGGTCTGCGGTGAACAGCCTGGCAACGGCCTTGGGATTCTTTTTCAACGCCTTTTCCAACTCTTCCTTGTCCAGCTTGAGCAGCCCGTAGGTGGCCGATCCCTTGTTGGCGTCGGTGGTGATGCCCAGTCCGGCCAGAGAGGTGAACGGGTCTTCCCCGGCCCCCCCGGTGACATTGGAAAATCCCAACCCGGCCGAAGCCACAAGATGCTTAAGCTCCTGAGAAACCATCTCGACACCGTAGTTACCGGTAAGGATGGAGCCCTTCATGGTGGCGAGGTTGACGGTGCTCTCTTTCTCGCCGCTACTGCTGCTCGAGGTCTCGCTGGAATTCTTTCCCGCCTCGACCTTGGTCAGTTTCTGGATCTGGGAGCGTATCTCGTTGATGCCGTCCACGAACTTCTGGAGCGTCTCCACTGTCTTGCTGTCGTCCTGGTTTACAGTGATCTCCACTGTCGTGCCCGGCGCGGCGGACTTGAGACTCAAGCTCACCCCTTTGATGGCATCGCTCACCAGGTTGGAATCCCGGTGCATCCACTCACTCGTGCCGGGAGGAAATCCATCGACCTTGAACAATGCATCCTGGGCGGCCCTGAGATGGGAGAAGTTGGCCGGCGACATGCCCGGAACGCCGGTATTGGACAGCACTATCTTATTGGCTTCTCCCAATTCCAGACTTTGAAGCTGAAAATGGTAATCCGTGCCGTCGAAGAGCATTCTCCCGGCCACCTTGCCTTTCAGGTCTCCATGGTTGTTGATGATGTTCGCGAATTGCTTGAGGGTGGTGTTCTTGGGAACGTTGATCGTGGTGCTCTTGCCCGCGTAGGAAAAGGTGAAGGTGGTGTTGGAAGTGGTGATGACCGTGTCCTGGCCGGCATAGCCGAAGGCGTTGTTGGCCCAGTTGTCGCTTGCGGCCAACTGCTTGACCACCACCTGGTGGCTGCCGAAATCCGCATCGCCGTCCGCGCTGACCGCGACCACGGCCTGGCTGGAGGTACTGACCGTCTTGCCGAGCATCTCGCCAGAAGTGTCCATTTTCTCCAGCAGGGTCTGCAGCCCGAGCACCTTGGTGTTCAGATTCTGCAGTTCCTTGGATTTGTTTTCCCAGCTCTGCTTCCAGTATTCCAGACGGCGCTTATGAAAGCCCTCGGTCTTCATGAGCCCTTTTATGAGCGTGTTGAAGTCCGTGCCGCTGCCGAGACCTGCGAACGATATGTTTCCCGACCAGTATGATCCTTCAGACATGGCGTTCTCCTAGAGGATGCTCAGGGAGTTGAGTTCCAGGATATCCTTGTTGGTCTTGAGGACGCTGGAGTAGATGAACTTCTGCTTTTCCAGGTCGGACATGACCGTGGCCAGATCCGCCGACTCGATGTTGGCCAGATAGGTCCGGTTGTTGGATTTGCGCGTATCCAGGGAATTGAGCACGAAGTCGGTCAGGTTCACCCGTGCGCCCAGCGTCCCGTTGACGCCTTCCAGGTGCGCATGGCTGGTCTTGATCTTCTCCAGGCTCTTGCCGATACTCTTGACGTCGTTGCTTTCGACGAAGCCGATGAGTTCGGCAACGGTCTCGAAAAGGTTGCGGTCCGGCTTGTCGGGCATGGTTTTGCTCAGGGCTGTTTCCCCGGGCTTGCGGTAAAGTCCGCCGAACACGTCCTTGCCCACGTTGTTCACGGTGACCGACTGGGTCCTGGAGATGGAAAGTCGGATGTCCGCAGTGTTGGGCGCGACCACGAACTGGCTCCCGGTACTGAAGGTATTGGCCCCGGCATTGGAAGCCAGCACCAGGGCGCCGCCCGGTATGGTCAGCCGGGCGTTGCTGGAGACGTTTCCACTGGTCCAGGTGGAACCGCCGTCCAGGCTGTAGGAGTAGTTGACCGGTCCGGGAACGGTCCCGGTGTTGTCCACCCTCACCACGACATTCTGGTCGAAGTGCCCCAGGGTGGTGGTCAGCAGGGAGGAACCGTTCAGACTCTTGACCGTGACCCCGTCCGAATCGTCGCCGTTGTAGACCACGGCGGGGCGCACGTTGATGCGCGTGCCGCCGTCCGTGTTCAGGTCCTTGACGTTGATGCCGTTCTTGAGAGTAACGGTGCAACCTTCCACGTTCAGCTTCTGCCGCCCCGCGGCGAGAGTGCCGTTCTTCCAGCTCTTGCCGCCGTCCGTGCTGTATCGATAGCCGAGATCCGTGCCGCCGCCCACGACGCCGTTGTTCGTGAAGTCCACGGTGATGGTATGCGGGGCCTTGCCCGTGACCGATTCCACGGCGCCGTCGTCCAGGCTTTTGTCGAGAACCGTGGCCCCGAGGATCTGGTCGAAGGCCGTGGCGTCCACTTTGTGCCCGGCAAAGATACTTTTTCCCGCGAATCGCGTGTTGGCCTGGTTGACAAGGGTACCCAGCAATTCCCGCAGCTGTTTGGCGATGGAAGCCCGCTGCTCGTTCGTATAGGTCTCGGTGGAAGCCTGCTGCGCCAGGGTCTGGATCTTGGCGACTGTCTTGCTTGCTTCACCCAATATCTTGTCCCCCAACTCCAGCCATCCCTGAGCCGTCTTCACATTCTCCATGAAATGCTCGATGGAGCCGTTCTGCGCGTGCAACTCCAGGGCCGTACCCATGCCCGCAGGGTTGTCCGAGGGATAAAGCAGCTTTTTCTGCGAGGACTGTATCAACCCCAGACGGATGACTTCATTGAGGCTCTGGTTCATGGTCTCGATGGTGGCCCCGTAGATCATGTTGTCACTGATGCGCATGGCAGCCTCCTATTTCAGGGCCAACAGGGTGTCGAACATCTCGTTGGCGATTTCGATCATTTTGGACGCGTTCTGAAAATTCTGCTGGTCGCGCTTCATCTGGATCATCTCCTCCTTGACATTGACCCCGCCCAAGGCTTCCTGCCGTTCATTGAGAAACTTGAGCTGCCCCTTGCCGGCTGCCTGGGCGGTGTCCGCGGCAGCGGTATCCGCGCCCACAGAGGCCACCAAATCACTCAAATACTGCTGAAAAGTGGATTTGGAGGAGGAACCGTCCAGAAAAAAGAAAACGTGTTTGCCGTCCAGTGCGGCCAGCACATTGGCCACGGTGCTGTCTCCGCTGTTGACCTCTCCCGCACCGTTCACATGCCCTGCACAGATGTAGCCCTTGTCCGCCCTGACCATGGGGTTGATGGCGATGTCGCTTGCGCCGGAGCCGCTTACAAAGGTGTTGACGCCCAACCCGGCCAGCAGCCCGGAGGTGTCTCCCGCAAAGGAGAAGGACATGCCGGAGGCCGCGCGGAGTTGAAGCTTGCCGTTGTCGATGCCGGCCGTGAGCTGCCCCGGAAAGCTGGCGTTGACGGCATCCCGCACGTCTTCCAGGGAATGCTGCGCCGGATCGAAGGAGGCAATGCCCGGAGGATTGATGGAGGAAAAGTCGATGGACTTGTTGGCCACGTTGGCCCCGGTGGAGGAGTTGTAGACCGCAATGGAAACGTTGCCCGCCTTGATTCTGTCCGCAAAGGCCAGCTTGCTTCGAGACAGGGGCACGTCCGTCCTTTCGGCCCGGTAGGTGCCGAGCATGCTGGTGAAGTGCTTGCGCCCGGCTCCCTGGGAATGGGCATAGTTGACTTCCCAGATCAGACTTTTGGCAAAAGCGTCGAGCTTTTTGGAATAGGAACCTATGTGCTGATCCCGTGCCTTGAGCAGCCCGGCCAGGGAGCCGCCGCCGAGACGGTCCATGCTGTCGCCACGGGGAGTAACGTCCTCAAAAGTGGAACTGTTCTTGTACCAGTAGAGGTTGGACTTGGGCTTGATGATGAACTTGTCGCCCTTGCCCAGATTCGTGGAGGCTGCGGTGGCCGAGTCGCCCGCTGCGCCGAACCAGACCTCGACGTCGCCTATCTTGATGCGACCGTTGTTACCGTCTGCCGCAAATGTCTTCTCCGTGCCATCCGCGTTCTTGAGCCAGGTGGCCCCGCCGTCGATGGAAACCCGGAATCCGGCCGCGCCTCCGCTGCCGTCCGCAGGGCCGCCGCTGATGCACTCCACGGTGTATTCGTGGTTGCTGGAACCCTTGAAGTACAGGGCATCCTTGAAAGGGGAACCATCGAGCACGCCGCTGACCACCTTGGAGCCCTCGTACTTGAATTCATAGGCGGAAGCACCGCTCACCAGGGTCTGGCCGGTACGCAGCATTACCGTCATCTGGTTGTTGGATTTTTCCACGGCTTTGATGTCCACGATCTTGGACAATTTCTCCAGCAGTAGATCCCGCTCGTCCTTGAGCTCGTCCACGTTGGCCCTTTCCGCGATATGCCGGTTGATTTCGGCAAGACGTTTCATGATTCCGTTGGCCTTGCCCGTTTGTTGGGCAATACTCTTTTCAATCATGTTTGCCTGGTTCCGCATGTCCGCGTACTTGCTGCGGATCAGGTTGAAAAGCGCCTTGGATTGCCCCAGCAGTCCGGTGCGGGCGGCCGGAGTGTCCGGATTTTCACTCAGCTTTTGCCAGTCGCCCCAGAAGTCGGTCATGGCCTTGGTCAGGCCTTTGGTGGCGCTGTCCTTAAACAGATTGTCCATGGCTGAAAGATTGCCGTTCAGCGCTTCCCACATGGAATACTCGCCGCCCTTTTCGTGCTGCTGGGAGGCCAGAAAGGAATCGAAGCGACGGCAAAGGCGTTGAATATCAACCCCCGTGCCCAGTTCATGCCCACCAATATTGATATAGGGCATGGCGGCACTGTCTATGGTCCTGCGCCGATATCCGGGCGTGGCCCCATTGGCCGCGTTCTGGCCGTGTACATTGATGGATATCTGCGAGTTGTAGAGCAAACTGGTGCCGATGGCGTACATGTTCTTGAGCATGGTTTCCTCCTGAAGGCCCTCCCCACCTCCCTGTCGGGAAGGCCGCGATGCGGATTAACGCTTCAGTGCGATCACTTCGCCCATCAACTGGTCGGAAGTGGTGATCACCTTGCTGTTGGCCTGAAAACCGCGCTGGGTGGTGATGAGCCGGACCATTTCCTTGGCCTGCTCCACGTTTGATTGCTCAAGGGCGTTGGAGACGACCTTGCCCAGGCCGCCGGTATTGGCGACTCCGGTCAGGGCCGGCCCCGACTCTCGCGTCTCTGCGAACAAGTTGCTTCCCATGCGCCGCAATCCACTGCGGTTGGCGAATTTGCTCAATGTGAGAACAAACAGGTCCAGAATCTGGCCGTTGGAATACCTCCCGGTGACGACCCCGTCCGAGTTGATGCTTACATCCTGCAGATACCCGGACGTATATCCGTCTTGTATCTGGGAATGCGTCGAGGAGGAGGAATCATGTGAAGTAACCGCCGAAGACGACAGTTCCGGATCCTTGAAATTGAACAATCCGGCCATGGAGTTGCCGACACCCGCGGCGCTGGCAGGCGCGCCCGAACTCCAGCCGCCCCCCGTCGTGTTCTTGTTGCGTATGCCCAGGTCGAGCTCGATTGGCTTGGCCTTGCTGCCGGCAGGCAAGCTGGCGTTGCTGGCGCCCAGGAAGTTGGCCGTGAACTGCGGATACCCGTTTGCGGAAAACGAAGCCGGAGTCCAGTTGTTCAAGCCACGCAGATTTCCCGAAGCGTTGCTGCGCAGGGTGAAGGCGGTCATGCCCTCGAGCTTGCCGCCCACACCGAAGGTCAGGGTGCCGGTCATGAGCATCCCCGCGGCCGACGTCTTGTTCAGTTTGATGCCGCCTATGGTCCGGCCATCCTCGGACGGGGGAATGGTGACCGTGAATTCCCAGTTGGTCTTGCCGCCCGCGCCGCTTGCCACGGGAGCGCCCACCCGGTCGAAGTGCACAGTCAGGTCGTGAGCGCCGCCGTTCTCGTCATAGACCTTTATGGTGGACTGGAAGGAGTATTTGGAGCTGGCCAAAGGCGGTACTTTCTGACCGTTCCACTGGGAGAACATGGCGAAAAACGGATTTGCGGAGTCCGTGGACTTGTCGTCGGCCTTGGAATACAGGTTCACGTTCATGCTGACCTTGCTGGTGGCCTGGGGCGGAGACTGAAAACGGTCCAGCTTGATGTCGCCCGGAGTGCCCACGATATCGGCTTTGCCGCCGGTGGACCCTTCGGCTGCCCGCCAGCCCTGGACGATCTTGCCGCTGGGGTCTACCAGCTCTCCCGCGGTATTGAAGACGAAGTTGCCCGCCCGCGTGTAATAGTACTGTTCCGCATTGTTCGGGTCGCGAACCCGGAAATAGCCGCGCCCGCCGATGGCCACATCCGTTGCGCTGTTGGTGGTCTCGTACGGCCCCTGGGTGAAGTTGGTCATGATCGTGGCCACGGATGACCCGTGCCCGACCTGCCCGATGCCGTTTGACGTGGGGATCTGGCTGTAGAAGATATCCTGGAAGTCGGCCCGCTGGCTCTTGAATCCGTAGGTGCTGGTGTTCGCAAGGTTGTTACCGATGACGGACATGGACATCATGTGGGTATTGAGGCCCGTGATGCCGCTGTACAGAGAACTCTTGAGACTCATGACATTTCTCCTTTTCTGGCCGAAACCGGTTTATTTTTGGGAACTGGCGAAAATTTTCCAGACACTGGAGAACTGCACCTTGCGGCCGTCCTGGAGTTCCAAAACCTGGCTTCCGTTTTCCATGACCACGGACTTGACGGTTCCTTCCACCTGGGATTTGACCAGGTACTTCTTGCCGTCGGCGTTCTCGGCAACCACCGAGATCTTGTAGATGCCGTCCTTGAGCTTCTTGCCGTTGGTATCCTTTCCGTCCCAGGTGAACTCCTGCTTGCCGGTCTTGCTCGCGTCGAGCTTCACGGTTCGGACGATGTTGCCGTCCTCGTCGTGGATGTTGACCGTGACTTTGGCCATTTTCTTGGGGATCTCCAGGCTGACCTTGGAAACCTTGTCGCCCTTCTTGCTGATCTGATTGCCGTCGGCCAACACGGACTTGCCGATGAGCGCGGCGGCATCCGTCGTCATCTTCTGCTGCAGCTGCTTGGAAATGGCCGCAATGGCGGTATTCAGGTTGGTGAGCTGCTCCAGGGAGGAGAACTGCGCCAACTGAGCCGCGGAATCCTGGTTGCTCATGGGATTGAGCGGATCCTGGTTCTTCAGTTGGGCAACGAACAGCTGCATGAAGGCGTTCTTGTCCATTTTGCCTTTCCCGGTACCGAGAACACCGGTGTTCGCTTTGGGGGAACCAAGGGCCGAGTTGACTTGCGCGTAAGTGATAGCCATGAAGACCTCGCTTGTAACAGTTTCAGTTCATGAGTCATTCGCTCGGGGCCTGGAAGGCCGCCTTTCGCATCATGAGAACCGTCACGCATGAGGCCGCAGTGGACCGTTGACGAAAAGCACAGCTTCTCGTTTTCTAAAGCTCTTCGGCCGGAAGTAGGAGCAGCCTCAAGCTTTGTGTTTTCTTTCCGAGGACCGGCCGTTTTTTTGGGAGAAGGCAGGCCGGCCCTCGTGGGGAGTCCGACGTATCGGACAGGGTTGGGAGTCAGGCGCTTGGGGGAAGGACAGATTTAAATCTTGATCTTCCGCCCAGGGGTAGGAGCGCCATCATGGGTTTGCAGGTTGTTCTTGACGGAGTCGGCCAAAGCCTCAGGCGTTTCCTTCGCACCCTGGTCCATGAGCATCCGTATTTCGTAAAAATCGTTTCTGCAGACCGGGCAATCCGCCAGATGGTTCTCCACACTATCGCGTTCAGTGGGGGCCAACTTGTTGTCGAGGTACCCGGCAAAGGTATTCGTGTCCGGGCAGTTCCCGGCTTCCTTTTTTTTCTCCGCCGCACCGTTGCCGGAAATCCTGTCGCTACAACCGATGCTGTTGAATTTGGCTCCGTCCATGGAACTCTCCTTATGATTGAGTGGTGTCTGCCGGACAGGAGCTTTTTTCTTGTCCGGCTCCCAGTCCGTAATGTTCACGCAATTTTTTTATTGCTCTATGATGGAGGCTTCGTATGGTTTGTCTCTTGACACTCAAAAAACGTGCTGTTTCTTCCACATCAAGCCCATCATCATAAATCATTCGTAAAACCAAGTGCTGACGCGGTGAGATAACATCTTCAGGCACACTTATCTTCTCTCTACCTGTGACACCACCCATATGCAAACTATCTACTATATCACTTATTGGCGTATTTTTTTCTTTAATTTTTCGTATATAATCTATCGCCAAATTTCTTGACACAACAGTAATCCATGTACTGAATTTTGATTTATTTTGATCATAACTTTTTAACACACTACAGTTGTTAATAAATAATTTTAAAAAAGTATTTTGACAAATATCATTAACATCATGCTCATCAGTATGATCTAAATATTTATTTAATACTAAGACTATAGCCTTATACACAACTCCAATATACATATCTACAAGAATAGCCCATGCTACATCATTTCCGTCAATACAATCTTTAACTATCTCTTCTGTGACATTATTTTTGGTCATCATTCCCTCTTTAAAGGTCGCTTGCATTACCATCAGCTCTCTACTGAATTCCTACTTCATGTCCACTGCGGCCTAGAGCATGATTCTCACATAATTATACGGAAGAGATTTGAAAAATATCGCACTCGACAAAAAAAAATGTAACTTTTTTCTCTCACTCCATCGACTTTATTGTCTTTTCAAACCTGTAAAAAAGTGTAAACAGCCCCCGTTCCCAAAACAATCAAGCTGCATATGGGAACAAGTTGCCGTATCATACGGCAATCGACAGCGACCAAACTTAGAGGAGTCATCCAATGACCAAATGCCACGAAGTTGACTACAAAATTCACGGGGACGACCTGCAACTCGTGGAGATCGTTCTGGACCCGGAGGAAACCGTCATCGCCGAAGCCGGAGCCATGATCTACATGGAGGATGGGATCGCCTTCGAAACGAGATTCGGGGACGGTAGTTCCGACCAGGGCCTGATGGGCAAATTCTTCAGCGCAGGCAAAAGGATGCTCACCGGAGAATCCTTGTTCATCACTCACTTCACCAACGAAAGCGACGCGATCCGTAAAGTGGCCTTTGCAGCCCCGGTTCCGGGAAAAATAGTGCCGCTGGACATGTCCACCCTGCCCGGCAACGTCATACAATGCCAAAAAGACGCCTTCCTGTGCGCTGCCAAGGGAACACGTCTGGAAGTGGCTCTGACCAAAAAGCTCGGCGCCGGATTCTTCGGGGGTGAGGGCTTCATCCTGCAGGAATTGCACGGCGACGGCATGGCCTTCTTCTCTGCCGGAGGAACTGTCGTGGCCAAACAACTGAACAACGAAAGCTTACGGGTGGACACGGGATGCCTGGTGGCCTTCACGGAAGGCATAGATTATTCCGTCCAGGCCGCAGGAGGACTCAAATCCATGATGTTCGGCGGCGAAGGAATTTTTCTGGCCACTTTGCGGGGAACCGGCACTGTCTGGCTTCAGTCCATGCCCTTTGCAAAGCTGGCCGAGCAGGTCATTTCCCACCTACCCGAGCCGAAGTAAGAAAACAGTAAGAGCGGAACCAATGAAAATCAAAACCCATGAAAACATTGACCGGTCCCTGTGCGGCGAACCGGTCGCAGTTGAAGAAGGAACCAGCCGGGTACGCCTGGAATGCATCCAGTGCATGGAGGCGGACGCGAGCGGACTGATCCACGGAGGTTTCATCTTCGGATTGGCCGATTACGCCGCCATGCTGGCCGTCAACCATCCCAACGTGGTGCTCGGCGCGGCGGAAACCCGTTTTCTCAAGCCCTCCCGCGTCGGGGATGTGCTGGTAGCCGAAGCCCGGGATCAGACCCCGCAGGAACGCAAACATCTCGTTCAGGTGGAAGTGTCGTGCGGTGCGGACGTCGTCTTCACCGGGACATTCACCTGCTTCGTCACCAAGGAGCATGTACTCGCGGGCGGCTAGCCGCCCCTTGGATGCGCGGGGTTCTTCCAGGCGATGCAGCCCCGCGCAACGCGGTCGGCCGGCCCGCCCCCCTGCCATCGCCCCCTTCGCACGCCGGATCGGGAATTCACTTTGGTAACGCTTTTTGTTACCAAATGTCATGAAGTCCTATTCCGACCTGGCATCCATCCTCGATGCGGTAAGCCACGCTGTTGTGGCCCTCGACCAGAACTGCCGCGTTCTCTACCTCAACAAAAGCGCGACCCAATTCCTGCAGGACAGGGGACGCGCCGTTGCGGAATATATCGGCGAATCAAGCGACAAGCTCCTTCCCCTGGCCACGCCCAAAGCCCGCGAAGCCATGAAAGGCGACGAATTCCAGAACGGACAGGGGCGCATAGTCGCCAAGGGCAGGGAACTTTTCTACGAGATCACCCCGCTCATGATCGACGGCAGGCTGGCAGGTTCCGTTGTCAGCCTGCAGCGCCCCGAACGCTATGAGGAACTCGCCTGCAACTTGGTCACCTACCAAAAACTCGCCTGGCAGCTGCAGACCATTTTCCAATCTTCCAGCGATGGAATCTGGGTCACCGACGGCGAAGGGACGATCCTCGACATCAACAAGGCGTCCGAGCGGCTCAATGCAGTCAAAAAGGAATCACTGATCGGCAAGAACATCGGAATGATGCTGGACGAGGGAATCGTGGACGACGCCGTCACCACTCACGTCCTCGGAACCGGAAAGCAACATACCATCATCCAGCATATCCGCAGTACGGGGAAGCAGCTGCTCGTCACCGGCACCCCGGCTTTCGACGATGAGGGGAACCTGTTCCTGGTGGTTGTCAATGAACGGGACATCACCGAACTGAACCAACTCAGAGAAAACCTCGAAGAAGCCCAACGGGTGAAGGCCAAGGTCCAGGAGGAACTGGACGACCTGACGATGCTCGAATTCGAACGGGGCGGCGTAGTAGCTGAATCGAAATCCATGCGCCAGGTGCTCACCACCTGCCTCAGGCTTGCCAAGCTTGAGTCTTCGACCGTCCTGCTTCTTGGCGAGTCCGGCACCGGCAAGGGACTCCTCGCCAAATTCATCCACAAAGGCGGCCCACTCAAACAGAAGCCCTTCATCTCGGCAAACTGCGCGGCCCTGCCTGATACGCTCTTTGAGGCGGAACTCTTCGGCTACGAAAAAGGGGCATTCACAGGTGCGGTGGAAACAGGACGGATAGGCCTGATCGAACTGGCGGGCGAGGGCACCCTCTTCCTGGACGAGGTCGGCGAACTCCCCCTGGCCAGCCAGGCCAAGCTCCTCAAATGCATTGACGAACGGGAGTATTATCCTCTCGGCGCAAGCAAGCCAAAAAAACTGCAATGCAACATCATTGCCGCCACCAACCGCGACCTGGACGCCATGGTCCTCGCAAAGCGGTTCAGAAAAGACCTGCTCTACCGCCTGAACACCTTTTCGGTTTCCATTCCTCCTCTGCGCGAGCGGCCGGAGGACCTGTTCGAGCTCGTCACCATCACACTCAGGCAATGCAACGAGAAATACCACACGGAAAAACGCATCACTTCGAAACTCCTGGACAGGCTCCAACAATACACGTTCCCCGGCAATGTCCGGGAACTGAAAGGATTGATCCGCAAGGCCGTGGTTATGGCGGACGAACCAGTCCTGGACCATTTCCTGGAAGAGCTGCTCGACATGGACACCACCCTGCCCCATTCCGACACGGGCATGACGCTCACCGAGGCCGTTGATGCCCTGGAAAGGAAGATGCTTGCGAAATTGCGGCCCTTCTGCTCCGGCACGCGGGAAATGGCGGCGCGCCTTGGCGTGAGCCAGCCAACCATCGTCCGCAAGCTGAAAAAACACGGCATAAAACCGCCCAAAAGAATTACATAGACGCTTACGATTCATTATTGAATCAATATTTCTTTACGATTACAAAAAAGTATAAAATGAAAAATTTAATTTTATTACTTTTAAATACAAATAGTTACACATATACATCACCTCTTTCAATTCCCGTTTTCATTCATCCTATTCCCAAAAATCCTTTTTTTCTCAGCAACCGATTCAAAATAGAATCTAGAAACTCACAAAAACAGGCAAAAACCGATTCACACATGAATCAGACCCGCCGAACGAACACTCCGTAAAACACATAACCCACTTGAATCTATAATCAAACACACAATGGCACGTTCATTGGAATAAGGAGAACTGCAGTCGAACAATTCTATCTCAAACCTATATTCGGAAAGGAACCAGCATGACTCAATCCACCCAAGACTTTTTGACGAGACGGGCAAATGCGGTCCCCACAGGGGTTTTCAACGCAACGTCGATCGTGGCCGAAAAGGCTGAAGGGGCAATCATCACCGACATCGAAGGGCGCGAGTACATCGATTTCGCAGGTGGCATCGGCGTCGTCAACATCGGACATAACAACCCGAGAGTCGTCGCCGCAATCAAGGAACAGGCCGACAAGCTGCTCCATTCCTGCTTCCATATCGCCATGTACGAACAGTACGTCGCCCTGGCGGAAAAACTGAGCCGGATCGCCCCCGGCGACTTTCCGAAAAAGGCGGCCCTGTTCAACAGCGGCGCCGAAGCCGTGGAGAACGCGGTGAAGATCGCCCGCCACGCCACGGGCAAACAGGGAGTCGTCACCTTCGAGAACGCCTTCCACGGCCGCACCCTCCTGACAATGTCCCTGACCAGCAAGGTCAAACCATACAAATTCGGCTTCGGCCCCTACGCCCCGGAAATCTACCGTATCCCCCACGCCTACTGTTACCGATGCCCCCTCGGGCGGGAATACCCCTCCTGCGACGTGGGGTGTGCCGACCTTCTGAACAAGATGTTCATCAACATTGCCACGTCCGAGCACATCGCCTGCCTGATCGTCGAGCCCATCGCCGGCGAGGGCGGATTCATCACCCCTCCCAAGGAATATTATGCCAAGCTCAAGGCCACCTGCGAAGAACACGGCATCGTGTTCATCGCCGACGAGGTCCAGACAGGCTTCGGCCGCACCGGGCGCATGCTCGCCATGGAACACTGGGGCGTGGTGCCCGACCTCACGGTCATGGCCAAGTCCATGGGCGGCGGTATGCCCATCTCCGCCGTGGCCGGAAAGGCGGAACTCATGGACTCCCCGCAGGTGGGGGGCCTCGGCGGTACATACGGCGGGAACCCGGTCTGCAGCGCCGCTTCCCTCGCCGCCATCCAAACCATTGAGGAGGAAAACCTCCTTGAAACAGGCCGAAAGCTCGGCGAAACCCTGCGCGCCCGGTTCGAGGACATGCGGGAGCGTTACCCCATCATCGGCGATGTCCGCGGCAAAGGCCCCATGCTCGCCCTGGAGCTGGTCAAATCCCGCGAAACCAAGGAACCCGCACCGGAAAAAACCAAGGCCCTGGTCGCCTTCTGCCTGGAGAAAGGTCTGATCCTTCTTTCCTGCGGCAACTACGGCAATGTTATCCGTACTCTGATGCCGCTGGTCATCACAGAGGAGCAGCTGGAAAAAGCCTTGTCCATCATGGAAGAAGGATTCGCGGCCATATCCGAATAACCGCCTGTTTAGCGAAGGAGAGAGAAGATGAAACGAATTCAATTGCTGGCGCTGAGCCTCGCCATGAGCCTGATGCTCACATCCCTGGCGTTTGCCGGTCCCACCGTCAAGATCGGCAATATCCTGCCCCTGTCCGGCCCGTCCGCCTCCGTGGGCCAGCAGGGTAAGCAGGCCCGCGAAATGGCCATCGAGGAAATCAACGCGGCCGGCGGCATCAAGTCCCTCGGCGGCGCCAAGATCGAAATGCTCTACGCCGATTCCAAGTCCGATCCCAACGTCGGTGTGACCGCGGCGGAACGATTCATCAACACCGAGAAAGTCAACGTCATCACCGGCGCATGGAACTCCGGCGTCACCTATCCGTCCACCGCAGTCGCCGAACGGTACGGCGTGCCCTACATCGTTCCGGTATCCGTGCGCGACACCATCACGGAGCGCGGCTTCAAGAACGTCTTCCGCATCGCGGCCAAGGATTCCTGGTGGGCCCGCGACCAGTTCACCTTCTTGAAAGACATGGAAAAGGAAACCGGCGAAAAGCTCTCCACCGTGGCCTTCGTCTATGAAAACGGAGACTGGGGCACCGGCTTCGTCACCCAGTGGAAAAAACTGGTGGAGAATTCCGGCTACAAGGTCGTCCTGGACGAACCCTACCCGTCCACAGCGACCGACCTGACCCCCGTGGTCAACAAGATCCGCCGCGCCCGCCCCGACGTTCTCATGCTCGTTTCCAACGCGGCCGATGCAATCCTGCTGACCAACACCCTGGCCGACTACAAGGTCAGTCCCAAGGTCATCATCGGTTCAGGCGGCGGCCATGCCGACCCGACCTTCATTTCCGGATGTGGTGAAAACGCCCGCTATGTCTTCGACATCGTCGAATGGGAGACCGACGTCAACAAGGCTGGCGCCAAGGAAGTCAACGAGGCCTACAAAAAGCGTTACGGCTCCAACCTCACCGGCGAGGCCGTGGACGCCTACCTGGCCATGTATGTGCTGGCAGACGCCCTTGAGCGCGCCGGCTCCCTGGACCCCGCCGCCATCCGCAAGGCCCTGTCCAAAACCGACTATACCTCTGGCCGCGGCATGATCGCCACTTACGACTCTGTCCAGTTCGACGCAACCGGACAAAACAAGAACGCAGCCATGTCCGTCGTGCAGATCAACGACATCGGCAAGGGACTTGAACGCATCACCGTGTGGCCCAAGCCCGCCCGTCGTGCGGGATACACCCCGGTTTTCCCCATGCCCAAAAAGTAAGATACGCTTAACGAACTTTGGTCAGGGTGCGGCGTGCGCACCCTGACCAAACCAACCAGGGAGTCTTTCATGGACTTGGTCTTCTTCGCCCAGGACTGCATCAACGGTGTGCTCATGGGCCTCATATACGGCCTGGTGGCCCTGGGCCTGACCCTTATTTTCGGGGTGCTCAAAGTCATCAACTTCGCCCACGGGTCGTTCATCATGGTCGGCATGTACGTCTCGTACTGGGCCGTCACCCTCACCGGGCTGCACCCCTACCTGGCCTTGGGGATCATCGTCCCGGCCATGTTCCTGTTCGGATACTGGATCCAGAACCTGCTCATCCGCCCGATCTTCATTGCCGAACGCGACGTCCGCGAACCGATCACGGTCATCGTCGTGACCACGGGCATGTGGTATGTACTCGACAACCTGGCCCTGCTGGTCTTCGGTCCGGATTACCGCGCCCTTTCTCCCAACCCCCTCAAGGGGCAGATGCTCAACTTCGGGGAAATCTTCATTTCCGTGCCCAAACTTTACGGAGCAGCCGCTGCGGTCGCCACGGCAGGCCTGCTGTTCTGGTTCCTCCAGAAAACACGCATGGGCCGGGCCATCCGCGCCACCAGCCTCGATCGCGACGCCGCCAGCCTCATGGGCATCAACCAATGGAAAATATTCAACATCGCCATGGGAATCGGTACGGCCGTGGCCGGTGTCGCCGGAGCCGTCCTGACCCCCTTCTACAACGTCTATCCCACCGTCGGCATCCCGTTTGACGTCAAGTCCTTCGTCATCGTGGTCCTGGGCGGGCTGGGGTCGATCTGGGGCGCTCTCGTCGGCGGCGTCATCATCGGGCTCGTGGAATCCATCGGCCCGATCTTCATGACCTCAACCTGGACGGAAGCCATTGTCTACGGCCTGTTCCTGCTGGTGCTCTTCGTGAAGCCCTCGGGACTCTTCGGCCAGAAGCACGACTGGTAAGCAAACGAGCGAGACATGACACAAAACGAATTGAAACGAAATTGTCTGATCGGGCTCGCCCTGGCGGCATTTGCGCTGCCGCTGGTGGTCAGCAGCCCGACCTATCTGCATATACTGATTATGCTGTTCCTTTTTGCCTACATGACGACCTCATGGAATCTGGTGGGCGGCTTTGCCGGAGTCCTGCCCCTCGGCCACTCCGTCTTCGTGGGAATCGGGGCGTACACTTCCACCGTCCTCTGGCTGCAGTACGGTGTCAGCCCCTGGATCGGCATGATCATCGGCGGCCTGCTGTCCGCAGCGGTCGGCTACCTCATCGGCAAGCCCACCCTGAAGATGCGCGGGGCCTACTTCGCCCTGTCCACCATGGCCTTCGTGGAGGGCGTGCGCGTCATGGTCGAGAACATCGACATGCTCGGCCCCTTCAAGCTGAACGGCCCACGCGGACTGAACATTCCGCCGCTGCCCGCCCAGGAGGCCGGATTCTGGTCCTTCCAATTCGCCACCAAGGAACCGTACTACTACATCGCCCTCACCATGCTCATTCTGGTGCTGGCCCTGACCTATTACATCTCACACTCCAAGTTCGGCTATTATCTCAAGTCGGGCGGGGAAGAACCGGAAGCGGCCCAGGCCCTGGGCGTCAACGTGGCCTCCTGCAAAGTGGCGGCCAACGTGCTGTCCGCGTTTCTCACCTCGCTGGCCGGAACCTTCCTGGCCCAGCTGACGCTGTTCATCTATCCCAAGAGCGTCCTGACCCTCGACCTGTCGTTCGAACTGGCGTTCATCGCCCTGATCGGCGGCCGGGGCTCCATTGCAGGGCCGGTCATCGGCGCGCTCCTGCTCAGGCCGGTCAGCGAATTCAGCCGCATCTACTTTTCGGACACGCTCCCCGGTCTTCATCTGATCATTCTCGGCGTTGTTCTGATCGTGGTCATGCTCTACCAACCCCGCGGACTGACCGAACCGCTGCTCGGATTGTTCGACCGCATCACCGCCGGCTTCATCAGGAAACCACAGGAGGACACGGTATGAGTCTTCTGGAAATACAGGACATGACCATGCAGTTCGGCGGGCTCGTCGCCGTGGACAACCTGAGCCTCTCCATAGAAAAAGGGAAAATACTCGGACTGATAGGCCCCAACGGCGCGGGCAAGTCCACCGCCTTCAACTGTGTGGCCGGCGTGTACACCCCCACCAAGGGGAAAATACTCTTCGACGGTGAGGACGTGACCAGCCACAAACCATGGGACCTCTGCAAGAAAGGCATGGGCAGGACATTCCAGATCGTCAAGCCGTTCGCAGCGTTGACGGCCATGGAAAACGTCATGGTAGGCGCGTTCGCCACCACGGACAACCGCGACAAGGCCGCAGCCAAAGCGGCGGACGTCATGGACATGCTCGGCCTGGGCGACAAAAAGGATCTCAAACCGGGAGCCATGACCATCGCCGACCGCAAGTGCCTCGAAATCGCCAAGGCCCTGGCCACGAACCCGAAGCTCCTTCTGCTCGATGAAGTCATGGCGGGGCTGCGCCCCACCGAAGTGGATGAAATCATCGAAATCATCCGGACCCTGAAGGCCAAGGGCATGACCATCTTCGTCATCGAACACATCATGCGCGCCATCATGGCGCTTTCCGACGAAATCGTCGTCATCCAGTTCGGAAAGAAAATATGCCAGGGCGAACCCGAAGCGGTCGCCTGCGACGAAAAAGTGATCAAGGCTTACCTGGGAGATGATTATGCCCCTGCTTGATGTCAAGGATGTAAACGTAGCGTACGGGGACGTGCAGGTACTGTACGACCTGTCCATCTCCGTCGAGGAAGGCGAGGTCGTCTCGATCATCGGCGGCAATGGCGCAGGCAAATCCACGCTGCTGAGAACGATCTCCGGCCTCCTGTCCCCCGCTTCCGGAACCATCGATTTCAATGGAGTGGGCACGCACGACATGGCTCCGGACGGAGTTGTGAACACCGGCCTGATTCAGGTGCCCGAAGGCCGCCGTCTCTTCTCGCTCATGACCGTAAAGGACAACCTCATGGCGGGCGCGCACAACGAAGCGGCCTACGCGGCCCGCGAAGAAACGCTCCGGGAAGTGTACGAAATGTTCCCGCGCCTCGAGGAAAGACAATCCCAACTGGCCATGACCCTGTCCGGCGGCGAGCAGCAGATGGTCGCCATCGGCCGGGGACTCATGGCAAAGCCAAAACTTCTGATGCTCGACGAGCCGTCCCTCGGGCTGGCCCCAGTGCTCATCAAGGAGATATTCCAGACCATCCGTTCCATTGCGGATAAGGGCCTGACCGTTCTTCTGGTGGAGCAGGACGTGAACCATTCGCTGGAACTCTCCGAACGGGGCTACGTGCTGGAGCACGGCAGAATCGCCATGCAGGGAAAGGCCGAAAAACTCCTTGTGGACCCGTACATCAAGGAAGCGTATCTGGGAATATGATTCGTACGGACACCCTGTTTCGACACCGGCGAACAATGCCGAACCAAAACCGGGCCTGCGCCTGGTGACAACAAGCATATGAAGGAGACTGCAGTATGCCCATACAGAGCCTGAACCCGGCCACCGAGGAAGTGCTCACCACGTTCGAGGAATATTCACCTGCGCAAACCGATGAAATCGTCAAGGCTGCCGCAGCAGCATGGCGGTCCTGGAAAAAGACGGAATTCTCCGAACGGGCGGCGCTCCTGAAACGGGCGGCGGCGGTTCTTCGGGAGCAGAAGGACCGGCTGGCCGAAATCATGGCCCTCGAGATGGGCAAACCCGTCCGCCAGGGGAAGGGAGAAGTGGAAAAGTGCGCGCTGGTATGCGAGTACTATGCCGAAGAAGGAGAAGCCATGCTCGCCCCGCAGCCGATTGAGGGTGTCGGCCGCAAGGCCTACGTCACCTTCGAGCCCCTCGGCACAGTGCTCACGGTCATGCCCTGGAACTTCCCCTTCTGGCAGGTTTTCCGGATCGCTGCGCCCACCATCATGGCCGGGAACACCGTGGTCCTCAAGCACGCTTCCAATGTTCCCCAATGCGCCCTGGCCATTGAGCAGGTCTTCAAGGACGCCGGTTTCCCGGAAAACATCTTCCGCACCTTGCTCATCGGTTCGCGCCAGGTGGAAGCCGTGCTGGACGCACCGTCGGTCTTCGCGGTCAGCCTGACCGGCAGCGAATACGCCGGAAAGCAGGTCGCGTCCGCAGCCGGTGCGCGCCTCAAGAAATCCGTCATGGAGCTCGGCGGGAGCGACCCCTTCATCGTCATGCCCGACGCGGACCTTGAAGAGGCGGTCAAGACCGCCATTGTGTCCAGGTGCGGCAATACCGGCCAGACGTGTATCGCGGCCAAACGCTTCATTGTCCAGGATTCCGTGTATGACGAGTTTCTGGAACGTCTCCGGGAAGGCATGTCCAAACTCGTTGTCGGCGACCCCCTCGACGAGGTCACGGACATGGGCCCCATGTCCTCCAAAGGGCTGAGAACGGAACTGCAGGAGCAGGTGAATCGCTGCGTCCAGGCAGGCGGAGAAGTTCGTTTCGGCGGCAACATCCCCCAAGGGCCTGGCTGCTATTATCCTCCCACCATCATCACGAATGTGCCCGCAAGCGCCGCCGTGTGCCAGGAGGAACTCTTCGGCCCCGTGGCCCTGATCTTTCGGGTCGCATCCGAAGAGGAGGCCGTGGCCCTGGCCAATGACACCGAATTCGGCCTCGGCGGTTCCATCTGGTCCAAGGATGAGGCCAATGCCGCAAAAACGGCGGCGCGCATAAGGACCGGATGCGTATTCGTCAACGGCCTTGTCCGCAGCGACGTGCACCTGCCCTTCGGCGGCGTGGGCATCTCCGGCTACGGCAGGGAACTCGGAGCCCAAGGCATCAGGGAGTTCACCAACATGAAATCCGTTTGCATCGGCTGAACGGAAAGGAGAAAACTCCGGCCCGAACGGTAAACGACGCCTTGAACCTGCAACAGGATATCGGAAGCCTTCCTGACGCACCCATGGTGCATCGGGGAGGCTTTTTCCTGTGCGGCGACTATCCGCCGATGGTCACATTGCCGAGGTTCTTTTCCGCCAGCCGCTTGACGGCCAACACCTCTTCGCGGTCCAAGGGAAGCACCCCGTGCAGGGGATATTCACGATCCAGTTGCGCCCATTTCGGTTCGCCCAGGCGGTGATAGGGAAGAATATCCAACCCTTCCACGGCAGCCCCCAGCGAACCGACGAATTCGGAAGTGGCGAGAATGTTCTCCGGGCCGTCGTTGCAGCCGGGAATCAGGGGAACGCGGATGCGAAGGTTTTTCCCCATGTTCGCCGCCATCTTCAGGTTTCCGAGAATCCGCCCGTTGGAAACACCGGTCAGCTCTTTGTGCCGAGCCGAATCCATATGCTTGATATCCGTAAGAATCAGGTCGACATGTTCGATGACGGCCGCCCAGGTCTCCCGGGAAACCTGGGCACAGGTCTCGATGGCCGTGTGAAGGCCGCGTGCATGCGCCTCCTTCAGAGCGGCAATGAGAAACTCCGGCTGCATGGTCGGTTCACCGCCGGAGAAGGTAACTCCCCCCTGGGATGTGGTGTAGAACGGCCTGTCGCGCTCCACTTCCGCCATCACATCCCCCACGGTCATGTACCGCCCGACAATGGTCATGGAACCGGCGTAGCACCGCTCCACGCACTCCCCGCACAGGGAGCATACCGCACGATCAATGGTCACGGTCCCGCCTTCCCGGAAACGTATGGCCTGGTCGGGACATTCGGCAACGCATTTGACGCACCCAATACACAGGTGGGGGATGCGCATGATCTCCGGACGCGGACTCATGGATTCCGGGTTCTGACACCATCGGCAACTCAAGGGGCACCCCTTGAGGAAGACGAGGGTTCTGATGCCGCCCCCGTCATGCACGGCAAAACGTTGAATATCGAAAACAAGCCCGGTCACCGCCGCCTTGTTTCTGTCCTCAAGATCAAAGGAATGCTGACGTTCTTTCCAGGTCTTCATGCTTTCTATCCCGGTCATGGGCCGGCCGCCCCGGTTTGAGGGACGGCCAGCGTGAGGCAATGGCGTTAGAAGGTTTGCTCGGTACGGGCGATGATGTCGTCCTGCAACGACTTGTCCAACGCTGTGAAGAAGGCGCTGTAGCCCGCCACACGGACCACAAGCCCCTTGTACTTTTCGGGATTGGCCTGAGCCTCCTCAAGAGTCTCACGGCTGATCACGTTGTACTGCACGTGGAACCCACCGTTCTGGAAGTATGTTTCCGTGACGGACTTCAGGTTTTCCAGCCCCTTGTCTCCCTCAATGGCCGAGGGATGGAACTTCTGGTTCAGCAACGTGCCGTTGGACGCGATCTCGTGGTCCAGCTTGGCCACGGAGAGCACAGAGGCGGTGGGGCCGCAGGTGTCGCACCCGGAAATGGGAGAGACGCCGTCCGCCAGCGGAGTCCACGCCTTGCGACCGTCCGGGGTGGCGGTGACCACCGAACCCAGCGGAACGTTGGCCGAAGCGGGATACAGGCCGGGCTGGAACTTGCCGCCCCTGGGGTTGGTGTAACGGTCCACTTCCCTGCAGTAGACCAACGCGGCTTCCCTGGCGATATCATCGGCGTAGTCGTTGTCGTTACCGTATTTGGGAGCACGGTTGAGCAGCATCTGACGAATGTCTTCCCTGCCCTCGAAATCGGTTTCCAACACCTCGCGCAGCTCTTCAAGGGTCAATTTCTTTTCGTCGAAAACAAGCTTCCTGACGGCTGTCAGGGAGTCGCCCGCATTGGCCACACCGACGCCCTGCGGGCCGGTGAAGTTGTAATGCGCGCCGCCTTCCTGCAGGGAACGGCCCTCGGCGATGCAGTCCGCCACCAGCGAAGACAGGAACGGCAGCGGGCAATGCTTGGCGTGGGTCATGTCCACGGCATTGTCGGCCGCAGCCATCAGCCTGACGAAATACTCGGTCTGGACGGCGTAGGAAGCCATCAGGTCGTCAAAAGACTTGAAGTCCTCCAGCCTGCCGCTCTTGGGGCCGATCTGCTTGCCGGTACGTTTGTCCACGCCGTCGTTCAGACACAATTCGATAATCTTCGCCATGTTGAAGAAGGCCGCGTCGTGCCAGCCTTCCGTCTTGCCTCCCACCTGGGGTTCAACGCAACCGATGATGCCGTAGTCGCGGGCGTCCTCGCGCTCCAGGCCGCGCGCCAGCAGTGCGGGTATGATGACACGATCGTTGTAGTACGCGGGATATCCCATACCCATGCGGCTCAGTTCGGCGGCCTTCTTGTACAGGGCGTCCGGCGTGCCTTCATGGATGCGAATGGACAGGGACGGTGCGTACAGCTTGGTGTTGGCCCCCGCCTGCAGCACCAGGAAGGACATGTCGTTGGTGGCGTCGGAGCCGTCGCGCCTCACGCCGCCCACGATCAGGTTCATGAACATGGGATAACCGGCAAAGGCCATGGTGGAGCTCTCGTCGCGGACCTTGTTCAGTTCGGCGAACTTGACCCACAGCAGGTCCAGCATTTCCTGTGCCTTTTCCGAACCTATGGAGTCGGCCTTGTAGAAGGGATTCATGTACTGGTCAAAGCGCATGGGCGAGATGGAATGGCCGTTGGATTCGATCTGAATGACCAGATGTACGAACCAGAAGGACTGCAACGCTTCCTGGAAGGTTTCCGCAGGCTTGGCAGGAACCTTGGCACAAATGCGGGAAATTTCCAGCAGCTCGGCCTTGCGCGCCTTGTCCTTGCATTTTCCGGCCATGGATTTAGCCAGATCCGAGAAACGTTTTGCGAACTTGATGACGGCCGTGTTGGCCATGATCACGGACTTCAGGAAATGCATCTTGGTCAACTGTTCGGGATCGGTGAAGTCCAGCTTGTCCAGTTCGGCCTGGGCCTCGGCGATGATGACGTCGAGTCCCTTGTTCATGACCTTGGCGTAGTCCGCGGAAATATGGCCGACGCCGTTGTAGAAGTAGTTGCCCACAGTGTAGACCACGTCGTTGTGGGCTTCCAGCGCTTCGGCGGGCATCAGCTGGCTGGCGATCTCGTTGGTGGTCCGTCCCTTCCAGTACTCAAAGGCGGAACGCAGCTTTTTCTTGGTTTCCTCGGAGATCAGAAACACGTCGGCGGTTCGCTTTTCCAGGCGGTCCAGTTCTTCCTCAACCCACTGGCAGGAAAATTCGGGGAAAATCGGAGCGGAGCGGGGCATGCTGCACTGATTGCCCACCACGATCTCGTCATCCTGGATGAAAATGGACATGCCGGACAGGATCTTGTCCAACGCTGCGGCCCTGCGGACCGGCATGGGCCGGCCTTCCGTTTCCTTGTAGGATTCGGTGATAAGCACGGCGCGCTCCGCGCAGATTTCCGGAGCCGTGTTTACGAAGCGATCCAGAACACGTTTAATGCGGTCGGACGGACCGACCAGTTGGGGAATTACCACGACAGGGGGATTCTTTGTCATTGTTTTCTCCTGATTGTTGCCGTTTCCTGGTTACTCAGGCTGAAACGCGGCCAGGCCAGCTTCGGCGCAGGCGATATCCTGCTCCACGCTGCCGCCGCTCACACCTATTCCACCGACGACCTTCCCATTTTCCTTGACGGGCAATCCGCCGCCGAAAATGACGATCCGGCCGCTCTCATCCGCATGAATTCCATACAAGGGCTGCCCCGGCTGCGACACGGATCCGAGCGTTTCCGTCGAAAGCTTTACGGCCGCTGCCGTGTATGCCTTGTTCAGCGAAAGGTTGACGCTGACCAGAAGCGCATCGTCCTGCCGAACCTGCGCAATGAGATTGCCTCCCTGATCGACAACCGCAATAACCATGGGCACGCCGACCTCTTCGGCTTTCCGCTCCGCTGCCGCAATCATCGTCAGGGCCTTATCCTTGTTCAACATGGTGAATTCCTCATCGTCGTTTCGCGTTCATTGAGATTGAAGCATCCGGACGGCATACCCGCCCCACCCGCCAACAGGACTGCTCCCTTAAAGAAAAGTTCATTCCACCACCAACTTAAGGCTTTAAATTCAACGAATTGCATGTAAAGCATGCATTCTCTCCACCAAAGGCACGGCTGAAAACGTCAACCAAGGTTGACAAAACATTGTTCCAACCCAGCCGACATCAAAACAGGAAATCGTATGATTATGGTCTATTACCACCTCATGTTCGTTTATTTGACAAACAGGTTGCACACTGGTTGACACCCCGCTCTTTCCGCTCAGAAGGGCCATGGTTTCGGGCTCCGTTTTTCATAAGCCCCATAAGTGTTGATGGCATAACAGATTGATAATACTATTTTTTTACCACATTTTCCTAAATATGATAAAAATCGAGAAAAAGAAAAGCGCACGTTCCCGAACGGCATTGATTGTGCTTCTGCAAAAAGGTACATGTGTTGTAACCATCCGATTTTGAACTCCTTACGCGACCGGAAGGGTCGAAGACGCCGATGGAAGAGCTCGACAAGCAGGAAAAGAGAGTCTGCACGGAAAGACAGGAGCTGTTGAACGAACTCAACATGCTGAGCAGCAGGGTCGCCGAACTGGAATCCTCGCAATCCCCTTGCGGCGTCAGGATGAACTGCGGCCTGGGCTCCAAGCAGCCGGGGCAGCCCGAAACCGAGTACAGGTTCGAAGATTTCTTCAACATAGACGCGATCCAGGAAATTCAGGACGCCTTTGCCGAGGCCGCGAACGTGGCCTCGATCATCACGGACGTAGACGGCAGGCCGATCACCAAACCCAGCCGTTTCTGCACCCTCTGCAACGACGTGATCCGAAAGACCAAAAAAGGTCTGCGGAACTGCATGCGCTCGGACGCATCCTTCGGAACGGACAACCCTTTGCAGCCCATCATCCGCCCTTGCCTGAGCAGCGGGCTCTGGGACGGAGGCACCAGCATTTATGTCGGCGACCGCCACATCGCCAACTGGATCATCGGCCAGGTCCGCGTCTCTTCCCAACTGGACAGAAAGCCACTCGACTACGCACGGGAAATCGGGGCAGACGAGCAGGAATACATGGAGGCGTACAGCCGGGTTCCCTACATGGACCGCGATCAGTTCCTGAACGTCTGCAAAGCCCTGTGCCTCATCGCCAACCAGATTTCCACCCTTGCGCAACAGAACCATCTGCAGGCCCAGGCCATTCGCCGCAGGCAGCAGGCGGAGCTCGCCCTCAAGGAAAGCGAGGAACGTTTCAGGCAGTTGTCCGAAGCGACCTTCGAAGCCATTTTCATCCATCGGGACGGCGTCATCCTCGAGGTCAACAAGGCCGGGCGCACCTTGTTCGGCTACTCGCAAAAGGAACTGCTCGGACTGCGCATCGAAACACTGGCCGTGCCCGAATACCGGCTTATCATGCGTGAATACATCCGCAACAGCGCGCCGACCCGCTTCGAGGCGCAACTGGCGTGCAGGGACGGACGGATTCTCATCTGCGAGGTTCAGGAAAGGAATATGGTCTTCCAGGGAGACGAAGTCCGGGTGTGCGCTGTCCGCGACATAACGGAACGGGTCGAGTCCGAACGGGAAACCAAGGAAAAGGAGCAGCAACTCATACAGGCCGACAAAATGGTCTCCCTCGGCATACTGGTTTCCGGCATGGCCCATGAAATCAACAACCCGAACAGCTTCATCACCCTGAACCTGCCCCTGCTTTCGGACGTCTGGAAGGACGTCAGCCCGATCCTCGAGGCATATTACCACGACAACGGCGATTTTCTGGCCGGTGGTTTGGAGTATTCGGAACTGCGCAGCTTTCTGCCGTCGCTGCTCGGCCGCATGCAGGAAGGGGCCTCGCGCATCAAGGGCATCGTCAACAGCCTCAAGGACTATTCCCGTCTGCAGCCGGGAGAGTTGATGTGGGAGGCGGACATGAACGACATCGTCCGGAATTCCCTGAGTCTTCTCGACAACCTCATCACCACGAGAACCGCCCGGTTCGAACTGGACCTGTCTCCGTCCCTGCCCCCGGTGTGGGGCAATCCCCAACGGCTGTCGCAGGTCCTCATCAACCTGATCGTCAACTCCTGCGAGGCGCTTACATCCAAGAACCAAGGAATATGCGTCGCTTCCCGTCACCTGCGGGGGCAGGACGCCGTTGAAGTCACGGTCACGGATGAAGGTCCCGGCATCCCGGAAGAACTGCTGTCCAAGATCACGGACCCCTTTTTCACCACCAAACGCGACTGCGGCGGCACCGGACTGGGATTGTCCGTTTCCTCGGCCATCGTTCGGGAACACCACGGCAAGTTGACCTTTTCCTCAGATCCGGCAACGGGAACTGTCGCAAAGGTCATCGTGCCCATAGCGGAAAAACGAGAGAGCAATGCATAAGACCACCGGCACAACCCCGCGGTATCCCGTTCTTCTTGTGGACGATGAGGAGTCCTGGCTGCACAGCTTCAAGGCGGCGCTCAGGTCGAGCGGCCTGGACAACGTCGAACTTCTCAGCGACAGCAGGGAGGTGCTTGCCGCCCTGGACGGCAAACAATACTGCGCAGTGGCCGTGGACCTGATGATGCCGCACATTTCGGGCGAGGACCTCATTCCCAGCATTGTCGAATCTCACCCTGAAGTTCCCGTGCTGGTCATTTCCGGCCTCAACGAGATCAAGACCGCTGTCAATTGTATCCGGCTCGGCGCTTTTGATTTCATCGTCAAGACGGAAGACCGCAACACGCTTATCGCGGGTATCCGACATGCCATTGAAATCTATGAACTACGTCATGAAAACAATGCACTGCGCCATAATTTCTTCAAACCGGACCTCGACAGACCGGAGCTCTTTTCCGACATCGTCACGGCCCACCGGGATATGCGGGCCGTGTTTCAGTATATTGAGGCCATCGCCGAAACCGACAGACCGGTGATCATCACCGGCGAAAGCGGCGTCGGCAAAGAGTTGGTGGCGCACGCCATTCATAGGGCAAGCGGCAGAAAAGGCGAGTTCGTGGCAGTGAACATCGCCGGGCTGGACGACAACGTCATTGCGGACACTCTGTTCGGACACAGGAAAGGGGCCTACACAGGCGCGACCGACGCCCGTATCGGCCTTGTGGAAAAGGCCGGAAACGGCACCCTGTTCCTCGACGAAATCGGTGACCTCAGCATGGCTTCACAGACCAAGTTGTTGCGCCTGCTTCAGGAGCGGGAATACATGCCCCTGGGGTCGGACATGGCCAAGAAATCCAGTGCCAGGGTCATCACGGCGACCCATCAGGAACTCGTCAAGATGCAGAACGCCGGAAAATTTCGAAACGACCTGTTTTACAGGCTCCGCGGGCACACCATTCATATTCCTCCGCTCAGAAAACGGCATGGAGACCTTCCCCTGCTCATCGCCCACTTCGCAGGAGAAGCGGCCGCAAGCCTGAAAAAGAGCATCCGGGCAGACGTCGAAGACATCGCCTCCGCCCTTTCCTCTTATCCTTTCCCCGGCAATGTCAGGGAATTGCAGCACCTGATCTACGATGCGGTCGGTATATGCAAGGGCAAAAGACTCACCGCCGAGAACTTCAAGACACTCCTCCCTTCAACCCACATCCGGATAGATGCAGCCCAATCACATGTCCGGCAGGAAGCGCCGGTTTCGTTCGGGGGCACGCTGCCTTCTCTGAAAGAAGTCCGCAGCAAATTGATCAATGAAGCCTTGCGCAGGACCAACGGCAACCAGTCCGCCGCAGCCCAGTTGATCGGCATCACCAGGCAGGCGGTCAGCAAATTCCTCAAGGAAAACGGATAGATTTAAGGCAAAAAAGATTGGAATCCGTCGCCACGGGGCAATACAGTTGGGGCGGATTTCCATATGACCAGGCAAAAAAAGAGGCGCATCGAGCTGCGCCTCTTTTTTCAGAACCGTTCAAACTCGTCACCGTCTTCGGCCATGTCCAGGTTCACCCCATCCTGCTCTTCCCCGGGTTCCGCCGGCGGCAACGGAGCCGGTTTTGCGGCCGGCTTTGTCCGCGTTCCGGAGGCAACCAGCGGCCCTTGCTGACGGCGTCCTATCTTGAAGAAGGCGACGGTGCTCTGTAGTTGCTCGGCCTGGGCGCTCATTTCCTCGGCGTTGGAGGCGGTCTCCTCGGAAACCGACGCGTTCTGCTGGATGACGTTGTCCAGTTCCTCGATGGCTTTGTTGATTTCGCTTGCTCCCGAATCCTGCTCAAGGCTTGCTGACGCGATGTTCTGAATCAACTCCGCGGTACGCTGGATGTCCGGAACCATCTTGGCGAGCATGGAGCCCGCCTTTTCCGCCACCTGAACCGACGTCGACGAGAGTTCACTGATTTCTCCTGCAGCCAGTCCGCTGCGCTCCGCCAACTTGCGGACCTCGGCGGCGACCACGGCAAACCCCTTTCCGTGTTCTCCGGCACGCGCGGCCTCGATTGCCGCGTTCAGCGCCAACAGGTTGGTCTGTCGTGCGATTTCTTCAATGATTGAAATCTTTTCGGCAATCTGTTTCATGGCTGAAACGGTTTGGGCGACAGCCTTGCCTCCCTCTTCCGCATCGCCGGAAACCGACCGGGCTATTTTTTCGGTCTCCGAGGCATTGTCGGCATTCTGCCGAATGTTGGAAGCCATCTGTTTCATGGAGGAGGCGATCTTCTCGACCCCGGAAGTCTGTTGCGCAGCGCCCTGCGCAAGAATTTGCGAAGTCGCGGAAAGTTCCTCCGCTCCCGCCGTCACGTTACTGGCCGAATCCTGCACCTCGACGACGACCGAGCGCATGCGGTCGACCATCCGGTTCAGAGCCCCGGCGAGCATGCCGAGCTCGTCCTTCTGAGCGAGTGGAATATCCTCCCGCATGTCTCCGCCGGCCATATTCCGGGCGAAATCCACGCCAAGAGCGACAGGACCGGTTATCGTCCGCGCAATGACAAAGGTCATCAACCCTCCGATAAGCAAACCGGCCAACATTGAAATAATGATGATCGTGAGATTCCTTTCATAGGTTGAACTCGCGCTCGCGTTGGCTTCAGCCGCGAACTTCAAATTCATTTTGGTGAGTTCGTTAATGTGGTTGCGCATGGTTTCGAATTTGACCGCGGCGTCGGCTAGCGTCAGATCCAATGCGACTCTTCGGCCCGCGCGTGTGTCGCTTATGCGGCCGTCGACAACCTGACGGGAAATGGGTTCCCACTCCTTGAACGCCGTTTCGAATTCCTGAATGACCTTTTTCTCTTCCGCGGTGCTGGCGATCTGAACGTATTTCCGGAAACGTTCCTTCACCTGCTCCAGGTTGGCGTTGTAGTCGTCAACCAATGTCTTGAACCGCTCCGACTTGGCGTTGGCGAAGATCATGGACCTTTCCGCCACCAGAAGTTGCTGCAGGTCCCGGTCCGCCTCAAGCAGTAAATTCAAGCTGGGCATGTTGATGCTGAAGACGTCCTGCAACTCCTGATTGATACTGCGTGCGCCGACAATCCCCACCACACCCGTGACGAGAAGAAGGCCGGCGAGCAGGCAAAACATCTGCAGGAGCTTGAAACCGATCCGTATGTCCCTGAGGCGTATCATCATACCTCCCGTGGCTGCAGCTCCCCCGGCGAATCAGCATTCGCCGGGGACCGGGTGTTGTTAGAGCTTATCCACATCGATCCCGAAGGTAATGGCTCCGATGGCTTTGCCGCCGTCCATGACCGGCACCGAAACCTGAACCAGATATGCCTGGGAGGAGTCGTCGAACTCGACTTCGTCCACGAAAACAGCTCCGGCCCCACCGGCATAGGAATTCTTGAACTTGGCTTCGTCCCCCTGCCAGTAGTCGGACGTCTTATCAGTCATACCGACGTTGGCGCCCTGGTTGTCCATGACGAAAATTTCGGAATAATAGGGCTCGGACTCCTGAATCTGCCTGAGGTGTTTTCCGAGATCGGACTCCATGAGCGCCGACATGTAGTCGGCGATACCGGCGTCGCCCTTCCATTTCTCGTCCATGGCCTGAATTTCGGTCAGGCTCGTCCCTTTGGCGTTCTGCTCCTTGACCGCTGCAACGATCACCGGATCCGTGCCGAGCTTGGCCAGGGTGGAATCCGCGAGGTCATAGATTTTTTGCGGCGCTTTTTCCGCGTGCGAAACTCCGAATGCCAACGTCAGAACAAACAGGGTACAAAGAATGATTTTCACTGCCTTCATGATTTCCCCCAATGAAAGATTAAGGTGATGACTGTAATCATAACCATCACATTCCGATCATTTTGCTATTATTTTTTCATTTTCCGCTTTAGAAACCTTCGCTCTTATCGCAACGATAATCATTGTCGAGCGAATCATCCCGCTTCCGAATCCCATGCCGGACTCATACCGATCTGCAATGGGTCACCGACATGGCCGACTTGGCCCGGGCGCAAAAAAAAGCCCCGGCGGAATTTCCCGCCGGGGCTTTTTCATACGTATCGGATCATATGTAGACGATCTTGAAACCGGGGAATTTTTTGTGGCATCGTTTCAAAACGCCGCAGGCCACATCGAGCTGCCGTTCCAGCTCCTTGATCAGCTTCTTGCGGGTTGTGCGCCGCAGGTTGGCTTCCACCACATGGCCGTCCTCGGCCCGGGTTTGAAAGGAATATTCCAGGGGGCAGTCAGGGTCGTCCGGGCCGGTCCAGTTTTCGCTGCTGATTTTGATGACGGTCTGATTCATCCTGTCGCGATGCCGCCATGCTGCCCTGTTGAGGGCAATGATTTCCGTGCGGCTGAGATGAAGCTGATCTTCCTGGAGCGCCCCGGAAAAAGAATAGGTGGCGTTCAACACCACAGGCTTTTTCTCGGGCTTGAACATGCCCATTTCCTTGAGAAATGCGACACCCGCACCACCGGCAACGGCAATGGTGCAAAATGCAAGCCCCCACACGAAGCTCATGATGATTCCACTTTTCCGGCCCATCATCCTCCTCCCGCAAAAAACGCAAAAGCCTTTCAAATCAAGTTTCCGACACGCCACCTACTCTTGAATATAGGCAAAGTAAAGCGGAAATCATCCTCTTCTCGGTGGCAAAATAAAGAAACTCTCAGGAAAGCAAACACAGTGGCGCAGAGCACTCAGGAAACAAATACAAACTGTTACGAACGCAGTTCAACAAGAATCAGTCATGAGCCGAGACTCAAATATACAACGCCTTGAAATCCACTTTCTTCTCACGGCACCTGCGACACTCATCGGCAGCCGTATCCAGGTGCCTTTCCAATTCCCTGACCAACCTTTTGCGCATGGTTTCTTTCGGCCAGGTCTTGACCATGCCGCCATCGCTGGTGTTGAACTCGAAGGTGTACTGAAGCAGGTCATCGCCATCCATACGCCCGTCCCAAGGATCGACCTCCACCTGAATGTCCATGCCGATCAGCACATCGCGGGTGCGCCAGGCACTGTTGTTGAGGGTAATGATTTCCAAACGGCTGAATTTGAGATCCTTTTCCTTGAGTGGCCCAGAAAAGGAATATTTCCCACTCAGGGAAACCGCAGGTTGTATAGTGGAGAAAAAAAATCCCTTGTTCGCGAAATATCCGGCGCCCATCCCCCCGGCAAGGGCGAAGACGCAAAAAACGCCCCCCCAGACGAGCGCGATCCATAATCCGGCCTTACGACTCATCAACGCCTCCGGCAACGCTTGAAAGCGGGCAGAACAGGCCCGCTTCAAATTCCTTCGACATCAAATATAGGGAAGAGACGTTACGACGGCCCATTATATTATCGGAAGCGGATCAGATCAGATCCACAGAAAGGCGAAATTCCGGCCTTGGCCGCGGTAACGGCGGTATTCACCCTCGGCCAATTCGGCATAGCGCACCATGCGGGCCACAAGATGACGCCGGGATGTTTCCTGAGGACGACTTTGGATGACCTGCCCCGTCAGGGTGGAAAACACCATGGTCATGAGCAGCGTGTCTTCCGGACGAATATCGTTGCGCGACGTGAATATCTCCATGCGCACGTCGACACTCTTGATCACGTCCGCCGCGCGCTCCATGCTCCGATTCAGACTCGCGACCTCACCCTGGGAAAGCTTCAGATGCTTTTCCTTCAGCGGCCCGCTGAATCCGAACCGGAAATCAAGGGCCACAATTTCCGGATCGGAAGAAAAGAGCCCCTTGTCCGTGAAATAGCCCACACCGGCGCCACCGGCCAGAGCCAACAGACAGAAGCCGACACTCCAGGCCGCGATGGCCCATGCAGTCGCTTTTCGATGCATCGCTTTCCAGCCTCGTTTCTTTGTGGATGGCTCACAA
Organism: uncultured Desulfovibrio sp.; assembly: GCA_913063155.1. Taxonomy (GTDB): domain Bacteria; phylum Desulfobacterota; class Desulfovibrionia; order Desulfovibrionales; family Desulfovibrionaceae; genus Pseudodesulfovibrio. The sequence continues at coordinate 109,496 of CAJXYU010000006.1, forward strand.
GCCTTCCCGTGGAACGAAGCCCACCCTTCTCACGTACGCGCAGGTCAAGCCCATGATCATTAAATCAAACAACCATTTAAAGTGCAAGAAAATCCGACCGCGCCACACTTCATCTCAAATAATAATCCCCTGGCGATACAAAATACGATTTATTCTGGAGAGGGGCACTCCCCAACAACCTAGTGGCATGAGGGTGGGAAAACATATTTCTTGAAAATACCTCCAGAGACGCCATCAACTGCCCCAATGTGGAAGGGCTCTTGACACACATACCCCCTCTGGGTACTATACCCTTACCCCTTATAGGTATATTAAGAGGCAAACAATCATCGGGAGGACATCATGAACCGCAAGGCAATCACCTTTATCGGGGCGCTGCTCATCACCATTTCCGCCGTAAGCATGGCTTTTGCTTTCGGCGGCGGCAATGCCCGCAAGGGAAAATTCCTGTACCGCAAAAACTGCCGTTCCTGCCACGGCAAGACGGCTTCCGACCTGAGCCCAGCCTCAATGGTCCAGGCCGACTGGAAAGCCACTTTCGAGGATGTCTCCAAGATCCCCTGCAACAAGGACTGGCAGGGACTTCCGGAGAAGGACATCAACGACATTTTCACCTATCTGCATGATTATGCAAAGGACTCTCCCACCCCTGCAAAGTGCAGCTAGGGTCCCTCGCGCCGCGGCCGGGTGCTCACTCCGGTCGCGGCTTCCTGCTGCCGCAATCTGGAGCATGCATGATTTCAGGGAGGTACAATGCAAAACCAAAACAAGGTGAAACTTTCCAGGCGCGACTTTTTCAAGGCCTCGGGGCTTGCGGCGGCCGGTATTTCCGGAGGCGGCCTGCTGGGCGGCCTGACTCCCGCCAGGGCAAAAGGGGCCACTCCGCCACCCATGTGGGAATCACGTTACTCCGCGTGTGACATGTGCTTCAACAAGTGCGGGCTCATTGCACGGGTCGAGAAAGGCGTAGTCACCAAGTTGGACCCCAACCCAAAATTCCTCAAGTCGCGCGGCATGCTCTGCGCGCGCGGCAATGCGGGAATCGCGCAGGTCTACGACCCGGACCGGCTCAAGCACCCGTTGTTGCGCAAAGGAGCTCGCGGCGAAGGCAAATGGCAGCGCATCCCCTGGGATGAAGCCATCGACATGGCCGCCCAAAAAATGCAGGAAATCCGTAAGAAGCACTCTCCTTGCGGGCATCTGTTCACTGCCGGAGCCGACTTGCAGAGTCAATTCGTGGGCCGCTTCGCGGAGGTGTATGGTTCGTACAACGTCACCTCGCACGAATCCCTGTGCCTCCTGAGCGGCACCCGCGGATTCCTCGATACCTTCGGCGAAGTGCCTTTCGCCGACCTGCTCAATTCCAAGTACGTGATCATGGCCGGGGCCAACCGCTTCGAGGCCCTGGTCACTCCGGACTCAATCGACCTCATGACCGCCATGCGGGAAAACGGGCTCAAGCTCGTGGTCCTGGACCCGCGCTACACCAAGACGGCGGCGCTGGCCCACGAATGGTACCCGATACGGCCGGGCACGGACATGATCTTCATGTTGGCGCTCATGCACGTTATCATCGACGAAAAGCTTTTCGACAGGCAGTGGATCGAGGAAAAGACTTACGGCATCGAGCAGCTTTCCGAACATGTGAAACAGTACACCCCGCAATATGCCGCCCAGGAATGCGGCGTGCCTGCCGAAGACATTGCCCGCATCGCCCGCGAACTGGCAGCTGACGCACCGCGCTCCATGGTCTACCCTGGACGCCGTTCCTCGGACTACGAAAACTCCAGTCAGATCAGGCGCAGCTTCGCGCTGGTCAACGGACTGCTGGGAAACTGGGACAAACCCGGCGGGCTTCTGGCCGCTCGCGCCGTGGGCCTCAAGGGGGTTCCCTACGACCCGCCGTGGTACGACGAAAACCCGGACGACCGTATCGACGCCCATGCCGCACCGGCCCTCTTCGAGCATGATGGTTCCTTTGTTCTCACCCGCGAGGCCGTGCTCAAAGGCGAGCCCTATCCCATCAAGGGCTGGTTCATCTACAAGACCAACCCCATGGTCAACGCACCCAACCGCAAAAAGACCATCCAGATGATGGAACAAATGGACTTCGTCACCGTTGTGGACATCACCATGAGCGACACGGCCTGGATGGCCGACCTGGTGCTGCCGTCCCAGAGCTACCTGGAGCGCCAGGACCCGTGTTCCGGTCTCCAGGGCTCGGTGGCCTGCGCCTGCGTCATCAAGCGCGACCCGGTCATCGATCCGCTCTACGAGTCCCGTCCGGTGTTCAACATCCTCAAGGACATCGCAGGAAAATTGGAATTGGGCGAATACTTCGACTTCAACATCCCCGGATACCGCAAGCAGCAGCTGCGAGACCTGCCGGACGCCGAGGCGGCCATGGACCGCGACGGAGTCTACTACAACCCCAGCAAAGTCTACGGCATCTACGAAGACCGCATCTACAAGACCACCAGCCACAAGATCGAGCTCTACAACCAGCGGTACGAACAGATGGGCCTCGACCCTTTGCCCGTGTACACGCCGCCGCAGAAGATTCCCGAAAGCCGATTCCGCCTGGTGGTGGGCCGCAACGCCTACTTCACCCACGGCTCCACCTGCAACAACGCCCTGCTGCACGAACTCACCCCGGAAAACGTGCTTTGGCTGAATCCCGACGCCGCCAAAATTCTCGGCGTCAGGGACGGGGAAACCGTGGAGGTGAGCAGTTCCGTGGGCCGCGGCGAAATCAAGGCCAAGGTCACGGAAGCCATCCGCAAGGACACGGTGTTCATGTACACCGGCTTCGGCCCGCTTTCCAAAGGTCTGAGCCTGATCCAGAATTCGGGCGCGAGCATCGCTGCCTTGCTGGAAGACCAGCATGACGCCATTTCCGGCAACGCCGCCATGCACGAGACCTTCGTCACCGTAACAAGGAAGGTGGCATAATGGCCAAGCAGCAATTCGCCATGGTGATCGACTCGTCCAAGTGTATAGACTGCAAAGGCTGCGTGATCTCCTGCAAGGTGGCCAACAAGGTTCCCGAAGGTTTCTCGCGCAACTGGATCAAAGCGTCCGTTCCCGCCTTCTCCATGGGCCCCCGGACGCGGACCCACTTCCAGCCCGGCGCATGCATGCACTGCGACACCCCCACCTGCGTCCAGGCCTGCCCCACCGGGGCAACCTACAAGGACGCCGAAACGGGCATCGTGGAAATAGACAACTCGCTCTGCATAGGCTGCGGCAACTGCATCCCGGCCTGTCCCTACGGCGCGAGGTTCCGCAACACGGCCATCAGGAAGGCCGACAAATGCGACTATTGTCCGGAACGCCGGGCCGCAGGACTGCTGCCCGCCTGCGTGGACACCTGCCCCACCAAGGCGCGGGTGTTCGGCGACATCAACAACCCGGATTCCGAGGTCTCCCGCATGCTGTCGAGGAACAAGGGTAAGGTGATCAAGATCGTCAACGCGCAGACCGACACCAAACCGAACATGTACTACATCGGAGAGACCGCTCCCACGGACTGGACCACCGCAGCAGTCGTGCCCGCGTCCATGACGGTCATGAAGGAGGTCTCGCCTCTCATCAAGGGCATCGTGGGGCTTTCCGGCCTGGGCGTGCTGGCCATGCTCGGCAGGCAGTTCCTGGCCGGCTCCTCCGATAGTCACGAACCCGAACATCACGATGAGGAGGCTCGTCATGACTAGGCTCTTCAAACGTCACGACAAGTCGGACATCTTCATCCACTGGTTCAACGCCGCCTGCTGGCTGCTTCTGCTCGTCACGGGCGTGGGACTCATCGGCAACCCGGACATCGACCCGGTGGGAAGCTGGTATCCGGATACCCTGCGCACCCTGGTGGGCGGAGGGGGCAACCTGCTGACCATTCATGTGGTTATAGGGTTCGCCTGGATTCTCGGATTCCTATGGTATCTGACCGTCAACGCGCGCGGAGCGGCGTTCTTCCTGCGCGAGGTGTTCATGGTTTCCCCGGCCCGCGACATGGCCTGGATGATCAAGAAGATGGTGCTCATGACCCTGGGCCCCAAGCCCCTGAAGATGATCGGCATGGCCCCGGAATTGCCCGAACAGGGGTTCTACAACATGGGTCAGAAGGCCTTTGCGCAGGCCAGCGTGGTGGGCGGCGTCGTCATCGCCGTCACCGGCGTGATCATGTTCCTCTCGGACAAGGTCTTCACTGCGGAAACCGCCTGGATCGTCAGTTGGTCCGTCACCCTGCACTACATCGCCGTAGGCCTGGTCTTTGCCGGGCTGCTGGTGCACGTGTACATGGCCGCCATCTCGCCGGAGGAACGCCCGGGCTTCCGGTCCATGTTCACCGGTCATGTCCCCGAGGACTACGCCAGGCACCATCACGGTTTGTGGTACAGGGAAATAAGCTCCGAACCCGCCGCCAAGGGCGAGTGAATATCGGATAAAAGGCTCTTTTGATGGATATGAAGCAATACGCAAGGAAGTAGACGGGACCGAAGCGTATCGAACTATACGCGAGGAGACCCCCTTTTCACGGCGATGACGCAGACATGCCTATATGAAGAGCCGCAGAAACATTACAGGAGGGAGTAAGAACATGACCATCAACAAACTGCCCCGTGCACTCGGCGCGCTGTTCGTGAGCTTCATGCTCCTGGCCGCCATGCCGCTCATGGCGTCCGCCGGCGAGTCGAAGTCCTTCAAGAAATTCCCGGAGATCGTGGACTACAAATTCGTGGCCAAGTACGCCAAGGTGCCCAGGCCCGCCAAGTCTCTGATCATCGACTCGCGTCCGTACAAACCCAAATACGTGGCCGGTTTCGTTCCGTCGGCGGTGAGCATTCCCGCGTCCCAGTTCGACAAGATGACGGACCAACTTCCCAAGAACAAGAGCACCCTGCTCATCTTCTACTGCGGCGGCCTCAAGTGCCCGCTCTCCCATAAATCCGCGTTCAAGGCACGCGAACTGGGCTATACCAACGTCAAGGTCTACGCCAAGGGTTTCCCGGACTGGAAGAAAAACGCCCTGTACCATTCCATAGGCCTGGAAACGCTGAAGGCCAAGATGGAAGCCGGTGAAAACTACATGCTGGTGGACGCCCGCCCCCTCAAGAAATTCCTGGACGGCGCCATTCCGTCGGCCATCAGCATCCCTGAGAGGCAGTTCTCCGAAAAACGGGGCATGCTGCCCGCAGACAAGGCGAATACCGAGGTCATCTACTATTGCGGCGGCTTCAAGTGCCCACTTTCCCACAAATCCGCGATCAAGGCACGCTACCTGGGTTACAAGAATGTGGTCGTGGCCGAGGCCGGTTATCCCGGCTGGAAGGAGCTGTATGGTGTGGGCGCGGGCGTGCAGGCCCAGGCCGGAGAGATGGAAGGCTCCATTGACACGGAACAGTTCCTGACAGTGCTCAAGGGAAACCCGGACCAGTTCCTGTTCATCGATGTACGCTCCCCCGAGGAATATGCGGCAGGGCATTTTCCGCCCGCCATCAACATCCCGGTGGACGACCTGGAGAAGCGCATCGACGAAATTCCCACGGATAAACCCATCGTTTTCTCCTGCGCCTCGGGCGCGCGCGCGGGAGAGGCCTACTACATGTTCAAGGATATGCGTCCGGACGTGAAGGAAGTGTTCTATCTGGAGGCGACCAACGAATTCACCGAGGACAACCAGTATACGGTAACGCCCAACAAGTAGTCGACATCACATGAACAGCCTGTCCATGACCTCGGGCAGGCCGTTCACGAGAACCCAGCCTGACGAGGAGGCGGCTATGAGATGCAGCAGAGCAGTCGTCCATCTGGCCATGGTGGTCATGGCCGCAACCGCCCTCCTCGCCGGGCAGGCATCCGCCGCCGATGAAATCTGGTGGCGGGACAGCCTGGAAAAGGCGGAACGCGAAGGATACAAGGTGGTGACCCTGCAGGGGCTGGCAGAAAGGCTGCAACAAACCCCGCCCCCGCTTCTCCTCGACGTGAGGCCCGATTACGAATACAGGAGCGGGCACATTCCCGGTGCATCCAATCTCGAATTCGACCTGGGCGACAAACTCCAACTCAACCAAGCCAAAAAGCAGGCTTTCCAGGATCTGGCCGGCCCGGACAAGGCGAGGGCCGTCATCATCTACTGCCGGAGCATCAGTTGCATCCGCAGCGAAATAGCGGCGCGATGGGCCGTCAGGCTCGGGTACACCAATGTGGCGCGCTTCCCGGCCGGTTGGTACGAGTGGAAACGGCGCCACCCCGAGGACGCACCCAAGGAACCTCAAAAGCGGGTGTTGGGAGTGGGCGAATACTTCCCGGAATGCAGGCTGGCCATTCTCGGCAGCGAAGAAGACCGGAAGTACCTGGACATGCCCGAGGACAGCAAGTGGCTGGCGTTGCAGGACGTACCCGCTGAATACGTACTCATTGAGTTCTACAACAGCCTCTGCCAGGACTGCGTACGCCAGACCAATGCCATGAACGACTACTACCGGCGCATCGAGGAGGATCCGGCCATGCGGGGCAGGATCAAGGTCATGGGTATCGGTGTGTTCAACACCAAACGGGCCGTGGTCAAATTCCGCAAGAAAAACAAGGTACTCTTCCCGCTTTTTTCGGACCGCAACGGCTTGGTCTTCGAATGCCTGGGCCAGACCAGCCTGCCCTTGGCCTACCTGGTCAGAAAAGATGCGGCCGGACGTAGGGTCATCGTGCACATGCGCACGGACTTTCAAAACGCACAGGGCGACTTCTACAGGCAGATACGGAACATCGTTACCGCCGGTGGTGGCTAGGACCTTCGGCAAGCAACTCCAATACGGCCACGAGCAGGCCGGCGGCTCTTTGAAAAAAGCCTTCGGGGGCGGCCTCACCGACCGAAGCGGCAAAAAGGCGAACCCAGGGAAGCATGACGGTTCCGGCGAACAGAACGCCGTGCTCAAGCCTCTTGTCGTCCCGCATGCCCCAGGCCTTGGAAAGCTGAAAATAGAGATACTCCAGCTCGATGCCCAGGTGATCGGGCGGTTCGTTGGACGGGCCTCCCACTTCCAGCCCGGCCTCCTGCAACCGGTCGCGCATACGCAGGGCGGAATCACCCATGACCGCGTGGTCTTGCGAGACATGGCAGGACTCGTACAACGGGGCGGGCACTCCGCCGCCGGCGCTGATGAACAGACGCACGTACTCGGGCTCCAGATCGGAGCAGAAACGCCCGGCAGCGTCCCGGCCCCTGTCCGGTCCGGGAATGGAAGCTTGCAGATTTTCCAACGCGGCCTTAAGGTGTGGCTCGTCCAGAGGGTTGGTGGAAACCAGTTGAGGGATTCCTTCCAGAATCATGCCCGCGCAAGTCTGCGCATCGGGCCCACGAAAGATCACCGCCAGGAGCTCAATGCAGTCGAGCAGGAAAAGCCGCCGATCGTATATGGCCGGGGACGCATTCATGAAACTGCCTTTTCGTTAACTTTTTGAAAGGCGTAAGTATATTTTATTTCACTGGACGAGACAAGAAGAACACAACCATGAAAGGGCTCCGGGAGCTGACTATGGCGCTACCTCAAAACTACGAGCAGGAACAGGAACAGATAAAGAAAAACGTCCTTTCGCGCCTCAAACGCGTGGAGGGTCAGGTACGCGGCATTCAACGCATGATCGACGAAGGCAAGGAGTGCCAGGACATCCTGGTGCAGGTCCGCGCCGTGCGTTCCGCCCTGCAATCCACCAATGCGCTCATTCTCAAGCGCTACCTGATGAAGTGCCACGCCGAGTCCGTCAACGAAGGTGAAGACGGTTACAACAAGCTCGAAGACGTCATCAAGGTGCTCACCAATTTTCTGGACGGATAATCAGGCTGTCCATAAGGGCACAACAGCTGTGTCACTGCTGAAAATGCAGTCCCTCACGTATTCGATGATACGCGTCGGGCCTGCATTTCTCTTGTTCCTTGTTTTTGCACCCTTCTGGACAACCTGAAGCCTGAGGCAAAACCAAACCGTTATCCGACCTCGCCATGGTTGATTATAATTTTCATTCTCGTATTGACGAAAACCCGAACCGATTTATTCTATACCTAAGTTCATTAACGGATTCCGACAGCCCGACCATGCGTGCATGAAGTATCGGGACTGATTCGACAACCTCCGACCTTGGGGGACAGTATGCCCAACATGGATTACCCCGGACCGTGCCTGTCCTGCATCGACTCCTGCGGGGAAGTGTGGGATAATCAGGATTATCGGACGAGAGACGACTCGGAAGATGAAGAGCATTGAATGAACCGCCTCGTCTTTGGAGGCGAAAGTCGCAAACCGGAGGCCCTGCCGTTCTCGGCGGGGCTTTTCCGCTTCCAACCCGCAAGCTATGGCGCCATGACGCTGGAGAATAACCATTCCATGTATTGATCCTGCTCGGCCGGCCAATCGATCCGCTTCAACCCCTCATTGAACAGATCGCACATGTGTTTTCCATACTCGGTCTTGCGGAAGCAGAGATGAAACCCCTTGATGTCCAGGAGCTTGTCGTTCAGCTGCACCTTGCCGACCTGTCCCCGAAAATCCTCTCCGGAGCCGAGCAGGTACCGGAGCACCAGCGGGTCCATGACGGCCGTGTCGATCCTCCCGGCCAAAAGCTTCCTGAGATTGATCCTGTCATCCACCACCGGATCGACATGAAACTCACCGGCCCGCACCATCCCGTCGAATTCCTTTTCGTTCACATAGCCGTTGACTACGCCGATGCGATACTTTCTGAGATCCTGGAGCGTCTCCCATCTGATGGGCCTGTCCCTGAGCTCGATGAACCCGAGAGGGCCGTTGCCCATGCGGTCGGAAAAATAGAACTCATCTCCCACCCTCTCGTCGTGATATTCAGGAAAATAGCCGGAAAACCGAGGGTCGACCCGGGTGGTCATGACCGCCCGTTTCCAAGGCAGAAAAACCACGCGAAGCTCATACCCCATCGCTGCAAAGGCCTTGCGGGCGATCACGACGCAAGCTCCCTTGCCCGGCAGTTCCGCTCCGGAGTAGGGAGGCCACTCCACGGAAGACATGTAGACAACCGGCGTTTCACCCTGCTGCCGGGCGAACGCCGCCACCGCCTGCAGAAAGCACAGCAGGCACACGATGGTGAAAAGGAAGAAACGGGTTTTCATATGTCCCCCAGGGCACTCCTTCCGAAATCCTGACCAGCGAAGCCGAGTCTCCGTGGCATGATGGTCCAAAAGGTATAAGACAATCATGCATCACATAGCCACCCTCTTTTTTCGCTTGCATTTTCGCTTCCGGCGGGCTAATTGATTTTCAGACTCAAGGAAAACCCATGAAGAACATCCGTACCTCCATTATTATCTCCCAGATCCTACGCTCCATCGTAGTATCCGTAGTAGTACGTCGTTCTCTCCGGGCTGCGCCTTAGGGTCTTTTCACCATATCGAGTGTAACACCCCCCGACGGCGCAGCCGGCGGGGGGTGTTGTTGTTTCAACCGATCGAGGAGCCACCCATGAGCAGACTAACCAGCATTATCGCAAACATTATCGTAGTAGTACGCGTAGTAGTGCTGCCGAGCATTCGGCCGGCGCCTTAAGGCGGTATGCAACCATCCAGAAGCACACCCCGTCCGGCGCAGGCCAGACGGGGTTTCTTGTTTTCAACCAACGAGGAGCAAAAAAATGAAGAAGACAGGGGCGCAGATCATCATCGAATTGTTGGAGCGACAGGGCGTCAAAACGGTTGCCGGGATACCCGGCGGGGCAACGCTGCCCCTTTATGACGCCCTTGGACAATCGAACATCCGTCACGTGCTGACCCGGCACGAACAAGGGGCCGGCTTCATCGCCCAGGGCATGGCCAGGGTCACGGGAAAGGCCGCGGTCTGCCTGGGCACCTCCGGACCGGGTGCGACCAACCTGCTCACGGCCATTGCCGACGCCAGGCTGGACTCCATCCCCTTGGTGGCCATCACCGGCCAGGTGCCCTCTTCCATGATCGGAACGGACGCGTTCCAGGAAGTGGACACCTACGGCCTGACCCTGCCTATTACCAAGCACAACTTCCTGGTGCGCACCACCGAGGAGTTGCTGCGCGTCATTCCAGAGGCCTTTGGAATCGCCGAATCAGGCAGGCCCGGGCCGGTGGTGGTGGACGTTCCCAAAGACGTGCAGATGCGTGAGATAGAGTTCGAGGCTTGGCCCGAACCTGGCGGGCGCACCTCGCCCCTCTCCCCCGAAGCCGGAGCCGTGGAGCAAATGGCCCGAATGATCGGCGAAGCCAAACGGCCCGTACTTTACATCGGCGGCGGCATCACCGCGTCGGACTGCTGCGCCGAACTGCGCAAACTGGCCCGCAAAAATTCCCTCCCCGTGGCCTGCACTCTCATGGGCCTGGGGACCGTTTCGGCGGATAACCCTCTCTACCTGGGCATGCTGGGCATGCACGGGTCGCGCAGCACCAACTTCGTTCTGGAAGAAGCCGATCTGCTCATCGGCATCGGCGTGCGCTTCGACGACCGGGCCACAGGCAAGCTGGAGGAATTCTGTCCCAATGCGGCCATCATCCACGTGGACATCGACAAATCCGAAATCGACAAGCTGCGGCCCGTAAATCTGGCAGTCGCGGCAGACGCGGCCAAGGTGGTTCGTCGGCTCGTGGAACTGGTGGACGACGACGAACGGTCCCAATGGATGAAACGCATCGCCCATCTGCGCACTCTGCACTCCGAGGAAATCCCGGAACCGGAAAACAACGCACACCCCCTGAATATTATCCGCGCAGTGGCCGATATTGCGGACCCGGACACCATCATCGCCACGGATGTGGGACAGCACCAGATGTGGGTCGCCCAGTCCTACCCGTTCCGCACCCCGCGTACCCTGCTCACCTCTGGCGGCCTTGGAACCATGGGCTTCGGTATGCCCGCCGCCATCGGCGCTGCCCTGGCCCAGCCCGGCAAGCGGGTGGTCTGCTTCAGCGGCGACGGTTCAATCCTCATGAACATTCAGGAACTGGCCACCATGGCCGACCACAACCTGCCCGTGACCGTCATCATCCTGAACAACGGACATCTCGGCCTGGTCCGTCAGCAGCAGGAACTCTTCTTCGGCAACCGCATCACGGCCAGCAAGTTCACCACCACTCCCGATTTCGCCGCCCTGGCCCTGGCCTTCGGCGTACGCGGCGTCAGCCTGGCCGGAACGAACGATCCGCGGACCGCCCTGGCCGAAGCCATGACCGGGAACGGCCCGTGCATCGTGGATGCGCCCATCGACTATGCGGAGAATGTTTTCCCCATGGTTCCTCCGGGAGCCGCAAACCGCGACATGATAGGAGGTGAAGCCAATGCCTAGCCCAGTGATTGAACTTTTGGTCAACAACCATCCCGGAGTCATGTCCCACATCACCGGCCTGTTCTCCCGTCGGGCCTTCAACCTGGAGGGCATACTATGCGGGACCGTCGGCACCGGTGAAAAGAGCCGCATGTTCCTCATGGTCAACGAGGACAAGCGTCTGACTCAGCTCATCAAGGAATTGGAGCGGCTGCACGACACCCTGTCCGTCACCCTGCGCAACGACATCGACCACCACATTTTCGACCCGCTCAAGGTCGAAAGCTAGCCCTCCTCCGTCCCGGGCGTTCCCTTTCCCGGAAACGCCCGGACAACCTTCAAAAATAAAGTAAAATTGTATTTTTTACTCATAAAATAAGAAAACAACGCCAAAAACATCATAAAGGTTAGCTGAAACTTGCCAGATTGGGGTATTCCGTTTATGGAGCCTGTTGCTGTCCTGCAAGGCGACAACCACCACAAGACAAAGAAGGGGTTCCCGAATGGCAAACAACAAATGCAATCGCGACGGGTTCGCGACAAAGCTCGGCGTGCTGACCGCCACCCTCGGCTCCGCGGTAGGCCTGGGCAATATATGGAAATTCCCATACATGACGGGCGAACACGGCGGCGCAACCTTCCTGGCGGTGTACCTCCTGTGCACCCTGCTGGTGGGCATGCCGATCATGGTCTCCGAAATCATGCTCGGCCGCTACGGCAAGGCCAACGTCTTCGCCACCTGGCGAAAACTGACTCCCAACAAGGCGTGGTCCCTGGTGGGCGTGGGCGGCGTGGTGGCCGCCGTGGCGCTCATGGCCTTCTACTCCGGCGTTGTTGGCTGGGTCTACAGCTATATCGTCAAGGCAATCACCGGCCAACTCAACACCACGGATCCGGCCGTGGCCCAAGCCGTGTTCAACGACATGGTCTCCGACACCTGGAGCGCCCTGGGCTGGCAGTGGTTCGTGTTCATCGTGGTCAGCGTGGTCATCATTGCGGGCGTTTCCAAGGGCATAGAACGGGTCACCAAGACCCTCATGCCCATCCTGTTCGCCATGCTGCTCATCGTCTGCGTACGTTCGCTGACCCTTCCCAAGGCCTTGGAGGGTCTGTCATTCCTGTTCTCTCCGGACTTTTCCAAGGTGACCAAGGAAATGGTGCTCATGGCGCTGGGCCTGGCCTTCTTCAAGCTTTCCCTGGGCGTAGGCACCATGATGACCTACGGCAGCTACTTCCGCGACGACGCCAATATCCCGTACACGGCCACCCGCGTTATGCTGGCCGACCTGACCGTCTCCCTGCTGGCGGGCATCGCCATTTTCCCGGCGGTCTTCAACTACGGATTCGAACCCGCCGCCGGTCCCGGCCTGCTGTTCATGACCATCCCGGCCGTGTTCAGTTCCATGCCCATGGGACAGCTGTTCATGTCCATCTTCTTCATTCTCACCGGTATCGCCACCGTCGGGGCCATGCTGTCCATCATCGAGGTGCCCGTGGCCTTCATGGCCGAAACCTGGACGGGCTGTTCCCGAAAACTGGCCGCCATCGTGACCTCGACGACCCTGGCCATTTTCGGCATCCCGGCCACGCTGTCCTTTGGCGTGCTGAGCGACGTGAAGTTCTTCGGCCGAACCGCTTTCGACTGCTACGATTTTCTGTCCTCCAACATCATCATGCCCAGTGCCGGGCTCATGATCTGCCTGTTCATCGGCTGGGTCTGGGGCAGGGAAAACGTACGCAGGGCGCTGTCCAACAACGACGCCCTGTCCAACCGGAAGCTGGTGGACATCTACTTCTTCCTGGTCAAATTCGTGTCCCCGGTTCTGGTACTGCTCGTCCTGCTCAAGGGGCTGGGCGTGTTCTAGGACCATTCCACCCGGCAGCAACAAGGCCCCGTACGGTTTGTCGTGCGGGGCCTTGTTTATATATTGCTGTTCAACGATTAAACGTGTTCTACCGTCGGCCGCCCTAAACGTCTATCAAATGCCAGGGGAATTCTTCGGGATCACTGATCAGACAATCCACTTCCGGTAAATGGCACCCGCTTCCTCCCGGCCAGGCACAGGTATAGCAGCCGGCGGACCTGGCCGCGACCAGCCCTACCGAAGAATCCTCCACGGCCAGGCACTGCGCCGGTTGCAGCCGGGCACGCACCGCTGCGGCAAGGTAGGGATCGGGATACGGTTTGCCGTGACGCACCTTGCGCCCGGAAATGGTAAAGGCCATGAGGGCCTCAATGCCGATGGTGCGCAGATTGGCGTCGATGACTTCCTCGTCGCCGTTGGAAACACAAGCCTGAAGGACGCCTTTGCGTGCCAACTCCTTGACGACGGCCACGGTCTCGGGCCGCATCAACTCCGGACTGAGGCGATCGATATAGTTCCTGCCGCATTCCTCGCGAAAACCCCGTTCCGTGGCCGAGGGGGTCAGCCTGTCCTGCAGCAGGCTCCACTTCTCGGGCATGGACTTGCCGAGCAGTTCTTCATTGGCCGCTTCGGTAAGGGTGTAGCCGTGCGCGGCGCACCAGTCCCGGATGACTGCATAATGCAGGTGTTCCGTATCGATGAGCGTACCGTCCATATCCCAAAACACGGCACGTATTTTCTGCGTATCCGTATGCAACGTTCCTCCTGAAAACACTCTCTATCAACCGTCGAGCAGAGCCCTGGCGGTCAGTTCGTCCGTCACCAGCACATCGATGCAACCGCCGGAGAGCCCGGCCCTGATGATGGGCACTTTGTGCAGCCCGCCGGAAGCGACGATCTTGGTGGGTATATTCTTCAGCTTGGCCAGTTCAGCACCCATGAAGCGCCTGTTGAGAGGATGGTCCACCATTTCCCCGACCCCGTCCAGGAAATAGCCGAACAACTCTCCAACGGCCCCTGCATCACGCAGGGATGTCCATTCCTCGTCGGTGATGGCCCCGTGGTTGAAATTCGTCGACCGGGTCGTCAGGTCTCCCGACCCGACAAAAGCCAGATCCACCTTGGCGGCCCGTTCGAAAACATTGGCGAACATCTGTTGGCTCATGAGGGTTTCACGCACGGCTTCGCAGGAAACATACATGGGTGCGGCGATGTAGTAGCACTCCTCGGCCATGAGACGGCGGGAAAACACCGAGGCCACGTCGTAGGGCGTGGTGGTGGAACTGGTGGGCAGCCCGCCGAACAGGGAAACGATGCGGATGCCGCCCGGTTCGCGCTGCACCAGAGCCCGGCCGCTGGCCCGCAGGGTGGTTCCCCAGCCCAGGCCCAGTTCCTGGCCGTCGCGGATGCGGGACGAAAGATAGGCGCCCGCAGCCCTGCCGATGGCCGTATACAAATGTTTTTCCTTGGCCGGGGTGGGAATGACCAGGGCCTTGGACAGTCCGAAGGCCCGCTCCAGCCCGTGTTCGGCGCCCGCGCACCCGGCCACGTCCGTATTGATGATGATCTGCACCAGTCCGGTCTCGCGGCATTCCTGCAGGATGCGGTTCACCCGCGCGCGGGTCATGCCCATGCGCTTGGCGATGTCGGCCTGGGTGAGTTCTTCGTTGTAATAGGCCCACGCGACGCGGGCATAAAGTTCTTCGTGGTTTTCAACCAAAAAAAGCCTCCGGAATTCAACCTGCACAGACCTGCACGCCGTTGATACGCCGTTGCGTCTCGGCGTCGAAAAGATGCAGCGTGTCGGCCTTGAAATACAGGATGGCGGTTTCATTTTCGCCAACCTTCTCATCCGGGTGGACCCGGATGATGATGTTTTCGTCACTGCCGCCGTTGAGTCTGCAGTGGACGACCGTGTCGCCGCCGAGCGGCTCGATGAGCGCCACCTTTGCCCTGACCTGGCAGTAGTCTCCCTCCCCTTCCTTGCGCAAACACAGATGTTCGGGACGAACACCTATTTTCACTTCCCTGCCGGGCAGGGAGCCGGCGTGAACAAGGCCGGCCTTCCCGGCGAAGCGGATGGCGTCCCCGTCCACGCTGCCGGACAGGATATTCATGGACGGAGCACCGATGAATCCTGCCACAAATGTCGAGGCCGGTTGGTTATAAATTTCATCGGGCGTGCCCACCTGTTCCACGTTGCCGTCACGAAGCACCATGATGCGCTGCCCCAACGTCATGGCCTCCACCTGGTCGTGGGTCACGTAAACGAACGTATTTTTCAGACGGGCGTGCAGTTGCTTCAGTTCGACCCGCATCTGGTTGCGCAGCTTGGCGTCCAGATTGGAAAGCGGTTCATCGAACAGGAACGCTTTCGGATTGCGTACCAAGGCGCGCCCCATGGCCACCCGCTGACGCTGCCCGCCGGACAGGGCACGGGGTTTTCGGTCGAGATATTCCCCCAGGCCGAGCGTGACCGCAGCCTCGTTCACTCGATTATGAATATCAGCCTTGTGTACACCCCGCACCTTCAGACCGTAGGCCATGTTCTGGTAGACGCTCATGTGCGGATACAGGGCGTAGTTCTGAAAAACCATGGCGATGTCGCGGTCCTTGGGCTCCAGCCTGTTAACGATTCTCCTGTCTATGGAAATCCTGCCGGAAGTGACCGTCTCCAGACCGGCGATCATGCGCAGAATGGTGGATTTACCGCATCCTGAGGGACCGACCAAGACAAGGAACTCCCCGTCCGGAATGGTCAGGTCCACGCCGTGGACCACTTCCGCCGGCCCGTAGGACTTACGCACTTCTTCCAGTTTTATTTCAGCCATGAATGTAACTCCGTCGGGAAATTATTTTTCTGTTTCCACAAGGCCTTTCACAAACAGGCGCTGCATGAAAACGACCACGAGCACCGGGGGAAGCAGTCCCAGCAAGGCAGTGCTCATGATCAGGTTCCAGTGGGGAATGGCGTCCGGCATGGCCGTGGACCTCTGAAGGCCCATGACCACCGTGTACATGGACTCGTCACTGGTGACGAGCAGCGGCCAGAGGTACTGGTTCCAGCCGTAGATGAACAGGATGACGAACATAGCCGCCATGTTGGTGCGGGAGAGCGGCAGGATGTGGTCCCAGAAGAACCGAAGCGGGCCCGCCCCGTCGATGCGGGCGGCCTCGAACAACTCGTCCGGGATGGTCAGATAAAACTGCCGGAACAGAAAAGTTGCCGTGGCAGAGGCGATGAGCGGCAGGATCAGGCCGGAATAGCTGTTGAGCATGCCCAGATCGGAAACAACCTCGAACGTGGGCATGATCCGCACCTCCACGGGCAGCATCAGGGTGATGAAGATCATCCAGAAGAACACGCGCCGCAGGGGAAAGCGGAAAAACACCACGGCATAGGCGGCAAGCAGTGAGACCGAAAGTTTGCCAACGGTAATGCCCAACGCCATGACCACGCTGTTGAACATCATGATTCCCACCGGCGGAATACCTACTTCCGAGGCTCCTCCCGACAGCACGGTGATATAATTCTCCCAGGCCTGCGAACCGAACCACAGGGGCATTTCCGTGATGACCGCCCGGACGGTATGAGTGGAGGCGACCAACGCGGTGTAGATGGGAAAGGCCAGGATCACGGTACCGAAGATGAGAACGGCATGCATAAGCCAAGTGCGCCATGTAACGTTGCGGACCATGAAAAGCCTCCTAGTATTGCACCCGGCGTTCGATGAACTTGAACTGAAGGATGGTCAGCATCATGACGATGATCATCAAAACCACGGACTGGGCCGCACTGCCGCCAAGATCCAGGCCGATGAATCCGTCATTGAACACCTTGAAGATAAGGGTGTTGGTCGCTCCTCCTGGTCCGCCCTGGGTCGCGGCATGAATGATGCCGAAGGTCTCGAAGAACGCATAGATCACGTTCACCACCAGCAGAAAGAACGTGGTGGGCGACAGGAGCGGAAAGATAATGGTCCTGAACCGGGTGACTGGCCCGGCCCCGTCTATGGCGGCCGATTCCAGCAGGGAAGTGGGAATGGCCTGAAGGCCGGCCAGGAAAAACAGAAAATTGTACGAGATCTGCTTCCAGGCGGCGGCCACGACCACCAGAAGCATGGCCTGGCCGCTGTTGGCGAAGTAGTCCCAGTCGATCCCGGCATGGTTGAGCAGATAGGCAACGACCCCGCCCGCGGGATGAAACAGGAAGAGCCAAAGAACCCCGGCGAGGGGCGGCGCAACTGCATAGGGCCAGATAATAAAGGTCTTGTAAAAGTTTGCGCCCTTGATCACTTGGTCCGCAAAAACAGCCAAAAGCAGGGAAACGGAAAGGCTCAGCCCGATGGTGGCCAGACTGAAGACCAAGGTGACCTTGACGGATTCGAGGTAGTGCGGATCGGTGAACAAAGCCGTGAAATTGTCCAGCCACACAAACTGGCTGGACAGGCCGAACGGGTCTTCAAGGTACACGGATTGTTTGATGGCCTGGGACGCCGGCCAGAAAAAGAAAACCAGTATCACCACCATCTGGGGGGCGATGAACAGGTAGGGTAACCATTTGTTGCGAAAGTGGACGCGTTTGTCTTGCATGACGGCCATGGACGGGACGGCGGCCGAACCGCCGTCCCGGGATTGTGCGTTGGATTACTTGTTCGCCTTCTCGAACTTGCGCAGCAGCGCATTGCCGCGCTCGACGGCGTCGGTGAGAGCCTGTTGGGCGGTTTTCTTGCCGGTCCAGACGTTTTCCAGTTCCTCGTTGATGATGTCGCGGCCCTGGACATAATTACCGAAACGCAGGCCCTTGGAATTAGGCGTCGGCGGGTTGAGCGTCATCTGCTTGATGGCCACTTCCGCGTCGGGCATGGTCTTGTAGTATCCCTGCTTCTTGCTCAATTCGTAGGCTGCATAGGTAATGGGAAGGTAGCCGGTGAACTGGTGCCAGTCCGCCTGAATTTCAGGGGACGACAGGAAGTTCAGGAACTCGGCCACGCCCTTGTATTCGGCCTTCTTGTGCTTTGCCAGAACCCACAGGGTGGCCCCTCCGATGATGGAATTCCGGGGCTTCTTCACCAAATCGGGCCAGTAGGGCAGCATGGTGATGCCCAATTCGAATTTGCAGTTGTCCTTCAGCCCTGCCAGTGCGGCGGAGGAGCCCATCAGGAAAGCGGATTCCCCGTTGATGAACAGGGGATTGCCGTCGGAGCGGCGGCCTGCGTAGTGAAAGACGTCATCCTTCTGCCAGTCGGCCAGCTGCTGGATATGCTTGACCTGGGCCGGGCCGTTGAACACGAACTCGGTCCCCAGGCCGCCGAAGCCGTTTTCCAGGGTGCCCAGCGGCACGTTGTGCCAGGCCGAAAAGTTCTCCAGCTGAACCCAGGACTGCCATCCGGTGATGAAGCCGTACTTGACGACGCCAGCCTTGATCATCTTCCTGGAAACTGCGGCCAGTTCGGGCCAGGTCCTGGGCGGATGGCTCGGGTCCAGGCCGGCTTTCCTCATGGCGTCCTTGTTGTAGAAGACGACCGGGGTGGAACTGTTGAAAGGCATGGACAGCATCTTGCCGTCGGTGGTGGTGTAGTACGCGGCCACACCATCGAGAAATCTGCCGGTGTCAAAGGGCAGGTCCATGTCCGCCATAAGTTTGTAGACCGGATACACAGCGCCCTTGGCGGCCATCATCGTGGCGGTGCCCACCTCGAAGACCTGCACCAGATGCGGGTGCTTCCCGGCACGAAAGCCGGCGATGGCGGCGGTCATGGTTTCGGTGTAATTACCCTTGTAGGTGGGGACGATCTTGTATTCGGACTGGGACGCGTTGAACTTGTCGGCGATCTCGTTGACTTTCTCACCAAGCTTGCCGCCCATGGCATGCCACCACTGGATTTCGGTGGCCGCAAAGGCTGTGGCCGAAATCATCAATACCATACAGCATGCGATCAGGATGCTCCGCAGTTTAGCCATTCTCCTCTTCCTCCATTTGAAAATCGAACCGTTGCAGGAAAGACAGACCGGCCCGCACAGCTGCGCGGCCAGAACATTTGACCAGACAATTGAACATTTGTAGCCGAGGAGAAAAAAAAAAGACAAGAAGAGGAAGACGGCGTCACTGAATCTTAACAGGCTGTAATCCAAGACCATAGCGAGATTATCCATTAATAGACAAGGCAGAGGCGGCGCTCATCCCTTTTGAACGAACAGAGACAAGCATAAAAACGTCACCCCCCATCCGTAACAGTATTGATACATGCGGACTGCAAACGTCCGTGTCGCAGCCGGGCTGCCATTTCACACTTTTTTACATCTCCAAACACTTTTTTTCATTTTCCTACTGACTCTTCATACTTTCCCGGCGGGCGCCGTATAGGATGCCCCCATCAAAAAACACATAACGGAGACGCCATGAACGCCCCAAAAAAACATCTGCCAGCCCTGCTCCTGCTCCTGCTTCTCGTCGCCGCCCCGGCTCATGCCGAAGAGGAAAATGGAAATTTCGTATCTCTCGGCGTCTCCCATGTCGGCGAAGCCGACGTTGAGGACAACCAGGGCGGATACTCCGTCACCTCCGTCGGCCTCGCTGGTAGATTCGCCTTTCTGAGCGCCGGATATGAACTGTCCTCCTACTCGTGGAACGACAAGAACAGCGTCCCCTTCGCCAACGGCGGAAGTCCCTGGGACACCCTGCACAGCCTGACGCTCGGGGCCGACTACGGCGACACCATCAGCGGCGACTGGAGCTACTTCGTATACGGAGGCGTCAATTCGGCCTTTGAAAAGGAAATGGACGATTCCTTTGGAGCCACCCTGCTCGGCGGCATTTCCTATGATCTGGGCGAAGGCTGGAAAGCCAAGGCCGGACTGGGCGGACATACACATCAGGTGAGAAACACCCTCTTCCCCGTACTCGGCCTGAGCTGGCACGGCACTTCGTCCGGTGGCCTGGACCGATATGTGGAAATCGGGCTTCTGAACGCCGAAGCCGGGTACGCATTCACCAAAAGCCTCATGCTGCGCGCTGCCTGGGACAGCAAGGGCGACTTCTACCGCCTGGCGGACGACAGTGACGTCCACGAAGAAGGATACGCGGACATCAGCGACACGAATCTCGGCCTGTATCTCGACTGGAAGGCTATCGAGAACTTCAAGTTCACCTTTGGCGCAGAATACCGCTTCGACCGCGAAATCACCATCTACGACAGCAACGGGGACAAGCTCGATAAATACGACATCGACTCCGCCCCGGCGGCGACCGTTTCCGTCGACTGGCTTTTCTGATATCTCTCATCCCCACCCCCGGAAGCCGGCCAAGGTCATTCTCCGCGACCAAGGCCGGCTTTATTGCGTCCCGGCACCGGAGTTGTGGACGGTTTTCACATCACCATGCTATGCTTGCGCAAACCGAAAACCAGCGAGGTACGCGCCATGGTCATGCCCGGCTACATCATCATGCAGAACATCCTTGACAGCCTGTCCGTGGGAGTACTGGTCATTCAGCCCGGCGGAAAAATCGCAGGCACGAATCCCGCCGTGGAAGAGGTTCTGGGGCTCGATGAAGAGGACATCATGGGTAAATCCTGGGCCGAACTCTTCATCGAGAACAACGACAATCCCGAACTGGCGGACATCATCGTCGAGGCCGTCCAACTGGAAGCCGTGGGTCTGCGCCGCACCGTGCCCTACACCAACCCCGCCGGCCAAAATATGCACCTTTCGGTCACCACCTCCTATCTCAAGGAGGACGACGCGATCATCGGCGTAGTGCTGCTCATTGCCGATGACACCGAACGGCACGAGTTCCTGGCCCGCGACAACCGCCACCTGCGGGAAATAAGGAGATTACAGGACGAACGCCTGAGCGGCCTGAACAAGCTGGCAATGGGCGTGGCCCACCAGATCCGCAATCCGCTCATGACCATCGGCGGATTCGGCAATCTGTTGCTCCGCGAACTGAAAGATGATGAACGCTATGCGAACCACCTGACGACGATCATTGAAGAAGCAAAGAAACTGGAAGCCATCGTACAGGCGGTGCGCGACTACACATCCCTGCGTCCGGCCCAGCGTTCCCGGGTTGCCTCCTGCGTGCTCCTGGCCGAGCTGGAGGAGCACGCCGTGAAACGCGCACGGGAGGAAGGTCGGGAGGTGGAGTGGATCACGGCCTGCCCCGAGGTGGATTTCATCATCGATCACGAAATGTTCGTCCGGGCCATGCTCATTCTCATCGACAACTCCTTTGATTTCACGGAAGGCCCTGTTGTGCGGATCAAAGTCACGGTGGATACCAACGAGCACGACTGCACCATTTTCCTGCGGGACCGTGGCATGGGCATTTCCGAGGAAAACATCCCCCACCTCTTCGACCCGTTCTACACCACCAAACCGCACGCGGTGGGCATGGGGCTGCCCACCGCACAGCGAATCCTCGCCGAGCACGGCGGCACCCTGGAACTGAACAGGCGCGACGTCGGTACGGAAGCGATCATCACCCTGACCGAGGTAAGCCTCGGCCATACGGGTGGGCACGAGCTGATGCCGCCGGCGATTCCCAGCGCAGAGTAATCGCCGCAGCACTAAGCGCAGGCCGCACTTGCCACAACGTCATTGAAACCGTCGGCCATCAGGCAACAGTAAAAATCATGGGCTTGCATACTTCCACCATGCATAGTGGAAACATGAGAAAACTGTTCCCCACCGCCTCTTTTCTTTTCCTGGCCTTCATGCTTGCTGTGCCGAACCAGGCCGCAGGAGCAGCAGAACTGACGATCTATGTCGAACAAAATCAATTCCCCCAAAACGCCGACGGCGAGCTCCAAGGCGTCTTCCCGGAAGTGATCCGCGAGCTCATCAAACGAACCGGAACGAAGACCGGAATTGTGGAGGCTTCCTGGAGACGAGGTTATTCTCACGCCCAGACGCAGCGAAATGCGGCGCTGGTTCCCACCACCCGGACCGCACAGCGTGAAAAGCTGTTCGAATGGCTGGGCCCGGTGCAGCGGATCAAATGGATTTTCTTCAAGAGGCGAGGAAGACTGCTGCACATCAAAAGCCTGGATGACGCCCGAAAGGTGAGAGCAATCGGCACCTACGGCCATGACGCCAGGGAGCAGTACCTCAAGGAGCAGGGATTCACGAACCTGCACTCCACCAACCACCAGGTACTCAATATCCGCAAACTGCTGGACAACCGCATCGACCTGCTGGTGGGCACCAACCTTGGAATCGCAGACATTATGGAATTGGCAGGGTATGACCCGGACGAGGTGGAACCGGCCTACACATTCAGACAGGCGGACCTGTACATCGCCTTTTCGCTCCGTACCAGCCCACTGCTCCTCAAAGGCTGGAAGGAGGCCTTTGAAGGCATCAAGCGGGACGGCACGTTTGCGAAGATATATCAAAAATATGCCCCCGAGGACTCTCCGCCGCTGACACCGCTGCCGCAGACCGGGCAGCCATAAGGATCATGGGATTCTGCGCAGCTCGCCTGTCCCATGCATGGTGCAAGTATGAGGAAACTGCTCTCCATCGCTTCTCTTTTCTTCCTGGTCTTCGTGTTCGCAGCGTCGGCCCCGCCGGCAGACGCTGCGAGACTGACAATCTATGCCGAACAAAAACAATTCCTGAAAGATACCGACGGCGACCTCCAAGGAATCTTCCCGGAAGTGGTCCGCGAACTCATCAAACGAACCGGAACGCCCTCCGAAATCGAGGAGATTTCCTGGAAGCGGGGCTACTCTCTCGCCCAGACGCAGCACAATACCGCGCTGATCCCCACCACCCGGACCGCACAACGGGAGAAGCTGTTCAAATGGCTGGGCCCGGTGCAGCGGATCAAATGGATTTTCTTCAAGAAGAGAGAAAGAATACTGCACATCGAAAGCCTGGACGACGCCCGAAAGGTGAGAGCAATCGGCACTTACGCCCAGGATGCCAGGGAGCAGTACCTCGAGGACCAGGGGTTCACGAACCTGCAGTCCGCCACCCACCAGGTGCTCAATGTCCGCAAGCTGCTGGACAACCGCATCGACCTGCTGGTGAGCACCAATCTGGGAATCGGCGACATCATGGAGTTGGCCGGGCATGATGTGAAAGAGGTGGAGCAGGCCTACACATTCAAGCAGGTGGATCTGTACATCGCCTTTTCACCCCACACCAACCCGGTACTCCTCAAGCGGTGGAAGCAAGCCTTTGAAGACATCAAGCGGGACGGCACATTCGCAAAGATATATCGGAGATTTGCCTCCGACGATTCTCCGCCGCTGACACCGCTGCCGCAAGCCGGCCAGAAATAGGAATCCTGGGACTGCCAAGCCCGCCGGCCCCAGACATGGTGCAAGCATGAAAAAAACGTTCTGTTACGTCGCTCTTTACGCACTGCCCCTCCTCGCCGCAGTCTTCTGCATCTCCGCCAATGCCGCGGAGCTGACCATTTATTTTGAAAAAAATCGATTTCAGAAGAGCAAAAAAGAGAATCTCATCGGCACTTTCCCGGAAATCATCGAGGAACTTATCAAACGGACAGAAACGGACACCGAAATCGTGGAAGTCCCTTGGCGGCGAGGGTACCGGTTGGCGCAGACCCAGGCCGACACGGCCCTCGCCCCCATCCCCAGAACGCTCGAACGGGAAACATTCTTCCGTTGGTTGGGGCCGATCAGCCGCATCGATTGGATATTCTTCAAAAAAAAAGGACGCGACATCAGCCTGAAATCGCTGGATGACGCCAAAAGGGTGCCCGCCATAGGAACCCATGCCGGGGGAGGACATGAACTATTCCTGAGGAGCAGGGGGTTCACCAATCTCAAGTCGGCCAACAATCAAATGATCAACGTGCGAAAGCTCATGGAGAACCGCGTCGATCTCATCGTGAGCACCAATCTGGAAATGGCCTCCCTCATCGGGCGCGCGGGATACGACACGGAGGCGATCAGGCCGGTCTTCGCCTTCAAGGAAGTGTACCTGTATCTCGGATTTTCGCCACTCACCGCTCCCGAACTCTTCAAACGCTGGCAAGCCGCATTCGAAAGCATGCGGAGGGACGGAACACTCCAGAGGATGCAACGGCGCACTCCTCTTCCCCAGCCGGGGCTCTCCGTGGGGTCGTCGCCCGTCCGCTAGGTATCGTCTTTGAGGATTCCATCGCGCACAGCACCGTCCAAGAGCTCCAGCACCACGGGCCAGAGCTTGGGCGCGCCTTCGCGGACTTGGCCCATGCGTACCAGCACCCTGCTTTTGGGTATGTCGTAAAGCCGCCATGTCCCCCCGTCGCTTCTGAGATTCTGGCGCAGGACCTGGAAACGGTCCAAAGCGTTGGCGAATGCGGCCTCCGGAGTTTCACACTCCTCGAACTCGTCCCACAGGGCCCGCAGCTCACGCCCCATTTCCTCGGGCAGCAAACCGAAAATACGGTCCGCTGCCGCCTGCTCCCGTTCGGCCTTGTCCTCGTACCCCTTCTCGTCGTAGCAGAAGGTGTCGCCGGCATCGATCTCCACCACGTCGTGGATAAGCATCATCTTCATAGCCCGGAACTGGTCGATTTTCTCCGGGGCGTATTCGTCCATGAACATACACAGAATGGCCATGTGCCAGGAATGTTCCGCGCTGTTTTCCTCACGCGATCCGTCCATGATCAGATTCTTCCGGTAAACACTCTTAAGTTGGTCCAGGGTGTCGGAAAAATCCATCATCTGCTGCAGCCGTTCGTCGATAGCCATTGAATGCTCCTTGCGTTGTGTGAGGGCTAGTACCAGAAAGCGGCGCAAAAGAAAAAGGCCGATCAGAAGATCGGCCTTTTTTGAATCAATTCTTTTTTAAATCAACTAATTACAACTCAACCCGATTAATGACCGCCATGCCGTCACGCTGCACGGTGCGATGGTATTTCATGGCCGGCTTGCCGAAAATCATCATGTAGCCGATCGTATGGTCGTCGGGAACGCCCATCTTGCGCAGCAACTCCGGACAGACCAGGGTCATGGCCCACTTGGCAAGACCGTCCCAGAGGGTGCCCAGCCCCATGCTCCGGGCCAGCAGCTCGAAATAGCTCAAACCGATAATGCAATCCGCTTCCGGGGAAGGACCGCCGTTCGGGGAAGAAGCAACGAGCAGATGGGGCGCGCCCCGAAAAAGCACGTCCACACGCTTATTCTCCCACAATTCCACAAACTGCTTGAACAACTCCAGCCCCGGCGGAACAGAGTCGCTGTCCACGGCTTTGCGCAGGGCTCCGTAGGTGGCCTCGCGAACCTTGTCCATAACGGCGGCATCTTCCACCACGGTGTACATCATCTGCAAGTTGTTCTTGCCGGTGGGCGCATTGGAGATGACGGCCATGAGCTTGGAGATGACGGCCGCATCCACTGGCTCCGGCTTGTAGCGGCGCACGGAACGGCGACCCTTGATGAGGCGCTCCATCTGTCCTTCGTCCGGCAGGTTGTCCAAAGGCAGGCTTTGGTCCGGGTCCTTGCCGCAGATGGACAGCGCGCCGGTGGGACATATGGCCAGACAGTGCTGGCACTGCAGACACGTAACTTCCTTGCCTTTCCTGACCATGGGATAGCCGTCTCCGCCGAACTTGAGCACCATGACGGGACAGTCGGAAATGCATTCCCCGCAGGTGACGCATTTTTCCTGATCTATTTTCAGATGCAGCATATTCACTCCTGAAGAACTCATTATTTTATTCGATCCCAAGCCAATTACGCACCTTTACCGGAAATGACAATCACAGGAAAATGCGGTTGACGGAGACCGCGCCATTGCGTTGCACGGCCCGGCGATACCGCACTGCGGGTTTGCCGAACCCCATGACAAAGCCGACCGTATGGTCTTCAGGAACGTTCATCCTCGCCAACAGTTCCGGACAGATCCGTGTCAAGGCCCACAGGCCCAATCCCAGCCAGACCGTGCCGATTCCCATACTCTGGGCCAGCAGTTCGAAATAGCTCAGACCGATGACGCAGTCCGCTTCGGGAGTCGCTCCGCCGGACGGGCTGGAAGCGATGAGCAGGTGCGGAGCGCCGCGAAAGATGGTGTCCGCTCCGCTGGATTCCCACCGCTCGGCATAACTCTCGAATATCTCCAGTCCGGAAGGCAGTGCGCCGCTATCGGCGGCCTTGCGGACGGCCCTGTACGCAGTTGCACGAACCTTGTTCATGACGGCGGGGTCCTCCACCACCGAGTATGTCAACCGCATATTGTTTCTGGCCGTTGGCGCGCTGGAAACGATATCCAGCATCCTGGCGACGAGTGGAGGATCGACCGGCTCGTTCTTGTAACGCCGCACAGACCGACGCCCTCTGATCAGCTGTTCCATCTGACCGCCGTCCGGCCAGTTATCCAAAGGCATGCTTTCCTCCGGGTTCTTACCCGAAACCGAAAGCGCTCCGGTCGGGCAGACAGCCATGCAATGCTGACACTCGAAGCAGGCAGCTTCTCCGTCCTCCGTCATAACCGGATATCCGTCGGGATCGGCTTCAAGCGCCTGCTTCACGCAGTCCGCAATACATTCGCCACAGGCAACGCATTTTTCCCGATCGATTTTCAACTGTATCATGCTATCTGTTTCTCCTCATTGTTTTTCAAACGATACGGTCCCAATAGCACTCTGAAAAATAATGGGAAGAAGGCACCTTTTCGAAACCGGGGCACCCCAAAAAAACCGCCGGCACTACAAAGCAGCCTCTGTCCTTGTATGTGAAGTCCGATGTATCGGGTTCCGCCCCCATCAACCGGCCTTTCATCAGAGCGAGTGGGAGCATGAAAATGAATCAACCGTCCAGAATGGGACGCGTGTTCTCCGGGAATGTATTGGCTGCCTGCTCAAAAATGGTTGGGGGCAAGACGCGAAAAAAGATCAAATCCAGCGTGTACTCATATGGTACTAGAGGATTTGATCTTTTTGATGAAACGAAGCAATCGGCCCTTGAGAGGCGAACAATCAGATCATTCTGCCGGTGATCTCCTTCATGTGCGCCTGCATGATTTTCTCCTCATGCGCGGATTTCTTGTCCTTGGCCTTGCGCACCAGCCCCACGAGCTGCTCAATGTCGCACGGCTTGAGCAGATAGTCGAAGGCGCCCTTTTTCATGCCCTCAATGGCTGTCTCAATGGTGCCGTGCCCGGTGAGCATGATCACCTCCACCAGCGGGAAATCGGAACGAATGGCCTTGAGGGTTTCCAACCCGTCCATGCCCGGCATCTTCACGTCCAGGATAACCACGTCGATCTCGTTGTTCCTGCCCAGTTCATCCAGCGCCCCGGCCCCGCTTTCAGCTGTGGTCACTTCCAAATCCCGGGTCCCGAGCCGTTTTTCCATAATCTCCAGAAAACTCTTTTCATCGTCGACCAGAAGAACGTTTGCGAAGCTCATAGCACCTCCAGAGTCATCGTAGTTCCGTTCCTTGGGTGGCGTGGGGGCCCCCTCAACCCGATCCACTCACCCGCTTTCATGCCGCGCCGTCAAGCAGTCACTTGTCCGAGCATGCATTCCCACAGTACTTTCCTTCAATGAAAACGGTCAATCATTTCCATCAACAGGCACATTGAATCAAAAAGGCCGGACCGCCCCAAAGGACTGCATCCGGCCTTGTTCTTTCATACTGAAGCGCGCGCCCCTTATGGAATGAGCGGCTCGATACGCATGGTCGGACACAGACCCTTGAGGTCGCCGCCCATGTAGGCCTGAACCGTATTGTAGCCCACATCCTGAGTCTTCTGGGCGTGCCCCGCGGTCCTGTCGGGATCGCCGGCGTCGAAATACGCTCCGTTTTCCTCCAGGATATGCTGGATGCGATGGGCGAAACCTTCCACGAAGGCGGCCAGATCGCCCTCGGCCACAAGGCCGCCCTGCTCAAACCGGGTTTGCTTGCTGATCTCGCTCAGCAGCACCGTGTTTGTGGCCACATCGGCCTGGGTGCGGATGTAACCCCAAATCAGGGAGCCGTCGGGGATGCCGATGGGCTCCTCGGCGTCGATGATGGTGTGCGGCATGGTCACGCAGTCCTTGCCGATGGTCACACGCGCCTTCTCGCGGCCATAGACGAAGGAGTTGAAGCCCGTGAAGGTGCCCTGGCCCAGGTCGGCGTTGATGACCTTTCCTCCGTGGGCGGTCACGTTCATGCCCTCGTAATTCGAATTGATGATGTAGCAGTTCTCCTGCGCGTTGGAACCATCGCCCAGACGGGAATTCTCCACGTAGGCGCGCTGGCAGACCATGACATTGTTGCCGATGGCGCAATCGCCCCTGATGAGCGAATAGTGGCTGACGAACGAAGTATCCGGGAATTCCACCGGGATCTCGGGCTGGGCCGCATTGTAGACCGGCTCGAAGTCGTGCTTGCGCGCTTCGCAAAAATCCATGAACACGCCGGACGGACGGTGATTCTCATCCAGAGTGAGATACTTTTCGAGCACCTCGGGCGAGTGCTGGTAGTTGATGGAGAACACACCCGGATTTTCGATGAGAATATGGCCCGGCTCGATGCGCCGCCCGGAAAGTTCTCCGCCCTGCACATAGGCGAACGCGCCCACAATGCAGTTGTGGCAGGAGGAAAGGTCCACGGTGGCGAACGGCTCAATGATGCAGCCCTCCACGGGAGTACCGTGGATATTGGAATACTGCAGGGCGATGGTGTTCAGGATCTTGAAGATCTCCACGTTCTCCGGATCGTGGGAATTGTTGTGCACCAGAGTCTTGACCAGAAAGCTGTGCCGAATGGAAATCCGCTCGTCCTGAAAGAGACGCAGCTTGGCCCCGTGCATGTCGACGACGGTGCCCTTGCGCTTGAGTTCGTCTCCCCGGATGTCACATTTGTACACCACGGAGAGTTCCACTTCGGTCTTGCCCAGGAAGTAGGTTCCGGCAAGGCTGGAATGCTTGAAGCTGAAAGAAAGCGGATGCTGATGCGTCAGCGCGTAGAAGCCGTAATACATGGCATGGCTGTCCATCGGGATCTGATTGCGGACGTATTGGGAGACGTCCAGGCCGGGATCGCGCAGGTTGGCGCTCACCCGGGCCACCACATGTTCGATGAGGTTGTTCAACTCTTTCATTTCGGTCCGATTCCTCACGTTTTACTGTTGAAAGGCCGGGAACAGAAATACCGCCCCCGGCCGAGACAGGTCAACAATCATTATCCTCCCAAAGTGATCGGCATTCCCTGCATGGGCCAGATGACCAAGCAGGCAAAACCGGTGACCACCATGAGCAGGATGCTCGCCGGAATGCCGTAGGCGAAGAATTCTCCCGTGGAGAACTGCCCGGAGTCGTAGGCGATGGCGTTGGGGGCTGCGCCCACCAGCAGCAGGAACGGCATACCGGCGACCACCAGGGCGGAGTACAGGATGACGTCCGGCGCCACACCGAGATACGGCGCAATGACCAGGGCCACCGGCAGGGAGATGGCTATGGCGGCCACGTTCATGATGAAGTTGGTCATGATCATGACGAAGAAGGCGATGCTCATGACGAAAATGAACCAGTTGGCCTCCTGGAACATGACCAGCCAGTTGACGGCCATCCACTTGGCCGCCCCGGTCTGCCAAAGGCAGAAACCGATGCTCATGGCCCCGGCGAACAGCAGGATGATGTTCCAGGGAATGTCTTCGAGGTCCTTGAGGTCAAGGATCTTGAAAACAAAGAAAAGCACGGAGGAAACCAGGATGATTGCGGTCTTGTCCAGCGCCTTGAGCTCGGGCACGAAGGCGCGGGCGCTCATGATGGCGATGACGCCGAAGACCAGGACGGCGGCCAGTATCTCCTGACGGGTGATGGGCCCCATCTTGGCATTCAGCTCCCGGGCCTTTTCGCGCAGCCCAGGGATGGTGGCCTTTTCCGGCTTCAGGAATACCATGAAGAAGCCCCAGAGCACGAAGACCATGATCCATCCCACCGGGAACATGTACCAGGAGAGTTCGAAGAAGCCCACATCGCGCTGCACGATCTCGTTGAAGAAACCAAGGGCCACGGCGCCGCGCGCCGCCCCGAGCAGGGTCACGATGGACCCGGCGCCGGCCACGTAGGCCATACCGATGAACAGTCCCTTGCCGAACTTGGTCTTCTTGTTGCCTTCGCCGTACAGGCTGTAGATGGCCAGCAGCAGCGGATAGATGGTGGCCGCCACCGCGGTGTGGGCCATGATATGGGTCAACAGCGCGGTGACCACGAACACGCCCAGGTAGATCATGCTCGTCCTCTCACCCACGATGTCCAGCATCTTGTAGGCCAGACGCTTGGTCAGGCCGGTCTTGGTGAAAACCAGACCGATCATGATGGATGCGAAGATGAACAGGACCGACGGGTCCATGAAGTCCCTGAAGGCCACGCTTGCGGGCCGCACGAAGAACAAGGCCTGCATGACGCCGATGAGCAGGGAGGTCACGCCGATGGGCACAACCTCGAACACCCACCAGGTGCCGGCCAGCAGGAAGATGGCGATGGCGCCCTTGCCTTCCTTGGTCAAAATGAAATGCTCGCCGAGTGGGTCCACCGCATCGGGCCACAGGGGACTGAAATAGACGATGACGAACAGGGCGATCCCCGCCATCATGAACACGAGACGTTTCCAGTCGAACGTCTTGGTATGCGCAGAACTCATGACTACACTCCTCCTTCCAGACAATTACAAAGTGCAGGCCATCATCTGGCTGCGCACCACTTCGAAGATATCGCTGAGTCGCAGAACGCCGGTGACCTTGCCGCCGTTACGGACGACCAGAGGCTGTTCCGCACCGAAGATGTACTGGTGGATGGCCAGGCCGAGCTCGTCATCCTCCTCCACGGTCTCGCCCGTACCGGGAACGTGCATGACGCTTTCCACCTTCAGGGACACGGCCTTTTCGCACATGCCCTGCAGGGAGTCGTGCCACAGCCCGAACTTCTTGAACACGTCCAGCACGTACTCGCGGGTGAGCACGGCGCTTTCGTCTTCGTCTATGTTGGAAATCTTGGAGTAGTTGGGTTCCAGGGAGCGGATGATGTCGACCATGGTCACAAGACCGGCGAATTCGCCGGACTCGTCGAGCACCAGGACATCCCTGTGCGCATGGCATTTCCCGCTCTTGTTCCTGAAATCCTCATCAAGAGCCTCGAAAACATTCCGCAATGTCGCATCCGGCCCAACGGTCACGTACTGTGAAATCGGGATCATCACATCCTTGACCTTCATAGAACATCCTTCCTGCTGATCGTTAGGGCGTCGTCCGGAACCGTCAACTCCGGCCGCCGCCTGATTTAAGATCCTGAATCGATCTCAATTTCCGTTCCAGTTCCTCCATGTCCACCGGGGCGCCGATTTCGGCATACGCCCCCAACTTCATTGCCTCGATGGACAACGGAACCGCACCGGAATGGTTGATGAATATCACCTGCGCCTGCGGGCAGGCACTGCGTACGTCATTGAGAAAAGCCAGCATTCCGCGCTCCTGGCCCGTCACGCCAAGGAGAACGGCATCCACCTGCTGGTTGCAGGCCATTGCATAGGCCTCTTCCACATCGTCCGTGCCGTGCACCTGCACTCCACGCCTGGAGAGCTGCTGTGCCAGCTGCCTGCGGAAAGGGGCGTCGCTGTCGACAATCAGTACTTTCATTCATCTCCAAGATCGGTTCGAAATGCACCGGCTCCTCTCAGCCGGCGCCCCTCTCTTGGCAAGCCGCATGCCAATGCGACTTTTCACCGGGATATCAGCGCATTGTTCACAATTTCACAATCAAAAAACTTTCTTGAAGAACAAAATGAAACAAAACGTTTCATTTTGCAGCTTCCACCTTAAAACATTTTGAAACAAAAAGAGACAATCAATCCTGACAGCGATAAAGGACCGCTCCGGATTGCAACTCGTTGGCCAGAAAGGCCATGACCGCGCGGGAAGCCGCGCCCACCACGTCGTCGATGACCTCCACCTCCTTCCAGGTCAGGAAGTCGTAGAATTCGTCCTCGATCCCGCCGCAGATGACCGTGCCGACGTTTTCGGTGATGACCAGGCGGCAAAGATCTTCGGGAGAAGCATGGTCGAAAACCACCACCTTGTCCTCGCGGTCCACCAGTTCGCCCTTGACCCAGACCAGGGATATGATGAGCACGTCCGTGGTCAGGTCGAAGCGGGGCGCAACGTCGTTGTCCAAAAGGGGAATGAGTATCTTCTGCATGAGTCCGCCCTATTCTATCTTGTACAGCTTCATCTTGCGCCACAGGGTGCTGCGGCCCCAGCCCAAAAGGTTGGCGGCGGCCTGCTTGCGGCCCCGGCTCTTGACCAGGGCGTCCAGGATCATGCGCCGTTCCACATCCTCCCAGCTCTCCGTACCAGAGACCGGAACAGCCTTCCGGACCGGTTCCGGGTGCGCCGGAGCGGGGGGAGCCGGGTACGCTGCGGACTGGGGAGAAAGCGGTGCGCGCCCCAGATAGGCCGGGAGATGGCGCAGGTCTATGTGGGTGTCGTCACAGAAGTTGACCGCGTACTCGATGATATTGCGCAGTTCGCGCACATTGCCGGGGTAGTCGTAACTGCGCAGCAACACCAGGGCCTCGTCCGAGAAGCCGTCGATGCGTTTGTTGAAGCGGGTGCGGAATTCCTGGAGAAAGTGGTCCTGAAGCAGGAAGATGTCCTCGCCGCGCTCGCGCAGTGGCGGCAGGTGCAGGCGGATGACGTTCAACCGGTAAAGCAGGTCCTGACGGAACTTGCCCTCGGCCACCATCTCCTCCAGGTTGCGGTGGGTGGCCACGATGACGCGCACGTCAGCGTGGAATTCCTTGTTGCTGCCCAAGGGATGAATGATCTTGTCGTCCAGAAAGGACAACAGCTTGACCTGCAGGTTGAGGGGCAGGTCGCCGATTTCGGTAAGGAAGAGCGTGCCGCCGTGGGCCAGGCGGAAGCGGCCCGGCTTGTTCTGATCCGCGCCCGTGAACGCGCCCTTGGCATGACCGAAAAGCTCGGATTCCAGCAGGGTATCGGGCAGCGCGCCGCAGTTGACCTTCACGAACGGAGCGTCCGCCCGGTCCGAGGCCCGGTGCATCTGCTCGGCCAGGGCGTCCTTGCCCGTGCCGGTCTCGCCGGTGATGAGCACCGAGGAGTCGGTCTGGGCCACGCTGGGCACCATGCGGAAGACTTTGGCCATCTGCGGGCTGCGGCCCACCAGGGTGCCGAAGCCGTACGGCCCGGCTTCGGGGTCGGCGTAGTCGTTGAGCGCCCCCGCGGCGGTCACGGTTTCCACCACGCCCACCTGTTCGCCCTTTTCGTCCGTGACCGGGGCCACGGTGAGCTTGATGGGCAGCCGCCTGCGTTCGCGGTTGATGATGTCCGCG
The DNA here is from genome assembly GCA_913063155.1 of uncultured Desulfovibrio sp. GTDB lineage: Bacteria > Desulfobacterota > Desulfovibrionia > Desulfovibrionales > Desulfovibrionaceae > Pseudodesulfovibrio. The sequence goes on from CAJXYU010000006.1 coordinate 142,968, forward strand.
TCCACCTGCTGGATCTGGAAATGAGGACTTTTGAGATAGACCGGGCAGCCCTTGGTGCAGAAGTCGCAGCGCAGGGTGTGCAGGCAGGACATGCCCATGACCTTGTTGCGGTCCACGCCGGTGAGGGACTCGTAAGCCCCGTTCACGTGCATGATGGCGCCGTGCTTGTTCAGGACGGCCACGCCGATGGGCAGTTCGTCCAGCAGGCCTGACAGGGTGCCGGGCTGGGAAAAGAAGTCGCGGAGGCGTTTGCGTACGGCTTCAGACATGTAGAGGGTTTAGCACGCGCTCCCAATGGGTTCAATGGAACATTTTGAACCGTTTTCCTTTCACACGATGAAAATCAAACAGATGCCTCCCCCTTCCCTCCGCACAATTTGTGCACATGCTTGACAGGTTTTGCCTCTTGGGCAAATGGGGCGCTAATGGAGGTAAATTGAGTATGACAACACACATTGAAACCCGTTTCTACAAACTGACCGCCCTGCTGCTCCTCTCGGTGATGACCGTCGTCGGATTCGTCCCCCGCGTGGAGGCAGGCTTCATTCCCAACACAACCCTCTCCGAAACCATGAACAGAGGGCAGGACCTGACCACCGTGCGCCAGGCCCTGGAAAACAAGATGATCACCAAGCGGCTGCAGGAACTCGGCTACTCGCAGGAGGAAATCCAGGACCGCATGGCCAAGCTCTCCGACGAGGATCTGCACAGGCTGGCCACCGGCATCGAGGACGTGGACGTCGCCGGTGACGGCATCGGTTTCGTCATCGGCGTGCTGATCATCATCGCCCTGGTGGTGCTCATCCTCAACCTTGCGGACCGAAGGGTCACCATCTCATGACCGCGTTGTTCCGGACGGCCGCCCTGGCGGCCTGCCTGGCCTTGCTGATCGGCTGCACGGCGGCGAAAACACCTCTGCCGCAGCCGCCGCAGGGCATCGGTTCCAACATGGTCGCGAACGTGCCCTTCCATCCGCAGGAGGATTACCAATGCGGCCCGTCCGCACTGGCCACTGTCCTGAACCATGCCGGAGACAAGGTCTCACCCGAGACCATCGCCAAGGCCATCTTCCGCGAAAACATCCGCGGAACGGTCAGCCTGGACATGGGAATCTACCCCCGCGACCGGGGATTCAACAGCCGCTTCGGCAAGGGTGACGCCACGTCTCTCGTGGCCGCCATCGACGCGGGACAACCCGCGGTGGTCATGGTCAACCAGGGCTTTTCCATGGCCCGGAAGCTCCACTACATGGTGGTCACCGGCTACATGCCGGATTTCGTGGTCGTCAATTCAGGCCGGGAACGCAACAAACGCATCCCCTGGACGGAGTTCCTGCCGCAATGGAAGGAAACCGGCTACTGGATGCTGACCATTCAACCGGGAGGCAAGTCATGAAACGTCTCGCCCCGCTCCTGATGCTCCTGCTCCTGACGGCCGGATGCGCCATGCCGAAAATCACGGTGCACGAGGACCCTCTCACCCCGCAGGAGCATCTCGACCTCGGCGTCAGCTACGAGCACAAAGAGGAGTTCGAGCTCGCGGAACAGCAGTACCGGCAGGCCACGGACATTCCCGTCGCCTGGCTCTATCTGGCGAACCTCGCCTTTGTCCGCAAGGAGTGGAAGGAGGCGGAGTCCCTGTATGAAACCGCCATGGAAAAACTGCCCGACGATCCGCGCCCCCGCAACAACCTCGCCTGGCTCTACTACACGAGAAAGCAACACCTCGTCCGTGCGGAAGCCCTGGCCCGAAAAGCCGTGGCCCTGGCTCCCCAAAAGGAGAGAGCCGACTACGAGTGCACACTCGAATCGGTTCGGGCGGCCCGCCGGATCACCGACATGAAATAACACCTACGAAAAAAGGGCCGGTCAGCGAACTGACCGGCCCTTTGCAATGCAATGTTCGGGCGATCGGCTAGATGCCCTTGCCGGCCATGTAGTGGATCAGGTCGGCAACGCGGCTGGAGTAGCCCCATTCGTTGTCGTACCAGGAGTAGACCTTGGCCAGGTTGCCGCTCTGGACGACGGTGAAGTCCGCTTCCACGATGCTGGAATGCGGGTTGCCCACGTAGTCCGAGGAAACCAGGGGTTCTTCGGAGTAGGCCATGATGCCCTTGAGCTCGTTTTCGGCGGCCTTCTTGAGCACGGCCTTCAGTTCCTCGGTGGTGGTGTCCTTTTCCAGGACGGCCACGAAGTCCACCAGGGAAACGGTCGGGGTCGGGACGCGCACGGAGTAGCCTTCGAAGCGGCCTTTCATCTCGGGGATGACCAGGGCCACGGCCTTGGCTGCGCCGGTGGAAGTCGGGATCATGTTGCAGGCTGCGGCGCGGGCGCGGCGCAGGTCCTTGTGCGGCAGGTCCAGGATGCGCTGGTCGTTGGTGTAGGCGTGGACCGTGGTCATGACGCCCTTGGAAATGCCGAAGGTCTCGTGCATCACCTTGACGACAGGGGCCAAGCAGTTGGTGGTGCAGGAGGCGTTGGAGATGACGTAGTGCTTGTCCGGGTCGTAATCGGTGTGGTTGACGCCCATGACGAAGGTGCCGTCCTCTTCCTTGGCCGGTGCGGAAATGACCACGCGCTTGGCGCCGGCTTCAATGTGCTGGCGTGCGGTGGGGCCGGTGCGGAAAATACCTGTGGCCTCGACAACCACGTCCACTTTCAGCTCGCCCCAAGGCAGGTTGCGCGGGTCGCGCTCGGCAAAGCTCTTGACCTCGAAGTCGTCGCCCACGTACATGGTGTCGCCCTTGACGGTGACGTCCACGGGCAGACCGCCGTAGCAGGTGTCGTGGCGCACGAGGTGCGCGTTGGTTTCAATGTCGAAAAGGTCGTTGATGGCCACCACCTCGACAGTGTCGCGATGGCGTTCCCATATGGTCTTGAGTACCTGACGGCCAATGCGGCCGAAGCCGTTGATGGCGACTCTTACTTTACTCATATCTGCCTCCCCTAGTCTTCGAAGACGCGGTAGTTAAATTCATTGGCCAGTTCGCTGGCACGCTTGAGAGCCTTGAACATGCGGGCGTTTTCCAGTGCAATGCCGGACAGGTTGGCAATGCAGGAGAGGAAATCCAGCTCTTCCTCGTCAAAGCTGCGGGGAGCACCGGAATAAACGCGGAGCACGCCGACGACCTTGTCCGCGGCCCTGAGGGGAACGACCACGAGGGAGACAAGACCTTCTTCGGAGGCTTCCTTGCCGTACTGGAAACGGTCATCGGAACGAACGTCTTCGATGGTGACGATCTGGCCCTTGAGCACATCCTGGTCCAGGCGGCTCTTTTCCACGGAAACCGGACCCTTCTGCTCGTAACGTTCGCTCAAGCCGTAGGAGGCGCCGGGCAGCAGTACTTCCTGCCGCGCGTCCAGCATGCGGATGAAGCACCCCTTGGCGTCCATTGCCTGTGTCACCTGTTCGGCGATGTGGGAAAGGACCTTGGACGGCTCAAGGCTGGAGTTGATGGTCTTGGCGATTTCATAAATCGATTTGTAAAGTCTTTGAGGACTCATTTCTGACCTGCCTTGTTCTTGGTTTCAATTCAGTAAGGACTTGAATTAAGCCTTATGCATCAGTCTCCGGCGTCTCTCCCGAAAACAATAATTCGAATTCAGGCTCTTCCTTAAACCGACTGGAGCCGCGAAGCAAGCCCCTCCGCCTTCCAGCAGTGAATAAATTAAATGTCCGTCTCCAGTTCCGCCTGCATCCGATCCAGGAACTCCTGACGCGCCATTTTCTCATTCCACGGCGAATGACCACAGTTGTCCAGCAAAATGAAGCGAAAATCATGCAGCACGGAAGCAAGGGGCGTGCGCACGCCTTCGGCCGGATGCGAGTCGTGATCGCCATGGATGGCCACCACCGGGCAGCGGATGTCCCGGCCCATCTCCAGCAGATATCCGCTGGCGCGCATGTCCTGGAGATCGGCCCAGGCTTTGACGTGTACCTCGAAGCTGCAATGACCCGCCTCGAGGCTGGTCTCTATGGGCCAATAGGTGTCGGCCTTGCTCATAAGTCTGCCGAAGCGGGCCATGACTTCATCCTTTTCCTCACAGGCCGGGTCGGCCAGGGAAAGCATGAGGTGTCTGGCCTCAATGCGTTCGGCCGGGGTCAGCCGCCCCAGGCGCAGAGGCATGATCTCCTCGGCGTAATGGTCTTCGAAGACGCCGCTGCCGACCATGATGAGCTTGCTCACCAGCTCGGGATAGCGGGCGGCGGTGATGTAACCGAGCATGGCACCCCAGGACCAGCCCACCAGCACGGCCGGAATTCGGGCATGGGCCTTGAGGACCTGGACCAGTTCCTCCACTTGGCCATCCACGCTGTGAGCCGTCTGCATGGGCTCCAGTGCGCCGCACCACTTCGCGACGTCCCGGGCCAGGGTGAATGCGGAACCGGGCGCACCCGGGCCGCCGTGCAGCACTGCGGCAATATATGGAGGTTCTCCATGTTTTCTCAATGTATTCATAGGGAGGGGATGTATCAGGGAACGGCGTGGGAATAAACAAAAAGCCGCCCACGAAAGCGGCTTGCGGCATGGCGAAAAGACAGGGAACCAATCAGGCCTTCGGCTGTTTCACCCCATGGAAGCGGCCGAGGCGGAAGAAAGAACTTCAGTTGAACAGCGCCTGGTCCCTTTCGGTTTTTCGGACCTGCTCGAAACTGTCCTGTATTTCCTTTATTGTCCGCCGCAATCGTCTCATCTGGCGTTGATCCAGATAGATGACGGTCTTGTCACATCCATTGTTCTGATCAACCAGGGTAATGATCAGATAGGTCTGTCTTCCCGCGTTTGTCGAATAGAAACGGAATCCCATCTCGTTTTCGCGGCGGGCATACCCGCTCCGTCTGCACTGATCCGTACTGTCCAAGCCAAAGCAGTCGATTTCCTTTGAAGCATCCGCCTTGTTCAACTTGGCGACCCGGGTCCAGCGAAGCGCCTTTTCCACCGCCTCGGTCAAGGCGAACCGGATTTCCCCGGTGTTCTGTTCCAACACATTGGCCGTACCCAGTCCGGAGTCGGCTTCAAAAACGATGAAGTCTTTCCCCCTGTCGGCTCCGACTCGAATGCGGAACTCGGTATCGTACCACTTTTTCCGGAAGTCGTCATAGGACTTCCCATAGATCACCTTGCCGACGCGATATATATTGAATGCATTCGCGTCTCGCACACCAAGGAGACAGCAAAAGCAAAAAGCGGTCGCTACAACTTTCAGAAACCCCTGCCGCATAAGTCCTCCAGCTATTTCCCAGATAAAACTCTCTACGCTCCATACTTCACTCACGTGTATACTACAAACAAAAAAGCCAATCTTTAGATTGGCTTTACATTTCACGTTTCCAGACCGGGCCTGAGGTCAGCCTCCCGGCTCGCTTTTCCCGCCGCTGCGAAGCACAAGATATCCCCCCACTCCGGCCACCAGCGAGGCGAACAGGATGCCGATCTTGGCCAGCTCCACCAGACGGGTGCCTTCTTCATAGGCCAGGTTGCCGATGAAGATGGACATGGTGAAACCTACACCGGCCAGCCAACCGGCGCCGTAGAGCTGTTTGAGAGTGACGCCCGCCGGGCACCGGGCAAAGCCGAACCTGTGAAGGACCCAGCAGCTGCCGATGACCCCCAACTGCTTACCGAGCACCAATCCGAAGAAAATGCCCAGGGACACGGGGTGAATCAACTCGGACACGATGTCGGCCTCCAGGGCCACCCCGGCATTGGCCAGTGCGAAAATGGGCATGACCGCAAAAGAAACCCAGGGGTGCAGACCGTGTTCGATGTTCTGCAACGGAGTGGTGCCCTTTTCATAGGTGTGTTCCATGGCCGCCAGGGCGCGCTGCTGCTCCTTGGAATTCAGGCCGGGCACGCACTGCTCGGGCGGATTGGCCCGCTCGTAATCGGCGATGTGGCGCTTCAGTTTCTCCACGAACGCACCGCAGTCTATGCGGGTGGCCGCCGGAATGCTCATGGCCCCGAGCACCCCCGCAATGGTGGCGTGGATGCCAGACAGGAGGAAGGCCAGCCACATGACCATGCCCAGCGCCAGATAGGGAATGCTGTGGCGCACCCCGAGCCTGTTGAGCCCGAACATGCACGCGAGCACGAAGAGTCCGAGAACGAGGGCGCTGATGTTCAGGGACGAGGTGTAGAACACGGCGATGACCAGGATGGCGCCGATATCGTCCACGATGGCCACCGCGGTCAGAAACACCTTGAGGGAGATGGGCACCCGGTCGCCCAGCAGGGAGAGAATGCCCAGGGCGAAGGCGATGTCCGTGGCCATGGGGATACCCCAGCCGCCTATGGATTCCTTGCCCGCGTTGAAGAAGACGAAGATCAGAGCGGGAACGACCATGCCGCCTATGGCCGCGGCAATGGGCATGATGGTCTGGCTCGGGGAGGACAGGCCGCCCACCAGAACCTCGCGTTTGATTTCCAGCCCCACCAGAAAGAAGAATATGGCCATGAGGCCGTCGTTGATCCACAGGATGGCCGCCTTGGAGAGCTGCCACGCTCCAATCCCGAATGTCAGCTTGGTCTGCCACAGGGAATGGTAGGTATCGGCCCAGGGCGAGTTGGCCCAGACCATGGCCAGGACGGCCGCGATCATGAGCACGAGACCGCCGGCCGCCTCCATTTTGAAGAAATTTTCGAACGGCTTCATGATGCGTTCAATGGGAGGAATGTGATAATCATTCATACGAAAAACCTTCCATTCTCCGCCTCGGCGGTTAGTTCACGGGCTCAAAGGCCTCGATGGTTTTCACGGAAAAGACCATGTAGGAAACGGCCTTGTTGGCGTCCACCACCACTTCCACCAGATCGCCGGAAGGCATGAGGATTTCGGCTTCAATGAGCGCGCCGTCAACATCCTCGGCCCGGAATACGGTCTTGCCGTCCTGAACGACCATGACCTGGAGTTCGGTGCCGGACAGGCGGTTCACGCCCTTGAGCCAGGAATATCCGGTGATCCGTCCCTCCCGCTTCACGGCCACGGCCCTGACCACCACGGTGTGGGTCATGCCGTCCACGCCCACGTATTCGCCCTTGTAGGAAGAACGGTAGGCGTGGGCCGAGCCGTATTGCTGTCGGGCGACCTGCGGAATGATCTTGGTGCTGGGAATCGTGCTTTCAGCCATGGCCGCCACGGTCGAAAAGCTGACGAAACTCAAAACCAGCAGCAAAGTGCGCATATACCGTTTCATGAGTCCGACTCCTGTTGTGGTTCGGGTGGATCGCTTTGCAGGGGACACTGGCCGCTATCCTAACGCGTTCTCCATAAGAATCAAGACGGATATACCGAAATATACCCGTCTTGATGCATCTTTTCGGAGTGACGGCTATCTGCTGCTCTGTTCCTGCAATTGACCGATGAGTACATGCAGTTGTGCGGAAAGCTCGGCGACCTGACGGATGCCTTCCACGGACTGGACAATGTTCTCCGAAGTTTCCGCGGATATCTGGTGGATTTCATCCGTGGACCGGTTGATCTGCTCGGAAGTTGCGGACTGCTCCTCGGCGGCCGTGGCGATGGAACGGACCCTGTCGGCCGTCTCGGAGACCTGGGTCAGAATGTCCTGCAACTTTTCACCGGACTGCTCGGAAAGCTCGGTGCTCTGCTCCACCAACTGCGCGGTCTCCGACATGGCCGAGATGCTGTTTTCCGCACTGGTCTGGATGGCGGAAACCGCCTGCTCCACTTCGCCCGTGGCCTGCATGGTCTTTTCGGCCAACTTGCGCACCTCGTCGGCCACCACGGCGAAACCACGCCCGGCTTCTCCAGCTCGGGCGGCCTCGATGGCCGCGTTCAAGGCCAGCAGGTTGGTCTGGTCGGCAATATCGCTGATGACGCCCATGATGGCTCCGATGCCCTGGGCCTGCCGCCCCAGATCGTTGAGCACCGAGGTCAGGGTGTCGGCCTTTCGGCTCACCTCCTTGGAGGAATCGATGACCCGGTTGACGACATCCATGCCGATGTTGGCGTGGGAACTGGCCGTGTCCGCGCCTTCTGCGGCAGCCCCGGCATTCTGGGCGACCTCCAGGACTGTGGCGTTCATCTGTTCCATGGCCGTGGCCGTTTCCTGGGTTCTGTCCTTCTGGGCGTTACTGCCCTTGCGGATGCTTTCGGCCATGGCAGTCAGTTGATCCGCCCCGCCGGCCAGGCTGGTGGCGATGGCCAGCGCCTGCTCCGTAACCTCCTGAATGGTATGCAGCAGGGAGGTCACCCGGTTGCGCTCCTTTTCCGCGTCCTGCATGGCCTGTTTGGCCCGCTCGCTCTCCTCCAGGGCCTCGGCCCCCCGCTGTTCGGACTCCCGCATCTTGCTGCGCAGGGTGTCCACCATCTTGTTCACGGCGACAACGGTTTCGCCGATGGCGTCGTCGGCGTCGTAGGAAGCCTTGGCGTCAAGGTCGCCGGCAGCGATCTGACCGGTGACGTCGGACAAGGCATGCAGAGGCTGAACCAGACGACGGATAAGGAAGACGAAGAACAAGCTGGCCACCAGGGTGCCTGCGGCCATGATGCCCGCTCCGGACAGAAGCATGGTGGTGTCCGTACCCATGTTCAACTTGCTGTGGGCCAAAGACAGGCCGATGTGCCAGTCCCAGGGCTCGTAGTAGCTTACATAGGCCAGCTGCGTGGACCGGCCGTTGTCGAACTCGATGAAATTGTCGCGTGTCGCCAGAATGGCTTTCACGGTTTCATCGGAAAGGTCGCCCAATTGATTCTTGCGGAAAACAAACGACCCGTTGGACAGGGCCGCGAAGCTGGCTCCCTCGCCGTTGTATGCGATCTTGTCCAACACCTCCCGGAGCTGCGGGGTCATGATCTTGCGACCCACGTAAATGACCGCCACGATTTTCCCGGAACGGTCCTTCATGGGCTTGTAAGCGGTCAGATACCAGTCGTTGACCACAAAGGCCTTGCCCCGGAAGGTCTCCCCGCGCATGACCGTCTTGTAGACCGGGCTGGTTTCGGGAATGTAGGTACCCACGGCCCGGGAACCGTCGAGTTTCATGACGTTGGTGGAAACCCGCAGCAGCTTTCCGGGCAGGACCTGGAAGATGGTGCTGGTGCCGCCAACCATCTTCTGGACCCGATCCACCAGCTCGAAATTGTTGTTGACGGCCGTCGCGCCCAGCATCAGCGAGGGAATGCTCCCGGTCTCGGCCTTCTTGGTCACCTGGTTGACCATACGGGTGTCGACCGGCTGCGACTCGTCCAGCCCGAACCCGCCCACGGCGGCGATCTCGTTCTCCATAAGCCCCAGGTCGGAAACCAGCTTTTCCTGGGTGATGCTGTTCTGCATCTCGATGGTATCTTCAAGGCTGGTTATCACGTCCCGCATGGTGGAGGACCCCAAAAAGTCCAGGGCATTGGTGGAAATCACGTAAGCCGTGCCCACTGCCGCCAAAAGCAGGAACAGAGTGGAAAAAATAATGGAAAGCATCAACTTGGCATTGAAGGTAAGATTGCGCATGTGAACCCCCTGGTATGAGCAACACGTTCCCGGGGCGCAGCCCGCCACCGAGGAAACAGAGAACCACCGGCCCTCGACAGGAAACATCCCTCAGTTTCCTACCGGCGATATGCGCCAATACCGCAATCATCCTACGATCCGGGAGGAAATACACAGACGCACCCGGAGACGAATGCAACAAAGGCTTACCTTCCTGAATACAAAAAAAGCCCGGCATTCACCAGGCTTCTTTACATTTTTTCGACAAATCCATGTCTCATTCCGAAGAAACAATCTCCTGCACCCGCCCCACCTGGCCGTCCTCCAGACGCACCTTGATGCCGTAGGGATGGGAGGGCGACTTGGTCAGCAAAGTCCTGACGACTCCTTCGGTGAGACGACCTGTACGCTGATCCTTTTTAAGGATGATGCGCACACGCAGGCCCGGTCTGATATCCTTGCGAGCGGGGACCGCCATGATCAAATCCCTCCCGAAAATTCGTTTCCACTGCACTCTTTCATAAGCTGTTCCTTGCTTTGCTCCTGCATGATCAACGCGCGTCGGACAGAGCGAGTTTGACGCCCAGAGCCAACAGCACCGAAGCGGTCAGCCCGTCCATGACACGCCGGACCCCGCTTGATGCCAGCAAAAGCCCGGCTCGGTCAACCATGGCGGCCAACAGGCACTGCCAGATCATGGCGATGATGAAGTGCACTCCGGCCAAGGCCTGGGCCTGGAACACGGGGTTGCCGGCCGGGTCTATGAACTGGGGCAGGAAGGCCATGTGGAAAACTATGGCTTTTGGGTTGAGCACATTGGACAGAAAACCCTCGCGCAGGGAACGCAACGGGAAAAAAGCGCTGCCGGACGCCCCGAGATCCCCCCCGACCGCCAGCCCGCGCAGGGCGTGATGCGCGCCCATGAGCCCGAGCCAGATGAGATAGGCTGAGCCCAACAGCTTGACCGCGCCGAACAGTCGGGCCGAACCGAGCAGAATCAGGGAAAGCCCGCCGGCCGAGACCGTCGCATGCACGAACAGCCCCGAACAGATGCCCAGGCTCGTGACCGCACCATCGCGGAAACAGCCGCGCAGGCTGTTGCGGGCGACCATGACCGTGTCGGCCCCCGGCGCCAGGGTCAATACGGTGATGGCGATAAAAAAGGTGATGAACTGGCTCTCGCCCATGATGTCCTCCTTTGTCGGACGGTTCCCGTTTCATCGAACAATGATGGTGGCGTCTGGAAAATCACCACCCGGAACCGGAGCACTCTGACGGTGCCACAGACAGTCATGGAAATTCTATCAAGAAATTGCTGATGTTACTAAGGAATGGGGATCATTGAAAAGAAGGCGCCGCCCCCCTGGCATCCTTCGATCAAGAGCCATCTCTGACGCTCACGTTATCGGGAGAATTGTCTCACGATTGCGTCCACCTCTCCGCCGGCCTTCATCTTTTTCAACAATGCGTTGAACGCGGCCACGAAGTCTGCGGTGTCCGCCTTGGCCGAAAAACCGAGATAACTGCTTGCACCGCCGAGGATCCGGCTTTCGACCACGTCATCCGAACGGCCGCGAAGCCGACCTTCGGCGACAAGACGTTTCAGACTCCAAAGGGCGGCATACTTATCGCCGATGTAGCAGTCCACTCTGCCCATGACGAGTTTCTGGAGATTCTTTTCCGTCCCTTTGACTTCCTCCAACCTGATCTTCCCGGCCGCCACAGCATTGCAAAAATCCTCCCCCCCCAAGGCGAACCCCAAATTGACGCCGAAGGCCAGCCCGAAATAATCTTCGGGAAACTCGGTACGCTCGTTCCCCAACACTCTCTTATTGCAGAACACAGCCATTTTTTCCTTGAGAAGGGGCTCGGAATACGGATGTATCCAAGGACGCTTTCCAGGCCGATAATAGGGAGGAAAAATGCCGAAAGCCGTGCCGTTCTTCACCTGTGAGAGCGCCCGTCTCCAGGGCATGAGCTTGATTTCGACGTCATACCCGTCCATCCGTGAAAATATCTTCCGAAGCATCTGCACGTAAATGCCGTCATTTTCCCCGTTGTTGTCGAAACAGTACGGCGGATAATCAGAATCCCCGACAATAATGATCTTTTGCGCAGCCACCGCCGGAAGCGCATGAAGCGCTGCCGTCACCATTGCCGCCAACGCAAACGCAAAGAGTTTTCTCATGTCTCTCCTTTGGCTGAGGTAAATGCCCCTCCGGTGCGAAAGACTGCCGGAGCTGATATACCGGCCCGCCTGTCGGCGGGCCCTCTTGAAAAAAACAAGCCGGAAAGTCAAGGGCCGCAGCCGTAGCCGCGGCCCTTTCCACGCGAACCCTTGCCTTATGTCCTCATTAAATAATGCACCGCTCCATGATCTTTTCCACTGTGCCGTCCGCCTTGATGACGACATCGCCCCGAATGCCAGAACGCTTCCTGAAACCTGTCAACTCACCGGAGCTCCTCCGCTTCATCCGGGATGAATCCTTGAAGAGAGATTTCCGCTCGTCACAGCCTAGCAAGAGAAAAAACGAGAGCAATTATAAAGAAAACCGGCAATGGTGAAGACCATGTAGTCCAACCGGCCAGAACGACCCGCGGGAAAAGGCGCCTAATCGCCAGCCTGGATGGAAGGAAAAAGGATGATGAAGGAGCTGCCTTTGCCGACCTCGGATTCCACCCGGATGCTGCCCCGGTAATGCTCGACGATCTCCTTGCAGATGGCCAGCCCGAGCCCCGTACCCTGCGGCAGGATGTACCCGTCATCTTCCTGCTTGGCCTGGGTGAATTTTTCAAAAATACGTCCGCAATCCTCCTTCCGGATGCCGACGCCGGTATCCGTAACCCTGATTTCCACAAAGGCATCGTCCAACCGGGAAGCGCTGACCGAAACGCTTCCTTCGACCGTGAACTTGGCGGCGTTGTTGATCAGGTTGATGAGAACCTGCTCGATGCGGTCCGGGTCCGCATGGATACGCGGCAGATCGGGAGGAACCGAACTGGCCAGCACCACGTCCTCGCGCACCTCGAAAAAACCGGACACGGCCTTGAGCACAAGATCAATCAGATCGACGAGATCGACCTCCCGGTCATTCCAGACCATGTTCCCGGATTCGATCTTGTTCAAGTCGAGCAGTTCATTGATGAGCCGGGTCAATCGCTCGCCTTCAAGTTGTATGATTCGCAGATTGTCCATGATCCGACGCGCCTTTTTCCCGCTGGAGCGCCGCCCCACGGCAAGAGGCGTAAACGTGTTGTCGAAATCCTTGGCGATCAGTTTGGTGAATCCCAGCACCGAAGTGAGCGGCGTACGCAATTCGTGGGAAACCTGCGACAACAAGGAGGACTTGATCTCGTCCAGATCCTGGAGATGGCGGTTGAGCGCCTCCAGTTCCACGGCCTTTTCCGCAAGCTGGGCAGTACGTTCACGCACCTTTTCCTCAAGCTCCCGGTTCAGCCGGGAAAGCTCGACCTCGGCATCCTGGCGGGCCTGCATGGTGGAAGCCAGGCTGGCGGTCATGGCATTGATGTTCCTGGCCAGTTCGCCCAATTCATCCTCGCCCAGCCCTTCGACGCGGTGCTCCAGGTCTCCGGTGGCAATGGCCTGGACGGACCTGACGAGCCGCTGCACGGGTTTACCCACGAATTGCCGCAGCAGAACGGTCAGGGAAAAAATCAGCCCTGCGCTTGCCGAGAATATGCCGACGATGAGCAGGTCGAAAAGTTGGGAAAACTTCCCGTAAAGCGGAGCGAGATCGAACCCGATCTCCACCTGCCCCACATAGCCGAGCCCGAGCCTCTTCTCGACCACATCGCGTTTCAATATCAATATATCGCCGTTTTTCTGCGGACGCGGACGCTTAGAGGGGACCACCTTCATGCCGTCGGCATCGTAAACCTCAACGAACAGAACCTGGCTGTTCTCGAGAAGACTTTCCGCATTGTAGACGAGCACCCCGTAGGCTTGCCGGGCCAATGGCTCCTGGCTGAACTTGGCGAAAAGATCGGTCATGTACTCGGCATCGTCCCGGGCGTGATCCTTGAGCCTTTCAATATGGATGCGGACCAGGATCAGGCTGGGGATGACCATGAACAGGATCAGCCCGATCACGATGATCAGATTAATCCTGAAGGAAAGCCCGGTTCTGAAGGGCATTCGAAAAAATACACTGCTGTCCTGCGTTTCGGGCATCACTGGAGGATTGCGGTGGGCACTTCGATGTTTCCGGAAATGATATCCGCCTTGAGTTCCTCGACCCGCGAAAGCACGGATGCGGGAATGATGTCCCGGGTATACGTCATGGGACTCAGGCCGACGCCTCCGTTTTCAAGGTCGTAAAGATAGTTCCTGTTTTCGAACCTTCCGTCGACCACTTCGCCGATGAGCGTTTCCACGGCCACATCCAGACGCTTCATGACGCTGGTCAGTATGATGCCCTCGGCAAGATAATCCTGATCGGAGTCCACGCCGATGGCGTATACGCCATGGGCCCGGGCATAGTTGAACACACCGAGCGCGGAAGCTCCCGCCACGGGGAAGAAGACGTCCGCATTTTCCTGGTTGATCATCGACCGTGCAATCTCAACTGCCACAGAGGGATTGTTCCATGGCACGGTGCTTCGATCCAGCTCATCAATGAATCTGGTCGTCATTGTTATGGATTCATCCGCAGCCTTTGCGCCGGCCGCAAAACCACCCAGAAACTCGCGGACAGGGCTGGAATCGGTTCCGCCGATGATACCCAGCGTTTTAGTTCTGGACATGCTCGCCCCGATGAAACCGGCAAGATAGGCCGCCTGCCCGACGCGAAACGTGGTCGTGGCCGTATTGGGCAGATAATTGTCCATGAGAGTGTCCATGAGGATGAACTTGACCGAAGGATGCTTGGAGGCGGCCAACTCCACGGCCTGTTTCATGGTGAAGCTGGAGCAGAAGATCGCCGAACAACCACCGGCCGCCAAAGTGTCGAGAATCGAAACGGCTTCCTCAAGGGTCCCTTCCTGACGCTGTTCCAGAATGAACTCCGCGCCGTATTTCTGGCAGCCGCGCACCAGTCCTTTGTACTGCATGTCCAGGTAGCCACGGTCGCCAAGACCACTGGTGTCGAGAAACATTCCGATGATGAGCTTGGATGGAGCGGTCCGGCTCGCAGCACTCTTCTCAACATCGTTCACGACCGATTCATCCGAGCACCCGGGCAGCAGCAAACATGCGGCAAGGGATAGCAGCAAAGCCGCCAGCACCGTCCTCACACGGAACAAAAAATCGGCATTTACTCCCATCATACAGCTCCCCCGGAACAAACGCCTTTCCCGGAAACAAGGTTTGTAAAAAACGATCACACACTTTTTCCCTTCAAGCAAGGAGGTTATAATCATCACCGAATCACCCGACTCCTATGCGGATACGACGTGCCCCCATGCGGGCGAAAGGATTTTCCCGTCGAAACAAGGACGAACGAATGCACCACAAACAACGCTACAAAAGCTTGTTACGTTCTTTGTGGCTGTGTATATGAATGTTACGATCATGTAACATGTATTGAACTCATTCATATTTAGATGCTAGCGTGCAGTATTCTCTACTCAGCGGAGGAAAAATGGGCACTGAAAACAAGATCGAAAAATACATGGCCGAGAAGGACCTGCCGAAATTTTTCCGTGACCTGGCGGACGCTCTCGAACATGGCGGCAAGGATGAATTCGTCTGCGTGGAGGACTTCGCCAAATTCAAGCTCAGCGTGAAAAACGAATTCGGCCAGATGACGGTAAAGGCTAAATTCAAACCCGCGAAACCGTGTGAGCCCCCTAGCGTTTCCGAAGAGAGAGGCGCATCCGGAGACCCCGGAAAACCAAGATACAAATCACTCAAGAAGCGCATGAAAAGCAGCTTCAAGATGATCGTGAAAATGATCCACGACGGAAATCTCCCGCCGAAGGCAGCCGTGGATTCCTTTCTTTCCGATTCGAAACTGATGGTCACCTACCCGGGATTCGGCGACGAGTTCTATGGCGAATACATCGAGGCGTGCAACGCTTTCAGAAAGGCTTACGAAGCCGAAAGCATCGCCCTGTGTCTGGAGGCCGTGAACGTTCTCTCCAGCCAGAAAGGGCAGTGTCACGCCAAGTACGATTGAAACACAAAGCCCACAATGAAAAACATGAAATTGATCAAGGACGAAAAAGCGGACGCGTGCCGCGTCTTCCCGGTTGTTGCCGATGAGGAAATTTCCGAGGCGGATCAAGAACGCTTCTTCAGCGTTGTCTCCGTGGACCTCGCCCCCTGGCAGGTGGAGCAGGTGCTCACACCGTCCAACGTGTACGTCAGGCAGGAAAGCCTCCTGGCCGTGCACTGGCACCCGGAATTCGTGCCCATGGAACACATCCGCAAACGCGTGGACGCCATGTTCCCGAACCGCACCGATGAACTGCTCATCCCCACCCAACACAACGTCCTCATGAACTGGGACGGCTACACCGGCGTCGAGGTGGATTGCTACGCCAGCGGTTTCAACCGCAAGGTCCAGCTGCTGCTCCACTTCACCAACGACAAGGTGGAAAACGGCGGCGTGCTCAAATCCATGCTCGCCCACACCTTCAAGTACCGCTCCGGCCAGCTTTTCGAATTCATGGACACCATCACCAAACCGGATGAGGACCGCATCGGCAGGGCCGCACGGGCCACCGGCGCGGACCAGGAACTCATGGAATTCGTGCGTGTGAACGTGTCCAAGATTCAACAGCTTCTGGACGACAACTGGACCGAAGTGCCTCGTCTTTCGGTCAAGAACAAGCTGCTGCGCAACTGGTTCGACAGCATGCGCCCCGAGTTGGGCGACAATGCCGTGGACAGGATCCAGGCCTACATCAAGAAGATCAAGACCATCGTCAAGGAAGGCTTCAACCTCACGTTCTTCTACCGGGCCAGCGAGGTCATTGAAGAGGTCCGGGGGCTGGGCGGCTGCGTCGTCATCCCCCATCCCGAGCAATTCTGGCCCATCCTGCTGCGCAACTACGACGTGGACGGCATCGAGGTATGGAACCCTCAATCCCAGGAATACACCGAGTTCCTCATTTCGGTCGTCAACGAACAGAACGGCAGACGCAAATCCCATGAGCGGGACATGCTCATCTTCATGGGCGACGACTGCCATATGGGCGAAAAGACCAAACCCGAGGACCAGCAGGACGCGGAAAAGGCATCGCGCGAGATCGGGCTGCAGCCCGCCTGGGATGATCTGAACATCCGCAAGAAGCTCATCGTCAACAATATCGGCCGCCGTTCCGTCATCAAGGAATACAAGGAGCGACTGGCGGGCTGACGCTCACAACCGGAGGTTTCACCATGGCTGAAGAAAAGTTCGTTTTCGACTCGCTGCAGGACAGCGACACCATCAAACAATTCCTCGAGTCCCTGACCGAAGGCTTTGAAAAGGGAAACATCACCCTCACCTCCAACGGAGACGAAATATACCTGCGTCCCGAAGGCATGCTCAACTTCATGGTCAAGGCGAAAAAAAAGGGTAACGAAAACAAGCTGAGCATCAAGATTTCATGGAAGGAAGTCTCGGGGCCCAAAGACGATGAGCCCGGCGCTCTCAAAATCAAGTAGCGGCGTATGATCACATTCGAAGGTTTGGACGAGAATTTCAAATTTCTCGTGCTTGAGGTCGACAACCAGGCCCGCGCCACGCAACGCTTCATGGCGGCGCCCTCCCGGAAGGGTTTCACCAAGATAACGTCCCGGGACGACTACATCGACAACCTCAAGACCATCATCGAGAACAAGTGCTATTCACGCATCCATTCGGACAAATCCCTGGACAAGAACCAGCTCAATAAAATCCGCGCCGTGCAGGTCATGGGCGTGAACCTGGAAAAAATTGCGGACTATTTCGTGAACATCGTCAAACAGATGCGCTATCTGGATGACCAGTCCTTCATCACGCGCTACAACTTTGACGAGATCTTCGACATCATCTTCTCAAGCCTCGATCTGATCCGGCCGGCCTTTCAACGGGAAAACATGTCCGACGCGCTGACCATCTGCAAAGCCGAGCCGAGGCTGGACCAAGTCTACAAGGTCCACTTCGACAGGATCATGAACGAGATGGGCATGGGCCGCAACGCGCAGAGCCTGGTAACGGTCCTGTTCATATTCCGTTACTTCGAACGCGTGGGCGACGCACTCCTGAACATCGGCGAGGCCATCATCTTTTCGCTGCTGGGCGAACGCATCAAGATCGAACAGTTCGACGCCCTGCAGCAGACCCTGACCAAATCCGGCTTCAGCGATTCCTTCGCCGACATCGATTTCCGGGCCATATGGGGCACGCGCTCCGGCTGCCGCATCGGCAGGGTGGAATCCCGCAACGGCGACGCCCAACCCCGGGAGGAAAAGCAGGGCAGCATCTACAAGGAAGGCAACCTGGAGAAAATCCGCAAGGAACGCGAAAACATCATCCGCTGGAAAGAGGCGTTCCCCAACCTCGTGGCCGACGTCTACGGTTTCCACGAGGAATCGGACAAGGGTTCCATGCTGGTGGAATTCCTCAACGGCTGTACCTTGGACGAAGTGGTTCTTTCCGGCGACGACGACTTCGTGGGAAACGCGTTGTTCGTCTTCGAAAGCACCGTGCTCGACACCTGGACCAACACCCTGGAACGGCTGCCCGTGAAGACCAACTATATCTGGCAGATCCAGTCCAGACTGGACAACGTGCTCCAGACCCATCCCGAGTTCTGGCGCATGCCCAAATCCCTGGGCAATGCAGCAGTGCGTTCCACCGAGGAGTTGCTCGCCAAATGTGCGGACTTCGAGGACGAGTTGGAAGCACCCTTTTCAGTATTCATCCACGGGGACTTCAATATCAACAACGTGGTCTACAACCACGAAGCCCAACAGGTGCACTACATCGACCTCTACCGCTCGCGCGACTTCGACTACGTGCAGGACGTTTCCGTCTTTCTGGTGTCGAACTTCCGCATGCCGGTCTTCGAGGAAGGACACCGCGACAGGATCAACAACGTAGTCCGGCAATTCTACAACTTTGCCAAGGGATTTGCCGAGCAGCAGAAGGACAGCACCTTCGAAGCCCGCATGGCCTTTGCCCTGGCCCGGTCGTTCTACACCTCGACCCGGTTCGAACTGAACTACAAGTTCGCCAAGGAAATGTACAACCGGGCCATGTTCCTGCTGGAAAAAATCTATCATTACGGCGGGCGGCAGTGGGAAAAATTCTCCCTGCCCCTGGACATCCTCTTTTACTAGACGGCCCGACGCACAAGTCTTGGACCGAATAAAAAGTCAGATTGCAAGGAGCGATACGGTGAAGATCGGAGTCATTGGAACCCCGGGAGGCTGGTCGTCGGAGAAACTCGCCGACACTGTGGCCGAAAAGACAGACGGCGAGCGCGTGCTCATCAGCATGGACCAGGTGCGCCTGGACCTGCCTTCGGGCGACGCATTCTTCAACGGCCACAACCTCAAGGATTTTGACGCGCTGATGATCAAGAAGATCGGGTCGCGCTATTCCCCGGACCTGCTGGACCGGCTGGAAGTGTTGCGATACCTGTCGGAACGGGGCCTCAAAATATTCAGCCCCCCGCTCGCCATTCTGCGCGCACTCGACCGTCTTTCCTGCACGGTTTCGCTCCAGCTCAACGGCATCCCCATGCCGCCCACCACCATCACCGAGAGCGTGGAGCAGGCGCTGGTGGCCCTGGACAAATACGGCGAAGCGGTCTTCAAGCCGCTTTACACCTCCAAGGCGCGCGGCATGTTCATCCTCAAAAACGGTCCGGACGCCCGCAAGGCCATCGAGGAATACCGCGCGGAACACCCGATCATGTATATCCAGAAAACCATCGACCTGGGCGATCTGGACCTGGGCATCGCCTTCCTGGGCGGCCAGTACCTGACCACCTACGCCCGCTGCAAAACCAACGGCGCGTGGAACACCACCACCGAATCCGGCGGCAAGTACCGCGCATTCGAACCGCCGCAGGAAGTCATCGAACTGGCCCGCAGGGCCCAGGAGCCCTTCGGCCTGGACTTCACCTGCGTGGACGTGGCCCTGACCGACGACGGCCCCTACATCTTCGAGGTTTCGGTCTTCGGCGGCTTC
Source organism: uncultured Desulfovibrio sp. (assembly GCA_913063155.1). Taxonomy (GTDB): domain Bacteria; phylum Desulfobacterota; class Desulfovibrionia; order Desulfovibrionales; family Desulfovibrionaceae; genus Pseudodesulfovibrio. The sequence continues at coordinate 162,542 of CAJXYU010000006.1, forward strand.
AGAGGCATCCAGGAAACCAGCGGCATCGACGCGGCGGCACGCTATGTCGACTACGTCATGGAGAGGATATGATCATGAAGCAGACCGGAACCACCAGAAAAGAACTGGCCGCACAGGTCAGAGCGAACGCGCCCTCGGCCCACGAACTGCTGCTCGATTTCGGCGGCTGCATCATCCAGGCTCAGTCCAGCACTGTGGAACTGCATGAGGCCCTGGCCGACTATTTCAAGGAATTCGTCATTTCTTCCGGCACCCCGGAAATCGTGGTCACCGCCCACGAAGCCCCCACCCCGGACCTGCCCCTTGAATTCACCGTCAAGCAACCCGACCCGGGCAAGACCAAGATCAAGGAGGAATGGGCGGACCTCCCGGACGGGCGCGTGGTGCGAAAGCGCCTTACGGGCATGGCCTTCATCTTCGGCGAAGGTGAGAATGTGGCCGTGGGCCCCTGTCTGGAAAACTCCAACCAGGTCATCAATTTCATCAACAACCGCTTCATCGAATGGAAACTCAACCAGGGAGGCTTCCTAGGCCACGCCGCGGGCGTGATCCACAACGGGCGAGGCATTTCCCTGGCCGGTTTCTCGGGCGCCGGCAAGTCCACCCTGGCCCTGCACCTCATGAGCCGAGGCACCACCTTCGTGAGCAACGACCGGGTTATGGTGGAAGAAAACAAGTCGGGGCTGGTCATGTACGGCGTGGCCAAGCAACCCCGCATCAACCCGGGCACCGCGCTCCACAACCCGGACCTGTGCAGGATCGTCGACCCCGAACTGCGGGACAGATTCATGTCCATGCCCGCCGAGGACCTGTGGCAATTGGAGCACAAATACGACGCCCTCATCGACGAATGCTACGGCCCAGGAAAATTTCTGCTGCGCACACACATGGACGCCTTGGTCATCCTCAATTGGAAGCGCGGGGGCGGCCCCATGCGCATGGCTTTGGTGAACGCCAAAGAGCGCAAGGATCTCTTGCCCGCATTCATGAAGGGCACCGGACTCTTCTATCTCCCCTCCTCCCCGGACTGGCGGGGCGACCCAGGTGTGGATACCTATGCGGAACTGCTCTCCAAGGCCGACCTCATCGAGTTCTCCGGCGGCATCGATTTCGAACTGGCGGCCGACGTCTGCATGAAATACATGGAAACCGGACGGCTGCCAAAATAGCGGAGCAAAAATGCGCATCAGCATAACGCGCGAGGTGGAGATTCCCGACCGACTCAAGATAGAGCGGTACCGGAGAACCCCCGAACTGGGGCCCACGATTCTTTTCTTCAGCGGCGGGACGGCCCTGAAGAAAGTCTCGCGCGAACTGATCCGCTACACGCACAACTCCGTTCATCTGATCACGCCCTTCGACTCGGGCGGCAGTTCGGCCGTCATCCGCAAGGCGTTCAGGATGCCTGCGGTGGGCGACATCAGGAACAGGCTCATGTCCCTGGCCGACCAGTCCGTGCAGGGCAACCCCGAAATATACGACATCTTCGCGCACCGCCTCCCCAAAGACATGAAGCAGGAGGAACTGCAGAGAGAGCTGCAGCGCATGGCCGACGGCAAGCATCCTCTGGTGACCCGAATCCCGGACCCCATGCGCAAGATCATCCGCAACCATTTTCACCAATTCATAGAACTCATGCCCGAGAGCTTCGACCTGCGCGGCGCGAGCATCGGAAACCTGGTGCTCACCGCCGGGTACCTGGGCAACCGCAAACAGATGGATCCGGTTATCTACATCTTTTCCAAACTGGTGCAGGTGTGCGGTACGGTGCGGCCCATCCTCAACAAGGACCTGCATCTGGCGGCGCGCCTGCAGGACGGCAGTGTGGTCGTCGGCCAGCACAGAATGACCGGCAAGGAAGTGGACCCGCTCTCCTCCCCCATAGAGGATATCTGGTTGACGAACTCCACTGAGAGCGCCGACCCCGTGGAAGTGGAAATTCGAAAAAAGGTGCGGGACAGAATAGCTGATGCGGACCTGATATGTTATCCCATAGGCAGCTTTTACTCGAGCGTCGTCGCCAACCTTCTGCCCCAGGGGGTAGGCCGGGCGGTCGCGCAAAACACCTGCCCGAAGGTGTTCATCCCCAACACCGGTTATGATCCGGAGGCGTTCGGACTGAGCATCCTGGAGCAGGTGGCCCGCCTGCAGAAATACCTGCTGTGCAGCGGCGCGCCCGCCGGGGCGGACGTGCTCGGCCACGTGATCGTGGACACCAGGAACGGCCAATACCAGGGCGGCGTGGACAAGGAAGGCATACGCAAACAAGGGGTGCGGTTCGTGGACTGCACCTTGGTGACGGAGGAAAGCGCACCGTTCATCGACGAACGACGCCTGACGGAAGTCCTGCTGTCACTGACGTAATCGTAAACATTGTTTGAGGAGGTTTGGTTCATGCAGAAGGAAAAACTCGAAGTCAAACTGTCCCTGTCCTACAAGGAAGCGATCGCATACATTGAAGATCTGCTCAAAAGTCTCAACTCCGGCAAGATCATCGTGCAAAAGGACGACGATTTCGTGGCCATGTCGCCGCCGGAACAGGTGATGGTGGAACTGGGGGCAAAGGTCAAGAAGGGCAAGCACAAATTCTCGTTCGAGATGGCCTGGGCTGCTCTGGAAAGTGGAGGCTGCGTGAAGATCACGGACAAGGAGCCCGAGGCCAGGCCCGACGTTCCCGCCAAAAAGGAAGACACGGTTCCGGCCACAAAGAAGACCGCCTCCGTGGTCGCCAAAGAGACCGCGCCCCCGGCGAAAAAGGCCGCTCCCAAGAAGCCTGCGGCCAAAAAAACCGCAGCCAAGAAAGCGGCGGCAAAAAAGTCACCCGCCAAGAAGCCGGTGACAAAACCGGCGACCAAAAAAACGGCGGCAAAGAAACCGCCGGTGAAGCCCGCTGAAAAGGCCAAGGCGACCTCCGCCACGGAAGCCACCCCCAAAGCCACCGCAGTCAAGCCGTCAGCCACGCCCATGAGCAAGCCGACCACGACCGGGACCAAACCCTAGGGCACGACTGAACGCACGTTGAAACACGAGGAGGATTCCATGGGCACGGAAGATGCGGCCAAGTGTTTTGAGTGGAATGAACTGGTCGAAGTGCTCTGCATCCGAGAAGCGGAGCGGATGGACGAGGCGGAACGGAAAGATATCCTGAAACGCGTCAACAGCCTGGCCGCCCGGTACGGCCGGGAATACGTGGTCCGGAAAATCGCCCTGCTCTCTTCCCACTGACGAAAAAGGGAACGGCACGGGGTCAGCCGCCTCTGTTGCACATTTCCCGCTACGAATGAAAAAGGTCACATGGGCATGTGACCTTTTTTTGTCGCAACACACTATACACCTGCAGGAGGATCGGAGAAAGACCGCCCCCTCCAGGAAAACACCCATTTTCCCTTCATAATGCAATTTCCCATGTAACCCTCCCGTCTCCAGCCGCGTCCAAAGAGTAGGTGCCGAGACCACGCGACCGGATTTCAGCATGAGGAGAGGGGAGTCTCTGGAATTCGGGAATCCTGAAGTCGCTTACCTGGCATCCGGGTTGCACAAGCTGATTTGGGACGCCCTGTTTTGGTGAACGATTTCCTGAAGCGCCTGAGGGATGAGAGAGAGCTTCGGGGAAAACAAGGTCATCGAACCGGTTCGGCTTGGGCTTTCCGGGGTGTGGATGAGTGGCAGGAAAAATGTTTCCGAGGGGGCCACTCTTGACTACATATTTAACTGAACACATTAACGAAGTGTTCTCTTCAACTCCCGGTCGGCGACATGTATGCCGAATTGGGAGATTCATCTGTTTTCGCTCAGGTTCCAAACCAGTGGGCATGACGGGTTCATTGCGCCCGCCCCTCTCCGGCCCTGTTCACCCTAGTCCCGAATATGCGCACTCACGTCCCCATTCTTGCGCACTGTCCGTCCTGTTCCGTTCGGGAGGGGCCGCATGAAATCAATCTTCTCCTTCCCCTTTGCAGCAACGCTCTGTGTCCTGATGCTCATGCTCCTCGCCGGTTGCATGGTGGGCAAAAAGGCCGAAGAGTTCGGGTCCTCCATCAGCCGGCAAGAAGTGCCCCAGGCCGTGGCCGTGCTGCCCGTAGACTTCAGTGAGGCGCTCGGGGTCGACAACGCCACCGAAATCAACCCCGAGGACATGGAGTTCGTTGGCAATCTCGCCCGAGGTGTCCTGCAAAGCCATCTGGCGGGCAAAGGTTACCGCCCCCTGCTCACCGACGCCGTGGACAGAAAGCTGCACATGACGCCCGGTTGGCAGAATATGAAACCGCAAGAACTGTGCAGGCTGCTCGACGCACAAGGCCTCATCCTTCTCCAGGTCTCGGGCTGGACCATGCTCAACATCGCTGCGGTGGAAAACTTCATGTTCAGCGCCACAGCCCGCATGCTGGGAGCTTCGGGACAGGAAATCGGAGCCTGGTCCAGGACCGCGGACAAGCACCGCTTCTCCATCATCACCAGCTTGCCCGGCGTGGCCGGAACCGTGGCCGGATCCATGCTCGGCGATCCCATGAAAAAACAGTTCCGCCACGTGGTCTACGACTGGGGCCTGGAAATGGCTCAAGCCATACCCGACTGCCCGGAAGGCACGCGCCTGCCTGCAATCATCCTCGTGGACAGCAACGTGGACATGGGACTTTTCGGCGCGGGCGATCAGATCTCGGTCAGACTTCAGGCCGAAAAGAACGTGGCGGCCTTCTTCGACATCGGCACGTTCCGGAGCAACATTCCCATGCGGATGACCGGCCCGGGCAGGTATGAAGGACACTACGTGGTGCGCGAAGGAGACAACGCCACAAACCAGGAGCTTGCCGTACGCGTGGTCCGTCCCAACGGAGCCGAGCGGCAGTGGATCGAGGCGGAAGCGCCGCTGACCATCGACGGGGTCGCTCCTTCCGCGCCCGAGCCCACCGCCGTCGCCGCTCAGCGAGACGGCGTGCATCTTCACTGGTCACTTCCGGATGAGGAGGAAATTCTCTCCTTTGTGGTGGAACGCAATACCAGCCCGGTGGGCAGATTTCAGCGGATCGTCCAGACCGAAAACGCCACAGCCGTGGACAATGGTGTGGAGCAGGGCACGACCTATTTCTACCGCATTCGCAGCGTGGACCGCGCCTACAACCTTTCCATTCCCGGCAGTCCGCTTGAAGTGGTCATGCCGCTCTTCGACGAGGCCGTCATAGGCGGGGAACTCTCCGGCCCGCTGATCACGGGCAACTATTTCCTAAGAGACGACAGCGTGGTGCCTTCCGGCCGGACGCTCACAGTCATGCAGGGTTCACGGCTGCGCTTTGCACCGGATACGGGCCTCGACGTCCAGGGACGAGTGGTCATGCAGGGTGGAGAAGACGCCCCCATTATCCTGCGAGGAGCAGGCTGGCGGGGCCTTGTTGTGGCAGCGGACGCAGAAGCAAACCTCACTCACGTACAGTTCCGGGGAGCCTCGTCCGCCGTCCGCAGTTCCGGACGCCTGTCGGCTCGGGACGTACTGGCCCAGGGCAACGGCACGGGCTGCGCCATGAAACTGGATGAAGACGGTGCATTCAAACTCTCAAACGTTTATCTGTCCGGCTGGTCCTGCGCACTCGCCGTGGAGGGCGGCCAAGGCTCCGTGACGGACTCCACCCTGGCGGGCAATGAACTGGGTGTCCGTTTCACGGCCGGCCGACTTTCCCTGCGGCAAAACAACATTCACGACAACACCATGAACGTGGATGCGGCCCGGCAACTGGTCCTGCGTGAAAATTATCTGGGAGCCGCCGCGCCATTCGCGGCCCGCGTGTCCCGGTCCGTCATCCTCCAAAGCATCCTGGACGCACCCGCGCCCCATGGACGGATCATCACCCTGATGGAAGAGGAGGACCTCGACGCCGAGACCATCACCGCCAGGGCCGAAGAACACAAGAAGCTCGGCTTCAGACTTTTCAACGACCGCAAGTACGGCGACGCCCTTGCGGAACTTGCCAGGGCCGCCTCACTTCGGGCGGACCGGGATGTGGCCTTGTACCTGGCCTACACCCAGATGGAACTCGGGGAGGCCGCACTGGCCGAAAAAACGCTCAAGGCCGCGTTGGAATCATTCCCCTACGACTACCGGCTGCACCAGATCTATGTGCGCCTTCTGCTCGGCCACGGGCAGGTGGATGAAGCTTCGGATGTTGTGAACCGGGCGCTGACCATGGATCCGGACAACATAGCACTGAAGCACCTCAGAGACTACGTTCAGTCCGCAGCCCGCCCTGCGGAAGAGGGTGTGGCCGAATCCCCCCAACAGACAGAGTAAAGAAAAAGGGCACTCCTCATGAAACGTATGAAACTTTCGAGAGACGCCATGCACGGCTCACTGTTCAACCAAATAATTCGCCCCCTGGCCTTTGCGGCCCTTTGCTGCCTTGCAGGCCTGTCCGGTCCGGCCCTGGCGGCCGAGCCGGCCCAGGGGGAAAAACACTTTTCCCTGTCCTCCATGATAATCATCGCCGAAGGACAGGCCTGCCTGGGCCAGGAACGCTCACGCGCCCAGGCGCAGCAGATTGCTCTGTCCGAAGCCAAACGCACAGCTTCGGAACAGGTCGTGACCCACGTCACCAGCCAAACCAACGTGAAGGACGGCATGCTGACGGACGATCTGGTCAACGCCTATTCGCAGTCCACGGTCAAGGTACTGGAGGAACTGGAAAAGGGCTGGTTCCGGTCCGACGGCTCGGACGGCTCCACCGACTTCTGCTACCGGGTCAGGATCAGGGCCGAGGTCGTGCCTGCTCCCCAGGAAGCGGGACAGCGCAAAACCGGCATGAACGATCCGCGCGCGCCCCTCACCGTGGAGCTGTGGACCGGACGGGAGACCTACCACCTGGGTGAAGCCATGAAGTTCTACTTCCGGGGCAACAAACCATTCTATGCGCGGGCCGTGTACATCGACGCCAACGGCCAGTTGGTGGAAATCACTCCCTACGCCCGCTCCCGCCACTACGAGGGCGGCGTGACCTATGAAATACCGGGACGCGACGATCTCTTTTCCCTGCTCATCACCCAGCCCGTGGGCAGGGAACGTCTCATCCTCTACGCCTCCACCCGACCCATGGGGCAATACGACGGACAACAGGCCGGGAATCTCTACATGGTGCGGGGCAGCGCCCGGGAACTGGGCAAAAACACGCGAGGACTCACCGTGCTTCACGGAGAACAGGGCGCAGGCGTCCCGGCCAGGGCGGAATTCGCCGAAACCGAAACGCCGGTGCGCGTCGAACCATAACCGCAAACAAAGCAAAGATGCCCTTTTCCGAAAAGGCCGCAGGACGGAAGAGGAGAGACAACGCCATCTTTTGGAGGAAGAACAGTATGAAAAACTTCAGATTGATCCTTGCCGGGCTGTTGCTGGTGCTCCTGGCTTCAGGGTGCGCGAAAAAGGCAGCGCAACCATTGTCCCTGGAAGATACTCCGCCAAACCATTACCTACGCGGCATGGAACTGGTGGACGAAGGCAAACTGCCCATGGCCGACGCCCGGTTCACCCGAGCCCTGGAACTGGACCCGGACTATGCGCCCGGCTATGCGGGCAAAGCCCTGGTGACGGCCATGGGCGTCCCGTTCCAATCGAGCGGCAAGCACCGGAAGATAGAACTCGACTCCTTCCGTGACCTCATAGACAAGGCTGACGGCAAGGCCACGACCACAGCGGACAAATTCATCGTGGCCGTCACGGCCATGCGTGCGGAAACGGCGGCCAAGGACTCCAAGTGGCTCAAGGACGTCCGCAAATGGTATTCCCGGGCCGCGAAGATCAGGAAGATCGACGAAGGGCGACTGCCTTACTACCGCAATGTGGAAGCCCGCGACTACTTCATGGGCAAGGCATGGTTCGAAGCCGGTGAATACCGTGAGGCCCGCACCCTGCTCGGCATGGTGGTGGGCGGGGACGTGGGCCGCTGGCATCAGAAAGCCAACATCCTCTATTCGCGCGCCCAGAAGATCGAATGGGCCATCGCCAATTATACGGTCACGGGCGTGTCCCGCATCATCGCCTCCAAGGAACGGGTCTCCCGCGCGGATGTGGCCGCTCTCATGGTCAGCGAACTCAAAGTGGACAAGCTCTTTGCAGGAAGGCTGGCCTCCACCCCCGTGCCCGCTCCCTCCTTCGTGCCCGCGGACGTGAAGGACCACCGATTCAGGACGGAGATCGTGGATATGCTCAAATGGAAGGTGCGCGGCCTGGAGCCCGTCTATGACGCCGCCTCCCACGCCGAGCTGTTCCAACCCTCCCGCCCCGTGACCCGCAAGGAAATGGCCCTGGCCCTGGAAGACATTCTCATCAAGGTTTCCGGCGACGCGACGCTGGCCGACCGGCACTTCGGCCAGGACAACTCGCCGTACATCGACGTGAAGCCCACCGAGGCCTACTACAACGCCGTGGTCAACGCGGTGTCCAGAAACCTCATGCAGACCGACATCTCCGGCGCATTCCGCCCGAACGACGCCATGGACGGAGCCGAACTGCTGCTGGCCGTGGTTCGTCTGCGCAACGCCGTGAACATCTACTAAAAGGAGAAAGGATCATGAAACGCATCCTTGCAGTCTTCATCGCCGTGGGTCTGTTCGCCTCGGCGGCCCTGGCGCAGGAACAGCCCCAGACCGTGGACTCGCCGCAGGCCATCTTCGAAAAAGGATACATCCAGGTGGTGGGCCAATCCGAAGCCGGACAGACCCGGTTCAAGGCCAACCGCTCCGCCAAGGTGCTTGCCCAGCGCGAGCTGGTGGAAGTGATCAAGGGCCTCAAACTCATCGGCAGCACCACGGTCAGCGACGGCATGCTGGCCGCGGACACCATCCAGACCTCCATCCGGGGCTTCCTCCGGAACGCCGTGGTGGTGGGCGAGGAATACTACAATGGCGAAGGGTTCTCGCGCGTGACCATGCGGCTCAAACTGCGTGGCGACGACTCGCTCTACAGCGCGCTCTCCCCGGCCCTGCAGCAGCCCCCCGTCCAACTGGCCCTGCCCAGCCTCCCGGCCTTCGAACCGCGGCAGGCATCCGCTCCGGCCGTTGCGCCGCAGAAGCATGACGGCCTCATCGTCATCGTGGAAGGCACGAACTTCAAGCCCGCCCTGGCCAACCGCATCATCACCGAAAACAACGAGGTACTCTTCGAGCCCTCCAAGGTGCAGCCCAAACTGCTTATCGAACGCGGCTGCGGCGGCTACACCACCACCCCGGAAAAGGCAAAGGCCCTGCTGGCATCCTGGGGATGCAAGAACCCCATGACCGTCACCTGCACCAAGGTGTCCAAGGGCACCGAAGCCGTGGTCTCCCAGGAGGACGCCACCGCCATCTTCGATCAGAGCCAGAAGAGCAACATGCTGCCCGAGGCGCGGGTGGTCTTCGTGCTCTAGGCTGACAAGGAGAACCAATGTCCCGTTGCTTCGGCCATATCCCGCTGTTGGCGGCCGCAATCCTGGTCCTCGCGTTCCCGGCGAAGGGAAACGCGGAGACAGGGGTCGAGCAGTTGGCCCGCTGGCAGCTCAACACCGCCGACCTGCTCGTGGATGAAGGCAAGTACATGGAGGCCGTGGAGTACATCGCCTCGGCCTATGAAAACAGCCGGCACGACAAGACGCGTTCGGACGCTCTGCTGGCCAAGGCCATGGTGCTGGCCACCTTCCTGGACGCGCCCGAAGAAGCCGAGGACACCTACCGGCAATTGGCGAGCGAGTTTCCCGCCCAGGCGGAAACCGCTGCCTACCAGGCCGCGTTCCTCATGCTCCAGGCTGCCGAGAAGGAACGCGCCCGCGACGGTTTCCAGAGCTACCTCCGCCAATACCCGGCCGGGCGCTACCGGCTCCAGGCCGAGGCCATGCTGGGCAGCCTGGACAAACCGGCGGTCGACGAATCGATCGCCCCGATTCCTCCGCGCAAGCACCCCGTGCTGCGGGTGGCCCTGGCCCGCAAGGCCCGGAAGGTGACCCTGGTTGCCGATGGCTTGTGCGTAGACGGCCTGGGGTGCGCGGACACGGTGGTCGTGGAACCCGCCGGAAACGGACTGCGCATCAACGGTCGGCAGGTGAACAACGGGCGTGCGGTGATCCGTTCGAGCGTCCCTCTCAAAGTCACGGTCTGGAAGCGCAGCAAGCGGGTACGCGGATACGTGAGCGTGGAAAACAAGGGTGGCCGCCTGCTGGTGCTCAATCATGTGGACATCGAGGACTACCTGCTTTCCGTGGTGCCTTCCGAATCCTATTCATCCTGGCCCATGGAGACGCTCAAGGCCCAGGCCGTGGCGGCCCGCACCTACGCCTATTACCAGAAGCTGCACCGCGCCGGGCGGGATTACGACATAGTGGACGACACCCGTGACCAGATGTACGGCGGCGTGGCGCGCGAAACCACGCGGACCACAAAAGCCGTGCACCGGACCGCGGGCATGGTCCTCTCCTTCCGCGGCCGACCCATCCTTTCCCAATACACGGCCAACAGCGGCGGGCACACGGCCGACGCGGGTGCAATCTTCGGTGCTCCCAAACCGTATCTGGTGGCCCACGCTGACCCGGCCAGCCTCACGGGGAAAATGGCCTCGTGGACCCGTCGATACACCACCGCCGAAGTAATCAATGCGCTGCGCAAGATAGGAGTGGACGCCCGAGGCCTGCGGGCCATGGAACCCGCCGCCGTCGGTCCGTCCGGACGACTGATCAAGGTGCGGCTGGTCCATGCGGGCGGCTCCACGGTGCTGCGCACCCGCACCACCCTGGCCGGTTCACGAGCGCTCAACCTGCCCGAGGTGCTCATGCACATCGAAAAAAACGGGAATGCTTATGTGTTCAGGGGGCGGGGACACGGGCACGGAGTGGGCTATTCGCAGTGGGGCGCGGCAGAGCTGGGCAAGACGCAGACACATGCGGACATCCTGGCCTTCTACTACCCGTCCACGACTCTGGAAAGAAAATGGAATTGATCCGGAACGCATTGACGGAGCACCGAATGACGAAAATCGAAAACAATGACAATGGTGAAATGAAATGATGAAGCGATGCGTTTTCCTCGGTTTCCTGTTGCTGATGCTCTTCAGCACGACCTCCCGGGCCGCCACGCGCGGCCTGACCATCCTAGACCGATCCGGAGAGCCCGTGGGCAATTACGGCGCGAGCTTCGCTCTGCTCGTGGGAGTGAGCGACTACACCTCGGGCTGGCCCAGCCTGCACAGCATCCCTTCCGAATTGGCCGAGGTGGAAACCCTGCTCAAGGAACGCGGCTTCATCGTCAAGAAGGTTATGAACCCGGACAGCCATGAACTGCGGGAAGCCTTTGAACGCTTCGTCAACCTCTACGGGTATGTGCCGGACAACCGGCTGCTCTTCTACTTCTCGGGGCACGGTTATACCCGCAAGAACGGCTCCAAGGGCTACCTGGTGCCCACGGACGCCCCCAATCCGCGCATGGATGAGCGGGGCTTCCTTAGGAAAGCCCTGCACATGGTGGACATCCTGGCCTGGGCGCGACGCATGGAGGCCAGGCACGTCCTGTTCATGTTCGACTCCTGTTTTTCCGGCACCATCTTCAAAAGCCGCAGCCTGCCGGGTGCGCCGTCCTACATCAACAACATGACCGCAAAACCGGTGCGCATGTTCATCACCGCCGGAGACGCGGGCCAGGAGGTGCCCGCCAAATCGGTCTTCACTCCGATCTTCGTCAACGCCCTGCGACGCGGGCTGGGGGATCTGAACAGGGACGGATACATCAGCGGCACCGAACTGGGGTTGTACCTCCAGACCGAGGTCGCCAAGTACTCGAAGCAGACTCCCCAGTTCGGAAAGATAAGCGACTACGAGCTCTCCCAGGGCGACTTCGTATTCTTCCCGAACCAGTCCGTCTACAGCGCGATCGTGACGCCTCCCGCACCCAAAATCGATCCTCGGCCGAAACCCAGGCCCGCTCCCGTGAGGACAGGCTCCCTGCGCATCGAAACCAAGCCCACGGGTGCGGACATCTATGTGAACGGCGAGCACATGGGCAAGGCCCCCGAAAAACTGTCCGGCCTCCCCGTGGGAGAAGTGACGGTGAGCGCGCGTATGGACGGGTTCGAGCCCCTTGAGACCGTAGCCCTGGTCAGAGGCGGCAAAACGGAATTCGTGGGCCTGGAGTTGGAAAAGCTTCACTTCGACCTGGCTCCTGGGCATTTGTACGTCTCCACCCATCCCCGGGATGCACATGTCAGGCTTCTGAACATCAAGCAACCTTACGTCCGTGGCATTGATCTGGCGCCCGGCGACTATCTCCTGGAAATCTCGCGGACCGGATATCGCACGGTGCGGCAATGGGTGAAAGTCCGCGCCGGACTGGATGCGGACGTGCTTGTCCAACTACAGCGGGTGGAAACACAGACCATCGTCACCTCCAGGCCGCAACGGGCCCCCTCTGCGCCGCCGCGCAACAGGGATGAGAACATCCGCATCGGCCCCCTCCAGTTCCGTTTCGGTGGAGGCGGAAGACCGCCACGACGCAGATAGAGACTAGTAGCGGCGCAACATCGTCAGGCAATCGAGATCTGACGTCCCGCCCCAGTTGATGACCTGCTGGCCGACGACCTTGAGCTGGTTCTTCACGGCAAAGTGGGCCACGATCTCCTTGGAATTGAAGTTGCGCCAGTGAGGATTCTTCCGGAAGGAGCCCCCCGGAGAGGCCGTATAATTGGAATGGTGGATAAAGGCGTGTCCCTTGGACCGAAGCACCCGCCTCAACTCGCGGATGTAGCGGATCACGATTTCCAGGTCGAAATGGACCATGGCGTCGAAACAATAGAAGAACGAAACCGAGCCGTCGGGAAGTTCCGACAGGGACGCCCCGTCGCATGACGCATAGTCCACTGCGGATATGCCGGAGAACCGCTTGCGGCAAAAAGCGAGATTCTCTTCGTTGACGTCCATGAGTATCAGCCGATCGGGCTTTCTCTCCAGCAGCTTGACGCTGTTCCTGCCGCGTCCGCAGGCAAAATCCACGGTGCATGAATAGTCGACGTCGAACCCATCGATGAACGGGGACACCACCCCGCCCCACTGGGAGTCCATGGAGCGCTCGGCCCGCTCATGATAACTGTCGGCGACATCATCGCCCCAGAGATAGGCCTCCCGCTTGAGCAAATGGGTCAAATCGTCCGGCATGGTTCACCATATCCGCGTGTTGGTTGAAAGCTCGCAATTCCCGCAACAGACACCCTGTTTCACAAGTGCATACTCTATTTCCTCATGGTTGTCGGCCTGTTTCACAGCAAGCAGAAAGCCCGGCGGATCGCTCCGCCGGGCTTTCTGAGTTTCAATGTTTCATGTCTAGTTCACTGCCTGCGCAGGAATGTCGCTGCCCCGCTTCACCACTTCCGGGTCCCAGGTGTAATCCGTGAACTTCTGACGGAAGAACAGGGAATAGAGCACAGGACAAAGCACCAGGGTCAGGATGGTGGAGAAGCTCAGACCGGCCATGATCAGGTTGGCCATGGGCCGCCACATTTCGCCGCCCTGCAGGGAAAGCGGCACCATGCCGATGACCGTGGTGGTCGCGGTCATGATAATGGGCCGCGCGCGCTCCATGGCCGAGAGTACGATGCTGTCCGCCAGTGACAACCCGCGCCCGCGTTGAATCTCGATACGGTCTATAAGCATGATGGCGTTGTTCACGATGATACCCAAGAGCGAAATCATGCCGAGCATGGGCATGAACCCGAAGGGCGAATTGGTGATCACCATGCCGGCGGTGATGCCGACCATCATGGGCGGCAGAGTCAGTAGGATGATGAGCGGACGTCGCACGGAGTTGAACTGGAAGATGAGCACCAGCACGAGCAGCCCCATGGCCAGCGGCATGTTGGCGTTGATGGCCTCCTGGGATTCCACGCTCTTTTCGAATTCGCCGCCGTACTCCACGTTGTAGCCGATGGGCCAGTCATGACCGGCCATGAAAGCATCGATCTGCGGACGGACCTTGCCGAGAATGCTCAGGGCGTAGTAGCCGTCGGCCACGTCGGCCTTGACGGTCATGGTCCGGGTCTGGTCCCTGCGGCGGATGTCCGAGGGCTGCCAGTCCAGCTTGGTGGTGGCCACCTGGCTGAGCGGCACGTTGACGCCGGAATCATAGGAATAGACGTTGAGGCTGTCGATCTTGTCCAGCCTGTTGCGATAGCCGTCGTCGTTTCGCAGGATGACCGGAATGACCGTGTCCCCCTCGCGGTAGTTGGTGGCTTGCAGGCCGGTCATGGACGTCTGTAGGCTAACGGCCACATCGTAGCTGGAGATTCCTGCCTCCCGCGCCTTGTCCTGGTCCACTTCCACCAGCATCTTCTTGGTCCACTGTCCCCAGTCGTCCCAGACGCGGGTGATGCCCGCCTGAGTCTCCACGATGCCTGCTATCTTGTCGCGCAGCGCATACAGGGTCTTGATGTCCGGACCGGATATGCGGATCTGGAGTTTGGCGCCCACGGGCGGGCCGTTCATGAGCTTCTTGAGGCTGAAGTCCGCATCCGGAAAACGGGTTTCCATTTCATGCCGCGCGCGGGCGATGACCTGGGCCACGTCAGGGACGGTCTTGGTGTTGACGACAAAGGTTGCCAGGTTGTCGTTCTTCTGCTCCAGGTTCAGCGGCAAATACCAACGGGGACCGCCATGGCCCACGAACACGCCGACGCTGTCCACGCCCTCATCCGCCAGCAGAAACTTCTCCAGCTCGGCCGCACGGTCCGAAGTGGCTCTGATGTCCGTGCCGTAGGGCTGCCAGAAGTCGATGGTGAACTGGGCGCGCTCGTTGGGCGGGAAGAACATCTTCGGGACGAATTTGAAGCCCCAGACAGCCACACCGCAGCAGATCAGCACCGAAGCCAGGAAAACGGTGCGGTGCCTGAGGCTGGAAAGCAGCAGGCCGCGGTAAATACGATACAACTTGCCCGTATAGGTGGAAATCTGGATCTTGGGCTTGAGCACGTAATAGCACATCATGGGCACCATGCTCATGGACATGCCCCAGGAGCACAGCAGAGTCAGAGAGACCACCACGAACAAGGAGAAGCAGAACTCGCCCGTGGAGTTCTCGGCCAGGGGAATGGGCAGGAAGGCGAACACGGTGGTCAGAGATGCGGCCAGAAGCGGCATCCACAGTTCACCCACGGCTTCGGTCACGGCCTTGAGGCGTTCCTCGCCCGAGGCGAGACGCACCAGGATGGCCTCGGAGACCACCACACCGTTGTCCACCAGAATCCCTAGGGAAATGATGAGCGAGGCGATGGAGATACGCTGCAGCCCGACGTCGAAGAGCGGCATGAGACCGATGCAACCCAGCATGGCCATGGGGACCAGGGACCCGGCGATGAGACCGGTACGCAGACCGGCGAACGCCAGGATGACGATCACCACGAAAACGAAGGACTCCAACAGGTTGATCATGAAGTCGGTAATGGCCGTGTTCACGTAGTCAGGCTGGAAGACCAGGATGTTCGCATCCATGCCGTAGTACATGTCCTTTTCCAACTCGCCCAACCGCTTTTTCACATGCTTGCCCAGTTCGGTGATATTGCCGCCGTCGGCCATGGACACGGCCAGAAGCAGCGCGGGGGTTCCGTCATAGCGCACCATGGTGGACGGCGGGTCGGAAAAACCGCGGGCCACGGTGGTCACATCGGACAGACGCACGGAACTCTTCTGTCCCTGGGGGCGGATGGCCAGGGAAGCGATGTCGCCCACCCCCTTGAACTCGCCGGTCGGCTCGATGACGATGCGCTCGGGGCCCACCTTGGCCGAACCACTGGGCTGGATGGTGTTCTGGTGGTCGATGATCTGGGCCAGGGCAAAGGGGCTGATGCCTGCGGCGGCCATGCGGGAGTTGGAGAAATCGACGAAGATGCGCTCGTCCTGCACGCCCCAACGTTCCACCTTGCCGACCCCGTCCAGCTTGAGCAACTGGTCGCGGAGGTCGTCGGCCGCGTCCTTGAGCTCGCGGTAGGAGAAACCGTCGCCGGTCAGGGCGATGAGAATACCGAACACGTCGCCGAACTCGTCGTTGATCACCGGGGTGTAGGCCTCGCTGGGCAGGTCGGGTGCGGCGTCGTCAACCTTGTTGCGCAACTTCTGCCAAGCAGGCCCCATGTCCTTGACCCGGTCGTAGAATTCCACCTGGATGAGAGACAGCCCGGTCATGGACTGGGACTTGACCACCTTGACGTCGCTTATCTCGCGGATCTTTTCTTCAAGCTTGTCCGTGACCAGTTCCTCCACGCGCTGGGGAGATGCGCCCGGGAATTGGGTCGTAACCAAGGCGGTCCGGATGGTGAAGTCCGGGTCCTCGTCCTTGGGGATACTGATGAACGTCATGATCCCGCCCAAGGCGATGATCAGAAAGAGTGCTATGGAGGTGCGGTTGTTCTCGATGCACCATTTGGCGAGATTCACGACTAGCCCTCCGCTTTTTCGCTGTGGGAGCGGACCTTGAGGCCCTCATGAAGTTTATGCACGCCGCGCACCACGACCATGTCGCCCGCCTGGACGCCGTCCAGGATCTGCAGGCCGAATTCGGTCATGGCGCCTACCGTCACCTTGCGACTCTGTACGGTGGAGGTGCCGGGGTCCACCACCCAGATGCTGCGGGTGCCGTTGGACTCGCCCGCCACAGCCACGGGCGGCAGATAGTAGTTTGGTTTTCCGGAATCACGGCCCAGGAAGCTCACATGCCCGGACATGCCGCTGCGCACCAGCTTGTCGGCATTGTCCAGGTAGACCTTGACCGGATAGCCGGACCCGGCGCTGGACTCGGGGCTGATTTCCATGACCTTGCCGGTCATGTTCTTGTCGGGCAGCGCATCGAAATGCACTTCAACGGCGTCCCCTTCGCTGACCTGGGCGATGAGCATGTCGGGAACCGTGATGTACATCTTCATCTGACGACCCGCATTGAGGGAGGCCACTCCCTGGCCGGAAGTCACGTTCTGGTGGATATTGGCCTCCACCTTGCTGATCCAGCCGTCAAACGGCGCACGCAGATTCGTATAGGAAAGATGCTTGCGGGCGATGTCCAACTTCTTGGCGGAGGCGTTGAGCTGGGCTTCATAGGACTTGAAATCCGCGTCGGCCTGGTCGATTTCGCTCTTGGAAATGACCTTGCGCTCAAAGAGTTTTTTGTTCCGCTTGTAGTCGGCCTTGGCGCGGATGTAATTGGCCCGGATCTGCTCCATGTTGGCCTTGGCTTCACGCAGCTCCAGTTCGTAGTCGGTAGGATCGAGTCGGGCGATGACCTCGCCCTTGGCGAACTTGCGACCGATCTGGTCACCGGGAAAATCGACGATCTTGCCACCCACGCGGAAGGAAAGCGGGGTCTCCAGAGCGTCCTCGGCCGTGCCCGCGAAGGTCCACAACTTTCCGGTTCCGAGTGCGCCCACCACGATGGTCTTCACCGGGCGGACAGGAGCCTCGACAGAAGCGGGCGAGCCGCCGCAGCCCTGCATGGCCAACAGGGCGACCAGGGTCACGAATAATATGAATCGTTTCATTTTTTACTCCATTGGCAGGCCGAAAAAGCCTTTGATTCGTTTGCACAAGACGGAAGCAACCTTTTCCACGCCGTGGCCTTCGTAACTTTCCCAGCCAATGCGCTTGATAAAGATGTCGTATCCTTCCAGAAACTTGATAATCATGCCGATGATGCCGTGCATACAGATGGAGATTTCCTCGTGGCCGGCATCGTCAGGGAGCAGATAGCTCACAAACCTGTTGAGGGATTCAAAGGAAGGATCGAAAAATTCCTGTTCCAATTTGGGAAACAATTCGGTTGGTTGGGCCAATTCACGCGAGATGATGAAGGCCGGCCAGGCATGTTGCTCGTTACCGAGAATGCCGTGCACCAGTTTACCGATATACCAATCCACCACAGCACGCTTTCCCGGAATGC
The DNA here is from genome assembly GCA_913063155.1 of uncultured Desulfovibrio sp. Lineage (GTDB taxonomy): Bacteria > Desulfobacterota > Desulfovibrionia > Desulfovibrionales > Desulfovibrionaceae > Pseudodesulfovibrio. The sequence continues at coordinate 180,446 of CAJXYU010000006.1, forward strand.
TGTTCCCGGCCTCTTCCAAACGCGCCCGCACTTCTTCGGCACCCGGAAATATTTCGTCCCGAATGTCGATGAGGCTCTGGATAATGGCCTCGTACAACCCGGCCTTGCCGCCGAAATGGTAGCCCACCGTGGCCAGATTGACCCCAGCCTCGGCGGACAGGGTGCGCATGCTCACGCCGTGAAACCCATTTATGGCAAAAAGCCTGGCTCCGGTGTGAACCAAGGTAGCCCTGGTCTCCTCACCCTGCGCCTTTCTACTCAGTCTTTTTTGTTCTTTAGTCATATTCCACCCGGTTATTTTCCCGTACAACAACTGCCGTCAGGCAGAGACAGTTAAGATGAACAATCATTTATGTCAAACGTTTGTGTAATATGAATGAAACAAATAATTTTAGATAAAAATTCAATAAATACAAGGAATAAACATGTACACATGGGAAAAAACAGAAGACAATCATTTACACAATTTCACAAACAAAGGCCCGAGCGTCCGCTCGGGCCTTTGTTCGTGGCGCCTGTCTCGACCTAACCGAAAAAATCCATGTTCCTGGGAAAAGATCTCTGGTGCGGCTGCATGCCCCTGCCGAGCCAGGCGATGGTCTGCCCCAAATTCCGCATGTTGGCGATGCCTTCGGAGTCGTCTTCGACTTCACCCTTGTCCAGCCCGATGCCCAGGTTCCAGTAGGTGGAACCCGGAACGATCATCTGAGACATGAGATACATGTGGTTGATGGTATCGAAAACATGTGTGCCGCCGCCCCGGCGTACCGCCACCACCGCAGCACCGATCTTGCCCGCAAAGGCCCGGTCATTGGCCAGGGCCACCATGCCGGCACGATCCAACAGCGCCTTGAGTTCAGCGGTCACATCCGTGAAATAGGTGGGCGAGCCCAGGACAATGGCATCAGCATCCACCATCCCGGCCATGACTTCATTGAACATATCGTTTCTGACTACACAGCACATATCCTTGTTCTCCCAGCATTTGCCGCAGGCCATACACCCCCGGACGGACTTGCCGCCCAGTTGGACGAATTCAGTTTCCCAGCCAGCCTCGTCCAGTTGGGTCAGCACATGGTTCAACAAGGTTTCGGTGTTGCCGCCCTTTCTGGGGCTGCCGTTCACTGCGATGGCACGCATGGCTTTCTCCTTGAAAAAGTATTTCAAAACAGTTTGTCATTCGCTCTGTGAGATTGGAGATGCAACTCTGCTCTCACGCTTCTTGACATCTTGTATGCATAAGTTGATCATCATAAAAATAAAACAACTCATACAATAGCATCAGAATATTCATAAGATAAAATCATGATCAATCTGGAATGGCTTCGGACGTTCAAGACAATTTATGAAAAGGGAAGCATGACCGCCGCTGCGAATACGCTGTTCATCTCCCAGCCCGGCGTAAGCCTGCACTTGTCCTCGTTGGAAGACCACGTGGGCCATAAGCTGTTTGAACGTATGCCGCGCAAACTGCTGCCCACCGAGCGGGGCAAACTGCTCTATAATGCCGTGGTCGATCCCATCAACCGGCTGCAGGAAACCGAGAAAAACTTCCAGAAAAGCACACGCGAGGACACCCCTGCCCTGACCATCGGCATGTGTTTTGAGACCTTTCAGGAGACTCTGGAAAAACACGTACCCGACCTGACCTTCGATCTCATTCTGGAATTCGGCCACTATCCGGAACTGCTGCAGAAGATGGAAAAGGGCATCGTCGATCTGGTGGTCACTCCCCAAAAGGTGGACGCCGGGAACATCAGCTATCGCCCGTTCTCTCAAGAAAACATCATCCTTGCGGCGGGGCGCGACGTGGACGTGGCCGAATTCCGGGCCGAACAGGACAAGGGCGACCCGGATGCGCTGCTGCACTGGCTTGGCCGGCAGAAATGGTACGGCATCACCGGCGACAACGAGCACCTGCGCCGTTTCTGGCAACGCAACTTCGGCGGCTACCCGACCTTCAGGCCCAATTACATCGTTCCCAACATCCACTCCATCATCCACAGCCTTACGGCGGGGCCCGGGTTGGGGGTCATCCCGGACTTCCTCTGCCTGGACCAGATCCGGCGCGGAGACATCCGAAAGCTCTGGGAGGGGTACAAGCCCCTGACCAACACCCTGTACATTGCCCGACGCAAAAACGCCCTCTTCCCGAAACAACTCGACCACATCGAAGAACTGCTCACCCGGGAAATGCCCCCCCTGAAAAACGCATAGAAAAAGCCCGGAACGTCATTCGGCCCGGGCTTCATTGCCTGTGCTCAATGCTCCTCATCGGGAGCGGGACGCCCGCGCCCCATCAGACAACATTTTGTCTCGTCGTCTACGGCGGCCCGCAGTTCACGAATGACTTCATCCAACCTGGTGTACTTCACTCCATACCCGAGATTGAAGGTGTAATCGAAATCAGGGGGGGTGCTTCCCTGGGCCTGCTGCAGCAAAGTTTCCAGTTTGTCCAGCGCCTTGACCACACGCGCTTCCGGAGTCCGGGCGAATTCGTATTCCTCCCACAGAGACATGAGCCGCTCCCGCATATCCGCAGGAAGCGGGCGGACGAGGTCGAGCATGTCCTCCCGCTCCTGTTCGGCCTTGGATCCGTTCTGTTCCGGGGCCGGGATGTCGCCGTTGAGGGTCTCGCCGAGATCGTGCACGATGCACAGCTGTAGAATTCGCCCGGCATCCAGCTTCGGGTAGTACTGGCTGACGAGCATGGCGAACAGACTGAGTCTCCAGCTATGCTCGGCAGTACTCTCCTGCCTGCCGCTTCTTGTCCACGAGGTGCGAAGAGTGCTCTTCAGGCGTTCCGCCCTGCGCAAAAAATCCAATATTCCGAAAATGGTGCTCCCTGCTGATTGCATCGCTCTTCCCATGCGTTGAAAGTTGGCCTATATTCGTTCCGCTGTTCTTGCCGAGGAATACCCCTTCACTGAAAACGGAAAAAGGACATTTGTCCCGAAAGCCATCATGAGATCCATTCCGTCCGAACTGACCCGCAAACTCGTCAAAGCTTACTGGCGGCGCGTCGAGCACAAACGCGGCCCCATAATGGAAAAAAACATGACTCCGGGCGAGCCGCTCATCCACCAGGACGATCTTCCGGAAAACGTCTACATCATCCTGAACGGCAGCCTGAAGATTCACCACAACACCCCCAAGGGAACCGAATACCTGGTGGCCATTGGAGGACCAGGGGAAATCATCGGCGAGATAGAAGCCCTCACTGGTGAGGCATACGCCTGTGCCGCCACGGCCATCAGGGAAAGCACCGTGGGGGTTATCCCGAAAGGCGCATACGCCCAATGGCTGGATGAAGAGCACGACTTCGCGCTGTTGATAAACCACGCCATGTCCTACCGGCTCCAAAAGGTCGTGAAACGTTCGGCGACCAACCTTTCCTACCCATTGGAATACAGCGTACTGAAGCTGTTCGAGATGCTGGCCGAGGATGAAGGCTCCCTGCGGCTTGCCGTAACCAAGGAGGATCTGGCCAACTACCTGGGCACCAACACCCGGAGCATCAACAGAATCCTCAGAGACCTGCAGGAAAAAAATGTGCTGCTGCCCTCCAGACATATCGAAGTCGTATCCATGGAGCAGCTGGAACGTGCCATGCGGGCGTATGACGATTAACTGAAGCCGCAGCACGTCCTGTACAGACGGCATATCCAGAGAAGAACAAGCCACAAAAAAGCCGACGCGCCCGGAAGGTGCGTCGGCTTTTTTGTCGTCATGACCGAGGTCAGCCTTGATGCTTGTGCCCGGAATCGATGATGTACTGAATGAGGTGGTCCGAGGAGCTGTCCGCGTCAAAATGGGACTCGAAGGCGCTCAGATCGGCGCGATCGACGCCGTGCAGATCAACGGCCACTTCCTTGCCGTGGGAATCCACCGCCAACAACCGGGCAATGTCGTTGGTGTCATCGAAAGAAATCTTCTGAAGGGTCAGGTCTTCATGCAGCTTGATGAGGTCATCGCCCACATGGTAGGTGGAGCCTCCGCCGGAATCATCACCCAGGGCCGAAGGCGCGATGTATATGGTATCTCTTCCCGCGCCGCTGTCCACGGAATCCACGCCGTCCCCCACCACGAAGGTGTCGTTACCGGCTCCGCCGTGGAAAGTATCGTTGCCCGAACCACCGTACATCAGGTCATGGCCCGAACCACCATTGAGCAAATCCGCGCCGTCCCCGCCATGCAAAGTGTCGTTGCCGCGACCGCCGTAGAGGGTGTCGTCGCCCTCGCCGCCGTACAACCTGTCGTGGCCCTGACCGCCTTTAATCAGATCCGCGCCGTCCCCGCCGTACAAGGTATCCCCACCCTGACCGCCGAAAATGGTATCGTTGCCGTCCCCGCCATGGATGAAGTCATGGCCGGTGCCGCCGTCGATCAGGTCCGCACCGTGATCGCCTGATATGATGTCGTTACCTTCCTGACCGTAGATGATGTCGTCGCCGTCCCCTCCGCTGATGATGTCGTGACCGCTGTTCCTGCCGTGGCCTTCGGAATCCAGGACCTCGCCCCCCAGTTCGGTATGATGCGTCCTGATGTACTCGACGGTCTGCTCTCTGGTCCAGCCGTGGTGGGCCTCCAGTTCCTCAAAGACCTTCCAGCCCGAACCGTCGGGCAGGTCGATGCCGTACGCATGGGCCAGGGCGCTGGTGTCCATGGCGTCACCAAAGATGATGTCGTTTCCGGCGCCGCCGTTCAGGACTTCGGAACCGGCATCCTGCAGGTGCAGCGTTTCCTTGACGATAGCTGCAAGGGTCTGCTCCAGATCGGAACTGTTCTGCAACAACAATGCGTTGCCGCTACTGTCGATGGCGTCCATGAGCTCGCCGGTGGTGTCGACCCAATTGCCGTTCAGATAGATCCCGGCGCCATACAGCTCGCTGCCGGGATTCATGCCGACGCCCACTGCGGTCAGGCTGTCCACGACCGACTGCAGCGCCGCGACATCATTCACATGGTCGGCATTCTTCCAATGGTGCCACCAGCTGTCCTTTTGCCCGAACATCTGATCGAGGGCGTCCTGAACGTCCGAGGTATGCCCCCCGCCGGAGGTAGGGCCGTTGTATTCCCCGTAGTTGGAGTCGGTGGGAACGCCGTCGGAGATAAGCAAGGCATGGGTCTGGTCAGCAGCCGGAGCATGGTTTTCGATCCACTCCTTGGCTTCCATCAGGGCGTCTTCGTAGTTGGTGCCCCCATATGCATGCAGGCCGTTGATGAACTGCTTGGCCGCCTCAACGCTGCCACCCTGGGTAAGCGTAAAAGTCCGGGCTCCATCCACCTGGGTATCAAAGGTCATGAGGCGAAGTGTGACGGTGCCGCCCTTGGCATCCACCTCGCTTTGCAGAGAATCGATCATATGCAGCATGGAGCTCTTGAGGTCGGCCATCCTTTGGCCTTCCATGGAGCCGGAGGTGTCCATCATGACCACATAATTGTAGTCTTGGGGAATCGTAACGGAACCGGAGTGCACGCCGCCGGGATCGCCGGATATCACATCGTCGCCGGCGCCGCCTTCTATCGGGGCGTGGTCGTTGCCCGGGGCGCCGATAATCACATGTCCGGGGTCGTTGCTGCCGTCGATGGTGATCGTGAGTTCGGCGGTCTGAGTGCCGCCCTGACCGTCAGACACCGTGTAGGTAAAAGTCTCGGAAAGATGCTGGCCGTCGTGCAATCCCTGCACCGTATCACTGCCGCTATCCAACACATAGGTGTAGGAGCCGTCGGCGTTGATGACAACCTTGCCGTATTCTCCCTGAATTTCGGTACCTACTTGATCCTGTTCGCCATCCACACCGACAACGGTCAAAGTACCGCCGTCAACATCACTGTCATTATCGAGCACGTTTCCGAAAACAGGATTATGGGTATCTTCACCGATGTTGATGTGGTCGGCGTTGGCGATAGGCGCGTCGTTGCCGCCAGTGACAGTGATGGTCAACTCGCCCGTGTCGGTGGCCCCCGCCTCGTCCGTCACCTCATAGGTCACGGTCACTTCGGCGGTCTCGCCCTCGGCCAGATAGTCGTAGCCGGAAGCGTCGAAGGTGTAGGAGCCGTCCTCGTTGAACGTCAGACCGTCGGGAGCGGCGCCGGTGAGGGCGTAGACAAGATTATCGGCGGAAGTCTCGGCGTCCGTGGCCACAACCTGCCCGCTCACAGTGCCGTTCTCGGCTACCGTGCTGGAGGCGTCCGTGGCAACAGGGCCGTCGTTGCCGCCAGTGACAGTGATGGTCAGCTCGCCCGTGTCGGTGGCCCCCGCCTCGTCCGTCACCTCATAGGTCACGGTCACTTCGGCGGTCTCGCCCTCGGCCAGATAGTCGTAGCCGGAAGCGTCGAAGGTGTAGGAGCCGTCCTCGTTGAACGTCAGACCGTCGGGAGCGGCGCCGGTGAGGGCGTAGACAAGATTATCGGCGGAAGTCTCGGCGTCCGTGGCCACAACCTGCCCGCTCACAGTGCCGTTCTCGGCTACCGTGCTGGAGGCGTCCGTGGCAACAGGGCCGTCGTTGCCGCCAGTGACAGTGATGGTCAACTCGCCCGTGTCGGTGGCCCCCGCCTCGTCCGTCACCTCATAGGTCACGGTCACTTCGGCGGTCTCGCCCTCGGCCAGATAGTCGTAGCCGGAAGCGTCGAAGGTGTAGGAACCGTCCTCGTTGAACGTCAGACCGTCGGGCGCGGCGCCGGTAAGTGCGTAGTGCAATTCGGCCGCGCTGTGATCCACGTCCGTGGCCGTCACCTGACCGCTGATGGAAAAATCCTCCTGAACGGCATTCGTGTCGTCCTCGGCGACCGGAGCATCATTCACCGGGTTCACTGTGATCACACCGGTGGAGGAAACGGAAAAATCGCCGTCAGAGACGGTAAAGGAAAGGGCGACTTCGCCGTTGAAATCCTGATCAGGAGTAAAAAGCCATGTCCCATTGGCAATCTGCGTCAGGGTGCCGCCGTCCACGGAAATCTGGGAGACGCTCAATACTGCGTCCCCGTTCGGGTCGCTGACGACCGAAAGAATCTGGGATTCAGTGATGACGGTGGACGTGTCCTCGTCCAAAGTCAGAAAAAGCGAACCGGTCACGGTGGGAGCGGAGGTATTCCCCGGATCGGTACTGTGCGCATCCGTGCTCAATGCACGGCCGGAATCAAAATCGTTCCCGTAGACAGGATCGCCTTGGGTGCCGAGACTGTCGGTCCCGGCATAGAGCGTCCCGATATCATCCAGGTATTCTCCGACGCCGCTTCCGCCCCCGGAACCGCCCGCCGCAGTTTCAAGTTCATCCCCGTTCTGAAAAGCGAAAAGATAGACATCCCCGGGAACGACTTCACCGCCCATCAATTCGAAGACAGGCAGGGAATCGTCCTGTGCATGCGGCAAATAATTATTGATTACAACGGTTCCTTGCCCTTCGACGGTGATGACGAGATCGTTTCCTCTGCCGATGAAAACCGCATCATTCACGTCAAAACCGAAGGAGAAAAGCTGCCCGGCGGCAATATCGTACTCGACGATCTGCCCCTTGCCGGGCAGGAGAAGCGGCGTTTCGGCCATCGTATCTGCGTTATCAACATGAGACATAACTGTTTCCTTTCATTGCAGCTAGCTCTGAAAATTTTTATTACGCATCAAAATAACCGCTTCCGACAATACGCGTCAAATTTTATGAAAATACAGTTATTACAATATATTTTATTGTTGAAAACCTGTAACAAAACAAATGGGAGCGCCCACCCCTCAAGGAAAAACCAATCCCTGCCATAATCGGCGATTATCATCCTTCAATATATAGTTTTAAACAGAACTTTGTTGAAAAAGTTATTGTCTACCCTTTTATAAATTTTATTTTCTTTTTTTGGTGAAACACACAAAACCCTCTGTTTACGGGCCTAAATAACCCAAAAAGATTTTCAGAATTGCATCAAAACAGATCCGTCTTTTTTTCAGATAGCAACAGTAGGATAAAAAAAACTCCAGGTTACTCAATTTTTCTCAACACGACCATCCTCCTTTCCAAAAAATAACTTTGCCACGTACTGGCGAGAAGAAAACAGCAACCGCAAAAAAAGACCCCGAAGCGATTGCCCGGGGCCCTTGGTCAACCGGCGCATGCGCACCGGAACTCGGTCAAGACCTGTTGCGGATCAACCCGCAAGGTAGGGAGAAAGCGCCCGCACCAACTGGTCCGGACAGGAAGTGGGCCGATTGCCGCAATGAATACCCCGCAGCCTGTCGGCCACGTCGGAAACATGCATGCCTTCCACCAGCTTGCTGATGCCCTGCAGGTTGCCGTTGCACCCCCCGGTGAATTCCACGTTGTGGAGGATGCCGTCTTCCACCTGAAAGCGGATGAGCTTGGAGCAGACACCTTTGGGGGTATAGATTTCGATATTGCTGTCTTGGGGGGATGAAGACGCGCCAGACTGCATTGTGAGTTCATTCAAATCCATGAAGCAAACCTCTTCGATCATGTATGGGTTGTGAAACGATTTTAGATCACGGCATGCCGTGTTCAGGCACGGCAGATAATAAGCCTCCTGCCCGGGCTGTCAACCGCAACTGTCGGGACCTTCCCTGCGCGTTGCACTGTTCCCGCCCTGTCCAAACAGCCGCCTCATTCACGTCGTGCAGCCAATCATTAAGCGCAACTCGGCACCCCATCCCCCTCTGCTTCACAAGGATTGGGGTAAATCACCACAGCAAGTGTCAAAATTCCCATTTTTGTCCAAAACGACATGAGAAGTATGAATTCTTTCACATTTTCGTATAAAACATTCACACCTACGACAAGCTAACACATTGAGAATAAAAGATTTTTCTAGTTTCATCTCTACACATCGCCATTGGTATCCATATTGCTGAGGGTAACCCATGTCCTCCGCAGTACGAAATCTCAAATTCACGGCCCTGCTGGCCATCTGCGAAATCATCGACAAGGCGCTGGATCTGGAGTCCGCCCTCGAAGAGGTCCTGCGCGTCCTTTCCGAGAAGCTGGCCATGAAACGAGCCACCGTGACCTTGCTGGACGACGGCAGAAACACCCTGAACATAAGCGCTTCCTACGGACTGACCCAGGAAGAAAAACGCCGCGGCGTCTACAGTCTCGGCGAAGGCATCACCGGCGCCATCTTCCAGTCGGGAGAACCCTATTTCGTGCCCGACATCAGCCAGGACCCGCTCTTCCTGAACAAGACCGGCACCAGGAAGATTTCCAAGGCGAAACTGTCCTTTCTGGGCGTGCCCATCATGCTTCACGGCGACCCCATCGGCGTACTCAACGTGGATCGACTCTTCGACGATGAGGTGTCCTCGGACGAGGATACTGGATTCCTGTCGGTGGTGGCCACTCTCATCGCCCAATTCATCAGCCTGAACCGCAAAATCGAGGAACGCGAGGAAGTTCTCCGCGCGGAGAACACTTCTCTCAGGTACCAGATATCGAAGGAGGCCAAGGGGCTGTACATGGTGGGGTCGAGCACGGCCATGATGGACGTGCAGCGCCAGCTCAAGAAGGTGGCCCCCACCAAGGCCACCGTACTGCTCCTGGGAGAATCCGGCGTGGGTAAAACCCTTATCGCCCGCATCATCCACCAGCTTTCCGACCGCAAGGAACATCCGTTCATCAAGGTCAACTGTGCCTCCATCCCGGAGAACCTGCTGGAGTCCGAACTCTTCGGCGTGGAAAAGGGAGCCTATACCGGCGCCAGCCATTCCAGGGCCGGACGCTTCGAGGAGGCGGACCGGGGCACCATCTTCCTGGACGAGGTGGGTGAACTGCCCCTGGCCGTGCAGGCAAAGCTGCTGCGCGTCATCCAGGAAAAGGAATTCGAACGACTGGGAAGCGCCCGCACCAAACGCACGGACGTGCGCATCATTACGGCCACCAACAAGGACCTCGAATCCTTGTCCCGTTCAGGGGAGTTTCGGCCGGACCTTTACTACCGCCTCAACGTCTTTCCCATCCGGGTTCCGGCCCTGCGCGAACGCAAGGAGGACGTCCCGGGCCTGCTCAACCACTTCCTGACCAAGGTTTCCACGGAATACGGCAGGTCGCTGGCCTTCACCCCGGACGCACTCAACGCCCTGACCCAGCACGACTGGTCGGGCAACGTGCGCGAGATGGAGAACCTCATGGAACGGCTGGTTATCATGGCCGATACCGACAAGGTCGATTCGGAAATGCTGGAGGGCTTTCTGCACAAACCGCGACAAAAGCCAAAACCTGCGGCGGAAGCCATCCTCGCCCCCTCCTACGGCAATCGTTCCCTGTCCGATGTGGAGCGCCAGGAGATCGTGGCCGCTCTGGAACGCAACGGCTGGATTCAGTACAAGGCCGCCAAGGACCTCGGACTCACGCCGCGCCAGATGGGCTACAGGGTGCATAAATTCGCATTGGAACCCCTCATCGCCCAGGGACGCGCCAACCTCCGCAATTGATTGCCTTACAGGCAGAACAAAAAAAAGAGAAAGCCCTCGGAAACAATTCCGGGGGCTTTCTCAGGTGGAGGTTGCTATATTCCTACATATAGCAAATATCGGTATTCCCTAACCGCAGCCAAGCCCGGTCCCGGCGCAACAGCTGCCGCCGATGCCGGACTTGCGGGACTTGTAAACGTCCATGTCCCCGCCGCTGTAAAGGGTTTCGAGCGCTTCATCGATGAACCCGGAACAGACATGGGCCTTGATGCCGGATTCCTCCAGGAACATTTTGGGCTGCTCGCCCATGGCGCTGGCCAGCACGGCCCGGCAGTCCTTGAGGGTCGAGGCGAGCTGCTCCCAACGCTTGGGGCCGCATCCCGGCTTGGGAGCCGTGCGTTCCTCGATCATGCGGTATCCGTCATCCCCCCGTCCCCAGATCTGGAAACGGACGGCCTCGCCCAGGTGCTGATTGACCAGCATGCCCTCGCGACTGGCGACGGCCACATAGGGCCGTGCCTGTTCCACGGTCAGGGGCTTGAGTTTTGAGCAGGCCTGCAGCGTGCCGCACAGTTCGCCGGAGCGGTCCTCGGCCAGCAGGCCCACAGCGTCGGCACGGCAACGCTTGCAGTGGGTCATCTGCTCGATGAATTCCCCGGCCGCCTTGCGCAGGGGAACGACCACATCGTGGCCCGGCTCGGGCAGACCGGCAAAAGGAGTGCCCTGGCTGGGCTTGAGCGGAATCAGGTTCTGGATGTCCGCTCCCAGTTCGGAAACGACCCGGGACACCTCGGGGATATGGTCCTCGTTGACGCCGGGAATGACGATGGTGTTGACCTTGACCACCACGCCCCGCTCCTTGAGGCCACGGACAGCCTTGAGCTGCCGGTCGAGAAGGAGCTTTGCCCCCTGTTCGCCCCGGTAGACCACGTTGCCGTCCTTGATCCAGGAATAAATCTTCGCGCCGATGACCGGGTCCACGGCGTTGATGGTGATGGTCACATGGGAAACGCCCAGCGCGGCGATCTCATCCAGATACGGCGGCACGTTGAGCCCGTTGCTGGAAAGACAGAAAAGCAGGTCCGGATGCCGCTCCTTGAGCAGCCGCATGGTCTCCAGCACTTCCGGGGCGTTTGCGAAGGGATCGCCCGGCCCGGCAATGCCCGCAACCGTGATGCGCGAGTCCTTTTCCAGGATGCGGCCCATATACTCGGCGGCCTGAAAGGGCTTGAGCACGGCGCTGGACACACCCGGCCTCGACTCGTTCACGCAGTCGTACTTGCGGTTGCAGTAGTTGCACTGGATGTTGCATTTCGGGGCCACGGGGAGATGAACCCTGCCGCAGCTTCCTGCGGCGTCCTTGTTGAAGCAGGGGTGTCTGGTCGTATCCTTCATGTTCTTCTCCCGTGATTACAGGTATCCGTAGCCGACGGAACTGTCGGACTGTTTCTTTTGCAGTACGGCGTTAACGATGCGGTCATAGAGTTTCTGGGTTCCGCCGTAGCCGAGGGTGCGCAGCCGCTGGCCGCCGAAGCGGTCGTGGATGGGAAAGCCCACGCGGACGAGGGGCACGCCCCAGTCCCGGGCATAACGATAGCCCTTGCTGTGGCCGATGACGAGATCCGGCTTCAGCTCCCCGGCCATCTCGGCGATCTCGTGGAAATCGACGCCTTCGTGTACCTGGGGCTGTTCGCGCAAGTCCGCGCCAACCCGTTCGATGTTGGCGACCATCTCGCCGGTACGAGACCCGGTGGCCGCCAGCACGGGCTGCACGCCTATCTCGCTCAGGAAGGCCACCAGGCCCACCACGAGATCCTCCTCGCCGTAAACGATTGCGCGCTTACCCGAGACATACTTGTGACCGTCCACCAGAGAGTCGACCAATCTGCCCCGCTCCAACAGATACCGGCGGGGAACACTCCGGCTCGCGACCTCACTCAGGGCGCTCATGAACCGGTCGGTTTCCCGCAGTCCCATGGGCATGCCCAAACGGATGTTGGAGACACCGAACCGTTCACGCAGATCTTCGCCGGCCGTCTTGGCGGGCAGGCAGCGGCCGAATTCCATGCTGCACACCGCGCCGGACATGGCCCGGACGGCCTCCAGGGTCGTTCCGCCCGAAGGAATGGGTTCGTAATCCAGCAGGGCAGGGCCGTCCAAGGTTTCGGAAATATCCGGCAGCACGGTCACATCCAGGCCGAAATACCCGAAAATGTCCTTGAGGGCCCGGACGTCTCCAGGAGAAATCATGCCCGGAAAAAGGTTCACGCCGCCGTTGTTAGGCATCTTCTCCGTGACCAGCTGCTCGGCCATGGCCCGCACGGCACCGGTCCAGCCGTCCATGTGCGTACCGCTGTAGCTGGGGGTGTTCACGTAGACCACCTCGGGCAGATCCAAATCGGAAAACTCGCTGCGGAATTCCTTGAGGATCATGCCCACGTCGTCGCCGATGGTTTCCGTGAGACAAGTGGTGGCCACGCCGATGAGAGCGGGCTGGTATTTCTTCATGACGTTGAGCAGCCCCTTCTTCAGGTTGGGGCCGCCGCCATAGACCGCGTGCTTTTCTCCCAGGGCCGAAGAGGCGATGTCCATGGGCTCGCGGAAATGGCTGATGATGTAGCGCCGCATGTAAGTGGCGCAGCCCTGGGAACCGTGCAGAAAGGGAACGGACTGTTCCACGCCCCGGAAGGCCAGGGAAGCGCCGAGGGGCGTACAGAGCTTGCAGGCGTTGGTGGTGGAAACGTAGTTGGGCTTACGCATTGCGGGCCTCCCTTCTGGGCACGTATTTCCAGACCGGGCTCATCACCGAAGCATGGATCTCGCGCGCGAAATTGTACATGCCCACGAATCCTTCGAGGGCTTCCTTGCGTTCATGGTTGTGGTCGCAGAATCCCACGCCCAGTTTGAAGGCGATGGGCCGTTCCTTGACCCCGCCTACAAAGACGTCCACGTCCTTTTCCTTGATGAAGGCGGAAAGTTCCAACGGGTTGGAGTCGTCCACGATGATGGTACCGGGGTCGGTGATGGCTTCCAGTTCCCGGTAATCCTCTTCGGTGCCGGTCTGGGAGCCGACCATGACCACCTGCATTCCCAGGTGGCGGAAGGCCTTGATGAGCGAGAAGGCCTTGAACGCGCCGCCCACGTAGATGGCCGCCTTCTTGCCCTCGAGGTCTTTGCGGAAATCCTTGAGGCCCGGCAGGAGCACGTCGAGCTCGTCCTTCACCAGTTCGGAGGTGCGCCGGGTGATGTCCGGGTCTATTTCGCTGAAATGATCGGCGATGGCGTACAGGGAGTCGGCCATGTCCTCGATGCCGAGGTAGGAGACCCGGATGTACGGAATGCCGTATTCCTCCTCCATCATCTTGGCCAAATCGAGAGTCGCGCCCGAACACTGCACCACGTTGAGGGCGGCTCCGTGACAACGGCGGATATCCTCAACCCTGCCGTCGCCGGTGATATTGGCCACCACCTCCACGCCCATGCGCTCCAGGTATTCGCGGATGATCCAGATCTCTCCGGCCAGATTGAAGTCCCCGAGGATGTTCACTGCGACCTTGGAAACATTTGAGGTGTCGCCGCTGCCCACCAGACGGAACATGGCCTTGCAGGCCGCGTTGTAACCCTCGCGCTTGTTACCCTTGAATCCCTCGGACTGCACCGGAATGACCGGAATGCCCTTCTTCTCCTCCATCCTGCGGCATACGGCCTCCAGGTCGTCGCCGATAAGCCCTACGATGCAGGTGGAATAGACGAACGCGGCCTGCGGGCCGTGCCGGTCTATGAGTTCGTCAAGAGCGGCCTCCAGCTTTTTCTCGCCTCCGAAGATGACGTCTGTTTCCTGCAGGTCAGTGGTGAAGCTGAGCCTGTGCAGTTCCGGGCCGCTGGAAAGCGCACCGCGGATATCCCAGGTATAGACCGCACAGCCCACCGGGCCATGCACCAGGTGCAGGGCGTCGGCAATGGGATAGAGAACCACGCGGGACCCGCAAAACACGCAGGCCCGCTGGCTCACGGCTCCCGCAAGGGAGTCGCGGTTGCAGGCGATGTCGATGGGCCCCTGCCCGGTGCGGTGCACCTGTTCGCGGCGTTCGTCCAACAGGGCATTTGCTTCACATTTCATATCCGTTCCTCCGAAAACACGCGTCTGGTGAGGCAGACCAGGTTGGTCCGCTGCCAGCCCAGACGGTTGTAAAAATCGAAAGCGCCGTCATTCTCCAGATCGGCCAGGAGCTGCATGCGCAGCGCGCCGTTGTCGGCGGCCCAGCCATGCACGGCGTCCATGAGCATCCTGCCGACGCCCCTGCCCTGCCAGTCCTCCAGCACCACCACGTCCTCCACCAACACGGAAGGCGCGCCCTCGGCCGTGGAGACGTTGAGCTGGCCGGAACACATGCCGACAACTTCGCCTTCCGCCTCTGCCACGAACACGACCCTCCCTCTTTCTTCGAACATCAGCCCGAGACCGCGAGACTGTTTTGCCGCGTCAGCTGTGAAATCCTCTTCAATGGAAAACAGGACCTCCAACAGGGAACACAGGGCGTTCATGTCTTCGGGACAGGCCCGGCGTATGGCGATGGCGGCGGTCATTTCAACACCCTAAGAGATCAGGTATTCCGCAGCGGGTTCGCCGTCCTCGAGACCGTCCAGTACGGCATCGATGGCTTCTTCGCTGTCAATGCCTTTGAACCACAGGTTGTCGGGCTGGATGACCATGATCGGCCCGGCCTCGCACTGTTTGAGACAGCCGGTGGCCACCACCTGCATGTCCAGACCGCGATCCAGGATCTCCTCTTCGATGTACTGCAGGAAACCGTCGGTCTGCTTGTGGCAAATGCCCTTGGGGTCGCCGCCTGCGCGGAAGCTCTGGCACACGAGAATCTGTCTTTCAGGTACAGCCATGATATTTCTCCTTGAATGCTTACGTATTACTTCTTCTTTTTCCCGCCGCCGTACAGGGCGTCCACCATGCCTTCCACATTGCAATCCGTGGCCAGCACACCGAGGCCGGACTCGGACAGCACCTGCCGAGGCCGCTCCCCGGCGCTGCTCACCAGCAGGACGAAACAGTCGGAAAGACGTTCGGCCAGCAGCTTCCATCGGGCGTCCCCTCCGCCCGGTTCCGGCGCGAACCGGGTACCAAGCAGGCAAGGAAGACCGTCCTCGCGCGGTCCGTAGATCAACAGACGCGAGGCGTGCCCGAGATGCTGGTCCACGTCCATGCCGTCGGAACTGGCCACGGCCACGTTGGGGCGCTCCGGCGTGGGCCGGGGCGTTCCCGGCGCCTCGAAGACCGGGTCACGGGAAAGCTCGGGAATGGTGGTTCCCACCAAGTCCCGACCGCACCCTTCCCAGGGCGTCATGAGGCGCATGTGCCGTCCGGCCAAATCCATGGCGGTGCGCATGAGTTCGTCTCCGGGAGCCGTTTCCTCGTCACCCTCCTCCGGGCTGCACGGGCAGACGGCCATGATGTCCGCCCCCAGCAGGGAGACGGCCTTGGCCACTTCCTCCACATGGGCCGCGTTGACGCCTTTGAAGACCGTGGTGTTGACCTTGACCGTCAATCCGGCGTCCTTGAGGGCCACGATGGCCTCGGCCTGGGCGTTGAGAAGCGTCCGAACGCCTTCGGCCAGGGGGATGGTCCTGGTGCCGGGCCGCACCCAGGCGTAGATGTCCTCGGCCACCTTCGGGTCCACGGCATGGACCTCGACGGTGACGTGGGACAGCCAAAGGTCGGCAAGGGACTTGGCATGGGCCGCCGCATGCAACCCGTTGGTGGTCAGACACAGGGGCATGCCCGGGTAGGATTCGCGCACCAGGCGCAATGTATCCAAAGTCAATTCCGGTGTGACCAGAGGTTCGCCCGGCCCGGTGATGCCCACTACGCCGATGTCAGTGCCGTCGCGCATGGTTCTGTCCAGCCAGGACACGGCCTCGCGCGGGGAAAGGACCTTGCCGGTCATGTCCGTGGCCCCGTACCTGAGACGGGTGGTGGCCCGCGGCGCCACAGGCAGGTGCATACGACCGACCGTTCTCCGGGTCTCGGGCCCGAAGCACGGATGCGTGGGGGTGTGAGGAGCTGTGTGAGTCATGATACACCTGCCTTTGTGGCTCTTGCGGTTTCCAGTTTTCCGGAACGAATTACAGGACCAGTTCAAAGGTTTCTTCGGGAGCGTCCCTGTCCTTGCGGTCCAGGAGGACGCCAAGGATCTTCTCCAGCAACCTGAGACCGCCCTTGTATCCCACGGTGGGAAAGTACTGGTGGCCGACGCGGTCCAGAATGGGGAAGCCCCAGCGCACCAGCGGAATGTCCTCGTCGCGGGCAATATACTTGCAATAGGAGTTGCCCATGATCAGATCCACGGGCTCGTTCTTGATCCACTGGTGGAGCAGGAACATGTCGCCGGAGGCCTTGACGTTGACCTCGAACGGCATGTCCGCAGTGAGTTCCTTGATGCGCTTCTCGAAACGCTTGCCCGGGGTGCCGGTGACCACATGGACCGGGCACATGTCGATGGAGACCAGGAACTCGGTCATGGCGATAAGCTGATCCGGATCTCCCACCAAGGCCACCTTCTTGTGATAGAAGTACTGGTGCATGTCGGACATCATGTCCACGAGCTGGCCGCGTTCATGGGTGATCTCCTCGGAGACGGACACGCCCGCCACCGTACGCAGGGCGTCGATGAAACGGTCCGTGGCCTTCAGGCCGAAGGGCATATCCAGCACCTTGCACGGCACCTTGTGAGTGGAGTCCAGGGCGCGGGCCGCATCGGCCGAACACCATTCGCCCAGGGCCAGAGTTCCCATGGAATCGCCGGCGGACTTGAGTTCCTTCATGGTCACTCCGCCTTCGGGGAACATGTGGTACTCGCCCGAGAGCGGACCGTTGAGCACGCCCGAAGTGTCCGGGAACATGATGAAGTCCACACCCACCAGGGATGCCAGACGCTTGATCTCCTCCATGTCGGCCGGTTCCACCCAGCCGGGAATAATGTTGATCTTGCCGTTCTTTTTCCCGGTCTTTTCCGCCACCATGGCCATTGCCTTGACCATATTGGAGAATCCGGTGACGTGGGAGCCCACGTAGCTGGGCGTGGGAGCGCCGATGACGAACTTGCCGTCCGGAATCTTGCCGTCCTTCTCGGCCTTGTCCCTGATCTGGTTCAGGTCGTCGCCGATGGTTTCGGACAAGCAGGTGGTGTGCACGGCGATCACTTCCGGTTCATAGACCGAGAAGATGTTGTTGATGGCCTGCACAAGGTTGGCCTGCCCGCCGAACACGGACGCGCCTTCGGTGAAGGAGCTGGTGGCTGCGGAAATGGGTTCCTTGTAATGCCGCGTCAAGGTGCTCCTGTGATAGGCGCAACACCCCTGCGACCCGTGGCTGTGCGGCAGGCACCCGTGGATGCCCAGGGCCGCGTACATGGCGCCGATGGGCTGGCAGGTCTTGGCCGGGTTGATGACCAGCGAGCCGCGTTCCGTTATTTCTTCCGGAGTGTGTCTCAGTAACATTTCACTATCCTTCCTGCGTTATTCCCAGACATAGGTGGCCGAGAGTTCCGGAGTTTCCTGCCAGGGAGCCTTCATGTAGCCCCAGATCCTGCTGTTCACGAGGCGGTCGATCTCCTTGTAGAAGTTGATCGCGCCCTTGAACCCGGCGTAGGGACCGCCCGAGTCGTAGCTGTGCAACTGCTTCATGGGCACACCCAGCTTCTGGATGGAGAATTTTTCCTTGATGCCTGCGCAGAACACGTCGGGCTTGAGGATCTCCACCAGCTTTTCGGCCTCGTACTGGTTGAGGTCGTCGATGATCAGGGTTCCCTTATCCATATCCGGGATCATCCCGTCGTAGTGCTTGAACTTGAACCCGGCCTCTTCCAACTTTTCCATCTCTTCAGAGCTTTTGCGCGGACTGTAGCGGGCCTCGTCGGCCTCGACCTCGATCTCCTCGATGTTGCGGCTGTCCGCATCCACCCGGAGGGTGGGGATGACCTCGCGGCCCTCGTAGTCGTCGCGGTGGGCGAACTCGTAGCCCGCGGACAAGGTCTTCATGCCCATCTCGGCGAAGAGTTCCTGGTAATGGTGGGCGCGGGAACCGCCCACAAAGAGCATGGCGGTCTTGCCTTCGGTACGGGGATAGACGTCTTCGGCCACGGCCTTCACTTCGGGCATTTCCTCGGCAATGACCTCTTCCACGCGGTCGATGAGCTTCTTGTCGCCGAAATACTGGGCGATCTTGCGCAGGGACTTGGCCGTGGCCTCGGCCCCGATGAAGTTCACCTTGATCCAGGGGATGCCATACTTGGTCTCCAGCATGTCGGCCACGTAGTTGATGGACCGATGGCACATGACCGTGTTCAAGTCGGCCTTGGGCGCGGAAGCGAACTGGTCGTAGGTGGAATTGCCCGAGAAGGTGGCGATGTTGGTGATGCCGCATTTCTTCAGGATGCGGTCGATCTCGAACCCGTCCCCGCCGATGTTGTATTCACCGAGCAGGTTGATCTTGTATTCACCGTCCTTTTCCTCGTCGTTCTCGCCCACCACGTGACGGAAGATCTGGTTGTTGGCGATGTGGTGACCGGCGGACTGGGAAACGCCCTTGTACCCTTCGCAGGAAAAGGCGAAGACGTTGCAGTCGGCCAGCTTTTCCTTCATCTTTTTGGCCACGGCGTGGATGTCGTCACCGATAAGACCCACCGGGCAGGTGGCGAAGACGGCGATGGCTTTGGGATGAAAGGTGTCGTAGGCTTCCTGGATGGCCTTTTCCAATTTCTTTTCACCGCCGAAGATGATGTCCTCGTCCTGCATATCCGTGGAAAAACAGTAGGTCATGTAGTTCTCGGCGCCTTCGGCGGATGCGTCGGTCTGGTTGCGGCGGGTCAGCCAGGAATAGAATCCGCAGCCGATGGGGCCGTGGGTGATGTTCACGATGTCGCGGGTGGGACCGAGGATGACACCCTTGCACCCCGCGTAAGTGCAGCCGCGCATGGTGATGATGCCGGGCACGGTACGCACGTTGGCCGAGATCTCGGGAGTCTCGTTCTCCTGGGCCTCGTTGATGAGTATCTGCTTGGCGCGCTTGCGGGCCACCTTGGGAGGATACTTCTTGAGCAACTCCTCCTTGATGTCGGTGGGTTCCCACTGCACGAGCTTCTTTTTCAGTGTAGCCATAGGATGGTCTCCTCCGGGCTAGAGGATTGATTTCTCACCGGTTTCGCCGGTGCGCACACGGACCGAGTCCGTTACGGGGAGCACGAATATCTTGCCGTCCCCGGGTTTGCCGGTCTGGTTGACGTCGATGATGGTCTGGACCACGTCCTCGACATCCCCTTCCGGAACCACAGCCGTGAGCATGCGCTTGGGATAGAGCTTGCCCTTTTCCCCAAGCAGGGCGGCAGCCTCTTCATAGCCGTCTTCCGCGCCTTCCAGGAGCTTGGTGTTGACGAACCCCTTGCCGCGCCCCTGCGCCTCATGGGCGAAGAAGGCGTCGACCCCGACCTCGGTCAAGGCCTTTTTGGTCTGGTTCATCATGTTCATTCGCACTACGGCGATCACTTCCATCATGCTGCCGCCTCCTCTTCGACGCCTTCCTTGACGCCGGAACTGATGGTATAGACGTCGCCGACGTCGCTGACGAAAATCTTGCCGTCGCCGAACGCGCCTTTTGTCCCGGAACGGGCCGCATCCATGATGGTCTCGATGACGAAATCCTTGTCGCTCGCCTTGACCACGCTCATGAGCATGGTCTTGGGAATCTCGTCGTAGGTAACCTCGCCGATCTTGATGCCGCGCTGCTTGCCGCGCCCGGCCACCGAATATTTGGTCACGGCCGGGAAGCCGGCGTCCATGAGGGCCGCAAGGACTTCATCCGCTTTCTCCGGCCTGACGATTGCTCGAACCATGATCATCGACATTGTGCACTCTCCTTAAAAATCTTGGTTAAGAGCCCTGTCCGCTTGCAAGTGCGGGGCAAGACCCGGGGAATCACCAGGGCCGACGCACACCGTCCGGCGCGCGAGGGGTGAGTAATTCCGGGAAACGCAACCATGGTGGATTTTCAGCGGGCCGCTAGGCTTCCATCAGGCCGTAGTCCAGGAGCAGCTGTTCAAGCTCTTCGATCTCCAACGGTTTGGGAACAACGAACATCTCGTTTTCGTCGATGGCCTTGGCCAGTCCGCGATACTCTTTTGCCTGGTCCGCTTCGGGATTCCATTCGATGACGGTCTTGCGGTTGATTTCGGCGCGCTGCACGTCGTTGTCGCGGGGCACGAAATAGATCATCTGGGTGCCCAGCTTGCGGGCCAGTTCGGCGATCATGTCCTTTTCGTTGTCCACGTTGCGGGAGTTGCAGATGAGGCCGCCCAGGCGCACGCCGCCGGACTCCGCGTACTTCATGATGCCCTTGCAGATGTTGTTGGCCGCATACATGGCCATCATCTCTCCCGAGCAGACAATGTAGATCTCCTCGGCCTTGCCATCGCGGATGGGCATGGCGAACCCGCCGCAGACAACGTCGCCGAGGACGTCGTAGAACGCATAGTCCAGCTCTTCGCTCTCCTCGTAGGCGCCAAGAGATTCGAGCATGTTGATGGAGGTGATGATGCCGCGTCCGGCGCAACCGACGCCCGGCTCGGGACCACCGGATTCCACACACCAGGAACCGCCGAAGCCACCTTTGCGGATGTCCTCGAGTTCCACGTCCTCGCCCTCTTCACGCAGGGTGTCGAGAACGGACTTCTGGGCCAGGCCACCCAACAGCAGACGGGTGGAGTCGGCCTTGGGATCGCAGCCGACCACCATTACCTTGCGGCCCATCTCGGCCAGGCCTGCAACGGTGTTCTGGGTGGTTGTGGACTTTCCTATGCCGCCTTTTCCGTAAATCGCTACTTTTCGCATGGTTCCCTCCAAGGGCTTTTTGGAATTCGATGAGTCCCCTAGGGCAACCCGCGTGCCAAAAGTTCAAAAAACATGACAACGCACTAAAATACCTGCGATTACAGTCAGACACAGTTGGTGGGAATGACATTTTCGGAAAATGGGAATCTACAATGTGGAATGTACATTTTTGTCGTTTCCGACACATTGGTAGCCAAGACCAGGAACAGATACAGGTCGACTCAACCGCCTTATATTACAAAATATTATGTAAAAACATAATGGATGGCATTCTTTCTGCTTACAACAGAAGCATACCATCCAGGGCTACACAAAACGGCTGCTGAAACAAAGGACGAAACAATGCTGATAGACACGACCCTTCGCGAAGGCGCACAGCTTTACGGTGTCAGCTTCACCCCGGAAGCGCGCACGGCGATCGTGGACGGCCTGCTGCGGCTGGGGATCGAGGAAATCGAACTGGGCTGGATCGGCATGGACGGCCTGGAACGGGCCTCACGCAAGGCCCATTCCCGAAAAGCCGACACGGTCTTCAGCGTCTGGAGTCCCTGCCGCGAGCAATGCGTGAAGCAGGCTGCGGATCTCGGCTTCAAACGCATCAACATCGGTGTGCCCGTCTCCGACGATCACGTGACCAAACGGCTAGGCCTGCGACACGGGGAACTGCTGGAACGCATCACCGGCTCGGCCATGCTGGCCCACCTGCTGGGTATGGAAGTTTCCGTGGGGCTGGAAGACGTTTCCCGCGCCAATTGGGAATTCGCCGTGCGCGTGGCCAAACATGCGGAATCCGCGGGGGCCTTCCGCGTCCGCCTGCCGGACACGGTCGGAGTTCTCAACCCGTCCGAAATTTCAGGGTTGGTGCGCTTTTTCAAGGCCAACCTCGACGTGAAGCTGGCCATCCACTGCCACGACGACTATGGCATGGCCACGGCCAACACCATCACCGCCCTGCTGGCCGGGGCCGATTACGCCGACGTATCCATCCTGGGCATCGGAGAGCGCTCCGGCATCGCGGCCCTGGAGGAAGTGGCCGCCTACCTGACCCTCAAGGAGAAAAAACATGCCTACAACCTGGAAAGCCTGCCTGAGCTTTGCACACACGTGGCCCGGGAATCGCGGGTGGCGATTCCCAGAACCAAGGCCATTGCTGGTGAGGACATATTCGCCTGTGAAACAGGTCTGCATCTGCACGGAATGGCCTGCGACCCGTCGCTTTTCGAGCCGTATCCGCCGGAACGGGTGGGCGCGGCCAGAAAGTTCGGCTACGGGGAAAAGGTCGGCCATGGCGCCATCGGCTGCATTCTTGCCGAACAGGGGAGTACGGAAACAAAAGAGGAAGTGACCGGCCTGTTGCGCGCCATCAAACGGGTGGCCAGCCGCCTGGGCAGACCCCTCGCCCACCAGGAAGTCCTCGATCTCTCGACAAGAAAATCGTGACGAAAAAGGCTCCGGTATCCGCCGGAGCCTTTTCATTTGTGAATGATGAAGTGAAATCGAAGTCAAACAGTCCCCCCGGAACGTGGGGCGGATGGTCCGCCGTGTCATTAGCGTCTCACGACCATCCCGGACATATATTTGTTTTCATTGTGAAACCTGTCCACAATGTCGATTTCCTTTTCCGTGCAACCAAGCAGCAGTTTGAGTTCGGTATCATTCTTCAACGAGTCGACGGTGCAGATGACGGCCACAAGTCTTTTCGACCCCTCCGACCCGCACCAGACGTCTATTTCGTTGCCGTCCCCCCCGACGTGCCACTCAAATAGCCGTAATCCAACGGGTAGACGATATGTGAATATTTGGGGTGCCTTGCCCCTTTGGGCCTGTCGACGACAAGCTCCACCGAATCCAGCAACTTGTCCAATCTCTCCCAAAAATCCATCATCTCATTCCGACCAGGCATCATTTACATTCACGATTCATTCTTCTGTCCGCAGAAATGTCTCGCAGGCCACGGCGGTGATGGGCACTCCGAAACTGGTCACGTCTGAAAGCGTCCTGTTGTGATGATCTCTGACGAGTGAGGCGGGCAGATGCTCCTTGTCATGGGTCGTGTGGGCGTCGGCCACCAGAAAGACCGGATACCCGTGAGCGGCCGCGCTGCGAACGGTGGTGTCCACGCAGAACTCCGTGGCGTAGCCGCAGATGCAGAGCGCGTCGACATCCCGATTCTTGAGCACCTGCTCCAGGTCGGTGCGCAAAAAAGAATCAGGAGTCATCTTCCGGACCTTGATGTCGCTTTCCTGAACCGCAAGGCCGGAAATCAGTTCCCACCCCGCGCCGCCAAAGGCGAGTTCACTCCCCTGCCGCTCATGCTGCACGAAGACGACCGGGTTGCCCTGGGACCGGGCGCGGGCGGTCAGGGCATTTATCCTGGCGACAACCTCAGCGGTTTCAAACGGCTCGGGGTCGGTTTCGAACAGTCCTCTCTGCATATCAATGACGACGACGGCGTATTTCATCACGGCTCCAAACTTGGTGTAAAAATCATCCGCGGAAGCTATCCGAACGAGAGTGTCGTGTCCATGGCCGGTAAGCCGGGCCCCGCCGCAACCGGAGCGACGAGCCCCGGCATTCATTATCATACCCCGGCCTGCGGACGCAGTGTACAACAGGGGACATGATCCCCCTTCTTTCTTGCTCAAACGGCGCCCCACCTGTTCGACCGCTCCTCACGGCATGCTTTTTCCTTGCCGTATTCCTCTGCATGAGCGGCTGTTCCCTGCTCCGCCTCCAGGAAGACGAATCCGAAAGGAAGCAAGGGTTCCTCGTGGTTGGCCTGGTGGAAACAGACAAGCCGAATGCCAGGGTCATCGCCTTTGCCGTGAACACGAAAAGCGGACGCGTCGAAGACTTCGACGTGCTGGAGGGAGCCGGGAGCTTTGTCCTTTCCCTGGCGCGAGGGAAATACCGGATTTTCGCCTTCGAAGATGCGAACAGGGATTCGGGCTTCACGAAAGGGGAATGTTTCACGGACGCCGGGAGCAGCATCCTGCTCGACGGCGACTCCGCCCTCCACATGATCCTCAGAATGAACCTGACCGGAAAGCAGCTCAACTGCCCCTACGACATCTCCGACATCACCTTCGTGGACAGCGAAGAAGCTGACTTCCAAAAGCTTCAGACGGGTGCGGTGGTCAGCCTGAACATGCACCTCTTCAACCGCAAATACGTCCGGCAGGGACTCTGGACGCCCTACCGGGCATTCAAACGTCACGGAGCAAAGATCTATTTCCTGGAAAAATTCGATCCGGCCAGGGAGCCCGTGCTGTTCATCCACGGCCTGGGAGGCTCACCCCGGGATCTGGAATACCTCATCGCCCGGCTGGACCGGACCCGGTTCCAACCCTGGGTATACTACTACCCCAGCGGCCAACGCCTGGATAAAAGCGCACACGCGCTCTATCTGGAGCTTTTCAATCTCCGGCCCAGGCTCGGGGATTTTTCGCTGACCATCGTCGGCTACAGTCTCGGCGGACTTGTGGCCAAACGGTTCCTGGACCTGCATGCCCAACGCGCCACCCATGTGGACCGGTTCATTTCCATCGCCACCCCTTGGGGCGGGCACGAACGGGCCGCCGAAGGCGTGCGCACGCTCACCGTGCCCATTCCGGTCTGGGAAAATCTGGTGCCCGCAGGAAAAACCATCCGCGAAATCGTCTCAACCCCTTTCCCGGAAAGCACCCGCTTCTACCAGATATGCGGTTCCGGACAGGGCCGGCCCGCTGCCGGGAAACGCACTGACGGTTTCGTGCCCCTGACCAGCCTCTATGAACCCCACGTCATGGAACAGGCCCGCAAGACCTACACGGTGGGCGAGTCCCACACCTCCATCGTCCGCAGCAAAGAGGTCGCCACGCTGCTGAACAGCATCATTTCCTCCTAATCCCCCCAAAGAATGTATCATTTTTAACTATTGCCAATCCGAAGGTATTTTCGGTAGATTGACCCAGTTTTTTGGGGGAAGTGGAGGAGAGAACCATCTCCGTCATACGCGCACAACATACCGTTCCATCATAACAGCAGGCAGGCTGCGGTCTTATCCCATCGCAGGGTCGCACGTCCCGGCATGGGAGGCAGCACATATTCAAAAAATGACGGAAAACAAAGTCGCGCTCGTCACGGGCGCCAGCAAAGGCATAGGGGCGGCCATCGCCCGGGAACTGGCTGAAAACGGATTCGACATCTGGCTCAATTACCGCAGCGACACGCCCGGCGCCGAGGCGGTGGCTCGGGACATCGAAAAGGCGGACAGGACCTGCACCCTGCTGCAATTCGACGTCACCAACGCACAGGCCGCCGAAGAAGCTCTCTCCCCCCTGCTGGAAGAGACCGTGCCCTTCGCCCTGGTCAACAACGCAGGCTTTGCCCGCGACTCCCTCATGATGATGATGGGGGAAGAGGATTGGGAAGGCGTACTGCGCGTGCACCTGAACGGTTTCTTCAACGTCACCAAGCCCGTGGTCACGAAAATGCTCCGCAAACGCCGGGGCAGGATCGTCAACATCGCTTCCACGTCCGGAGAAACGGGAGTCCCGGGCCAGACCAACTACTCCGCGGCCAAGGCGGGGCTCATCGGCGCCACCCGGTCCCTGGCCATGGAGGTTGCCAAACGCAACATCCTGGTCAATGCCGTCGCCCCCGGCTTTATCGAAACGGAAATGCTCGACGAACTGCCCATGGACCGGATCCTGCCACGCATCCCCATGGGCCGCCTGGGTGACCCGAAGGAAGTGGCCGGTGTGGTGGCGTTCCTGTGCTCTCCACAGGCAGGCTACATCACCGGACAGACCATTTCGGTCAACGGCGGCATCCATACGTAAGCCTCGGGCCTGAGTCACCTTTTTCTAGATACGACCTATGCATGAAGTAGCGATTGTTGGAATTGGCATTGTCTCCGTGCTCGGCACGGACCTGGAAACCGTTGCCGGCGGCCTGTACCGGGGCGCGTCCGGCATCGTGGCTGACGAGGAGCGCGTGGCCCTGGGCTTCGAAAGCCCGCTCACGGGCGTCATCAACGGCTTCGACCCCACGGGCAGGCTGTCCAGAAAGCAACGCAAAACCATGCCGGACTACTGCATGCAGGCCGCCGTGGCCGCACTGGACGCCCTGGAAATGTCCGGTCTGGAGCCCGATGCCCTGCACAACGACGAATCCGGATTGATTTTCGGCTGCGACTCCAGCTGCATCGCAGCTCTTGAACAGGTTGAACTGCTGCACGAACGCGGGGAAACCGCCCTCATCGGCAGCGGAGCGGTGTTCAAATCCATGACCTCCAACATCACCATGAACCTGAACACCCTGCTGGGCACCATGGGCGCGGCATGGTCCCTGAGTTCCGCCTGTTCCAGCGGAGGACACGCCGTTGGCCAGGCCTTCACCCTCATCGCCACCGGCCAGCAGGAACGGATCATCTGCGGCGGAGCCCAGGAAATCAACTGGCAGTCCATGTGCGGCTTCGACGGACTGGGCGCATTCTCCAAGCAGGCGCGGTCTCCCCAAAAGGCCTGCCGCCCGTTCGACGCAAACAGGGACGGTCTGGTGCCCAGCGGCGGGGCCGCGGCCATCATGCTGGAGCGCCTGGATTTGGCCGAAGCGCGAGGCGCGAACATCCTCGGCACGGTGGCGGGCTACGGATTCTCCTCGGACGGCGAGCACCTTTCCGTGCCCAGCCGCGACGGCATCGCCAGGGCGGGGACAAAGGCCCTCAAACAAGCCGAACTGCGACCTGCGGACATCGACTATGTCTGCGCCCATGCCACGGCCACCCCGGCCGGAGACATGGCCGAGGCCGCCAACATAAAAGCGCTGTTCCAAGACTGCGCCCCCATGATTTCCTCCACCAAGTCCATGACCGGCCACGAACTCTGGATGTCCGGAGCCAGCCAGGTCGTCTACTCCACGCTCATGGCCCAAAAGGGATTCATCGCCCCGAACATCAACCTGGAGAAACTGGACCCCGCGGCCCAAGGCCTGAACGTCGTCTCCGAGACCGTGGAACAGGGGCCGGGAACCGTGCTCTGCAACTCCGCCGGATTCGGCGGCACCAACTCCTGCCTTGTGCTGAGGTTCCAACATGGCCGCCTTTGATCACGTCATCGTGGGAGCCGGAATTTCCGGCATGACCGCCGCCATTCTCCTGGCCGAACAAGGGCGTAGCGTGGCCGTGGCCGAGTCCTTCCGCAAACCCGCCCCCACGATACGCGGCTTCCGGCGCAAGGGCGTCCACTTCGACACCGGGGTCCACTATGTGGGCGGCCTGGGACGGGGGCAGGTACTGGACGCCTATTTCGCCCACCTGGGCCTGGACCGGCTCCTTACGACCGTCCCGTACAAAGCCGACGGATTCGACGTGATCGCCTTCGAGGAATCGGGCCGGGAATTCCGCATGCCCAACGGATACCAGGCCTGCCGGGATTATCTCTGCGCCGAATTCCCCGAAGAAACCAAGGCCGTCGACACATATTTCCGCGAAATCAGACGCAACTTCGACGCCTCGCCTTTTCTCAACTTCGAACGGGCGTTCTCCATGGACGGTTTCCTGCACGACGACACGATCACCTTGCAAAACTTCCTGGATTCCATCACGGACAACGCAACGCTCAAGACTCTGTTCAGCTATCAGTGCCTGCTCTACGGAGTGCCCCCGCACAACGCCCTGCTCTCCACCCATTCGCTGGTGGCGGGCTCCTACTGCCGGTCCGCTCACACCATCCGCGGAGGCGGGCACGCACTGGCCAAGGCCTATGAAAAACGTCTTGCCGAGCTCGGGGTTGGCCTGTTCTGCAACTGCGAAGCCGGTGACATCGTCCTCTCCCCGGAAAAACGTCTCCGGGGCGTACAGCTCTCCACCGGCGAGGTGCTGGAAACCGGCTCCTGCATCTGGACGGCCCAGCCGTCGGCCCTGGCCGACGCGGTCCCGGAGGGAGTATTCCGCCCGTCCTACAGGCTCCGGCTCCGGGAACTCCGGGGCAGCGCCTCGGGCACCATGCTCTTCGGAGTCAGCGACTCCCCCGTCCCGGAACTGGATGGCCGCTGCCGCTATATCTGGCCGGGCGGCGACTTCGAATCCAAGCTGGAAGGCGATCCCCTGCCGGACGACAACCTGATTTATCTCAGCTCGTGTCTGGACCAGAAATCCGGCAAGACCGTGATTACGGTCATCTTCCCGGGCACCATCGCCTCCTTCGCCCGCTGGGAACAGAGCGCCTACGGCGATCGCCCGGAATCCTATAAAAACTTCAAAAGGCAGTTGGCCGAAAAACTCGTCGCCACCCTGCGCCGCAGATGCCCGGAGCTGAGCGGCGTGGATTTTCTGGAGTGCGCCACTCCCCTGACCGTGCGGGATTACTGTTCCACCCCCCAGGGAGCCCTCTACGGCCTGAGACATTCCAACGACCAGTACAATCCGGCTCCGGTCACCAAGCTGGACGGACTGTACCTTGCCGGACAGGGTATCGTCGCTCCGGGCGTTCTGGGGGCCGTGGTTTCCGCCTATCTGGCCTGCGGCATCATTCTCGGACACGAAAGCTTGCATCAGGAGTTGCGGCAATGCGCCTGAACAAAGTCGTCATCACCGGCCTCGGCGCCGTCTCCCCCTTCGGCACGGGCATGGACGCCCTCATGCACGGGCTTATTTCCGGGCGCAGCGGTGTCCGGGCCATGGAAGAGCTTTCCGAAATCGCGGGGCTCCGCCCCCGCATCGGCGGCAAGACGCCGGAATGCGACGCGGCCTCCATCCCCCGCAAGTTCCGGCGCTCCATGTCTGCCATGTCCATCTTCGCGGTGCTGGCCGCCAACGAGGCCGTGGCCCAGGCGGGCCTGGAACCGAAGGAGATCCGTAGCGCCGGGACAGGGCTGTCCGTCAGTTCGACCATCGGCAGCACCAACGCCCTACAGGCCTTCTTTTCCAATTTTCTGGACGGTATGAGCATCGAGGGCATCCGGTCCACCGAATTCTTCAAGATCATGAACCACAGTTGCGCGGCCAACCTGACCCAATACTTCGGCATCACGGGCCGGGTCATGGCCCCTTCGGCGGCCTGCTCCACAGGAGCCCAGGCCATCGGCCTGGCGGCCGAGGCCATCGCCATGGGAAGGCAGGAAATCATGATCTGCGGCGGTGCGGACGAACTGCACCCGCTCACGGTGGGCACCTTCGACATCATCGAGGCCGCTTCCACAGGACACAACGACGATCCTCAATCCGCACCGCGACCCTTCGACGCCGGACGCGACGGCATCGTCTGTTCCGATGGCGCGGGCATGGTGGTGTTGGAATCCCTGGAATCCGCACAAAGACGCGGAGCCGTCATCCTGGCCGAACTGGCCGGATTCGCCTCCACCTCCGATCCCTCCAACATGGCCAGCCCCAGCAGCGATGCCATCAAGGCCTGCATGAACGCAGCCCTGAAAGACGCCAAAGCCGGCCCGGAAGAGGTGGACTACGTCAACGCCCACGCCACGGGCACGGTGCTCGGCGACGCGGCGGAAAGCCGGGCCATCGGTGAACTGTTCGGCGACGCCACGCCGGTGAGCAGCCTCAAGGGGCATCTGGGGCACACCATGGCCGCCAGCGGCGCTCTGGAGTTGGCCGCCACCGTGCGCATGATGCGGGACGAAATTCTTGTTCCCACCCGGAATCTCGAAGTCATCTCCCCGGATTGCAAGGGGATAGAGCATATATTGAAGTTACAGGACAAAGCGATTACTTTCGCGCTGAAAAACAGTTTTGCGCTGGGCGGAATCAACACGTCCATTGCGCTGAGGAGAATTTGATGACCGACGTCGAAATACTGGAACTGACCAACAAGGTCCTGGCCGAGGAATTCGAACTGAGCCCGAACCAGATGAAACCCGAGGCATCCTTCCGGGAAGACCTGGAACTGGACAGCCTGGACGCCGTGGACATGGTGGTGGTGCTGGAGCAGACCTTCAAGATCAAAATCAAAAAGGACGAGGCCTTCAAGAGTATCCGCACCCTGGGCGACCTGCACGCCTTCATCCTGGCCAAGAAAGAGGAAATGGGCGACTAGCGGGCCCGGACGGAGCAAAGCCATGAGCACCCTTCGACTGATCGTGACCAACATCGTCATGTATGCGGGAACAGTGTCCCTGACCCTGTTCTGCGTGCTCATTTCCGTGCCGTTCTACTGGTGTCTGCGTCTGACCGGCCGGCACAACAGGACCACGGCCGTGCGGCGCATGATCTGGCTCTACGGCCGATCCTGGGTTTCCATCGCCGACCTGCTCATGGAGGTGGACAAGCCCAAGACCGGCAGCGTGGACGCCCCCTGCGTCATGGTGCTCAACCACGCTTCGTTTTTCGACTCCTACTGCATCGGCTTCCAGCCCCAATGGAACTTCAGCTTCGCGGTCCGCAACTGGCCGTTCAAGATCCCGCTCTACGGCCCGTTCATGCGTACGGCAAAATATGTGGCCACCGAGGACGCGGACATGGAGACGGTCCTGAAGCAGGCCGTGAAAGTCATCGAGGACGGCGGCATCATGGTCTTCTACCCCGAGGGCACGCGCAGCCGCGACGGCAGACTCGGGAGGTTCTATTCCGGGGCTTTCCTGACCGCCATGAAAGCCAATGTGCCGGTAGTGCCGGTCTGCCTTTCCGGCACCGGAAAAATGCTCAAACGGGGCGGCTGGCTCGTGCGACCCCACCCTCTGCGCATGCGCATCCTGCCGCCGGTCCACCCGGACGCGTACAGGGACATGCCCAACGGGCACGTGGCCATGCGCAAGGAAGTGAAACGACAAATGGCCGAGGCCTTGAACCATATGGAAACGATTTCCAAAGCATCCATTCGCGAACAAAGGAGCTGTAATGCGACGTAACCCCCTGATCGTCTTTGTGACTCTCTGTTGTCTGGCCCTGGTCGGCCTCTCCGGCTGCATGGCCAAACCCGTCCTGAACATTCACGACGCCCCCATTCCCGAATCCACCGGCCATCATCTTTCCATGGGCCAGGTCGAAAAGGCCATCGTCGAAGCCGGCGCCGAACGCGGCTGGGTCATGCAGACCAAGAAGCCCGGCCTCATCATCGGCAACATCACCGTGCGCGGCAAACACCACGCCACCATCAAGATCACCTACGACAAGGACAACTACAACATCGACTACGTGGACAGCCGCAACCTGGACTACAAGAACGGCAAAATCCACCGCAGCTACAACAACTGGGTCAACTACCTCGATCAGGACATCCGCTCCAGGCTCGCTGTCGCCCAGTACGACTAGAACCCGCAAATTCCGTCAGGGGGCGCGGCTTTCACGCCCCCTGCCTCCAATTTTTCTATGACCGAAAATCCGCACCGCTGCTGGGGCTCCCCCTTCACCGACGCAGACATAACCGAGGCGCATGCCACAGGCCGGCTCCTGACCATGGAGCTGGAACTCAGCCGCATCTGCAACCTCAGGTGCATCTACTGCTATGCCGAATCCGGCGAAAAGCTGGCCCATGAGATCTCCTTCGAGGAGATCACCGACGTGCTCGACCAAGGCAAGGCTCTGGGAGTACGCAAGGTCATCGTGCTCGGCGGCGGCGAACCCATGGCCTACCCGCGTATCCTGGACGTGTTGCGGGCCATCCACGACCGAGGCCTGGCCATCGAACTGTTCACCAACGGCACCCTGCTCACAGGGGAGATCGTCAGTGAATTCCTCCGGCTGGGCGTGCATCCGGTCATCAAATGCAACAGCCTCAAGCCCGGGGTGCAGGACCGCCTGGCGGGCCGCAAGGGGACCTTTGAAGCCATCCGCAAGGGCTTCGACCTGCTCCGGGAAACGGGCTACCCCACGGCCGATCTTTCCCTGGGCGCACAAACCATCATCTGCGAACAGAACTACGACGAGCTGCCCAGCATGTGGCGCTGGCTGCGCAGCCGGCAAATCATCCCCTATTTCGAATGCATCACCGACCAGGGACGGGCCAAGGGCCAGATAAACCTGGCCGTCGCCCCCGAAAAACTGCGCAGCCTGTTCAGCGAACTTTCCCGCATCGATGCCGAGGAATTCGGCATCCACTGGGAGCCCAAGCCTCCCGTGGCCGCCTTCACCTGCCGCCGCCATCTTTTTTCTTGCACCGTGACCGCCGTGGGCGACGTCATTCCCTGCCCGGGCGTGGACATTCCCGCAGGCAACATCCGCGACAAATCGCTGAGGGAGATCATCGCCGACAGCGAGGTCTTCCAAAACCTGCGCAACATCCGCCAAACCATCAAGGGAGAATGCCGCACCTGCGACCTGAGCCGGGAATGCTACGGCTGCCGGGGCATGGCCTATAACGCCACCGGTGACTACCTGGCGTCGGACCCGCTCTGCTGGCGCAACTCCGGCGCGGAAAACGACCAAGAACTCCCCATAGCCGCCGCCAAGATCATTCCCCACCGGGAGTCCATGCTGCTCATCAACGAACTGGTGGAGGCGGGAAACGGCGCCGGCAAAGCAACCGCCCGCCTGGACGCCGACGCCATCGTCGCGGCCCCATCAAGCGCCGTCGACCCGCTGACCTTCGTGGAGCTGGCCGCCCAGACCTATGCGGCGGTCAAGGGCTGGGAGATCATCCGGGACGGCGGGAAATTCCCCATCGGCTATCTGGTGGGCGTGCAGAAATTCGAGGCGCACGCCGGAGCCATGGTCGGGGACGACCTGACCATCAGCGTAGAGACTGCGGGCGAGTTTGAGGGTTTTGCCGTGGTCCAGGGCTCGGTGCATCGTGGCGACACTTGCCTCGCCGACCTGAAGATCAAGCTCTGGGTACCCCCCGATACGGAGGCCGTCCCATGATCAAACGACTGTTCCCGGCCCTTCTTCTCGTCCTGCTCGCGCCCGCTGCGGCACGGCCCGCTCCCGGAACCGAACTGCTGAACGCGCTTCGGCAGGAGGCCTCCCGCACCCGGACCATCGCCTGCGACTTTGTCCAGGAAACCCACATGGCCCTGTTCGACGAGGTAGTCTCTTCTGAAGGAAAATTCTTTTTCAAGCGCCCGGACATGGTCCGCTGGGAATACACCAATCCCTTCAGTTCCGGGTTCGTCATGCAAGGGGAGAAAGGTCGTGAATGGGACGAAGCCACGGGCCAAGTCAGGAATTTCACGGCCTCCGGCTCTCCGCAGATGGCCGTGGTGACGAAACAGATCGTGGCCTGGACCACCTTTGACATCCAATGGCTGGAAACCCAGTACGATATCCAGGCCGAAGCGCACCCGGCGCCCCACCTGCGCCTGACTCCCAGAGGCAAGACGGTGCGCTCCTTCATCCAGCACCTGGACTTCTACTTTTCCAAGGACCGGTCCGTGCTCAAGCGCATCGAACTGCACAGCCCGGACGGCGACTTCACCCGCATCCGTTTCAGCAACCACCGCATCAACGGCGACCTGACGGACACAACCTTCACCGTGGCGCAATGAGCTTCAAAGGGGTCATCTACAATTCGTACCGCGCACTCGAAGACCGGCGCGCACTCCTGATTGCGGGAACCGTGGTCCTCGCGGCCCTGTGTCTGCTGGCTCTTTCCCGAGCCACCATGACCGCGGACATCAAAACCATGCTCCCCGGCGGGCAGGCCGGAAGCATGGCCGAGGACTTCGACCTCCTGAACCGCTCCACCCTGTCCAACAGGATCATGATCACCGTGCGCGGCACAGAGGGCGTTTCCAGGGACGAGCTTTCCGCTTCGGCCGAGACTCTGGCCAAGGCCCTTCCGCCCAAACTTTTCACGGTACAATCCGCCTCGGCCATCAACCCGCAGCAAGTGCTGGCCTTTCTCGCAACCAACGCCCCCAACCTCATGGGCGAAAAAGAATTGCAAGCCGTCAAGAACAAGCTGTCACCGGCGCAGGTACGCAGGCAACTGGGCGAAGACTACTCGCTGCTGACCTCGCCCCAGGGCCTGGCCGCCAAGCAGATGGTGCGCCTCGATCCCCTGGGCCTCCATTCCCTGCTCACCCCAAGGCTGGCCCGGTACCGCGCCTTTTCCAACGTGACCCTGCACCAGGGCCGCGTATTCAGCAAAGACGGCGACGCCCTGCTGCTTACGGCCACAACTCCCGTCGCCATGACCGACGCGGACGGGGCGCAACGGCTCGTGGACGCCTTTGCCACAGCTTGTACCGCCCTTCCCGCAGGGGTCACGGCCGACATGCTCAGCGGCCACGCCCATACCCTGGCCAACGCCTCCGTCATCAAGCGGGACCTGGCCGTCATCAGCGCCGTGTCCCTGGCCGCCCTGGGCCTGCTCTTTTTCTTCTGTTTCCGCTCGGTGCGCGCCCTGGGAGTGCTGGCGGCCCCGCTCCTGAGCCTGTGCGCTGCCTTGGGCATGACCGCTCTGTGCTTTGAACCGGTCTCGGCCATTGTGATCGGGTTCGGTGCGGTCCTCCTGGGTATCTCCATCGATTTTTCCATGCACGCCTACTATGCGGTTTCCAGCCGTCCGGACAATCCCGGCGAGGCCCTGGCCTCCCTGAGCACCCCGCTCCTGTTCGGCCTGGTCACGTCCTGCGCCGCCTTCGGAGCCCTGTTCCTGTCAGGCATACCCGGCATCCAGCAACTGGCGTTCTTCTCCATCGCCGGGCTGGTCACGGCCGCCCTGTACGCCCTGTTCGTGCTGCCCCATATCGGAGGCGCTGCGCCGACCAAGGCCGCACACGCTCCCTGCGGCGGGCCGAAACGCCATCCCCGCGGGGCGCTGTTCACGGCCATCGGGCTGTTGTTGACTGGCGCGATCCTGTCCTGGAACGCCAGCCTGGATACGGACCTTCGCTCCATGGGGTACATGTCCAAGGACATCCGCCGGGCGGAACAGGCCTTCAACAAGTCATGGGGCGACGCCCGCAGCAAGGCCGTGGTCTTCACGAACGCGCCGGACATGGGCTCGGCCATGGCACGCAACGAGCAAGTATGGAACATGGTCCGGGCACAACTGCCGCAGGTGCAGGGCGCAAGCCTGGCCCCGCTGCTTCCCGGCCTTGAGTCCCAGGCAGACAATCGCGCCCGCTGGACCGGATTCTGGACCAGAGACAAGCGGCGAGACGTGCAGGACCTGCTCACCACCGAGGGCAGGCAATTCCGTTTTTCCCCACGTGCATTCCAGCCGTTTCTGGACGGCCTGAAGACAACGCCGCAGCCGGTGACCCCCGCCACCCTGAAACAGGGCGGACTGGGTATGCTGCTGGAGATCATGGCCCCGTCCCGGCAAAAGGGCGACACCCAATTGCTGACCTTCCTGCCCGACACCGCCGAGGTGCGCGCTCTGTTCACTCCGGAACGGGAACGAAAACTGGGCGCACGACTCGTGTCCCGCATCCGGTTCAAGGAAAACCTGGAATCGACCATGGAAAGGGACATCGTCCGGTTCATCACCGCCTCGGGCCTGAGCGTGCTGCTGCTGGCGTTCCTGCTCTTCCGCAACGTGCGCCGCTCTCTGCTCTCCCTGCTGCCGCCCGGCTTCGGAGTGGTGACGGTCTTTGCGACTCTCGCGGCCACGCACACGCCCATGAATCTCTTTCACATCGTGGCCCTGCCCCTGGTCATCGGCCTGGGTGCGGATTACGGCATCTTCATGGTCTGCCGGGAGCGGGACCGCCTGCCCTTGTCCACGGTTCCGGCCATCCGCCTTTCCGGACTGACCACGCTGGCGGCTTTCGGCGTGCTGGCCCTGGCCAGGCACCCATCCCTGCACTCCCTGGGCATGACCGTGCTCCTGGGCGTGGGAGCCGCGCTTCTGGCCGCTCTGTACCTTCTGCCCCACCTGCTGGAGCAACCTTCCGGGAGGGCCGAATGCGTCTAGCCGTTCTGACCATGACCCTCTGCCTGTTGGCCGGATGCGCGACAACGCGCCCCTGCCCGAAAAACACGGCCCCGACTTCCGCGCAAACATGGCGGGCCAGTGGAAAAATCTTCACCCTGCGCCACGGCGGCGTGCTCATGACAGGAGGCAGGACCCTGCAAATGACCGGGCTCATGAAGCTGGACACCGGCCGGGGCCGCGCGGATCTGGCCATCTTCAACGGTTTCGGCCTCAAGCTGGCCGTGCTCCGAGTGACGCCGGAGACCACCGAAGTACGCCAACTCTCGCCCATGGCCGAAATGATCCCGCACTTCGCCGAACAGGCGGGCATCGTTGTTCGAACCCTGTTTCTCCAAGGACGTCCCGCGGACCAATGCGCCGAAGTCCGGAATGAGAACTCGGTGCGGGCGGCGGGCGTATCCTTCCCGGCCACCATCACCTTCAAAGAGCTGCGATACGGCTACACGGTCATCCTGCGGCTCAAGGACGTACAGATCCATGATCAGTGACACCAGACTGAACCGGGAAATCCTGGCCAGCGCGGGCGTCTTCACAGCCCACGGCGATTCCTTTTCCATGGAATTCACCTTCGGGCCCGGCTTTGTCGGCTTCGAAGGACACTTTCCAAACGATCCCATCCTTCCGGCCATGGTCCAGCTCATGACCGGGGCCGCGGCCTGCGGGCAGGCGGCGGGAAAACCACTGGCGGCCCGCACCGTGAGCCGTGCCAAATTCCTCAAGCCCGTCCTGCCGGGCCAGCACCTGGAGGTGCATGGTTCCCTGAGCCGCACGGATGGCGGCTACACCGCAGCCGTCAAGATCATCAGCGGACAGGACTTGGCCTCCTCTTTCCAGATGCAGCTGGACGACTGCACGGAGGCGGTATGAGCAGAAAACCGTATTTCCCCCCCGTTCCGGGAGCGCCGGGACCGCTGCGCGTAAGCATGGAGCGCGAGGTGCGCTTCGAGGAAGTGGACCCCATGGACATCGTCTGGCACGGCCGCTATCCAAGCTACTTCGAGGACGGACGGCAGGTCCTGGGCAAACGCTACGGCATCAGCTATCAGCACTTCCGGGACAACAGGGTGGCCGCCCCCATCAAGCAGATGCACATCGACTACGTGCGTCCCCTGCGCTTCGGCGACGCCATGAGCATCGAGACCATCCTGCACTGGACCGAGGCGGCCCGACTCAACTACGAGTTCATCATCCGCAACGGCCAGGAGCAGGTGACCACCACCGGCTACACCGTGCAGCTCTTCATCGCTTTTGACGAGGAACTCATGATGTACCCGCCCGACTTCTACGCCCGGTTCCTGGAAAACTGGAAACAGGGCATTCTGGAGTAGCCACCGTGCCCGAAGTCCTTGTCGTCATACCCGTCTTCAACCACGGAGCCACGCTGCGCAGCATGGTCACGGGCGCGCTGGCGCACCATCCGGACGTGCTCGTGGTGGACGACGGCAGCACGGACAAAGGCGTGGAAACCATTGCCGATCTGCCGGTGCGCGTCATCCGCCACGAAGCCAACCAGGGCAAGGGACAGGCCATACTCACCGCCGCCGAAGAGGCCCGCAGGCTGAACAAGACGCATATCGTCACCATCGACGCGGACGGCCAGCACTACCCCGAGGACATTCCGGCTTTTCTGATGGCCGTCAAAAAAAATCCCGGCAGCGTCATCGTGGGCAGCCGCCGCTTTACCGGCGAGCACGTGCCGGGCGCATCCAAGTTCGGCCGGTCCTTTTCCAATTTCTGGCTCCGGGTCCAAACCGGCCGGGAGCTCTCGGACGTGCAATGCGGCTACCGGGCCTATCCCGTGTCCCTGTTCCAGGCCGTGAAGCTGTGCGAAAGGCGTTACGCCATGGAGGTGGAGGTGCTGGTCAAGGCATCCTGGGCCGGATTCCCGCTCATGGACCTGCCCATCGACGTACACTACCCGCCGCCGCACAAGCGGGTCTCGCATTTCAGGGCGCTCCGGGACAACGTCCGGATATCCTTGCTCAACACCCGGCTCACGGCCCGCTGCTTCCTGCCTGTACCGCATCGGCAATACGCCGAGGACGAGGAAGGCAAGATCAGCCCGGTGCATCCCATCCGCTCCCTGAAGCTGCTGCTCATGCAGGACGAGTCTCCTTTGCTGCTGGCCCTGGCCGGGGCTCTGGGGATGCTGCTGGGCACTCTGCCCATCATCGGACTGCACTGCATCGCCATCATCTTCGTGGCCGGATATTTCAGGCTGAGCCGCATCACCGGACTGGCGGTCAGCCAGCTGTGCATGCCCCCCTTTGTGCCCGCCCTGTGCATCGAGGCCGGATACTATTTGCGCAACGGCGAATTCCTCACGGACATCTCCCTGCGCACCCTGGGCTACGAAGCCCTGGACAGGATCTGGGAATGGGTGCTCGGTTCCCTGGTGCTGGGGCCCTTGTTCGCCCTGGTCATAGGCCTGGTCATCTACGCCATGGCCCTGGTGGTGCGAACCCGGCTGCAACAACAGGAGCGGAAAAACATGGCGGCCACGGGAGAAGCCCGTGACCGATAGGAAATGGACCAGCAAGAGTCTGGCCTCCTCGTTCTTTCACCGGATCTTCTACGCAACCATCCGGCTGGGCGGACGCTGGGCGGCCTACTGCCTGCTCGTGTTCGTGGCGGGCTTCTATGCCCTGCACCCGGGGGTGCGGGCGCGCACCGCGGAATACCGACGCAAGGTTCTCGGCGAATCCGGCTTTTTCCGGAACCTGTGGTTCTGTTACCGGCACTATTTCGAATTCGGCAAGATGCTGGTGGACCGGGCCGTGCTGGGAATCCTCGGGCGGTTCGACATGCACACCACCCGCGAGGACAAGGAGTTGCTCCGCGACCTGCTGGCCGAAGAGCGGAAAGGGCTGATCATCATTACCGGCCATGCGGGCTGCTGGCAGCTGGGCACGGCTGGCCTGGAGGACATCGACGCGCCCAAAGCCGTGGTGCTCTACCGCGACCGGGCGGACGTCGACCGCCAATATTACGAACACGGAAAGGGCAGGAAAGCCCCTTTCAGGATCATCGATCCCCTCGGCCCGCTGGGCGGGACCGTGGAAATGATGGAGGCGCTCAAACAGGGTTCCATCATCTGCTTCATGGGCGACAGAAATTTCGGAGATGGGAACAGCGGAGTGAAAGTCGATTTTCTCGGGGGAGAAATCGAGGTTCCCATCGGCGCATACAGACTGGCCTCCCTCATGGGCGCCCCCGTGGTGGTGGCCTTTTCCCGGCGCACCGGCCCGGGACGGGGGAAAATACGGATATCCAGGGCCCTTCAGGTCCCGGACGGACTGGGACGCGAGGCACAGGCCTACAAGGTCTACGCCCAGATGTTCGCCGACGACCTGGAGGAATACGCCCGGACAAATCCGCTGCAATTCTACAACTTCTACGACATGTGGGAAAAGAGGGATGAGAGAGATGAACATCAAGGAAAAACTCAAGGAAGTCCTGATCAGCGACCTTAACCTGGTGGATGTGACCCCGGAGGAAATCCGGGACGACGAGCCGTTATTCGGCGACGACGGACTGGGACTGGACTCCCTGGACGCCGTGGAGATCATCGTCATCGTGCAGAAGCACTTCGGCGTGGAGATCAGGAATATGGAGGAAGGCAAGGACGCTCTGCGGTCCCTGGTCAGCCTGGCGAAATTCATCGAGGAGCGTCAGTAGGCATGCGGCCGGTTTCGCCTGTCGCCGTCCTGGGCGCGGAGTGTATCTGCGCGGCCGGTCCGACCCTGGACACCTGCATGGAATCCATGCTCCAGGGCGGGCACGGACCCGCCTCGCCCACCCTGTTCGCCTGCGAGCAGCCCGAGCCGTTCCCGGTCTTCGAGGCCGCTGACTTCACGCCCGGCCCAGGAGAGGACAAGTATTCGCGCACGGTTCAGCTCCTGCTGCACACCACGCGCATGGCCTTTGCAAAAGCCGGGATCACCCCGGATGCACTCGAAGGGCTGCGGGTGGGAGTCTGCATCGGCACCTCGGTGGGAGCTTCGCTGAATTTTCTGGATTACTACAAGAGGCAGAAGCAGAACGGCGACCTGGAACTGGCCGCCATCCACACCTACGTACGCAGCAACCCGGCCACGGCCCTGGCCCGCAGATACGGCTTTACCGGTCCGGCCCAGGCCGTGGTCAACGCCTGCTCTTCGGGAACCGACGCCATCGGCATGGGCGCGGCCTGGGTCCGCCAGAATCTGTGCGACCTGGTGGTGGCCGGAGGAGCCGACGAACTGAGCGAAATCTCCTACAATGGGTTTGCCCGGCTCATGATCACCAGCCCCGAGCAGTGCCGCCCCTTCGACAAGAACCGCAAGGGACTCAACTTGGGCGAAGGCGCGGGCGTCCTTCTGCTGGCTTCGGAACGGACCGTGGCCAAGCTTCGAGGTTCCGTACCGGCTCAGGTGCTGGGTTACGGCACATGCAGCGACGCCCATCATCTCACCGCGCCGCATCCCGAGGCTTTCGGCCTGGAACGGGCGGTGAACGACGCCCTGGCCCAGAGCGGGCTGGGCTGTGGAGACATCGGCTTCATCAACGTGCACGGCACGGGCACGGCCAACAACGATCCTGTGGAAGGATTCCTGCTCAAGAAACTTTTCAAGGACACTCCGTTCGTGGCCACCAAAGGCTACACCGGCCATACCCTCGGCGCAGCCGGGGCCATGGAGGCCGTGCTGACCGTGGCCGGTCTGGAGCAAGGTATCCTTCCGGCCTGCCATGGATTCAGCGAGACGGACCCGAACATCGGACTCGCTCCCGTGGCCCGGGCAACGAAAACCTCGGCCCGGTTCGCCCTGTCCCAGTCCCTGGCCTTCGGCGGCAACAACTCGGCCATCGTCCTCAAGCGGGGTGACGCATGATCAGTCTTTCCGGCATGGGGCTGGCCGCGCCCTTCGGCGGCCTGAAGGAACTGCGGGCAGCATTGGATACGGACGCACCCTCCGCACCGGACCACAAATACCGGGTGGACACAACGTCCCTGACCGAATTCGTTCCGGCCCGCAGACTGCGCCGCGTGGACCACTTCACCAGCATGACCCTGCTGGCGGCCTACCGCGCCCTGTACGACGCCGGATACGGGGAAACCCTGCCCGAACGCATGGGCATCGTGCTCTGCACCGGGTACGGGCCGTCCGAGACCACCTTCGACTTCCTGGACTCCATCATCGATTTCGGGGCCGGATGCGCCTCGCCCCTGGCCTTTTCCCACTCCGTGCACAACATACCGGCGGCCATGCTGGCCATGTTCCTGAAAACGCCCTGCCCGTGCACCACCTTGTGCCAGCTGCACCGCCCGGTGTTCACGGGCCTGCTCACCGCACAGACCTGGCTGAGCGAAGAACGGGTGGACACCGTACTGCTGG
Organism: uncultured Desulfovibrio sp.; assembly: GCA_913063155.1. Lineage (GTDB taxonomy): Bacteria > Desulfobacterota > Desulfovibrionia > Desulfovibrionales > Desulfovibrionaceae > Pseudodesulfovibrio. Next base: position 221,947 of record CAJXYU010000006.1, read on the forward strand.
GCGCGGTGGATGAAACAACCCCTCTGCTGGAACACACGTCCAATCAGCTGGGCAGAAATCCGGTGGGCGAAGGAGCCGCTTTTTTCGTGCTGCAACGACAGGAAGAGCGCACCGGACGCACCATCCGGCTCGCCCCGGCGGAAGCCCCGAAGGGCCTTGCGGCACGGGAGGTCCTACAACCGAAAGTCCTGTGCGGCGACATGCCCGTGGGTGCGGCCTTCGCCCTTGCGGCCACCGCCGTCCGGGTAGAGGCCGGCATTGCCGCCGAATGCATGGAGCACGGCGCATTGATCCGAGTGGAGCAGGCATGACGCACCGCCTTCCCCTTGAAACACGCGACGTGCAGGAGATGCTCTCAAGCCTGCTGCTGTCCGAAACACCCTATGACCAGCGCATCAGGTGGGCGCAAGGCGCTTCTCTGCCGGACGATTTCCCGCTGGACGAAGCAACCTTGCCGGCACTCCCGGCCCTGGCGAAACGGGCGGACGGCATGTTCCTGGCCGACACTGCGCCTTTCCTGGAGAACATGACCCTGTCCCAATGGGCCGGGGCCATTACCGGCGGCTGGAACGGCAGCCCGGAAAAGATCACCTTTTTCACCTCGGGCAGCACGGGCGAACCGGTCCCGGCCACCCATCCGTACTCCCGTCACGAGCAGGAGATCCTGGCCCAGGCAGAAGTCTTCCAAGGCAGAAAACGGATCGTCGGTTTCGTGCCGCGCCACCACATTTACGGCTTCCTCTTTTCCGTGCTCCTGCCCAAGGCCCTGGGCGTCGAAGCTGTCTGGCGGCAGCCCATGCCCACCCCCGGCCTGGTGGGCGATCTGCGGGCCGGAGACCTGGTGGTGGCCTTCCCGCTTTTCTGGGAAAAACTCATGCGCCTCGACGTGACGTTCCCGCCGGGCGTCTTCGGCGTCACCTCCACCGGGCCCTGTCCGGCCGAGGTTCTTCACGCACTACGTGGTCAGGGGCTGGAGCGTATGACCGAGGTCTACGGTTCCTCGGAAACCGGCGGCATCGGTTACAGGCACGCCCCGACCGACGCCTATACCCTGCTGCCCTACTGGCGACGGACAGCGAATGTCTCGACGATCCTGCGCACCTTCAAAGGCGGGGCGACCAAAGCATTCACATTGCAGGACAGGCTGGAATGGCGGACCGAAACCGCATTCCGTCCCTTGGGAAGACGGGACAAAGCCGTCCAGGTAGCGGGCATCAACGTCTATCCCGATCGGGTGCGGGACATGCTCCTCGGACATCCCCAAGTCGTGGAGTGCGCCGTGCGCCTCATGCGACAGGAGGAAGGGACGCGTCTCAAGGCCCTGGTGGTTCCCAAGGAAAATACGGACACGGGCGACCTGGAACACGAACTCCGCGCCTGGGCCAGGGCAAACCTGAGCCAGTACGAGCGCCCCGGTTCCTGGAGCTTTGCAAACGTACTTCCCAAAAATTCCATGGGAAAGACCGCCGACTGGTAACCCCTGAACTCATTCATATTTCATAACACCGCAATGACATCAAAAGGGCGGCCCCGGCCTGCGCCGACGCCGCCCCTGTGGGTGAATAAAGGATAACAGAACCTTAGAACCGTTCGAAATCATCATCGCCGCCCTTGTCCGGGGCGGCCGGAGCGGGTCTTTCGGCCTGCGGCAATGCGGCGGGCCTGGCGCGCATGACACGCTGTCCGGTTCCTCCGACTACGGCGGACTGATGCCCCACATGGAAGAAGGACATGACACTTTGCAGGTGTTGCGCCTGTCTGGAAAGTTCCTCGCTGGTTGAAGCCATCTCCTCGGAGGCGGAAGCGTTCTGCTGAATGACCCTGTCAAGCTGGCCGATGGCCGAGTTGATCTGGGAGGCTCCGGAGTTCTGCTCGTTGCTGGCCGCGGTGATTTCCTGGACCAGAGAAGCTGTCTTCTCGATGTCGGGAACAAGCAGGGACAACATCTCGCCGGCCTGTTCAGCCACATCCACGCTGCTGCTCGACAGCTCACTGATTTCGGCGGCGGCTTCGCCGCTCCGTTCGGCCAACTTGCGTACTTCCGCAGCGACCACGGCGAATCCCTTGCCGTGCTCACCGGCGCGGGCCGCCTCGATGGCCGCATTGAGCGCCAGCAGATTGGTCTGCCTGGCTATCTCCTCGACGATGGATATCTTTTCCGCAATGCTGCGCATGGAATCGACGGTCTTTTCCACGGCTTCGCCGCATTTCCGGGCGTCACCGGCGGCCTTGGTCGCCAGGGAATCGGTTTCCTGCGCATTCTCAGCGTTCTGGTTGATGTTGGAAGCCATCTCCTCCATGGACGAAGTCACTTCCTCGATGGAAGCCGCCTGCTGGCCGGCGCCTTCGGAAACCTGCTGTGCGGAAGAGGAGAGTTCTCCGCTGCCCGAGGCGACCTTTTCCGAGACGTTCTGAACTTCCAGCACCACTTCCTTGAGCTTTTCGGCCATATTTCTCAAAGTGGAGGCAAGAACTCCGACCTCGTCCTTCTGGTCGATATCGATCCGGTTGTCCACGAAGTCACCGTCGGCGATCTTTTCGGAAAAGGCGACAGCCTTGCGGATGGGAGCCACGATGCTGTTCGCCAGAAGCCAAAGGACCAGACAGCCCAGCACCGCCACCACGGCGCCCGCAACCGCGCCGACAATCACGTTGTTCCTGGAGTCGGCGGCCAGGGACTTTTCAAGCTGTTCGGCTTCGGCAAACACGATGGACCGCTTGACCTCGATGAAGATGGCCCACGGAGTGCCTGTCCGGCCCGGATTGATGGGAGCCAGAACACCCACGTTCTCCGCCTCGGGCGAGATGGACACAAAGGGCTTTCCGGCCCTGGTGTTGTCGGCGAGCTTCTGCCAGTCGCCGCTGTAGGCGTCCCGCAGCAGCTTGCCCACGGAACCCGCATCCTCGCTGTTGGCCACGACAATGCCCATGTTGCTGATGACCCAGACCTTGGCCTGCCCGTCGTACAGGGACTTGGCCACGGTCTCACTCAATTCCTGAACGAAATCGAGCCGCAGGTCGCTCCCGCCGATGCCGAGGAACTTGCCGTCGATCTCCACGGGCGCCGACATGGTGGTGAGCCATTCCTGCTTGCCCTGGACGATATACGGAAACGGATCGAGAATGTTCTCCTTTCGCCGCTGCCTGGGGAACAGATACCAGCCGCCCTTGGTGACGCCGTTGGGATGAAGGGAAGCGTCTTCATACCCGACCAGGGGCTGCCGGGCGATATTGCCGTTGGCATCGCGGTTCCAATAGGGAACAAACCGGCCGGTGGCATCATGGCCGCTCGCCTTGTCTCCTGCGTACATGGAGTCGTTGCCGTCAAGGGCATTGGGTTCCCAGGCGCTGTACGTACCGAGAAATTCGGGGTTCTCCTCGAGAATGGAAAGCAGGATGTCGTTGAACGCCGTCCGCATGTCCAGGGAACGCGCGGTTTCCGGATTCCGGCGCAGTGCCCGGAAGACGTCCGCTATGGTCCGCGCCACATCCAGGTTGATGTCGAGCTTGGACTGAACGAAGGCCGCCTCGCGCTGGGCCACGGCCAGCAGACGCTGTTCGGTCTGCTTGGTGATCAGGGTTCTGACCTGACCGCTCACATTCTCTTCGGACCTGGCCTGCGTGTACATCTGCACCAGCACCAGCACCAGCACTGTCATCAATAGACAGATGCCCGACATGAAAACGATTTTGGTCTTGACTGATTTGAGTTGCACCGAATCCTCCCTTGGTTGGAACGAAAACGACAGCGGCTATGGGGCCACCCTCTTATCACTAGTATGGGAGAAAAATGTTCATCAATTATAAACGATAGTTCAGAAGGGGGATCGCCACGGCTTAAAACGGCCGCCCGAAAAGCACCTGACAGCCTCCCTCCCGGTCAGCAGGCGCGCCCCGCGAAAAAATAGGACATTGGCCGAGAGGCAGAATGCTTGCCCCGAAAGATTCCGGGGCATATGACTGGCTATCCGTTGCAGAGACGAGAAGGCGACATACTGTTGCAGCCAATTCGAAACCAAAGACGGTCATAGCCGAAAGGTGCCTGATGAATATACCAAGCCCCAAAGAAGTGGTGAAGACATGGGTGAATGCGTTCAACGCCGCCGATGCCGAAGCAATATCCGGCTTATACCATGCCGATGCAGTGAATCACCAGATCGCGAAGTCTCCTGCGGAGGGCAGGGAGCCATCCATGCAATGTTCGGGTGGGAGTTCGAAGCGGCGGTAGATGACGTGCATTGTCGAGAACCTGTTCGAGGACGGCGAATGGGCCGTTCTCGAATGGCGTGATCCACTCGGCCTGAGAGGCTGCGGCTTCTTTCACGTGATCGAGGGAGGAATCCGATCCCAACGCGGTTATTGGGACAAGCTGAGCTTTTTGCGGCAGCATAAACCGCCTCTGCCCAAAGCGTGAACCCGTGCGTTTATGCCCACTTGAAATCATCAGGGCAAAGGTGTCCCGAAGGTCCCTGGCATGTGTTCGGACATGGAAGAAACGCCAGCCGGAACACCTGACCGATTCCCGGCCGGATGCATTTCCGGCACTACTCCTTGCAGTCGTTGTCCTTCTTGCAGGAGCATCCCCCGCAACCGCAGCTCGGGGAATTCTTGCTGGAGAGGTTTCTTTTGATCCGTAAGCCGACATAAACCGCGGCGGCGGCGATGATGATAAGCGCCAGTATGTTGTCCATGTTTTCTCCCTACCCGGCCAGCCCGGACAATGTGGCCGACTTTTTGTCGAGGTTGGTTTCATTCTGGTCCCCCGCTGGACGAATCAGGTCTTCCCGAATGGGATGAATATCTTCCAGCCGTTTTCCCATGATCATACTGCCATCCTCATGCCCCGCATGGAGTCGAGATACCCTCTGATGGTGTCCTGGATGTCGAGAAACGCCTCCACCACCCTGGGGTCGAACTGACTGCCGGAACACCGGGCCACTTCGTTGGCCGCCGCGCCGAAACTCATGGGCGGCCGGTAGGGCCTTTCCTGCAGCATGGCCGAAAGAGCGTCCGCCACCGCGATGATTCTCGCTCCCAGCGGTATGTCTCCTCCGGCCAGTCCGTGGGGATATCCCTTGCCGTCAAAACGCTCATGGTGATGCAGCACCATTTTGGCAACAGCGTCATTGCCCATGAGGCTGGTCAAGGGTTCGATGATTTCGGCGCCCATCTGGGGGTGTTTTTTGATGGTCCTGTATTCCGGGTCCGTGAGTGCGCCCCGCTTTTTCAAAATGGCGTCAGGAATGCCTATCTTTCCGATGTCGTGCAAATGGCCGGCAATGTGAAGGATATCCGCCTGGCTTGGAGGAAGTCCCAACTGCTGCCCTATGGCTTGCGAAAGGATGGCGACTTCCTCTGAATGAGAACGGGTGCAATGATCCTTGGCGTCGATGGCGTTGCCAAGTGATTCGGCAAAGACATGCACGGTGAGATGCACGGCGTCCTGGACCTGAAATTCGCAAATGTCTTCAAGCGTCATTCGGATATTGGCTGGCACGGTCTCTTCCTCTCCCCTGAGGAAGCGGCGGGCCATAAGCCCGCCGCAATATGCTGAACGTAAGTGCGTCCTGTCCGGCTGCTTCCTATTTCATATCCACGGCTTTAACCCAGATCACTGCGTCCTGGGAAAGCTCTTTGCCTTTGTATTCCGTGTCCGGGCCGACGCCCAGGGCGGCGAAGCCCCACCACCCGGCCTTGGGAACGCCGAAAGTGATGTAACCGTTCGCGTCGGTGAAGATGGTCTGGGTCACGAACGCGTCGTGCGGGTAATCCACGGAGGATTTCGCGGGCATGGTGTTGGACTTCAGGTCCGGCATGTGGCTCATGTACTCAACTTCCACTTCAGCACCGGCCACGGGCTTGCCCTGAGAAAGCACCTGGGCCTTGAACACGTTTCCGGTCCAGACGCCATAGGGCTTGATCAGGGGAACGATTTCGCAGGGCAGTCCGACGGGCTCGGCCCAATTGCCGGGAATGCCGCCCACGTTGGCGATGACTTTGGTGATCTGCTGCATGTAGACGCCTTCTTCCTTTTCAAAGTAGTAGCCCGGGACGAACACGAAGGTGTAGTCGCCCATGGAGCGAACCTCTTTTTTGGGCAGCAGCGCGGAAAAGGCCTTGTTCCTGGATTCGGGGTTCTTCCACTCGATCTCCTTCACGTACTTCATGAAGTCGAGCTTTTTGGGTTTGGAGTCGCCGCGCTGATACATGGCGTAAAACTCCTTGACGCCGCCCATGTCCATGGTGTGGCCGGCCTCGGCCGGATGAGTGAAAACCATGCGGAAATCCATGTCGCCGCCCTTCTCCTTGGCGATCTCCGGAGTGTAGACCATCATGAAGTGCGCGGATGCGGGTACGGACAAGGCCAGTACCGCCAGCAGGGCAAAGGCGGCAAAAATTCCTTTTTTCATTGTTCGATTCTCCTGATTAAAAATGAGGTTGACTATTAATCTCATCTGTCAGTGTTTTTAATGGGGAGCCGGCCCGCCCGACTCCCCGATGACAGAGGTCTGCACGTGTTTATTCGACGATGTCAGCGCCGTTCACTTCCACGGTATGGCCTTCGCCGCCGTCAAAGAGAACCATGTAGCCGCCTTCAGGCTTTTTGAAGGAAAACTCGCTGTCCGCGTTCATCTTGCCTTCCTGGAGCACCTTGCCGGCTCCGTCCTTGACGTACATCTTCACGCCCGAAGCGGAAGAGCCGTCGGAAAATCCGCCTTCGCAGGTCACGGTTCCGTCGCCGTTGTCAAAGCAGTCGCACAGGGGACTGTGGGCAAAAGCGGTGGCCGCAAAGGCCGACAGGGCCAGCACCAGGGTCAAAGTCATCAATTTCTTCATTTAATTCGTTCCTCCTTCGAAACAATTTTTAGTATTGGATGAGCTGACTACTGTCTCCTGCCGCTCCCTGTGGGGGACAAGCGCCATGACGACGGTCGCCGCCACGCACAGCCCGTAGAAGGCCCACATGGCCTGGAATCCGGTCAGCCCCAGCAAGACGCCGCCCGTAAACACCAAGGTGGCGAGAGCAAGACCCAAGGCAGTCTGATACAGGATGGAGAACAGCATCCACTTGGTGGAATTGGACTGCATGCGCACCATGATGGAAGTTGGCACGCAGGGCGGGTACAGGGCCATGAACAGCATCAGCGCCAAAGCGTGCAGGGCCGTGAAGCCGGTTTCGCCCGCCTTCATGCTTTCCTGAACCGACTGGTCGCTGCCGTCGATACCGTAGATGGACCCGAGGGTGGCCGCGCTGTTTTCCTTGGCCGCGAAGGCGGACAGAAGCGCGATGTTGATGCGCCAGTTGAAACCGGCATACCGGGTCACCGGCTCCAGGGCATGGCCGAGCACACCCAGAAAGCTGGATTCGAACCGCTCGGCGCGAATTTCGCGGCGCAGCTTCTTGCGCACCTTGACCACTTTCTTGAGGGCCTTGTTCAGCTTCTTGCCGTCTTTTCCCTTGCGTTTGACCACGGAGTAAAAGACAGGATTGTCCGCCTCGAACCGCTTGTTGATTTCGGCGGCGGCGGCCTTGTCCGTGACGCCCCGCTTGGCGTTTTTGAGGTCCTCTTCAAAAAGAATCAAATTCGTCACGTCGGCCGCGACGAGAGTCCCCTTGTAGGAAGTCTTGTCCACCGCCTTCATGAACCTGGTCACGGCCGCATGACGTTTGGATTCGTAGTAGTCCATGCGTTCCTTGCTCAGGCCCGGGAAGTTGATGAGCACGAAGATGACCACAGCCACGGCCACCACAACGGTGACGATCTTCTTGACGAAGAGCCAGATGCGCTCGAAGGCCCGACGAAGCACTCCACCCATCGTGGGCAGGTGATACGGCGGCATCTCCATGATGAACGGAGCGCTTTCCCGCTTGCTGAGCACGGTCAGGGACAAGAGCTTGGCGATGGGCAAAGCTATGAACAGGGTCACCGTGGCTATGAAGAACATGGCCAGGCCTGCCTGATCCGCAAAATAGGCCCCGATGAGGATCAGGTACAGGGGGACCTTGGCCAGGCAATTCATCATGGGCACGATGAGTATGGTGGCGAGGCGTGCCCGCTCGTCCGGAATGGCCTTGGTGGCCATGACGCCGGGAATGGCGCAACCACCAACATAAACTCCGCCCAGAATGAGCGGCAGCGTGGACTGACCGTGCAGCCCGAACCGCCGGAACAACCTATCGAGGATGAAGGCCATGCGCGGCATGTAGCCGCTGTCTTCAAGAATGGCGATGAGAGCAAAGAGCAGAAAGAAAATAGGCAGATAGTTGAGGATGGCCGTGGCACTCTTGACGACCCAGACGCCCAGGGACCTCAGCAGTGGGTCGCCCAGGAAGTCCGCCCTCGGTAGGATATCGGCCGCGAACGATTCTATGCCTCCCCAGAGCGGCCAGGCCTTCAGGGCCACCCATCCGCCGAAGACGATCGATACTTCATAGAGCACGAGCAGGATGGCCACGAGGATGACGGGCCCGAGAAAACGATTGCAGACGTACCTGTCGGCCAGATCGGATAGATTTCTGCGCCTTTCCGTCGGCACCCTGACGAAACGTTTGGCGATTTCGGCGCAGGACCGATGCCGGGAAAATGCAACGTGCCGTTCGGCCGGGATGCCGGCGGATTCGCGAAACTCGACACGCCGCCGCTCCACCTCCTTGAACAGGGCTGCGGATTCGGGATGGTATTCCTTGACCAGTTCCCGGGCCTCGGCGTCGTTTTCAAGCAGCTTCACCGCCAGCCAGCGGGCCGGATAGGCCGCCGCCATGCGATGCTCTTCGGCGACCAGATCGGCGATCTTTTCAATGTGCGGCTCAAGCGCACCATAGTCGATGGAAAAAGCGCGGTACTCGGCAAGACGACCCGTCTCGGCCACAGCCTTTTTCACGTCGTCACCACCCACGCCCTTCTTGCCGGTGGTGGGAACCACGGGCACGCCGAGATATTCGGCCAATCCGGCGTAGTCCACCCGGATGCCTCGCCGCTCAGCCACGTCCATCATGTTCAGGTCGATGATGGTCGGCACCTCCATCTCCAGCAGTTGCAGGGTCAGATAGAGATTGCGCTTCAGGTTGGAGGCGTCCACCACGTCGACGATCACGCCCGGCTTGTCGCGCAGGATGAAATCGCGGGCGACCCGCTCTTCCAGGGAGTAGGACGTCAAGCTGTAGGTGCCCGGCAGGTCCACCAACTCCACGCGCGTTTCGTCCAATTTAAAATGTCCCGTCTTCTTTTCCACGGTAACGCCGGGGTAGTTGGCCACATGCTGGCGCGCTCCGGTAAGCATGTTGAAGACCGTGGACTTGCCGCAGTTGGGCTGCCCGGCCAGGGCCACCAGAAGGTTTGCACTTCCCATCTACTCCACCTCCACGTGGCGGGCTTCCTCGTGGCGTATGCTGACATGATAGCCGTCCAGCTCCAACTCCACGGGGTCCACCAACGGAGCATTGCGCACGATACGAATTTCGGCCCCCGGACAGAAGCCCAGATCCATGAGCCGCTGCCCCAACGCCCCCTCGGCGGTGAGGCCCGTCATGATGCAGGAAACGCCGGGTGTGATTTCGTCAAGAGTCATCTGTTCTTCCTTTGCAGTCCCGAAGCGGAGAAGGCATCCAGCATGCCGGCCCCCCTCCCCGGGATATGAATATGTTGCAGGATTGCCTCTAGGCGACCAAAACCTTGTCGGCAATACCGCGTTCCACCATGATCCGTCCCTCTCCTATGGAAATGATCATGGGACCGCCGCCGTTGTTAAGCACATCCACTTCGGCGCCGGGGATGAGTCCCATGGACTCGAGCCGGTCCTTTGCCTTGCGACCGGCGGCAACGGCGATGATGAATGCGGTCTCGCCGGCAGCAACGGTGTTCAACTTTTTTGCTGAGTTCACTCTTTTTCCCTCCGGAACTTGTCATCCAACCCATATCTTGATAATGAATTTCGCTATCATAAATAGGCGTGAGCGCAGAGAGTGTCAAAGAAAAACGGTTCATGAAAACCATTTGCAATTAGCGAAGAAAATAGAGGCAAATACCCTTCTTAGCTGAGAATGACATTCAAAATCCAACAAAATCAATAGAGCAAAGCCGCGCCCTTTTTTACGCCAATGGATGAAAAAGACTCTCAAAGAGCCGGAAACGGCACCACAGGGAATGCACATGAACGAAACCACCAGAACCTTCCAGGAATACCTGAAAGCGAACCGGCTGAAACTTACCAGCCAGCGCAGGCTCATTCTGGACGTCTTTGTCAGCCGGGGGTGCCGGGTCACGGCCGATGAGCTGTTCAAGGAAGTGGCCGAACTGGACGACGGAATCAGCCTGTCCACGGTCTATCGTACCGTGAAGCATCTCCTGCAGTCGGGCTTGGCCCGCTGCTCGCACTATGGCGACGGAACCACGCGCTACGAGCCCGCCGACGGACAGACCAGCCATCTCGTCTGCGAAGTCTGCGGCAGAAAAGTGCCAATCGCCAACCCTTACCTGGAATGCATGCATGCCGAGGCGGCCCGCCAGGCGGGCTTCCGCATGCTCCATTGCCACGTGACCATTCACGGCCTGTGTCACGAATGTCTGACCAAACACGAAAACTGAAAAGGAGAACACTTTGACGATCGCACCCACCATGAAAAAAAGCATGCCGCTTTTGCTCGGCATGCTTTTGTCCCTGTGCCTCGCCGCACAGGCTAGCGCCCATTCCCTGTATATACAGGCCGCGCGATATCACGTTTCCGAGGGCAAGGCCTCTCCCCTCTTTTTCTGCTACGGCCACCACATCCCGGTGGACGACGCCATCCGCAGGCAAAAGCTCATGAACATCCAGGTGCGCCAGCCCGACGGCCGCATAACCGAGATCCCGTTGCGCGATGAAAAGTCCCTGCACTCCTATCTGGTGGAATACGACATGCCGGGCACCTATGCCCTCATGGCCGAAACCACGCCGGGGCACTTCACCAAGTGGGTGGACAAGAAAGGGCGGCCGCGCCACTCCATCAAGCCCCTTTCCGCCGTGGCCGACAAGGCTTCCAAAATCGAGATGAGCGTCTTCAGCAGGCAATGGACCAAGACCTACGTAACCTGCGAAAAACCGTCCGAAAAATTCCCGGGGGTTCTGGGCCTGCCCCTGGAGTTGACGCCCGCGCTGGACCCCGCCACATGGAAGCGGGGAGACATGGCGGAATTCAAGGTTTACCGCTACGGCAGGCCGTACAACGGCGAAGGGGATTGGGACGCCACTTATATGGGCTACTCAACCCAGGCCGAAGACATGTTTCTTCAGAAGACCAGGGTGAAGGACGGCGTGATCCGCTTCAAACTGCCCACCACGGGGCGCTGGTATGTGCGTTTCTACATCAAGACCGATGCGCCCGAAAACAAGAAGCGGGAATACCTCACTCAGAAGCTGACCACAACGCTGGTCTTCGAGATTCCCAACGAACGCCGCAAACCCAAGGTGGATTCACATTAAAAAAAAACAGGAAAGCCCCTTTTGAGAAACGGCTTCCCTTTCAAAAAAAAACAATGAGAAGCCGTCCTGCAAACAGGGCGGCTTCTCATTTCATCTCGTGAGCGGCGCAAAGGGACGGAAACGCCTGTTTTCCGACCGCGCCCCAAAAAAGTGCCGTGTCGGGCGCCTGGTCCGGCTCAGTGTCCCCCCTTTTCGTCGCACTCCGGGCAAATTCCGTACAGCAGCATGCGGTGGTTCTGAAGTTCAAAACCGTTTTCCCGGGCCAGTTGCCTCTGGCGCTCCTCAATCTCGGCGTCCATGATTTCCACTTTGCGGTTGCAGACGATGCAGATGAGGTGGTCATGGTGCTCGTGCCCGTAGTTGTGCTCATAAAGCGACACCCCGTCCCCCGGATCGAACGCATCGGCCAGCCCGGAGTCCGTGAGCAACTTGAGAGTCCGATAAACCGTGGCCAGACCGATGGCCGGGTCGCGCTGCCTGACCTTGGTAAACAGCTCCTCGGAAGTGAAATGCCCTTCCTCACTCAAAAAGGCGTCCACGATCATGGCCCGCTGAGGGGTCATGCTCAAACCATTGTCGCGCAGGTAATCCATGAACACTTCATGCGCCTGTTTCATACTTCCTTCCTTTCTCTTGAAAAATTCTCCGCTAGAAGCCGACCGCCTGCAGAAAGCGTTGGGCGGCCACACCCCCGGCAATATATTTTCTGGCTTCCTCGGAAAGCTCCATCCGCCCTTCGCACTCGACGGGTCGACTGTCGTAGGCGCTTTTCAGCACCAACTCGAACTGTTTGCGCAGTCGGACAAAGGACTCCTCGATCTCGGGGTATTCGCCGCTTTCCCGCCAGGACAGGCGAAGCGTGTCGCAAATCTCCCCCAGCTTGTGATCCGGTGTCAGCAGCCGGTAATTTTCCCCTGAGCCGCCCCTGCGTTCGGCCTGATTCGGATAGCAGTAGGAGCGCCAACCGTCGGCAGGACGCTCGATACAACTCTCCATGACCACCTGGGGTACGGCCAGATCCCGCTCGAAATCCTCAAGCCGTATGGTGTAGCTGAGCAGGGGGCGATGATTGCCCCGCTTCTTGGTCACTTTCCATTCGATGATCATCCCACACCTCCTTGCGGAATATCGATGACGTCGCCGAAGGGCGGCGCACCGCCCGCCCCGCCGATTCGCGCCCAGAGCACAGGGTACCCGGGCTCCTGCTCCGGGTAGCTGCGGCACTCCAGGTCGCTGAGATACACGAGACAGGACGGTGTGCAGCCGTGCTCACTCACCCACCGGAACACGGGCCTGAAGTCCGTGCCTCCGCCGCCCGAGGGTTCAAGCAGCAGGGGAAGCTCATCACGACGAAAAACCTGCTCGCCCGCAACCTCGCGGTCGCACCAAAGGACCCTCACCGTGGTATCGAAATATTCCAGCACCGAGGAGAGTTCCGCGGAAAATTGTTCCAGCTCCCCGGGGGCGATGCTGCCCGAGGTGTCCACGGCGATGACAACCTCGGGCAGCTCGCGTTGCGCAAGACTCGGAAGCAAAATATTCATGTGCACGTACCGCCGGTTTGGCGGAATCCAGGCGTAGTCGTTGCGGGCATGTGTATTGATGAAACGCTCCAACAGTTCGCGCCAGTCCAACCGGGGTTGGAGCAACCGCTCCACCAGCCGCTCCAGCCCGCCGGGCAGATCGCCCATGTCACGGGTCTGGTTGACGGCCTGGGCCAGGGCGATAAGCCACTGTTCGTCGGTCTCGTCGCTGCCCTCGGGGCTGCCGCCATTGTCTCCGTCCCCGTCACGCACCTCCCCACTGCCTCCCGGATCTCCGCTCCCCTGTTCATCTTCCTGTGACACATCGTCCAGGGCGTCGTCGCCGCTGTCCGGTTCCTCGCCCGGGGCCTGAGCATCACCGTCCGCACCCTCGGCTTTCTGTTCTTTCCCGTCCGGATCTTCCCGACCGGTTTCGCCTTCCTTGCCCTTGAGACCCTGCGGGTCCACCTCCCCCTTGTCCGGCCCGTCGCCGCCTTCGCTGATCATGCCGTCCCCCCCCTGCAGTAAGGCCAATTCGGAGTAGATCTCGTCGGCGGTCAGGCCATGGTAAGCGGAGTCGTCCAGATACCCCGGCGGCAAAGTGAGCCCGGCTTCCATGAGAATCCAGTTAATGGCATGGTCGCAGGCCATGTTCCACAAATCATGATCCCGCCCCCTGCGTCTCTTGTGATGCTGGCAGGCCGGATGCATGACCGTATGGGCCAGGAGCCCCATGGCCGCCTCGTCCGAAAGACCGGCCACATAATGAGGATTGAACCCGAGCACACGGCCGTTGGTCCAGGCGGTCCGGCAAGTGCTGTCCACACGCGGTTCCATGCGCAAACACAGGGAACCGAAGAACGGCTGGTCCAACAGCAGCGAGACACGCGCCTTGAGCAGCTTGCGGCGGGCGGAATCGGTCATGGCTTAAAAAAGCACCGCCGAATTGTCGGCGGCCCAACGGGAAAAGGCCGGAGAATTCACTATGACGCGATCCGCGCGAATGGAGTCGCGCACCAACAGTACGCCGAACTCCGACGGCAGACGCGAGGCATAAGTTATGATGCTCTCGGCCGTATTTTCGGCCGCCTTCCGGGCCAGTACCTCACACAGGGCGTAGATGGTGGCGGGGTCCTCAGGCACCACGGAAGTCAGGGGGGCGGCCAGAATCCGGTCCGGGTCGGGCAGTTCGCGGAATACCTTGCAGAAACCGGAGAATTCCGCAGCCGCTCCCTCGCCCACGGCCCCTTTCACCAGGTCATACTCAATGTCCGGTGGCGGGGAACAGGAAAGCATACGGCCCACGAACTCCCAGGAACGCGGTGACGGGAAAGCCTTTTCGCTGCCCTGGGGGTCGAAGTTATGCAGAAGGTTCGGGCGAAAACGGATGAATGCGGTCAGTTCATTGGGAAACGCCTGATGTCCGGCCCACTCCAACCAGTCTTCCGTATGGACCTCGAAGTCGAGATGCACGAAACGGTTGGCCAGGGCGGAAGGCATACGATGAGTCACTGCGCGGTCGGTCTCGCGGTTTCCTGCGGCCACCACGGACCAGCCCTCTGGCAATTCGTATTCCCCCACCTTGCGGTCCAGCACCAGTTGGTAGCAGGCCGCCTGCACCAGAGGCGGAGCGGCATTAAGCTCATCCAGGAACAAAACGCCCCGGCCGGCTTCGGGGAGAAAGGACGGCGGAATCCAACGAGCCGTCTTGTCCTCGCCGATGGTCGGCAGGCCGCGCAGGTCCACCGGGTCCAGAAGTACGGCCCGGATATCCACCAATTCCACGCCCATGTCTTCAGCGACCTGGGTCACCACCTGGCTTTTGCCCACACCCGGGGGCCCCCAGACAAAGACAGGCTGACCTGCGGGAATAAGAGATTTCAATGCACTGGCTATATTTTTCGGTCTCATAAAATTCTTCGATCACTTTTTGAAATATTGATTCTCAATTTCAATAAATATTAAAAAAAAATATGCTCTGTGGATCTGGTGAGCATGGTTTGTTGTCAATGGTTGCGGTTGTCGGCACAGGATCTCTCAAAACTGAAAATGGTTTGCCCCACGTCCGCTTCCTTATTCACCGCGGCACGACATGCTGATATTGATTTTCCATCTCAATGTCAATCATCCTCATTCCTCCATACGGCCATTTATCGTGCCGGACAAAACCCGCCCCATCAGCACAGGCTTCAAGTCCGAAACGATTACACAGTACGGCACACGGTCCGCAATCGAACCGTGTTCCGCACTTTCGAATGATATCGGGAACAACTACAGGTCGGCGTTGGCGTTGACTGCCCCGGCCTTTCCCTTGACAGGCTCCCCGAGATTCTCCCTGAACCAGGAAACCACCCTGTCGATGACGGGCTTCTGGAACCAGGCGGGAGCACCGTGCTGAGCTCCCTTGAGCAGCACGTAGTCGGCCTGGTTGCCCCCCTTTCTGAGCGCCAGATAGAGCTGCTCGCTCTGCTTCGGGGACACCAGGGTGTCCCCGCTGCCGTGCATGATCAGGAAAGGCGGCTTGCCGCCTTTCACATGCCCCATGGGACTGGCTGCCAGGGCCTTTTCCGGATCACTCATGATGGAGGCCCCGGCAAAGGATCTGAATGCCGGGCCATGCAGCAGCAGGGCTTCCGTGGCCGCAGGCGACGCATGCACCTTCCGGCTCTTCTCCGAAAATCCTTCGCCTATGGTCATCAGGTTGGAAATGCCATAAATGGTGGCCACAGCCTGTACATCCGAGGACTTGTCCAGAAACTGTCCCGTTTCGAAGGTCTTGTCGCCGTTGGTGGTCCCCACCATCTGGGCGAGATACCCACCTGCGGAATTACCGAGAACGCCGATCCGTTTCGGGTCTATGCCCAGGTCCTCGGCATGCTCCCGCAGGTAGCGCACGGCTGATTTGCCGTCCTCCACCAGGGCGGGGAACGTGTCCGGCACCGTGCGGTATTCGGCGGAGGCGACCACGAATCCTGCCTCGGCCAGCGCCATGCGCAACTCGCAGTATTTACCGTTGTCGGCGGCGATGAATCCTCCGCCCGGGAAGTAAACTACGGCGGGCTTGAGCTCCCTGGTGCGAGGGACCAATAACGACATCTTCAGCTGGCTCACCCCGGTTGTCCGGAATATCTGGGAATAGACCACGCCGTCGATGGCGTCGATCTGACTGCGGGTCACTTCCGGGTGCATGACTTGGGTCCCTTCGGCATACCCGGGCAGGTTTTCGTCCCCGGCCAAACTCGATTTTGATGTCGAGAACAGAAACAATATCCCAAAGGCTATGAAAGCCGCTATCTTGAAGCTCATTTTTCACTCCCGTTCTGGTTGGAAGAAAGAATGCACCGGGACAGGAAATCGAAAACCGTCGCCCGGTCATGATGGTTGTTGAAGAAATTCAAAAAGGGGTTTGTCGTCCTGGACGATAATTCCCCAAGGCGGGCTCAAAGTCAAAATCGCCCGGCCGCATGAACGGCAACACCGGCGGGCAGGCGGTCGGAATTGCGGCCCCCACCCGTTCGGATGGGGGCCGCTGTCGCGGGTTGTTATTCGTAATGACGTCCGGTGATCATCCCCTTGATCAGGGAGAAGACGCGTTTGCCGGTCGTCGTCATGTACACGTGCAGCATGAGGAAGGCCAGATATCCCATGGCCAGGACGAAGTGGGCCGTGGCCAGGGTGCGGGCGGATGCGCCCGGCGTCACCTTTGCGGCCAGCTCCGGAATCAGCAGGAGCAGCCCCGAGCCGAGCAGCACGAACATGCCCAGGCAGTAGACCAGCAGATAGGTCAACTGCTGTACGGGGTTCATTCGTTCTCCGGCGGTGACGTGATGCGGTTTCCCGGCACCGGAGAAAATGCCCGCCAGGTAGTAGCCCACCTGCTGTCCGAAGCGTTGCATCATGCCTCTCCGGAACGGAACATACTGACGGATTTCGCCGGTCAGCAGGCTGTACAGCAGGAAAGCCGCAAAGTGGGCCACCAGCAGGACGCCCGCCGCATCATGCACCTCGACGCTGAACTCCATTGGCAGGCTCAAGGCCGCTCCGGAATAGTGGATGCTCAGTCCGGTCGCCAGCAGGACCAGGAAGAGCACGGCATTGACCCAGTGCAGGACGCGCACGGTCAGGGGGTAGACCATTTCGCCGGGCATATCCTTATCGCCATCGGCGCGGCCGCCGAGAACCACCCGCAGGAGCCCATGAACCAAAAGTGCGGCCAACACGCAGATCAGGAAGAGGTTGGCCTTGCCGTCCAGAGCGGCGGTCTGTCCCAGGCCGGGCACATATGCGCTACCGAACGCGAGAACAACCTCTTCTTCGGGCACGATCCGGGTGACGATAGGACCGTTGCCGTCGAGGGTGATGTCGGCCTTGCGCATCTTGACAATCAATTCGGCGTCGTCGAAGAAGCCTTTGCCGACATACGCGCCGCCGCCCTGCTGAACGTCCGTATAGTGGGCGACCCGCTTGACGAAGAAGGAATCCTTTTCCGTGTGGCAGGCCTTGCAGTCACGCAACGCCTTTTCCTTGGGCAGAATCTGGTGCACACGGCTCTCACCGCCTCCCACCGGGGTGTGGCACTCCACGCAACGGACGCCGGCGAAGTGACGGTCGCGATACGGCAGGAACTCGTGGGAGAGGTTCTGCGTATACACGGCGCGGCCGGTCAACTCCTTGTACCGGATGGCGCTGGTATGGCAGTCCACGCAGGCCTTGTTGCTGTCCTCCACCGAGCCCGCGTAGGAATCCAGGGCCGTCACGCGCTGCTGCGTATGGGGATCATGGCAGTCCGTGCAGGTGACCTTGGCCCCCAGCTTTTCGAAGTGCCTGCTTTTGCCAAGCTGCCGGCGGATATGGTCGAAGGTCTTGTCGTGGCAGTTCATGCAGGACGGCAGGGCGCCGCGGTCCAGCCTGTGCGGGATGTCCTTGAAGTCCCCGGCCTTGGCCTTGGGGGCGTGGCAGACCACGCAACCCATCTTGCCGTGCACGCTGCGGCCGAACGCCTTCTCCGGGACATGAATCTTCAGGCCGGAACCGCGTTCGGTAACGGGCCTGAGGTCCGCCTTGGAATGGCATCCGAGGCAGGTGTCCTTTCGCACGCCTTCGGGAAACACCGGCGCGGCGGACGCATGGGGCGTCTCGACATTGCCGCCTCCCGTGGCCGCCCATGCTGCGGGCAGCAATGCCACACACAGCAGGAACGCCGTAACTACTAATAAACATTGACGGTATATTTTCACAATTGCCTCCAGTGCGGAATTCCTTTGTTCCACAACCTACTTTTTGAAGTTCTCAAAAGTGAAGCTATGACAATCGGCGCACAACACTTTGGAGGGTTGGTGCTCTTTGTGGCAGGTCGTGCACGGCACATAGGTTCCGTAATGCGGGGCATTGTGCGGGTTGCGCTCCAGCTTGGCGGTCACTTTCGCCATCTGCTGCGGAGTGCCGTGACAACGAATGCAGTTGGCGTCGTCCGGCGGAGCAGTGGGAGCCTCCCCGGAATGGCACAACTGGCAGTTGTTCCCGTTCTGATGAATTTTCTTGTGATAGTCCTTGAGGGTGCGTTCCCCCAGCATGATGCGGGTCGATTCGGCCAATTGGGCGGCTGCCGAGGGATTGTACCCCACCTCGTCCAGCTTTTTCCCGTCGGGGCCCACCTGAGAAGAAGGCGTCTGGGAATCGCCGCCGCTGGCGAAGACGCCCCAAGCACCGACGCACAAGACCATGACGGCGGCAAGAATGGTCAATCGTTTCATCTCTCCTACTCCCCTTTCCTGCTCCGGGCCTTGTTCAAGGCCGCGTTTTTACCTGCAATGGTTCCCATGACCAGCGTCTCCGCAATGGCACAGCTGCCCAGGCGGCTTTCGCCGTGGGTGCCGCCGGTGATTTCTCCGGCCGCAAACAGTTTTGGAATCGCTTGCCTGCTCTGCATGTGGATGACTTCCGCCTTGGTGTTGATGTTGACGCCGCCCTGACAGAAATGGACCTTGGGCCAGGCGCGCATGGCGTAGTAAGGTGGTTTGTCGAGGTACATGGAGCGGTCGAAGTCGAAAATGGGCTTGCCGAACTCCTCGTCCTTGCCCTTGGCCACGAAGGACTTGAAGCGCTTGACTTGAGCCTTGAGCGGTTCGAGCGGAATACCGAAGTGCGCGGCCAGCTCTTCCAGGGAGTCGAACTTCCAGGCGACCCCTTCCTTGAGGGCGTACTTGACTGTCGGGGATTTCACGGTTCCCGGCTCGGAACAGAACGCAACGGGATAGTAAATCTTGCCGGTTTCGTCCTTGCAGT
Source organism: uncultured Desulfovibrio sp. (assembly GCA_913063155.1). Taxonomy (GTDB): domain Bacteria; phylum Desulfobacterota; class Desulfovibrionia; order Desulfovibrionales; family Desulfovibrionaceae; genus Pseudodesulfovibrio. Next base: position 241,215 of record CAJXYU010000006.1, read on the forward strand.
GTTTGAGCTGAGCGTCGGCCCGGGTCTTGCGGTCCGCGTTTTCATTGACGAACCGCTTGCCGTCGCGAATGTCCACCATGATGCCGTACGGAAAGGCGGCCTGCTGGTTGAACTGCGGCGCATAGCCGAAACCGCTTTCGTCCGGGGAGGCCCAGGGACCGAGCTGAAAGGAGGCGGTGTTCACCGGAGCGGCGTTGACCGCCAGCAGGGCGTGGAACGACTCCGAGGTGGCGCCCGAGTGGTTGGTGCATCCCACGGTGTCGTCGAGGGTGGGGTTCTGCATCATTCGGAACGGGATATCGTTGCCGAAACCACCGGTACAGGCCACAAAGCCGCGGTTGATCTTGTAGCGGCGGAGCACGCCGGACTCTTCGTTCGGGAAGTCGTAATTTTCACGAACAAGAACGCCGGTTATGACCCCGGAATCATCCGTGAGGATCTTTTCGAGCTTGCAGCGGTTTTTATAGATGGCGCCAAGCTTGATGCCGCCTTCCATGAGAGGGATTGTAATGTCGCCGCCGGTAAAGTTGACCGTCTGGCAGGTGCGCTGTACGGAATGCCCGCCGAACTGCAGGAGGACGTCCTTCCATTTGACACCGAACTCCTTGGTCATCTCAAAGGCTTCCGCGGTTCCCGCGCAAACGACGCGCAGCAGATCCACGTGGTTTGTGCCACGTCCGCCTTTGAGCATGTCGGCCATCATCAATTCGACGCTGTCCTCGATGCCTTTTTCCTTCTGCAGCGGGGAACCGGCCACGGCCATGGCCCCGCCGTTGATGGCGGAATTGCCGCCGAACACGGGCATCTTCTCGATGACCAGGGTGGAAGCCCCCTCCCGCCTGGCGGCGATGGCCGCCGCGCAACCGGCGAAACCGCTTCCGGCGACGATCACGTCGAATTCCCGGTCCCAGTAATCGCTTTTCAGCGTGGACGCCTTACTCTCGGTGACGGTCATCTGCGAAAACAGAACCGATCCCGCCGCGATGCCCGCAGCTTTGAGCATGTCGCGGCGATGAAGCCCTTTTGGTTTGTCACTATGTGCAGTCTTTTTCCTCATAACCCTCCTCCGGGTGTGGAATGTTTGGGCACGCAAAGCCCGTGAAACAGTAAATCCATTCCAATTAGCAACGCCCATTCCAAAACGTAATCATCTTGAATCAAAGAATAAAAAACAAACCACCCATGATCACCCGCGAAATGTCGCAATTACACCGCCACATTTCGCAACCGACTGCGCCCCCTCACAGCCAAAAAGATTGACGAGTACGCATCCACCTGCTAGCGCTAGGCGAATTATCAAGGGACTGATAGGGAATGAACGGCAGATTATTTGAAACCCTCGTCGACAGGGTGTGCTCGACCCTGGACTTGCAGGCGGCCATCAGCGAAGTACAGCTTCTGCTCGGTTCTCATACCGGCATTGAAGGCATTTTCGTGGGGCACCATGCGAAAGATGAGAAAAAAGTATATAATCTGGCCTACGCCGACAAATCCCGGGGCCTGAACCTCAACCACATCCAGCCCGCCAAAGACGAACTGCACGACTATCTTCTTTCCAACGAACGCCGCGAGCTGAACATGATCGCCAGGCTCAACGATTTTCCAGCCATGGCCGTCACCCTCAACTCCCATATCCCGGCCCACCACACCCTCTACGAATTTCGAGTCCGGCTGGACGGCGAGCACATCGGTATGCTGGCCTTTCACACGGCCAGACCGGATCTCAACGATTCAACGCTTGATCTGTTGATGAAACTCAGGGGACCGATCGCCCTCAGCCTGGCGAACCGTTTGGCCAAGATGCAGGTCTGGCCCCCCTCCGAAAAGCCGTGTCCGCCGGGGGCGAGGGACTGTCCGCACGTCGTCTGCACCTCCCCGGCCATGCGCCCGATATACGAAATGCTGGACGCAACAGCCCCCACCAGCAACACGATTCTCCTGACCGGAGAAACCGGCGTGGGGAAGGACGTTCTCGCGCGGCACGTCCACTCGCTTTCGCCAAGGAGCGGAAAACCCTTCGTACATGTCAACTGCGGCAGCATTCCCGAATCGCTCATCGAATCGGAATTCTTCGGACATCGCAAAGGCGCCTTCACAGGAGCAGTCGCAAACCACAAAGGCTTTTTCGAACAGGCAGACGGAGGGACGATATTTCTTGACGAGATCGGGGAATTACCTCTGACCATGCAGACAAGATTGCTTCATGTCCTGCAAAACAAGATCATCCGCAGAATAGGGGACGCCAGGGACATCCCGCTCGATTTCCGAGTGGTGGCGGCCACCAACTGCGACCTTGACGGCATGTGCCGGGACGGCCGATTCCGTCGCGATCTCTTTTACCGCCTCAATTGCATCAGGATCGAAATTCCGCCACTCCGGGAACGGCGGAAAGATATTCCCCTTTTGGCCGGGAGCCTGCTGCAAACCATCGCCCGGGAGCAGGGGCAATCGAGCGCGCCCTCCATCAACGGCGCGGACATGGACCGTCTGGTCCGGCACGACTGGCCCGGCAATATCCGGGAGCTGGAGAACTGTCTTCAGCGTTCAGTGGCCCTGAGCAAGGGAACAACCTTGAACATAGACCTGTCCCCGAACCTGACCCGCCCGCCGCAGTTCCGTACCGCGAGTCCGACGACTCCGCAGGCCGTTTCGATCCATGCCGCGGACGGGGCATTCCAACGCAAGACATCCCTGCAGGATCACATCCGGAGCCACCTGGAAGAAGCGCTCCACCTTTCCGGCGGCCGTATCCATGGAAAGGGCGGGGCGGCGGAGCTGCTCGACATCAATCCGAGCACCCTGCGCAGCCGGTTAAAAAAATACGGCATCCCCTTCGGGCGGCAGATCTCGGAACATTCTTCGCGATAGCCTGACGACCTGACGCCTTTTTGAAACGCCTCCCGCGCCCGCGAACAGCAGACGGCCAACCTGATTACGATTGCCGTCTCCCTTCTTATTTCATACCCATGCAATATCACACAGCCTGGTATGCAATATGTTCTTGAATAAGACCTATCGACTGCAACACACGTAACCCTGCAGCAAATAAACATGTAATTTTCATGCGGACGGGTTGTCTCCAACAACATAATCTGTCAATCTGGCGAATATCTTTCCTGCAACTGCAGGACACCAGGCCTATTCGCAATCACTGAAAGCCTCTTTCGACTTCTCAACGTGATACGAGTGGACACTACAAACTCAGGAGGTTGTTTTATGAAGGTCTATCAGCAGTACATCAACGGCGAATTCCGCGACGCGGCTTCCAGGGAGCAATTCGAGGTCGTCAATCCCTTCACCGAAAAGGTCGTCGCCATGGCTCCCAAGGGCGGGGTCGAGGATGCAGCCCTGGCCCTTGAGGCCGCCTCTTCCGCCCGCAAGGCGTGGGCTGCCAAACCCTGCGCAGAGCGCGCCGTCTTCCTGAAGAAAATGGCCGAGGTCATCCGAGGCAACCGGGAAATGCTGGCCCGCACACTGGCCGAGGAACAGGCCAAGGTCCTGCCCCTGGCGCAGGTGGAAATCGACGCCACGGCCGAATATTTCGACTACTACGCGGGGTGGTCGCGCAAATACGAAGGAGAAGTGATCCAAAGCGACAGACCGACCGAAAACATCCTCCTCTACCGCCAGCCCATAGGCATCGTCGTCGGCATCTGCCCGTGGAACTTCCCGTTCTTCGTCATGGCCCGTAAAGTGGCTCCGTCCATCCTCACGGGCTGCCCCATCATCCTGAAACCCAGCAGCGACACCCCCAACACCACCTTTGAATTCGCCAAGCTGATCGCCGGAATCGGTCTGCCCAAGGGCGTGCTCAACTTCGTGTCCGGCGGAGGCAGCACTCTGGGCGACGCCCTGGTCAAAAGTCCGGAAGCCGGCCTCATCACCCTGACCGGCAGCGTGGAAACCGGCCAGCGCATCATTGCGGCCACGGCGGAAAACATCACCAAGACATCGCTTGAACTGGGCGGCAAGGCCCCGGTCATCGTCTGCGACGACTGCGACCTGGATCTCACGGTCAAAGCCGTGGTGGCCTCCAGGGTCATCTTCTCCGGCCAAGTCTGCAACTGCGCCGAGCGCGTCTACGTCGAGGAGAGCATCTACGATGAATTCATGACCCGACTGACCAAGGCCATGGCGGCTGTGGCCTATGGCGATCCCTTTGCCGATCCGGCCCCGGACATGTCCTCCCAGATCAATGAAGCCCAAATGCTCAAGATCGAAGCAATGGTGAAAAAGGCAAAGGTCGAAGGAGCGGAAGTGCTGGTGGGCGGCGGCCGAGGCGACGACCAGCCCTCGGGGTTCTTCTACAAGCCCACGCTCCTGGCCAACTGCACCCAGGACATGGAAATCGTCCGCAAGGAAATCTTCGGACCGGTTCTCCCGGTGGTCAAGGTCTCGGGCTTCGACGAGGCGCTGAATCTGGCCAACGACTGCGAATACGGCCTGACGTCTTCCATCTTCACCAAAAACGTCACCAAAATGATGCGGGCCATCAACGAGCTGGAATTCGGCGAAACATACGTCAACCGGGAGCATTTCGAAGCCATACAAGGATTCCATGCTGGTTGGCGGAAGTCCGGCATCGGCGGCGCCGACGGCAAGCACGGTCTCTACGAATACCTGCAGACCCACGTTGCCTACATTCAATACTAACCGCCAAATTCATTTTGAAGAAAAGACCGGCCGCGAGTGCGGCCGGTCCCATCCCCTTGCACACATCTCCCGCCGTATGCCCACGGGCGACTCCGCGCACCAGAGAGGCAGAAAGCAGAAGACAGAATTATCCGCCTTGCGTATAAAAAACTATGCTCAGGCTTTCCTTCTGTCTCATGGTCGTCCTGCTTTTTCCGGCGACAAACGTTGCGGCCGGAGACAAACTGCACGTCGTCACCATGCTTGCTCCCCCAAGGATCATGGTCATAGACGACGTCATCACCGGCATGGCCGCCGACTTGGCCAAGGAGGCCCTCGCCAGGGCCGGCTACGACGCCGTCATCCAACTGGTGCCATGGAAGCGGGCGGTCTACATGGCGAGCACCGGTCTGGCCGACGCACTCTTCTATCCTCTCTATACCGAGGAACGAGCCAAAGTGTTCCACTATCCGGCGACCCCGCTTTTCAGCATTGACCTGGTGGCCCTCAGACGGGCTGATGCGGATATAGTGATCCGCCCCGGCTACAAGGGACTGCGTGGCCTGGTCCTGGGGGTGGGACGGGGATTCGTGTACGGCCCCAAGGCTCTGAAACTCATCGACAGGGCCCATTTCAAAAAAGTCGAATCCACCGCTTCCAACGATCTCGGCTTCCGAAAACTTCTGGACAACCGCATTGATATGCTTCTGATGGACAGAACGCTCGCCCAGCACTTCCTGAATCAACCGGCAACCCTCGGCAAGGCGGACTATGTCCGGGATGAACAAGGCCGAATAGCAATCCTCGACAGCAAGAACGGGTATATGGTCTTTTCCAAAAGAACAACTTCCGCAATGGATGCGGAGAGATTCAACAACGCACTGGAATCAATGAAGGAAGACGGCAGTTATCAGGCCATCATCAGCAAATATCAGGCCCCCTGACACCGGCTCGGCAAACGCCCAAAGACAGGCCCACGGAAAAAACGACTCAAGGGTCCGGCGATGGGTCCGCACCACCCGATACAAGTCTCAACCGACTTGTCCGGTTAACTGATCGGCGTCTTGATATGGAATGTCGTTTCCCCTTTCCGTGATTCAAGCCAGATCTTCCCTTCGTGTTTTTCGACAAGCTGCAAGACGATCGCCAGGCCTATCCCGGTCCCTTTCCCGACCTCTTTTGTAGTGAAGAACGGATCGAAGATCTTATCCTTGATGGCATCGGAAACGCCGACGCCGTTGTCCGTGATGGAAATGCGCAGTGAACTGTTGTCACGACGAGTCGATATGGTAATGAGTCCCTTTGTATTCGTGTCTCCGAATACTTCCTGCGAGGCATGCGCGGCATTGACGATCAGGTTCAACATTATCTGGTCGAAATCGCCTGGTGGATAGAACAGTTGGGGAAGTTCTTCATCAAGAGAGGTCACGACTTCGGCAGCGTGTTTCCATTCGTTTCTGGAAATATTGATGGTGTCGCGTATCCTTTCGTTGACATTGATGACTTGTGCTTCGTCGTGGCCGGGATGGGCGAATCCCTTGACGGATTGAACAATGGAGGAAATGTGCCCCAATCCTCCAATGGACTCTTCCATGGCTGCCGGAATCTCTTCAGCCATGAAATCGAGATCGAGCTCCTCAAGCATTTCCGTGACGGCTCCAATGGAATCAGGGGAAATTCCTTCCGCAAACACATTCTTGATGAATTCGCCGAGACCAATGAGCTTGTCGGTGGATTCCTTTATGAAATCCGCGTTCCCGATAATATATTGAAGAGGAGTGTTGATTTCATGGGCAATACCGGCAGCCAAGACGCCGATCGTTTCCATTTTTTGGGACTGAAGCAACTGCCTTTCCATCCGCTTGATATTTGAAATATTGGTGACGACCTCATAGGAGCCGACAATCTCGCCATCTTCGTTCAAAAGAGGTGTCGGGGATGACAAAACAGATACGGTGTCGCCGCTTTTATTGGTAAGAGTCATTTCGTACGGTTCGGAAGCACCGTCTTTTCTGAGGATCTGATGATGAATGAAGGTGTCTTTGCTGTCTTCATGCACGAAGTCTACGAATTTCCCATCAACAATTTCCCGAATGTCACGTTCAAGCAATTCGCAAATCTTGCGGTTGACAAACATGACGTCGTTTTCGCGGCTGAGAACGAGAACGCCTTCATTCATCAATTCAACAAGGTTCCGGTATTTCTCCTCGCTCTGCCGCAGCAATGATTCCGCTTCAACCTGCTTGATGACGGCCTGAATGTCTTTCAGAAAATCCGATATGCGGACGACGTCATCCTGGGAATATCCGAAGTCTTTATTGCCGACCGCCGCGACGGAGTGGATTTTCTCACCGATGAAATGGGGAACAACCATGAGGCTTTCCAGTTTGACATGGCCATCAGGGAACCCTTTTCTGGGCAATTCACAGGCTGAGAAATCATTCACGACCAGAGGACGCCTGTGCCGTATCGCCTCCGCCCACAGCCCGGCTTTCCCCACAGGGAAAACCACAGGCTTGTCGACCACGGTGCACCCCTTCATGGTTTCGCCCGTCCAGGAATGGATAATCATGTTCTCTTCGGCATCATCCAAAAATCCAAAAAAACCATATTTGCTTTGAGTGATTTCTGCGATAGCCTCCAAGGTGACGTCACATATCTCCTTGATGGATATGGAGCTCTTTTTTGTGATGCGCCACAGATTTTCAAGACGCAGCGTCGCACTCTCAAGGTTGTTTCGCATCTTGAATTCGTCAGAGATGTCCTCGACCGTCGAGACCGCTCCACGTAAAACGCCATCGGTCACAATCGACGAGGAACGCATCGAAATTATTTTCTTTATGTCATTATGGAGGATGGAAAAAGTCAGCGTCGATCGACCTTTTTCCCGGAGGCTTTTCATAATGGGGAAATCCTCAAGAGGGACGGCATGGCCATTGACGTCCAACCCGTTCAGCCCGGAAAGCGTATCAGATACGTTTGTCTGTACCGAAGTCGCATCCAAATGAAATATTTCACGGCACCTCTCATTGATGAATTCCAATGAGTTGTTCCTGTTTGAAACAACCATGATCCCAATGGGACAATGATCCAGAGAAAGGGAAAGAAAGGATGGGTCACTTGAGATGTGAGTCATTGGTGAACACCTCCAGTATTGTTTTGCATTCCTTTGGCTACCTTTTGATTCAACAGTCAGTGATGATTTCCCCACCAATCAGACCATTGAGCGCTCAAAGCCCCTCTCTTCAAGCCCGCGGGCACGGGGCAGCCGGCGATGACCGAATGCTCGGCACAATCCTATGAAAGCAGGGCATTAAGGCCCTCCCCTGCCGTATCACACCCATGAGGGAAAAACATCTCCGCTGAAATAAATATAAAAGATACTTTGGTGAGACCCGCCGGGACATACCGTTGGGCGCAGACGGGCGGACCAAGCCGGCCAGCAGGCTTTCGGATTCCGCTCAAGAAGTGCCCCATTACCTTCTGAAACGACCAATTATCGGTACAAACGCAGAACTTCTGTGGCAAAAAGAAAATTTGGCGCAACGGGCAACCGTCCATGGAAAAGTGCAAATATCCGGGCCGGTCCTCTTGACGAAGCAATCCTGGTGGCTAAGTCCACTTCAAACTCATGCTCCAATTTTTTGCTCCCAAAGGCCAATCGAGCAACTTTATCCAAGTTTTTCTCCGCAAGCCTCACTATGCTGACCGACAGAACAGAGGTTGAACGATGATGAAGACGCATTCAAATCATTTTCAATTCGTGAATTCCGAGAACGCCGCCGGACTGACCGTCCTCAATGCAGTCATGTCGGATTTCTACTACTCCAACCATGCACACGACGACTTCGCCCTGGGGGTCACGCTTGAGGGCGTCCAGGAATTCGTCTGCAACGGCCAGAAAATCCAAAGTTCTCCCGGTAACGTCATCCTGCTCAACCCCGGCGATGTGCACGATGGAAATCCAGGGAAAGACACGGTCTTGAAATATACGATTCTTTACATTGATTCGGACGAGTTCTCACCGCTGCTGGGAAGTGCCGCCGCCATGGACAAAAAGGACTTCCGAATTCCGGAAATGCATTTTGAAGACCGGGTTCTCCGGTCACTGATTCTGGAAATGTCCCATTTCGTCACCAAGGCCGACGGCAAATCAGCCTTCGAGTACGAACACTGCCTGTACAAGATAGCAACCCGACTCACTCAGAGACTGGGAATTTTTCATCCGGGCGCATGGAGAGGCCATAAAGACACGCTCTTGCTCAAGGCCTGTGAATACATCCATGACAACATTGAAATGGATATCTCCATCAATGATCTCAGCCGGGTGACCAATATTTCCAAATTTCATTTCATCCGTTTGTTCCGCAGACAATTCGGGCTGACGCCGCACCAATACATCATCAATCACAAAGTCAACAGGGCGCGGCTGGAACTCAAGACGGGCGAGCCTCCCAGCGAGGTGGCGCAACGGTTCGGATTTTTTGATGTCAGCCATATGAACCGCCATTTCAAACGATCATACGGCATCACGCCTAGACAATATCAACACCAATTATTGAAAGGATGACCATATGCTCGGCATAGTACTCTTCTGTATCGGGATAATGTATACCCCCGGTCCCGTGAATATCCTCAGCCTCAACAATGGAATGCAACGCCGATTCACCCACCACGCTCCATTCTGCCTGGGCGTGGCATCTGCGACGAGCTTCGCTTTTATCCTGATCGGCTATACGGGCAGTGCGTTGATAAATGACAGGATCATGCCCTTCATCGCTGCTGCAGGCGTATGTTTCATCATTTACCTTGCCTACAAGATCATCGCGTCGGAAATCAGTACCGCGCAAGACAATGGCAACACTTCTCCTCTCAAGTTCAAAGGCGGATTTTTCATGCAGCTCCTCAATCCGAAAGCCTTTCTGGCTTTTGTGTCCGTGGCGGCTGTTCAATTCCCCGCTGCCGGGATCAACGGAGCAAAGATTGCGATCTGGTCGATGGGGCTTGGAATCCTCGCCTTTGGAGCGCCGTTCACCTACGCGGTTTTCGGTTCAACAATAACGCAACGCATCGAGAACACCTCCCATCTCAAACACCTCAACTTCATCATGGGAATATTGTTGATCGTTGTCGCCGCAGAGATGGCGTATCAACATGTCTATCCTGCGTTTCAATAACAAGAAACAAAGACTCCGCTAAAAAGCCACAGCAGGACTCCCAAACACCTTGATCAGATTGGCAACACTAATACATATTCCACGGAAAAGGCTCGGGAGGAAAACCTTCCGAGCCTTTACAACCACCGCTGAAACTGAAGGGAATTGCCGAATCTTCAGGACGAAGATTCGGACGTGGCGCGTCAACTCACAGACTCTTCCGCCCTCTCCATGAAAAGAGGCTCATCGGCAAGGGCCTGTTTCAATGCCGCAATATCGCCCATCAGGAGACCGAGATTGCGCTTTATACGTTCCTCGGGCCAATTCCACCACTGAATTTCGTCCAGGAACAAAACGTCCTCATCCGAGAAGCGCTGCTTAATGGGCTTCGCAGGGGCCCCGCCCACAACGGTATAAGGCGGGACATCCCGTGTCACGATGGACCGTGAACCGATTCTCGCGCCGTCGCCTATGGTCACTCCCGCCATGATCAGGGCTTCAAACCCTATCCACACGTCGTTCCCGACCACAATGTCACCTTTGTTGTCCCAACTCTCGGTGACGCCCAAGTCATGTTCCCACAAGGCTCCGAAGATGGCGAAAGGATAGTTGACGCAAGAATCCTGCTTATGGTTGCCCCCATTGAAAAGGAACTTCGCTCCATGCGCTATGGAGCAGAACTTACCGATGACCAATCTATCGTTGTTCACCGGATAGTGATACAGCACATTCTTTTCCTGAAATTTCAACGGATCATCAAAATCATGATAATACGTATAATCACCGACGATAATATTCGGATTGGCAACAGCCTCACGAAGATTGCAGGTATTTTTGTCCCCCGGCCGGGGGAAGATAGGCAAGTCCATGACATTCTCCTTATCATTCAAAATGATCACTCTGGGGATTCTCGATGATCGGATCACTGTAAACACAAAGATGACGCTTGTTAAGCTCTATGATCCTTATCATTGATGAAGACAGTCTCCGGTCGACCAACAGTCTCATCTTGGTGTGTACCAAAGCTCCTGCCGGTCAAATGGTGTTTTTGGGGAGAGAAGCATGTTCTCGATCATCAAAACCTTTCGGTTCCCGATCTTCGCCCGTGCTATGGCTTCCCCATACGCTGCATCAAACATCGCATCAAACTCTCCATTTTTAATGAGGATTTCCAGCCCTCGCCGTATACGATCCGCCAAGCCGGGATTGCGGGGTGAAACAAAAAAATAGCTTGGCGTAGGGAAATACAGCGCCAATGAGGGTTCGACACGGATATCCGGATACACATTTTTCATTGTTTCCAGTTCAGCGTATATTTCATTGACGCCGCGGGGGAAGTAGTCGAATCGATCACGATCCAGCATGCCGTAAAGCCCCCGGCGGGTTCTCCCAGTAACAACGTTGAACCCTGACTGCTGAAGAACGGTCGTGGTTGTCCACTGCAAACCAGACCCCGCCCTGAGGGACTTCAAACTTTCGAGATCCTGTATATCTTTGAATCTTTCCAAATCATCCCGGCGAACAACCAATAAGCGATACCCCAAAATACCTTTCAGCACTGGAATACGGACCGGAATCGTTTCCTCCTCCCACTCCAATCGCGTGGCCGCGAGATGAACATTGACAACACCTTCGGCGAGTTCGACCAACACCCGATTCCGTTGCATCTTTCTATCCGCATACGATATCGTATAAGGGCCATCGGATTCGACAGTCACATCAAGGGCCTTTTCCAAAACGCCATATGCATAAAACAGTCGTTGGTCCGAAGGATTAAAATGCGAGACCAATTTTATTTCATCCATGGAATACCCAGACGACGCCACGCCCCCCGGAATCATAGCCAGGACTGATATCATGAGCCACAGTTTCATGCCTTCTTCCTTTTTTTGAAGAACGCAACTCATAGCATGCCCATACCGAGAAAAAAAGGTTCAGCCGGTTGAACACAGGCCTGACTCATGAACCTCCGTGATGCTGACCAAGCGAACTCCCTAGCCCGACAATAGTTGCCCCGGCGTTCCAACGAAAACGGCCGTCCCAAAGCCGACTCAACATTCAATATTTTGATATTATTTCCATTCCACAAATAAAGCGCGGGAAAAGAGTCTTCCAGGTCCTATAGGCGTTGATGGATAAACCGGAAAAACTGACAAACCCTCTGGACAGAAGATTCGGATATTGAAATGAAGTGCCACTCCCCGCAGGATGAGGCACGGAAAGCGGAAAATCCACGCCACGCGATGATCATTCTACGGGCGCACCCGGCTTTAATGGGTCCCACGGGGTATCACAGGGCAGGAAAAGAAGTGGTGCAAACATATCTCAACCAAGGTTCAGGGTGAGCTCTCTATTGCGTCCTGAACCCCCAGCCATTCCAAGGCGTCTTCCTCATTCCTGAAAGTCTTGTAGCCGACACCACGATTGGTAAGTGTCGTCTCAATGAAACCACGTGCCTCTTCGTTTTGCGCGGTACTGATGGTGGCGATACGAAGCCCTTTCCAGGCCAGCCCCATCCGCTCCATCATTTTGGCGAAGGCTACGGTGTCGTATGCAGTCAATCGAATGACAAGCCCATCTCCTTTGATGAGAATCCTTTCCAGAGTGCGAGCTTTTGCTTCATTGATGACCACACGGGCATGCTCTGTCATCTCCTCATGGCTCTGTATCTCGCCTTTGGGTTTGACAAGCAGATACCCCGCTTGCTCAAGAAAAACATATTCTACAGACATAGCATACTTATATTGCCAACAGAGCCTTCAGGCAATGGATATCACTCATCCGCTTCGAGCCCTACCTGGCCTCAAACCTTGAGCAGCCACGGCCATACGCAAAACAACCATCCGATTAAATTTGATTAAGTCGTCGCCAAACGGCCTTGAAGCAACCCGCCGCACTATGTGTAAAGTGTGCGGACCGTCGCCTGCGTTGTCGGGCGTCATGAATTATTTTGGCGCACCTTTTTTTCATCAATGTCCTGGCGCAAGCGCCGACCTGAAAGACAAACCCGGCAGCATCAGTTGATCGGAATAAACCTGAAGGCTGCGCATCAACCACTTAATTCAGACATATTGAATGATTCAATCAATGTGGTTGGGCCACATCGGCATCACGCTCGGCTGTTCTCGGAATCGTGCTATGCAGCCAAAGCCAAACGAAATGACTATACGGATCAGAGGATAAAAATGCAGACAAACAATTTCTTCACGCGTCATCTGGCCTTCAGGTATATCGGGTGTGTACTCGTCATACTTATTCTACTCTCTTTCGGATTTGGCCTCTCCCTGCATCGGAACCAGGTCCGGGAAGAACTGAGAACCTCCAAGGCCGAAAACCTGGCAACCCTGAAAACCCTCTCCCTCGCCCTCACTGACTGGATTCACAGCCAGATCAACTTGGCGAAGCTGATCGCCGGCAGCGAAGTGGTGGTCAGAGCATGCACCACCCCCGACAACCCGGCCGCAGTGACCGAGGCGCAACGTTTTCTGCAAAGCATCCACGACAGGTACGGATTTTATGAGAACATCCCCCTGACCCTGCACAGGCCCGATGGAGCATCCATAGAGGTGACCGTGAACGGCCAGTCGCGACAGGTCAATGACGGCGGATTCTTCGTGGATACCGTGGGCGGCAAGACCATCGGCAAGTGCGGCACAAAGATGAGTTTCATCAAGGCCTCGCGCGAAGGCAACAAATACTTCATCAGCCAAGTCTATCCGAGCCTTTTGCGCGGCAACCCCATATTCGTCATCGCCGTACCGGTATACAATGAGGGAAAACACGTGGGCACAGTGGTTCTTGCCCCCCAGATGGACTACTTCACCGACATGTTCATCAAGAAAAGCCGCATCGGAAAAAAGGGGCAGGTCTTTTTCAGCGATGACCGCAACATGTTCATAGCTCATCAGGACGCAGCCATGATCCTCAACAAGGACATCGGCGATCATGCAAAATACTTGAAAAAAGTGACCGATGGTAACGCCGAATTCTTCTCCACGGCCGGAACCGGCGAGGACTTCCGCTACCTTTCCATGAAGGTGGACATTCCGGCCCGGAATATTTTGCACGGATGGTTCCTGACGGCTGCGCAGCCTCGGGCCGAAATCGAAGCGGGAGCAAATGACTTCATCAACCAACTCTTCTGGGCCGGAACAGGATTGGTCCTGGCACTCGCCCTTGCCCTTTACGGGCTGACCCGCTGGCTGGTCACCCGTCCTCTTTCACAGGTCGCGGCCTATGCCCGCAGCATTGAAAAGGGAGACTTCAATGCCTCCCTCGCCATCAAACGTGCCGATGAAATAGGCATGTTGTCGGAAAGTCTGAGAAACATGACCGTGAGCATCATCGGCCAGCTGCACAAGGAAATGGGCTTGTTCAAGGGCATACTGGCAGGTATCCAGAACCCGTTTACCGTGGTGGACACCGACATGCGCGTCATCAACTGCAGCAACAGCATGATCCGCACCACGGGAAGGACTGGAAGCACGGAGGACTTCAAGGGCTGGCCCGTGGCCAGGTTCTTTTTTGACGACAGCAGCCGTCATGTCATCCTTGAAGACGTCCTTGAGGACGGAAAACCCAGGAAAAAGGTGCCGTTCAGCTACACCAACCCGAAGGGCGAACATTTTGAATTACTCATTGACGTGGTTCTTGTCCATGACAATCAAGGGAAAGTCATGGGCGGCATCACCTTTTGGAATGATGTAACCGAAATCAAGGCGCAGCAAAGGGCGATTGAAACACAGAAGGAACGCATCGAACACGCTGCGGAAGAGGCGGAAAAACTGTCCGTAACAACGGCGGAACATGTACGCACCCTGACCGAGGGAGTCTCCGATTCCAGCAGGATGACCACGGAACAGGAAGGCTGCCTGCTGGAAACCGTGACCGCCATCGACGAACTCAGCTCCACCATCCAGGAAGTCGCCAAAAACGCATCTCAAACGGCTGAAAACGCTCAGGGGACAAGGGAGTTCGCTACAAACGGGGTCGCTGTGGCCCAGACAACCATTGCCTCCATCAACTCCGTCAAAGCGCATGTGGCCTCAACACAGCAGGACCTGAAGACCCTGGGCGAACAGGCGGACGCCATTGGCGATGTCATGGGAATCATCAACGACATTGCGGACCAGACCAATCTGTTGGCCCTCAACGCGGCAATTGAGGCGGCCCGGGCAGGCGAAGCAGGGCGCGGTTTTTCCGTGGTGGCGGACGAAGTCCGCAAACTGGCGGAAAAAACCATCAATGCCACCGGCGAGGTGGAAAACGTCATCACCGCAATCCAGAACAATTCCCGTCAATGCTTCAAATCCATAACCAAAGTGGAAGCAGAAGTGTCCAACAGCGTGGAAAATGTCCAGAAGACGGATACCGCCTTCAGGGAGATCGCCGAACTGGCCGAGGTCACCAGCAACATGGTCACAGGCATAGCCACAGCCACGGAACAGCAGTCCGCGGCCACCGAACAGATTGCCAAGACCGCGAGCGAGGTCCGTTCCATGGCCGAGGAAACAACTCAGGTCATGACCAGGTCCAAAGACGACGTGCACTTGCTGGGAAACGCCTTCAATAAGCTGCACGACATCATCAATTCAATGAACTAACCGCAGCGGCCGGGCAACCCGAGAGCGCCCGGCCGCATTTTCCCCAGGCGGCCTTGCGAGTCCCTCATCCCTTTTGGTCGGGCCAATGGATTGCCATTTGCCAGCCGTTCTCAAAACACGTTAAGACTCTGCCAGTCGAGTCATCAGAAACAGATTAGCCCAAAGGACCCCATGTCGGATTCCGTCTCACAGCCGGACAGCTTTCCGGAGGAGAAACTGCTCTCCAGCTACCTTGAAATGCTGCCCGGCATTGTCTGGCGCATCGATATCGTCGGCAACGAAATCACCTTCCTGAACAAATACGCGACTTCTCCGGAAGGGGAGAAGGTTCGCGCCATTTTGCAGAATCCTCAACGCCCCAAGGAAATCATTGTTCCCGAGGACAGGGAACTCTTTCAACATAGCCAGCAACTCATCCGCAACCGCCAAAGCACATCCTGCTCATTCCGGGTGCGCGAGAAGAATGGGGAAGTGAAATGGTTCAAGCTGGTGTCCATGCCCGACCCGGTCCACACAAGCTGTTCCATAGGGATGCTCATGGATGTCACAGCCCACGCGGAGGGCATCCTGAACTCCGCAGGCAGTCCCAAGCTCTCGACGAAAATCAATATGGTGGACGACCCCGTACTGTTGGTGCGCTTCGTGGATCGCTCCGTGTATATGGCCAACAGCGCAGCCAGGCGGCTGCTGGGCTACAACGAAAAGAAGCTGACGACAGTAAGCCTCCAGGAACTGCTTCGCGACAACCCCGACTCGGATCTCTATCAGATCTACGAAGGACTCATTTTTTCCGACCACTGGGACGGCGACCTGCGGGTGACCGACGCCATGGGCGAAAGCCACCAATGTTCGGCCCGTATCCAGGCCATTTCGCGCCAAGAGGAACACCTCCTGTGGATCACTCTCTCCCACCGCAACGACTGCACAGCCTGTAGAGGCATTCCCGTAAGAGGCAACGAGGCCGTGTCCGACAAGTTCTCAAGTTCATCTCTGAAGCGCTGTTCTTCAGTCAAGGCGCTCCTTAAAACCATGCTCAGGGCTCTGCCGGAAAACTCTCCCACCAAGTCGTTGCTGCTATCTCGCATTTTCATCAAAAAAAACGCCATTGCCGTGACCGGCGCGGGCAGTTCCTTTGGAAACGATCCCGAAGACCTTGCGCACCCCTACGAGGGCTCCATAGCCGAAAGCATTGTCCGCTTCGGACAACCCAACCATGTTGTGGCGGAGACCTCCAAAAGCATAAAGGCCATAGACTGGGCCCTGTTCATTCCCCGGGGAATCCGCTCGTATTATGCCCAACCGTTTTTTACCGACGGAATACTCACCTACGTTCTGATTTTCTGTTCGACCCAACCGGACAGCTACGACCCGGATTCCGAAGCCCCTCTGCTGGAACTGCATCAGGAATTCCTGGCCAACCTGGAGCGCTGCCTGGGCAAAGAGCGGTAATCCTGGTCCAACCACTTCAGCTTTTTTCCTCTTCCCACAATGCACTCTCGTCTGTGTTGCGGACGGGACCACTTGCTTTCAAAAAAATCACATATCCTTTTTTCTACTGCTACTCCAGATAGATAACAACACATATCAAGAAACAAACCTCTTGCTCGCCCCACTCTGGTTGGACCAGTTTCGTGCAATATTTTGCTTTTGCACTTGCCAACCCTCATTTCACAGACCTAAAGACAGAGATGAATATATAAGAAAAAAGCAAACAATCAAAACTGGTTGGACCAAACATGACGACAGCGACACAACGGCCTCTTCTCTGCCGCAAAGTGGTGACCATGCTCAAAGACGGTGCTTTTTCCATCGGAGACAAGCTGCCCGGAGAACGAAGGCTGGCGGAAATGTTCCACACCAGCCGCAACTCCGTACGAGAGGCGCTCTGCAACCTCGAATCCATGGGATATCTGGAAATCCGGAAAAAAAGCGGTTGCTACCTGAAAAGCAAAGAAGGACGCATCAACTGGGAAATACTGCGCAGCCGCAAAAGCTGCGGGGCCTTCCGGCAATTGGTGGAGACGCTCAGCATGATCGCCCCTGGATTGGTCCGTTCCCAGGCGCCCCGGCTGTCGGCAGCGGACATCGACAAGCTGGAGAGGGCCACGGCCAATATAGGGCAGGCCATCGTCAAATCGGATCTCCCGACTATCGGGGAGAGGTACATAGCCTTTTACCGCACGTTGGCCGAAATCGCATCCAACGACTACCTGATTCTGCTTCTGAAAGAGCTGGCCATGGCCTCCTGCAACCTTGAGAACACAACGGGCGGGCTTTCCGAAGTTCAGGCAGACTCTTTATTCGCCTTTCATGTGGAACTGTTCAACGCCTTGAAGAACAGGCAGGCCGACACGGCTGCGGCCCTTGCCGAAGAGTGCATGCGGGCTTTGCATCGCCTGGTTCTGCCCGAAGACGTCCCCGCCTCCGAAGCGGGCGAAACACACCGTGCCCTATGAACCGAAGAGATTTTTTTTGCCGCTTGATCCCTTTGAGGAACCGAACGCAGGCAGATACATCAAGCGATTCACTCCGACCGGAAGAGCGACATACCCTCTCGGCGGACAATGATCGTTTTCTGCGTGCCATGGCCCTGGGAATCGATCCGGCGACTGTCACGCCCGGGCAACTGGATACCCTGATTTCGGAATCTGAAACCTCAACAAGACTGAAATGAGCAGAATTGGATACCGGGGCTGATCACCCCCCTGTCCAACCGACTCGGTTAGGAGAGCAACATGGACAACAGCAGTGTCAGCTACCTTGAGAGTAGAAAGCTGGTCAAACGATGGAGCGGGCCGATTCCCGCTCTGGTCAACACGTTCATCATTCTCGCGTTCTTCTACGTGACATGGTGGATTTTCCAGGACCCGCGCGGCCTGATGCGCATGTATACCCCCTACGTGGGATACATGGTCTGCCGCTGGCTCCTGATCCTTTTTATCTGGGTCGCCTACATCTTCGATTTCTGGCCGTTCAAACGGTCCTGGCTGAGAAACACCCACCCCTTGATAAAGGGGACGGTGCTCACGCTGGTCAGCGTGGCCGCCATGATCATCCTTATCAAAGGATTCTTCATCGAAATCCTGGGGAACTTCGGCATCGCCTACTTCGACCCGGGCAGGCTGGAGGCCATGGGAATCACCGACTTCTATTCCATCGAATACGCGGCCGAGGCAATCATGATGTTCGCGGCCATCGCTTCCTGGCTCTCCCCCAGTTGGGTGGTGGCCTGTGAAAATGCGCCCTGGCAGAAGCTGGACCAACCGGCCCGAGGCATCACCATTGCCGTAGTCACCTTTTTCATGAGCATGATCGTCTACTTCCTGACCATGCACTCGCACATGGCCATTCTCTTTTACCCGTGGCAGAAATTCACGGCCATCTGCCCGCCTTACTGGGAAAAATTCGCCAACACGGTTTCCGGCAACTTCCACATCGCCTGGATCATGTGCTGCACCGTGGTGGTCTGGCTTTTCGAAACCATATGGGAACGCTACCCGTTCAACCTGATCAAAAACAATGCTCTGCGTCGAACCGCATCGTTCTTCGGAATCATCGCCATTGCAGTGTCACTTTGCTTTTTCCTGTACTATGCCCAGGATCTTGTCTGGGGTGAAACCATTCGCGGCACCCGTCGTCTGATGGCTCCGGACTGGCGCTGGCTTCATGTCGGCGAAATGGCGATTTTCTGGCTGGTTCCTTCCCTGTACCTGACCTTCTACTGCAACAACTGGCCGACCAAATTCAGCCGCCCCGTCAACGTCTGCATCCGCACGCTGTTGACCGCGGCCCTGGCGGCCTTGGTCTACATCATCTACTACAAGACCTCCCACCTGTTCCTGGGAACCCAGAAAGGCTTCTCCCATCCGCAACAGTTCCCCATGATTCCCATGATCTGGTTGATCAACATCTTCCTGATCAACATCTGGTTCATGGACGGTTGGCCGGGCTGGAAAGCCGTGCCCAAAACCGCGGCGGAACTCGAGGAAGTCAAGGAAGAGATCGTGGCCCACGACGTCAGGTGGACGCCGGGCCTCGCAAAGGGCCTGATCGTCGGACTGTGCGCCGGTGTGCTGCTGTACGTCGTCATCATCAACGCCCTTCCCTGGGTCGGCGCCAACTTCACCATCATCAACTAGGTGAGGAGCAAGGAGAATAGAATGAGCAAAGACAACAAGAGCATAAGCAGACGCGATTTCGTGAAGGGCGCCGCAACCGGCCTGGTCGCAGGAGCATTTGCCGGCATGGGGATGTACTCCTACACTTCCTCAGCTTACGGCCGCCTGCCCAAAACCGAGAGAAAAATGCAGGATTTCGGGGCCTGCCGCAGCGTCCGGGTGACCAACATCTCCGAAACAAGCTGGTTCAACAACGCTCACCTCATCGGCGACATTCACGAAGCCGGCGGCCTGCTGGTGAACCAATATACCCTGAACTGGGCGCCGTTCGCCAACGGCAAGGGATCGGCCAAAGGCTCCTATGACGAAGGCATCGGTTCCATCAAGGAGCTGCTCCCCCACGACCTGAAAAAGGCATGGGAAATCCAGAAAAAACTGGCTCTGCACCCGGACAATCCTGGCGGATATTCCTGCCTCATCGAGGTCGAGTCCCTGGACGGCTCCATTCACAAGTATCTGCTGGACACCGGCTGGTCATATGAATGGATGGAGGACAGCTTCAAGCGTGAAGGCATCGACAAAATGCTCGAAGAGCAACAAATCGAAGCCCTGTTCATCTCGCACGAACATTGGGACCATTTCTGGGGCCTGCCGGTCACGGTCAAATACGACAACCGCATCCCCCTCTACATACATGACGGCTTTTATGAGGAAGGCCTCAGATACATCAAGGACTGCGGCTACAAGGGCGACATGACCGTCGTGGACAAACCCATCACCGAGATCGTTCCAGGGATGGCCCTGCTCAAGTTCGATGTGCCGATCATCAACCGCGTCTTCGGTGAAACCTCCCTGGCCTTCAATATCAAGGACAAAGGGCTGGTGCTCATCTCCGGGTGCTGCCATCAGGGCATACTCAAGTTCGCGGACTTCGCCCACGCCAACCTGAAGTACGATAACGACAAGTTCTACGGCATATACGGCGGACTCCACATCTCACCCTTCGAGGACTGGGACCCCAAATACGACGACCTGGTCATCTCCCTCGGGCAGTGGGGCTTCGAACGCATCGGATGCAACCATTGCACAGGCCATCTGACGGCCAAGAAATTCATAGAAGCCGGATATCCAGTGGTACGGGGTACCGCTCGATTCCGCTCGGCCTCCAAGGATTACCTGGGCAACGGAGACAAAATCAGTTTCGGTTGTTAACGACCTCCACACACCACCCCATCGGGTCCGGCACGCTTTCCGGCGTGCCGGACCCTCCAAGCGAGGACCGCAATGCAACTTTCCACCGTACTACCGGCTCGCCGTCGTCCCGGGCAGCGGGTCGACCTTCCCGAAATGCTCACGAACTGCCTGCTGGCCGCATGTCAGCGCGAGGCGTTCAAACGATTGGTGGGCTGGAAGGGGATGGCCGTTTGCCCCCGCGGCGCCCAGGGTTGGACACTCAAGGTGCGCGCACGATCAGGCGTATTCGGCCTGGCGACGCAACACACATGGCGCGATGACAAGGGGCAACACGCTCGACTGGGGCTCTACTACTTCCCGGCCCAGGATGATCCCTTGCTCGAATCCATGTCGCTGGCCGCAAATCATGCAGCGGTGCAACCGGACTACATAGAAAACCTGCGTCGATTCACGGCAATGGACGAATGGGCCACCCCTTTCCGCATGGGAGAAATTTCCGCCTCCCTGACCCCGGAAGAAGAAGGGGTGTTCCTGCAACTCAATGCCTTGAACAAAAAATTGAGCATCACCCAGGATGGGATCATGACCTCGGACGGGAAATGGGTCCTTACCCCCGGCGAAGCGGAGGAAAGCTTTCCCGCCCACGACATTTCCATGGATTTGCTGCTGGTGCTGGCAGCCGCCGTGACCAATTGTCTCGAAGAGCCCCCGCATCGTGTAGGCCGCATTCACAATCCCGGCCACGGCCTGATCTACGACAGGAGCGGCAACCAGTCGCTTCTGGACGACGACATCCTCATGATGGGCGATTTGTTGTATTGGGGCAGCCGCACGGCCTTGACCGCCGTGGGCCCTCTTTTTCAGACCCAGTGCCAAGTCGCTGCCGGAAGCGAAGACAAAGCTTCCCTACCCAGCCCCCTGAACGATGCCCTTTTTTGGAAAACCGACGACCTGCATACACTTTCCAACAATGATGCCTATGCCCCGGCCTTTGACGCCCGCCCGGGGTTGATCGTACTCAGCGGCTTTCTTGGAGCCGGAAAGACCACCTTCCTCAACCAGTTGCTGGAATATTACGCGGCGCGGGACGAGCTTGTGGCCATCATCCAAAATGAAATCGGCCAAACAGGGGTGGACGGCAAATTGCTGGAAGGGGACGATTCCATTGTGGAACTGGACGAAGGATGCGTCTGCTGCACCCTGGCGGGCAACCTAGCCAAGGGCATCGAACAACTCAAAACCAGATTCAACCCCAAGGTCATCGTCCTGGAGTCCACCGGACTGGCCAATCCGTTCAACATCCTGAACGAGCTGGAAACACTGCGCTCTCTGGTACGGCTGGACTCGATCACCACCCTGGTAGACGCGGAAAACGGCGCAGACCTGCTGGCAAATCACGATATCGCCAGAGATCAGGTGGCGGCGGCGGATACCATCCTGCTGAACAAATGCGACTTGGCTGACGGCGAAACGCGCGACAAACTGCGCACCAAGCTGCGCAAACTGAACAAACGGGCCATCCTGGTGGAAACCGAACACGGCTCGATCAATCCCGGCAACCTGTACGATACGGATCCGTTCGAACAAATGACCGGGTTGCTTCCCTGCCTGCCGAATAAAACGCACCACACGCATTCCAACGAAGGATTCGTCACCCGGCGCTTCGACTTTCCGTCCCCCCTGAACAGGGAACGGCTCCGCACCGCGCTGGACGAACTGTCCGACACCGTATTCCGGATCAAGGGAATAGTTCACCTGTCGGACAGCACCCAACCCGAAGTGCTCCAGTACGTTTGCGGGCGGCACGAGCTTTCTCCCCTGGGAGACGATTTTGACCAAAGGGGGTTCCTGGTGGTCATCGGCACGAACATGGACCTTGCCGCCCTGGAAAACCTAGGAAGAAAGTACGCATGAATATTATGCAACAAGGTGGTTTCATGATGTGGCCGCTGCTGGCCATGTCCGTGGCGACACTGGCCGTAGTCCTGGAACGACTCGTGCTTTTCACCACCCAACGCTTTCCCTCGGCGGATGTACTGGAAGCCCTGTTGTTCCTGCTCAGCAGCCAGGGGCGCGACGCCGCCCTCAAACAAGTTGAAGAGGAGGCCCCGACCTATCTCGCTTTTTTCACAGCCTGCTTCACGCCCCAAGGCGGTACCGGTTGCGAACAAACCATACAGACCGCCGGCGAAGAAACCCTTTTCCGATTCAACGCGCGGCTGGACTTCCTGGCCACTATCGCAACCACGGCTCCGCTCATGGGGCTGCTGGGCACGGTTCTCGGAATGATCAACGCCTTTTCCCGACTCTCGGCATCGGGCGACGTGGACATCTCCATGCTGGCGGGAGGAATCTGGCAGGCTCTGCTGACCACTGCCGCCGGGCTGTGCATCGCCATCCCGGCCATACTGGCGCACCGCTGGTTCTGCCGGGAGTACGACAAGATCGCCTTTGCGATGCAACAGGCGGCAAGGCTCGTACTCGAATGGCGGGAAGCTTTGGAGCCGGGCAGATGATCGAGTTCGGACATCGAGCTCCGAAACCGGCCTCGCCGGACATCACTCCGCTCCTGGACGTGGTCTTCATCCTGCTCATCTTCTTTGTGGTCTCGGCCGTCTTCACGGCCAAAGGCGTGGATATCGAACTCCCTTCGGCCATGACGGCCAAGACCGTCACCGGAAAGTCCATGGAAATCGAATTGCGGGAAAACGGGGATATCCTCTGCGACACCACACGGATCACCATGCACGACCTGTTTCACCTTCTGCGGAACACCCTTGATCGCCCACTCTCCCAACAACCGGATCACATCCTGCTGAAATCATCTCCCAGAGCCCGTGTTGAACGGTTCGTGAAAATCGTGGACATGGTTCGCAAAACCGGATTCACCAATCTGGTGATCGCCACCGACTCCCGTCCCGGGGACGAAACCACCAGGATGCGGCAATGACCTCCCGGCAACGGCTGTGGACCTGTGTGGCGCTCTCCCTGTGTCTGCATTGGTTTCTGGTGCGGCAACACTGGGAGCGGCCCCCTGCCGCCACAGGCGAAAGCATCATCATCCCGGCCGACTTCGACCTTTCGGTGGCCGACCGAAGTAAAGGGTTGGCCTTGGAGCAGGGGCCGGCGCCGGAACAAGACGGCCCCAAGCACGAGGATGCGGTCAGGCGACTCAGACGACAAGCCCTGAAACACTTCCTGTCCCAAGTGCAAGAGGCTGTGGAGCGAAGGCGCTTACCCCCCGGCAGCGACCTGTCCGGACTGATCGGCAATGTCCGCTACAAGTTCCGCATTCGCCCGGACGACACCTTCTCCGATATCCACCTGGAACACTCTTCAGGCGATCCGTCGCTCGACCGGGCCGCGCGGCGCGCCATCGAATCCGCCAGTGGTACGGTCAAACGCCCCGGCATCCTCAAGGGACAGTCCTGGACAATCTCCATGACGGTCAAATACCAATATTCTCTCTAGAATTGTTTTTCCATTCACTCCGTCCGACAGCAAAAAGCCCCATATTCAAGCTTCCGTGCGGTGAATCGAATGGGGCGGTTACAGAGGCGTTTTGAAAGGAGAACGGCGGGAATCAGATATACTGCCAGACTTTGCCGATTGTGGTTTCCATAACGGCAACGGCGCAAAGGTCGCTGCAGGCGATTTCGACAAGCTCGGCCCGAAGGTTCCCCTCCCCCTGCCTTTTATTGAAGGCGTCCATTACCGCAATGGCGTCACTGAGGGTGCGTGATTGTGGAGAACTGCCGTCATGCGTCCGAGGGTGATAGCCCAAGTAAATTGTTTTGACCTTTTCCTGTTCCCTGCTCATATCCTGTCCTCGTTGGTTTGCGGTTGTCCCGTGTTCGATCCAGGGGCCAGTCCGTGATCCGGCATTGGGTATAGGGTTTCAATGAATTTTCCTAGCCTACACTGAGTTGCGTTTAATGTGAAATCCGGGGAATCTGAAATTCCGGGAATGTGAAGCCCTCACTTGAAGTGATAGCTATGGATTTCATACGGTTATCGACATCACCAGAGAGACAATCGGTTCTACAAAAGTGGGCCGACTGTGCTGGACCAAATCAGAGCCCCACGATTTCATTTGTATATTCCACAAAAAAAGGCCTACAAACCAAAACTTGTAAGCCTTTGAAATTCTTGGTGGAGCTGGAGGAAATTAAACCCACGACCTCTTGAATGCCATTTTGCCAATAGCAAACTAAATACCAACTACCCCAATAATAGCAATGAATGACAGACGAAATACAACTTCCCCCTATCATTAGCTAAAGTATGCACAAAGCTAGAAATGTCGTCGATTATGATAGGCGTCGTGGAAAAAACGGCCACATACAAACACAAAAAAATTTTCTGCTCATAAAAATATCAATGGGCTCTAAAAAAACGGCATTGCTCTTTAAAATCGCTTTTACTACCCTTACAACACAGCTCAAATAAACTCACTTGCAACAGGCGTGTATCATGCAGTCAAAAATGAAACTTACAAGCATAGATCTTATCAAAATTATTGAATCTCCGAAAAACAGAGAAATTCTCCAGGCATTCCACAGTCGTTCATTTCTCAAAGGTGAGGTGCTTGCCTCCCCAGGCGGCAAAGAAAATCACGTCTTCATTCTTCGATCCGGAAGGGCCCGAATTTATCTGAGTTCTCCCTCCCGCGAATTCATGCTCTCAATCCTCAGTCCGGGCGACATATACAGCACGCACACCCGAGCGACCTGCAGAGCTCTGGAGGACGGCAGCATGTATGTCTGCCCTGTCCGGGACTTCAAAAAAATTGCCGCTGAACACAGCGAGTTCACCATGACCATGGTCACAGTCCTTGGCGAACTGCTTTCCGGTTCCTTTGCGATAATCGACGGCTTCGCTTTTCGCGACACGGAATTACGCCTGACGCTCTTTTTTTACGAGGAGGCACTCCTCTCAGGCGTCGACATGGACGACGGCCGCCACCTTGAACTCACCCTCACAGTGGAACAGATCGCCCAGATCGTGGGTGCTTCACGCCAAATGGTGTCCACACTTCTCAACAACATGTACAAATCCGGCCTCATCGAGCGCCGGGGCAGAGGAAAATTCTTCATTCCCGACATGGACCGCCTGCAAGCGGCGGCCCAATTACCTCTTTAGTTTTTTCTTTTGTCAAAGAGTGGACAGACGCCCTCTTCACCAGCTCTTTATAGGAGCGGGAGGAGGATTCAGCAATGTCCACGGCATCCCATTTCATATCCATCAGCGGTGCGCTCATAATCGTCATAGGCGAGATGATGGCACTCCGTTCCGCCTCAAACCTCAAAAAACTGCTTGTTTTTTCCACCATAGCTGAAAGCGGCTATCTCCTGATAGGCTTGGGGGTCGGTTCCACTTCAGGCATCACCGGGGCTTCCATGCACCTGATCTATCAAATCGTGATCCGCAGCTTCACCTTTCTGGCAGCATGGATGCTGGCCCGGCAAGCCGACTCTTGGGATCTCAATGCACTGCGCGGTATGCACACCCGACTCCCTTTGACCGCACTGCTGTTTGGTTTCGGGATGTTTTCCTTTATGGGACTTTCGCCGTTCAAAGGGGCAATCAGCAAATTCATCGTCACCTATGCAGCCATTGAAAACGGCAACTACCTGATTGCTGCTTCAGCCACACTCGGCACCATTATCGCGGCCATATACATTCTTCGCGCCATACAGACAATATGCTTTGCGCAGAACAACGATGCAACACCCCAAGTCATTGAATTCACTCCTATATCAGGCACGATTACACTGGCACTGGCATGCCTGACCGCCTTCATGACCATCCATCCGGAACCGCTTCTCCACTTCTGTGAGCAGCTTGCAGCCTCCATGGGAGCAGCAAAAACAGGAAATGGCTTGCCGCATTTTGAAGGTCCCTGGCCCCTCAAAGTTCTTGTCCCTTACCTTGGAGCATTCGCCGTCTTTGCCGCCGGAAAATTTTCCTCCAGACTACGAGACGCCCTGGCCATAATCGTCTCAATGGGAACACTGGCGACGGTTGCGCTGATCCCCCAGCCAGACGCATTCCTTTTTCTCTGTTCGCTGCTGTTCGCCTTCATCTGTACCCTCGTGGTTATTTACTCCGTAGGCTATCTTGGGCAGCAACCGAACTCCGACAGATACTTTTTCTTCCTTTTTCTTATGTATGGCTCACTCGTGGGGGTGGCGACCGCCCGCGATCTCGGAAATTTCTATCTCTTCTGGGAGTTGATGACCTGGACCTCCTATCTGCTCGTCATCCACAAACAGACAAGGGAAGCCCTCAAAGCGGGATACAAGTACTTCATCATGTGCGTCTCCGGCGCCACGATAATGCATTACGGCATTCTCTTATGGCACAGTTCGGCAGGGACTTTCGACATTGGCGTCTTGCAGGCGGCAGGCCCGGCCGGGTTGAACGGTGCAGGAGCACTCATTGCCCTGCTCTTCTTCATCGGTTTCGGAGTCAAGGCAGGTCTCTTTCCCATGCATTCGTGGCTGCCGGACGCCCATCCCGTTGCCCCGTCATCCATCTCGGCCCCCATGTCCGGCATCCTGACCAAAGCGGGCATCTTCGGGATGGTCAAATTCCTCCCACTGCTTGCGGCCGGAGGTGTGGCGTTTCTTGAAGTCGACGGCAAGTCGCTCCTGCCGAACCTGCTCATGCTCACCGGGGGAACCACCTTGATTTTCGGTGAAATCATGGCTCTGCGCCAGAACGATGTCAAACGAATGCTCGCCTACTCAACACTCGCGCAGGTGGGAGAAATCACACTCATTCTGAGTATCAATACCTGGATCACCACGGTCGGCGCCCTGGGACATGTGGTCAATCACGCCTTGATGAAAAATCTTCTCTTTCTTGCGGCAGGCGCATTCATCATGCGCGCTGGAAGCCAACACATAGATAGACTGGCAGGGTTGGGTAGACGTATGCCAATAACCGGAACCTGCTTTGCCATAGGCATTCTCTCCATCATGGGATTGCCTCCGTTCAATGGGTTCATCAGCAAATTCCTCATGCTCCACTCAGCCGTGGAGTCGGGACTGTATCCGGTTGCTGCGGTGATCCTGCTCGGCAGTCTCATAGGCGCAGCCTACTACGGGCGGCTACTCAAAGTTCTCTTCTTCAAGCAGGGAGAGCAGCAGAAAGTCACCGAAGCGCCACGCTCCATGCTCCTCGCCATGATAACGCTGGCCTCCGGCTGCATTCTCTTCGGCCTGCAGCCGGGGATTTGGCTCACCCCGGTTCTCAAGGCGGCGACGGCCGTCTGGGGTAGCGCGAGTATGGAGACCGTACCCAACCTGACTTTGAACTGGCCCATTCCCACACTGATTCTCGGAGCCGGTGCTATCTGCATGGCCTGTCTGCAACGTACCCGCTGGATGGGAATCGTTGCGACCGGAACCACTGTGCTGGCGGGCTGCAGCCTCTTGCTGATGCCGCAGCCACCGTCTTATGGGATGGCCTTTGCGTCCATTCTGCTTTTCTCCGCCGCCCTCAGCTTTCTTTATGCGGCCCAGTACATGAACCACAGTCATCGCCAATGGCGTTTCTTCTCCGTCTGCCTGATCATGATTTGCGGGCTCGCCGGGCTGGCGCTCTCCGTCGACCTCTTCAACTTTTTCGGTTTCTGGGAAATCATGAGCAGCTGGCCGCTCTTCTTTGCCATCATCCACGAAGAAAGCGACGAAGCACGAAAGGAAGGAACCAAATACTTCCTGTTCAACCTCGCCGGCGCATCATGCATCTTTCTGGGCGTCCTTCTCCTGGGACACCTTGCAGGGAAATATGACATCGCCGCCATCCCCGGAGCGCTTGCCAACCTGAAAGCGGCTCAATGGACCCTTCCCATAACGCTAATGTCCATCGGTTTCTTCATGAAAGCCGCCATGATTCCTCTGCGCATCGATTGGCAGATGCACCCCGCCACAGCACCCACTCCCATCAGCGGCTATATTTCGGCCGTTCTGCTCAAGACTGCTCCGCTTGGCATGCTTGTCCTCTGTTTCGTCATCGGCAGGCCGCTGCAGGGCACTGCGGTTATGGATCAGATCATGTACATAGGCGCATGGGTTGCGGGGGTGACCATTTTCTATGCCGCTTACAAGGCTGTCACCCAGTCCGGAATCAAGGGAGTGCTCATCTACTCGACCGTCAGCCAACTCGGATACATCCTGCTCGGCATCTGCCTCGGTACGCCCATGGGCATAACAGGCGGCCTCATGCACTTCGTCAACCACATGGCTTTCAAGAACCTCGCATTCCTCTGCGCAGGAGCCCTGATGTACAAAACCCACGCCCATTCCCTCAACGAGCTGGGTGGAATCGGACGGCGCATGCCACTGACCACGCTGGCTTTTGGTGTAGCCACCATGTCGGCTGCAGGCGTACCTCCCTTCAACGGGTTCACGTCCAAATGGCTGTTGTACAATGCCTTGCTGAATAAAGAGGAAATCCTGCTCCTGCTCCTGGCCCTGTCCGGCAGTGTGCTCACGCTCGCCTACTTCATCAAGTTCCTCCACTCCGCCTTTCTCGGTCACCCGTCCGATAAACACGCATCGGTCACCGAGGTCGCCCCGCTCATGCTCGCACCCATGGGTATCCTTGCCGCAATATGTCTGGTGACAGGCCTCTTCCCGGGTATGATCCTGTCTCCCATCGGTTCCATCATGCAGACTCTTGACCTACCCGAGGTGACCAGCACACTGTCCGGCGTGATCAGTACGCCTCTGATGTGGAACGCCACCCTGGTTGGCTTTATGCTCTTTACCGCTCTCATCATGGTATCCGTACTTCTGCGCCTCATGAACGGTCGCGTCAGACGGACGGCCATCCATATGTGTGGCGTCACGGAACTGCCTACAGAAGCGACCAATGTCACCGCTGAAAACCTTTATGAGGCACCGCTCCAGTTCGTCCTGTCACTGAAGCGCATGGCCTCGGCCCCATTCACCAAGGAGTAGAACATGGTCAACGATTACATCCATGCAGGCATTGCCATGCTCATCTTCCCGGGCGGCCTGTTCGCCCTGGCCACAGGTTTGCTCTTCAAGGGCATGGACAGGATTGCCGTGGCCCGGTTGCAACGCCGCGTCGGTCCCCCCATGCTGCAACCTGTTTTCGACATAATCAAATTAAGCACCAAGGAAATCCTGGTGCCCGAAAGCGCCAACGAAACAGTCTTCAAGCTCGCTCCGATGATGGGACTGATGGGCAGTCTTGTCTGTGCGGCTCTTGTTCCCATCGCGGGAGTCTGGAATGGTATTCCGGGAGCCGGGGACATCTTCGTTCTTCTCTATCTGTTCTCTCTTCCGGCGCTTTCGTTCATACTTGGCGGGTCATCCTCCAGCTCCCCTTTCGGCGCCATAGGTTTCTCTCGGGAAATGGTCATCATGTTCGCCTACGAAATCCCGTTGCTCGCCACACTGCTTGCGGTCGCGGTCCGGGCGGACTGGCAGCTCTCCCTGGACGGCATCATTGCCTACCAGACCGCCAACGGCCCTTTCCTGCTCGATCCGATCATGATCCCGGCATTCCTCGCCTACCTGATGTTCATTCCCGGCACCATGGGTATAGGTCTCTTCGACATCCCCGAGGCGGAAGAAGAAGTCATCGAAGGACCTGTTCTTGAATATTCCGGCCCGCTACTAGCTCTTTTCAACCTGATGTCGGCGGTCAAGCTTATGGTGGTTCTCAACCTCGGCGTGGCACTCTTTTTCCCGCTGCTCCTGCCCGGCGGTATCTGGGTGAACCTGCCGTTCCATTTGGTCAAGTGCTTGGCGCTCATGTTGGTTGCCGTGTCCCTGTTCCGGGCGTCCACCGGCCGCTTACGTATAGACCAGGCCTTCAACTTTTTCCTGAAATACCCGTCCTCGCTGGCATACGTCAGTCTGCTCGGCGCGTACCTGCTCCGTTAAACGAGGTGATCATGCACAAGTATCTTAAACGGTTCGTACACAAATCCCCCTGGCTGTACCGGATCAACGCCGGCTCCTGCAACGGGTGCGACGTAGAGTTGGCGACGACTGCGCTCATCCCCCGCTACGATGTCGAAAGGCTCGGTTGCAAATACTGCGGCAGCCCCCGCCACGCGGACATCGTGCTCATTTCCGGTCCCCTGACGACACGTGTCAAGGAGCGCGTCCTTCGAGTCTATGAGGAAATACCCCGTCCCAAAATCACTGTAGCCGTAGGCATCTGTCCCATCTCCGGTGGAGTCTTTCGCGACAGCTATTCCATTGAAGGACCGATGGACCGCTACATTCCCATAGACGTCAATGTCCCGGGGTGCCCTCCACGTCCACAGGCAATCATGGAAGGAATCCTCAAGGCGTGCGAAATCTGGAAAAAACGAATCGTGGAGGTGGCATAATGCTTCCGTTCCTGAAGATACTCGTTCGAAACATCATCAAAGGGCCAGCCACCGAAGCGTTCCCCTTCGGTGAGACTTACACTCCGAAGCGGCTGCGCGGCCGTGCCGAGCTTGACCCATCCCGCTGTCTGACGTGCGGCATCTGCAGCCATGTATGTGCAGGCGGCGCCATCGCCATGACCGAATCGGCCGACGGACGGGGAATGGAGTTCAGACTCTGGCACAACACGTGTACCTTTTGCGGTCTGTGCGAGCACTACTGTCCGGCCAATGCGATCACCATGACCAATGATTGGCACCTGTCCCACGAACAATCCGAAAAATACACTTGTTGTGAGGTCCAGTTCGTCGAATATCCCGTCTGCGAGAAGTGCGGAGAGCGGATGTTACCCCGCCTCCACCAACGTCTTTCCAAAGGGCTGGTCGGCTCCGTAAGTACCGCTGAAATCATGCGTATCTGTCCGGATTGCAGACGCCTGACTTCGGCCATGCATCAGATCAAAAGCAAAGTCAGCCTCACGGCTGGCAGGAGTAATTCATGACCCCAACAACATCAGACTCTCCTTTCAAAGCCATCCTTCCTTACCGGGACGTCATCCACACCACGGATTCAAACGGCAATCACTTCGGCTGGGTAGACCTGCCTTCCCCCGAGGCATTGCAGATAACAGGCAAACGCCTGGCCGAGTATGGAGCCAGACTCTGTACGATCACCGCTTTCAATAAAAAAAAGTTCGCCCAAGACGGAGATATGCAGATGGTCTACAACTTCGATCTCGACGGTGCCGTGCTGACAGTCTCCATCCCTGTCACTCCCCACGACCGGCGTGTCCCTTCTCTGGTAGACTATTTCGCCAACGCCGACTGGCACGAACGGGAGTTTGCGGAACTCTTCGAAATTGAGCTGACCGGCCGCGACGCCCCCAAGCGCCTTTTCCTCGATCCCAAGATCGACACCGGCGTTTTCAACCGACTCGTTCCGCTCTCCTCCATGATGAACGGTGCGTCGACCAAACAACTATGGGAAACGATATTTGCCGAAACCAGTATGCCCGATTGGGCCAAGGAGGCAAAATAGTGGCAACCTATTCCATCCCGGTCGGCCCTTTGCATGTGGCTCTTGAGGAGCCCATGTACTTCCGCGTGGACATTGAGGGTGAAACCGTCAAGGGACTCGAAATTTCAGCCGGGCACGTCCATCGCGGTATGGAGTCACTGGCTCTTCAAAGGAATTATTTCCAAAACATCACCCTGACCGAACGGCTCTGTTCACTGTGCTCAAACAGCCACCCCTGCACCTACTGCATGGCGGTGGAGAATCTGGCAGGCATCGACATTCCCGAGCGCGCCCGCTACCTCCGGGTTATGGCCGATGAAATCAAACGCCTCGCATCCAACCTCTTCAATGTCGGCATTATGGCGCACACTATCGGCTTCAACTCCCTGTTCATGCATGTCATGGAAGTACGGGAACTGGCGCAGGACATCAAGGAGGGCGTGTACGGCAACCGCATGGACCTCGCCGCCAACTGCATCGGAGGTGTCAAATATGACATTGACGACGAAATCGAGTCCTTCCTCCGCACCCAGCTCAAAGAGCTGAAGCGCCCCATGGATGAACTCTATAGAACCTATGAAAAAGACCCGCTCGTTACAGCGCGGACCAAAGGGATCGGCATTCTGCCCGAGAAAGACGCCATCCGGCTGGGCGTGGTCGGTCCGGTCGCCCGAGGCTCCGGCATCGCCTACGACATCCGGGACAAGGCGCCATATTCGGCATATGATCAACTCTCCTTCACCGTTCAGACAGAGACCGAGGCCGATGTCCGCAGCCGCGCGCTGGTCCGCCTGCGGGAAGCCATCGACGCCATCTCCCTCATGGAGCAATGTCTTGACAGGATGCCCAAAGGCCCCACTGTTCCAGACTGTTTGCCGGACATTCCGCCAGGTCAGTCCGTCGCTCGTTCAGAGGCGCCCCGCGGCGAACTGATTTACTACCTCAAATCCGATGGCACGGACAGGCCGCAACGGTTGAAATGGCGTGTTCCCACCTATATGAATTGGGAAGCGCTTCATATTATGATGAACAACTGCAAAATCTCCGACATACCACTTATAATCAACAGCATTGATCCATGCATATCATGCACTGAACGATAAAAGATCTCATTATTATCCACCATATAAAAGGCATAATGTACGCTATATTCCTGCGCCTCTCTTTTCACAACATGGGGAGGCGCAATTTCTTTTCAATTAAATCGTTTTTTTGTCAAAAACAGGACAGATTTTTACGGTCAGCACAGGTTGATTGATTCTCAACATACTACGGCAACGACTTAAACCAAAATTCTGAAAAGACTCTGTCATGCATGAAACATCAATTGTTTTGAGCACCATCTCCATTGTGGAGGAGGAAGCAAGGAAGCACGGCGTTTCAAAAATAAACTCGATCACCATCTGCATCGGGGAATTGACCTGTGTCGAAAAGGAAACTTTGCGGGGGTGTTTTGACGTTGCTGTTGAATCCGAAGCACTTGCGGGAGCCAAATTGATCATCGAACCGATCGCTGCGGTCTTCCGGTGCGAAACGTGCGGAGCTTCCCTGGAAAGGAAGCAATGGTCAACGACCTGCCCGAAGTGCAACGGCGGCAACATGCGCCTTGAACAAGGGCGCGAACTCTATGTGAAAAGTTTTGAAGCCGATTAATCAAACAGATGGGAGGAGATCTGTGTCCGGACCGAATGAAAATCCCATAATCTACGCCGACGCGTCAAAATGTGTTGGCTGCAAACAGTGTGAGCTGGCCTGTTCACAGGTTCATAGTGGCTATACACTGACCAAGGCCAAGGCGAGCCAATACCAACTCGTCTCCAGAATCCACGTCGTGAGGGTCGATGGCGTCAACGTTCCCATGCAATGTCGTCAATGCGAGGACGCGCCGTGCGCTCATGCCTGTCCCACAGGGGCAATCTATCAAGACGACGGTATCGTAAAAATCAACGAAAATCGCTGCGTCGGCTGCAAGGTTTGCGTCATGGCCTGTCCATTTGGTGCCATCGAGGTCGTCAAAGAGGGGATCATCGAGGACGGGCGAACAAATCAGGGTGTTGCCAAAAAATGCAACCTCTGTGCTCATCAAATCGATGACGAGGGACAGTTCCATTGCGGCTGCGTGGAAGCCTGCCCCACCGGTGCGCTGAGCCTTGTCACCATTACCGATTATCGCCGCCGGCTCATGCTTGCCAGAGCCCGTGAAGCAAGCCATCCCACTTCCATCTACAAAGGATAACACCATGCCCCAGAAAGTTTCTATCGACAAATCAATGGACCTGCTCGTTCCTCTGGCAAAAAAAGAAGGAATCGAAACTCCTTGGGACCGTTACGAAAAAATGCAGCCCCAATGTGGATTCGGTGAACTCGGTGTGTGTTGCCGCATCTGCTGGAAAGGACCATGTCGCATCGATCCGTTCGGCAAGGGGCCGGATCGCGGCATTTGTGGAGCGACTGCGGATGTCATCGTCGCACGCAACTTCATTCGTATGCAGGCAGCCGGAGCCGCAGCCCACTCCGAGCACGGCAGACATATAGCCCTCGCTATGGAGCATCTCGGTAAGCACGGCCTTGAGGCTTATTCCATCAAAGACGAAACCAAGCTGATGAGCATAGCCAAAACACTTGGCTTAGAAACGGACGGTCGTTCCACTCAAGAGATCGCTTTGGAAGTTGCCCTCACCAGCCTCCAGGACTACATGAATCAGGACAGCTCCACAGGTTGCATATGGCTTACCAAGACCCTGCCGGCCAAGCGCCTGGAAAAGCTCAAGTCCCTCGGCGTCATGCCACACAATATTGACGCAATCATCACCAACATCATGGGGCGTACTCATGTGGGCTGCGAGGCGGATCACGTCAACCTGCTCATGGGTGGCATGAGAGGCGCGCTGGCCGACTACACCGGAATGGTGCTGGCCACCGAATTATCCGACGCCATGTTCGGAACCCCGCAACCGGTCGTGACCAAGGCCAACCTCGGAGTGCTCAAGGAGAATGCCGTCAACATAGCTCTGCACGGCCACAACCCATTGCTCAGTGAAGTCATCTGTGACATGGCTATAAAGCTCAATGACGAGGCCATTGCCGCAGGTGCCCCCGAAGGCATCAACGTGGTCGGCGTCTGCTGTACCGGCAACGAAATAATGCTTCGCCGCGGCATACCTCTGGCCACCAACTATCTCTCGCAGGATATCGCCCTCCTCACCGGCGCCATCGACTCCATGGTTGTGGATGTCCAATGCATCATGCCGTCCATTGCTTCTGTGGGCAGCTGTTTCCACACCGAAATCATCACCACTGTCCCGGATAACAAAATCACCGGTGCCCGCCACGTCGAGTTCAGTGAGGAAGACGCACTGGAAAAGGCCAAGGAAATCGTCCAACTGTCCATTGAGGCATTCAAACGTCGCGATCCTGCAAGGGTCAACATTCCCAATGTCAAGGAAACAGCCATTGTCGGCTTCAGCAAGGAATCCATCGTCGCGGCCCTGTCGAAGGTCAATGCCGAAGATCCGCTCAAACCACTCATAGACGCCATCGTCAGTGGCGATATCAAGGGCGTGGCTCTCTTCGCCGGGTGCAACAACACCAGGGTTAAGCACGACGACTCCTTCATGACCATCGTCAAAGAATTGCTGGCAAAAAACGTTCTCGTCCTTGCCACTGGATGCGGCGCGGGTGCCTTTGCCAAGAACGGCATGATGACTCAGGAAGCGGCCCGGAAATATTGTGGCGAATCGCTGCTCGGCGTTCTCACCGCAGTGGGGACAGCCGCTGGCCTCAAAGGACCACTGCCTCCGGTACTCCACATGGGCTCCTGCGTTGACAACTCTCGGGCTGTCCAAGTCGCTTCGGCTCTGGCCAACGCACTGGATGTCGATTTGAGCGATCTTCCGGTCGTTGCTTCCGCACCGGAAATGATGTCCGAAAAGGCTGTCTCCATCGGCAGCTGGGCCGTGGCCCTTGGCTTCCCCACCCATATCGGCATCGTCCCGCAGATCACGGGTGCCCCAGGTGTAGTCAAAGTCCTGACCGAAGACGCCAAAAAGCTTTTCGGCGGTTACTTCATCCCAGAACCAGATCCGATGGCTGCCGCAGGCAAGCTGTATGAAGCAATTATGGAAAAACGCCAGGGACTGGGCATCTAACGCAACAGTCAAAGGCCCGCCGTATCCAAACGGCGGGCCGATTTCAGGAGGTTCGACATGAAAATTGCTATCACCGGTAAAGGCGGCGTCGGCAAGACAACGCTCGCAGGACTCCTAGCACGCTTGTTGGCCGACCGGGGCGACACCGTCCTGGCCATTGATGCCGATCCGGATGCCAACCTCGGTTCCGCCATCGGCATTTCCCCCGAGGCCCTGGGCTCCACCACTCCCATTTCAAAAATGAAAGATCTCGCAGAAGAGAGAACCGGGGCCGAAGGCGACGGGTTTTACTCCCTAACCCCTTACGTGGCAGATATTCCCGAAGAATTTGCCATTGAACACAAAGGAATCCGGCTGCTGCTCCTTGGTACGGTCGAGCAAGGCGGCGGTGGCTGCATTTGCCCCGAGCACGCATTGGTCAGGACGCTCATGAAGCATATTCTTTTTCAAAAGGGCGAAAGCGTTGTCATGGATATGGAAGCGGGCATCGAGCATCTCGGCCGCGGAACAGCGGAATCCGTGGATGCCTTGATTACCGTAGTGGAACCGGGGTCCCGTAGCCTGCAGACAGCCAAACAAATATGGAAACTCGCCGCAGACATAGGACTGGAAAAACACTTTGTCGTGGCCAGCAAAGTTCGCAACGAAACCGAAACCGCATACCTCCAAGCACACCTTCCCGAAACCGAACTGCTTGGAGTTATTCCCATGAGCGATGAAGTACGCCAAGCTGATATGGAAAACATCGCTCCCTATGACCTACAAGGAGAAATAGTCGAGTCCGCCAAGCAAATCCTCAAAAAACTCGAACAAGGGCTAAAGTAGAATGTCACCTAGGGGGAACTTCGGACAGAAGTGGTTCCGGTTGTTCGGACAGTTTGGCGGCAGAATTAAGGTGGAGCCTGGTACTCACTACGCCGCCTGACAG
>CAJXYU010000007.1 GCA_913063155.1 uncultured Desulfovibrio sp.
ATTTTAATTATTAAACAGGAAGCGCAATCTATGACAAAGACATATGATGACGAAAAAGTCAGGCTGGATGAATGCGCCCCGGTGTTTTATTCGGCAAAGGCACAAACTGTCGATCGCCTTCAAAAGATCTTTTGCCTGGAGCATGTCCTTCCGGAGACCAGAGGCCCCAGGGTTCTTGAGTTGTCCTATAATGACGGACTGTGGACCGACGCCATGCTTGAACAGGGATACGGCGTCACCGTCGTCGAAGGCGCCGAACTCCTCATTAATCATGCGCAGAATCGATATGCCGGCAATGCGGATGTGACCTGTGTGCACAGTCTGTTTGAAGAATTTGACACGGATGAAGTGTTTGATGACGTCCTGATGCCATATATCCTGGAGCATGTAATTGCCCCGAGCGACCTTCTAAAGCGCGCCAGAAAATGGGTGAAACCGGGTGGGAATTTTCACATTTTGGTTCCCAATGCGGGTTCCCTCCATCGCAGAATCGGCGTCGCCATGGGGCTCATTCCCGACCTTGATTACCTGGACACGACCGACCTCGAAGTGGGGCACCGGCGCCAATATACTCCCGACATGTTGTCTGCCGATATTGACGGGGCGGGCCTGAATATCGAGTTTTGCAAAGGCGTATTTGTAAAGCCCCTCAACAGTGCCCTTCTGATGGATTGGCCGGAGGAGCGCTTACGCGGTTTTAACGCCTTGAGTGAAGAGTTGCCCGACTACTGCGCATTTTTATATGCTAAAGCGACACTTCAGGCGTAATGAGGAGCCCTGAATGAAACGGTACAGTCTGTCCCTGTTGGCATGGGCATATAATGAAGAAATCAACGTGGAGGATTTCATCACAAAATCAATTCGGGATCTGGAAAGAGTTTCCGACGATTTTGAGCTGATTCTTGTGGATGACGGTTCCACCGATGCCACAGGTAGCCTGATTGAAAAGTATGCAAGGAAAGACGGCAGAATCAAGTTGATCAAGCATTCCTACAATATGAACGTGGGGAAATGTATCCCGCATGCCGTGAAGGCCGCCACGAAGGAGATTCTGTTCTGGAACACTTTTGACAACAGCTACGATACTGCTGACCTTGAA
Source organism: uncultured Desulfovibrio sp. (assembly GCA_913063155.1). Lineage (GTDB taxonomy): Bacteria > Desulfobacterota > Desulfovibrionia > Desulfovibrionales > Desulfovibrionaceae > Pseudodesulfovibrio. The sequence continues at coordinate 1,100 of CAJXYU010000007.1, forward strand.
AGGTATCTCAAATGGCTCGACCACTATGACATTGTTCAGTGCGTTCGTCCTCACGGCGGTTCGGACAACTTGATCAAGCACATCATTTCCAGGGTGAACTACTTCATTCTTCGTCTCGCCAGCGGAGTGCCGATGAGTGACTTCCAAAATCGGACCTTTCACAGAACACGCAGGGCTCAGAAAATAGTCTTTGAATCCAACTCGGCAATCACCAACCCGGAAATGCTCATCAAGTGCTATTATGAAGGGGCTGCCATTGCGGAAGTCCCGCTTGAGTTCACGCGAAGGGAAAAGGGAGAGGCCAAAGGAACCAAGCTTCCCTTTCTCCTTCGCTCCATAGGCCAAGTATTGCGATGGGCTCTGTTGTGGAGATTCAGAGCTTTCCCCTGGACCAAAGCCGGAACCGTGACTTCCGTGGAGTAAGAGTTTGAAATGGGGAACTTTACGATTCACGAGGCAACGCTACATGCCCTTATAGAACAAAAAGCGCATTATTGGCTTGATTTTCTCAATCGGTTGGTGGGCGCTCCCAGCATCACCGGCAAGGAGGGGGGCTGTCAGGGGATGGTTCGACAGGCCATGAAGGATAAAGGGTTTTACGAGCGGGATGTATTGTGTGATTCAACTCCACCGTTTCACGAAACCAATCGCACATACTTCGACCGTCCCAACATTGTTGGGAGGGTCTCGGGTAAAGGGGATTCCGACTTTATTCTCAACGCCCATATCGACACCGCTCCAGTAGAAGATGAAGATTCTTGGGATTTTCCTCCCTTTGAACCGACTGTCAAAGACGGCAGGCTTTATGGGCGGGGTGCTTTGGACGACAAGGCAGGAGTCGCGATGCTGCTGCTCCTCGCCGAAGCTTTTCAGGAAGCGGATCTTGAGTTGCCGGGTGACATAATACTTCAAAGCGTGATCGAAGACGAAGATTCGGGGAACGGAACACTGGCTTGCACAAGAGCGGGGTACCATGCCAATGCAGCCATCATCATTGACGGTACATGGCCCCAGAGAATCATCGACGCCCACCTCGGCCAGCTCTGGCTGACATTCAACATAACGGGAGACCCCACTCCGTCCTGCAGCTGCGGGAGAGGTTCCAACCCGATAAAGATGGCGAACACCCTTCTTTGCAGGCTCGAGAATTGGGCGACGCAGTCCTGTCTCAAGGGAGAGTGGGAAGGGATCTCAACTCCTTATTTTATCAGCCCGGGTACTTTTCATTCCGGGAAATGGAACGGCGCCACCCCCGAGCAATGCACCATGTCATGTCAGATCGGCTTTCCTCCGCCCCACACGCCAAAGACAATCCAGGCAGAGGTGGATAAAATCATAAAAGAACTTCCAGCAACATCCCTCAACCGCATTGAGTATGTTGTTGGAGAGCTTTGCACTGCGCCCTTTGCCAATAGAGATAATGCCCTGGTCGGGATACTCAAAGGCACCATTTCGCGAATGCGCCCGGACGACCTGGAGCCCAAAAACGTGGCCGTGACCGGCCATTGCGACCTCAGGCATCTGGTTACCGGTTCGGGCGCGCCAGCCGCGGCTTGTCTGTACGGCCCAGGTGGTGGGGAGAATCCGCATGTCAGAAACGAGTGTTACATACTGGAGCACTTTATTCCCGTAGCGCAAACCATATCAAGTGCGATACTGGCCTGGTACGACCGGGAGGCATGGAACAGTACTCGGTCGAAAGAGTAAATGTCTTTGACATAGGAGCTTGCCAGGATTACATACGTGTTTGCTATATAATCGAAAATCCACAATGTTTGATTTTGTTAACAAAGATGGCGACTACGCATTCTTCAGCCAAAAGGATCAGATCCGTGTCTTCCAACACCATAAAACATACGCAAGAACAATACGGCATTCGTCCGGAAGCGGAACAGTATCCGATGATGCTTGTTCTTTCCTTTGTATACATGTGTAATGCAGGATGTCCGAACTGTCCGTACAACAATTCAGATATTCGAAGCTCCTACCAGGACGCCATGATCATGAGCGAGGCCGTTTTCAAGCGGATCGCCGACGAGAGCGGGCCTCACAACTCCCTTCTGCGAATATCGGGTGGCGGTGAGCCCATGCTGCATTCAAAGGCAGTCGAGCTTATCGAGTACGCCAAGGAGAAAGGGTGTCGCGTCGGCCTCATCACGAACGGGTCCCGGTTTGACGAAGAAAAATTGACCCGGCTCATTCGTTGCGGAATTGATGCCATTGAATTCAGCGTGGACGCGGGAGATGAGGAGACCTACACCATGGTCAGACCCAATCTCGATTGGGACAATCTCGTTCAAAGCGTCAAAATGGCGGTGCGTATACGTAACGAACTGAAAGCGGATACCAGGATCGTTTGCAGCGTCATCAATCAGAAGGGCGTGGACGTGGATAAAGCGGAAGCCTTTTGGGAGGAGATTGTCGATAAGGTCCAAGTCCGGAAATACCTGACCTGGGGCTACAACGAAAACCATTCCGCCGATGACAGCCCGTACCTCCCCCCCGAGGACCGGCTTCCGTGTCCATGGCTCTTCGAACGATTCAACATCGATTCCCGTGGCGACGTCACTCTTTGCGGTGAGGATATAGCTTTCGCTGAAAAATTCGCCAATATTATGGAGCGTTCAATTCAAGACATATGGCACGGCGAAGAGTTTAATAAATTCAGGAGACTGCATTTGGGAGGAAAAGGTCATCACGTGCCCATCTGCTCCACATGCCCGGATTGGAAATATCGTTCCTGGAATTACAACTACTGGAAAATACTTAAAGACGCCGAGGATAAAATCAAGTCCTGATCAAAACGTTCCTTACGGTTTTGGCAACGACTAACTGGAGACACAGCAGATCATGAAAACCATATTGATTACAGGCGGCGCCGGATTCATAGGCTCTGCCTTCACCAAATACATTTACGAAAAATATCCAGAGTATAAGATTATTGTACTTGATGCGCTTACCTACGCTGGCAATATTGAAAACCTGCCGGTCGACATTTGCAAGGCTCTTGACAACGAGCGATTCGAATTCTGGAACGGCAATATCCTTAACGGACCGTTGGTCAACAGTCTTGTGGCGCGCTCGGAATATGTTGTTCATTTTGCTGCCGAAAGCCACGTTACCCGATCAATTTTCGATAACAAGCTCTTTTTCGAAACCGATGTGCTGGGCACACAGGTTATTGCCAACGCGGTTTGTCGATATAAGGATACGGTCAGACGTTTTATTCATATCTCGACTTCCGAAGTTTACGGAACGGCCGCGACAAGCGCCATGAATGAGGACCATCCTCTCAATCCCATGAGTCCCTACGCCGCCGCCAAAGCAGGGGCGGACAGGCTTGTCTACTCCTACTGGTCTACATACACTATTCCGGCCGTCATAATCAGGCCTTTCAACAACTACGGCCCAAGGCAGCATCTGGAAAAGGTTATCCCTCGTTTCATCACCAGCGTTATGCTCGGAGAACAGCTTCGAGTGCATGGCGACGGCCAGTCTGCGCGCGACTTCGTCCATACTGATGACACATGTCGCGCCATTGATCTCGCACTTCATGCGGATGAGAAGCTGGTTGTCGGCGAGGTCTTCAATGTCGGTTCCGGAGCCGACAGGAGCATCCTTTCGCTTGCCCAAGACATCACATCCCTCATGTGTACCGATAAAAAGTGTTATATCCATGTTGGAGACCGTCCTGGACAGGTGATGCGTCACACCTGTGACAGCTCGAAAATTGAAGATGTCTTGGGATGGACTCCTTCGGTAAAGTGGGAGGACGGTCTTAAGGATGTCATCGATTGGTATAACGATAACGCGGAGTGGTGGCGCAAGATGCTCTGGATGAGGGAAATCCCGATCATCACTGCTGCCGGAGAAAAGGAGCTCCACTAGAGGATGTCCTATGAAAGTGGAATTCTATAAGCATGCCCTGGCTGAAGAAGACGTGGAAAATGTGGGGAAGACGCTTAGATCGTTGTTTCTCACAACAGGGCCGGTGTGCGCTGAAGTGGAGAGACGTTTTGCCGAATACACCGGGCTTGCCCACTGTGTGGCACTCAACTCATGTACAGCGGCTCTTCATCTGGGGTTGCTTGCCTTAGGGATCGGGGACGGAGATGAAGTCATCACGACTCCCATGACTTTCATTGCCACCGCTACAGCCATAGCCCATACCGGTGCAACCCCGGTTCTGGCGGACATCGAGGCTGCAACCGGCCTTATTGATCCCAAAGCCGTGGAACGGGCCATAACTCCAAAGACCAAGGCTATCCTGCCTGTGCATCTCTACGGGGTAATGGCCGACATGAGGGCGCTTCATTCCATAGCGGACACGCACGGGCTTCATTTGTTGGAGGATGCCGCTCATTGCATAGAAGCAGAGAGAGACGGCATCCATCCGGGCCGGTTATCGCGCGGAGCATGCTATAGCTTTTACGCAACGAAGAATTTGACCTGTGGTGAAGGCGGCGCACTGGGGACATGCGATGAAGAAATGGCACACCGGGTGCGCCTGCTCAGGCAGCACGGCATGTCGAAAGAAGCAGCCAACCGCTACCATGGGAATTACGTCCACTGGGACATGCTTGAACTCGGATGGAAGTATAATCTGAGTGATATCAATGCCTCTCTCCTTCTTTCCCAGATTGAGAGGCTTGATGCGCAACTCGCTTTAAGGCAACACGCTTATGACCAATATGTCGAGATGCTTGCCGGAATTCCGCAGATAACCATTCCATCCGTTGTGGGTAAAGCCGCACATCACTTGTTCACGATCCAGGTTCCTGCGGAAGACAGGGATAACCTGCTGCACCACCTTGGGAATAACGCTGTAGGCACAGCGGTCAACTACCGCGCGATCCATACACTTTCATGGTTGAAAAAGACGTACAACCATCGGCCTGAAGATTTTCCCAATGCCCTTCGGTTCGGGCGCCGGACCCTTTCTCTTCCGTTTTATCCGGGCATCAAGACGGAAGAAATTGAATACGTTTCAGACACTCTGCGTAGCTATTGGGCTAACTGATCACTTAAGTAATATTCGAATCCACCGCGGTGGAACACACAAACCGGATTACACTCGACGAGGCACGATTTGGACGTTCATTTATCTCGACTCTGTGGGAAAATGGAGAATGCCAGCCGGCCGCATTGGTACTCTTTCCTCGTTTTCGCGGGCGTTACAATTGCGTTGTATTCCCTGATCGTGCGTGGGGTCGGTTTTGTGGAGTGGCTCTCCTACGGATCGGCCAGCTATGCTTTTGTGGATTGGAAGCCGCAATTTATTCATTCTCAGTTCCTGACTTTCGCCAAAGCGAATTCAAGCCCTCTTTTTCTTCTCTACCATCATCTGTTCGGGAAAGTGTTCTCTTCGCCGGCTCTTTATGTCACTGCCAGCGCGCTATCCATCGTCGCTTTGTTTTTGCTGACATACAGTGTCGCCTCTGCGCTTATCTCATCCCGGGCCTTTTCCCTGCTGTGCGCCGTCGCTACTACCTGTGCCCAGCCTCGCTTGTTTGGATTTTCTCTAGGAGATTTCTGGGGACAGATTTCTTATGATCATCACCAGATGTGTATCATGTTTTTGCTTGGAGGCATGGCTCTGGCTTTACGAAAACATTACTTTTTCGGTGCGATGAGCTGCGCACTCGCCTTTCATCTTCACTCTCTCAATGCATTGATCGCTTATGGATTTCTGATTTTCCCCTTTTGTGTATCCCTCGTCTACAAACGCGAGTACAAGGGCGCTTTCTGGCTTGCCTTGCTGCCTGCGGTTTCCGTTCTTTTTTTTGCGTTGAAAATGTACCTCTCCGAAGATCTTGCTTTGGCCACCAGTTCATTCGGAATTCATGATTGGTTTCAATCAGCAATCAGTCTGGCATCCAAATATGATAACTCAATCGCATTCAACACGATGACATTCGTTCCCTTTTTGTTTCCCATTATGACTGCATGTCTTGCCGTTCTAAAGGAGAAAAAAGGGTATGAATACTATTCGATATGCTTCTTTTTGGGTGTCACTACAATCCTGTTGGGATTTGAAATCTGCCATCGATCCGGCATTTTCTTCGGAAGCATCACCGTTTGGACTACCATACTTGCCACTTTTCGGGGATTTTGGGTCATCATGCTGCTGGCCACCATTGGAGCATTGAGAGGAATATCGGCTGGGTATCCCGATGACACCTCGTTGTTCATATTGTCTCTAATCCTCATACTGCACCTTTTTACCAATTCGCTTATCTCATCCGCAGCGCTCTCTGTTGCCAGCCTTTATGTGGTACGTCTCGATCGCAGAACATTTCTCTGGTTATCTGTCCTGAACATCATTGGCTATGGCGCATTCTTCGCATCAACGCTCGGAGTTTTCGGCGCGACTCTGGTTGTACCGATTCCAGGTGCCAATGCCCGCCTCTCCTTCATGCTTTGCCTGTTGGCCATAGCGATAATGACCAACGTCAAAAAAATAGAGAGGCAATGTCAGTTATTTTTTATGGCCCTGTTCTGCCTGCTGCTGACGCCAAACGGACAAACCATTGTACAACATATCCACGAATACGGCGAGCTACTGTCCAAGTCCAAAATATCCATTAGTGAGTTACTTGTGAGAAACGGCAAAGATGAACGTAAGCTCAAACTCGCGAAAGAAGCCCTTTCAGCAGTGGAGCCCTATGCTCGAACGGGGCCTATACTCACGCCCATGGACATTCCTGCTGAATTGGCTTTTGCCATGGGGGTTCCTCTCTATATTTGCCAAAACGACGTGGTTGCATACTTCAACTTTAAATATGCGCAAGATTATAATAGCCGTCTTGAGAAGGTTTTCGATCTTGACATGATACAGATCAGGGATAGCGGGTTCCCAGGCTCATTCGACCGCAAGTTTGCACAGTTGGATAGTCGGCATCTTAAGTCCGCCATGCGGCAGGAAGGAATCCCGGCGGCTATCACTTTTAAGCCGCGCAAAGGGTTCAAGACGATTTTTCAAAATGATTCTTATTGTGTTGTAGTTCCTCAGTGACCGTTCATGGCGATCCGCCTTTCCAAAAGACGGTCCGCATCAAATTTAAATGCACGGGGAGAGCACATGGGAGATCATCGGAAACCAAATACGGCTTTTGGGCGTGGGGCGGTCCGTGTTCAACATCTTTTCTTCGGCGAACACGGGCGTGAGCTGGCTTCTTGCGTTTAAGGTTCACATATCCGTTGGTGTCGGAGGCTTTTTGTCTCCGCGCTTCGTTTCTTTGCAGTACGCGGCATTTGTCATCATTTGGCATGAGTCCTTGCTGTACTGCAATTTTCCACGGGTTCGAAAGTCTGATGATCCGGTGCTTGGTAAATCCCGATTCGTGCCCGAGAAAATTTTCGGCGTCGTTTGAGTCTGAGATTCCTGGCTTATATTTAGTTTGAAGGTTTTCCGTGCTGCACGATACAGCACAGCTCATTGCTGTTTATTTACTTTTGTTCAGTTTTTTTGTACAAAAAGCGCATGTTGACAGAGCTGTTCACATCCAAAACGCGTATAAAAGTGCTGCTGAAGCTGTTTTTAAATCCTGAAGTATCCTGTTATCTCAGAGAGTTGTCCTCAGAATTCCAAGTTTCCCCAAACGCAATCAAGGGAGAACTCGACAGTTTGAGCGAGGCCGGCTACCTGGAGCGGAAGCAGAACGGGCGCAGCGTGTATTTTCAGGCCAACAAAAGCCATCCTTTCTTCCCTGAGATCAGTTCTATTGTCCGTAAGTCGCTGGGCATTGATCGGCTGGTGGACGAAGTTCTGGCGAGCCTTGGCAGAGTGGATTCGATCTATATTCTGGATGATTATGCCATGGGTAAGGACTCCGGACTGATAGATGCGCTTGTCGTGGGCGATATCGACACCAACCGTCTTGATGAACTCCGTCGTCTTGTGGAAGGCAAGATCAACCGCAAGGTCAGGATCGTCAGCTTGGGAATCGCCGAGTTCGAAGAGTGCAGCGGCATTTTTCTGAGCAGGCCACATTGGAAGGTTGTCTGATATGCTGCGCCTTTTTTCCTTTTATCTCAGGAAGTGCGGTTCTGTACGGCAGTGGAGATTGCTGACTCTTTTTGCGCTTTTCAATGGCGCTGTGGAGCTGATGACTTTAGGCATGCTTGCGCTGTTTATCGCCAGTCTCACATCGTTGGGGGATGTGTTTTCATCGCGTTACATTCTTGTGGCGAAAGATATATTCGGCGAGTATTGCTTTTCAAGCCCCAAGAGGTTCTACCTTTGCCTTGGGAGCGGCATCATTTCTCTGGTCTTGTTGAAGAACACGCTCATTGGTCTGCATTATTACGCCACCAGCAGATTCGAGGGCAATATGAACAAGACTATCGGCATGAAGATGTTGAAAGACTTCATGCACACCCCGTATACATGGAGTGCGTCTCAAAATCCGGCAGAAGTTCAAAGTTATGTTGAGTGGCGACTCTTCGTGGGTTTTTTTTCAAGTCAGGCCATGGCGCTCATAGGCGAGGCGGTGGTCAGCCTGTTCCTGTTTGCCGCCATGTTCTGTTTTGAACCGATGGTAACCTTGTCGGTGGTTTCTGTTGCTGGTGTGGCCGGAATACTTTTCTTTTGCGTATTCAAGAGCAGAATTTCCTACTATGGGGACCATGTCAGCGACGCTCAAAAAGAGAGCGACAGATTGAGCCTCATGAACATCCAAGGGTTCAGGGATATCGTCACCTTTAACGCCCGGGGCAGGTTTCTTCGTCTCTTTGAAAAGCAGCTTGAGCGGTTCGCTTGGAACACCGCGTGGCAAAGGTTGTTTTCCCGGGCTCCGATGCTGTCTCTGGAAGCTTTCGGTTTTCTGGGGGTCGTCGGCGGTTCCGTGCTTATGGTCTCCTTCTCCGAGTATACCACGGCCCGGTTGATGGGCACACTCTCTTTGATTGCTGTTTCCGCTTGGCGTATCCTGCCCGCACTGAACAGAGCGGTGGTGGCTCTGGGGGCCATGCAGAGCTACCGTCCGTATCTTGAAAAGGTCAGGGTGTTTATGGAAGCTATGGAAAGCTTTCAGACTCCGAATAAGACGGTCGACTCTGCGAAACTCGGTCCCCTGCGAAACTCGATTCGTCTCGATGGTTTGACCTACACCTATGATAACGGCAGTCGTCCCGCGTTGGATGGGCTCACCATGAGCATTCCGAAAGGCGCCCTCGTTGGGGTGATCGGGCATTCCGGTGCAGGGAAGTCCACACTGACGGACATCCTCACCGGGTTCCTCATCCCCACCCAGGGGGCGGTGCTGATCGACGATGTTCCGCTTTCCGAAGAAGTCAAGCATTCGTGGCGGGATCACGTGGGGCTCATTCCCCAGCGTCCTTATTTTTTTGACGGTTCCATTGCGGAGAATGTCGCCTTCACCCTTCAAGCCGAGGAGGTGGAGTTGGGGAAGGTTCAAGAATGTTGCCGACAGGCTGGAGCTGATGAGTTTATCAAGCGGCTTTCAGAGGGTGTGAATGCCCGGGTCGGCGAGAACGGATGTCTACTTTCCGGAGGGCAAGCGCAGCGTTTGGCAATAGCCCGGGCGCTCTATAAAAATCCGCCGGTGCTTATTTTCGATGAGGCGACAAGCTCACTGGATGAACGCAACGCAAGCAAGATAAGAGAAACCATTGTTGCCCTCAAGGGGGAAAGAACCGTTATTATCGTCGCTCACCGGCTTCGCGCCGTGCAGGATTGTGATCAATTGATCTGGCTGAAAGATGGGAAAATCGTGGAGATCGGTACTCCCGAAGTAATTCTGCCTCAATACAGGAAAAGCGCTTCCTAAGGTCGGGAAGGTACGTGTCATGGGCATGGAGATGTTGCCGAAGCCTTTGTTGTGGAAGTGATTATCGTTTTCGGGGAAATTGAAGCATATGGAATTTAACTCTTTAGAGTACGCTTTTTTCTTTGTCACGGTATGTTTTGTATTCTTTGCGTTGCCGCAAAGGATGAAGAGCTCGTTTCTTCTGCTTGCCAGCTACTATTTTTATGCCAGTTGGAACGTTGTCTACGGTTTGTTGATGATCTTCACCACCTTGATCTTTTGGGGAGGTGGGAATCTGGTGGCGAGCTCAGGGGATCGAGGCAGGAAGAAGTGCATCCTTGCCGTTTCCATCATGCTCAACATAGTCGTATTGGTGATTTTCAAGTACCATCCGTTCTTTGCTGAAACCGCCAACTGGGTGGCCGGTGTCGTCAACTCCGAGCAGAACTTCGAGCCATTGCATTTCCTGCTTCCCGTGGGGATATCTTTTTACACCTTCCAGGCCATGAGCTACATGGTGGATGTTTATCGCGCCCCTGAACGCAGGGAGCCCGAATTGACTAAATTCGCCCTGTATATTTCCTTTTTTCCGCAGTTGGTTGCCGGTCCCATTGAGCGGGCTCAGGACATCCTTCCCCAGCTTCGTCAGCAATTCAGGTTCGACTTTGAACGGGTTTGCGAGGGACTGTTTCTCATCCTCTGGGGCGTGGTTAAAAAAATCGTCATCGCCGACAGGCTGGCGGTCTATGTCTCTACCGTGTACGCCGCGCCGCAGGGGTTCTCTTCGCTTCAGTTGCTCCTGGCCACTTTCTTTTTCTCATTTCAAATTTATTGCGATTTTTCCGGCTATACAGACATCGCTCGGGGCTCGGCCCGGGTCCTCGGCGTGGATCTGATTGAAAATTTCAAGCGGCCGTATCTTGCGTCCTCGCTTCAAGACTTCTGGCGGCGTTGGCATATTTCCCTTTCCACTTGGTTCAGGGACTATCTGTATATCCCTCTTGGCGGCAATCGTCGCTCCCGTTCCCGCACTGTTCTCAATATCATCGTGGTGTTCGCCATTTGCGGACTATGGCACGGCGCGGCCTGGACATACGTGGTGTGGGGCCTGCTTCATGGAGTGTTGCTCGGAGGAAGCGTTTGGGGGACGAAATTTTTCACTCTGAAGATCGAGAACACTTTTTTGAGGCGTGTTGTGAGAGTATTCAAGGTCATCTTAGTGTTCAGCGTGGTGACCTATTTGTGGATTTTCTTCAGAGCGAACTCTTTGGGTGACGCCACGTACATCGCAGGACAGGTGCTTACTCCCGATTTGTCGCAGTTCGTTTGGAATCCGGGAGGAGTCTATGCAACCATCCGTGGCTGGATAATGCTTTTCGACGTAAACGGGAGGGTCTTTGAAATGCTTGTTGCTTTCGTGACTGTAGCCTCTCTGGTCGCAATCGAGACTGTATTTTTCAACAAAGGCGTGCAGGAGCGTTACAGAAGGGGCTCCCTTGCCTTGCGTTGGACCTTTGCGTACGGAATGATATTTTCCATCCTGATCTTTGGCCATTTCGGTCGGGTTGAGTTCATCTACTTCCAGTTTTGATCCGGTGGAAAGGAATGAGTGCGATTTATAAAACAATATGCTTCCTGCTGTTGCTCTCGGTTTTGGGCTCGGGGCTGTGGAGATTGGGACAGATCCGGTATCCTATCAGCCGCAATCCTTTGGAGCAGTGCGGAAAGTCCCCGGTGCTGATGATCGCGGGCAGTTCCCATGGCGGAGACGTTGACGAAAAGTTGCTTGAAGTGCCTGCCGTCAATTTGTCCATGGACGGGGCGGACATCTATGAAATGAGTTACAGGCTCCGCTATGCCGCTTCCCATTATCAGAGCATTCGCTATGCCGTCATCGTTTTGTCTCCGTTCACTTTCTATTACAACAACAGCTATTTGATAGAAGAGGGTGGAATCCGTCCCCGTGCGGCAAACAGGGTCCGGACCTACATTGAATATCCCATGTGGAAGTTGCAGGATGGTGATCTTGCGGATTTCATCATGGCCCGACTTTACCCGCTGGTGACATTCGATCATTGGGGCCAGTGCTTTTTTCCTGAGGAACCTTCGCAGCTTTCGGTCAGGGAGTGGACCGAAGATGAACTGGACAAATATGCCAGACTCAGAGTCGACGGGGTGAGGAAGGTTTACGCGAACATGAAAAAAAATTTCACTGGAGATCTTACAAAAGCTGCTAAAAATACGCTGCTCAAGACCATTGCCTTTCTTCGGGCCCGCAACGTGGTGGTGGTCATGATAACTCCGCCGTATTGGAAGGAGTACAACAGCCTGCTTGAAGACGACTTTTTACGTGGGACGAGGAAGATTGCACGTGAGATCGAAAAGGAAACCGGCGTCAGGTATTCGGATTATTCCAGGCATCAGGATTTCAGTTCCAATATGGACCTGTTTTTCGATTCCGACCACCTGAATAAAAAGGGAACCGCCAGATTTCATGCTTTGTTTGTGCGGAAATTGGCGGAACTGCCTGGGTATCCGCAGAAAATAGTCAGTCAATCGTCGACGGCGCAATAATTGTTTCGGGGAATGAAAGAGATGAAACAGGAAGTTCTGGTTGTAAACCTCGACTATTCCGGTTGGCCCGAATGGCCCGTGGGCATGGCCTATGTGCTGGCCTGCTTGGAGAAACACGGTGTTCCTTTCGATTTCGTAGACTGCACGACCACGGATAATCATGACAAGGTTTTGCGAAACAAGCTCAGCAGGGGAGAAAAGTATCTGGCAGTGTTGAGCGGGGGACTTATCGGTTATTACAGGGCCTTCAGGAGCATGGTTCGGATGGTCAAGGATTTGGCCCCGGGCACCCCGTTCGTTCTGGGAGGGCATATTGTCAAGGACGGCAACGACAAACTCCTCTTCGAAACCATCGGTGTCGATTACGGGATTTTAGGCGAGGCCGAAGCCTCCCTCGGCCCTTTTCTGCATGCGTTGGCGAAAGGGGAAACAGATTTTACGAATTATACGGGCGTCTTCTTCAAGGATTCCTCAGGAAGCATCATCCGCAACCGCATGCAGCGCGTCGACTTGAGCGGGGAAAATATTTTGCCTGCCTGGCATCATTTCGATGTGGAATTTTACACGAGCCATTCGGGGTTTGCCTACATGGGCAAGAACCTTCGCTACATGCCCGTGCTCTCCGGCAGGGGGTGCATAGGCAAGTGCGGTTTCTGTTCCCCCAGCGTCGGCGGCTTCAAGAAGCGCCCTATCCCCCACGTGCTCGGGGAGATTGAATTTCTCATCGACAATTTTGATTTCGACACCGTTTGTTTTCTCAACGAGATGTTTTACCCCAGGGTCAGGGAGATCCGCGAGTTTTGCCATGCGTACATGAAGTTGGAGAAGCGGAAAGACTGGTTCGTCCAGGTTCGGGTGGATGCCGATCTTGACGTCGAGACCATCACACTGATGAAGGAGGCGGGGTGCATCGCCATCTCGGCGGGGATTGAGAGCGGATCCGACAAGATTTTGAAGCTGATGAACAAGAAATCCACGGTGAAGCAGATTCGGCAGCATTTCAGAAATTGTCGGGAGGCGGGGATGCCGGCAAATGGAACGGTCATCATAGGGTACGACGGTGAAGCCGAATCGGATATGAAAAAGACTTTCGATTTGCTTATTGAGGAGGACATTCCTTCCGGGGAGGCCTTGCTGTTCGCCTACCAGGGGACACCTGTTTATGAGAAGGCTTGTAATATAGGGCTTATCGCCGACGAGGACAAACACCTCGACGCCATCAGTGGCAATCTGTTTCGAGCCAACGTTACCGAGGAGTTTTGCAACCTGACGGCCATGTCGGACGAGGAGTTTTTTCGGGTCGCCCCCCGGGAGGTGCGGCGTTACAACAGTCATCTGTTCCAGAATTATCCCGTGGATGATCTCAGGATTACTGTCGACGGCTCCTGGCGGTGGACACGGGTGTCGATGTCCGGACGCTGCACAAAATGCGGTGAGCCCATTGAACACGCTTTTATGGCTGCCGGTGGGGAGTTTATGGGTTCCCTCGGCCCCGGCGTGAATCGGATGATCGCTTGTCGGAAGTGCTTTAGACCGACGGTTTTCGACCCCTACGGGGCAGTCAATTTTCCGGATATGCAGGAGCATCTGGAGTGCCTGCGGGAGGCCTTTCGAAAGAACAACGGGGTGGCCGTGGTCGGCATCAATGACAATTTGGACTTCCTACTGCGTTCCGACTGTTATGGGCTCGACTACGAGGCGATTAAAGGCGTTTATCCTCTCAGGCCGTTCCATCTTTCGAAGTATATGGTCTACCCGGTGCTGGATGGTGAGCAGCTCGTGAATTCGGGAGCCGGGCTCGTCCTTTGTATGGATGATACGGTCAAAGCCTCGGCGATCCGCCTGTTGTATGAAAGGCAAGGCCGCCCCGTACCCGAGGTAATGCACCTCACCAGCACCGGTTTTCGGAGGATATTCAGGGATAGGTTATGCCTCGTCCACAAGGTCAACCAGATGTCGAAAAAAGTGTTCGGAATGACCGCCCGCGAATTGGTCGCGAAAGTTGTTCCGGGCAGATGAGGTTGCTTCAAAGCAGGCGATAGGAAGTCGAATGAACAAAATTATCGGGAAGATAAGAGCGGTTTTCAATATACTCGGTCATTTGTGGCGGAACAGGGTGGTCGTTTCTTCTCCTCTGCAGTGCGCGAGGCTGTTTATGGATCGTACGAACGACGCTTATGAAACGGAGCTTCGGTATGGAGAGCAGACTTTCGTCGCGCGAAAGCAGGACATGAATGCGGTCAACGAAGTGTTGGTAAACGGTGCGTACGACTACATGATTCCTTTCCTCGGAAAGTTGGATCATGCCCCTGTGGTCTTGGACTGCGGAGCCAACATAGGGAGCTTTGGCCTGCGGCTGCTCAAGGAACGGCCCGATGCCAGAATCGTCTCCGTGGAGGCGGCCCCGGACACCTATGCGGTCCTCAAAAAGAACTGCGAGTTGAATGCGGCGGATTGGCGGGCGGTTCATGCCGCCTTGTGGAAATTCGACGGCCGGTTGGTTCTGCATCGAGACGGGTCATCGGAACGTCATTCCGTGCGGGAAGCGACCGACCGAATCGTCGAAACCGTTCCGGCAAGGACTCTTGAGTCCATCCGGGAGGAACTGGGGCTGGATCGGATCGATCTGCTGAAGATGGACATTGAGGGTGCCGAGGCCGTGGTCATACCCGCTTCTTCGGAAGCGGTGGACGCGGGGAGGATGATTATCGAACTGCATAAAAACCACAGCGCTCCGACACGTTGCTGTGAGATTTTGGTAAAGATGTACCCGCATGCGCTGGTGGAAACGGAGCACCTCAATGACAAATTGCATCCGAACATCGTTTATTACTTTTCCCGGGAACCTGTCGAAATGACGGGAATGGTGTCCGTGGACGTACTGGAACATCTGGACAGAGTGTATGATCCGAAGGATTGGAATTGATGAGGGAAACTCGAAATGTCAGCGAAGAGCAAAATTAAAGCAGGCGTCGGGGCGGCCAAAATGGCCCTGGCGGTGGCGTGCAACAGTGGCGTCATATCCGAAGGTTACAAGAGCATGGTCCTTATCGAACCCTCCTCCGTGTGCAACCTGTCGTGCCCGTTGTGTCCCACCGGGACCCGCAGCCTGAAGCGCGAAAACAAGTTCATCCCCATGAAGACGTTCGACAGGATCATCGAGTTGACGAGCCCTCATGCCCAAGGGTTTATTCTGAACATGTTCGGCGAGCCTACGTTTCATCCCCAATTTCAGGAATTATTGGAAAAGACACGCCCATTCCCCACATGGCTATCCACAAATCTGAGTTATGATGAAAAGGCGGCAAGGCTTCTGGCCGGGTTCGACCATCTTCATGTCATCTGTTCCGTGGACACGGTGAATCCCGAGGAGTATACAGAATACCGCATAGGTGGCAATTACGAAAGGGTCATGGAAAATCTGGGTATTCTTGCGGCTGGAAAGTGCAAGGTATACCCGCAGTTTCTTGTTCCCAGGGAAAAGTATGATGAGGAAGAGTTCCTGGCGTTCGCCAAGCGGCATGGCATTCCCTTGGAAAACATGATTATCAAAGAAAAACTGGAACACTATAGACTCGACCCCACGGAAAGTCCGAGGCCGGGCGTATGTCATTCATTTTATACGGGAATCTATTTCACCTGCGATGGCTACTTGGTCCCATGTTGCAACAATGTCAGGGAAGAGTTGTTCATCAAGCATGTGGACGAGATTTCCACGATGGAAGACATCTTCAGCGGTCCGGAAGCCAGAAGAATCCGAAAAGCCCTGGCGCGGGACAAGAACCAATTCGCGAGTTGCGGGCGATGTGCGGGGTACAGCTACTGGAAGCACGACTTCAAAGGGAATCTTGCGGCAATCTTGCGGGTTCTCTCCCTGCGCGGAAAGCAGGACGCAAAGATGCAATGGATGGATTTCTAGACGGGGCGATTTACCGAAACAATTGTTTCAGGGCGCCTGTCGTTACCGGGCTTTCGGACAAAAGTTAATGGGAAGCGGAATCACATGAGAATGACTTTGGTTGTGAGCAATATTCGTGGGGGCGGCGCCCCGTTCGCAGCCGTAAACTGGGCCAACGCCTGGAAGTCACGCGGTCATGACGTGACCATACTGATAATTCATCCCGATGAGGGCATGGGAAATGATTATCATGTTGAAGAGGGGGTCGACATCTTCCGCATAGACCTGATGGACAAACCCGTGCCCAACAAGCTGTCGGCCTTTAAGCAGATCGTCACCAATCTCTACAGGCTCAGACAGGCTGTACGGAAGACCCGGCCCGATGTGGCCCTGTGTTTTTTCGAACCTTTGAACGTCAGGGTGTTGATGGCCTGTTTCGGTCTTTCGTTTCCCGTCATCGTCATGGAGCAGACTCACCCGAAGCAGATATCGTTCGGCAAGTTCTGGGAGAGTTGGCGCAAGAGGATCTACCCCACTGCCGCTGCGCATGTGAATCTGACCCAAGCCGCGTGCGAGTGGTGCAGGGATGAGTTCAAGGTTGGGACCCATGCGGTCATCCCGAATCCGGTGCTTCCGGTGGCCGCACATGCGGATTTCAGTGGGGGAGGGAGGAAAAGAGCCATAGCGGCGGGGCGGTTTGTGGAGCAGAAGGGGTTCGACATGCTGATCGCTGCTTTTGCCGGTATTGCCGAGGACAATCCGGATTGGGAACTCGTCATTTACGGTGACGGCGGCAATCGCGGAGCTATGGAACGGGAGATTTCCCGGCTCGGGCTGCGAGACAGGATTCTTCTGCCTGGATGGACCAGCGAAATGCCGGCGCGGATGGCTGAGGCGGACATGTTCGTGCTTTCTTCCCGGTATGAAGGATTCGGCAATGTGGTGGCCGAGGCCCTGGCCGTAGGGCTTCCGGTGGTGTCCTTCGATTGCGAAAGCGGCCCTGGAGAGATTCTCCGTCACGAGGTGGATGGTCTTTTGGTTCCCCCTCTTGATGTGGAAGCCCTTGCCCAAGGCATGAAGCGACTTATGCAGGACGATGCTTTGCGTATAAGGCTCGGGTCCAGGGCTTTGGAGGCCCAGGAACGTTTTTCCGTAGAGCGTACAATGCAGTTGTGGGATGCGTTGTTCAGGAGGATCGGCCTGTTGCCGTCGTCGTGTGGGCGGCGGAAGGAAGCCTCCGGCAGGCAGATGTGACGGGTGAGGATATGAACAACATTTTCCTCAAGGATGCGGTCAGGCAGGTGATCGGTTGGCTTTTCAGGCTTTATGCTGAAGTTTACAAAGCGTTGAGCGGGGAGCACCCGCATCTTATGCCTTGGCATTTTCAGTGGCACGCGCTCAGGGAGCTTAACCGCGAGTTGGGGAATGTCCTGCCTTCCCTGGAAGGGAAGGTGCTGGATATGGGGTGCGGAATGGGGCCTTATCGTCCGCTCCTTGAGGCCGCGGATTCCTACACTGGGGCGGACATCGTGGAAGGGCCCGGAGTGGATGCGGTTATTGAGCCGGGGAAGCCTCTGCCTTTCAAGGCTGATGCCTTCGATGCAGTCATCAGCACACAGGTATTCGAACATGTGGATGATCTAGACTTCACTTTGTCGGAAATTCGACGGGTGTTGAAACCTGGCGGCAAGCTCGTCGCTTCCGTTCCATTCATCTACCAGATACATGGCGCTCCAAATGATTACAGAAGGTTCTCGGAATACGGTCTGGAGAGAGAGCTGAAGGGGTTCCACATCGAATCGGTCCGTCGCCAGGGGGGGATCGGAAGCAGTCTCGCGATTCTGTTCCTCTGCTGGTTTGATACCCAGGTCGGGAACAACCTGCTTGCCTGGGTTCTGCGAGGGGTGCTTCTGCCGGTATGGCTCATGCTCTGTCTTGTGATGAATGTTTGTGCACTGCTTTTGGACTGGATCGATACGACCGAAAGCGTGTATCATAATCTTCTGGTGGTTGCGCGTCTGACATGAAAATAGCTTTGATAACATCGCTGCTTTGCGGGGGGGGGGCCGCACGGGTTCTGGTGGGCATGGCCAACCACTGGTGTAAGGCGGGACATGATGTGGTCCTGTACAGTTTCGAAAGCGAGGCTCATGCTTCTTTTTACCCGGTGGACAAAGGGGTCAAAGTCATTTTTCTGAACATTTTCGGCGAGTCTTTTACGTTGTGGGAGCGCGTAAGAAACAATCTCAACCGTTTTTTCGTCATCAGAAAGGCACTGCGGGCCGAGAATCCCGATGTGGTGATCAGCTTTATAGATACGGCCAATATTCGTGTTCTTCTCGCCATGCTCGGCAGCGGGATACCTGTCATAGTCTCGGAACGCATTCATCCTGCCTATGAGCCGCTGGGGCGTTTCTGGAAGGTATTGAGAAGAATCACGTATCCCCTGGCCGACAGCCTTGTGGTGCAGACCGAAGCCGTCAGGCGACATTTTGCAGACTGGAGGCTTGGCGATGTCAGGGTGATTCCCAACCCGGTGAAGGAGTTGCCCGTGCTCGGTGAGGCGCCGCAACTTCAAAGGCCGAGCATAGTGGCTGTGGGGAGGGTTGCGAAGCAGAAGAATTATCCGCTTTTGCTCCGTTCTTTTGCGCGTCTGCGGTGCAAACATCCCGAGTGGAATCTGTACATTGCGGGAAAATATGC
Source organism: uncultured Desulfovibrio sp. (assembly GCA_913063155.1). GTDB lineage: Bacteria > Desulfobacterota > Desulfovibrionia > Desulfovibrionales > Desulfovibrionaceae > Pseudodesulfovibrio. The sequence goes on from CAJXYU010000007.1 coordinate 20,045, forward strand.
GCGGGATGCCGGCATTGAGGCCGTCCTTGAGAGGCATGATCTTCGAGACGGCGTGCATTTTTTGGGGCAGGTGGCAGATGTTGGCGGGGTGCTTGCCCAGGCTGATATCTACGTGCTTTCGTCCAGCTATGAAGGTTTTCCGAATGCGTTGTGCGAGGCCATGGCTGCCGGACTGCCATGCATTGCCACGGACTGCCCTGGTGGTCCCGCCGATATCATAACTTCGGGAAAAAACGGAGTGTTGGTTCCCAATGCAGACGATGAGGCTTTTTCCCTGGCGCTCGGCAGCATGGCTGAAGACGACGAAAAACGTTTCAAACTAGGGCAACGCGCTTTGGAGATACGCGAGTTTTTTTCGGAACGACGTATTATGCATATGTGGGAAGAGTGCATTAATATGGTGAAGGATAGACGATGACTTGGAAGTCCCTGGTGCGAGAGCCTCTTGAGCTGTTGCGGGCCCTTGTGTTTTCCATCCCCGGCCGGTTGGGAGTGTTTTTGCGCAGGAACTGTCTGGCCCCGTTCCTGGCTGCGAGCGGGGCGTTCGACATGGAGACGGGAGTTTCCATAGAGGGACTCGGCAATCTGACTTTAGGCCGGAATGTGGTGATAGAAAGCCGTTGCACTCTTCTGTGTCCGAACACAAAGCTATCCATAGGTGACGGGTGTTATCTGAACAAGAACGTGCGTCTTGGATCGAGCGGCACTGCTTCACTCGTCATCGGCAATGACGTGATGATCGGGCCCAATGTGGTCATTGACACTTCACAACACCGACACGAGCGGCTGGATGTGCCGATGCGTGACCAAGGCATGATCTACGCTCCCATCACCATCGGTGATAATGTGTGGATTGGAGCCAATGTGGTTGTGACGGCGGGAGTTTCCATTGGCAGCGGCAGCATCGTCGGCGCGGGGGCGGTGGTGACCAGGGATGTTCCGCCGAACGTGATCGCGGGTGGGGTCCCTTGCAAGGTGATTCGTAAAAGAGGGCGGTAGCTGCCGGCAATCGCCTCGGGGATGCGGTCATTGGTGACCGGTGGTCAGCGCCCTGCAGGGCGCGGGTCCGGCTGTGAATGTTTTTTTGTCTGAATGTGATGAAATAATCAGTATGCGTTAACGATGTTTTTGGGAGGAGTGATGGAGGAGCGGTTTGAGTTCGGTAAGAACTGGGCGAAGTATCTCAACTGGCTGACCCCTAAACGTATTCGTATTGCCGAGGAATCCCTGGAGGACAAACTCGGCGACATCAAGGGAAGGACATTCCTCGATATCGGCTCGGGGAGCGGACTGTTTTCTTTGGCGGCCAGAAACCTCGGGGCTGAGGTCGTCTCCTTCGACTATGATCGGGACTCCGTGGCTTGTACGGAGAAACTCAAGAGTCGGTTTTATCCGGACGACGAGTCATGGCGCGTCTTTCAGGGGTCGATCCTCGACAAAGACATATCCAGGGAACTCGGCAGTTTTGACATCGTGTATTCCTGGGGGGTGCTTCACCATACGGGCAACATGTGGGAAGCCATGGGAAATGCTGTCGCCATGGTCAAGGATGGAGGACGTTTTTTCATCTCCATCTATAACGACCAGGGTGGGTATTCTGACCGCTGGAGAAGGTTGAAACGTTTTTATCTCAAGGTTCCTCCTGCACTTCGTCCCTCTTTTGCCCTGCTGGTGCTCATTCTCCGGGAGATCAAACCGTTCCTCGGTCAACTCGTGCGACTGAACAGCCCCATTGCTTACATCAAGTCCAAAAAACAGGACCGGGGTATGGCATACTGGACGAACTGGCTGGATTGGATCGGCGGCTATCCCTTTGAAGTCGCCATGCCTGAGGAGATCTTTGATTTTTGTACGGCACGTGGCTTCACTCTTCTGAAGCTGAAGACCAACAGAGGGGAAGCGGGCTGCAACGAATATATCTTCCAAAAGGCGCCGATTCTCTGATATGTGCGGATTCACAGGTATTTATTCACCAACACGGCGTCCAGAGGAAACGATTCTTCGAGCCATGACGGACTCCCTGGTTCATCGGGGGCCGGATGATGCCGACGTCTGGATGGATCCGGAAGCGGGCATAGGACTCGGGCACCGTCGTCTGTCCATTCTGGATTTGTCCCCTTTGGGGCGGCAGCCCATGCACTCCGCCTGCGGCAGGTATGCCATCGCCTACAACGGCGAGGTCTACAACTTCAAGGAATTGCGACGTGAGCTGGAGCCTCTGGGGCATTCCTTCCGAGGCGGCTCCGATACGGAAGTACTCCTGGCGGCCATAGCCCAGTGGGGGCTCAAGGCCGCGGTATCCCGTTTCGTGGGAATGTTCGCCTTTGCCCTGTGGGACAGGAAAGATAGGAGTCTTTCCCTGGTCCGCGACCGCCTCGGCATCAAGCCCCTCTACTACGGTTGGGCCGAAAATGCTTTTGTCTTCGGGTCGGAGCTCAAGGCCCTCCGAGCCTTTCCTGACTTTGAACACTCCATAGACCGAGACGCCCTGGCATTGTTCTTTCGCCATAATTACGTGCCCGCTCCCCGGACCATATACACCCAAGCCAGAAAGCTGGAGGCGGGGTGCATCCTGACCGTGGATGCAGACCTCAAGAAACCGGTTTTGGAGCGATATTGGTCCGCACTCGAAGTGTGGGAAGCAGGCGTGCGAAGCCCATTTGCGGGCTCCAGGGAAGAGGCGGTGGATTGCCTTGAGACGTTGCTCAAGGATGCAGTGCGGTCGCGGATGCTTGCGGACGTTCCTCTCGGCGCCTTTCTTTCGGGGGGCATCGACTCATCCACCGTGGTGGCGCTCATGCAGAGCCAGAGTATGGCTCCGGTCAAGACTTTTTCCATCGGATTCAACGAGCGCCGTTACAACGAGGCCGAGCATGCCAAGGCCGTCGCCGGACACTTGGGCACGGAGCACACCGAGTTGTACCTGACTCCGGAAGATCTTATGGCTGTTGTTCCCGAGATTCCCAGATTCTGGGACGAACCGTTCGCCGACTCCTCGCAGATACCGACCTACTGCGTCTCCAGGCTCGCGCGGGAGCATGTGACCGTATCCCTTTCCGGCGATGGCGGCGATGAGCTGTTTACGGGCTATCTGCGCTATTTCGCCTTGGGACATTGGGATAAGCTGAATCGAATTCCCCTTTGGCTGCGAAGGCAAATCGCCAGGTTCATAAAAGCGTTGCCGGCGCGTTCGTTTGATGTTTTTGGGGCCCTTGGCTCCAAAATTCACAGCAGGTTGGATATGCTGTCCATCAGCACGTTTCAGAATTTCTATAGATATTTTCTTTCCCACCACAAAAACCCCGCCCAGTTCGTCCTCGGAGCCGCCGAGCCGATGACAGCTTTGACGGACCCGGACAACGACAGGTTCGATGACCTGCATCACCAGATGACCTTCTGGGATACGGTTACCTATTTACCTGACGACATCTTAACCAAAGTGGATCGGGCCAGCATGGCCGTCAGCTTGGAGGCAAGGGTTCCGTTGTTGGACCATAGGGTGGTGGAATTCGCGGCCGGAATTCCCCAGTCCATGAAGATCCAGGGCGGTACCGGGAAAATGCTCCTGCGACAGGTTCTGTATAAGTATGTGCCGGAGTCTCTTATTGAGAGACCCAAAATGGGATTTGCAGTACCCATCGATAGCTGGCTCAAGAATGAACTCAGGGAATGGGCCGAAGATCTTCTTTCAGAAGAGGTCCTCCGGGCTCAAGGATATCTGAATGTGAAATCGGTACGCCGTATGTGGAGTGAATACCAATCGGGTCGAACCAACTGGTACTATTACCTGTGGGATGTGCTTATGTTTCAGGCGTGGCTGCGGGAGTGGAAGGTGTGAACACAGTCCGGTCCATGCGTATTCTTTACCTGATACCGTCTCTGGCTGTGGGAGGCGCCGAAGCCCAATTGGTGGGCTTGGCCAACGGTATGGCGGAGCGTGGGCATGAGGTGGCCGTAGCCGTGCATTACTCCGGCGGCGAGCTGGAGGACCGGCTGGACAATGTTCGGCTCATCCAGCTTCACAAAGCCGGGCGCTGGGATTTCCCGGGCTTTTCCATACGGCTGGTGCGGGCGGTGCATTCCTTTGGACCGGATGTGATTTGTTCGTTTCTCGGAACTCCAAACATACTTACGGCGATTTTGAAGTCGTTTTTGCGCCCCGCTCGTATTGTCTGGTCGGTGCGTTCCTCGGACATGGACCTTTCTCGCTATGGTCGGGCCGCCCGTTTCGGGGCCTGGCTCGAGGTTCGTCTCTCAAAACTGGCGGATGGTATCATGGTTAACTCACGGGCCGGAAAGCGTCACGCCTTGGCCCGAGGTATGACCGGTGATGCCATGGCCGTGGTGTCCAACGGGTTCGACGTGGACCGGTTCACGCCTGATCCGGAGGCGGGTAGAAAGCTGCGACGCGAATGGCGGATTCCGGAAAATGCATTACTGGTTGGGCTGGTGGCCCGACTTGATCCCATGAAGGACCACAAGACTTTTCTTGAGGCGGCCCGTGCAGCCGCCGAGCAGGATAGTGCACTCCATTTTGTTTGTGTAGGCGACGGTCCTCTGCGGGACGAACTTGTTGGATTCAGTGAGGGGCTTTCTTTCGGAGATCGGTTGGTTTGGGCCGGAGCCCGCTCTGATATGCCGGCGGTTTACAGTGCTTTGGATATGTGCTGTCTTTCCTCCATAACAGAGGGCTTTCCCAATGTATTGGGCGAGGCAATGGCTTGTGGAGTTCCCTGCGTGACAACGGATGTGGGAGATGCATCATTCCTGGTGGGGGATTCGGGGCTGGTGGTGCCTCCTCGGGACTTTCAGGCCCTTGCCGGAGGGATACAGGAAATGGCAGCTCGGGTTCGTTCAAAAAAGTCGGGAGACCCACGCACCCGTATCGTGGAACATTTTTCTCTGTCCCGAATGGTCGAATCCGTTGAATTTCTATTGAACAAGGTTCCAGTATGAGAAGTTGGTCGGGCATGGCCACCTGCTGGGGAGGGGGACTGCTCTTTTCATTTCTGTTCATCTGGGTGGTGTGTTCGGTCTTTGGAAACAGTATTACTCCGCCCGTGTGGGATGAGGATTTGCAGATATATGTCCGCAAGTCAGGCACTACGGTCCATTGGCGCAGTGAAGGATGGGCGGACATTCCGGTCGGTCCCATGGGGCTCGACGTCAATGATGCGGTTCTTCTTGAAAGCGGAGTTCCCTGTTTTGCGCTTTGGGGGGATTCCCATGTGGATGCCCTTCAGGTCCCCAGCGACGAAAGAGCCGTAGGTTTGTTCAACTCCGGAGGCCCGCCCGTCAAGGTTATTGCCGTGGGCGGAGGCGGGTTGAACGTTGCGGACTATTATTTCCGTATTCCACGCCTGCAGCGCAAGTACCCCAACATAGTCGGCAACGTGATCCTGCTGTCCGGTATGGCGGATGTCATTCCCGGCAAAACATTGGAGTGCCACAGTCGTTTTCTCCCCGGACCGTGGCGCTTTGAGGAATCTTTGTGCGCCCCCACCCGGCTCGCTTTGAAATATGCTCCGCTTTTATCCGAAATGCGGCTCGGTTTTTTGCAATCCCTCTACAGCAAACTGAAGAACCATGACTTCCGGTTTGTCTGGGGGCCTGAGACGGCCGTGGCTCGCCCTGCCGTGGTCTCGGACGACGAGTCGTTTTCCTACGAGGAAGCTTGGAATTATTTGCTGACAGCGTTGAAGCGCGAAGGACGGGGCAGGTTGGCCTTCATTTACATTCCGCCGACCCCGCAACCCGCGGGCAATGTGGTTCGCATTCAGGACCCCGAAGCTCCTCTGGTGAAGCGGTTCGGGGTTGCCTGCGCCGCAAACGGGATCGATTTTGTGGATCTTTCCCGCAATTTTCAGGATCTGTACCTGAAACAGGGACTTTTTCCCCGCGGATTTTTCAACACCGCGCCAGGCAGGGGGCATCTCAATGTCCTTGGCCACCGCCTTGTGGCCAAGGGGGTGCAAGAACTGCTTAAAGGGAGCCGGTAATGCTTTTCTCCTCCCTTGAATTCGTCATTTTTTTCAGCTGTGTGCTCGGTTTTCTTTTCGTCGTCCGCAGCAATCCCGTGCGCAAGCTGTTTCTGCTGGCGGCCAGCTATTATTTCTACGCCTACTGGGACTACCGTTTCCTGTCTCTGATCCTTCTGTCCACCGCCACCGACTACATGGTGGGCCGTGCGCTCGGCCGGACGCGGGACGTCGTGAAACGGAAGTGGCTCCTTGCGGCCAGCCTCATGGTCAATCTCGGGCTGCTCGGCTATTTCAAGTACTGCAACTTCTTCATCGAGACCGCTGCACCGTTGCTGCTTGGACTCGGGCTACATGCGGGAACCCTGGACATCATCCTGCCTGTGGGAATTTCCTTTTACACCTTCCAGACCCTTTCCTACACCATCGACGTCTACCGCAGACGGATGCCGGTGTGCGAAAATCCTTTGGATTTCGCCTTGTTCGTAGCCTTTTTTCCCCAACTTGTGGCCGGCCCGATTGTTCGGGCCACTCATTTTCTACCGCAGCTGAGGCAGGCCACCCGTCTGAATAGCGAAGATCTTTATGAGGGCTTTCGCCGGTTTACCTTCGGTTTGGCCAAGAAAGTCTTTTTGGCCGACAGGCTGGCCGTGTATGTGGATTTTGTCTTTGCCAACCATGCCTTGGTGGACACCCCGACCATGTGGCTGGGAGTGTTGGGGTACACGCTTCAGATTTATTTCGATTTTTCTGGCTACTCGGACATGGCCATCGGCGTGGCCCGCATGATGGGCTACGACCTGGGCGAGAATTTCAATTTCCCGTACCTGTCCCGCAGCTTTTCTGAGTTCTGGCGGCGCTGGCACATCTCCCTGTCTTCCTGGGTGCGCGATTATCTGTATATTCCTCTGGGGGGCAACCGGGGGACGCGGTTACGCACATGCGTCAATCTGCTGGTCACCATGTTGGTCATGGGGTTGTGGCATGGCGCCGCCTGGACATTCGTGGTCTGGGGCGGGCTGCACGGTTTCGGGCTGGTGGTGGAGCGTGTCGTGCTGGGCAGAGAGAAGAATCGGCCTTCCCGCACTCCGGCGGGCGGGTTGCTCGGCTGGGGCTACACCATGTTCATCACCGTGCTCGGCTGGGTCTTTTTCCGGGCGCAGGGGCTTGCAGAGGCCTGGGTTATTCTGGAGAAACTGTTTGTCTCCGGCGGCGGCATTTCCTGGCTGCACCCCTTTGTCATCGCCGTGATAGCGGCAACCGTGGTCATGCACGGCGTCAGAGCGACTGCCCGCATGGACTGGCTTTTCGAAAAGAGGAGCTGGTATACGCCGGCCATCTTGCTCAGCCTTCTCTGGCTGACGGTTGTGTTCTATCCGACGAGGTTCACGCCGTTCATTTACTTTCAATTTTAGGTGGGATGGGCCCATGCTCCGGGAAAGAGCATGATCAATGAGGAACTCGAGGTATCCGTTTCATGTACTTTGCCGTGGACGCAGGGCTTTACTGGGCGGGAACTGAAAAAGGGAGCATCGTTCTCGCTCCCTTCTCTTTTCCGAACAGGTCTTTTCTTACCCTTCGTCCGCCAGGAGGCGCTTGGCCACGGCCAGATCATAGAGGGCCAGGGGATTGCGGTCCGTGCCGCGTTCCTTGTACTTGGCGGCCGCCTCTTCGATGACGTCGTAGGGAAGCCAGCCGTGTTTGTCCCAAGCCTCGGGATGATAGGGGTTCCAGAGCCGGAACTCGATCCGGCCTTCGTTTTCGCGTACGTACATGCGGGTGCCCTGATCCTGCAGGGATGGGTGATAATAAATGCCGCGTTCGTCTTTCATGTCTTATGATCCTTTGGGAATTTTTCTGAAAACCATCTTTCCGCCCTTTTCAAGGTTCACGGCTGTGGCGAACTGGCGGAGCAGGGTGCGGGCCGGACGGCCGAAAAAGAAATCCATGCTTTCCGCATCCAGCCCCGTACGCTCGGGAACCAGTTTGCGGATCTCGTCATCGTAGCGGATCATGTGCTCCAGCTTCGCGGCCGCTTCCTCGTCGCCAGTGGCAGCCGGTGTGGCCAGCCTGCCGATCTCCTCTGCGGGACACTGTCTGTCGTGCTCGTCCATGAGCTCCAGCAGGGGATGTCCGTCGGGAATGAGGTCTGTGCGGGCGATTCGCTCATGCGAATAGACTTCCATGAGTTTTTCCGGGGCCTGACAGTCCAAGGCGCGGCATTCGGCAGGGCGCTGGTCGTAAATGGTGCACATGGCCGCTTCATTGCTGTAAAAGGTGCAGGCCCAAGTGCCCTGGCTGCCCCTGAGCTTGAGTATTTCGCTCTTGAGGGGCTCGAAGCGGTGGGTGAGTTGGTCGTAGACGTGCTCGCCCTTGCGCAGGGTCACGATGTGGACCAGGTCCGGTCCATGGCCCGAGCGGATGATTTCGAGGTCTTCCACATGCAGGGCCGGTCCGCCTTCACGGCAGCAATTGCCGCACTGCTTGCAGGGTTCCGTTCCGGGGGTGTTCATTTTTTCCATGCGGGCTTGATAGGGTATCGGTTTTGGAGTATCGGGTGGGGAGACCACCCATTTCATACACGGTGCCTTTGGGTGGATACTCCGCATGTCGATCGAAGGCAAGTCCCAGGGCTTTGTTGGCTTGTCGCCCCCCAGATTAATCCCTTTATAGACAAAGGGTTTCCGGGTTTTTTCGGTTGACATTAAAGACAAACGTCCATTACATTGGGCACCCTGCGTATCTAACGAATTATGGGGCGAATTCCCATCATTCGTTGCTATTTACGTTTGGAGGATAGACGTCCGGGAAACTTGGCTTGACTTGGTCTACGTTTCGCCCGGACGGTATACGGTTGATGGCAACATCTTAATCAAATCAATGGAGGTTAAGGGAATGGCGAAACACAAAACTCCTCTGTTGGACCAGCTGGAAAGCGGCCCGTGGCCCAGCTTTGTGTCCGACGTCAAACAGGAGGCCGAAGCTCGCGCCAAAAATGAAAAGGGTCTCGACTACCAGATCCCCGCAGACTGCCCGGCCGACCTTCTCGGTGTGCTTGAATTGTCCTACACCGACGGTGAAACCCACTGGAAACACGGCGGTATCGTCGGTGTTTTCGGTTATGGCGGCGGCGTTATCGGTCGTTACTGCGACCAGCCTGAAATGTTCCCCGGCGTTGCTCACTTCCACACCGTTCGTGTGGCTCAGCCCGCCGGTAAGTTCTACACCACGAAGTTCCTGCGCGACCTGTGCGATCTTTGGGATCTTCGCGGTTCCGGCCTGACCAACATGCACGGCTCCACCGGCGACATCGTGTTGCTCGGCACCCAGACCCCGCAGCTCGAAGAAATCTTCTTCGAACTGACCCACAACATGAACAACGACCTCGGTGGTTCCGGTTCCAACCTGCGTACCCCGGCTGCCTGCATGGGCATGTCTCGTTGCGAGTACGCCTGTTACGATTCTCAGGAACTCTGCTACAACCTGACTCAGGAATACCAGGACGAACTGCACCGCCCCGCGTTCCCGTACAAGTTCAAATTCAAATTTGACGCTTGCCCGAACGGTTGTGTTGCCGCAATCGCACGTTCCGACCTGTCCTTCATCGGTACCTGGCGCGACAACATCAAGATCGACCAGGAAGCCGTTGCTGCCTACGTTGGCGGCGAAATCGCTCCCAACGCCGGCGCCCACGCAGGCCGTGACTGGGGCAAGTTCGACATCGTCAAGGAAGTTGTCGATCTGTGTCCGTCCGGCTGCTTCAAGTACGAAGGCGGCAAGGTCGCCATCGACAACAAGGAATGTGTCCGTTGCATGCATTGCATCAACACCATGCCGCAGGCTCTGCACATCGGTGACGAACGCGGCTGTTCCATCCTCTGCGGTGCAAAGGCCCCGATCCTCGACGGTCCGCAGATGGGCTCCCTGCTCGTGCCCTTCATCGAAGTCAACAAGGACGACGACTTCCAGGCAATCAAGGACGTCGTTGAAGGCGTTTGGGATTGGTGGATGGAAGAAGGCAAGAACCGTGAGCGCATTGGTGAAACCATGAAGCGCCTCGGCTTTGCCGCCCTGGTCAAGGCCGTCGGCATCGACTTCGATCCGCGCCAGGTTCAGGAACCGCGCCACAACCCGTACATCTTCTGGAAGGCTGACGAAGTTGACGGTGATTGGGACCGCGACATCAACGAATACCGCAAGCGTCACCAGCGCTAAAAGGGGGAAACAGATATGGCTTTCATTTCTTCCGGATACAATCCCGACAAACCGATGGAGAACCGGATTTCCGACATCGGACCTCAGCACTTCACTGAGTTCCTGCAGCCGGTCATCAAAGATAACTTCGGCAAATGGAAATACCATGAAATCCTGGAGCCGGGCCTGCTGAAGCATGTGGCCGAATCCGGCGACGCTGTCTACACCGTGCGTTGCGGTACCGCCCGTCTGATGTCCGTGACCCTCATCCGTGAGATCTGCGACATCGCCGACGAATGGTGCGAAGGCTACCTCCGCTTCACCACTCGTAACAACATCGAGTTCATGCTGACCGACGAAGGCAAGGCCAAGGACCTGAAGAAGTTCCTCAACGGACAGAAGTTCGCTGGCGGCTCCTACAAGTTCCCGGTCGGCGGCACCGGCGCCGGTGTTTCCAACATCGTCCACACCCAGGGTTGGGTCCACTGCCACACCCCGGCCACCGACGCTTCCGGTACCGTCAAGGCTACCATGGACGCAGTGTTCGATCAGTTCACCGACATGAAACTGCCCGCTCCGGTCCGCATCGCCATGGCATGCTGCCTGAACATGTGCGGCGCTGTGCATTGCTCCGATATCGCCATTCTCGGTATCCACCGCAAGCCGCCCATCATCGACCATGAATACCTGGACAACCTGTGCGAAATCCCGCTGGCAGTGGCTGCATGCCCCACCGGCGCCATCCGCCCGTCCAAAGTCGAGGTCGACGGCAAGGACTACAAGACCGTCGCCATCAAGGAAGAACGCTGCATGTTCTGCGGTAACTGCTACACCATGTGTCCGTCCCTGCCGCTTTCCGACAAGGAAGGCGACGGTATCGCCCTCATGGTCGGTGGTAAGATCTCCAACCGCATCTCCAAGCCGGCCTTCTCCAAGGTTGTTGTGCCCTTCCTGCCCAACAACACCCCGCGTTGGCCTGAGATGACCGATGTGATCAAGAAGATCCTCAAGGCTTACTCCGAAGGCGCCAACAAGTACGAACGTCTGGGCGACTGGGCTACCCGTATCGGTTGGGAGCGGTTCTTCGAAGTCTGCGATCTGCCGTTCACCGAACACCTGATCGACGACTTCCGTGATCCCGCTTACTACACCTGGCGTCAGACCACTCAATTCAAGTGGTAGACCAATAGGTAATTATTGGGGTGCGGCGATCCCGCCGCACCCTATTTTAAAGCAAGGAGCATGTTATGCCTCTGGATATGGAAGCCGCAAAAGCAGAAATCATGAAATTCTGCGAACAAAAATCCAAGTCTAAATCCAAATTCTACTTCAACGACTTCACCAAGCTTTTCCCCGATGCAAAAGCCCGCGAAGTCAAGAAGGTCCTGACCGCTCTGGTCCAAGAAGAAAAAATGGTCTTCTGGTCCTCCGGCAGCACCACCATGTATGGTATGGCTGGTGCCGGCAAGCAGGCTGCCGCCGAAGGCGAATAGGCCCTCGCTTAGACCTGACGGCAAAGGCCTTGTCCATTATATGGACAAGGCTTTTTTGTAAGAACCACTGGCACTGCTTTTGGAAACGTCTTTCTTGTATCGCCGTAGTTCAGCAACGCATGCTTCGGTTGCCGTACCGGATGCAAAACGCTTGTTCTTGGCGTATTGGCCGGGTATGCCAGAGGTTCTTGCTTGTTTGTTGAAGTGCCAGTTGTCTTGAGATACGGAATATGAAAGTGGCAAAATTACCACGACTGCTGCTGGCCGGGCTTTCCGGAGGGACCGGCAAAACCATCGTCAGCCTCGGCGTGACCCGGGCATGGGCACGTTCGGGCAAGACCGTTCGTCCGTTCAAGAAGGGGCCGGACTACATCGACGCCACTTGGCTTGGTCTGGCGGCCCGTAACTTCTGCACCAATCTTGACCCCTATTTTCTGTCCGGAGGCCGCCTCCGTTCCCTCATGCATGAGCGCATGCAGGGTTGTGACGTGGGCGTCATCGAGGGCAACCGAGGCCTGTTCGACGGCAAGGACGAGCAAGGCTCCTGCTCTTCGGCCGAATTGGCCCGTCAACTGGACACCCCCGTTGTTCTTGCCATTGACTGCACCAAGATGACCCGCACGGTGGCGGCCATTGTCCAGGGTTGCGCGAATTTCGAACCCGGTCTGAAGCTGGCCGGCGTCATCTGCAACCGTACTGCGGGAGAGCGTCATCGTTCCATACTGCGTCGCAGCATCGAGGAGCATACGGATGTTCCCGTGCTGGGCATGCTGCCGAAACTCACGGACAACCCCATACCCGAACGGCATATGGGGCTCATGTCCGACCAGGAATATGACCCGTCTTCCTATGGCGGCCATGATCAGGCCTTGGACGCCATCGCCGACATTGCCGAGGACTGGCTGGACATGGGAGGCTTGTGGGAGATCGCCTGCAACGCCACGGATTTTCCCGAACCTGCGCCTTTGTGGGCCGATCCGCCCGCAGAAAAGACCGTACGTATCGGTTATGTGCATGACGAGGCCTTGTGGTTCTATTACCAGGAAAACCTGGAGGCGCTGGAGCGCGCCGGAGCTGAATTGGTTCGTCTTTCCTTGCTGAACGACAAACCCTGGCCCGAGATTGACGGCCTGTATCTTGGCGGCGGGTTTCCGGAGACCATGGCCCTGCGCCTGGCCACCCAGTCTCGCACCCGCATCCATGTAAAGGATTTTTCCGAAGCCGGCATGCCCATCTATGCCGAATGCGGCGGGTTCATGTATCTGTGCGATACTCTGGAATACGATGGGAGCATTTATCCCATGGCAGGGGTGTTTCCAGTGTCTACCTCGTTCTGCGCCCGCCCGCAGGGGCTGGGCTATACAGAGGCCGAGGCCGTCGAGGAGACACCGTTTTATGCCCGGGGAGCCAGGGTCCTGGGCCACGAGTTTCACTATTCCCGCTGTGTGACCGCCAAGGCCGCCGACCTGAAGTTGGCCTTGTCCATGAAGCGGGGCGGCGGAATGCTGGATGGGCGTGACGGACTGTTCAACAACAACACCTTTGCCGGCTACAACCACATCCATGCCCTGGCCATGCCCGACTGGGCGCCCAGGTTTGTGGCGGCGGCCAGGAAATACCAGGCTGATAAGAGGTGATTTGCTTCCCGGGCTTCAGTCTGGTAGAGCCGACTTTCCAAACTGCAAATGACCGAAAGGAGAATTTTGATATGATCAAGCTTGAAACCACCATGGGCGACATCGTCCTGGAGCTGGATGAGGAAAAGGCCCCCAAGAGCGCCGCCAACTTCACGCAGTATGTTGAAGAAGGATTTTACGACGGCACCATCTTCCACCGCGTCATCGACGGCTTCATGGTTCAGGGCGGCGGCATGGATGAGAACATGGCCCAGAAGCCCACCCGTGATCCCATCGAGAATGAGGCCAACAACGGCCTGAAGAATGACAAGTACACCGTGGCCATGGCCCGGACCATGGACCCGCATTCCGCAACTGCTCAGTTCTTTATCAATGTGCAGGACAACGCTTTCCTGAACTTTTCCGCGGAAACCCCGCAGGGCTGGGGTTACGCCGTATTCGGCAAGGTCGTGGAAGGTTTCGAAGTGGTGGACAAGATCAAGGCTGTCGAAACCGGCAGTTACGGTTTCCACGAAAACGTGCCCTCTGAGACGATCTCCATCACCAAGGCTTCCGTCATCGACTAGTTTGACCGAATCTGTTCGACAGGCCCCACGGCATATTGCCGTGGGGCTTTTTTTTGCCTTCGGGCAAAGGAGAGAAGTGTTTTGCGGTTTTGAAGCATATTGACCGGCGGCGCGGGCTATTATACCGTGCGCCGGTGCGTTTTTACGCATAATTTTGTGGGAAGGAACACATGAATGGAGAATATTGATCGTCCCTGGCTCAAGGCTTACGACCCCGAAGTCATTTCGTCCATCGATTACGAGAAAGTGCCCCTGCACCGGTTGCTTGATCGGGCGGCCGAAAAGTGGCCCAAGCGCAAGGCCGTGGTTTTTCAGAATTGGTCCGCCTCCTACGGGAAGCTCAGGCGACTGACCGAGATATTTGCCGCGAACCTCAAGAATATGGGACTCAGAAAGGGCGACCGCGTTGCCCTCATGATGCCCAATACTCCCCAGGCGCTCGTCGCCTACTGGGGCTGCCTGCGTGCCGGGGCCGTGGTGGTCTGGACCAATCCTTTGTATATGGAAACCGAGATCCTGCACCACTTCAACGACTGCGAGGCTCGCTTCCTCATTGCCGTGGATCTGCTGTGGCCCAGGCTGGAAAAGCTCAGGCCCGAACTGCCCATTGAAAAGTACTTTTTCACCTCCATTGCCGACGGATTGGCCTTCCCCTTGAACCTGCTCTACAACCTCAAGGCCAGGCGCGAAGGCAACCGTCCGTCGGTTCCCTTCGACAACAAGACGATTTTTCCGTTCAAGCAGCTGCTGAAAGGTTCCGAGACCTATACCTGCGATCGCATCGATCCCGACGAAGTGGCCTTGCTGCAGTACACCGGCGGAACCACCGGAGTGGCCAAGGGGTGCATGCTCACCCACTTCAATATGGGAGCCAACGTACAGCAGTGCAAGGCCATGTTGGCCGAGCTGGAAAAGGAACCTCAGACCTTCCTGGGCGTGCTGCCCTATTTCCATATATACGGGTTGACCACCTGCGTGAACTGGCCCGTGTCCATCGGCGCCACCCTGATCCCGTTTCCGCGTTACGTGCCCCAGGATGTGCTCAAGGGCATCCATAAGCACCGACCCACGGTCTTCCCGGGCGCCCCGTCCGTGTATATTTCCCTGCTGCAGCAAAAGAATGTGGCCAAGTTCGACATGAAATCCATCAATTACTGTGTGTCGGGCTCGGCTCCCATGCCCATCGAATACATAGAGAAGTTCAACGAAATGACCGAAGCCACCATCCTGGAGGGGTTTGGCCTGACCGAGGCTTCGCCGGTTACCCACCTCAACCCCATTCACGGCACGCGCAAGTCCGGCTCCATCGGCCTGCCGTTCCCGGACACCGACGCCAAGATCGTGGACATGGACGTGGGCGGTGAATCCTTGCCTGCGGGCAAGATGGGCGAGCTGGTCATCCGGGGCCCCCAGGTCATGAAGGGCTACTACAACCGTTCGGACGCCACGGCCGATGTTCTGCGCAACGGGTGGCTCTACACAGGCGACATAGCCTACATGGATGAGGAGGGATACTTCTTCATCGTGGATCGCAAGAAGGATCTGATCATATCCGGGGGCTACAATATCTACCCGCGTGAGATCGATGAGGTGCTGTTCGCGCATCCAAAGGTCAAGGAAGCCGTCACCGTGGGTATTCCCCATGGGGGCAGGGGAGAAATCGTCAAGGTCTACCTGGTTCTGGAGCCTGGCGAAAAGCTCTCCCGCGCGGACGTCATCGGCTACTGCCGGGAAAAGCTGGCAAATTACAAGGTGCCTCGTCAGGTGGAGTTCCGCGACGAACTGCCAAAGACTATGGTGGGGAAGGTGCTCCGCCGGGCCCTGCGCGACGAAGAGGTCGCCAAGGCCGCAGAAAAGAAGAAGCAAAAGGCCGGACGCACCAAAAATGATGCATGAAAAAAGCCCCCATGAGGGGGCTTTTTTCATGCATCGTCGATCAGGTCGTTCAGCTTGTATTGCAGGTAAAGGTTGTTGAACAAAAAGGTCCAGAAGCGGTTGATCTTGATGGGCTGTCCCATGACCTCGGTATGGTCGATCAGTATTTTCCTGGTATGGAAGGACACTACTGTGAGCAGGATGACGGCCACCCAGCCGACCACATCGCCGATGTTCATGATCAGGTCCGCCCGTGCGGGGGAGTCCAAGCTGTCATAGACACCGGATACGAACCCCAGCACCAACTGGCTGAAGACCGCGACGATGAGGAATATGAGAAATTTCTTGCTCAATTTATTTTTTGATTCGAGCCTGTTGAAGGCTCTCTCCCGTCTCAGGAACCAGAAGAATGGATAGATGCCGACAGTGATGATGTTGAGAAAAAGGATCATCGGCCAACTGATTCGCTTGAATCGCTCCTTGTCGAGGATCATGCTTCTTCCGGATAAAAGAGGCCTTTTCCCCTGTTCCCGACCTTGTCTCAGAAGTGCGTAACTCGATTGTGCATGCGGCGGCTTTTTGCCGCAGTGGGGGCAGTGTGGGTGCGCGATTTTCGTTTCCTCCCCGCAATGTCGGCAGTACATGAAACCTCCCTCTGTATGTGCTATATTTTATTTTCGATATAGCCCGTGCCTCATTATGTCAATATGGAGCAATTTGCCGGGCACGGAATTTGAAACGGAGATTGAGAGTGTCAAAGGGATGATCTTCAAGGCTAAAGAAAATCATTCAACCGACCGATTATTCAATGTGTCAACGATTGTGAAATGCCGGAGCGGAGAGACAAGGAGCGCTTCATGAAGGTTTTCAGGTTGTTTTCACACCATGTTGACAGCTTTTTCGGCGGGGATTACATTTTAAAACTCGTGGACTGGGCTTTGGAGCCGTAGTTTACAAATCATTGACCAAGTGAATGTTAAATATACAAATGGAAAATAGCAGCAACAGGGTCATCCAGCAGCTCATCTCTGAAGGATCCTATCTGAAACCGAGCAAGAACACTCGGGTCTTGGCCATTCTTGACTCCCTGGCCCATGACTCCGGTCTTTCCCAATATGAGCTGGGAAGGCGGTTGAATCTCTCGGGGGCCATGATCAATCAATACCTGAAACAGCTTCAGGCCGATGAACTGGTGGAATTCATGCCGGTCAACGGCAAAAGCTACCGGTATGTTCTGACCCCGGATGGTGAAAAGCGCCGCCGCAAAATGTTTTCCGATTACTCTTCGGAAACCATTCGCTTGTACACCACGGTCAAGGATTTCGTGCTGGACAAGCTGGAGCACCTGAGGGCGCAGGGGAAGACCAGACTCGTCCTGTTCGGCGCCTCGGAAACATGCGAAGTGGTCCTTTCGGCCTTGAAGGATTCCTCTTTTCAGGTGGTGCTTTTGCTCGACAGCGACAAGAACAAGCAAGGTCTCATATTTCATGGTCATGTGGTCTCGGCGCCTCATGTGCTCGAACAGGTGGACTGCGATGCCGTGGTGATTACCTCCTTCGGCAGGCAGGACGAAATCTATGAACAGATCCAGCCGGTCGCGAGTTCGCGCGGGTTTGAGATCGTGAGATTCTAAGTATGAAAGAAATCACGTCCATTACATTACGCTCCGGCGTCGGAATCGGAGAAGGGCACCCCTGCTTTGTTGTTGCCGAGATCGGCAACAACCACCAGGGAGAACTTGAGCTGGCCAAGGAGATGATCGACAAGGCCGCACAGGCGGGCGCTCACGCCGTCAAGTTTCAGAAGCGCTGCACCGAAGCGCTTCTGACCCGGGAAGGTCGCGCTGCCCCGTACACCGGCTGCAACAGCTTCGGCTCCACATATGGGGAGCATCGCGACGCCCTGGAGCTTGCCATCGAACAGATGCGGGAGCTCAAGGAATATTCCGAAGCCCTCAACCTGGTCTTTTTTGCCTCTGCCTGGGACGAGCCGAGCCTGAAGCAGATCCTGGATCTGGATGTGGAACTTTTGAAGATCAGCTCCGCGGAGTTGGTCAACCTGCCCCTGGTCGCCAAGTACGCCCAGGCTCGCATCCCCATTATCCTCTCCACGGGCATGAGTTCCTTGGAGGATATCGACGCGGCTGTGGAGACCATTCGTTCCGTGCATGACGATCTGGTGCTGCTGCATTGCAACTCCACCTATCCATGCCCGGAAGAACAAATCGGGCTGCCGGTCATTGAGAGCTTGCGGGAGCGCTACAGCCTGCCTGTGGGGTATTCCGGACATGAGCGCGGTTTGGGGCCGTCCGTGGCTTCCCTGGCCTTTGGAGCCTGCGTGGTTGAGCGCCACTTCACCATGGACAAGACCATGAAGGGCACCGACCATCAGGCATCGCTCGAACCCCGTCAGCTTGCGGACATGACCCGGATGATTCGTGAGGTGGAAAAGGCCACGATCGTGAAAGGCAAGAAGGTTTTCCCGGAGGAGCAGGCCGCGGCCAAGAAGCTGCGCAAGTGCATTGTCTTTTCTCGCGACCTCCCGGCCGGCCACGTGCTGACCGAGGCGGACTTGACCACCCGTTGCCCCCGGGTGGGCGTGACCCCGGTGCACTGGAACGAGGTGGTCGGCTCTACGCTCAAGCGGGCCGTGAGTCACGAGGAACCGGTGCAATGGGATGTACTGGTTCAGCAGAGCGGGGAGTGCGTCGATGCCGCAACTTCCTAGGAATTGCTCTTGAAAAAGAACATCCAGGCCCGGTGCACTTCAGTTACCGGGCTTTTTCATGGGGATTTTTAATCGAAACTCGACGGAAACATGTCCTGGGCAGCTCTTAGATTTTGAAAGAACTAATACAATTGGCCAGTGATTTCATGTACGAGTTGTATATAGAACACGATTGTCCGCAAGGAGAAGCGCCATGAGCAAACAGGATATCCTGCTGGAAACGGGCACCAATGAGCTTGAAATAATAGAGTTTTTCGTCCGTGAGCGGCACGGAGACGAGGTGTCCACCCATTATTTCGGCGTCAACGTGGCCAAGGTTGTGGAAGTGGTGGAGGCTCCGGATGGACTGGAAGGCTCCGAGGCCGCAGCGCATCCGAGCTTTCTCGGAACCATTCCGCTACGCGACCTCATCCTGCCTGTGGTGGACCTGAGCATCTGGCTCGAAATGGACAAGCCCAAGGAAGAGAACGAGCCTATCATCGTCACGGAATTCAATAATATGGTCACCGGTTTTCTTGTTTCGGGCGTGACCATGATTCACCGCATCAACTGGAAGGATGTTCAACCGCCGAGCCTGTATGTGAAGAATTTCAGCACGAACTGCATTACCGGCACCATTGAGATCGGCGACCACATAACCCTCATGCTCGACCTGGAGTTGGCGCTGTCCGAGCTGGATGCGCGCGGAGGCGGCGATGCCGGCGAGATTGTCGTGTCCGAGGAGCGTTACAGGGCCCTCATTGCGGACGATTCCACGTCGGTGCGCAACGTTCTGAAGCAGAATTTCGAGAAAGCCAATTTCGAGGCTTTGATCGTGGGTGATGGGCAGGAGGCCTGGAACAAGTTGCTGCAGATCAAGCAAAAGGCCCAGGCAGAGGGAAAGAGTCCTCTTGACTATCTGGACGTGGTCGTCTCGGACGTGGAGATGCCCCAGATGGATGGCTATACCCTGACCCGCAAGATCAAGGAGGATTCGGTCCTCAAGGAGTTGCCGGTCTGCCTGTTCTCTTCGCTCATCTCCAAGGGGATCATGCACAAGGGCGAGTCGGTCAAAGCCGACGATCAGGTCACCAAGCCGGAGTTCAATGCGCTCACGGGGCGCGTCATCACCCTGGTCAAGGACTGGGATCCTTCAAAGGCCACGACTCTATAAGAAGTATTGGCAATAACAATTCAAGGCTGCTCCTCATGGACAGGGGCGGCCTTTTTTTATGCGTTGGCTTCGCCAAGGCATTTGCGCAGGGTGCTGACGCCGCAGGAATGGTGCATGTAAACGGGGACGTCCTTGCCCTTCAAAGCCTTGAGGATGTCCTTGCGGGCCTTGTGGGAGACTTTGTTGGTGAACAGGACCACGAAATCAACATTACCCACCGTGCCGCCGATGCTGCGCTCCTTGCCGGTGAAGCATTTCAGTTTGACGCCGTGCCTTTTGGCTTCATCCATGTAATCCCGCCTCAGCCTGTCCATACCACCGATCAGTGCTGCGCACATGATATGCTCCTAAGTTTGAGATTGAATTTCGTTATCAATTAAAAAAAGGTGGAGACCGCGTCAACAGGAAATTGCAAAAAAGTGGACTCGAATGGGGCGATTTACCCATAACTGATTGCAATGTAGAAGATAATTTTTATTATTGATGATTGTAGGCGCTCGTCTTTTTTTCTGTCTCCGTGAGAAGGATAAGAATTTTCTGTGGGGCTTCTTTGTTTCGAGCAAAGCGTGAAACAAAGACGTGCCTGTAAGCCACGGCTCCCAAAGGAGATTGGCAGAGGTCGCGTTCTTTCCGTCAGCCTTTGAGCTGGTTCTTGACGGCCTTGCCGTCGTGCCAGGCTCGGCCGAGCTGCCTGCCTACAGCCCAATAGCGATTGTCCGGCATGGTCAGGGTGTAGGGCCGCACCTTTTCAATGTCCACGAACTCGTCGGTCAGGTACTGGTCCTCGGTCCAGACACCCATGACTTCGCCCACAAAGATGGTGTTGGTGTCCAATTCCAACTTGTCGTGAAGCCTCATTTCCAGGGAAAGCGGCGCTTCCATGACCAGTGGGGCGTTCTTGAGCTCGCCGAAGTGCACTTCGAAAAGGGATGATTTGTCCAGCTTGCGACCGGAGATGAGGCCAGCCGCGTCCACTTTCTCAAGCATGGACTCGGACGCAAGGTTGATACTGAATTCCTGGTTGGCTGTGATGGACTCTGAGGTGGCGTGTTTTTTATTGATGCAGATGGCCATGAGGCAGGGTTTGTAGTTGCAGCGGGTGACCCAGGCCACGGCCATGAAGTTGGGCTTGCCGCCGTACATGGTTCCCACCACGGTCATGGGTTCGGGCAGGATGAAGGCGTTGTCCCCAATATTTTTCCTTTCTGGCATGTGCTCCTCCTATGTTTGTACATACAAACTAAAGGTAAAAAAAAGATCGTCTATGATATTTTCTCTTCAATGTCCGTGTTGGCGAGATCGATGACTCTGGTCAGTTCCACGCCTTCCAGCTCCCCCAAGATGGCGGAGTAGCGGTGGTAGAGCCGTTTCCAGCTTTCCATGATCACGGGCTGCATCTCCTGTCCCTGGCTCGTCGGATGGACGATGGCCAGCTTGCCCCGGCTTTCCTTGACGGCCAACCCGCGTTGCATCAGAACGTTTACGAATCGGGTCATGGTGGAGGGCGCCAGGTGCATGGCCTCGGCCAATTCCTTCTGCGAAATACCGGGCTGTTCGTTGATGAGCATGAGCAACAAGGCGTGAGACGAGGACAAGCCGGTGGGCCCGAAGGCCTCTTCCGCCAGCCTGTTGATGTTTCGCGCCAGGGTGTTTGCAGTGAAGTAGAGACAGTTGTGCAGCAGTTCGTTTGATATTGTCATTTGTATGTACAAATAACAGTGCGGGAAAGAAAGAGTCAACGGGAAAAGCAATGGTGGCTCAAGGAAGATTTTCCTGGGGTTCCCAGGTTTCGATATCGCCATCAGGCTCAATGTCGGGCAGCTTGACGGGCGGCACGTCCAGGTGGACGTTGCCCTTTCCCTTGTCGTTGACCAGGGTTTTCCCCAGAATCCGGTTCAGGGAGCCGCTCACCAGCATCTGCCCCTTGATGCCCATGAAGGTATTGAAGTCGTTCCAGGCGAAGATGTTTACCGAGGCCTTGAGCTTTTCGAAGGGTACGCTGAAGATGGCGTACTGTCCCGCCCCCAGGAAGCGGTTGGCGGTGATGAAGCCGCGCGAACCGGTCTGGATGATCCCTCGTGCCTTGTGTCCGCCCCCCATGGTGATCTCATTACCCGCGACGGTGGCGTCGTTTCCGAGAATGAAGATGCCCGTGGAACTGTCGCCCCGGATCTCGATGTTGTTGCGTAGGATCATGGTCTGGCTGTTGCGTTTGAACTGGTTGCCGCCCGAGGTGTCGAAGAACCAACCCGCCACGATGCCGTTGGGCGTAAACTTGTTGGGGTGTTCTATACCCCGGTTGTCGGTGGTGATCTGGTTGTCCGCAACGGTGATGGACCCCTCGCCCTTGTCCGAACGGACGTTGTCCAGCAGCTCGATGGCGTTGCGCGAGGCCTTGGTAACGATGTTGCCTTCGACCCTGATGGTCGCTCCCCAGGTCCAGTCCACCATGACGCCGCGTCCGGCGGTCGCCTCCGGCTTGTCCGCCATCATGTGAAAACGATTGTTCTTGATGTTGATGACGCCCTGTACGGCCCGTTCAAGCATGCCCTTGCGGTGGTCCAGGCGGCAGCCGGCGACCACGCCCGCTGCAAAGAGCAGGGTGTCGCCCTCGGCCCATTCCACCTTCAATTCCTGGGGAATCACGTGTTCCACGATGTTGTTTCGTATTTCCAGGCCCGAAGCATAGGCGAAATGCATGGGGGTTCCCTTGGGCTTTTTGAAATGCAGGGAGCGGACGGTGATGAGCGGTCCCTTTTTGGCAGGCGGTGCGCCGGGGACCGGGAGTGTGCTGTAAAAGGCCCAGAATCCACCGGCGATGGTGGTCAGCGGCAGTCCGAGGTTGTCCTCCTCACCTCGGATTTCCACGGACTTGCGGATGGTGACTCTTCCTTTTTCACCGAAATTGAAATGCCCTTTGAGCAGCACGGAGCCGCCGTTGTCCACGGCCTTTTGCACGTTGGACACATCCTGGGAGGGGACGCCCGTGGCGACGACCACGCTGTCGGCCATGGCCGTTCCGGCGTGGGAAAGTGTCAGCAGGAAGAAAAGGCAGCCCAGAAAAATTTGAATTTGTTTCCCGTGTGTGCTCATAAGGGCGATATTATGGGAAAAGCGCTCCTTTGTGAATTGCGTCAAGCCATGTTTCATATTTCCGACTAGATAAATATATTATATTTTCTACCAAATTGTTGATGCATTACGTATAGTAGGCCACCGTCCAATGGGGAGTAATCACATATGTTGAGGATCAACAGCCAGTAAAGGGAGTGGGAAATGAAACTGAGAACCAGGTTGACCCTGTTCCAGGTCGTCACGGTTGCGGTGACGATTGTCCTTTTATGTTTTGTATTCATCGAGCAAATAACCTCCTACGCGGATCAGGAGGCCGCTTCCTACCGGGAAGAGGCCATGAACAAGGAAAAGACCATGCTTACGGATTTTGTGAGTATGGCACGCGGAACCATCGACAGCTACTACAAGCGGTCCCGGGATATCGAAGGTCTCAAAAAAGAGAAGGAGGAGGACCTGAAACGTGTGGTGGATGCCGTCTACAACCAGATCCTGGATTTCCAGGCCCGGTATCAGGGCTCCATGTCACGGCAGAGGCTGCTGGAGGAAATCGGCAAGCTGGTGGTGGCCGCCCGCTATGATGGGGACAACTATGTGTGGCTCAACGATTTGCATCACCGCATGGTGGCGCATCCTTCCGCAGAGCTGCTGGGCAAGGATCTCTCCGGTCTCAAGGACGTGAAGGGCGGTTACTTTGTGCGCGACTTCACCACCATGGCCCGGGAAAAGGGCGAGGGCGCGACCTCCTATTATTGGGCCAAGCCGGGCGAGACCGAACCTGAACTCAAGATCTCCTATGTCCGCTACATTCCATCCCTGGAACTGGTGGTGGGAACCGGGGCGTGGATAGACGAGATCACCACCTCCATGCAGGAAGAGGCCAAGGCCCAGGTGGCCGAGATGCGGCTTGGTGACGGCAATTATTTCTTCATCATGGACGAACAGGGCGACATCGTCATGCACCCGGTCGACGCCTCCCTGACCGGCAAGAACATGTTGGGCGTCAGAGACCCCAAGGGCAACGCCCTGTTCAGGGACATCGTGAACGTGGCCAAGGCCGAGGGCAAGGGCTTTGTGAGCTACTGGTGGCCCAAACCCGGCAAGGACGCTCCCATGCCCAAGCTGACTTATGTGGAACTGTTCAGGGAATGGGGCTGGATTGTGGGCATGGGCGTCTACGTGGACACCATCGACGACATGATCGCCGGGAAGCAGGCCGCCTTGGACGACACTGTGAACCACATGTTTTTGGTGCTGGCCGGCATTGCCTTGCTCATCGCTTTGGGAGCCTCGGTGCTGAGCATTTTCTTTGCCCGACGCATCACCGATACCATCGGTGGTGAGCCCGAGGATATTGCACATATCGCGGGCCGCGTCTCCAGGGGCGACCTGACCGTGGAATTCGTGGAGGGCAAGCGAGGCATACGCGGCATTTATCGCGCCATGCGGAGTATGGCCGACAAGTTGGGCGACGTGGTTCTTCAGGTGCAGCAGGCAACGGAAAACGTGTCAGCCGGAAGTCAGGAGCTCTCTTCTTCGTCCCAGGCGTTGTCCCAGGGGACCACCGAACAGGCCGCTGCCGTGGAAGAAGTCAACGCTTCCATCGTACAGATTGCCGGGAGCATCCGCGACAATGCGGAAAATGCCCGCAAAACGGACGAGATCGCCACCGGGGCTTCCGCGGAAACCCAAAAGGGCGGTGTTGCGGTGCAGCGCAGCGTGGAGGTCATGCGGGAGATCGCGGACAAGGTTTCGTCCATTGAGGAGATCGCCCGGCAGACCAACCTGCTGGCCCTCAATGCGGCCATCGAGGCGGCGCGCGCGGGCGAGCAGGGCAAGGGCTTTGCCGTGGTGGCTGCCGAAGTGCGCAAGTTGGCCGAACGCAGCGGCCAGATCGCGGGCGAAGTCACAGAACTTTCCGCCCATAGTGTGGAGATAGCCGGGCAGGTGGGAGGCCTGTTCGAACGCATCGTGCCTGAGATTCAGAAAACCGCCGAGCTGGTCAGCCAGATATCCAAAGCCTGCGACGAGCAGGACTACGGCGTACAACAGGTGGAAACCGCAGTGCAGCAGTTGGATACGGTCATCCAGCAGAACGCAACGGCCTCCGAGGAAATGGCTTCCACGGCAGAAGAGTTCGCCAGCCAAGCCGAGGGGTTGCAGGCGACCATGGCCTTCTTTAGCGTGCACGGCAACGGCAGCGGCGACGGTCGCGGCTCCAGGAGCGTGGCCGTTGCCGCGTACAAGGCGCCGCCGCTCCCGCCGGGATCCGTGCCGGACGACGGTTTCGAAAAATTCTGACAAGGCTGCCAATAAGGCGTCCGCAACGGAAAAACCGGTCCTTTGCGTTTTTATGCGCGGTGGGCCGGCCTTCTTTTTGTGTCACATATGTCGTCGCTTGGTTTGTCCCTTGGAGGTGAGCTTCAATATCCCTTTTTTTTGAGGATAGCGTCACGCCGCCGCGGGGGCAGGGCGTGATTGTGCCGCATTTGGGAGAAGTTGGCTTCTGCCACGGCCGCGCAGACGGACTGGAGGTCGGCGTCCTCGGATCCACGTAGAGTCCGCACGGCCTGCTTGAGGGCTTCGGCCACAATGCGTTCCTCGGACCAATCAGGGTATTTGGACCAGAATTTCACGGCCTTTTCCCGGTCGCCCAGTTTGGCTGCGGCGTATCCTGCGTGCAACCATGCGTCGGGAACGTCGTCCCGTCGGGCAAGAGCCCGGTCCAACATGTCCAGAGCCTCCTGGTAGCGGCCCACTCGGGTGCAGCAGATGCCGCCCATCACCAGATGGCGCACCAGCGGTTCCTGTCCCTTTTTGTTCTTGATTGTCATGTGATTGCGGAAATTGTCTGCCCCGGCGGTGAAATACTCTTCCGCCTTGGCGAAATCACGGCGCAGCTCCGCGCGCATGCCCCTGTCGTAATTGCGCTCCCCTTTGCTGGAGAGTGGCACGAGCTTATCGAAGAATCCCACGTATTATCCTTTCATGACCTTGTTTCTGCCGGTCCGTTTGGCTTCGTACATGAGAGTGTCGGCCCTCTGTATGGTTTTTTCCAAGTTCTGGTCTTCGCTGCGCAAGTTTGTGACCCCGATGCTGATCGTGAAGCGAATTTCAGCGCCATCGGCGGATACCACGGTGTTTGCCACTTCCTGCCTGATGCGTTCTGCGGTTCCGTAGCCATCCTCCAGGCTGCTCTCCGCCAGGACGATGGCGAACTCCTCGCCGCCGATGCGACCGAAGACGTCGGTCTTTCGCAGGATGTTCGAGCAGAGTTCGGCCAGTTTCTTGAGAACCTTGTCGCCGTTGTGGTGCCCGTGGGTATCGTTGATGATCTTGAAGTGATCGATATCCATGAGCATGACGCACAGGGGAGCGCCGTAGCGTCTGTACCGTTCGAACTCATCGTTGCCTCGTTCCATGAAATACATGCGGTTGTTGAGCCCAGTAAGGGAGTCGGTGCGGGCCAGGCGCACAAGTTCCGCCTCCAGACGCCTGCGCTCCGTAATGTCTTCCACCACTTGCAGCAGATATTGCGGGGTCTTGTCGTCGGCGCGCACCACCGTGGTGGTGACCCGGCCCCAGATTTCATGACCGTCACGGCGTACGTAGCGCCCTTCGCGCACATACATGGGAATATCCATTATCCATACGCGATGGCGCAGCTCTCGATCCTTCCTTTCTTCGTCCGGGTGGAGGATGGAACTGATATTCATGCCCAGAAGATCATATTCGTCGTAGCCCATGAGCATGCCCATGCGGTGGTTTATCCGCTGGATTACACCTTGGCTATCCAAGGTGCAGATGCCCACACCCGCATGGGTGAATATGGCCCGGAAGCGGCGTTCGCTCAGCCTCAGGGCAGCTTCGGCCTTCTTGCGTACGGTGATGTCTTCGATGACCCAGATGATGCCCTTGTCCAGGTCGGCAGGGCGGTTCGTGTCGATGGCCTTGCCCGATATGGAGCACCACACCGTGGAGCCGTTCTTTCGGCGCATCCTGTATTCGGCGTGGCTGTGTTCTTCATGGGCCAGCGTTTCGAAATATTTCCTGCCGAATTCCTGATACCGTTCTTCGGAAAGATGGAGCATGCGCATGCTCATGCCCTCCATCTCCTCGGGCGAGGCGTATCCGAAGATGTCGGCCAGCCGCTGGTTGACCCTGGCCAGGAAATGGCCGCTGCGAACGAACATGATGCCCACCTGGGAGTTCGCCAGGATGGATTCCAGCTCCTTTCGGGACCGGCGCAACTCGATGTCAGCGGTTCTGCGCTCCATGACGTCCTCGAACATCCAGACGGACCCTTCTTCGGGACTTTCCGGATTGAGGGCGGAGCCCACAAGCCTGCACCAGACTCCGCCCTTGGAAACGTGCTGGACCTCGGCCACCGCGTCATAGGTAGCGCCGGTGGAAAGAAGTTTGTAAGCCTCCCTGCCCACTTGTTCGTGCTGGGTCTCGTCGGAGTAGATGATGCGGGTGGGAGCGCCGGTCATCTCTTCCACGGTCATTCCGGCCATACTGGCGGCGCGCTTGTTGACCCATTCGAAATGTCGATGGCGTACCAGGGCAATGCCGATGATGCTGTTGTCCAGGAGAAGCTGTTGAAGCTTGTTGACGCTGCGTAGTTCTTGCTCGATACGCCGCCTTTGCGTGACGTCGCGAAACGAACCGCTGTACTTCACGGGTTTGCCGAAGTCATCCTTGGTGATTTTAAGGTCGGCAATGCACCAGCGCGTTTTCCCCTGCTTGGTGGTGACGCGGAATTCCAGGGTGAAGGGCTCGCCTTTGGCCAGCCCGGTTTCCATGGTCTTCAGGAATGCCTCCCGGTCCTCAAGATGCACATGGGTGTTGATTGTTTCGCGCTCGGAGGGGATTTCTCCGGGTTCATATCCCAACAGGCGGTATAATTCATCCGACCACCAACTCAGCCCACTGATCAGATCCCTTTCGAAACTGCCCATGCGGGCGATGTGCTGTGCTTCGTTGAGACGGCGTTCGCTTCGCTGCAATTCCAGGGTCCGTTCGGTGACCTCGCACTCCAGGGTCTTGTCCCCTTCTTTGAGAGCCTTTTCCAACTGGTCGATGCGCAGCGCGCCCAGGCCGAGATCGCAGAATACTCCGGCCAGTTCTCTGAAGAAGGAGCCCATGGCCAGGATGTTTTTCTCGGAGATGACCGGCAGGCTTTCCAGTGAGTCCCTGAGGGGTTCGACGGGCATTTCAAGACCTTTGGCCAGGGCGGACAGCGTCTCTTCGTTTTTTGACTCGGACAGAAACTGGCCGATGACCAGAGCGCCTGCATATTCGTTCTCCACCATGATCGGAATGGCTATGTCATGGAGTCCCATGGGGCAAAGGCTGGTGACCGCCCTGCCGGAGCGGACTTTTTGTTCAAGTTTTTTCAGTCGATTTTGGCACTTTTCAAGGTCTGGAGTGGATGGGGCATGGTAGGCGGCGCACAGCGGATGGCGGTCGGCCATGAAGAAAATGGGGGCATCTCCGTCCACAATGGAGCACGGAATGCCGAAAGCAGCCTCAATGCTGCCCAGCAGTCCCTCCAATTGGGCGATATTGGCCACCTCGCTCAGCTTCATGGCTCTCCGGAACATGTTTTCCCTTCCTGACCATCTGCTGAAGAAGGGCTTCTCTGGAATATATCTTAATTAGGTCGGGTGTACAAAGTTGATTATTTTCCCTCCCACCAAAAAAAAGGCCGGGAATTCCCGGCCTTTTTTTCTTGTATCGTCTGTGGCGTTATTTTTCGTCTTCTTCCTCGACGGCTTCGGCCACGGCGCATTCCGTGGTCAGCAGCAGGCCGGAGACGGATGCTGCGTTCTGCAGGGCGGAACGCACAACCTTTTTGGGGTCGATGACGCCGGCTTTGAGCAGGTCCTCGTATTCGCCGGTGGCGGCGTTGAGGCCCTTTGCGTCTTTCATTTCCCGCACATGCTCGACGACCACTGCGCCTTCCATGCCCGCGTTGCACGCGATCTGGGCCAGGGGGGCTTCGATGGCCTTGCGGATGATCCGGATACCAGCCAGTTCATCGTCGTCAACGGCCTTGACGCCGTCGATTGCCTTGGAGGCGCGCACCAGGGCGGTGCCGCCGCCGGGCACGATGCCTTCCACCACGGCTGCGCGGGTAGCATGCAGGGCGTCTTCAACGCGGTCGCGCTTTTCCTTCATTTCCACTTCCGTGGCAGCGCCGATCTTGATCACGGCAATGCCGCCCATGAGCTTGGCCAGACGTTCCTGGAGTTTTTCGCGGTCATAGTCGCTGGAGGCTGCGGAAGCCTGCCCTTCGATTTCGCCGCAGCGGCGCTTGATCATATCCTTATCGCCTGCGCCGTCCACGATGGTGGTGGACTTCTTGGTGGTCACGATGCGCTTGCAGGAGCCCAGGTCGTGCAGTTCAAGGTTTTCCAGGGTGACGTTCAGGTCGTCGGAAACCACGTTGGCACCGGTGAGAATGGCGAGGTCGCGGAGCATGTCCTTGCGGCGGTCGCCAAAGCCCGGAGCCTTGACGGCGCAAACCTTGATGGTGCCGCGCATGGAATTGACCACCAGGGTGGACAGGGCCTCGCCCTCCAGGTCCTCGGTGACGATGAACAGCGGTTTGTTGGCTTGGACGGCCTTTTCCAGAATGGGCAGCAGGGAGCGCATGTTGTTGATCTTTTTCTCGGAGATGAGAATCAGGGGCTCTTCGAATTCGCAAAGCTGCTTGTCCTGGTTGTTGACGAAGTAGGGGGAGAGCCAGCCCTTGTCGAACTCCATGCCTTCCACCACTTCAAGCACGGTTTCCATGCCCTTGGCTTCGTCGATGGTGATGACGCCTTCGTGGCCGATGCGGTCCACCGCCTCGGCCAGGATTTTGCCGATGGACTCGTCGCCGTTGGCGGAAATGGTTCCCACCTGGGCGATCTCCTCGTTCTTCTTGACGGGTTTGGCGATCTTTTCCAGTTCGGCCACGACAGCTTCGACTGCCTTGTCGATGCCGCGCTTGATGGACATGGGGTTGCGGCCTGCGGCCAGCAGCTTCACGCCTTCGTTGAAGACGGCCTGGGCCAGCACGGTGGCGGTGGTGGTTCCGTCACCGGCGTTTTCGTTGGTGCGGGAGGCCACTTCCTTGACCATCTGCGCGCCCATGTTTTCAAGTTTGTCCTCAAGGTCGATCTTCTCGGCGACAGTGACGCCGTCCTTGGTGACTTGCGGGGCGCCCCAGGTCTTTTCGATCATGACGTTGCGGCCTTTGGGGCCGAGAGTGACTTTGACGGCGTCGGCCAGAGTATTGACGCCCTTTTTGAGGCCCTCGCGGGCGATTTCCTGGAAGTCCAGAGATTTAGCCATTATTATTCCTCGAAAATGAAGTCTTGGTGGTTATTCGAAAACGCCCAAAATGTCGTCTTCGCGCATGATCAGCAGGTCGTCGCCATTGGAAGCGAATTCGGTTCCGGCATATTTGGCAAAGAGTACGGTGTCACCGTTTTTCAAGGTCTGGCATTCGGGGCCCACGGCCAGGACTTCGCCGCCCTGGGGCTTTTCCTTGGCGGAATCCGGAATGATGATGCCTCCGGCAGTGGTTTCCTCTTCAGCGGTTCTCTTGACGATAACGCGGTCATGTAACGGTTTCAGTGTCATATCAGTCTCCTTTATTCGAAATATTCGCCCTGGCGTCGACCGCCAGGGCGTCGGAACTCGGGGCAATTGTGCATACATAAACAGCGCGGAGTGGTTGTCAACATGTAGAGGGCGTATTTTTGTCTTTTCTCCGGGGCGCGCTCTTGCCAACCATGCCGAACCCCGGTACGTAATGTAGAGCTGTAAAAGGTTTTGATTTTTTCTGCCAGACCGAAACCGGAGAAAGCCCTCATGGAACCCGGACTCAGACGCCTCATCGTAGTTTCCAACCGACTTCCCGCCGCCCTCAAGAAGGAAGGCGACCAGTGGACCGTCAAGCCCGGAGCCGGCGGTCTGGTCACGGCCCTGGCCCCTGTCCTGCGTAACCGCGGTGGTGTCTGGATCGGCTGGTCAGGCGCGTCCGATCCGAACCTGGACGTGGAGTCGCTGTTGGAGGGCTTTTCGGCCGAGGCGGGCTACGAACTGCGAACGGTTCCCCTGACCCAGGAAGAGATCAAGGGGTACTACTTCGGTTTTTCCAACGAGATCATCTGGCCCCTGTTCCACGATCTGCAGACCCGGTGCCGCTTCGACCCCCAATATTGGCAGAGCTATCTGGACGTGAACTTCAAGTTCGCCGAGCAGGTGGCCAGGCATACCTCGGCCGACGACTACATCTGGGTTCACGACTACCATCTCATACACCAGGCTTTTTTTCTCAAGAGCATGGGGGTGAAGCGCAATACAGGATTTTTCCTGCATATCCCTTTCCCAACGCCGGATATCTTCATGAAACTGCCCTGGCGCTGGAAGATCATCCAGGCCATGACCGAATTCGATCTGGTCGGTTTTCAGACCATGCAGGACCGGGCCAATTTCATTCGTTGCGTGCAACATTTCATGCCCGAATGCGAGGTGGAGGGCGACGGCGCCGTGATCACGGTCCGTTGCGGCACGCGTGAGTTCCGGGCAGGGGCGTTTCCCATCAGCATCGACTTCAACCAGTTCGCGGATCTGGCCCAGCGGGAAGATGTGGTGCAGCGCACCTTTGCTTTGCGCGAGGCTCTCAAACACCGAAAGATCATTCTCGGGGTGGACCGATTGGATTACACCAAGGGCATTCCCGAGCGCATCCTGGCCATCCGGCAGCTGCTCAAACGGTTCCCGGATCTCAAGGGGCGCATCAACTTCGTACAGATCGCCGTGCCCAGCCGCGAGGACGTGGAGGAATACAAGGAGCTGCGGGATGAGATCGATCTGCTGGTGGGCAGGGTCAACGGCGAGTTCTCCTTTCCGGGCTGGGTGCCCATCCACTACCATTACCGGAGCTTTCCCCACGATGAGTTGGTGGCCTACTACGCGGCGGCGGACATCGCCCTGGTAACGCCGCTGCGCGACGGTATGAACTTGGTAGCCAAGGAATATTGCGCAGCCAACATCTCCGAGACCGGCGTGCTCATCCTGAGCGAGTTCGCCGGGGCAGCCGCCCAGATGCAGGATCACGCCTATTTGGTGAACCCCTATGACCTGGAAGGGGTTGCCAGGGCAGTGAACCGCGCCTTTCACTGGGACAAGCGCGAGCGCAAGGAGATGATGAGCGAATTGCGCCAGCAGGTGCGCTCGGACAATATCTTCTGGTGGGTCGATTCTTTCCTGCAGGCTGGTTTTTCCAAGAACCTCGATGATTTTCCGCCCATAGATACAGTTCGTTTCGAAAAAGTCTAACAAGGTGACCGGTAACGGCGCGTCTGCCTTGTCGTTTCAAAAAAGGCAGTCCTTTGTACATGCCGAATACACGTCGGGCCTATCCTTTTTTTACTCCGTGTATCCGTCCCAACAGGCCAGGGGGCAAGAGGGATTATTCCCCTTGTCCGCCGGAGGCGTTCTTTTGTTTTCAGCAGAGATGGGGTAGGCAGGGCGAATGCTGACCGTGAAATGCGCATCCTGCCGGAGGAAACTCTGGAAATATTACAAGATCGGGCCGGGCGAAGTGCTTCGTTGCCACCGGGACCGCATCCGCAAGATCTGGTGCCTGGAGGAACGCGACGGCAAAGTGTGGTGTGTTTGCGGAAAGCCCATCGGCATCGATAAGGGAAGCTTCATCAAGATGAACAAGGGCGCCTTCACCTATTCCGGCATCAAGAATTAAGACCCGGCTCCTCCCGTAATCTTCCTCGCGTTTCCCGGCCTGTTTCTATCTGGCGGACTGGTCCAGATCTTCGAAGAAGAAATAATCGCCCTTGCCATTGTGCTTGACGTGATACATGGCCTTGTCCGCATAGTCGAGCAGAGCCACCGGGATGTTGGCGTCCTGGGGGAAACGGGCCAGACCGATGCTGGCACTGGCCTGCACCGTCCCGCTTTCTATGGCGTAGGGGGCGTTGAGCGCTTCCAGCAGTTTTTTGGCTATCGGAGTGATGGATTCCCGGCTGCTGATGCGGGGCAGCAGGATAATGAATTCGTCGCCCGCCAGTCGATATGCCTGACCGCTTTTGTCCACGGTCTGAGCCATGCGCTGCGCCGCCCGCATGAGCAGGCTGTCTCCCGCCTTATGCCCCATGGTGTCGTTTACCTGCTTGAATCCATCCAGGTCGATGAACATTGCGGCCGCGCCGGAACCGGTATCCTTGGCCCTGCCCAGGATGTCCGGGAGATCCCTGTCCAGGGCCAGCCGGTTGGGCAGGCCGGTAAGGGCATCGCGGTAGGCCAGTTGTTCGCATTCCGTCTCCTTCTCTATATCTCGGGCCATGCAGAAATAGGATTCGTGGTCGGGGGAGTAGATGACGTTCCAGAGCTGGCTGCGGTGTTCGCCGTCCGCGCACAGGAAACGGAAGGTGATGGAGGCAGAGGCTATGTCTGCGGTGATCAGGTCCTGCATTTCCGCCAGGGCCTTTTCGCGGTCGTCGAAATGGATGTACTCGATGAGGTAGGAGTGTTGCATGGCCTCGCGACTGTGTCCGGTGACCATTTCCCAGTGAGTGTTCAGGTCCTCGAACATGCCGTCCGTGGAAATGACCGCGGCCATGTCGTGGGAAAGGGCCAGCCATGAGTACCTTTCAAAATAGAATAGTCTCTGGAGCGTTTCGGGGTCGCTGCATTCATGTACCAGCCAGTTGATATCCATGCGGGGGACTTACAATAAATTTGGCTTTGTTGCCATTAGATCATAGCAATCGGCGCGCACCGACATAATGTTCCATCCAAAATGGATTTCTCATGTCGGATTCCGTCACGCCCTTGCCTGAACGCGGGCTGTGGATGAAGGTGCCCTTTTCCGTGACTATGCCCACATGAACGCTTTTTCCGGTTTGGACTTTGTAAAAAACGATGTCGCCCGGGCGGATGTTGTTTTTCGCCACGAACCGGCCTGCCGTGTACTGCCGCCATGAAACGCGCGGCACCTTGACGCCGTGTCGCCGGTAGACCCAGTATATCAGGCCCGAGCAGTCGAATCCCTCGGCGGGGGAATGCCCTCCCCACTTGTAGCGCTTGCCCTTTACCGAGCGGGCTGTGGCAATGACCCCCGCCGCCTTGGACGAGGGCTTGGTGTAGGCGCGCCGGGCCGGCTCGGCTCCCGGCAGGTAAGGGACTCTGGAGGAGCAGGCAGGGAGCAGGAGGGCAAGGAAAAGAACCGCACCAATCCGCATGGGCATGCGAAATGGAGTGGTCCTTGTCGTGGTCATGGTTTGCCCCGCTTACTTAACCCGAAGGTAGGACTTGACGCTGCGTGCGCCGGGAACGCTTTTGGCGTGGGCGATGGCCCGGTTGCGCTCCGCTTCGGAGCCCACGATGCCCACCAGCACGATGTTGCATTGGACAGTGTAGACATCCACGTTGGTGGACCAGATCTGCTTGTCCGCCACCAGCTTTTCGTTCACCCGGGCGTAGAGTTCCAGGTTGTCTGTGGTGCCGCAAGGGTCGTTGGCGCGCTTGGGCAGCAAATAGGTGGTCACGGACCGGACGCCCTCCACCTTCTTGGCCAGGTTGATGGCCCTGTTGACCTGGGCCTGGCTTTCGTATTCGCCCATGATGTAGACACGGCCCTCATAGCTGGCCACGTCATAATCCAGATATTTGACCAGATCGTCGGCCAGGAAATCCTTTTTGATTGTCAGGGTGATGGATTCGTCATTGGCAATGGTGCTGACGTTGCGCTCATCCACTGCCGCCTTGTATACGGCACACCCATGCATCATGGACACGGATGCCAGAAAGGCCAGGGCCATGATAGGTATAAGGAGCAGTCTCATGGGACCTCCAAGTTTTCTCTAGAGTTTCTCTAATATATCCGTAAAGCAGGATGGACGCAAGAGGGGTTGTGTGACAGGGGGTATGACTGTTTCCTTTATTCGCTATGGAGAATATTTGCAAGAAAAACCACGGCGTCGGCCTGCCTGATGCGGCAGAGGCGGACTCCGGGCGGATCACCTCCGCAAAAAACAGAAAAAAGGCTCAACTCCGACGAACCGCCACCCCGGAAAAAGCCGCGTGGTTGAAAAAGGATGCAGCACCACAAGTGTCCGTCAAGCAGGACGTTATTTCAAAAAATGTTGCAGCACCTGAAAAGAGTGGTTCAGCAGAAAAAATAAATGGTTACAGTGCCGAGAGACAAGCCGGTCAAGGGGCGGGCGAGTCTGCCCCGGCGAATGCCGGCGGGCATGAACAGGGCATTCCGAAAGGGGAAGGCGGCATGGGCGACGGCGATCAGGCCGGGATCGGGGTGGTCGACACGCTTCCTGCGCCCGTGTATCAGGTCCGACCCGGGTATCCTGCCAGCGCCCGGCGCAAAGGAATTAACGGTCTGGTGGTACTCTCCTGCCTAGTGCGCCCGGACGGACGGCCCAGTGATATTCGCGTAATCTCTTCGGAGCCGGCGAGCGTGTTTGACGCCAACGCCGAGAAAGCTCTGGAACAGTGGCGGTTCAAACCAGCCATGCACCAGGGACGGCCAGTGCCCTGCAGGGTGATCATTCCTTTCCGTTTTCAGGTGAACTAGCCGAAGTTAGAGCAGATCCTGCGCGGTTTTCAGCATGTTTTTATCCACATGCCATTTACTGTCCCAGTCCGGGGGCAGGGACAGCTGCAGTTTGGGCAGGACAATGGACATGCAATGGAGCATGAGCGGCCCCTCGTCACGTTTTTTGCCGTATTTTCTGTCGCCGATGATGGGGTGTTTGCGGGAGGCGAGCTGGACACGGATCTGGTGCGTGCGGCCCGTGAGCAGCTTCACTGCCAGGAGGCTGCGCTCGTGGCGGGAATCCAGACAGGTCACCTCGGCCAGGGCCTGCTTGCCCGAGCCTGTATGCACTTTTTCCTCGCCTTTGGCGCCTTTCTTTTCCATGTAGTCCATGAGTGTCACGGTGCCCGGTTCCTTCCACTGGCGGTGCACCCAGGCCAGGTAGAGCTTGCCCACCTTGCCCGAGGCGAAGAGGTCGTTCAGTTCGCGCAGCCGTTCATAGCTGGAAGCGGCCAGGAGCAGGCCCGAGGTGTCCCGGTCCAGGCGGTGGCACAGGGATGGGGTGAACTCCGCGTCCGCAAACAGGCCGCGCAGCCGTGCGGTGACCGAGTCTTTCTGGCCCTCGCCTCCGTGGGAGGGCAGGCCCGCGGGCTTGTTGATGGCGAGGATGTTCTTCCGGTCGTAGACGATGTCCAGGGGCCGGGTGGAAACTTCCTTTTCCCGCGCCTCACCGACATGGTGAGGGGGGATGCGCACCACCTGTCCGGCCAGGAGCCGGTCGAAAGGCTTCTTGCGGCCTTTGTCCACACGAACTTCGCCCTTGCGGATCCAGCGCATGATGGCGGTCTTGGGCACGCTGTGTCCAAGCCTGCGCTCCAGGAACTGCAGGAGTTTTTGACCGGATTCCGCTTTGGTGACCTCTATGAATTGTACATTGCTCATGGAAATATCCTTGTGACTGTCCTTCAACGCACGATTGGAGTCTGCATGCAGTACAGGGTACGCACCGGACTCGGCTTTAGCCAGCGCGTTGTACCCGCACTTTCATGGACAGCCAACCATTATTTTTGTGTGCCGGTGGACTTATCGAAAGGCGGCCTTACATCAAGCCGGGCAGGAAGGTCGCCAGGGCCGGGAAGAGCAGGAGCAGGGCTACGGTGACAAGGTAGGCGGGCATGAAGTGGAGTACTCCCTTGAACACGCTGCCCAAGGGTATGTCCGGGGCCATGGAGGCCACGATGAAGGTGTTGACTCCTACGGGCGGGGTGATGGCCCCCAGGGTCGTGACGGTGGTGATGAGCACGCCGAACCAGAGCGGGTCGTAGCCCATGGCTTGGACCACCGGGAAGAAGATGGGGATGGTTACCAGGAGCAGGGCCAGGGCGTCCATGACCATGCCGCCGATGACGTAAATGAGGCAGATGAGCAGGACGATGACCACGGGTGGGATGGAGAGCGAGGCCACGAAGCCGGCTGTCTCGAAGGGCAGCCGTGTCACGGCCAGAAAACGGCCGAATATGACCGCGCCGGTGACGATGACCATGATCATGCATGAAACTTTGAGGGTGTCGGTGCAGGCCATGCGGAATTTTTCCCAGGTCATGGTCCGGGTTGCCAGGCTGATGAGCAGGGCCAGGGCCGCGCCTGCCGCCCCCGCTTCGGTGGGGGTGAACAGGCCCAGAAACAGGCCTCCCATGACCAGGGCGAAGAGCGCCAGCATCTCCACGGAGCCGGGCAGGCTGGCCAGTTTTTCGGCAAAGGTGGTCTTTGGTCCTGCCGGACCCCAGTCCGAGTGTCTGCGGCACAGCCGGTGAACCGTGCCCAGGAACAGGCCCGTGAGCAGGAGGCCGGGGATGACGCTGCCCACAAACAGGGCCGCAATGGACTGGCTGGTCTGCAGCCCGATGATGATCAATACTACCGACGGAGGGATGACCACGCCCAGGGTCGCTCCGGCTGCCACGGCACCGGTGGAGAGGACGGGGCTGTAGCCGTACTTCTTCATTTGGGGCAGGGCCACGGTGCTCATGGTGGCCGCCGTGGCCGAATTGGAGCCGCAGATGGCCGCGAATCCGCCGCAGGCCAGGACCGTGGCCATGGCTATGCCGCCGCGGATATGCCCCATCCAGGCATAGGCTGCCTTGTACAGACGTTCGTTGACGCCCGAGTAGAAGCATATCTGTCCCATGAGGATGAACAGAGGAATGACCGTGAGACCGTAGGAGGAGAATACACCCCAGATTTCGGTGCCGAGCATGCCGGTGGCAGCGTTCCAGTTGAGTACGTAGGCAAAGCCGCCGAACCCGATGATGCCCATGGCGAAACCCACGGGGATGCGCAGCACGAAAATGGAGGCCAGCAGGATGAGGATGCCGGCGATTCCGGCGGTGGTCGGGTCCATCAGTGCTCCGTCCTTCCCGAAATGGTCTTTAAAACATCCACCAGCAGCACGAAGGCCATGGCCAGGCATCCCAGGGCCGTGGCAAACACGAAGGGATGATACGCTATCCGCAGGGTTTCCGATAACTCTCCGGTCCGCACCAGGTAACCCGCCCATTGTCCGGTCTCCAACCCGATGAGGGCGAAAAATACGCAGGAGGCAAGACTGGTGAGGGCGTCCAACGTCCGGCGTACGGTTTTGGGCAGGCGCTTCATGAGCAGACCCACCGAGATGTGGCTTTTGTTCAATTGGGCGAAGGCCAGTGCAAAGCCCGTGACCACGGCCCCGAAAAAGCCCATGAGTTCGTAGGTGCCAGGAATGGGCAGCCACAGGGTGCGGGAGACCATGTTGGCGCAGGCGAGCAGCATCATGGCCGTCAGGAAGAACCCGGCCAGTGCGGCGAGCCCCTTGGCCAACATTCGGCTGATATGGTCGAGTCTGTCGATCATGGTGTGGACAAATTCCCTTTGCCGGAGCAAAGAGCCCGGGATTCGGTTAGTTGACCGGGTATTCCATTTCGTACTTGGCCTTGAGGGCCCTGACATCCTTGAGCACTGCGTCGGCGTCGTATCCGGCCTTTTCCGCCTCGGCCTTCCAGGCCGAGATGATGCCCTTGCTCTTTTCACGGATGCCGGCCATTTCCCCGTCGGAAAGTTTGAAGATTTCGATGCCGTATTTTTCCCTGGCCCACTTCAGGGCCTTGTTGATGTGCTGGTCCATATACTGGCCGGTCCACAGGGCCTGTTCTCGGCCCAGATTCTCCAGCACCTTTTTGGCCTGATCGGGCAGGGCGTTCCACTTGTCCTTGTTCATGACCACGGCAAAGGGATAGACCGGCAGATTGGCGATGGTTTCATAACGGCAGATTTCCGCGAAATTGAAGTCCATGAGCACCTCCAGGGAGGATACCAGCCCTTTGACCAGCCCCTTTTGCAGGGCTTCCGGGGTCTGGGACATGGGCATCCCCACGGGTTGCGCGCCCATGAGTTCGATCATGCGCAGCAGGGAGCCGCTTCCGCGCAGTTCCACGCCTCGCATGTCGGCGAGAGTCTTCATGGGAACCTTGCTCATGACGTTGGAAGGCGCTGAAGTGAACATGGTCAGCACCTTGAGATTTTCGAATTCCTTGGGTTGGTGCTTTTGGTAGAGTTCCCAGAGGGTGAGGCTGGCCACCGTGGCCGAGGAAAATCCCACCGGCAGGTTGGTGGAAGTGGTCAGCGGGAAAACTCCCGGATAATAGGCCAAGCTCAGGCAACCGATGTCGGCTTGGCCTTCCTGTACGCCGCGCAGCATGTTTTTGGCGCCCAACAGGGTTGAGCCGGGGAAGGTTTGCACTTTTACAGCGCCGCCTGTCCTTTTCTCGACCTC
This sequence comes from uncultured Desulfovibrio sp., assembly GCA_913063155.1. Lineage (GTDB taxonomy): Bacteria > Desulfobacterota > Desulfovibrionia > Desulfovibrionales > Desulfovibrionaceae > Pseudodesulfovibrio. The sequence continues at coordinate 59,119 of CAJXYU010000007.1, forward strand.
CTCGGCCCAGCGTTCCATCTGTACGCAGGGGAAGGTTATCTTGGGCGGAAAGTTGGCGTAGCTCAGGGTTATGACCTGTGACTTGGCCGAGGGCTTCGTTTCGGTCTTGTCGCCTCCGCCGCATGCCGTCAGCATCGAAACGCAAGATGCCAGCGCCAGGATAAGAAGGGTTCTTTTCATGGTGCGCACTCCGAAAAAAAGAGCCCGGCCGATTCATTCCGGCCGGGCTGCATGAGTTACAAGTCCAGTTCGTACGTGACCACGATGGTCTTTCGAGCCGAGAAGCCTAAGTTGCCCGGATAGGTGTTCACCAGTATCGCGAGTTGTTTCTTGCCGTCGTTGTTCAGATCCACCACCGCGTAGTCGACCACGGTCCCTTTGATGCGCCTGGTTTTCCAGGCCAGGTTCATACCCACGCCGTCCCAGACGAGGGCGTGAATTTCACCTTGGGCGAACTTGTGGAAACGGTCCAGAACCGTTCCGGCAACGGTGATGTCCTTGTTCACCAGCAGTTCGAATTTGTCCTTTTGGGTCAGGTTGGCCGCCACCATTCGGATGGGGATGTACAGGTACGAATCGAGCCCTTTGGTGGGAGAGACGCTGGAGCCCAGGGGCTTGTCTTCGTATTCGACTTCGATGCCCGAGGTGTTGTAGCTTTCCTGGGTCCCGGCCTGACGTTCCAGCGAGGATGCATAGGTCAGCAGTCGGCGCGAGTCGTTGAGCACTGCGATCTTGTAGGAGTCTCCTTCGGGAAGATAGCAGGTGTTGAAGATGTTGCTGAAAGCCGCCGTGGCGATTCTGTTGCCCGTTTCCACGCTGCCGTTGCTGTAGATGGCATCGTACATGTATTTATCAAAGAATTCCCTGTGCCCTTTTTTCTGGGCCACAAGCATGGGGCGGAACGTTGGCGGAAGTTTGAGCACGCTCAGGAACATTCTGACCCTGTCGGCCAGGATTTTGAAGTTGCCCCCTTTGAAGCTCAAAATATAGGAAAGGGGTAATTCATCCTTGTAACCGGAAAGAATCAGTTCCTGAGTCCCGTCCCGGTCGAGGTCGATGATGGAAAGTCGAAAGGACTGGTAGGTCTTTGAGAGTTCATAAGTCTTGAGCGGGGAAAGCTTGCCGTTATCATACCGGTAGGCAAACAGCTTGTGCTTTGCCAGGATGAAGACTTCGTTCTTGCCGTCACCGTCGCCGTCGCCCACAACCATGTTGAGGGAAGGGTAGCGGAAGGTCTGGCTGCGCCAGCGGCCGGGGGTTTCCACGCCGCCTTCATAGCGGAATTGCGGGTTCAGGGTTTTCACACCATAATTGTTGTCGGGGGCGTTGTTGCTGTCACCGGAAAGGAAGTTGGCGCCTTTGGGGCCGGAGGGCTGCCGCAGGTTCTGGGCTTCGGCTTTTTCTTCGGCGGACTGTCCGTAGCCCGGCCGCTGGTAGACGTCTCCCATGATCGCGTTGGCGGATTGCTTGAGCCAGCCGGCGATTTTGTCCATGGGCATCTGGCCCTTGTTGCTCCATTTTCCGCCGTTTTTGCCCTGCATCTGCATGCTGACGGTGGAGTCCTTGTCGATGATGGAGATATCGCCCCAGACAATGTAGTCAACGCCGAGCTGGTCCGCCATCTGGATCGCGCCGGATTCGGAGGTGGGGTGCGTGAGCTTGGAAGTGTCTATGTTCTGAGCCGGAACATAGTGTCCGCCCCATTCCAGACGGTTGTTCAGATCAGCCTGGAAGGCCTTGGAAAAATACTGGTATTTTCCCGGGCCATTGTATTCGAACGGGAGCACCAGATAGGTTTTGGCGTCCTGCGCCGCTGCCTGTGCGGCAAAGAGCAGAATCGTGAACGCTGCGATCATGAGGATTCGCGAGACGGTCGAAATGCGAGCCATGTATTCCTCCGAATGGTTGGGAACTGTGCCCAATTGTTGAAAGCGATTTGTTGCGCCATACCGGCGGGTGCCCTTTGTAACAGTTTCTTTTGCGGCTTGCAAAGCCGCCATGTGCTTGAAAGTGGGGCCGGAAGCCTGTACCGGTACTTCCACGGAATCCACCATTTCAGGATGATTTGATGAACGAAGTACGCAGAAGTTTTCGGCTGGTATGCAGCCTGGAGGACGTTCCCCATGTGGAGGGAATGCTCCGGGCGCAGGGCTTTTCCTTTGAGCCCGATCCTTTTCATCCCTTGGCGCGGCTGCTGACGGACGAACCCTTTCCTCTCGGCACTTCTCTGGCCGCGCGGTTCGGCCGGTTGTATATCCAAGACAGATCCTCCATGCTTCCTCCCATAGCTCTTGCTCCTCCGGCCGGTGCTGCCGTGCTGGATATGTGCGCAGCACCGGGCAGTAAGACGAGCCTGCTCTCGACCATGGTGGGCGACGCGGGGCTGGTGTTCGCCAACGAACCTTCCGCGGATCGCATCGGCGTCCTGCGGGCCAATCTGAAAAAGCTTTGCGCGGCCAACACGGTCACGGTCCGGGGAATCGGCCAGGATCTGGCATTCCCGGCCCGATCATGGGACTATATCCAACTCGATCCGCCGTGCAGCGGCTGGGGAACTCTGGACCGCAATCCCAAAGCCAGGGAACTGTGGTCCGGAAAGCGGGTGACGCCCCTGGTCGAAATGCAAAAAGCGCTCCTTGAAAAGGCCACTGACCTGCTCCGGCCGGGCGGGCGGGTGTTGTACTCCACGTGTACCACCAACATGGAGGAGAATGAAGAGCAGGTCCGCTGGGCTATGGATTCTCTCGGCTTGCGGCTTGATCCCATTGAACCCTTTGAAGGTTTTGTTTTTTCGGAGCCGTTGCTGCCCGGTCTGGACGGTGTTCTCCGTGTGGCTGATGAATCCGAGGGGCAGGGCTTTTTCCTGGCTCGTTTTCGTAAACCTGACGGCAAAATGGACATTGCGGGAAAAGGGTGTGCGCAAAAAGCGCAGCTTCCGGGTGAAAAGATTGCGCTCGGCTCCCTGCGAGGCGGTGAGTGGATGACAGAGGAAAGCCTGCCGCCCGGTGTGGTCCGTCATCTCGGTGGCAAGGCCTATTTTATTCATGCAAAGGCCATGGCGCTTGCGTGTGGCAAAATGCGGTGGCAGGGGTTTCCTTTGGGGAAAATCGTCGGCCGGGGGAAGAGCCCCGCTTTCAAGCCGGAAGCCCTTGCCCGCTGTCTCATGCCGTGCTTCGGTCAGGAATCCATGGCCGAGCAGTTTTCCACTGACGATGTTTCCGCGTTGGAGGGGCTGTTTGCCGGGAGGGCTCTGCCGGGCGGTCCGGGAAAGGGGGCTGTGGCGCTGTATTACAAGGGGATGAAGCTGGGCTGGCTCAACCGCAAGGGAAGCCGCCTTCTTTGGTTTGGCTGATTGCATATTTTGTAATTATATTGAATACTTGAAGGTGGTATAAAGTTTTTGTAAAATTTGTTTGACAATCATTCAAGCTGTGGGCATATTGCCATCTCCGATGCGGGGGAGCCAGTTCCCTCGAGTCGACAAGCGGAGCCGTAGTTAAGCTGGTTATAACGCCGGCCTGTCACGCCGGAGGCCGAGGGTTCGAGTCCCTTCGGCTCCGCCACTGAAATCAAGGGGTTACACAAACGTGTAACCCTTTTTTCGTGCTCTTTTGTCGTCTTGTCCAAGGCGCCGTACGTTCTTCGCCGTCTTTGTTTTATCAGGGCCGTTGATGGGAATAGTCACTGAATTCACGGCACCGGTCCGGTGCGGACACGGCCTGGTTGTTTTTCGTCATGCGGTGGATGTGGCTTTCCGTGCTCAGCGTGCTTCCACCGCCGAACCGGTGCTTGCCGTGAAACCCGAACTTCCTGTCCAGCCTTTTCGCACGACGTGGTCAACCTCCTGTTGTGACAGTCCCGGCGAAGCGGCTTCACTTCTTCATATCCAATCTCGTTTCTAGTCGTAATCTCGCCACGTTATCTTTCTTGTGTCCGGATGGTAGCGCGCGAAGCCCATTGCCATGTGACGGGGGTTTGTCAGGTTCGTGTATGTCACGGCGTGATGGATTTGGCATTCGATGAGTTTCGGTTCCTTCAGCCGTACGCCGTGTTCCTTGTAAGTGGCGACCATGGCTTCCACCACAGCGGTGGCGTACTGCACGGCCCTCCTGCGGGTGATGCGTTCCGGAAATGCGAGATTGACGGCAGAACCGCTGTCGTCAAAGGAGAGCAGGGTAAAGGTCAGGTCGCTCATGTCGACTCCTTTGTCCTTTTTCAGGTGTTTTTTCACTCCCTCAAGGAAGGCCGGTTCGGTGAGGCGGGGCGGTTTGACCTTTTTGTCGATCACTGCAGGCTTGGGTGTTGGTTCGGGGGCCGGTTCGGGAACGATTATGACAAAGATCACAGTCAGGAGAATGGAAAGTGTGAAATAAACCGTGAAAGCCATGACGCGGCTCCGGTCTTCCTGTGCGCACCAAAAAACGAGTTTATGGGGAATGAATATCCCTGCAACGGCGGCGATCAAGGAAAACAGAGCTAAATAAAACAGAATTATTTCCACGGCATGCTCCTTTGTAGAGGGTGCAGTTCTTTCTTAAGTAGCAGGATCTGAGTGAAAAAATCAATGCAGGCGGCGACGGATACTTGGATATATCCTTTATATTGTCTGGCTGGCGCAGTGTGGAGGTCGGTATGTGGCCGGAAAGTGTCCAATGTAAGACAAGTTTTAAACGATCATTTCATGTGTCCTTTTTTTCTCTGTTATCATTTCTTTTTTTTGTACAGCATGCTACTGCTGAAAATCCTGTCTTGCGAAATTTTGCATGGGTGAGAGTGCTATAAGGGTTGTGATAAAAGTTATTTGATTTGAGTTGCTTGGAGGGTGGATGCAATTCATTGATCTGGGCAAGCTGCCGATCAGCGATGCCAAGCCAGCGGGTGACGACGCCCGCTACGAGCCGGAGTACGACGAACTTCAGCAAGAGGTCGACAAGCTTTCCAGCGCCACTGCCGGAGGCGGGGTCGATTGGAAGCGCGCCGCCAAGCTCGCCTATGTAATCCTTTCCAAAAAGTCCAAAGATATCAAAGTAGCGGCCTATCTCGCTGTTGCGCTGATTCACCTCAAGCAGGTGGACGGGCTGTCCACCGGCGTTCAGGTGATGTTGGATATGGTGAACACTTACTGGGACACCCTGTACCCCGCCAAAAAACGCATGCGCGGACGGTTTAATGCCGTCGCCTGGTGGAGCGAGGCTGCGGAGAAATTCCTGAGCAATTACGATGGACCGGAGATCAATCAGGCTTCATCCGAGGTCCTGGTGCGGCGTATTAAGGATCTGGATCAGGCTTTGTCCGGCAAGTCCGAGGACGCGCCCATGCTTAACCGGCTTGTTGATTTGGCGGGTGGGCTGCCAGTGCAGGCCCCTGAGGTTCAGGCAGAGGAGGAGGCCCAGGACGCCGCCAGGAAAGAGGCCGAGGCAAAGGTGCAGGAACATCAGGAAGCCACGCGGAAGGTTGTGGAGGCCAGTGCGACTTCCGCGCATAAGACTGCCGCTCCGGCGGTGACGCCCGCGCCTGTGGGAGATATCGGCTCCCATGAGGAGTACCGTCAGGCGCTCAAGGACGGATTGGCCGGATTGGGCACCGTGGCCGACTATCTGTTGACCAACGACCCGGCTGATCGGGTGGGGTACCGGCTGAGACGCATTGTGGCTTGGCTCCCCGTTCCAGCCCTGCCGCCAGCCGATAACGGCGTCACCATGATTCCCGCGCCGGATAAACTGATCATGGACAGTATCGTGCGTCAGTTGGAAAGCCGTGATTTCGTAGGCGCGCTCCAGGCCGCCGAGTCGCGGGTGAACCAGTATCTGTTCTGGCTGGATTTGAGCAGGCTGTCGGCCGAAGCTCTCGACGGGCTCGGCGGCGATTTCCGTTTCGCCAAGCTGGCGGTGGAGGCCGAAACAGCCCTGTTCGCCAAGCGTCTTCCGGGAATCGAAGCCATGATGTTTTCCGACGGGACTCCCTTTGCGGACAACGGGACCAAGTCCTGGCTGCGTTCCCTGAACCGCGATGATTCCGTCGGGCTGTCCGTGGGGGGCGGGGCGGAGGCGGATTCGACCAAGGTTTTTGCCGAGGCCTCGAAACTGGCCAAGGATAAGAAAATTTATGACGCGGTCTCCGTCCTACAAAATAGTCTTTATAATACACCCACAGGGCGCGAACGGTTTATGTTGCGACTTGGAATGGTCCGTTTGCTTACCGATGTGGACCAAAGCGCCTTGGCCCGAGCCCATGTGGAGGAAATTCTTGAGAACATCAAGGAGTACCGGTTGGAACAATGGGAGCCTGAACTGGCGCTCGACGGGTTGAGGACCGCATATGAGTCCTTGAGGACCGAGGGGGGCGACGACGCGGCCGCCCTAGCGGGAAAAACATTGCAGCGTATCGGCAGGATAAATCCCGCCGCCGCGCTGAAGATAAATGGTTTGAACTGAGGATGCGGTCGTAAAGGCGATGGATAAAGCTATCCACAAGGTCGAAGTCGCCAAGGATGTGGTGCGCAGAAAGGTCTCCGGTGAGGTGTTGACTGTGGAAAAGGCCGTGGAAGAGGGGTTGCACATCAAGGAAGAGCAACCCGCCCTCAAGCCGACGGAATCGAAGGGCACCCCCCAAAAGGCCGGTCGGTTTGAAGAGGTCGGGGAACTTACTGCCATCACCTTCACCGAAACCGAAAACACGTTGATCGCCCATCTCAAAACATCCAAGCCGGTCGCCAAGATTACACGGTTCTGGATGCAGAACCCCACGCGAGCCGTGGTCGACCTGCGCGGTAGCTGGAGATACACCACCGCCCGCTTGAAAACATTCAAAGGCGGTTTCATGTATCAGGTGATTCTCGGCATGCATCCGGACAGGCTGCGTATTGTATTCCGTTTTGACGACATCAAGGCCCCCAAAGGCGAACTTCCCCGGTGCGTGCGCACCGGCGATGGCCTCGACATCATAGTCAAGAATTCGGCCATGTAGATACGGCCACGCCGTTCGTTACGGTTTCGTTCGGCAATGGCCTGGATGTGCTGTCTGGGGCGGTGTTTTCAGGCTTTTGCTGCGGCGCGTTCGTGTTTTGACCCGTGTCGAACAGGGCTTTTGTGGGAAGGACGTTTTTTTAGTGCCTGAAATTATGTAGAGGAACGTCCTTCCGTTGGTTTAGATGCGTCCTGCCGCGCCGAAGGCCGAGGGTTTGAGTCTTTTTGGTTCAGCCACGGAAAGGAATAAGCCCTTGGATACATGTCCAAGGGCTTTCTTGTTTTGTAAAGGGCAGCCGACATGGTGCCGTCAGTGAGGGCTATTGCGCCATGGATGCACGAAGTGCCGCCGCCGCATTTTTTCCGTCAATGGTGCGTACATCTTCAAGCCAGGTGACCACCGTATCGAGATTATCTGCTATCCACCGTCTTGCTACTTCCGCTGCAGGTTTCTTCTGATAGCCGAATTGATTGATCCATTCGCTTTGAACGGAAGAAGGGACTACAAAGTTTTCAAAGAATTTTTGGAGTTCAGGATATTCCTCGGCAAAGCCGCTTCTGGTGACGGTGAATACCTTGCTCGCACTGATCAGGTCTTCCGTGCCGGGTATGCCTTCAAGGAAGCGGATGTTCAGGCGGGTTTCCATCCAGTGCGGTTTCCAGCATCCGAATACGACCCACTTGTTCCCATCCATTCGGTTCTCCACGGCCGCCAGCATCATGGGAGTCGAGGTGCCGAGGTGCCGCCAATCGCCCAGTTGACCGACATTGGTGTCGATCATTTTGCTGATGGCGGTATGCATGCCGGTTCCCGGTTCTATGTCGTATATGGTTTTGTCAAACCTGTCCGCGTGCTTGTGGAGATCGTCAACCGTCCTGACACCGCCTGTCCAGGCGGCTTCGGATACGCACATGCCGATCAGGGCATCACTGAGGTTGCTGCGAACCTTCACGACCTTTCCTTTTTCGACCACCGGGTCGAGCATAGGATTTTGCTGAGGAGTCCAGGCGCCCAGGAACACATCCATGTCGTCGGCAGTCATGGTTTTGTAGATGATCGGAGGGCCGACTTCGAAGGCCTCGCTTTCATATCCCATGGCATCAAGGATCTGCATTACCACATGACTCTTTACGGTCACGCCCGGCCACGGGGGAACGCCGAAGGAGATTTTTCCAGCTGCGATTGAGCTGAGTGGTGCAGTAATGGTGATCGCAAGCGCAATAAAGCAGTGTAGAAACCAAAACCTCATGAGTCCTCCATGCTGGGATGTTGATAATGACTGACGATCTCGAAAAAAGAATCGCAGCATATATTACTCCAACATAATTCATTAGTATGATTTATGAGAATAATCAAATGATGCAATGATAATGATCGAAGTCGTCTTTGCTTTGAAGAAAGGGGGGCAGATTATTACATAAGATGTGTCCGGCGTCTTTGCTATTCAATTGATGTCCATTTCTTTGCTGTTCCGCAGTTCGGGAAAACGGCTGCCGGTCATATCATGGGAGAAATGCAGACCTTCTGCCCGGTTCTCGCAGCACCTGCGGTGAAGGCCTGATGGCCCTCCTCCAGAGAGAAAACGTCCGAAACCAGCGGGGCCAGCTGCACCTTGCCGGCGAGGGTCAATTCGATCGCTCGCGGATAGGTGTGCTTCATGCGCCTTACAAGTTTCATGGTCAGGCCTTTTCGGCGAGCTTCGGAGGCGCAGAATGATGTCCGGTCGTCGCGGGGGATTCCTGCCAGCACCAGTGTACCGCCTGGGCGCAGGGCACTGATGGCGGCTTCCACGGCGCTGTTTTCTCCGGCCGCTTCAAAAGCCACGTCCAGGCCGCCCCTGAAATCGGATTCAAGAAGCGGAGCCAAGGCCTTCCCGGTTTGGGAAGAGCCTGGTATGGCTCCGAATTCCGTAGCCATGTCGAGACGGTGGCTGAGGGGATCAGTCGCCAATACCCGCGAAGCCCCCGCAGCCAGAGCCAACTGAACCAGGAGCAAGCCGATGGGCCCGCAGCCGAACACGCCCACAGTGGCGTTGATGCGCGGTTTTCCGAGGTCCAGGGCGTGAATGGCCACGCCGAGTGGCTCGAGCATGACGCCTTCCTCAAAGGTCAGCGAGTCGGGAAGGGGATGCAGGAGTTCTTCCGGCCAGGGCATCAGTTCCCGCAGAGCTCCGTCATCCGGTGCGTGGCCTGCAAAGCGCATGTTTTCGCACAGGTTGGGGTCGCCTTTGACGCAGAATCCGCATCGACCGCAAGCAGCGGCCGGGTCCACGGCCACACGCTTTCCGGCATGTTCTCCGGTCAGGACCACTGCCGCGATTTCATGGCCCAGAATAAGCGGCGTGTCGAGTGTTGTTGCGCCGATGCCCGAGGAGGAAAACCAAGTGAGATCCGAGCCGCAGATACCCACGGAAGCGACTTGCAGCAAGGCTTCTCCGGGGCCGGGAACCGGTTCTGGTTCATGTTGGCAACGAATGTCTCCTGTGCCGAAAAGGCGAAGTGCTTTCACTGGATTTCCCCTTTATGCAGTGGCTTCCCGGACGGACCCGGCTTCAGTTCTGATCGGTTGCGAAGAGGCTTCCCCGCCGACGCATGCCGTTGACAGGTAGCGTTGCAGCAGGATGAACACGAACAGCAGAATGCCGATCACGATTTTGGTCCACCAGGAACTCAGGGTTCCCTGGAAGGTGATGAAGGTCTGAATCAAGCCGAGGATCAACACGCCTATGAGCGTTCCCTCCACATAGCCGACACCGCCGGAAAGAAGCGTCCCGCCGATGACCACGGCGGCAATGACGTCAAGTTCCAGGCCGACGCAGGCCAGAGGATAGCCGGACATGGTGTACAGGGAGTAGACCACGCCCGCCAATGCGCACAGGAAGCTGTTGAAGGTGAAGATGAGGATTTTGGTTTTGCCTACGGGCAGCCCCATGAGAACTGCCGATTGCTGGTTGCCGCCTATGGCATACGAGTTGCGGCCGAATTTCGTGAAGTGTGACAGGTACACTCCGAGAGCGAATACGGCCACGAACAGCATGGCCACTGATGGCACCCAGACTTTTCGCGTCACCTGGAGGCCGAAATCGGCCAGGTCCGCGAAAAAGGGATGCTTGATGGGTATGGAGTTGAGGCTCAGGAGAAATGCCAGCCCCCTGGCCAGGAACATGCCCACCAATGTGACGAGAAACGAGGGAAGTTGGAAGAAGTGGACCAGGCACCCCATGCAGCAGCCGAAAACAGCGCCGAATGTCAGACAGATGAGGATTGCGAGCATGGGATGCACGGCGTGGTCGTGGACCAGTGTGGCCAGGAGAACGCCGACAAAGGCCACCACGGAGCCGACGGACAAATCTATCTCCCCCGAGATGATCACGAAGGTCATGCCTATGGCGATGATGCCGACAAAGGCGTTGTCGATGAACAGGTTGACGAAGACCCGCAACGAGAAGAAGCCGGAGTACATGAATCCGCCGATGGCGTAGATGATGAAGAAAACGGCGATGGTTGCGAGCAGGGGAATGTTCTTTTGGTTCAGGCGTATTTTCATTATTTTCCGGCCTCCGTTTTGACCAGGCGGCCGGCCAGGAGTTGTCTGAAGGTTTCCGACTGGATCAGTGCGACGCAGATGATGACCATGGCCTTGAAGACGAGAGTGATCTCCGGGGCTATGCCTCTTGTGAGAATCGTCGTGGTCAGGGACTGGATGATCAACGCGCCGATGATGGAGCCGGCCACGGAAAAACGTCCGCCCCACATGGTGCCGCCGATGATGACGGAGGCGATGGCGTCCAGTTCCAGGAACAAGCCCGCGTTGTTGGCGTCCGCGGCCTTGATGTCGGAACAGATGATGAGCCCGGCGACGCCTGCACACAGGGCGCAGAACATGTAGACGGCCACCTTGATGAGGTTTGCCCGGATGCCCATGTACAGGCTTGCCTTGGGGTTGGCCCCGATGGCTTCGATGAATATGCCGAGCGCTGTTCTCCGGGTCAGAATGTATGTACCCAGCAGCGCGACGAGCACCAGTATGATCGGAAAGGGGATGCCGAAAAGAAAGCCGCTCCCGATGAACTGAAACGGTTCATGGATGAAGACAATTATTTTGCCTTCCGTGATCAACTGGGCGATTCCGCGTCCCGCCACCATGAGGATGAGGGTGGCGATGATGGGTTGCACGCCGACATAGGCGACGAGTATTCCGTTCCATAGCCCGGCCACGAGAGAGACCAGGAGGGGAACGGCTATGACGGTCAGCAGCGGAGTCAGATCCCCGTATTCGATGATTCCCTTGACGTAGTCGGGCCTTATGAGATGGGCCGCCACGGCGCCGGATATGGCGATGACCGCACCCACGGAAAGGTCCACGCCTCCGGTGGCGAACACAAGGGTCATTCCGATGGAAACGAGCATGACCGGCGCGCCCCGGTTGAGAATGTCAATCAGGCTCCCGAACAGGCGTCCGTCCTTGATTTCCAGGTGGAAGAACCCGGGGGTGAAGAGCATGTTGAACAGGATGATCGCCGAAAGGGCCGCAAGCGGCCATATCAGCTTGGCGGTTGTTTCGTTTTGCAGGAAAGACGGTCTCAGGCTCATTGCTTCTCTCCATGCGCGATGATCTTCATGATTTTTGCCTCCTCGATGTCGTCGCCGGAGATCTCAGCGACTATTTCACGGTCACTGAGCACGGCCACCCTGTCCGAACAGGCGATGATTTCTTCCAGCTCACTCGATATGAACAGGACCGCCATGCCGGTTCGGCTGAGTTCGACAATCAGCTTCTCGATCTCGGCCTTGGCTCCCACGTCTATGCCGCGTGTGGGCTCGTCCAGGATCAGAAACTCCGGATTGGAGGCCAGCCAGCGGGCGATGATGACTTTCTGCTGGTTGCCGCCGCTCAGGTCGCCGACCTTCTGGTCGAGACTCGAAGCCTTGATGTCCAGCTTCTTCACATAGTTGTCGACGATCTCCGTCTGCCGTTTGGGAGGGAGTTTCCTGAAGGTTCCCGATCGTGCCTGCAAAGCCAGGATGATGTTTTCGCGGACGGTCAGGTCCTCGATGATTCCTTCGGATTTGCGGTCTTCGGGACAGAGACCGAAGTGGTGGGCGATGGCCTTGCGGGGGGTGTTCAGGGCTTCGGGAACGCCGTTGATGAACAATTTTCCCTGCTGGGCCTTGTCCACACCGAAGAGCAGTCGGGCGGTTTCCGTCCGGCCCGAGCCAAGCAGCCCGGCAAGTCCCAGGACCTCCCCCTTGCGGATTTCGAGATCAAACGGATGCATGGCCCCTTTGCGGGCAAGGCCTTCTGCGCGCAGAAAGCATTTTTCGGTGCCCGGTTCGCAGGCCCTGGTATTTGTTTTGGCTGCGCCGTTCAGGGATTCGACGCTTTTGCCGAGCATCATTTCAATGAGCTTGAGCCGGGGCAGTTCCTCCACCGGTTTTTCTCCCACAAGCCTGCCGTTGCGGAGGACGGTTATGGTGTCCGAAATTTCGTAGACCTGGCCGAGGAAATGGGTCACGAACAAGATGCCTATCCCCTGGGATTTGAGCTTTCTCAGCACGCCGAAGAGCCGTTCGGTTTCGGCCGCGTCCAGGCTTGAGGTCGGTTCGTCCAGGATGAGGATTCGGGCCTGGATGTCCAATGCCCGGATGATGGCCACAAGCTGCTGGATGGCCATGGAGTATGAGGATACGGGTTGGGTGACGTCGATATCCAGGTCCAGTTTCCTGACGGCTTCATCAGCTCTGCGGTTCAGGTCCGTCCAATCGATGGCGCCGAATCGTTTTGGCTGGCGGCCGAGGTATATGTTTTCGGCGACCGACAAGCTGGGAATCAGGTTGACCTCCTGATACACGGTGCTGATACCGTGTTTCGGCGCTTCCTCCGGGGAGTTGAATTCGAAGGGCTGTCCGTTCAGAAGCATCTCTCCAGCGTCCTTTCTGTACAACCCGGTCAGGACCTTGATCAGAGTCGATTTGCCGGCTCCGTTTTGTCCCATCAACGCATGTATCTCGCCGCGCCTGAGGGTGAAATCGACCCCTTGGAGGGCCTGGACGCCCGGAAATCTTTTGTCGAGGCCGTTGATTTGTAGAAGTGCATCCGTGCTGTTCGGCATTGCCTGCTCCAATGGTGTGAGGTGTGGTGCGGCTGGTGGACTCTGAAAAGGTGGACCCCGGACCAGGGAGGAACCCGGGCTGCCCGGAGTCCACTTTTCATGCAACCGGAGAACGCCCGACGGGCGCCGCCGCCGGCTAGTACTTCCGATTGGGAAGTTCGCGTGCTGCGACTTCCTGCGGGAAGACACCTTCATCGGTCACGATGCGTTTGGGGATCGTCTTGCCTTCCATGAGGGCCTCAACTGCATCGAACAGCTGGGGACCAAGCAGCGGGCTGCATTCCACCGTGCAGTTGAGTTTGCCTTCGAGCATGGCTTCGAAGGCGCCGCGGACGGCATCCACGGAAACGATGATAATGTCCTTGCCCGGCTTGAGCCCGAACTCCTCGATGGCCTGAATCGCGCCGATGGCCATGTCGTCGTTGTGGGCGTACAGGACGTCGATCTTGTCGCCTTCGGCCTTGAGGAACGCCTCCATGACTTCCTTGCCCTTGGAGCGAGTGAAGTCGCCGCTCTGGGACTTGATGACCTTGAACCGGGGATGATCCTTCATGACTTCTTCGAAACCGGTCTTGCGGTCAATGGCGGGAGCGGACCCTACAGTGCCCTGGAGTTCCACGACGTTGACCACGTCGACGGGTTTGTCGGCGCGTTTGATCTTGTCATAGTTCTCGATGAGGTAGCGTGCCGAGCGCCGGCCTTCTTCCACGAAGTCGGAGCCCATGAAAGTGACCCACAGGGTGTCGTCTTCGGTGTCCACGGCGCGGTCGGTCAGGATCACGGGAATGCCCGCGCGCTTGGCTTCCTTGAGCACCGGAGTCCATCCGGTTTCAACGACGGGAGAAAATGCGATGACATCGACATCCTGGGCGATGAAATTGCGAATGGCCTTGATCTGGTTCTCCTGCTTCTGCTGGGCGTCGGAGAACTTCAGCTCGATGTGCGGACGGTTTGCCGCTTCGGAGGTGATGGACTCCGTATTGGCGACTCGCCAGGCGCTTTCCGCACCTATCTGGGAGAATCCGACCACGATCTTGTCTTTAGCCATTGCCGGGCCGATGAGAAAAAGCCCAGCAGTCAACGCCAGTACGCAGATTGTCATCATTCTTGTCGCCAATTTTTTCATACTACCTCCATGAATGTGTTGAAACGAGTGAAGTCAAACCCTCTGTGCAACAGCCCCGGTCAGGTTCGCCCGGGGCAAAGTTTACCTCCTTGCAGGTGGAATCGGCGGCGCCGTTTACTGAAATCCTGGTGAGCCGTTTTGGTACAGCAAATATCGAACCGAACATCCGGGCGGAAGGGAGTCCTCCTGCCGGTCGCACATGGAAAAAGTTCGCGACTTCATTTGCTTAGCTACATTTTTGTCTTTTTCACAGGATTGTCACATGTCGTTTTTCCTCTCTCGACTGTCCGCTATGGTTTGTTTGCGTAAATCCAATCATGTTTGATGGTTGTCTTGAGTGATAAAAAGTTTCGTGAACGTTGACGAAAGCCTTTTGATGTGTAAAATTTTCACACAAAATGTGGAAGTGTATACCCTGGGTTCACACTGTCCCATGGCCCGCATCAACCAGACGGGGACCGCCTATGTTGAAAGACATTCTGATCGTGGACGACAACGTCAAGCTGGCGAAAAGCCTGGCCCGCAACTTCGAACAGCTCGGCCATGCGGTGCGTTCGGCCACGGACTCGCGTGGGGCGTTGGAGATTCTCGGAAATCATCCGGTGGGCGTCGTTCTGCTGGACATCGTCCTGGGCGCCGAAGACGGCTTGTCCGTTCTCAAGGAGATCGTCAGACGATTTCCGGGAATGCCTGTGATCATGATCACAGGGTTCGGTTCCATTGAATCCGCCGTGACTTCGGTCAAACTCGGAGCATTCGACTACGCCCAGAAACCCCTCGACTTCAACAAGGTGCTCAAGATCGTCGAGAACGCCATCAGGATCGGGGAGTTGGAGCAGGAGAACTCGACGTTGCGTAACAGGATCATGGAGCTTTCCGGCAACATCGTGACCAGAAACAGCGAGGTCCTGGCCGTGTGCGAGAAGGCCAGGAAGCTCGCCGCCACGAACATCTCGGTACTCATCCTCGGAGAGAACGGCACCGGCAAGGAACTGCTTGCAAGCCTGATTCACAATGCATCCACGCGGGCTTCGCGCAAGCTTGTCACGGTGAACAGCGCAGCCTTTCCCGACAGCCTGCTGGACAATGAGCTTTTCGGGCACGAAAAAGGGGCGTTCACAGGGGCCCAAAGCCGGTTCATCGGTATTTTCGAGCGGGCCCGGGACACCACTCTCTATCTGGACGAGATCGGCGACATGTCTCTTTCCAGCCAGGCAAAAATACTGCGGGTTTTGCAGAACCAGGAGATCAGACGCATCGGCGGAAGCGAGACCATCAAGGTGGATGTGCGGCTGATCACCTCGACGAATCGCGATCTGGATCGGCTCATCAGGGAGAAACGATTCCGGCAGGATCTCTACTATCGGCTGAACGCCGCCATCCTGAAACTGCCGCCCCTGCGTGAGCGGCGTGACGACATCCCTCTGCTCGTGGATCACTTCCTTGCCCAGTTCTCCTTGGAAAACGGCAAGAAGGTGCGCTTTGTCTCCAGCGAGGTGATGGAACGGCTCATGGAGCATGCATGGCCCGGAAACATCCGGGAATTGAGAAACACCATCAATTATGCGGCCACGCTGACCGTGACCGATCGTATTCATCTGGAGGACCTGCCCGCCTGCCTGCAGGAAACACGGGAAAGGCCACGTGGAGACTCCATGCTTGTGGAGGCCGAGAAGCGACTGATTCTGAGGACGCTCAGGGAAACCGGGAACAACAAGAGGAAGGCGGCCATGGTTCTGAACATCAGCAGGAAGACATTGTACAACAAGTTGAAAAAGTATGAAATTGCTCCGACCGCCTGACGTGGACCCCGGTGGAACCGTCCTCAGGCTCGAAGA
Organism: uncultured Desulfovibrio sp.; assembly: GCA_913063155.1. Taxonomy (GTDB): domain Bacteria; phylum Desulfobacterota; class Desulfovibrionia; order Desulfovibrionales; family Desulfovibrionaceae; genus Pseudodesulfovibrio. Next base: position 75,161 of record CAJXYU010000007.1, read on the forward strand.
CGTCGGCTGCGGCGTCGGGCGTATGCACACCCTGCGCAATGTCAATCTCGATATTGGTCCGGCCGAGTTCCACGTGGTCGTCGGCGACCATGGCGCAGGCAAGTCGACCCTGGCCAATCTGACGGCGGGTCTGCTTAAGCTTCATTCCGGACGGCGCTTCATCAACGGTACGTCATATTTCAACCTGAACCGGCGCGAGGCTCGAAAGCTCAAGATCGAACTGGTCTGCCAGGACATCCACCTGATCGACTGCCTGACCGTGACGGAGAACCTGCTCATTCCGGACCTGATCAGCAACAGGGCGTTTCTGTTCAAGCGCAGGGATTACCACATGGAATGTCGTGAGGTCCTTGAGGCATTCGGTTTCGATTTTCCGTCGGACGTCCTTGTGCAGGAGCTGCGGCCTTCGGAGAGGATCATCGTGTATGTTCTGCGCAGCGTTTTGCGTACCCCGCAGCTGCTGGTGCTGGATACCATTCTGGAACAACTTTCCGCGGAAGATCTGCAAAAGGTGCTGCAGGTGCTGAAGGTTCTCAAGGACAAGGGAACCTCGATCTTGTGCCTTGCCCACGGCATTGATGAAGTAGCTTCGTTGGCCGATCGGGTGACCATACTTCGCAACGGCAGGACTATTGTCACCGAATCCATTGAGGATGTGGACAAGGTCAACCTGATACGGCTTTGCTACAGCCAGTTGACCGAGGGCCGGGAAACAAGGGGCACCCGTGAATTCTATCAGCTTTTGCGGTACAATGAGGCCATTTTGCAGAAGTTGCCCATCAACCTCGTGGTTGCGGACAATGACAACCGCATCAAGATGCTGAACGACCATGGCCGCGATTATTTCAAGCCGGTGGGCGATTTCCGAAATCTTTTTGTGGACGATCTTTTTTCCTCCGATGACGGTGAGGCGTTGCGGCTGATTCAAAGCGCCTTCGAGGAGAAGCGGGAAGCGGCGTTCTATGCCGTGCCCATCACGGCCGGTGGGCGGCAGGCCACAGTCAACATCAAGATTCTGCCCATTGCAGACGGCGCGTTCTTCATCGGGAATATTCTCACTGTGGAGGACATCTCCAAGCAAGAGGCATTACGACAGCAGTTGACCATGACCGAGAAGCTCGCCTCGGTGGGAATCCTGTCGGCAGGCGTGGCGCATGAGATCAACAATCCGCTGGAGATTATCTACAATCATCTGAACTACCTGAAGTTTAACATCGGAACGGAACAGGCGGGCGAAACCATTGAGTTCATAGAAGAGGAGCTGGAGGATATCAGACAGATCGTGAGTAATTTGATCTCCTTTTCCGACCGCACCCGTGTGGTGATCGAAGAGGTCGACATCAATGAGCTCATTTCTTCCATCATCGCCTTGCTCGGCATCGATGCACGACGTCGGAACATCGACATCGGCTTTTTGCCCGCCGACCGTCCGGTGGTCATCGAAGCCAGGAAAAACGAGATAAAACAGGTCATTCTGAATCTATTCAGGAACAGCTTCGAAGCCGCTGAAGGAGGCGGCTGCATCCGTATCAGAACCGATATGTTTGAGGAGCGCGGAAGGAGGATAGCCCGTATCCGTTTCATGGACGATGGTTGCGGCATCCCCGAAGAGAATCTGGGAAACGTTTTTCTGCCCTTTTATTCGTCAAAGTTCGGCAAGGACGCCAATATGGGACTGGGACTCTCCGTGAGTTACGGCATCATCAGCAAATACGACGGTTCGATCACGGTGAGAAACAGGGCCGGGAGAGGGTGCGAATTCACCATCCAGCTTCCCTGTCTGCGGTGCGTAGGCGCATGAAGGGGACGGGACCGTGGATCAGACGGAGCCGACTTCGCCCCTGACGCGCGTCATTTGCTTTTCCGGCGCTGCGTGGATTCGCGTACGATGAGCTTCGGCTCCAGCATGAGCGTGTCGGCCGCCACCTCGGTATCTCCTTCGGTGAGCCCCGAGAGGCTGAGAAGTTTGCGCACTGAGAGCTCTCCGAGCTTGTAGAAATCCTGTTCCACGGTAGTCAGGGACGGGGTGAAGTAGAGAGACTCCGAAATGTTGTCCATGCCGGCCACGCCGAGCTGCTCGGGAACGTTCACTCCGGCCTTCCAGGCTTCGTGCAGCACGCCCAGAGCCATCTTGTCGTTGGCCGCGAAGATTGCGTCCATTTCCGGGTATTTTCTCATGAGCTGCATGTAGCCCTCCCTGCCCGAGGACGGTGACCAGTCTCCTTCTGCGTACGCGTCGTCCGGGGCGGCCATTCCCGCCTCCAGCAGGGCTTGCCGCCATCCCCGCTTGCGCTCGAGAGCCTCCCACCAATCCAAGGGGCCGCAGATGTGCGCGATATGCGTATAGCCTTGTTCTATGAGATGGCGCGTCATGTTGTAGCCGGCGGCGTAGTTGTCGACGGAAATGGTGATGGGGGCCGCCAGCGGATTCCCTTTGAGAAACACGATCGGAGGCGTCTGGCTGGGGAGGTTGCGTTGCAGGGTCGTCCAGTTCGTGCCCACCTGGGGCGCGGCGCAGATGATTCCCCGAACCTGCTGGGCCGTCAGCGATTGGACAAAGGCCGGGACGTCTTCGCAGTTGAACGACGGCGTCGCCTTGAGTATCAGATTGAAGCCCCGTTCCTCTGAGGCCCGGGCCACGCCGTTGAGCGTCGTGGAAATGCCCTTGTATCGCATGCCGGAAATGATCACGCCCAGCGAATTGCTTTGCTTGCGCATTCCCCGCGCCAGGAAGTTCGGCTGGTAATTCATCTGCTTGATGATGGCCTGCACCTTTTCCCGGGTGGCCTCGGACACGTCCGAGCGGTTGTTCAGCACGCGGGAGACGGTCTGTATGGAAACGCCACAGGCCCTGGCGACATCTTTTATGGTGACCTTTTGGTTGGCGGATCTTTTTTTCATGATGTTTCCCTACTCTTTTTGTTGTTTTTTGTGAAGCAAGTCATGGTTTTTCGGGAAATTGCCGTTAACGTTAACAATTTATTTGAGACATTTGTCGGGCCGAAGGGCGGAGCAGGCGCTGCGCCGGTCAAGGAAGTCCTTCAATATACCAAAGAATGGCCCTGAAAGGCTTTTTCTCGAGGGAGTGAAGAATTTCTCCGAAGGTATTGACATATTGTTTCCAATGATCTTTAATGCGAACTAATTTTCGTGAACGTTCACGTAAACTGTGCAACGAGGATAGTACACCATGATAAGTTTCGACCAGTATGAAATTTGGTTTGTCACAGGAAGCCAGCATCTGTATGGACCGGAAACTCTTGTGCAGATTGCTGAAAATTCTAAAAATATAGCAGCATATTTTGATACTTGCGAAGATTTGCCGGTGAAAGTCGTATTCAAAAGCGTTGCATCATGTGCCGAAGACATTTCGATTCTATGCAAAGAAGCAAATATTTCAAAGAAATGCATAGGGATTGTCTGTTGGATGCATACATTTTCCCCGGCAAAGATGTGGATTTCAGGACTCTTGGAGCTTTCAAAGCCTTTGCTGCACCTCCATACCCAGTATAACAGAGAAATTCCATGGAAGGAAATAGACATGGATTACATGAATCTGCATCAGTCGGCCCATGGCGACAGGGAGTTCGGATTCATGGCGGCCCGCCTGCGCGTGAGTCGCAAGGTCGTGGTCGGCCACTGGAAAGACGACGGCGTGAGGCATGAAGTCGGCGTCTGGATGAGGGCGGCTGCTGCTGTCGCGGATTCTCGTACTGCAAAAGTGGCCAGGTTCGGCGACAATATGCGCGATGTGGCGGTGACCGAGGGGGACAAGGTCGAAGCTCAGGTCCATTTTGGATACGAAGTGCACGGGTTCGGCGTGGGTGACCTCGTCGAGCACGTGGCGGCTGTTTCCGAGAACGATATCGAGGACCTGACCGCGCGCTATCTGGAAGAGTACGTCGTTGAGCCGAACATGCACAAGACTGCCAAGTACTCCCAACTGCGGGAGGCTGCGAGGATCGAGGGAGGGATGCGTTCCTTCCTCCGGGACGGAGATTTCAAGGCGTTCACCACCACCTTTGAAGACCTGCACGGACTTGCCCAGCTTCCCGGTCTGGCCTGCCAACGGTTGATGGCCGAAGGCTACGGCTTCGGGGCGGAGGGAGACTGGAAAACCTCCATGCTGGTGCGTTCGATGAAGGTCATGGGGGCGGGGCTTTCAGGCGGCACCTCCTTCATGGAGGACTACACGTACCATTTGCCCGAGGGCGGTCCCGACCTGGTTCTGGGCGCCCACATGCTTGAGGTTTGTCCCTCCATCGCTTCGGACACACCTTCCCTCGAGCTTCATCCGCTGTCCATCGGCGGCAAGGCGGATCCGGCCCGGTTGCTGTTCACCGCCCGCCAAGGCCAGGCGGTCAACGCCACCATCATTGACCTGGGAAACCGGTTCCGGATGTTGAGCAACACTCTGGATGTGGTGGAAGCTCCGCAGGAACTGCCCAAGCTGCCTGTGGCCAGTGCGCTTTGGAATCCGCACCCGGACTTGAAGACGTCCGCCGCTGCCTGGATTCACGGCGGCGGAGGACATCATTCCGGTTTCAGCCAGTCCGTCACCGTGGAGCATCTTCGCGACTACACGGATATGCTGGGTTTGGAGTTGCTGGAAATCGACCGGTCTACGGAATTGATGGAATTCAAACGTCGCATAAGAACCAATGCCGTTTATTTCGCATTGGATGGAAGGAGGTAAGCTTTTGTATTTATTGGGTTAATGTAACCTTTTAACAAGGAGATGGAGTAGTGAAGGCAAGAAGATTGCATTTTGTGATCCTGTTGATGGGGGTATTTCTTTTGGGGGCAGGTTATGCCCATGCCGCCCAGACCATCGGCGTGGCCATGCCCACGAAGTCCTCACAGCGCTGGATCGATGATGGGAACAACATGGTGAAGTATTTGGAGGCCATGGGATATGACACGGACTTGCAGTACGCGGAAGATGTCATTGAGAATCAGCTGTCTCAGATCGAAAACATGATCGTCAAGGGCGTTGATGTTCTCGTCATAGCCTCCATTGACGGCGAAACGCTTTCCGACGTTCTTCAGCAGGCGCATGACATGAAGATTCCCGTCATCGCCTATGACCGTCTGATCAAAAAATCTCCCAACGTCGACCTCTATGCCACCTTCGACAATTTTCAGGTCGGCGTGCTCCAGGCCCGCTACATCGAGGATACCCTCGGCCTCAAGCAAGGCAAGGGCCCCTTCAACATCGAGCTGTTCGGCGGTTCCCCGGACGACAACAACGCCTACTTCTTCTATGACGGCGCAATGAGCGTGCTGCAGCCCTATATCGACAGCGGCAAGCTGGTGGTACGCAGCGGGCAGATGGGCATGGACAAGGTCTCCACCCTGCGGTGGGACGGCTCCGTTGCCCAGGCTCGCATGGACAACCTTCTCAGCGCCTTCTACACCACCGAAAAGGTGGATGCCGTCCTGTCGCCGTATGACGGACTGTCCATAGGCATCCTGTCTTCCCTCAAGGGCGTCGGTTACGGAACCCCCGAGCAGCCCATGCCGGTGGTCACCGGACAGGACGCCGAGATTCCCTCCATCAAGTCCATCGTGGCCGGTGAACAAACGCAGACCGTGTTCAAGGATACCCGTGAACTGGCCAAGGTCGCGGCCGAAATGGTCGACAAGCTGTTGAAGGGCCAGAAACCGCCTGTCAACGATACCAAGACCTACGATAATGGCGTGAAGGTTGTTCCCTCTTTCCTGTTGGTGCCCTACAGCGTGGACAGGAGCAACTGGGAGGAAGTCCTGGTGAAGAGCGGCTATTACGACAGGAAACAGATCGTCGAATAGGAACCGGCAGGGCCTGATCGTTTTCAGGCCGATTTTTTGGTGTCGGCCGGGGTTCCTTTGCCCCGGCCGCTTCGAAAAAGGTTCTCGATCCGTTTCGCAGTGCCACGGGGCGGAATTCAACCAGAGCAAGGGCGTTTTCATGTCAGACTTCATTCTAAGCATGTGCGGGATCACCAAAACCTTTCCGGGGGTCAAGGCGCTGGACAACGTGAGCCTTGATGTGCGGCAGGGAGAGATTCACGCGCTGGTGGGCGAGAACGGCGCGGGCAAGTCCACCCTGATGAAGGTGCTCAGCGGCATCTATCCGCACGGCGATTATTCGGGTGAAATCACCTACCAGGGAAATGAGTGCCGGTTCCGGGAAATCAGCGATAGTGAAAAAGCGGGAATCGTCATCATCCATCAGGAGCTTGCCCTGATTCCGTACCTCTCCATTGCGGAAAATATTTTTCTGGGCAACGAGCAGCAGCGCGGCGGCGTTATCGATTGGCTTTTGACCTACAGCAAGGCGCAGGAGCTTCTGGACATGGTCGGCCTTGATGAATCACCAGGCGCCAGGGTCACCGACATCGGCGTCGGCAAACAGCAGCTGGTGGAAATCGCCAAGGCTCTGTCGAAAAAGGTCCAACTGCTCATTTTGGACGAACCAACGGCGACCCTCAACGAGCAGGACAGCGAAAAGCTTCTGAAGCTCCTGCTGGAATTCAAGAAACAGGGTATTTCCTCCATCCTGATCTCCCACAAACTCAATGAGGTGGAGCAGGTGGCGGATTCCATCACCATCCTGCGGGACGGCGCGGCCATTGAAACGCTGGATTGCAGGAGTGGGGAGATCAATGAAGAGCACATCATCCGGGGCATGGTGGGTCGCGATCTCACGCACCGCTTCCCGGAACGCGACGCGCACATCGGCGAGGTGGTGCTGGAAATACGGGACTGGACCGTGAATCACCCCCTGCACGAAGGCCGGAAGGTCGTCGAGGACGTCAACATGACCCTGCGAAAGGGCGAGGTGCTCGGCATAGCCGGTCTCATGGGATCGGGCCGCACCGAACTCGCCATGAGCGTTTTCGGCCGTTCCTACGGTGTGCATGCTGCGGGCAAGGTCTTCATCAACGGCGAGGAGGCAGACGTCAGCACGGTCAGCAAGGCCATAGGCCATGGTGTGGCCTATGTCACCGAAGACCGCAAGACCTACGGCCTGCTTTTGGATCAGACCATCAAGGAGAACATCACCCTCGCCAACCTGGAGGAAGTGGCCAGCAGGCATGTCATCGACCAGAACCAGGAGGTTCTCTGCTCAAGTTCCTTTGTCGATCAATTCAACATCAAGTGTTCGGGCATTCTCCAAAAGGCGCTCAATCTTTCCGGGGGAAACCAGCAGAAGGTCGTGCTCAGCAAATGGCTCTTCGCCGATCCGGACATCCTCATCCTGGACGAGCCCACAAGGGGAATCGATGTGGGTGCGAAATACGAAATCTACACCATCATCAACCAGCTGGTGGAAGAGGGCAAGGCCGTCATCGTCATTTCTTCCGAACTGCCGGAAATTCTGGGGCTGTGCGACAGGATCTACGTGATGAGCGAAGGGCGGATCACCGGCGAATTGAATGCCGCCGAGGCTTCCCAGGAAGAAATCATGCGGCACATCCTGTAACATATTCGAGGTATTTTCATGTCCAGCATCATCGAAGCGTTCAAAAACAATATCCGCCAATACAGCATGCTTATCGCCCTGATCGCGATCATGCTTTTCTTCCAGGTCCTGACCGGCGGCATCTTGCTCAAACCGCTGAACATCACGAACCTGGTGCTGCAGAACAGCTACATCCTGATCATGGCCATAGGCATGCTGCTGGTGATCGTGGCGGGACACATCGACCTGTCCGTGGGGTCCATCGTCGCCTTTATCGGAGCCACTTCGGCGGTGATGATGGTCAATCTTCACATCAACGTGGGGGTGACCATCGTGGCCTGCCTGTTGCTGGGGGCTCTGATCGGCGCATGGCAGGGCTTCTGGGTTGCCTACATAAAGATCCCCTCCTTCATTGTCACCCTGGCGGGCATGCTGGTGTTTCGCGGGCTCACGCTTGTCATGCTCCAAGGCGCTTCGGTCGGGCCCTTTCCCAAGGCATTTCAGAAGATCAGTTCCGGCTTCATTCCGGATTTTTTCGGTGGCAAGGATGTGCACATAACGACCATGGTGATAGCGGTCTGTTTTCTGCTGGCCATCGTTTTTGTGGAGCTCCGCTCCCGCAGCAAGAAAATGGCGCTGGGGTTCGCCGTCAGCCCCAAACCCGTACTCATTTTCAAACTCCTGGGCATTTCCGCAGCCGTTCTCTACCTGTGCTCTCTGCTGGCCTCCTACAAGGGGCTGCCCAATGTGCTGGTCGTTTTGTTCTCCCTGACGGTGCTGTATGCCTTCATCACCACTCAAACCGTGACCGGCAGGCGCATATTCGCCCTGGGCGGCAATGAACAGGCCGCCAAGTTGTCGGGGGTCAAGACGCGCCGCCTTACGCTTCTCACCTTTGCCAACTTGGGCCTGCTTTCCGCCCTGGCCGGGCTCGTGTTCGCCGCCAGGCTCAATGTGGCGACTCCCAAGGCCGGGACCAGCTTCGAGCTTGATGTCATCGCTGCGTGCTTCATCGGCGGCGCTTCGGCCTCCGGCGGCGTGGGAACCGTCATCGGGGCGCTTATCGGGGCGCTGGTCATGGGGGTCATGAACAACGGCATGTCCATCATGGGCATCGGCATCGACTGGCAGCAGGCCATCAAGGGCATGGTCCTGCTCTTTGCCGTCTTCTTCGATGTCTACAACAAATCGAAAAACTAGGAATGCGAGGTGGACCCCATGGCAACGTATGTTCTTGGTCTCGATTACGGCACAGACTCGGTTCGGGCGGTTCTTGTGGATGTCTCGACAGGACGGGAGGCCTCGTCCCATGTTTTTCACTATCCGCGCTGGGCGGAAGGCAGGTATTGCGATGCAACGGAAAACCGCTTCCGCCAGCATCCCCTTGATTACCTTGAAGGGCTTGAGGCGGCCGTGCGCGGAGCCCTGGCCGCGGGGCCTGAGGATGCGGCCGGTCAGGTGGTCGGCATCAGCGTGGACACCACGGGCTCGACTCCCGTGGCCGTGGACGGGGAAGGCGTCGCCCTGGCGCTTCGGCCCGAGTTCGCCGACAACCCCAACGCCATGTTCATTCTCTGGAAGGACCATACGGCCATTGCCGAGGCCGCGGAAATCAATGCCCATGCAAAGGGCTGGGGCGGCGAGGACTTCACCAGCTACAGTGGCGGGGTGTATTCCTCGGAATGGTTCTGGTCCAAGATTCTGCATACCGTCCGGGAGGATGCCGCAGTCCGCGAGGCCGCGTGGTCATGGGTGGAGCATTGCGACTGGGTTCCCGCCGTACTGACCGGAAACACCGCGCCCGCCGAAATGAAGCGCAGTCGATGCGCCGCGGGTCACAAGGCCATGTGGCACGAGCAGTGGGACGGATTGCCGAGCGAGGAGTTTCTGTCCTCCCTTGACCCGCTCCTGGCCGGTATGCGGGAGCGTCTGTACCGCGATACCTATACCGCCGATCTCAGGGCGGGAGGTTTGAGCGCGGAATGGGCCGAAAAACTTGGCCTGCGTCCAGACATCGCGGTGGGCGTCGGCGCCTTCGATGCGCACATGGGAGCGGTCGGCGGCGAGATAGCGCCTTACAGCCTGGTTAAGATTATCGGGACCTCCACCTGCGACGTGCTCCTGGCTCCGGCCGAAGAACTTGGGGATACTCTTGTGCGGGGCATTTGCGGTCAGGTGGACGGTTCCGTCATGTCGGGCATGGTCGGCCTCGAGGCCGGACAGTCGGCTTTCGGAGACATCTATGCCTGGTTCAAGAGCCTCCTGCTCTGGCCCATGGGGCTGGCGCGGGAAAGCGCCGTCCTCGATGCAAAGGCCTGCGCAGCCCTTGAACTGGAGATTGCGAACAGGCTCATCCCCGCCCTGAGCGAAGCCGCATCCGCCATTCCGGCCAGGGAGACGGCCGAGATCGCCATCGACTGGCACAACGGCAGGCGGACTCCATTTGCCAATCAGGCGCTCAAAGGGGCCATCCTCGGGCTGAACCTCGCCAGTGACGCCCCCAGGATTTTCCGGGCGCTGGTGGAGGCTACGGCCTTTGGCGCCCGGCTGATCGTCGACCGGTTCCGCGAGGAGGGCGTGCCCATCAGGGAGGTCATCGCCATCGGAGGTGTAGCCAAGAAGTCGTCCTTTGCCATGCAGGTGCTGGCCGATGTGCTGGATATGGAAGTCAAGGTGGGCAAGTCCGAGCAGACCGTAGCCTTGGGCGCGGCGATGTTCGCAGCCACCGCCGCCGGAGTTTTTCCCTCGGTCACGGAAGCCCAGAAGTCCATGGGCAACGGCTTCGACGCCGTGTACCGTCCCGATCCGAAAACCGTTCCGTTCTACCGGGAGATGTTCGGGAAATACCGTGCGGCGGGCGAGTTCATCGAAAGCAGTCTTACGGAGTAGGTCATGGGACGATATAGCGAAATCAAGCGGGAAGCCTTTGAGGCGAACGTGCAGATCCCGGTTCTGGGGTTGGCCATTTATACCTTCGGCAATGTCAGCGCCTTTGATCCCGATATGGGGGTGTTCGCCATCAAGCCGTCCGGGGTGCCCTATGAGGCACTGAAGCCGGAGCACATGGTGGTTGTCGATTTGGACAATCAGGTGGTGGAGGGAGATTTGCGGCCTTCCTCGGATACCAACACCCATTCGGTGTTGTACAAGGAATTTGATGGAGTTCGGGGGGTTGCCCATACGCACTCCACCTATGCAACGGCCTGGGCGCAGGCGCAGAGGCCCATTCCTGTTTTCGGAACGACCCACGCCGACCATCTTGCCCGTGAAGTGCCGTGCACCTCGGTCATGAGCGACGAGATGATCGCCGGAAACTACGAGACCGAGACCGGCAATCAGATTCTTGAGGCCTTCGGAGGGATATCCCCCGCAGAGGTGGAGATGGTCCTGGTGGCGTGTCATGGCCCGTTCACCTGGGGAGCGACTGCGGAAAAGGCCCTCTACAACAGCGCAGTGCTCGAGGAGATAGCCCGGATGGCCCTGCTGGCCCACCTGGTGAATCCCGATGTTCTGCCGTTGAAATCCGCATTGATCGACAAGCACTATCAGAGAAAGCACGGCAAGAATGCGTATTATGGCCAATAGGGCGGGCCGAAGCGAAATCGGTTTTGTCCATGAAACCAAAGAGCCACGGTAAATGCCGTGGCTCTTTGGTTTTTATTTTTTCGGAGAAGGCCGAAAAGCGTCTACAGATAGGCCCGGGCCACCTGGCTGCGCAGGGTCTCGGTGAGGCTGGCCTCCGACGTTTGGAAGTCGCGGGCCGAGTGCACTTCCTCGACCCGGCCGTGGTGGTAGACCACAATGGTCTCGGCAAAGGCCTCCACCTCGTCGGAATCATGGGTGACCATGATCAGGGGGATGTCGAAGTCCTTGAGGGCGCGGGACAGCTCCCGGCGCATCCGCACGCGCAGCGGCTGGTCCAAAGCGCTGAAGGGCTCGTCCAGAAGCAGCAGTTTGGGCGATGTGGCCAGGGCTCGGGCCAGGGCGGTGCGTTGTTGCTGACCGCCGGAGAGGGCGGCGGGTTTCTGGGTGGCGAGGGCGGCCAGGCCGAAAACCTCCATGAGCTCTTCGATGCGTTCCCCTTCTCTGTGACCGAGCCTGCCGAACAGGGGTTTGAGCCCGAAGCCGATGTTTTCCCGTACGCTCAGATGCGGGAACAGGGCGTAGTTCTGAAACACGTAGCCCACCTTGCGTTGTCTGGTGGGCACGTTGATGCCTGCCGCCGAGTCGAAGAGCACGTCGCCGTTGATGCGGATGCACCCTTCGTCGGGACTGAGCATGCCGGCGATGGAGCGCAGGGTCAGGGTTTTACCCGACCCGGACGGGCCGAAGAGCACGAGGGCCCGGTCCGTGGTGGAGAACTGTGAGCGGAGGAGAAATTCCTTTTCTCCGCTACGCAGGCGTTTGACGATGTCTACTTCGATTTTCATGAACGGCCGATCCGGTCTCTAGGGTTTCTTGAAGCCGCGTTTTTTCAGCAGGGCGGCGCCCTGGTCGCTGCGGACAAAGGCGACAAACGCCTTGGCAAGGTCCGGAGCGGACGATTCCTTGAGCACGGCAATGGGATAGGTCACGGTTTTTTCCAGCGGCACTTCCTCGATGATGCGGACCTTGTCCCCGGCCTTTACTGCGTCAGTGCGGTAGACGAAGCCGCAGTCCACCTCGCCGCGGGACAGGTAGTCCAGCACCTGGCGCACGGATTCGGCATAGATCATTTTCGGGGTCAGGGACTTGAAGACGCCTTTCTTTACGAGCGCGCCCTTGGCGTACTGTCCGGCGGGCACGGTTTCGGGAGTGCCGATACCGATGCTCTTCACTCCTGCGCCGGACAGGGCCTTGAGAGTCTTGACCCCGGCCGGGTTGTCGGCGGGCGTGGCCAGCACCAGCGAGTTGCGGGCAAAGACCGCTGCGTCGGCCTTGTTTACGAATCCGTTTTCAACGGCCTTGTTCATCCATTTCGGGTTGGCCGAGGCGTACACGTCGGCGGGTGCTCCCTGTTCGATCTGGCGATAAAGCGCGCCCGAGGATGCGAAATTCATGACCACGTCCACGCCGGGATGGGCCTTTTCAAAAGCGGGTTCGATGTCGCTGAAGGCGTCGGTCAGGCTGGCCGCGGCCGAAACGATCAGCTCCCGGGCCTGGGCCGTATGCGCGATGCCGACACCGAAGGCGAGGAGGGAGAGGAACAGCGAAAAGACGATACAGCGTTTCATGGGGATCTCCTGAAGGTTGTGTTAATGACGTGGTTTCAGCAGTTTGCTCGTGGTCACCAGAATGACCACGCAGACAATGCTGATGATCAGCACCAAAGTGTTGGCCAGGGCGTTGTTTCCGGCTTGGACCGCTGAATAGACGGCCAAGGAGAGCGTCTGGGTCTTGCCGGGCAGGTTGCCCGCGACCATGAGAGTGGCTCCAAACTCCCCCATGGCCCTTGCAAAGGCGAGCATCCCTCCGGAGAGGACTCCACGAAACGCCAGCGGGAGGGAAACTCGCAGGAACACGGCCAATTCCCCCTGCCCCAAGGTCCGCGCGGCGTTTTCATACTGAGCCCCCACTCCTTCGAGGGCCGCCCTGGCCGATTTGAACACCAGCGGAAACGCCACCACCGTGGCGGCGATGACCGCCCCCTGCCAGGTGAACATCAGGGTGACGCCGAAGGTCTCCTGAAGCCAGTGGCCGATGATGCCGCGCCTGCCGATGAATACCAGCAGGTAGTAGCCGAGGACCGTGGGCGGCATGACCATGGGCAGGGTGAAGACCGCGTCCAGAAAGTCCCGGCTGAAGAAATCCCGGCGCGAGAGAGCGTAGGCCGCGCCCACGCCCAGCACCAGCGCCCACAGGGTCGCAAGCCCCGCCACCTTGAGGGTCAGCAGGAGGGGAGTGAGAAACGCTGGGTCGGTGATGTTTATCCAAAGAAGGTTCATGCGTCTGGGATTCCAAGGAAGTTGTGATACATACGGGCACCGATGAAACCAAACAGTTTCTCATTCCTATGGATTGTCGGCTTGCTCGGCAAGTTCGTCACGCAAAGAGGATAAACCGTGACGAGGGACAATGACGTCCTGCCGGTGGCCGGAAGTCGTCTTTTGCGCTTAATCGGTTGCTTCCACGTTCTTCGAGAGGTACAAAAAACGGCCGTATCGCAAACGGTGATGGACAAAATGCGAAGTTTCGATTTTTCAAGCATGAGGATAGAGGCATGGCATTCCTTGACGACGAAAGTTACGAACGCCGGACTTTCGACCAGATCCACCTGGATGACGATCTTGAAGGTGTTTCCTTCTACAAGTGCGTTTTCAGAAGTTGCTCCTTCCAGTCAAGGCGGTTGGTTGAATGCGCTTTCGATGATTGCGAATTCGTCCAGTGCAATCTGTCGTTGCTCCAGAACGTGAGGTCGGTGCTCACGGGCGTGACGTTCACGGACTGCAAGTTGCTCGGGGTGGATTGGAGCAACCCCGGCGGATTCTTCTCGGCCTCCTACGAGGGATGCATCATGGAGAACAACGCGTTCACCGACATGAATCTCAAGCGGTTCCGGTTTGCCTCATGCATCCTGACCAGTTCCTCCTTCTACAACTGCCGGCTTCAGCACGCGGTCTTCGATGACTGCGATCTGTCGGAAACCCAGTTTTACCGCACCGATCTGAGTCATGCCGACTTCAGGACCTCGCGGAACTATTTCATGAACGTGGAGACCAACAAGCTGAACAAAACCCGGTACTCCCTGCCCGAGGCGGTCTCGCTTTTGGCCAATCTGGATATTGTGGTGGAGTGAAGCCTCGGAGTCAGTCGTTGTGGTTTGTTTTTCCGGCTGTTGGCCTGTTGGCTGAAGAGTAATTTCCAGGAGGTACATATGATGCGGAAGATCAATTTGGAAGATAAGTTCAGCAAGGTGACGGAGTACTGGTCCCCCCGGATTATCGGGGAATTGAACGGGCAGTACGTGAAGTTGGCCAAACTCAAGGGAGAAATGGTCTGGCATACTCATGATGACGAGGACGAGTTCTTTCAGGTCGTCAAGGGGCGGATCACGATACACCTGTCTGAAGAGAGTGTGGAGCTTTCGGAAGGGGAATGTTTCATCGTCCCCAAAGGGACGGCCCATATGCCGGAAGCGTCGGAAGAGGCGCATGTCATGCTGTTCGAACCGAAGAAAACCGCTCATACCGGAACCACGAAGAGCGATCTGACTGTCGCGATCGAGGATCAGGAATGGATATAGGCGACAGGTGATTGAAGAAAAGAAGGGCCCCCGCATTTGCGGGGGCCCTTCTTTTCTTCCCTTGTGGGTCTGTCGGCCGGCAGCCGGCAGCTCAGTCGACGGAGCTTCCGTGCTTGGCCAGCCCGGCCAGGGAGGTTTCGCGGTAGCCGCATTTCAGGTCGCGGCCGGTCTCTTTCATGGTCTGGACCACCTGGTCGAAGCTGATGCGGTGGTCGCCGTCCGTGAACAGGGTGTATTCCGCCGCGTTGATGGCCCGGATGGCCGAGACCGCATTGCGCTCGATGCAGGGCACCTGCACGTAGCCGCCGATGGGATCGCAGGTCATGCCCAGATGGTGCTCCAGGGACATCTCGGCCGCATAGTCGATCTGCATGAGCGTGCCGCCGAAGAGATAGGCGGTCATGGCTCCTGCCATGGCGCAGGCCGTGCCCACCTCTCCCTGGCAGCCTACCTCGGCTCCGGAAATGGAGGCGTTCTCCTTGACCAGATTGCCGACGAGCCCGCCCACGGCCAGACCGCGCAGGATCTCGTTTTCGCCCAGGTCGTAGTCTTCCCGCAGCGAACGCAGCACCGCGGGCACGAGGCCGGCCGAACCGCAGGTGGGGGAGGTGACGACCCTGCCGCCCGAGGCGTTCTCCTCGGACACGGCCAGGGCGTAGGCAAATGTTTTACCCGTGCTGCGCAGCCTGCCCGACTGGATGCGGGCCTTTTTGAAGAATGCGTTGGCCTTGCGCGGATAGCGCAGATCGCCGGGGAGCACGCCCGTGCGGTCCAGGCCGTGTTCGATGGATTCCTGCATGACCTGCCAGATGTCCGTCAGGAACGGCCACAGCTCCGGCCCTTCGTGTTCCTCCACATACTGCCACAGCTCCATGTTTTCGGCCCGGCAATGGTCCATGATGGCCGTGAGCGTGGTGTGCGGATAGAGGGAATCCGCGCCCCTGTTGGGAGAGTCGGCCTCGGCGATGGTGCCGCCGCCCACGCTGAAGACCTCCCAGGTGACTACCGGGTATTCCGACTCGTCCAGGGCCTCGAAGAGCATGCCGTTGGTGTGGAAGGGGTGCACCTCGTCCGGTTGCCAGATGATCTCGGTGCGCTCGGGGCCAAGCGTCTGTTCGATGATCCAGTCCGTGAGGTGCCCCTTGCCCGTGGCGGCCAGGCTGCCGAGCAGGGTCACCCGGTACCGGCCAGCCGCCGGGGTACGTTTCATAAATTCCTTGGCCGCCTTCTGCGGGCCCATGGTGTGGCTGCTGGAGGGGCCGTTGCCCACTTTGTAGAGTTCTTTCAGGGAATCCATTTTCAGCTCCATACGGAAAGGGAAGAGGCTGCCCGGCGTGTCGAACCGCGCGGGCCGGACAGCCTCAGGGTGTACTGTTGAATTGCCTAACCGCTGGGTTACGGCTGTCGCATGACTTTTTCAAGGATCTCCACAAAGAAGGAAGCTCCCACCAGGATGGCCTGGTCGTTGAAGTCGTATTTGCTGTTGTGGATCACGGGCGAATCCTCGCCGTTGCCCACCCACACGAAGCATCCCTTGGTCCTTTGCATGAAGAAGGCATAGTCCTCGCTGCCCATGGCCGGGAGTTCTCCGGTGAGCACGTTTTCCTCGCCCACCACGCGGGCTGCGGCCTTCATGGCCGGCTCGGGCGTGGAGTTCCTCAGCACCGGATGCTTGCGGTGGTAGGCGAACGAGGTCGACACCCCGTACATGGCGGCGATACCATCGGCCAGCTTGCCCAGGGATTCCTCGATGAGGTCCTGGACATGGGCGTCCGTGGTACGCACGTTGCCGCGTATGACCACTTCGTCCGGGATGATGTTGTAGGCGCTGCCGCCATGCACCTGGGTGATGCTGATGACGGCCTTGTCGTGGGCCGAGACTTTGCGCGGGATGACGGTCTGCGCGCCCTTGATGAAGTCGGCCACGGCCGCGAAGGGCTCCACACAAAGGTGGGGCACGGAGGCGTGACCGCTCCTGCCTCGGATGACCAGGTCGAAGCGGTCTTCGGAAGCCATGCAGGCGCCGGGATGGACCACGATCTGATTGACGGCGTAGCCCGGCCAGTTGTGCAGGCCGAACATGAAGTCGATGTCGTGCTTTTCGAACAGTCCGTCTTCAATGACTTCAAGGGCGCCGCCGAATCCTTCTTCGCCGGACTGGAAAAGAAGGAGCACCGTACCGTCGAACCCCCGGTGGTCAGACAGGTAGCGGGCGAACGCCAGCATGATGGCGGTGTGGCCGTCATGCCCGCAGGCGTGCATGCGTCCCTCCACCTGGGAGTGGTAGGGCAGCCCGGTCTCCTCGGCGGTCTCCAGGCCGTCCATGTCCGCACGGAAGGCCACGGTCTTGCCCGGGCCGCGCCCTTCGATCTTTGCCAGCAATGAATTGACGCCGATGTCTTCGTAGCCGATGCCGAAGCTGTCCAGCTTCTCCTTGACAAAGGCCGCAGTCTCGACGGTTTCCAGTCCAATTTCCGGATGGGCGTGCAGGTGCCGTCGGATGCTTTTCAGCGCTTCAAAACAAGCCTCGATTTCAGGCTTCAGGTTCATTTAGATTTCTCCGAGGAATTTCAGCACGACGTGGGCGATACCGGCGGAGGCCACATAGGTGCCGGTCATGACGAACAGGCTGACCACCACGATGCGCCATCCGGTCTTTTTCAGGGCGGGCAGGTCCTTGCCGATTCCCACACCTGCGTAGGCGAGGATGGGGGTGGTCAAGGCCAGGAAGTTCACCTTGGACACCCAGGCCGCGACGGTATCGTTGCCCGGAAAACCAGGCATGGTAATGATCATGCCTATGGTGATGACATAGAGGACGGTGGGGAGTTTGTAGACGTACCGATGGGCCAGCACGCCGAGGATACATATGCCGGCGAGCACGGCCATGCCGGGCAGGGCCTCGATGATGCCGAAGCCGTAGCCGATCCGGTTGCCCACCAGAGTGATGGCGGCGACGATCAGAAGCACGATTGCCGATTCAATAATCTTGTTCATGGGTTATGCCTCCTGAGTGACGCCGTACTTGATGCGGTACAGGATTTTGTAGAGCTTGTTGGACAGGGGCAGGGCGATGAGCATGGACATGTACACGCCGTCCAGGCCGGACAAGGTGTTGCTGGCCACGCCAAAGGCCTGGATTTTGTCCGCCATGTCCGGGTAGATGGCCGAGAGGCTGCCTATGGTGGCGGTCATCATGCTGGCCGAGCCCACGCCGGAGGCCATGGCCAGGGCATAGGGGTGGAACCAGTTCAGGATGCTCAGGAGGGAGGCGGTCAGGCCGAAGAAGATGGTGCCGAAGACGGTGCCGCAGATGTAGACGCCCATGACGCCGCGGCCTTCGGCGGAATCAAGGCCGTAGATGTCGCCGATGAGGGCCACGTTGGGCTCGCGGGCAATGGAATGGGCGGCACCGACGGCTTCGCGTTTCAGTCCCAGGAACATGGCGATGGGAATGCCGATGAGTAGGGTGCCGATGTTGCCGAATTCCTGCAGAATGAGGGCCGGGCCGGCTTTGAGGATTTCGAAGAATTTCGGGCCGACGAGGGTGCCGTACCGGGCCATGAGCAGCATGAGGGTCAGGCCGACCAGGGCGCTGGCGTGATCCATGTCCCTGTCGTTGACCACCTTCAGGAATTTCGGTCCCAGGCAGGCGCCGATGATCACCGCATAGAGCATGGGGATCAGCACCAGCTTGCCTGGCCCGATGTCGAATTTGAGTATGCCCACCAATTCGGAGGCGGCCACCAGCGCGAGCACGAGCAGGTGTATTTTCACGTTTTTGATTGCGTTTAACATTATTTACTTCCTACAATTTGAAATAATTGCATTTTGATTGCATCAGCTTGTTTTGCCTCCCATGCGGGGCAGGCGGTTCCTCACTGTGCCGATGCGCTTCCTTGAGAACAAAAACTCCTACGAAGCCCCCTCTTTTGTTCGTGGCGCAGTCCTCCTTTCTTTGTGTGGACGGATTGTTTCGGACATTTCGGCCATGTCATAAACATGTCCGAAAATGTCCATAAAATTATCCCTTAAATGGTTATCCTTACAAGGTTTTTCGGACGGCCCACCTGGTGCGAGTTTTCCTTGCCCACCAGGGTCGCGTGGCCGCTGTCCAAAAATTTCTTGAGCACCCGGCGGGCGCTGCGTTCGCCGATGCCCAGGCAGGCGGCGAGGTCGCCCGAGTCGAAAATGTTTTTGCCCGTCTTGTCCATGATGGCCCGGATGCGGTCCACATAACTGGGGCTGATGCCGATCTCCCCGGCGATGCGCAGCAGGGTGCTGTCCTCGATGCGGGTGCGGTAGTGCAGTTCGTCGCGGTCGCCCAGAGGGCCGTGAATGTGATCACCGTGCACCAGGAACACGCCGCCTTGGGGCAGCCTGCGGCCGTGGGACAGGGCTTTTTGAGCGGATTTTTCGGCCTCGAAGGCAGTGGAACCGATGCCGATGCCCGAGGAAATGCGGATGTTGTTGGCCCGTCCCCAGTCCAGAAGGCGGCTGAACATGTCCAGGTGCACGGGGCTTTCGATGACTCCGCGGGTGGAAAAGATGGCGTATTCGCGCTTGCCTATGTTGAACAGGCTACCTTGGATGGCGCGCACGTAGTCGAGCAACTCCAGGAAAAAACGGCCTTCGTCCTTCATGCGATCGTACTGGTTCACTGCGTGCTCTTCACTACGGTGCAGGTTCACGATCTGGATGGCGATACCCGCGGATCGCAGGTCGTGGGCAGCGATGTCTCCCAGCAGGTGCGTCACGGTTTCGCGGACCTGCAGAGCGCTGGGCAACATACGGAATACGGGGTGGCCGAGCTCCATCAACTCCTGATATACCGAGCCGAAACCGGAAATTGCCAGGTCTACCTCGCCGGATTCCAGGAGAGTGCGGTGCCACTCCAGGTATTCCTGTTCCCTGTGCTGTACGGTGAAGGGCATGGAGTGGACCTTGCCGAAGGTCATGCCGAACTCGCGGAGCACTTCGCGGAGCACCCGGTGGGTGACCACGTCGATGCTGATGCGACCGAAGGGCAGGCCGCTGCGCTGTATCTCGGAGAAGACGCGCATGAGGCTGTAGGCGCCTCGCTCGATCTGGGCGTATGGCTTGGAGACGACGCCCTTGGCCTTGGCCGCTTCCTGCACGCCGATGCCGGAGAAGAGCAGTCCGTCGCATTCGCTCTGGCTCTGCTCCAGCACTTCGTGGGAATCCTCGGTACGCTCGCGGATATAGGTCTTGAAGGTGATATTCGGAAAGAACCGTTTCACGGATTCCTGCATGACCTTCACCGAGTCCGAGGGGCCGATAAGGGCAATGGTTTCCTTCATGGTTTTGCCTGGCAGTGCGTCATGTCGGTTTTGCCTTTCCTGTCAGTTCGGAGAAAGTGTTGGGAAGAAATATTTCGGTCATGTCCAAAAAAAGACCGTAACCGATCGCACAATGCCGTTGAAAACAGGCTCTGTCAAGGGGAGCCGTTATCCCAGCGTATGAAGGAGGTCAGCAGGGTCGATTGCCGTGCCCATGCTTTCCAGCCCGGCAGTCGTATGTTTGAGAACCGTGCACTTTGTGTGCTCCGGCATGAAATGAAAGAGTTGGTTCATGGGGCGGCCGGTCAGGCGGCAGAGAACGGACCTGATGACTCCGGCGTGGGTGACGGCCAGTACGTTCTGCGGCATCGCAGCCAGGGTGTGCAGGGCGGCCAGGGCGCGGTCGGCCACATCGTTGAAGCATTCACCGCCCGGTGGGCGAAAGTTTGCGAAATGCTTTCCCCGTTCTTCGTAGCCTTCCGGGTCCATGGTGCGGACCTCCTCGAAACGAAGACCTTCCCAACTGCCCAGGTCGATTTCATCCAGTCCGGAAATGCGTTTCACTTCGAGGCCGAGCCGGGCTGCCAGGGGGGCTGTGGTTTCCACTGCCCTGCTGGACGGGCTGGAACAGAGAGTCCCTATGTCGGCGTCCCAAAGAGTTTGGGCCAGTTCCCGGGCCTGCCGTTTGCCGGTCTCGGACAGAGGCAGGGACGTGCGGCCGATGTATCGGCCCGAGCCTCCCTCGGTTTGGGCATGGCGCATGAGCACGATCACACCAACACCTCCCGGGCCAGGATCTCCGCAGAGTTTTTCATTTCCTGGTCGAGGCGGCTGCATATCTCCAGTACCCGTTTCAGGCGGGCCGTTATGGCATTTGCCGCATCAGGATCATGGCCGAACCTGTCCATCTTGGCCCTGTACCGTTCCTCCAGGGTGACGAAGGAGTTCCCCTGTACGAACTTGTCCGCTAGGAAGACGACCCCGGCTTCGGTGATGGGGCGTTCCGTTTCCGGGCTCATGTCGGAATGGGTCTCCACGATTGCCGCAGCAGCATGGAAACCGTGCGTACGCAGTCGGTCGGCCCCTATTTTTTCGTGATTGCGGAGGCCTTTGGCCAAGTCGTGTGTCAGGGCGGCTCCCAGAGCGAGGCCGGAACACAACGCCTGGTCAGCGGGGCGCTGCCGGTTCAGGGCGGAGCACAGTGCGTCGGCCACTCGGGCCACTGCCCGGCAATGGGCACGTGTGCCCTGCGGCAGGGAATACATGTCCCAGAGCTGTTCGCACTCGGCACGGCACGGATAGCGGGCGTCCGCCAGTCCGCAGGCCAGGGTGTAGTCGGCGGGACGGTCCAGGTCGTGCACCGTGCCGAAGTCGGCCACATCCAGGTCGCGTGCTCCGGATTCGTACCTGTCCAGCACGGCGCGTAATCCTCCGTTGCCGTCGTGTTCAAGGATTGCGGGCAACAGCCTGCTGCTGATGACGGGTGGGTGGCCGCGTTCTTTCCGGAAACGCGGGTACAGGATGTCCGGCTTGGTGTGTCGGTATTCGTCCACGAGGCGAGCCACTGTTTCGGGCCGTAGCAGAGGGATGTCCACGGGCAGGACCATGAACGCCTCGATGTCGTCAGGCAGGGCTGCGACGCCCGTGAGCATGGAGGAAAACATGCCTTGCTCGTAGTCCGGGTTGTGCACTGGGACGGCCTTGGCCTGTTCAGCCGCAGCGGCGACATCTTCGGCGCGGTTGCCCGTGACCACGTAGACTCTGGAAATGTTGTTTTTCTTGAAAAGCGCCACGCATCGGGACAGAACTATATCCTTGCCCAGAGGGAGCAAAGGCTTGAACCGCCCCATGCGGGTGGAGAGCCCCGCTGCCGGGATGATGGCTGCGAACGTGTTCATGGATTACGGCTCCGTGGTCAGCAGACGTCGTTTGCCCAGGCCGGGAACGGCCGGAGTCGTCGTGTTTCTGACTTTCACCGCCAGCTTCAGCGTTTTTCCGGCCAGGGCCGCCTGGACGGTCGGGATGTTTGTCAACGCGGTCCGCACCTTGTCGGCAGGACAGGCCGAGTCGCCGCAGACTTGTATGTGGAGTGTGTTTTTTGAGAACCAGGCCGTAAAGTCCCAGAGGCCGGGTAGGGCGTAGAGGGCCTTGCCGAGTGTGCTCAATGTGAGGGTACCGGTTTCCAGAGGCACGCCGCCGTGCATTCTTGTGATGAGTGGATCGAGCCTGCGCAGGGGGCTTCCACAGGCGCATTCTCCGGTCAGGATGCGGCCTCGGTCTCCGGTGCGGTAACGCAGCAGGGGCATGCCCCTGCGCATGGGGGTGGAAACAATTACTTCGCCGAAACGGCCGTCCGGCAGCAGGTTTCCGGTTTCGGGGTCCACGATTTCCACGAAGACGTCGGTTTCGCGCAGGTGCATGCCCCTGCCGTGTTCACATTCCACGGCTCCGCCAAGGCCGGTTTCGATCATGCCCCAGTGGCGGAATACGGTGCATCCGAACGCGTTTTTGGCGTTGAAGCATACCGCATCCGGTATTTCGTCCCAGCAGAACAGCACCGAGCGGATCATGTCTTTGGGAAGATCCCTTCGCTCCCATTCGCGGGTCAGCATGTTCACATGCGGCGGAGAACCAACGATGCAGGCAGCGCCTTCCTCCAGTAAATGATTCACGCCTGTGCGCGCATCCTCCAGCACGCCGTGGGGCACTGCCCGCGCCCCCGTCCGTTCCAAGGCCTCCATCAGCAATCGGCCCACGCCGCCGGGTCGCCCTCCGGGCATGAGCACCAGGGCTGTCTGGCCCGGCTCTACCAGGGGGCGCATGCCCCAGTCGAAATAATCCTTGGTGGCCTCAAGGTCCTCTTGGGTATGAAATACCCGCTTTGGGCTGCCCGTGGTTCCCGAACTTTCCAGGGTCACTACCCGGGCGATTTCATCCTGCGAGACACACAGGAACTGCTCGGGCGACCGGCGCAGATCGTCCGGGGTGATCATGGGCAGCCGCGCATACTCCTCGGTAGTCAGCGTGTCGGGTATGGGCGTTTTCCCGTAGAGCCGGGCATAGAACGGGCTGTGTGTGCGGGCGTGGAAAAGGGTTTCCCTGAGGCGCGCCATCTGCCACTGGAAGAGCTGGCGCCGGGTGGGGACGTCGTTGATTTCCGGCCAACCCATTCGGCGCACCAGCCAACGGTCAAGGATGGGATGGCTCATGGCATTTTCCCCGGTACAGGGTTTCGCCGTCCATGGAGGACAGGTTGTAGGCGCAGAAGGGGATGAGGCGTCCGTCTGGCGAGACGATATGGATGCAGCAGCCCTTGAGCCGTTCCAGGTCCAAGGTCCAGGCGTCCTGGAAGGCCATGGCCGAAACGGCCAGGGTGTGGGTGGCGGCACGGGCGATGAATCTGTCCAGGTCGTCCTTCGGCTGCGGCACTTCCGCAACCAAAGGCAGGGCCTTTTCGGGCGCGGCCCATTGGCGCTTTACGAAAGCTTTGGCCTTGTCGGCCCCTTCCTCTGCCGGACGCGGTGTGCAATCGCATTTGCCGCCGGACGAAAGTTTTTTCAGGGTGCGGTCTTCGGCGACCATGTAGTTGGCGTGGCAGGAACAGTGCGAATGTTCGCAGCCCGGAGGCAGAAAATGATCGGCGCGGATGGAACCTTTCGTCTGCTGCTCCAGAAGTCGCATGAGTTCGGGCAGGGTGATGCGCTGCACGTCGGCCGGGGCCTCGGGATAGCGGCCGAAATAGCTCACCGGTTGAAAGTGCACCCCGCGTACTCCCGGAGAGTTTTGCGCGGCCAGATCCACGACGGCCCCCAGGTTGTGATCGTTGATGCCCGGCACCACCGTGGGCACCAGTACGATGCCGACACCCGCCCTGGCCAGGTTTTCGATGGCCGCGAGTTTGTCCTTCAGCAGGGCTTTGCCCCGCAATGCCGTGTAGATGGCATCCTCGGTGCCGTCGAACTGCAGGAATACGGAATCCAGTCCTGCTTTGGCCAGGGTTTCCGCATATCCCGACTTGCGACCCAGGCGCAAGCCGTTGGTGTTCAGTTGTACAAAGGGAAAACCCTTGTCCTTGGCCATGCGGATGAGGTCGGCCAGATCCTTGCGCATGGTGGGTTCGCCACCGGAAAGTTGGATGTTGCAGAATCCCGAAGCCAGCTTCACCCGGTCCAGCAGGCGGTCGAACTCTTCCTGTGTGGGGTCGGCGGGGGCCAGTTTGCCGGACGAGGCGAAACAAACCGGACAGCCCAGATCGCAGCGCCAGGTGATTTCGAATACGGCGGTGCAGGTGTGTTGCCGGTGGGCGTCGCACAAGCCGCAGTCCATGGGGCAGCCCTGGTCCACCTCCGTGAACGGCGTCTTGGGCTGCGAGGGGACTTTGGTGCGTGACCATTCCCGGAATCCGGGCAGACCGCGCCAGACAATGGTCTTGAACTCGCCGTGGGTCGGGCAGGTCTTGATCAGATAGGTGTCGTCATCCATGGTCTCGTGTCGGGCAGGGATGGGAGCCAGACAGACCGGGCACACACTTCTGGGAATACGGCTCATGATTGCGACTTATCCTTCCTCGCGCCCTTCGGCTGGATCGACCCCGTTGTTGAGCAGTATCCGGCGGACTTGTTCGGACGCGGCGGAAAGCAGCCCCCCGCACTTTACCTGGTCGGGTTGACCGCAGTCGCCGCCGAGGATGTCGCGGCAGGCGATGCCTCCATACTGGGCCGTAGCTTCGGTGAACCAGTCGTGCAGCGTTTCCTGCATGAGTGGCAGCTTGTGGTCGGCCTCCTCCATGTCCGTGCCTTTGCCTGTATACAGCCCGAGAACCGCAGCCGCGCCGAGGTAGACCCCACAAGGACCTGAACAGTCTCCGAACCCCATGCACAGCCCGGACGCCGCACGTATCAGGTCCGGATTTTCGCGTCCCATTTCATCAAGGGCAAGTTGGATCATGACCTGGCTGCAGCAATACCCCTTGCCCGCCAGTTCCAGAATTCGCAGTCCGCCGTCATCCAGCATGTTCGGATCCTCTCTTCTGAACGATCATCAAATAATAGCCGAGTCCCCTGCGGCCGCAGGAACAGGCCGGGGATTCGGCCCCTGCGGAAAACAGCAGCCGGGCCGCAAGTTGTTTGAGGCTGGCGGAGTGGTCTTCCTCCAGCAGGATTTCGAACCCGGCGCCATGCAGTGCCGAGCGGGTTTCATCAAGGGGAATCGCGCGGGCTGCACAGGATTTGTCGTCGGATTGGACGGAGTCTTTCGCGTACAGGTCGGAAAGGACCAGAAATCCGTTCGGCCGCAGCACCCGGTGAAATTCTTTGAGTCCGGATTTCGGGGATGGGAGTAGGGAGAGAACGCATTCACAAAAAAGTGCATGGAAGCTTCCGTCCATAAAGGGCAGTTCGGTTCCCAAGGCCTGTATGAGTCCGGTGTTTCGTTCGACCAGCTCAAGCTGCGAACTGCTCGGCTCCACGCCGAAGGCGCTGGCCCCGTAGCGGGAACGCAGCCTGCCGACCGTAGCTCCCAGGCCGCACCCCACATCCAGTACGCGCCAGCCCGGCAACAGGTTCATGAAGTTCGCGGCCCGGTCCGTGATGGTGAATCCTCCGGGCCGAAGTGTCCGTCCTGCGGCTTGGCGCAGCACCGGTTGTTCCCAGAGGGGGGACTGCACTATTTGTCCTCCAGCAGATGCTCCACCTGATTCATCTTGCCCAAAGCCAGATTCTCCGGAATGAGCACCATGTCGCATTTGGGGCAGACAGGCAGCTCCACGTTGAACAAGGAGTCGAGATATTCCAGCTCAACGGGAAGTTGTTCCAATTCGGCATTGCAGGTGTCGCATTTCCAGCCTGCGGCGTCCGCTTCCGGGACTTTGATTACGCTCATGATCCTGCTCCCCTGACGTGCATGCGGTGGCTCCATGTGTTGTGCACCAGGAAGCCGCCGTTCTTTTCCTCATATTCCACCCAGTAGGTGACGATGACCGGCCGGTGCGAAGCGAGAAAGTGTCCCGTCTCCTTGTGCACGAATCGTTTGCCGGTTTTTTGCGTTTGCAGCAGCACCTTCTGGACATCACCTTTGAGAATGCGGCGTTCCTCCATGTTTTGCAACGCCGTTTCCGTGAATTCGACTGCAACGGATTCAAAGGGGGCTTTTTCGGCCTGCCCTGCTTCCCGCCATAGGTCGGCAAGCAGCTTCTCCTTGAGCCGAGCCCGGTTTTCCCTGCGGGCCGAATAGCCCGGTGAGGGGCGCGCTCCGGCATTTTCCCTGCCGGGGTACAGAAGATCGTAGAAATGCAGGGCGTGTTTGCCGGTCTTGGCCAGCATGTCCCGGCACATGGCGCAGTAGGTCACGAAGTCTTCTTCCGCAGCCTTGGACCGGCGTTCGCGCACGGCCTTGCCCAGTTCGGGGTTGGCGCTGTCCAGCAGACCTCCATAGCCGCAGCATTCCGTGTACTGACCGCTCAGTTTCGGCTCCACGACGGACACGCCGAGTTGTTCCAGCAGGTCGCGGACATCCTCCAGCAATACTGTGTCGTGCCGCGCAGCACAAGGATCGTTGATGGCCAGACTGGTGTTCTGTCCGGCCGCGCTTTCGGGCAGCCCCAAGGCCCGGAACAGGGACCAGTGGGAGGAAACTTCCGCCTCCGGCAACCCCTGTCGCAGAGTTTTGAGACAGGTGGGGCAGGAAACGATAATGCGCGGGGAGCCCAATGCTTTCCACTGTTGTTTGATATCGTCCATGGCCTCGTTCATGAGAGCTTGGCGGCCGGACCATTCGGCGGGCGCACTGCAGCAGAGAAGCATGAGGCCCACCTTGCCCAGGCGCTTTCGCAGGTCCGCATAGGCGGCTTCCACGTTCTCCGGGTCGGAGGCAGTGAGCTGGCAGCCGGGGAAGAAAACATATTCGCTGCTGTCTTCGCCCGGAGCGTGGCGAACCAGGGCCGCCTTGGGACCGTTGGCGAAGGCCATGTCCCGCAGAGCGAATTCATGGGCCGAAGGCGGCATGGTGCCTGTATCCACCAAAGTCCGTCGGGCCTGGAGGCAGACCTCGGCCATGGGGAAATCTTCGGGGCAGATCTCTTTGCACAGGCCGCAGAGCATGCACGAATTGATCATGGTGTTGGCCTGCCGCGTGCCCATGACGATGGACTCGTTGTTGTAGATCTGGCGGACGTAAACTTTGGGGTAGGATTTGAAATGTTTCAGGTATTCGCAGTTCTTGACGCATTCCATGCATTCACACTGCAGGCATCTTTTGGCCTCGTCCCGGGCTTCGACTTCGTTGTAGCCACCATCGGGAATGACGGGCGGTGCGGGCTCCTCCCCCGCGATGTTGGTGTACAGCCGGGTCTTGTACGGCCCCTCCAGTTCGCGGTTGGCCACCAGGGAGACGCCTTGGGTGAACCGTTCCATGGAGTTTGCGGCCCTGCGCCCGGCGGCGGCCTTGAGAATTGGTGAGGTTTCGCCTCTGGGAGCGGCAAAGAGCCCGCTTCGGCCGGTCCCCAGGGTCAACTCGTCGGGGTCGCCCAAATCGGATAATGCTTCGGCCAGCGCATCTGAAGCCAGGAAGACCGCGTCCTTCTCCTCCAGCGCCGTGTTTAGCAGCGCCTCGTCGACGGCCCGGTCGGACTCGATCTTCGCGCCCAGTTTGGCGAGATTTTCCAGTTCGCGTTCCAGTACGCCCTCGGGAAGCGTTGCCTGCGGCAGGCCGAGCAGGTCTTTGCCCGGCGTGGTACAGTACAGGGTAACGTCGAAACCCCTGCGGGCCAATTCCCAGGTTGCACACAGTCCGGCGAGGTCGCCGCCCAACACGGCGGTCGACTTGCCGCGCGAAGGCAGGGGGCGGGGCGGGGGGACTGGTTTGGCGTTGTCCGCACAGAATCGCTCCAGCAGACCAATTTCGATGCCGCCGCCCGCATCCTTGCGGACGCATTCATTTCTGCACGGCGCATCGCAGAGCCGGGCCAGTACGCCGGGCAGGGGCAGCGTCCTGGCCAGGACGCTCCAGGCCTTGTCCCAGCGCCGTTGTCCCATGAGTGAACAGAAGGTCCGGGCATCCACATGCAGGGGACAGGCCGCAGTACATTGCGGGGTCTCCTCCTGGATGCACTTGTGTTCCCATTTTCTCAGTTCGGCCTGTTCCATAATGCGCCCCTCTGCTTGCCTGCCGGGAAAGAGTGAAGCAGCGGCCCGTGATCAAGCACGGGCCGCTGCCGGTTTCAGCGGTTATCGACTAACCCTTGAGGCCTGCCAGGACCTTTTCTGGCAGTGCGGGCAGCTCCCTGATACGTACGCCGCAGGCATTGTAGATGCCGTTGATGATGGCCGGGTGCGGGACGCACAGCGGAATTTCACCAACGCCGGAGGCTCCGTGAGGTCCGTCGGGACGCTCGGATTCGACATAGATGACCTCCATGTCGTCCGGGATCTGCTTGATGTACGGGAAGCCGGCTCCGCGCATGGTGGAGTGCTTCTTGATGTCCTCATAGTTTTCGGTCAGAGCCAAGCCAATACCCTGGGCAATGCCGCCGTACATCTGGCCGTCGACAACCAGTCGGTTGTTGATCTTGCCGATGTCGGCGACAAAGGTGACCTTTTCAACCGAGGTCTTGCCGGTGGCCACTTCCACGGCCACTTCGGCCATGCACAGGCCGTACATGTAACAAGCAAAGGGCTTGCCCTGGCCGTTTTCGTCACAATCGTTGGCCGGAGCGGTCCACTTGCCATGGTAGGTCAGCTCGATGTTCTCATCGACCATTTCCTGGTAGGTGCGGTAGGAGTCGTCAGGCTTGCGCATGGCGTTCATCAGCTGTTCACAACCATTTTTGATGGCGTTGCCGATGACCACCTGGGAACGGGACCCGCCTGCGGGGCCGCCATTGGGGCACTGGGCGGTGTCGTTGAGGACCAGGTTGATCTGCTCGGGAGCCAGGTTCAGGGGACGAAGGGTTTCGTGGGCCGTGCCCAGAGTACCCATGTCGGCGCCCTGTCCGTGGTCATGCCAGCAGGTCAGCACGGTTACGGTGCCGTTTTCTTCCAGGCGGACATCCGCTTCAGCGGTATCCGGGCCGTCCAGGCCGGAGCCGTACACACCGAGGGCGATGCCCACGCCGCGTTTCACGTCGGCGGTGGAGCCGGCTTCGGCTTTCTTTTTGGCTTCCTCGTACTTGGGACGCAGTTGGTCGATCATCTCCGGCAGGGAGTAGACTTCGGGATCACAACCGGTGGGGGTGGTGGAACCCTTGCGGTAGACGTTCTTGTATCGAAGCTCCAGGGGATCCATGCCGAGTTTTTCGGCCAGTTCGTCCATGAGTACTTCGGAGGGGAATTCCGCCTCGGGTCCGCCGTATCCGCGGAAAGCGGCACCCCAGCAATGGTTGGTGCAGACCGTGCGGCCCAGACCGCGGATGTTGGCGATGTCGTAACCGGAACCGATGAACTGGGCGCCGCGCAGGGTCAGCAGGTCGCCGAACTCGGAGTAGGGGCCGTGGTCCACGGTCCAGTCGGTTTCCATGCCAAGCAGCTTGCCGTCCTTGGTGGCGGCCATGCGTACGGTGGTGTTCTGGGGAGAACGCTTACCGGTGTAGGTCTGCTGCTGGTACCAGTCGTAAGCCAGGAACACGGGCTTGCCGGTGGCCAGGCAGGCGGCGCCGACCAGGGCTTCCATGGTCGGGGAGAACTTGTAACCGAAGGTTCCGCCGGTGGGGTTCTGCACCATGATCACGTTTTCGGGCTCGACGCCGAGGCCGGGAGCGATCATGAACAGGTGCAGGTGCAGACCGATGGACTTGGAGTGGATGTTCAGCTTGCCGTCGTCATCGATGAAGGCGAAGCCCACATCCGGCTCGATGGGCATGTGCGGCTGACGGGTGGTGAAGTAGTCGCCCTCGACAACCACGTCTGCGGAATCGAAGATGGCGGCGGTATCGTCGCCCTTGGATATCTTCTGTTCGTAGTAGACGTTGGGGGTGCCGGGGTGGATTTCGATGGCGTCGTCAGCCATGGCGGCCTGGGCGCTCATGTATTCGGGCAACCGTTCCAGCTCCACCTTGACCTTGGCGGCTGCGGCCTTGGCGTTTTTGTCGGTGTCTGCGCAGACGATGGCGATGGCGTCACCATACTGGAAGACCTTTTCGTCGCACAGGATGGGGCGGTCCCAACCATCACCCTTGTTGGTGGGGAAGGTGATCAGACCGGTGATGCGGTTCTTGCCCTTGACGTCCTTGTAGGTGACTACCTTTTCGACGCCGGGCATCCTCTCGGCTTCGGAGGTGTCGATGGACAGAATCTTGGCGTGGGAAACTTCGGCCTGGACCAGCGCCAGCTTCAGGGTGCCCTGCGGCATCTTGATGCCGAGATCCGCACCATAGTCCAGGGTGCCGGTGACCTTTGCCACGGCTGTGGGGCGGGGGTATTTGGTTCCCCAGATGCGGCCGTCTTCGGGAATGGTGAAGAGCAGGTCGTCAAGGGATTTTTCACCGCGCATGACCGCGGCGGCGTCCAGAACGGCATCCACAAGCTGCTTGTAGCCGGTGCAGCGGCAAGCATTGCGGTTTTTCTGGAACCAATCGCGGATATCGTCGCGGGTGGGGCTGGGGTTGGAGTCCAGCAGAGCCTTGGTGGAAACAATGAAGCCCGGGGTGCAGAAACCGCACTGGGCGCCGCCGTGGGCGATCCAGGCCACCTGGATGGGGTGCATGTTTTCCGGGGTGCCGATGCCCTCGGTGGTGGTGATGACCGCGTTCTCTTTGACGCGTTTCATCTTCATGGCGCAGGAGCGGACAAGCTTGCCGTCCATGATGATGGAGCAGCTGCCGCACTGGCCGGTGCCACAGCCGACTTTGACGCTGGTCAGACCCAGGTTCTCGCGCAGAACGTTGGCCAGCGACTCCTCTTTGTCGCAGACCACAATCTTGGCGATGCCGTTCACCTTGAGTGAAAGTTTGATCATTTGTGGTTTCCTCCTTGGTGTATCACTGTTTGGAGCCTGTAACTTTTGAAACGAGAGCCTCGCTTCAGAAATTTATTTCCCAAAGGGACAGACGGGGTAGCGGCAGGTGTCGCACACCGCGCAGAAGCCGCCGTGTCCCATGCCCACGATGTGGTCGCGGGTGATCTCTTCCCCGGCCAGGAGGCGGGGGATCACCAGGTCGAAAATGCTGGCCCTGTAGTACATGACGCAGCCGGGCAGTCCCAGGATGGGCACGCCGTCCAGCATGGCCAGCATGAACATGACCCCCGGGAAGGTGGGAGCGCCGTAGGTGACGACCTCGGCTCCGGTGGCGCGGATGGCCGTTGGGGTCTGGTCGTCCGGGTCCACGGACATGCCGCCCGTGACCACCACCATCTCCGCTCCTTCGGCGATAAAGGCCATGATGGCGTCGCGGGTCATGGACGGGTCGTCCGAGGTCAGGCGTTGGTCCATGACCGTGGAGCCCAACAAATCGAATTTTTTTCGGATGACAGGGCCGAATTTGTCCTTGATGCGGCCGTGGTAGACCTCGCTGCCCGTGGTCACCAGGCCCACCTTGTGATGCCTGAAGGGCCGGATGCCCACCACGTACGGGTATTCGCCACAGATGCTTTCCACCTGTTCGATTTTCTTTTCATCGATGACCAGCGGCACGACGCGGGTTCCGGCCACGGGTCTGGGGCTGGTGACCTGTTGTCCGTTGTGCATGGTCGCCAGCACCACTTCCTCAATGGAATTGATACGGTTCAGGGCTTCCACGTCGACATGCAGCAGACCTGGGGAGGCCAGGAAGTTGATGCGTCCTTCGCTCACGTCCGACAGAGTGATGCCAGGACCCACAGCCGCCTTGGCGATGCGGGCGGCGGCCTCGTTTTCGTGAATGTGGCCTTTTTCCATGTTCAGGACGTAGATGTGCTCCTTGCCTATCTCCAGAAGTGTTTCGATGTCCTGTTCGGAAATGACGTGCCCTTTCTTGAAGGCGGGACCTTTGGTCTCGCCCGGGACTATCCTGGTCATGTCGTGGCACAGAACCATGCCGACGGCGTCTTGGACGGGGACGGTTTTCATGAGTGAGTTGCACGCTCCTCGGTCACTCTCGGTTCCGCTGTCGATGGTTCCGGTGAATTCGGTCAGGCTCGGCGGCAGTACGAAGTGGACCCTTAGTCGATTCCTTGCGGGTAAAACGGGATGTCGGGCGCATCGTCCGCAATGAAGGCGGGTCGAAGATACCCTTCCCAGCATAAATTATGTCGAATTCGGCATAATCGTACAATATGTTTTTCCTAACCACTTGGTGTGGCTGGCACACGGAAAAACATACTTTGTGCCTAAATGAACATAATGCTATTCCTATTTCCCTACCGAGTCAACGACATTGGTGGAATAATGGTATTCAACTTGTTTTTTTCTTGTTTGGCGGGCAGTTATTTCGCAGTTTTTCTGAAGTGCATCGGTGTCGGATCGTGGTGAAGTTCCTCCGTGTTCCCCAAAAGAAAATCTCTTTTTATTATGTCGGAGAAAACATAGTAAACGGAGGCACGGATGCCGCACCGGCATACGCATACGGACAAGGGCAAACGTAAGGTTTTGCAGGAAGGCAAGGCCTTCGAAACACTGCTGGCCAACGAAGATCTCTCCCTCGACTACCTGTTGTCCATTTGTTGGCCGTCCGGAACCCCTGTCTGTCCCCGCTGTTCCAATCACAAGATTTACACACTGAGCGGCAGCCGCTATCGCTGCGCCTCGTGTCGATACACCTTTCGGCGGTTCACCGGCCGCTGGCTGGACAACGGCGCCGTATCCTGCGCCCAATGGCTGGCCCTGGTCCAACTCTTTTTATCCCGCAGGACCGTGGGGCAGGCCGTGTCCACGCTGGGCCTTTCCTACAACACCGTCTTCAAGGCTTTCACCACCATCAGGTTCGCCATCCTGGCTCACGCTTCGGACTCCGCTCAGTTCATAAGTCCGGAGACCCGGTTGGACTCCTATTTCAAAGGCAATCGGCTTACGGGCGGGCCCTCGCGCATGAGTATGGACTCCATCCCGGTCTATGGGCTCATCGACAAAGGGGACTGGGTGTTCATTGATCTGCTGCCCAATTTCCAGGCAGAGACCCTGTTTCATTTTCATCTCAACTTTCATTTGCGTCTGGTGCGCACCGGCCATCTGGTCTATTCGGACCGCTATAAAAGTTATGACACTCTGATCATGTGCGGCAACGAATCCCTGCCTTACCAATGCATCCGCCGCTCCCCGGACGGTCCAGTGGGCATCGACGAGTCCGGGTCCGCGTTCTGGGGGTACGCTCTGGAGGACATCAAGCGATTCCGGGGCATCTCCTGTCAGCGTTTTCCATTGTACCTCAAGGAGTTGGAATTCCGGTTCAATCATCGGTCCAAGGATCTGTTTTTCTTGGTCGTTTCCTATTTGTGCGATTTTGTGGCCGCCAGAAAATAGTGTTTAATTCCAGTTTGTTGGCATGTGGCCGCGTGTCCGCTGCCAGTGGTGTCTGATCTCAAGCAGGACCGGTTTTGTTGCCCATACCCCCTGCGTGTTTCAGTGTGACGATGAAATTAAGAAAGTATAGCCCGCGCCGGATACAAGGAGCTCGCCATGGCACACCTCAAACATGATGTCTCTTTTCTCCCTCCCCAGGAAATCGGAGGGGAATGTCCCACCATGCGACTGCACCTCTGGTTTGAAACCGAGGAGGGGGTGCTTTTCGGCATGGGCAGACTCATGCTTCTGCGCCAGGTGGAGTTGTGCGGCTCCATCAAGGGGGCGGCCGAGAAGCTCGGCATGTCCTACCGGGGCGCCTGGGGCAAGCTCAAAAAAACCGAAGAACTGCTCGGAGAGCCGCTCATCCGCAAGGGAGCCTCGCGTCGGTCGGGGTGCAGCCTCACGGAATTCGGGCAGACCTTGGTCCGGCAGTTCGATGAATGGTTCCGGGATGTTGAGGAATACGCTCTGTCGGCCAGCCGGAAGAGGCTGCCGTTCACGCCGGAAAAGTTTTCGTAACTGTGTTTATGTGTTGAAAATAACATATTGAGATGATTGGATTTAGTGTTATGGTGAAGCCTCGTCTGATGCTTGGTTCTGTATTTGCAGCGGCTGCCAAGGCCCTGCACGAAAAAGGAGGCCATTCATGAAATGTGACCGCCGAAGCTTTCTCAAGCTTGCCGGCTCGTCGGCAGCATGTCTCTCCCTGACCCAACTGGGTGTGAGTCTCTCGCCGGTGAGGGCTTACGCCGCCGATCTGAAGATCGATGGGGCCAAGGAGGTTTTCACTGTCTGTCCGTTCTGCTCTGTCAGTTGTTACGCGATAGGGTACGTGAAGAACGGGAAACTGGTGAGCGTCGAAGGTGACCCGGACTACCCCATCAACGAAGGAGCTCTCTGTGCGAAGGGAGCCGCGATGTTCACCATGACCACCAGTCATCACAGGGTGCAGAAGCCCATGTACCGCGCTCCCTACAGCGACAAGTGGGAGGAAAAGAGCTGGGACTGGGTCATCGAACGCATTGCACGCCGCGTCAAGGATACCCGCGACAAGGAATTCGTCACCCGCAACAAGGCGGGCCAGACCGTCAACCGCATTGAATCCATGTTCCTGCTGGGCACTTCCCACGCCAGCAACGAGGAGTGCGCCCTGACCCACCAGTTTGCCCGTGGGCTCGGTATCGTGCACATGGATCACCAGGCCCGCGTCTGCCACAGCTCCACCGTGGCCGCCCTTGGCGAGTCCTTCGGGCGTGGAGCCATGACCAACCACTGGATCGACATAAAGAATGCCGACTCCATCCTTATAATGGGCAGCAACGCGGCCGAACACCATCCGATTTCCTTCAAGTGGGTGCTGAAAGCCAAGGACAAGGGCGCCACGGTCATGCACGTGGACCCCAAGTTTTCGCGCACGTCGGCCCGGTCCGACTTTCATGTCCCCTTGCGCTCCGGGACGGACATCGCCTTCCTGGGCGGCATGATCAAGTTCATCCTCGACAACGAAAAGTACTTCAAGCCGTACGTGGTGGACTACACCAACGCATCGCTCATCGTGGGCAAGGACTTCGGGTTCAAGGACGGCCTGTTCACGGGTTACGATCCGAAAACCAGAACCTACGACAAGAGCAAGTGGGATCTGGAGCTGGATTCCAAGGGTGTGCCCAAGCGGGACAAGTCCCTCAAGCACCCCCGTTGCGTGTTCCAGCTCCTCAAGAAGCACTATTCCCGGTACAGCCTGGACAAGGTCGCTTCCACCACCGGTGTCTCCGAAAAGAACCTGCTGCGTGTCTATGAGGCTTACACCGCCACCGGAACCGGCACCAAGGCCGGCACCATTCTCTACGCACTGGGCTGGACTCAGCATACCGTGGGCGTGCAGAACATCCGCTCATCGGGCATCATCCAGCTGCTGCTCGGCAACATCGGCATCGCGGGCGGCGGCATCAACGCCCTGCGCGGCGAGCCTAACGTGCAGGGGTCCACGGACCACGCCATGCTCTACCACATCCTGCCCGGGTACATGGCCATGCCCAGGGGGGACTGGGGCAGCTACGACGAATACAACAAGGCCAACACCCCGATCAGCAATGATCCGCAGTCGGCCAACTGGTGGCAGCACAAGCCCAAGTATTTCGCCAGCCTGCTCAAGGCCTGGTACGGCGACAGCGCCACCGAGAAGAACGGCTTCGGCTACGAGTGGCTGCCGAAAGTGGACAAGGGAGAAGACTACTCCTACCTGTTCCTTTTCGACCGCATGTACCGTGGAGAAATCACGGGCGGCTTTTTCATGGGCCTGAACCCCATGAACAGCGTTCCCAACACCAACAAGATCCGCAAGGCCATGGACAACCTGGACTGGGTCGTCTGTTCCGAACTGCACAACTCCGAAACAACGGACAACTGGCACCGCCCCGGCGCGGACCCGAAGAAGATCAAGACCGAGTTCTTCCTGCTGCCTTCGGCGCACAGGCTGGAAAAGACCGGGTCGGTCACCAACTCGGGCCGCTGGCTCCTCTGGCATGCTCAAAGCATCAAGCCGCAGTTCAAGGCGCGCCCGTTCGGGGAAATGTACGTCCCCATCCTCAACAAAATCCGTGCCCTCTATGAAAAGGAAGGCGGCGCTCTGCCCGAGGCCGTGCTCAAGCTCGACTGGCCGAAAGCGTACGATCCCGAGGATCTCTGTCAGCGCATCAACGGGCGCTTCACCCGAGACGTTGTCTACAAGGGCAAGAAGTACAAAAAAGACCAACAGGTGCCTTCTTTTGCGGCCCTGGCCGACGACGGCTCCACGTCGAGCCTGAACTGGCTCTATTCAGGAAGCTGGACCGAAGAGGATGGAAACAAGTCCTTGCGGCGCGACCCGTCCCAGACCAAGATGCAGGCCAAGATCGGCCTGTACCCCAACTGGTCGTGGTGCTGGCCGGTCAACCGCCGCATCCTCTACAACCGCGCGTCCGTGGACCTGAACGGGAAGCCGTTCAATCCGGACAAGGCGGTCATCGAATGGAAGAACGGAAAATGGGTGGGCGACGTGCCCGACGGAGGCTGGCCGCCGCTTGCCTCGGGCAAGGGCAAGCTGCCGTTCATCATGCATCAGCACGGTATGGGCCATCTCTTCGGCCCGGGCAGGCAGGACGGTCCGTTCCCCGAGCACTATGAACCGGCCGAGACTCCGGTGGACAAGAACCTGTTCTCCAAGCAGCTGCACAGCCCCTGCTACAAGTTCGTCACCAGCGCTCCGGATGTTCTGGCCGCTCCGGCGGATCCGAAGTACCCCATTGTGCTGACCACCTACAGCCTCACCGAGCATTGGTGCGGCGGCGGGGAAACCCGCAACGTGCCCAACCTGCTGGAAGCCGAGCCGCAGCTCTACGTGGAGATGAGCCCGGAACTGGCCAAGGAAAAGGGCATCAGGAACGGCGAGGGTGTGTATATCGAAAGCGCCCGCGGCAGAGTGGAGGCCATCGCCATG
The DNA here is from genome assembly GCA_913063155.1 of uncultured Desulfovibrio sp. GTDB lineage: Bacteria > Desulfobacterota > Desulfovibrionia > Desulfovibrionales > Desulfovibrionaceae > Pseudodesulfovibrio. The sequence continues at coordinate 112,072 of CAJXYU010000007.1, forward strand.
GTCACCATCCGCATGCGGCCGCTCAAGGTCCATGGTCGGATCATTCACGAGATCGGCATGCCGTACTGCTTCGGTTGGACGACTCCGGGGTCCGGGGACTCCACCAACAGGCTCACGCCTTCGGTGGGCGACCCCAACACCACAATCCCGGAATTCAAGGCATGCTGCGTGAATATCCGCAAGGCCGACAAGCTCACCGAGCTCGCAACCTAACATGCAAACCGGGCGGGTTTTCCCGCCCGGACGCAAGGAGAACGTCATGCCCAAAACGTTTCTTATAGATACGTCCCGATGCACCGCCTGCCGAGGCTGCCAGCTGGCCTGCAAGGAATGGCACGGCCTGCCAGCCAACAAGACCAAGCAGTTCGGTTGGGGCAGCCATCAGAATCCGCAGGATTTGAACCCGAACAACTACAAGCTGGTGCGCTTCAGCGAGCACCTGGAAGACGACGTGGTGCGCTGGAACTTCTTTCCGGACCAGTGCCGTCATTGCGAAGTCGCACCGTGCAAGGAAACCGGAGACCTCTACCGTGAAGGGGCCATCGTGCAGGATGAAAAGACCGGCGCGATCCTCTACACGGACGGCACCAGGAAGTTCAGCAAGGAGCAATTCGAGGAGATCCGCGAATCCTGTCCCTACAATATTCCGCGCCGCAATGAGAAGACCGGAATCCTGTCCAAGTGCACCATGTGCAACGACCGGGTACACAAGGGAATGCTTCCGTCCTGCGTCAAGGTCTGCCCCACGGGAGCCATGGCCTTTGGCGAGCGCGGGGAAATGCTCAAGCTGGCGGAAGAGCGTCTGGCGACCGTGAAGAAACGGTTCCCCAACGCCATGCTGGCCGACCCTGATGACGTCATGGTCATCTACCTGCTCACGGATGCGCCGGAGAATTACCACAGCTTTGCCGTGGCCGCCGCTCCCCAGAGCACCATGGACCGCAAGCGGTTCCTTGCGAAGCTTGCCAGGCCGGTGACCCGCATGACCGAAAAGGCATAATCTGAAACTCGCATCTCTCGACAGGGAGACGCCGGGCCGTCCGCATGGGGCGGGCGGCCCGAGCCTCCCACAGCACAGGACCGGAGAAACTCCATGGCCAATGATCTGAAAGCCGTACAGACTACCCTGGAATCCATCAGCAGCACCAAGCCCGTGTATGCGGAGCTGGTGGAGACCTTTTCCCCGCTCATGAGCAAACAGGCGGAACTGGCTGAGGAATTCGGTGAAAACGGGCCTGAACCGCCCAAGGTGGACGAGGTTCGCCTCATGGAGGGCGTCCACGTGCTGGCCGGAGTAAAATGCGACGACTGGAAGGAATTTCTGTTGGCGTCTTCCCGGGCGCTGCTTCCCCTCCTCAAGGACATGGCTCCCCCCGAGGCATGGCCGCCGGAAGCGGACACCAACCTCTCCGGGAAGACGCTGGCAAGACTCGTCGAGGCCCGTTTGAGCGGCGATCTGCAACAATTTGAGAACACCTTCGTGAAATTGGACGGTATGCCACCCTCTGTCCTTTTTTCCATTGTTGAAGCAGTGGCCGCGCCGGTGCTGGCCTCCATGGCCGGACGCCTCGGCGAGTCATTTTCAAAAGGGTGCTGGGACCAGGGCTCCTGCCCGTTCTGCGGCAGTCTGCCCACCATCGCCTATCTCTCCCGCCGCGATCCCAAGGATATCGAGAACCTTGTGGGCGGCGGCGGCAAGAAGCATCTGCACTGTTCCCTGTGCAGCCACAACTGGGAATACCGCAGGGACACCTGTCCCGCCTGCGGCAACCAAGACCAGGAGAGCAGGGAGATTTTTTTCGTGGACGGTATGAAGCATGAGCGCATCGAGGCCTGCCACGAGTGCGGCACCTATTGTCTGTGCATCGACCTGCGCGAATGCGAGCCGCAGCCGCAACTGGACGTGGTGCAATTGGGATTGGTTCACCTGGACATGATCGCCCAGGACAAGGATCTTGAGCCCATGACCCCGACGACCTGGAACAGTCTTGAACCGTAGGGGACGGCCATGAGCACCTTGCACCACTTGCCCGCACCGGCCGCGTTTCGGGGAAAAGAGCAGGGGAGCAGCGGCAGGTTTTTGCAACCAGTTCGCCTGCACCGTTACGCAGACGGTTTCATGGAACGGGTCGCGGACTTGGTGGCCGTGGAGGAACCGTTGCTGTTGCGCGTGCGGGGCCGCGAGAACTTCACTTTCGTGCGCACGCCCGGCGATGATCACAATCTTGTGGCCGGCCATCTTTTCGCCCAGGGGCTCATCCGGACCCATGCCGATATCGGCAGCCTGTCCTTCCCCGTGTGCGGTGAAAGCGACATGGTCGAGGTGGAACTGGTTCCCGGGAAGAACGTGCGGTACATGGGCGGTGGCATGAAGGCGGGGCACACCATGTCGGCCGAGGCTTTGTTCAAACTCAAGGACCGGTTCGAGAAGCGCCAGGCCCTGTTTCACAGCACCCGCGCCACCCATGCCGCGGCCTTGTTTTCCCGGGAAGGCCGAATGGTGGCCTTCGGCGAGGATGTGGGACGGCACAATGCTTTTGACAAGGCCTTGGGCCAGGCTCTCTCTTCCGGGTGCATGAAAGATGTGGCTGTGGGCATGCTCTCATCCAGGCTGGCCCTGGAATTGGCTGAAAAGGCGTCCATGGCCGGGATCGGCATTCTCTGCGGTTTTTCCGTGGCCACCAGCTCGGCCCTGGAGTTCTCCCAGACCCGCAACATCACGCTGGTGGGCCGTCTGCGTGAAACCAGCATGAACATCTACACCAACCACTGGCGCATCACTCCCTGATTTATCCGGCCCGATTTCGCAAGCAACACAGGCTTCCATTCGCGTGGAGGCCTTTTTCTTTTTCGGGCGCTGCGGTCAGCGTGGTCGGCGCTAATCGAAAAGATATCGATAAGAGACCTCAAGGCGGGACCGGCTTGAAGGGAGGCTCGGGGGAGGCGGAAAAGGGGTATCCACTTGCAAAGTCAAAGGCGACAGGCTTGTATCACATTTTCACTAACTTGGCAGCGACATAAGAATTTTTCCCTGTTTCCGAATCAAAAAAGCTGTTCATGAAAGTCGATCCGGCACCATTTTATCGTGCACGGAAAATCGGACAGTCTGGAAAAACGGACGGCATTCTTTTGTGCAAAATTTTGCATTTTGCCGAAAAATGGCTGTAATTCTACGTTTTGAGCCTGGAAGTTTGTCTGTTTTTTCGGACAACGGTTTTCTCAGTTACTTTTTATACCTTTTTATTTCGGTCTCGTTAAATTTGTCACAATCTTTTTGAGGGTATGCGCGCCAACGGTTCCCGCCGATGCTTTTCCGCAATTTTCCATTCAATTTCCTACTTCATGGCATGCCTCGTGCTATAGGTGAGCCGTCCTTGGATTGATTGATTGATCAATCCTATAATAAATATACGCCGTGTCGCCGCGGTGACATATTTCCCTCCGGTCCTATGGGAAAGACCGGCTCAGGTGATGGTGGACGATCGCCGAACGAGGATGAGTTGGGCTTGAGCGCCCGTGATGCAACATACTTGATGTGTGAGGGTTTCTTTGAAGAACAGATATATCCCAATAACCGTTATCGTGGCCGCGCTGTGTGTCGCCGCCGCTGCGGGCTACGTGCTGTTTCCGGAAGGGAAGCGGGAAGTTCCCGTGCGCGTGGTCATGGAAAACGCCGGCGGCAGGGTCATATTCTCCCACCAGGCGCATATCCAGGAATACGGGTTCGAATGTACCGACTGTCATCACGACGATATCGGGCAGGACACCTTCCTGGCTTGCGGCACCTGCCATCCCAAGGCCTATGACGAGAAGTTCCTGGCCGAGCATCAGAAGAACTTCCCGGACAAGGAAGCCTGCCTGCGCTGCCATGACGAGATCCCCGAGGGCCCGACGCTGCCCGTCGAGGACCGGCCTTCCACCGAGGACATCCCGCTGCGAATCGACGCTTTCCACAGTCAGTGCATGAGCTGCCACGAGGAAAACGGCGGTCCCACCGAGGACGATTCCTGTTACGAATGCCATGCGAGGTAGGTCCCATGCTTAAGATACATTACTCCCTTGAATCCGATCTGCAGAACGGCATTACCGATATCGCCGCTCCGGAAGCGCTGAGCATCCAAGTCCGGAACCTGGTGCTCAAGACCGCCAAGCGCAAAAAAGTGGTGCGCGGCGAAGTGATCGCCGAACACCCGGCAAAGTTCGGCGGCGCACACCATGCCGCCTGCGCGGGCACCGTGTCCGACGTGGACTACCATCACCTGGCCATCAAGTGCAGTGGCGAGGAGGAAGGTGTGGAACCCGTGGACGTCAAGTCCCTGGCGCCGGGTCTGGAAATGCTTCGCGCGCTGCAGGGGCTGGGCATCGACTGTGCCGTGCTTTCCTCCCCGGCTGATATCCTGGTCATCAACGGCCTCAACCCCGAGCCCGGTATTTCCGTGGTCGAGCAATTGTTGAAAGATGAACGGGAAACCCTGGAAGCCGGGCTGGAACTGGCGCGCAAGCTGATCAGGCCGGAAAAGGTGATCCTGGCCGAGGCCAAGGGCGACACCTTCAGCCTGGCCGGCGTGGAAAACAGGTACATCAAACCCAAATATCCCAACTCGCTGGATGCCCTGGTTGTCCGCAAGATAACCGGCAAGGAGTTCCCCTCCGACACCAAGGTGATGAGCGTCATGGACCTCTATGACCTGGGACGTGTGGCCATGACCGGCCTGCCGGTCACCGACACGGTCATGACCATCGGGGACAGGAATTACCGCGTACCCTTGGGCACTCCCATCCGCCATATCCTGTCCACCTTGGGCATGGAAGCCAAGTCCGGCGACACCGTGGTCCTGGGCGGGTCCTTTCGGGGCGAGGCGGTGTACAGCCTGGACGAGGGCGTGAAGAAGGGCGACCACGCCCTGTTCGCCATCGGCAGTCACGTGTTCCCTGCGGTGCAGGACGCAACTTGCATCAACTGCGGTGAATGCGTGCTCAACTGTCCCGGCCGGATCATGCCCAATCTGATCAGCCGTTACGCCGAGTACGAGATGTTCGAGATGGCCGAGAAATACGGCCTGAACAGCTGTTTCGAGTGCGGCCTGTGCGCCTTCTCCTGCACCGCCAGGAGACCGCTGCTGCAGTACATCCGGTTTGCCAAGGCCCAGCTCAAGGCCTCCCGCCAGAGCGAGCAGTCCCAGGGACTGTAGATACGATAGCAAGAGAAAAGGGTATTTATGACTCCTCCCGTAATAAAAGCCATGTCCGACATCGCCGTCAGGCTGACGGTGTCGCCCGCGCCCCACTGGCGCAGCGGCCGGACCGTGCGGAAAATGATGCAGGCCCACCTGCTGGCGTTGGTTCCTGCAGCGCTCATGTCCGTGTACATGTTCGGTTTTCCGGCGCTGACCACCATGGCCCTGGCCGGCGCCGCAGCGGTGCTCACCGAGGTCCTGTGTCTCAAGCTCCAGGAGCGCGACGTCGACGTCGACAACTTCTCGGCCCTGTATGTGGGGCTTTTGTTCGCCTTCCTGCTGCCCGCCACCGCTCCCTGGTGGCTGGCCGTCATAGGCGCGGCCATAGCCATCGTGTTCGGCCGCACCGTGTTCGGCGGGTTCGGCTGCAACCCCATCGGCGCGCCGCTGGTGGCCTGGGCCCTGTGCCGTATGTCCTGGCCCTCAGCCATGGACATCGACATGAACCTGGCCCATTTCGCCATGAATGAGCCTCTGTATCAGCTCAAGCATTTCGGCCTGCAGAGCCTTTCCCAGTTCGACTACAAGGAACTGTTCCTGGGACGCCAGCTCGGCGGGCTCGGGGCCTCCCAGGTAGCCGGACTGTTGGTGGGCGGTGTCTACCTGCTGGCCGCCAAGTGGATTCGCTGGTACATCCCGGCCGCATTCCTGCTCGGCGTGGTCGCCGCGTCCTCCATCTTCTGGACGATCGACTCCACCGTCTACGCAAATCCGCTTTTTCACCTGCTGACCGGAAGCACCATGCTCGGCGCATTCTTCCTGGCCACGGACACCTCCTCCAGCCCGGTGGGCAAGCTGCCTCAGCTCCTGTTCGGGCTCATTGCGGGTGTCATGGTCGTCGTTATCCGCGTCTACGGCATGTATCCGGACGGCGTTCCCTTCGCCATCATGGTGGCCAGCCTGCTCAGCCCGCTGCTGGACAGGGTCCGCCCCAAACCTTTCGGAGGCAGGTAAGTCATGCGTGAAATACTTCATATGCTTCTGGTCCTGTCTCTCATCTGTGCGGGCTCCGGTGCGCTGCTGGTGAACCTGAAACAGGCGACCAAGGGCCAGATCGAACAACAGGTCCTGACCTATGTGCAGGGCCCGGCGCTGCTCTCGGTTCTCAAGAACCGCGACAACGATCCCATTGCCGAGCGGGTGAAGTTCGGCGACGTGAACGTGTTCCCGGCCAAGAAGGACGGCAAGCTCGTGGGCGTGGCCCTGGAGGCTTTCGCTCCAGGATATTCCGGCAACATCGGCGTTATGGTCGGCTTCGACGTGGACAAGGACGAGGTCCTGGGCATCGGCATCACCACCCAGACCGAGACCCCGGGAATCGGCACCCGCGTCATGGAACCGTCCTTCACCTCCAAGTTCAAGGGGCACGGCCTGGACGGAATGCAGCTTTCCTCCAAGGGCGGCGACATCGACGGTATCGCCGGGGCGACTTACTCCTCCGTCGGGACCGTGGACGCCGTGCGCAACGCCATCGAGATGTACCAGAACCTCAAGCCTGAAATTCAAAAGGCCTGGCAGGCTTCCTAGGAGAGAACGATATGAACCGTCTTATCAAAGAATTCGTCAAGGGCCTCTGGGACGAGCTGCCGCCGTTCCGCGTGCTCCTCGGTCTCTGTCCGACCCTGGCCGTCACCTCCAATGCGGAGAACGGACTCGGCATGGGGGCCGCGGTCATCTTCGTTCTGACCCTGTCCAACCTGATCATTTCCATGTTGCGGAAGATCATCCCGGCCAAGGTGCGCATCGCCTGCTTCATCGTTGTTACCGCAACTCTGGTGGTTTCGGTGGAACTGCTCATGCAGGCCTACACCTATCCGCTGTACCAGAAATTGGGCATCTTCGTGCCGCTCATCGTTGTCAACTGCCTGATCCTGGGCCGCGCCGAGGCGTTTGCTTCCAAGAACGAGATTCTGCCCTCCATTGCCGACGCACTCGGCATGGGCATCGGCTTCGCCGCATCCCTGACCTTCCTGGGCGCCATCCGCGAGCTGCTGGGCAACGGCACCGTGTTCGGCGTGCAGGTCATGTGGCCGTCCTTCGAGCCCGCTTCCGTCATGGTCATGGCTCCGGGCGCCTTCCTGGGCCTGGGCTGCATTCTGGCGGGTATGAACGCCTTCAACCGGTACCTGAGCCGCAAGAAGGGTGAGACCGAGCCTGTTTCCCAGAACTCTTCGTGCGCATCCTGCGGCGCGTGCAACGCCTGCGGCGGCAAATAGGAGGTCGCTCAGATATGGAATACTTCCTGCTTTTCATCTCCGCCATATTCATCAACAACATCGTCCTGGTCCAGTACCTTGGGTCCTGCCCGTTCATGGGCACGTCCAAGTCCACGGACGTGGCTTTGGGTATGGGCGGCGCGGTCATCTTCGTCACCCTCATGGCCACGGCCATCACCTGGCCCCTACAGCATTACGTGCTCAACCCGTACGGCATCGACTACCTGCAGACCATCGTCTTCATTTTGGTCATCGCCTCCCTGGTGCAGTTCGTCGAAATGTTCCTGAAGAAGGTCATTCCGCCTCTCTACAAATCCCTGGGGCTGTTTCTGCCGCTCATCACCACCAACTGTGCGGTGATGGGGGTGGCCATCATTGTCCAGCGCAACGGCTACTCCTTCGTCAAGTCCATGATGTACGGCCTGGCTTCGGGCATAGGTTTCCTCATCGCACTGGTCATCATTTCGGCCATTCGTGAGCGGCTGGACATTGCGCCGGTTCCGGCGGTCTTCCGCGGTGTGCCCATCGCACTGGTCACTGCCGGGGTCATGTCCCTGATCTTCTTCGCCTTCAAAGGTATGGCCGCCTAACTGAGAAACCACGGAGAATAGTGATATGCTTACTTCAATATTGATTCTATTCCTGCTGGGCCTCACCGCCGCAGCCGTGCTCGCCGCGGCTTCCAAGGCGCTGCATGTCAAGGAGGACCCCCGCATCGCCCAGGTGGAAAACTGCTTCCCCGGCGCAAACTGCGGCGGTTGCGGCTATCCCGGTTGTTCCGCCGCGGCCGCGGCCATCGTCAAGGGTGAGGCCGCACCGGAAATCTGCGTTGCGGGCGGGGCCGAGATTGCCGAGAACATCGCCGCGGTCATGGGAGTGGAGGTTTCCTTCAAGGAGCCCAAGGTGGCCCACAACATCTGCACCGGCGGCGCCCGCGCCAACCTGCTGTTCGATTACGAAGGGGTTGAGGATTGCCGCGCCGAAGCACTGCTTTACGGCGGGGAAAAGTCCTGCGGCCTGGGCTGCATCGGCATGGGCTCCTGCGTCAAGGTCTGCGGCTTTGACGCCATCCGCCTCAATGAAGACGGCCTGCCCGTGGTGGACATGAACGCCTGCCGTTCCTGCGGCAAGTGCGCCGAGGTCTGCCCCACCGGCGCCATCCGGGTGTCCGGCCTGACCATGGACCTTTTGCACCTGAACAAGATCGACGACTGCCTGGCTCCGTGCATGCAGAAGTGCCCGGCCCAGATAGACGTTCGTACCTATATCCAGCAGATGAAGCAGGGCGACATGCGCGGCGCGCTCCTGACCATGAAGGAACGGAACCCCCTGCCTCTGGCCGTGGGACGCCTGTGCCCGGCCCCTTGCGAAACCATCTGTCGCCGCAACATCGCGGACGAGGGCGTGGCTATCCATACCCTGCATCGCTTCGTGGCCGACTGGGAAATGAATTCCGGTTCCCGTGTACGTCTTTCCTGCAACCCGCCGTCCGGTCACAAGGTGGCCATCATCGGCGGCGGTCCCGCAGGTCTGAGCGCCGCCTACTTCCTGCGCCGCATCGGCCACGAGCCGACCATCTTCGAAAAGCGTGACAAGATCGGCGGCATGATGAAGGGCGTTATCCCCGAGTACCGCTTGCCCGGGAAGGTCGTGGACTGGGAAGTGCAGTCCATCCTGGATATGGGCGTGGAAGTGGCGCTCGGCAAGGAATTCGGCAAGGACGTCACTCTGGAAAGCCTGGAGCAGGACGGCTTCGAGGCCGTTCTCATCGCCACCGGCGCATGGAAGGTCCCGACCCTGGGCGTCGACAACGATGATGCCGAAGGTGTCATGGACTCCATCTCCTTCCTGGCCCAGGTGAACGAGAACATCACCGATCTGCGCGGCAAGAACGTCGTGGTCGTGGGCGACACCAACACGGCCATGGACGTGGTCCGCAGCGCCGGCCGCCTCGGCGCCGAGGTGAGCGCGCTCATCGGCTGCATCCAGCGCAAGATGTCCGCCAACAAGAACGAGGTGAAGCGTGCCTCCGAACTGGGGGCGGAACTCAAGTTCATGACCGCCCCGGTACGCGTCATCACCGAAGAAGGCGAGGTTTCCGGCGTTCAGTATACCGAATTGGAGTACGACGACCCCAAGAAGGCCAAGGGCGGCCCCAACCCTGTGGAAGGCACCGAGGCCATCATTGCCGCCGACCTGGTGATCGTGGCCACGGACCGTCTCGTGGATACCGGGCTGTTCAAGGACGCCGAAGGCAATGAGCTCTTCGCCCTGGACAAGAAGTCCGGAGGCGTCAAGGGCGACAAGACCACCCTGCAGACCAGCCGCGAGAACGTCTTTGTGGCGGGCGAGGTTCACACCGGCCGCAACATCCTGATCCAGGCAGTAGCCGACGGACGCCGCGCCGCCCGCGCCATCCATCATTACATCACCGAGGGTGAGATTCCCGAACCCCGCAACCCGCAATTGCGCGTCATTCCGGAGTCCATCCTCAAGAATATGGACATCACTTACACCATCCCGCGCATCAAGGTGCCGGAGATCTCCATCGAGGAGCGCCGCAGCACCTTCAAGGAAGAGGTCAAGAGCTTCGTGGAATACGATGCGGCCCGCAAGGAAGGCAGCCGCTGCCTGCGTTGCGGTTTGACCTGCTACGACTCCGAGGCCGGCGCGGAATACGTCGGCGACGCGGACGTCAAACCCTTCAGTGAGGTGGGCAAGGAATAGCTCCACCCCTGTAGCAAAAAGTTTGTTAAGGCCACCCTCCCAATGGCCATAACATACACCCCAAGAGAGGAGAGTCATGCACACCCTCGCCTCTAATCCGTAAGGGCCTCACACCACCCTTGCGGAAGCCCCCCGGATGCCCTCATCATCCGGGGGGCTTGTCTTTTCGGATTCTCCAACAAGTTTGCTTGCCCCTTCATCAGTCGCGCCGAACGGCCGTGAAACACCAAAGTGTCTTTTATTTTCCGGTCCGGCCATGCCTGAGCGCTGTAGCTCTCATATAATATAGGAACATGTATGTGATTGTGGGGGGAAGAGACGTGAGTTCTCGACTTTATTCCCGCCTCCCGTGTGTTTTCAACATGTGTGAATTAATGTGTATATCGTTTTTTCGATATGTCGTTTTTGTGACGTGGGCCCAAACCTTTTGACTCTCTCTTTACGGGGCGTTAGCCGATAGACTGGGAATCAGGCCACCGTCTGGTCTGTGCCAGTGAAGGTGGGTTTGAAAGAAATATGTATATCATTAATACGAAGAGAAGTGATAGACTTTCACCGGAGGAGAGATGTTCAAGAATTTGAAGTTGGGTTACAAAATGACCATCGGATTTGGTTTCCTGCTTTTTCTTCTGGGAGTGGTGGGTGTTGCGGCCATATCGGAGTTCGACAAGAATTTTGAGGCGTTCAAGGAATATCGGGGACTGGCGCGGGACACCAATCTTGCAGGCAGGGTACAGGCGAATATGCTTATGGCCCGCATGAACGTGAAGGACTACATCATCACCGGAAGCGATAAGAGCAAGGAGATGTACCGGAAATACCGCAAGGCGGTGCAAGGGTTCATGGAGGAGGCCCGGCAGCAGATCCAACAGCCGGAAAGGGCCTTGGTACTCTCCGGAATCGGAGGCCGACTGGAAAAATACGACAGCGGCTTCGAACGGCTCGTAGGTTTGATGGATCGGCGAAACCGCCTTGTGGGGCAGGGGCTCAATGTGGTGGGACCGGCAATGGAGAAAAATCTTTCCGCCATTTTGGAATCCGCCCGTGCTGATGACGACATGACCGCTGCGTACCATGCGGCCGTGGCGCTTCGGCATCTTCTTCTCGGTCGGTTGTATATGGCCAAGTTTCTCAACACCAACGAGCAGGCGGCCTTGGACAGGGCGAACAGCGAGCTGGAGACATGCCGATCCGAGCTGGATGTACTGAAAGCCGAGTTGCAGAACCCTGAGCGCAGAAAGCTCCTGAAAGCCGTGACCCAAGGGAGCGAACGGTACATTGCGGACCTTGCGGAAGTTGCCGGGCTCATTTTCGTGCGGAACAGAGATGTCATAAACGGCACGCTCGACACAATCGGGCCTGAAGTGGCCAAGGATATCGAGGATGTGAAGCTGTCGATCAAAGGCGAACAGGATGCACTCGGGCCGCGCGTGCAGGCCTCCATTTCCTTTGCCGTCGAAATCATAACCATCCTTGTTCTTTGCGCCGTGGTACTGGCCGTTGTCGCCGCCTGGATCATCACCCGGGGAGTCACCCGCCCCATGGAAAAGGCTCTCGTGCTTGGCAGCGAAGTGGCGGACGGCGTTTTGGACGCCCACATTGCCGTTGATCAGAAGGATGAGGTCGGCACTCTTTGCAGGGTGCTGGGGGGCATGGTCGGGCGTCTCAGGACGATAGTCGCCGAAGTACAGGTGAGCGTTGACCATGTGGCCTCCGGGAGCGAGGAATTGGCCGCCTCGGCCCAACTTTTGTCGGAGAACGCCACCGAGCAGGCGGCCAGTGTCGAGGAGGTGGCCGCGACCATGGAGGAAATGGCGGCCAACATCTCGCAGAATGCCGAAAACGCCCGTCAGACAGAAGCCATCGCCCGCCAGGCCGCCGAAGACGCCGAGCAGTGCGGAGGCGCTGTTTCTCAAGCTATGACGGCCATGGCCTACATAGCCGAAAAGATATCCATCATCGAAGAGATCGCACGCCAGACAAACCTGCTGGCCCTCAATGCGGCCATTGAAGCGGCTCGTGCCGGTTCCCACGGCAAGGGCTTCGCCGTGGTGGCGGCCGAGGTGCGCAAGTTGGCGGAACGCAGCGGAGAGGCCGCTGCCGAGATCAGCGAATTGTCGGCCACGAGCATAGGACTCGGCGATAAGGCGTCCGGAATGCTGGGCGCCCTGGTGCCTGACATCATCAAAACTTCGCAGCTGGTCGAGGAGATATCCGTTGCCAGCCAGGCGCAGAGTGCGGGCGCGGAGCAGGTCAACGAGGCTATCGGCCAGTTGGAGAGTGTGATTCAGCAGAACTCGTCCACGGCGGAAGAGCTGGCGGCCACCAGTGAGGAGCTTTCCGGCCAATGCCAGAACGTCCGGCAGACTCTCGGTTTCTTCCGTTTCAACGGCGGTGGAGGACAAGAAAGAAAATCCGTCATTTCAGTCAAACCTGCGGGAGAGCTCGCCGCGGGCAAAGGTGGATCGGCCCGTGACGGTGCGTCTGAAATCGTCAGTTTACAATAAAAACAACTGTTTGAGTTTCTTTTATGAAAGCCCCCGAGATGTTCTCACATCCTGGGGGCTTGTTGGTTGCCTTGGCTTGGCGGTGTGGGATTGCAGAGGGACGGTTGTTTTTGTGGACTTGTTAGAAAAAAGATACTTTTTGTATGGGAAAATCCAAGGCTGCTTTCATGCTGTTCATGTCTGTTTTACCCCTGGTTTGGTGGGGTACCCGGATTCGTCGGGGGTATGCTCAGGCGGGATAAGTTGTGGAAAAGTAGATATGGAATCGAAAATGGCGAATTATCATGGGGTTGACAAAGTGTTCTGATTAGAAAAATTGTAAAACAATTGCAAATATGTTGATTTACCGGCTTTGTGCTTTGCAATTTTACTACACCGCAGCCCTAGGCGTGACCCATGTCTTCAGATTTGAAAATATCGCCTTCTTCCGCCACGGAAGAGGAAAACGAGGCAAAGAACCAAGACCGCTCCGAGGGCGACAGTCAGCAGGCCGTCCACGCAGATGAGCGGCTTTCGCCTCAGGATATCGATTTCCAACCACCGTTGGTCATTTGTCTTTCCATCATCAGCCGCCTGTTGGGCAGGCCGGTTTCCTCGGCCACGCTCAAGGCGGGTATTCCGCAACAGGAGCGCGTCATCACCGCGTCCTCCATCGTCCGCGCGGCCGAAGGCATTGGCATTTCGGCCAAGACCGTGCACCGGCCCAGCGTGATAAGCATCACCCGGCTGGTCATGCCGTGCATCCTGCTGCTCAAGGGCGGCAACGCCTGCGTGCTGGAGGATGTGAACGACACAACCGCTCGGGTGCTGCTGCCGGGGCACGGCATGAACGCCGTTGAATTGCCCCTGGACAAGCTGGAAGAAGAGTATACCGGCTACGCCATCTTCTGCCGCCGACAGACCCGGCTGGACAAGCGGGTCAGCGACCTCAAGCTGGTCAAGACCAAGCGTTGGTTCTGGGACGTGATCTTCCGTTTCTGGCCCGTATACCGCCACGTGGTTCTGGCCAGCATCATGACCAACCTGATCATCATCGCCTCGCCGTTGTTCGTCATGAACGTCTATGACCGGGTCATCCCCAATAATGCCTTTGACACGCTCTGGGCCCTGGCCATCGGCATCGGCATCGCCTATCTCTTCGACTTCCTGCTCAAGAACCTGCGCAGCTATTTCGTGGATGTGGCCGGGCGCAATGCGGATGTGCTCATCGGCAGCCGTATCATGCAGCATCTCATGTCCGCCCGGCTGGACCACATGCCCGAGTCTGCAGGGGCCGTGGCCAACAACATACGGGAGTTCGAGTCCCTGCGTGAGTTCTTCAGCTCCAGCTCCCTGGTGGCGCTCCTCGATCTGCCGTTTCTGCTCCTTTTCATTTGGGTGGTTTATTACATCGGCGGGCTCATGGTCCTTCCGGTACTCATTGCAGTGCCGCTGGTCTTCCTGGTGGGTTTTTTCCTTCAGATGCCGTTTCAGCACATCGTGGAAAGCCATTACAAGGAGAGCACTCAGAAGCACGCGCTGCTTTTCGAGATCGTGCAGGGGCTGGAAACCATCAAGACCAGCATGGCCGAAGGCCGCATGCAGGCACGCTGGGAAAATGTGGTGGGCAAGACCGCCATGTCCAACAGTCGGGCCAAGGTGCTGGCCAACATTTCGGTGACCTTTTCGGTCTATGTGACCCAAATGGTCAGCGTGGCCATCGTCATCATCGGCGTGTACCTCATTTCCAAGGGCGAGCTGACCGTGGGCGGCCTTGTGGCCTGCAACATCCTGGCGGGTCGGTCCATGGCCCCGCTCAGCGCAGTGGCCGGGCTGCTTTCCCGATTCCAGCAATCGCGCATGGCGCTGAATGCCCTGAACATGCTCATGGAGATGCCCAGCGAGCGACCTGACGACAAGGACACCTTCCACTACGGAGACATCGAGCCCTCCCTGACCCTGGAGGACATTTCCTTCAGCTACCCCGGCACGGACAAAGCCGTGCTCAACGACATCACCCTCAAGCTCCGGCCCGGGGAGAAGGTGGGCATCGTGGGCCGTACCGGCGCGGGAAAGTCCACCCTGGGCAAGCTTTGTGTGGGGCTCTATCAGCCGGTCAAAGGCTCGGTGAAGGTGGGCAACATCGACCTGCGCCAGATGGACGTGGCCAACCTTCGGCGCAAGGTGGGCTACGTATCCCAGGACCCGTTGCTCTTCTACGGCACCCTTCGGGACAATATCGCCTTCGGCCTGCCCGAGGCCGACGACCTGTCCATAAAATACGCGGCCGAGATTGCGGGCGTGGACGAGTTCGTCAAGGACCATCCGGCCGGGTATGGCATGAAGGTGGGTGAGCGCGGCTCTTCCCTGTCCGGCGGCCAGCGTCAGGCCGTATCCATCGCCCGGGCGCTTTTGACCGAGCCCGAAGTGTTGATCATGGACGAGCCGTCCAGCAACATGGACAACCAGTCCGAGTTCCGGCTCAAACAGAAGCTGGGGCCGTACATCAAGGACAAGACGGTCATTTTCATCACCCACCGTCACTCCATGCTCGACCTCGTGGACCGGCTGGTGATCATGGACAGGGGGCGCATTCTGGTGGACGGACCCAAGAACGCCGTGCTCGATGGGCTCAAATCCGGCAAGATCAAGGTTTCCATGTGAGGGCGGCATGAGCAAGAACCAATTCGACAAAGAGACTTTGCTGTACATGTCCGAGGTGGATCAGGCCCTGTACGGCCGGGGCCGCAAGCTGGCCTACATCATGTCGATTTCCGTGTGCCTCATGTTTGTGGGCTTCCTTCTCTGGGCCAAATTGGCCGTGCTGGAGGAGGTCACCCGGGGATTCGGCAAGGTCATTCCCTCTCGGCGCGTCCAGGAGATCCAGAACCTCGAAGGCGGCATATTGAGTGAAATTTTCGTGTTCGAGGGCCAGAAGGTGGAAAAGGGCGACATGCTTTGCCGTCTGCAGAACGAACAGGCCGCCAGCTTTTACCGCGACGCCAAGGCCAAGTCACTGGAGCATCGGACGGCCATCACCCGGCTCGTGGCCGAAGTGGACGGCGTGGTTCCGGCCTTTGAACCGGATCTTGCAGCCGAGGTTCCGCAGATCGTTGAAGACCAGATGCGCCTCTACCGCGCGCGCAAGGAACAGCTTGAGATCGAATTGAAGCTGTTGCGGAGCGAATACCAGCAGAAACAGCAGGAAGTGCAGGAAATGCAGGGGCGCAGGAGGCAACTTCTCCAGAGCCTCAAGGTGGCCCAGCGTCAGCGGGACATCACCAAGCCGCTGGTGGAGAAGAAGATCCATTCTGAACTGGACTTCCTGAGCCTGGAGCAGAAGGTGTTGGAGTTGCGAGGCGACGTGCAGGCCCTGACCTTGGGCATTCCCCGGGCCAAGGCCGCCGCTGCCGAAGAATTGAGCCGCATTGAGCAGCACAAGGTGGAATTTCGCAGCGAAGCCCTCAAGGAACTCAATGAGCGGCGGCTTGAGCTGACGTCCATCAAGGAAACCCTGGCCGCTGGCAGTGACAGGGTGATCCGCACCGACGTGCGTTCGCCGGTGAAGGGCATCGTCAAGCACATTCTCATCAACACCCTGGGCGGCGTGGTTCAGCCGGGCGAGTCCATCATGGAGATCGTGCCCTTGGACAGCACCCTGCTGGTGGAGGCGCAGATCAAGCCCGCGGACATCGCGTTCGTGCATCCGGACCAAAAGGCCCGGGTCAAGATCACGGCCTACGATTTCTCCATTTACGGCGGCCTGGATGGGGTGGTAGAGCACATCAGTGCGGACACCATCCAGAATGAAAAAGGCGAGAATTTTTATGTCATCAAAGTGCGCACCAAAGAGAACGCACTTAAATACCGAGGCGAAATGTTGCCCATTATCCCCGGCATGACCGCCCAGGTCGATGTGCTTACGGGCAAGAAATCGGTGCTCGATTATCTTCTCAAGCCCATACTGAAGGCCAAGCAGAACGCCTTGCGGGAACGCTAACGGACCATGATTTTCCTCAGTCGCATAAGACGGGTCGCACGGGGCCTGCTTTGCGCGGGGTTTCTCGTGGCGTGCCTGATTCTCTGGACAGGGGAAAACGAAGCCCGGGCCGGGGCCCACAAAAAGAAACAGCCGCCCAGGCTGTTCGGCACCGTGGAATTCAAGGGCAGGATCAAGTCGTTGCCCAAGTGGATGCGGGTGCTGCGTCAGATGACCTTCTGGCGGGGTTACTTCAAGGACAGCTCCATGGACAGACTGCCGTCCAAGACGGCCTGGCGCAAGCTCAAGAAGAATGTGGCGGGCAAATCCTCCATGGAAAAGCTCAAGGCCGTGAACAGGTTTTTCAACCAGTGGCCCTATCGGCTTGACCAGTCCAATTACGGCCGGCGCGACTATTGGGCCACTCCATTGGAGTTTCTCAAGAAGTCCGGCGACTGCGAGGACTATGCAATCGCCAAATATTACGCACTCAAGGAACTCGGTTTCAGCATGGACCGCATGCGCATCGTGGCCCTCAAGGACATGATCCGCAATATAGGCCATGCCGTGCTGGTCGTGTATCTGGATGACGACATCTACGTCCTCGACAACCAGACGGACATGGTGCTGCCGCACACGCGCTACAAGCATTATCTGCCCCAGTACTCGGTCAACGAAAAGTACCGCTGGATGCACGTGCCTCCGGTCATCCGCAAGAAAAAGGACGGAATCGATGAAATTCCACGATTCGGAGCCAGGAAAAAGATAAAGCCGCAAAAGGCTTTCCCGATGGATAACGGAACCATTGACCGGACGGATAACGGCACCGCTTCGGCAGGGGGACCGGACACCCATAACCAGATGGAGTAACCCATGGAACGCACAATGCATCCAAGAGAAGAGATTCCCGAATGCGCCTGCAAGGCCGGGCACGGCCTCAAGGTCGGCATCGCGGTGGTCTTCATTCTGATCATCGCCGCAGGCAGCCTGTTTTTCGCCAACAGGAACGTCTCCAAGCAGCGGGCCGATCTGGGCCGGAACGTAGAGCACCGTCTCGGTCTGGTGGCTCAGGGCCGGTCCGAGGTGTTCGCGGCCTGGCTTTCCGACCTCTCGCAGCGGGGCGACAGGCTCATCAAGTCAGACCTCTTCCGGCTTTACGCCGCCGAGGTGGACAGCATTCCCGGCGACCTGGCCGCCATTTTCGGCGCTTCGGACCTGGCCGAGGAAAACGAAGGGGCCGGGCTGGCCGCGCAATTGCCCATGATGCAGAATATCCTCAGGGAATTCTGCACCTATTCGGGCTTTCTCTACGCCAGGGTGCTCAACGGAGACGGTATTGCCTATATCGCGACGGACGGTCATCTGCCGCCCATGTCCGAAACCGAAATAACCCTGACCAAGACCGTGTTCAAAGACGCCGAGCCCAAGTTCTCGCCCCTGCGCATGACGCCTCAGGGGCTGGAAATGGATATCTATGTGCCCATTCATCCGCCGGAAGGAGAGGACAAGGCCGAACCGGTGGGGGTGCTCATGATGACCCGCCAGGTGAGCGGCAAGATCACCGAACTGCTCTCCAATTCGGCCCTGTCCGCCAAGGGAGAACGCACCCGGCTCATGCAGAAGACCGACAAGGGCTTCCGGGAGGTGACCCCCTGGACAGCGGAAGGGTTTTCGGACGTGGTCATCGACGTGAAGCTGGACGAGAACGGCAACATGCTTTTCGGCCGCCGCTCCAGCCTGTCCACTCCGGAACAGGAAGTGTTCTCCATGGGCGTGCGAGTGGCCGGGCCCCAGTGGTGGGTCGTGCAGGAAATGGACTATGCCTCGGCCACCGCTCCCACGCAGGCCTATTCGCGCACCGCCTATATCATGGCCGGGCTGGTCATCCTGGCTATCCTGCTTGCCGCCGGGCTGGCCTGGTGGGTTCAGGCCGGAGTGCACAACCAGCGCACCGCGGAGCAGTTCATGGCTCTGGCCAGCCAGATCGACCAGCAGAAACGCTTCATCGACTCCATCAACGCCAACATCCAGGAGTTCATCACCCTCAAGGACCTGGACGGCAAATATGTCTACGTGAACGACGCATTCGCCCAGGCCGTGGGCCGGAGCGAGCAGGAAATCCTCGGCATGGATGTGGAGGCCGTTTTCGGTTTCGACACAGCCAAGCGCCTTACCGGCGCGGACGAGGCCGTGCTGGAGGAAAAGGGCAAGGTCATCATCAATGAGACCATCTATCTGCAGTCCAAGCGTTACCAGTTCCAGATATCCAAGTCGCCCTATTATGACAGCGCCGGAGAGTGTCTGGGCGTCGTCGAGGTCTTCCGCGACATCACCGATTTCGTGGCGGCGCAGGAAAAGAACAAGCGTCTCATTCGCCGGGCCATGGAAGCACTGGGCAGCACCATCGAGGCCGCCGATCCCTATCTGGGCGGGCATACCAAGCTCATGGCCGGACTTGCCGTGGAGGTGGGCAGGGTGCTGCATCTTCCGGAAATCGAAGTGGCCGAGATCGAGACCTCGGCCAACCTTTCCCAGATAGGCAAGATGTTCGTTCCCAAGGAGATCCTGACCAAGCCGGGCCGACTGACCGACGAGGAAAAGGAGGTCATGGAGACGCATGTGGAATACGCTCGCCGTATTCTCAGGGACATCGACATCGACGAGGGCGTGCTGCGGGCCATCTATCAGATGAACGAACGTCTGGACGGCTCGGGGTATCCCAAGAAGCTTGAGGGCGACGACATCATTTTGTCCGCGCGTATCCTGTCCGTGCTCAACGCGTTTTGCGCCATGATCCGGCCCAGGGCGCATCGTGGGGCCATGGACCCGCAGAAGGTGCTGGAAATCCTCGGCGGCATGGGGGGCAAATATGATTCCCGCGTGCTGGCGGCGCTGGCCGAGGCCATTCAGTCTCCGGCCGCGGAGCGCATTCTGGGACAGGTTTCCTGATCCACGGACTCCATCTGGTACGGAACCCCGGCGTTTCTCGATAAGCGCCGGGGTTTCTTTTTCGCCGTCCGCGGGCAAAGGAGGCTGACCGATTATTGCGACATGTCAGTGGGCGGTGAAAAAAACAGGCCATCAACGAGCGAGGATATACGCGCTAAAGCTTTTCAACGTTGACCCCCATGATGTCCATCAGTTCCTGTATCCTTTCCTTGTTCGGATCGTCGGAGAACATCTGGTGGAGATCTTTTTCGAAGTCCTCTTGAAACTTACTGGACATTTGTTCGAGTTCCAGTCCTCCACTCAGGCCGTGCTTCTGTAAGCAGGCATTATAGACACGCATCAACTCGTCGCTGTATTCGGGCCAGGTTTCAACCTGTTCAGAGGTCGCCTCTTTCTTGTAGACAGGACCGTATTTGCCGACTTCGATATCCAGTGTGCGGCAGTCAGGCAAGTATTGCCTCACGGATTCCGGAAAGTATAAGAGAGCCTCTGAATTGGTGGCCGTTTCATTGCTTTGCGCCTTTCTGGCCTCTTCAGAGATGGTCACCGTGTCTCCCTTTGACTTTTCCGCATCGTTAGTTGTCTGCTGGCGTGGAGTTTGATGCGAAGCTTGAATTTGCTGAGTCTGGTATGCTGCGGTGGTGGATGAGATGTTCATGGCGCTTCCTCTGCGGTTTCGTTGGGGAAGGAATTTTTTTCCGCGTGTTTCAAACAAGCAACAACTATTCCATGGGCGTTGTTTCGTAGTGTCCTGGTAAGCGGGGAGGAATACACATGGAGCTGCTCCCGAGAAAAGGCCGGCAAGACCATTTTCTTGTGCGGCGAGGAGCATCTTGCTGAACGGGACAAAAGAAAAAGGGTGCGATTTTCATCGCACCCCTTGGAAAGTTTTTTGTTATGAAGCCTACTTGCTTTCGGGATCGTAAGTCTTCTCCGCCACCTCCAGAGTGTGGACCAGATCGCCGCGCAAGGTCACCAGCTTGTACAGGCTGAAGCTGCGGTTTGTCTTGGCGGTCTCCAACAGCACACTGTTGCTGAACACTTCGTTGATGGAGTCCAGCACGTCCAACAGGGAGCGTTGCCCCACGTTGAACTGCACCAGATACATATCACGGGTCTCTATACTGTAGCCAAGGGCACGCTCGTAGTTCTCCACCTGACTCACTGCAGTTTCATACTCGGTCCAGGCGGTGACCACCTGACGAATCAGGTCGTCGGTGGTGTCCTGAAGGTTGGACTTGGCCTCTCCGACCCTGGCCTTGGCCGCCTTGGTCTCGCTGTAGTCGCTGCCGCCGCTGAACAGGTTCCAGGACATCTGAAGCATGGCGCTGTTGTCTTGGTAGTAGCTGTCGGAGCCGTCCAGGTTGTCGGTGTTGCGGGAGCTGACCACCACGTCCACATTGGGGTAGAAGTCGGATTCGGCCACCATCTCGTCTTTTTCCGAAGCCACGAGATCTGCTTTGCTGGTCTTGATCTTGGGGTTGTTGTCCATGGTCCTTTTCAGGACTTTCTCCATGTCTTCCACATATTCGGGATGGAATTGGGGCGTGGAGAGCACTCCGGGAGCCTTGCCGGTGACCCGGGTATAGTCGGCTTCGGCGGTGCGTAGGTTGCCCTTGTAGGTTATCAGGGTGGTGAAGGCCCGGGCCAGGCGGCTTTTGGCCTGGGTTTCGTCGGCCAGACTGGTGGCGCCCGCCTGCACACGCTCGGTGATGGAGTCGAGCAGTTCGTGGTGTTTTTCCACGTTCTCTTCGGCCAGTTTCACCAAATCGCGCTCGCGCACCACGTTGTGGTGGGCGCGGATGGCGTCGAGGCCCACGGTTTCCACGTTGTCGCGCAGCCGGTACTCTGCGGATTCGAGCCG
This sequence comes from uncultured Desulfovibrio sp., assembly GCA_913063155.1. Lineage (GTDB taxonomy): Bacteria > Desulfobacterota > Desulfovibrionia > Desulfovibrionales > Desulfovibrionaceae > Pseudodesulfovibrio. Next base: position 133,530 of record CAJXYU010000007.1, read on the forward strand.
GGCTTTGGAGCCCTTGTAGGTATAGATGCGGTCCATGCCGTCAAACACGTTCAGGGTCAGGGCCAGGGTGGTGTCCGTGGCCGTACGGTGCCGGTTTTCCGTGTCGTTGCCGCGGGTGGTGGAACTCCTGTATTGTTGGAAGCCCGCGTTGGATGTCAGGTCCAGGGAAGGAAAGAAGCGTCCGAGAGCCGCGGCCAGATTGCTGGACTGGGCGTCCCGGTTGAACAGCAGTGCCTTGATCTGCGGATGCTGTTTGACGGCCGCGACGACGGTTTCCTTGAGGGACGTCGTTCCGTCCGCCCCGGCGAAGGCTGGGGAGACCAGAAGTGTTGCGAGGCAAACGAGGGTTGCTATGAAGTTTTTCATGGCAGGTGGTGCTTTGGTTGAAAGTGAGTGAAATTTTTCTATCTAAGAACAATAACAACGACGATTCTATTATACAAGTATAAATAATATTATTTCAGGGAGTAATCATATGCCGGGTTTCTGTCCTGATCAGGTGTGGTGGTGACCGGAGTCGATCAGGTATTGGATGAGATCGTCCACTGGGGTATCCGGGGTGATGCCGGTCTCGAAACCGCTCAGATCGGCCCGGTTCACGCCGAGAAGGTTGACCACCACTTCGTGCCCGCCGTCAGAGTCGCCCACAAGAAGTTGGGTCAGATCCTCGCCATAGGTGATGCCCTTGATGGCCATGCCTTGCCCCGGGGCGAGGGCGGTGGCCCCCAAGAGGTGTTCGCCTGCGCTGATGCCGGTATCGGCCAGTATTGACGGGTCAATATGGATGGCGTTGTCAGTGCCGACAGTGTGATGGACGTCCGCCTGAACTCCCAGAAGCAGGTCGTCGTTTTCCCCGCCATGGAACAGCTCGTCCATTTTGACGACATCGGAGCCGTCCATAGTCATCATGGCGGTTTCCGTATCCTGGTCGTGCGGGAGCAGCAAACCTCCTTCCCCGCTCGTCGGGTTGAAGGTGGGATCGTCGAACCGCACGTCGGCATATCTGCTGTTGTCCAATTCGCCCACAGACAACTCCCAGGCGTGTCCGTTGGGCACGAAGTGGAGCTGCCTGCCGAAGTCGATGTCCATGTCGCCGCCGTTGGGGATGAGAAAGAAGCGGATGTCCTGGTCTGTTTCGAAAGTGGTGAGCAGACTGTTCACCAGTACGGCATCGTGGGTGCTGGGCAGGATTATTTCCGGGTCGGTGGGTGAGCCGTCTTCAGCCAGACGGTAGATGCCCAGCATGTTGTTGCGGCCAGCGTGACTGGACACGAAGTGTTCGATGTCGCTTTGGCTGCGGGTATTCTCGCCGTCTGTTGCGGGCGCGAGTGCCGGATTGGTTTTGATGATCGCCATGGCGCGTTCACCAGCCTTGTCATGCAAAAGGGGGGATCGACCTGTTTCCCGAATATGAAGTCGAACGCCCGCTGTCGCTTGTGTCGTCGGAGTGAAAGTACCACGTACAATAGGTTGAATTGTAGAAAAAAGCGAGAGGAAAGAGTTGGTTGCAGTTGGCCGCCGTTTTCGGTGGAGAGGCGCGTTGAGGAGGGAATGGGATGGAGCGCTCAGAAGTTGTCAACAGGTATGCCCGGGGAAAAGGATTTCGGAATAATGTTTTGCTGTTTCGGTAATTATTCTTATTTTGTCGCTAGGATGCTGTTCGGTATGAAGTAAATTCGAGAAAATGGTTGCGGGGCCCTTTTTGTCTGCACTGAATCTGGCCGGTACATCGGAGATTCGTTTTTTTTCGCCGCGCATGAATGGAGAGAATCATCGTATTTCAGGTCGGCAGTCGTAGAGGAAGGCGTGGAGCCGTTGCGGCCTGTGTATAACCGGAAGGCGTTTCCCTGCCGAGCCTGTATGCGACAGGGAGAATGTATTGTGCGGGATGGGTCAGAAGTCGACCTTGCGCACCGAATCCCGTTCCACAAGGCTGGGCTCGATGCGGATGATCTCGGTCTTGTCGCGTCCGGAGTCCAGGCGGTCCAGCAGGGTGTCCACGGCCATGGCCCCGAGCTTGCTTGTGGGCTGGTGAATGGTGGTCAGGGGCGGGTTCATGTATCGGGCCATGGAGATGTCGTCGTAGCCGATCACGGAAATGTCGTCAGGCACCCGGACGCCTTTTTTTGCCGCCTCGGTGATGACGCCGAAGGCCATCATGTCGTTGCAGACGAACAGGGCGTCGGGCCGATTGTCCCGGGCAAGGAGTTTCTGCATGGCCTGCACGCCGCTTTCGCAGTCGAAGGCGCCCTCTATGATCCATTCTTCGCGCACTGTGAGACCTGCCTCGTCCATGGCCTGGCGGAATCCGTCAACGCGCTCCACTGCCAGCATCTTGTCCAGGGGGCCGCTCACGCAGCCGATGCGGGTATGTCCCTTGTCGATGAGGTGCTTGGTGGCCAGGTAGCCGCCATAGTGCGAGTTGTCGTGGATTCGGTCCATGTTGCCGGAGATGGGGCCCCAGTCCGTGACCACGACGGGAGTGTTGCGCCGGGACTCGAAAAGCTCGAAGACCTCCTTGTTGGTTTCGCTGCACAGGAGCAGCAGGCCGTCCACCCTCTTTTCTTCCAAGGCTTTCAGGTTGGCCCGCATGCGTTCGACGTCACCTTCGGTGTTGCACAGGAACAGCGTGTAGCCCCGTTCATAGCAACGTCGTTCCACGCCCTGCACCACTTCCGCATAGAAAGGGTTGGTGCTGGTGGTCACCAGCATGCCGATGGTAGAGGTGCGGTTGACTTTGAGGCTGCGGGCGATGGACGAGGGCCGGTAGTTGAGCTCGCGCACGGCCAGATTCACCCGGTCGTGGATTGCTTCGCTTACGAACCGGGTCTGGTTGAGTACGTGGGAGACCGTGGAGGTCGAGACCCCGGCCAATTTGGCTACGTCTTTTATGGTCGCCATGTGTTCCTATGCGTTTTGTTTCAGAAATTCGTCCACTTCCGCGCGGCCTGGAATGGAGGGCTGTGCGCCGATGCGGGTCACGGAAAGGGCGGCCGCGGCATGGGCGAAGCGGATGGCCTCGTCCGTGGTGCGGCCTTCCTGCATGGCCGCCGCCAGGGCTCCGTTGAAGGTGTCGCCGGCCGCAGTGGTATCCACGGCCTGTACCCTGAATCCGGGCACGAGCCGAGCTCCGTCCGGCGCGCTGATAAAGGCTCCCCTGGCTCCCAGGGTGATGATCACGGTGGGGATGCCCTTGCCGTGGAATACCTGGGCCGCCTTTGCCGCATCCTTTTCGTCTTCCACCTTGATGCCCGTGAGTAACTCGGCCTCGGTTTCATTGGGGGTGATCATGGTCAGATTGGACAGGAGCGAATCGGGCAGTTCCCTTGCCGGGGCCGGGTTGAGGATGACCTGTGCTCCGACGGCCTTCGCTTCCCCGGCGGCCAGTTCTATGGTTTCCAGCGGGCTTTCCAGCTGCATCAGAAGGGTGTCGGCGTTCCGGAGCAGCTCCCTGTGCGCTTTAATCCTTTCGGGGGTGAGGCATGCATTGGCTTCGGGCGAAATGGCGATGCTGTTTTCGCCGGAGGCGGCGATGGAGATGAGCGCGATGCCCGTGGGCATGTCCTTGATCGTCATGACCGCCCGGATGTCCATGCCGTTGCTTTGGTAGGCCTTGATCTGGCGTCTGCCGAAGTCGTCGTCCCCCACGCAGGCTATGAAAGCCATGTTGGCTCCGAGCCGGGCAGCGGCAACGGCCTGGTTCGCGCCCTTGCCGCCGGGGAGCACCCGGTAGCCGTGCCCGGTGACGGTCTCTCCGGGGCGGGGGAAGTCATCGACCATGAGGATGTGGTCCGCATTGACGCTGCCGAGGACCACGAGTTTCTTGGCTTGGAACATGCGCAGGCTCCGTGGAAAGTTGAAAAGGGCGCGCCGGGTAGAACCGCACGCGCCCTTGTGTTTTTGTTGTCTATTTGACCACGCGGAGCGGGACCGGGATGAAGGTCTCGACCTTTTCGCCCTTGAGGATCTTGGCTGCGGTTTCCACGCCCAAAGAACCGATCAGGGCGGGTTGTTGGGCGATGGTTCCGGCCATGTCGCCGCGTTTGACCGCGGCCACGCCGTCGTCGGTGCCGTCAAAGCCGACGACCATGACTTCCTTCTTGCCCGCGGCCTGCAGGGCGCGGATGGCGCCGAGGGCCATTTCATCGTTTTGGGCGAAGACGCCCTGGACGTCGCTGTTGGCGGCCAGCAGGTTTTCCATGACGTTCAGGCCCTTGGTACGGTCAAAGTCGGCGGGCTGGGAGGCCAGGACCTTGAACCCGTTTGTCTTGACCGCTTCGGCAAAGCCCTGGCCGCGATCGCGTGCGGCAGAGGTGCCGGGCAGGCCTTCCAGCTGGATCACTTTCGCCCCCTTGCCGAGCTTCTCGGCCATGAAATCACCGGCCATCTTGCCGCCTGCAACGTTGTCGGATGCGATGTGCGCCGCAACCATGCCGCGGGCTGCGCCACGGTCCAGGGTCAGCACGGGGATGCCTGCGCGGTTGATCATCTTGATGGCGTTGGACACTGCATCGGAATCGGTGGGGTTGATCAAGATGGCTTTGACTCCACGAACGGTCAGGTCTTCGACATTGGCCAGTTCCTTGCTCGGGTCGTTCTGGGAATCCAGCACGATGAGTTCCATGCCCATTTCCTGGGCCTTGGCCACTGCGCCGTCCTTGAGCGTCACGAAGAACGGGTTGTTCAGAGTGGAGACCACCAGGGCGATTGTGTCCTTGGCATATGCACCGACGCCGATGGACATGACCAGCACGCACGCGATTGCGAGGCTTAACAGTTTTTTCATCCGACTCTCCTTGCTTTGTTTTGTAGGTTCTACTTGCTCTTGGTGTCCACCAGAACAGCCAAAAGGATAACAGTAGCCTTGGCAATCATCTGGTAATAGGAGGAAACGTCGAGCAAATTGAGTGCATTGTTGAGAAAACCGATGATGAGCGCACCGATGAGCGTTCCCATGATGGTGCCTTTGCCGCCCAAAAGGCTGGTGCCCCCCAACACGACCGCTGCGATGGCGTCCAGTTCGTAGCCTGCCCCGGCCGTGGGCTGGGCCGAGGAAAGCCTGGAGGTGACGATGAGTCCGGAAAGGGCGGAGAGAAAACCGGCGATGCCGTAGACCGTGACTTTGACGCGGTCCACGTTGATGCCCGAAAGCTTGGTGGCGGATTCGTTGCCGCCCAGGGCGTAGATGTAGCGGCCCAACCGGGTGTGGTTGAGCAGGTACCAGGCCAGCCCGAAAACGAGGGACATGATCCAGACCGGCACCGGAATGCCCAGCAGATAGCCCGTGCCGAGCCAGGCGAAGGCGTCGGCCACTTCGGTGAAGCCCGTGGAAATGGGTCGTCCATCCGTATACACCAGCGTCAGCCCCCGGTACATGGTCATGGCCACCAGGGTGGCGATGAAGGCCTGTACCTTGCCTTTGGCGATGATCATGCCGCTGACGGCCCCCAGCGCCGCGCCCAGGAGCAGAGCTCCCCCCACGGCCACGACCACCGGCATTCCCTGGGCGATGAGGCTTGCGCCCACAGCTCCGCACAGGGCCAGTACAGAGCCGACCGACAGGTCTATGCCCGCCGTGAGGATGACCATGGTCATGCCCACGGCGATGATTGCGTTGATGGCCGTCTGCCTGAGAATGTTCAGGATGTTGCCCGTGGTGAAAAAGTTTGGGTTGAGCAGAGAAACCACGACGATCATCACGGCCAGGGCGATGAGCGACTTCTGCGCGATGAGCTTCTCCTTGAGGGAGGAGCCTTGGGATACGTTGTTGTTTGCGGTCATGCCGTTGTTTCCTCCCGCACCTTGCCCACGGAGCAGGCCATGAGTTTTTCCTGGTCCGCCTCCTCGGCGGGGAATTCACCGCAGATGCGGCCCTCGTGCATGACCGCGATGCGGTCGCTCATGCCGAGGATCTCCGGCATCTCCGAAGAGACGAGAATGATGCTCATACCTTTTTCCTTGAATTCGTTGATGAGCTGGTAGATTTCCTTTTTCGCGCCCACATCCACTCCCCGCGTGGGTTCGTCAAGAATCAGCACCTTGGGCCGGTTCATGAGCCCCTTGGCGATGGAGACTTTCTGTTGGTTGCCGCCGGACAGATTACCCACGGTCTGGTTTCGGGTCGGGGTCTTGATGTTGAAGGCGTCGATGAAGCCGTCCACGGCCCTGCGCTCTTGCGTGCGCACCACGTGCCCGAGCTTGGCGCAGAAGGCCTGCAATGCGGAAAGGGTCATGTTTTGCTTCACGGAAAGCCCCAGCACCAGGCCGTCGGCCTTGCGGTCCTCGCTGATGTAGACAATGCCTGCGTTCAGGGCATCCTTGGGAGAGCGGATGCGCTTGGTCTCCCCGAATATGGAGATGGTTCCGCTCTCTACCGGCAGTGCGCCGTAGACGGCCTTCATGAGTTCGGTTCGCCCCGAGCCCATGAGACCGGAAACGCCCAGGATTTCGCCTTCATGCACGGACAGGGACACACCGTCGACGCGCGGGGCGTGCAGGTCCTTGATCTCCAGGCTGATCTTGCCCGGCTCCACGTCCACGCGGGGGAACTGTTCCTCAAGCCTGCGGCCCACCATCATCTCGATGAGCCGATCTTCGTCCATGTCGGCCACGGCCTTTTCGCCGATGAACTTGCCGTCACGCAGTACTGTGACGTCATCGCAGATCTCAAAAATTTCCTTGAGCCGGTGGGAGATGTAGACGATGCCGTGGCCGGTGTCGCGCAGTTCGTTGATGACGTTGAACAGCGCCTTGGTCTCGGTGGCAGTGAGGGCGTCAGTGGGCTCGTCCATGATGATGACCCGGGATTCGAAGGATAACGCCTTGGCGATCTCCACCATCTGTTGCTCGCCGATGCCGAGAGTCCCCAGCCGGGTGCGTGGGGAATGCTTGACCCCGAGTTTGTCGAGGAGCTCGCCTGCCTCGGCGTACATGTCTTTCCAGCGGATGTTGCCCAAGGGGCCGATCTTTTCCCGACCCAGGAAGATGTTTTCGGCAATGGACAGCTCGGGCAGCAGGTTGAGTTCCTGGTGGATGATGCTGATTCCCGCCTTTTGTGATTCGGCCGGCCCCTTGAATTCCACTTTCCCGCCCAGATAGGTGAGGGCGCCGGCGTCCCGTTTGTAGATGCCGGTGAGCACCTTCATGAGCGTGGACTTGCCTGCGCCGTTTTCACCTACCAGGGCCATGACCTTTCCGGCGTGTACGTTCAGGGTCACGCCGTCCAGGGCCTTGACGCCCGGAAAGCTCTTTTCGATGCCGTCCAGCCTGAGGAGCGGTTCGGACATTGCTTTACTCCGCTAGAAGACCACGCCCGACTTGAAGGTGATGTTGGCGTAGGGGGTGAACTCGCCGGTGCGTACCACGGCCATGCTGTTTCGGGTGCGGACCTTGAATTGTGTGTGGGTGATGTAGTTCATCTCGAGAGGCTTGCCGCGCTTTTCGGCCACGGTCTGGAGAAAATCCACGACCTGCTGATGCAGTTCCGGGCTTTCCTCCTTGAATTCCTCGGCCATTTCCACGGACTCCAGCTCCATTTCCGAAACCACGGCCTTGAGAGTGTCCAGGAACGAGGGCACTCCCTTGCAGACCGCCAGGTCGATGCGCTGTGCTTCTTCGGGGATGGGCAGGCCGGCGTCGCAGATGGTCAGGCTGTCGAAATGGCCGAGCTTGGCTACCACATACGATACTTCGGAGTTGAGGAGTTCACTTCGTTTCATAGAGTCTCCAAACTTGGTGGTGTTTTCATTCCGGATATCCCGTTCGGGTATCTGTGGGTATTAGTTTTGTTCTTGTCGTTTTCATGTCATCGAAACGTTTGCGCAAACGTTTCGATGGGCCCGGATAAAAAAGCCAGCCCGATATGAAGCAAGAGCTGGTTGTGTCTTCAAAGCTTTGAAATTAAAAAGAATAAAATAAATATTCCTTTCTTTTGTTTGGGCGCTGACAAGCAATGGTTACAAGTTTGTAACTCGACCGTAAGGGTGCGTCAAGGGGATGCGGAGATTGGTCCGGATGGTTCTCGGCTTTCTATCAGCCTTTAATTTTTACGATTGTTTTTTGCAGAGTTTATCGGAAGGGAATGTTTTTCGAATGGTTTTGGGCTGTTGTGCCGAGTAGCCGGAAAAAACGTGAAAAGGTTGATTCACGCGCCGGTTCTTCTTGTCGCCGGCTGCTCTTCCATGCCTTCGCTCAGGACCCGGAGCCCCGCGACGTCCAGCAGGTGCACGGTGGAACCGTCCGTCCGGATCAGCGCCTCCTGCCCCAGCTTTTTCAGGGCGCGGGAAAGGGCTTCGGGCGTAACGCCCAGTATTTTGGAAAGCTCGCGGTATGTGATGTCCAGCTCCACCACCCCATCCCGGTGGCGGCTCAGGAAATAGGCGGCCAGCCGTGCCGGTATGTTCTTGAGCGCAAGGGAATCGATCATGCCCATGGTCTCCTTGAGCCTGAGGGACATGACCTTGAGCATGGATATCATGATGGCGGGGTCGTCGGTGATGAGCTGCTCGAAGCTGTCCGGGCCGATGAACAGGACCCTGCTGTCCTCCAGGGCGGCCATGTTGGCGGGCAGCCTCCCGTCGGAAAAGACCGAACACAGGCAGAAGGGTTCGCCCGGCCCGAAGATGAAGATGGTCTGTTCCTTTCCGTCTTCGGACATCTTGAACAGCTTGACCTTGCCTGAAAGCAGGATGTGCAGGCCGCGCGAGGCCTTGTCCTCGCTGTAGAATACCGCGCCCTTGGGGAAACTGGTCACGGTGGCGTGTTCAGCCAGTTTGGCCGCCTGGAGGTCGTCCAGCCGTTCGAAGAAGTCCAGTTTCCTGATGGCGTCTTCCGGGTGCTTCACCGGTTTCCTCTTTTTCCTTTCGTGTTGATTTCGATCAATGCAGGCCGTGCCTGCCGGACGCTAAAGTGGCGGCGAACCCGATCCAAAGGAGGACGCCATGACGATCTTGAATGTACACTGCCCCTATTGTTCCCACAAGCAAGCCGTGGAGCACGCGGGTGACTACAGCCCCGCCTATGCGATGTGTCCGGACTGCGGCGAGCGTTTTATTCTGGAGCCAGTGGCCGGCGGCGTCATGGTCTATCGGGACGGCGAGGCCCCATGTTGCTCGGATCCGGATTGCCGGGAAATCGAACTGGCCGCATCCGGTCAGGACTGAAGGAGGACAGGATCATGTGGAAATATCTGCAGAAAATATCCAAAAATCTGACCGTGGCCATTCCGGTCATGATGGTGGCCGGCTTTCTTGCGGGCGTCACAACCGATATGGGCTGGATCAAGAGTCTGATCATTCCCTTCACCTTTCTCATGGTCTATCCCATGATGGTCACTCTCAAGATCCGCAAGGTATTCGAGGGCGGCGATTCCAAGGCGCAGGTGCTGACCCAGTTCATCAATTTCGGCATTGTCCCTTTTGCCGCCTTCGGCATCGGGATGTTCTTCTTTTCCGAAACCCCCTACATGGCTCTTGGACTCCTGCTCGCAGGACTGGTTCCCACCAGCGGCATGACCATATCTTGGACCGGTTTTGCCAGGGGGAACATGTCCGCGGCGGTGAAGATGACGGTCATCGGCCTTGTGGCGGGTTCTCTCCTTACTCCCCTCTATGTGGAGGCGCTCATGGGCGCCTCCATCGCGATCGACATGGCGGCAGTGGGCAGGCAGATATTCTTTATCGTCTTCCTGCCCATGGTGCTGGGTTTCAGTACCCGCCTGCTGCTCATGAGAAAATACGGCCAGCAGGAATTTCAAAGAAACATCGGGCCGAAATTCCCGGCCCTGTCCACACTGGGCGTGCTGGGCATCGTGTTCGTCGCCCTGGCCCTGAAGGCCCGCACCATAGCGGCTCAGCCCGAGCTGCTGCTGGGGATCCTGGCTCCGCTCATCCTGCTCTATGTCTTCAACTTCGCCTTGAGCACCTTCATGGGCAAGGCTCTGCTGCCGCGCGGCGACGCCATCGCATTGGTCTACGGTTCGGTCATGCGCAACCTGTCCATTGCCCTGGCCATCGCCATGAACGCCTTCGGGCCGCAGGGCGCGGACGCCGCCCTGGTCATCGCCCTGGCCTACATCATCCAGGTTCAGTCAGCCGCCTGGTACGTGAAGCTTACGGACAAGGTCTTCGGACCGGAAGCGCCCGTGGAGGAGCCGGCCGGGGCCTGAGCAAGGCGCCCGGGCGTTGTTTTATTTCATCTCGGCATGAAAAAAGAAGGGGGGATCTTCACTGAAGATCCCCCCTTCTTTTTGGGGCAGAGAGTTCGGCAAAAGAGTGCCGATGTGTCGTCTCAGCGTTTTTGCACGTACGCCGATTGTCTGCTGATGAGGGCGGCGAGCGCCACGCACCCCATGACCATGACCAACCCGAAGTGGGTCCATTCGATGGCCAGGATTGCGTCGGGATGGAGGGTCACGCCGGGCAGGTTGCGGTAGACTCGCAGCAGGCCGGAGAGGATGATGCCCGCCAGGATGATTGCGCGGGTCGTTCCCCATGCCGTGAGCCTGATGCGGTCCTTCCATTGCCTGAACCAGTTGGTCAGGATCAGGGCCGCAAGGAAGAGCAGCACGGCCGCGAAGATGTAATGCAGCTTGTGCACCAGGAAAAAGTCACCGGTCCAGGCCATGCCCGGAATGTCGGTGATGAAGTAGCGCCTTGTCAGCGGCATCTGCATCATGCCCGTGGCGGCCAGGGCGGTCATGGTGGCGACGAAGAGCCTGCTCAGCCAAGGGGAAACGATCCTATCTTTCATTGCCGTCCTCCTTGGGACCATTCTTTTCTTCGCCGAACAGGGCCGCTCCCACGCCCAGCATGCCGGCGGCGATTCCCGCCACCGGGGCCAGCAGGGTGGCCGTGGCCAGATTTGTCTCATCGGCCATGACGTCCTTCACCGGTTGCAGATGCGGCCTGCCCTTGCCCTTTGATTTCGTTTTTCCAAGAGCCTTGTCGAGCTTGTCGAACGGCGCCGGTGAAACATAGATGGTGTTGGTTCCGCCGTTTTCCTCCAGCCCGTAGATGTAGCCGTCCGTCTCTGCGGCCAGCTTCCTGGCCTGTTCGATAATTTCCGCTCTCGGGCCGATGGTCTGGACGTTTTCGGGACAGACATCGATGCAGGCGGGCAGTTCTCCCCGGGCTACCAACTGGTGACAACGGTCGCACTTGTACATGACCCCGTTGCCCGCCAGGCGGGGCAGGAGATGCAGGTAGAGCCCCACCCCGGACTGGCGCTGGGGAATGTGCCAAGGGCACACGGCCCGGCATTTGGCTCCGCCCATGCACAACTTGTCGCTGATGCGGGTGATGCCGTTCTGCTGCTTGTTGGCCGCGCCGAACGGGCACATGTTGGCGCAGGGCGGGTTCCGGCAGTGCATGCATCGGCGGGGGATGTTGATTTCCAGCATCTCGCCCTTGTGCTCCACCTCGGCGGTCTGGATGAAGAGCCAGTTGTAGGGCGTCAGCCGGTCTTCCACGTCGCGTTTTTCCGACCAGTCCTCGTTTTTGGCCCGTCTGGAGGGTATGGGATCGGGAAACGGTTTCTTGGGTTCCGGGAATTTGGCGGCGTTGGATTCGCGGCAGGCGTTGACGCACTCGCCGCAGCCGATACATTTGGAAAGATCAAGCAGGGTGGCCAGTTCTCCGTCGTCCGGTCCCGGCGTTCCGTCCTGAGCCATGGCCGCGCCGGACGGCACGAGCAGGCCCGCGCCGCTCACTCCAAGGGCCTTGAGAAAGCCCCGGCGACTCACGGTTGATGGATTTTTCGGTTCTGACATGTTTCAGGAAACCTCATTGTTTTATCTTTGTTTATATACCCTATAGGGGTATGCGGTGTTCGTGTCAAGAGAGGCCGCCCTGTTTGCATTGCAATATAACCGGATTGGTCCTATGGGATGTTATATTTTGTATAACTGCCAGGATTTGAAGAGGAAATATAATGCGAGAATACAATGTGAACGACGCTGTCGTGGCTGTCCGGCATATAGGAAACGTCTCTGAAGAAAGTACGGGAACCGTTCTCGTGATTCTGAACGAAGGGGAAGCCTATGAGGTGGAGTTTTTTGATTCCGAGGGTGAAAGCTGCGGCAATACCACGGTCCACCCCAAGGATATCAAACCGATGGATTTGCCCTGACCATAGACGCACCTCGTTGATTTGCCAGTGCCTTTGCATCGGGCGATGCCTCATGCCCCTGCGCATGGGGTCACTTTCGGTGGCGGGGGACTTTCTTGGTATACGCTGCCGAGTGAAAGACGCGATTATCAACAGCCACGGCTTTCCCCTTTGTCCGGGTGTTGCTATGAAAAGGCAATCATCGATCACCCGAACAAAGGACGGACTTATGTTTTCAGCTCTTTGTCGGCTTCTGGCAGGCTCACTGTTTCTGGGCATCGTGCTCCTGGTGCAAACGGTCCAGGCGGGCAACCCGCTTCCCGTTTCCCCCAAAGCGGTCAAACGCGCGTTGGCTGAAATTCACGCCCGGTATCAGCCCGACGATTCGGGCAAGGTCGCTGACTATATCCCGGCACTCGCCAAAGCCGACCCTCATCACTTCGGATTGGCCCTCGCCACCGCGGATGGAAGGATTTTTGCCGTCGGCGACAGCGACGTACCGTTCGCCATCGAATCCATTTCCAAGATTTTCGCCCTGGCGCTCGCTTTCGAGGATGCCGGCCGCAAAGCCATTCTCGACAACGTGGGAGTCTACCACACAGGGCTTCCGTTCAACTCCATGATCGCCTCCGACGTCCGGCAGGTGAAACTGCAGAACCCTTTTGTCAATGTGGGCGCCATAACGACGACCAGTTTCATCAAGGGTCGGAATTCCGCGGAAAAGTGGCAACGGCAGATGAAGACGTTCAATCTGTTTGCCGGACGGCGGCTGACTGTCAACCGGGAGGTCTTCGATTCCGAGGAGGCCACGAACCAGCATAATCGCGCATTGGCCTGGCTGTTCAAGAGCTTCGGCTATCTCCAGGACGATCCCATGGATGCGATTACCCGCTATACCCGCGCCTGTTCGGTCAACGTGACCTGCAAGGACCTGGCCGTCATGGGAGCCTGCCTGGCCAACGGAGGCCTGAACCCCATGACCGGTAAACGGGCCGTCAGGAAGGAGTTCGTGCGGGACATTCTGTCGGTCATGGCCATCACCGGTCTGTACGACTCGTCCGGCCCGTGGTTTTTCCATGTGGGCCTGCCGGGCAAGAGCGGCGTCGGCGGCGGCATCCTGGCCGTGGTCCCCGGCAAATTCGCCGTAGCCGCCTATTCGCCGCCCCTCGACCGGTTCGGCAACTCGGTTCGCGGCGTCAAGGCCGTGGAAGCGTTGTCAAAGCTGTGGGGACTGCATGTTTTCGAGGTAAAGTAAGCAGAAACGTTGTTTTTTGAAGAAGCACCGGTCATTGCCTGTTGCGTTGAAAACATTCTTTTCACCCGAACATTGGAGCAGCATATGAAACGGCGGTTATTCCTTTTCTTTTTCGGCATTCTTTTTCTGACATCGGCCCTGGCGGACGGTGCGTCCGCCCAGACACTCAAGGTGGCGCTCTATCCGGACGTGCCGCGTATCGAACAGTTCAAGGCCGCCATCGAAGCGGCCTGGGCCGGAGTGGAACCGGGCGTGTCCATCGAATGGCAGGATTCCTGGGACGGCGGCTATGAAGCCGACCCTTCGGCCGATTTCGACGTCTATGTGTTCGACGCCCTGTTCCTGAGCTACTTCAACGCCAAAGGCTGGCTGTACAACATCCCCAAGGCGGACGTGGCGAATCTTGATGATTTTTTGGACTATGCGGCCAAGGGAGTGGAGTCCGGCGACAAGGTCATGGGCATTCCTCAGCTGGGCTGCACCACGGTGCTCTTCCACCACGCGGATGATGCGGCCATGAACAAGGCCGTGACCCTGGACGACGTGGGCAAGGCCTTGGGCGCCTGCACCTACTACACGCGGACACCCGAAGGCGGCACGGGCCTCATGGCCGATTTCTCCAATGACTCGGCCAACGCGGGGTTCTACGTGCAGAGCCTGGAATGCGATCAGGCGAAATTTCCGGTGAAGCTGCCGTATTCGCAGAGCGAGGTGGACCCGGTCATCATCGGCTACATCCGCCAAGTGTTGTCCATGTCCAGCTTTCAGGACGCCCTGTACGAGGCTCCCCAATCCTACCAGCGGGCCTACTGGTTCGGGCAGGGGCACGGCCGGGCCTACATCGACTACACCGAGTCCTTGTCCGTGATTCCCGCGGACCGGTACGACAACATCGCCTTCAAGGTCATGCCCTGGGCCGACAACCGGGAAGGTGTCAAATCGCCGCTCTTCTATTCGGACGTCATCGGCGTACATGGCTCCACGGCCGCGCGCGGCACACGGGATCTGGCCGTGAAGCTGGCCAACCTCATGGCCTCCCGGGATGTGATCGTGCAATGTCTAGGTCCTTATGACGGCAAGGGGCCGCAATACCTCATGCCCGCACGGACCAGCGCTTTCGAGATTTTGGGAGCGAAGTTCCCCATGTATGAAAAAATCTACGAAATGGTGAAATCCATTACTCCCATCATGTTCGACATCGGGTCGGACGCCCGCAACTGGTTCAATACGATGCAGGCCGCGCTTTCCAACGATTACAAGGCCGACCCCGCCTGCTACTGCGACCATGACGCAGGCCCCATTTTCAACCAGCGGCAGGCCGAGCGGGCCTGCCTGCGGGCGTGCTCCCAGTTCAATGGCTGGAACGGCCAGTGGACCACCAGGGGCGGCACCTCCTATTGCGGCTGCAATCAGGCCTGTCCATAGAAAATACATCTCGAAAAACGGCCCGCTTCGGCGGGTCTTTTTTTTCAGGGCGCCTGCGGGCCACCTATTCGCAGTACAGGTATACCATGAAAGTATAGCTTGTTTGATTTTATATCTCTCGTGGGATAGGATATTCGTATTCTGTCCATTGTCCCCCAGGCTCACTCTCGTCATCATCTTCTGGAGCAGCGCATGAACGGACAAATCCCTTTCCCCGAATCCGGTTGTCCCAACTTTTCGCGACAAACCCGCAAGGGCGCGAAGCCCGAGGTGCTCACCGTGGCCCTGTATCCGATCATGCCCCGGGTGAACCAGTTCAAGGAGGTCATAGAAAAGGCCTGGGCCCGGCTGGAGCCGGATGTGGGCATCCGCTGGTGCGACAAGTGGGAGGGCGGATATGAACGCCTTCCCTTGCCCGAGTATGACGTCTTCGTGTTCGACGCCCTGTTTCTGACCTATTACGAACTCCAGGGCTGGCTGCATCACATTCCACTGAAAGATGTGGACGATTTCGGAGATTTTCAGGACTACGCGGCCCACGGGGTGCTGGCGGGCGAAAAAGTGCTCGGCGTTCCGCAATTGGGCTGCACCACGGTGCTCTTCCATCGCGCGGACGACGGGCCCATGAACGAAGCCGAGACCCTGGAGGAGGTGGTGGAGGCCATGGGCGCCCGCACCTATTGTTCCCGGGTTCCGGACGGACGGGTCGGGCTCATGACCGATTTTTCCAACGAGTCGGTCACTGCCGGGTTCTACCTCCAGAGCCTGCAATGCGACCGCACCGAGTTGCCGTTGAATTTCCCATACTCCCTGAAGGAGGCCGATCCCCGGGTCATGGATTGCATTCATCAGGTGCTTTCCATGGCCTGCTACGAGGACGCCTTTTACCAGGCTCCCCGTTTTTATCAGCGCGCCGCCTGGTTCGGGCAGGGGCACGGCCGGGCCTACATCGATTATTCCGAGTCCCTGGCCGTCATCCCCGAGGACCAGTACGACGATATCGCCTTCAAGGTCATGCCCTGGGCCAACAATCGGGAGGGAATCCGACGGCCCGTGTTCTATACGGACATCATCAGCGTGCATACTGCCACGGCCGAGCGCCGGACAACGGACCTGGCGGTCAGGCTGGCCAACCTCATGGGGACGGCGGAGGTCATCATGGATTGCCTGGGGCCGTACCAGGGCAAGGGGCCGCAGTATCTCATCCCCGCCCGGCAAAGCGTCTTCGACGACCTGGTCGTTCAGTACCCGGTCTACGACAGGATGCAGGGCATGATGCAGGCCATAGACCCGGTGGTCTTCGACGCCGGTCCCGACGCGCGCCGCTGGTTCTGGGCCATGCAGAAGACCCTGACCGATGAATTCAGAAATGTCTGCTTTCTGTCCTCGGGAAGGGAACGGGGCCGGACCGGAATCGTCGATCCGGCGCTTCCCGAGCCGGTGGGCTAGTCTAGACTACCGCCGTGGCCTCGATCTCGATCATGGCGTCCGGGTGGAACAGGAAGGTCACGCCGAGCAGGGTGGAAGCCGGGCGGCAGTTGTGCGTGGCAAGGATTTCCTTCAGCGCCGGCCCTGCCTCGCGGAAGGCGGCCATGTCCGTAATGTGGTAGGAGAGGCGGACCACATGGGAAAGCTGAGCGCCCGCTTCGGCCAGCACGGTTTCGAGGTTCCTGAAACATTGGCGGATCTGCCCGGCCATGTCTCCGGCGTGAAGCATGTCGCCTTCCTTGTCCACCGAGACCTGCCCGGCGCAGTAGATGGTCTTTTGTGCGCCGACCACTTCGTTGCCCTGCACGAACCCGTATTGATCCTGCCATTTCCATGGATTGATGATTCGTCTGTCCATGTCCGCTCCTGTGTCCGAGGTGGTTGTGATCCAGTTGGATGGAAATGTATCTTGATGGGGAATTCTTGTCCAAAAGTTCCAAAGTCCGGGCGACCTCTGGGCAAGACGGGCAAAAAAGAGTAAAATGCGTTGACAGCTGGGAGGGATGCCGTTATAAGCTCCCTTCACTTCGGGCGGTTAGCTCAGTTGGGAGAGCATCGGCCTTACAAGCCGAGGGTCACAGGTTCGAGCCCTGTACCGCCCACCATAAACGCGGAGCCGTAGTTAAGCTGGTTATAACGCCGGCCTGTCACGCCGGAGGCCGAGGGTTCGAGTCCCTTCGGCTCCGCCAGAATAGAACAAGGATCTTAATCGTTTAGGTTAAGATCCTTTTTCTTTTTCCTGGTCCGAAAAACACCGGACACATCCATCGGACACATTTCTATTTTTAGGTAGTAATCGCGCAGGGTTGGAATGCCCGTTTTTGTTGCGGCTTCCGGCTGGATGTGATTATCCTGTTGGATTTGCTTGGGAAGTGGGATGGGTCAGCTAAAACATCTCATCGACAGTGAAATTCTTAACCAAAAAGATTTTTAGGCTTTTTAAGGTGTCCTCAATCACAACTATATGAGTCTCTAAAAAGTCCTTAAGGTCTAATGCCAATTGGATGTCCCAGCCTTCGTAATCTTTTCTGATGAATAAGCTATTGATGTGGTCACCATCAGCATAATAGATTTGTCCCCATCTTACCATTTCAGCAATAGGGTCATCAGTATTGATAGGGATGTCTTTGAGCTTTTCTCTGGCTTCCATGTTGATCATTGAGGTTGGCCAGTCAGGGTATTCAGCTCCGTTTTGAATCTTGTGTAAGATTTGTTGCGACAGTTCTTCATTAGGAATCTTTAGGGAAATCCTGCTTATTTGATTTCTGTCATAAGAAATGTCCAGCATTTCTGGAAATTTGTATATGATTGAGCCTTTAATCGCGATGATCCAGTTAAGATCAGCAAGCAGTTTTTCATCATAGATTTCAAGTGATTCTCCGAGGCTAGATACGCTTGATATAAGTCGAGTCGAGCAGGAGTCTATCGCTCGACTTTGGATTCCAATTTCTTGATAAATCCACAATGGATCAGATTCGGCTTCTGACTGGCAGGATGCTTCGTATAGCTTTTGAGAGACATCAAGCAGTGAGTCGAGGATGCTGTATAACTCTTTGAAGAGTTTGGCTGTCTTTCTGCGAGTGCTTTGCCTAGAAATTTTGTCCGCGACAACGGCTGGCAGAATAAGTTCTACAGCCTTTGCAATCAAGCTTGCGCCGGTTGACATGTTGGAACTTCTCTATGAGCGGTTTTTGTTGAGGTAGTCGATTCGTTTCACCAACTCATTCCTTAGCGTATTCAGCCCCTCGTTGTTGTTGAGGTACATAACGTACCGATGATGCTGGAGATCAAATGGGATGTCGTCTTTGCTTTGAGTGATAGGGATAACATGCTTCCCTAAAGTATGAGCTATTCCAGCTTCATAGAATACATTTGGGTTCTTACCTGTGAAATCACAGACCACGATATGTGATTGATAGATCAGACTAAATACATCTTGAATCAAGACGGAATGTTGCCATATATCGCCGGCGCGTTTGCAGATCAGGAAGTTTGCTTCAACTGAACTTTTAATTGCTTGATAGACTCCAGAGAAGGCTGGGCTAAAAGGCATCATAACCGATACTAGGTTAGGATTTGGATCATCGCTTGGGACTTCAAATACTGAGGGGTTGAAAACTATTTTCGGAGTGTTTGTTTTGATACTAGAAACATTCGTTCCGCTTTCACCTGAACCTGTAGTGATATAGTTCTCAATGAATTCTAGATTCCCAATATCTCTTTCAACAATGGAAATAAGCACATCTAGTACGCAGCCAGAATAATCTGGATCACCCCAATGTAAGCTTCGAAGAAGCCTTGGGTGGTTCTGGATAATGTCAGAGCAGTTTGTCAGAATCCCAAGCTCAAGCCAGTTTTCATCTGTGAATTCATTTACGGCATAATCCTTTAAAGGGAGTATTTTCTTTCTGTCGTCGGCGTTTACGTACATTGTCATTTATTTACCTGTGTCTAGAAAAGAGAGGAGGTCTCCCTCTCTTTGTACTTTTTCAATAATCGGTTTAACGCTGAGCTTAGCGAGTTCCGCTTCAGTTAGAGGTGGAGAGATTGTGACTCCCTTGAACTTCAACACTCGTTTAACTCTCCATTGGGGTTGTTCGGAATCATCTTTGATCATTTGAACTTCGATGAGGTCATCAACTGCTGGCTTGAGGTTGTTGACGATTGCGTGTTGTCTGAATTTTTGGTCATCAATTTCAAAGGTTCTTTCTGCGTGGGTCTTCTTGTCACCCAAGAGGTATCCAGTCCATCCTCGCCTACTGGTGAGTTTTATGCTGACAGGGGAAATTACCTTTATTTCACCTTGATAGAAGCCTGTTTCAACCTCGATATCCTCTTCATTTTGGGAGTCGTAAATGTACTCAGGGAAGGTAGAACGGTCGATTATTCGATTTCCATCCAATGATATCCTAGAAATAGTTTCATCTTCTTCAATAGCTTTGAATATTTTGTTTTTGCCATTTTGAAGTCTTCGCCTTTGGCGTTTGTATTCTATGTCCGAGGATAGCGGCTCTTTCGGTGCTTTTTGGTCTAAGTACAAACTAATAAGAGTCGATAGGCAGTGTGTATGTGTAACGGTTTTGACCCCTTTCGCTGTCTGCTGCCCTAAGATGCTAAACAGTTCTGCAATGTCTCTTCCAACTAGTTCTTTGCAAAATGAGTTCAAAAAACTAGGTGCACCGATGCCTACGATAGTGCTGCATAT
Organism: uncultured Desulfovibrio sp.; assembly: GCA_913063155.1. GTDB lineage: Bacteria > Desulfobacterota > Desulfovibrionia > Desulfovibrionales > Desulfovibrionaceae > Pseudodesulfovibrio. The sequence goes on from CAJXYU010000007.1 coordinate 153,008, forward strand.
TGCGCCTGCGATGATCACAAAGTTGGCTTCGAAGCAACCATCCTTTGGTGGACGTAGGTATACTTCGGCACGATTCCCCTCTGGCAGAAGTCCGTCAAAAACTACATCAGAAATGTCTTGAATTCCGTTAGCAACCTCAGAGAGAGTCCTCGCTGAGATCATGTTGTTTGGAACGTCAAAATGTAATTCTATATGATCCTGCAGGTACGCTTCTAGAGGGTTGTCTCGTAGCTTGCTTAGAATGGCTTCAAGGGACTTGTTTGGGCTTTGAGGATGTTTCATTAGTGTCCTTTGATATTTAATTCGTTATCAACGTACTCCTCCGCTTATAAAATGCCAAGGGCTCAAAAAAAAGAAAGGGTTGGAACTTGTGGTCCAGCCCTTTCTTCGAATTGGTTGTTATTCATATCGTGCTTTGTGCTTCTGACAATGCTCCCGCACTAAGCGCACCCAATGTTCGTACCAATGCCAGTGTTTACCTGCTACCATTACGCCGAATCCTTTTTTGGGATTTTGTGCATCGTGTTTTCGCCAAAGCTGAGTATGGTTGTACATGTTGAATTTGGTGAAACCTTCCCGATTCATCATCTCGACTATTTGGCTCGGAAGGTACTTTGCTTTTTCAGCTTCTTTGATGATGGTGTAGTCTTTGTTGATTTTGCTCGCCAACGGATCATCGGCTTTGACAAATTCAATCACTCGGTCTGCTTGGTTCTTCCGATTGGCTGCTTTAGGTACAAAAAGAATACGATATGCATACTGCTGACTGGCATATTCTTCATCGGTCAGGCCCTCATCGAAGTTCAGAACATATGTTTTGAGGCTTTTGGGCAGGTCCTCATATTCTTCGAGTAGTTCCTTTTGCTCGTCATCAATAGTCGAAAATTGCAAGCTGAATGATAGATGCTTGTCTATACCATGTTTTTCGCCAAATAGAGATTTGATGTATCCATTGTAGTTGAGACAACATGCTTGAAACCGAGCACTGAGGACATCGTCGATTCTTGATGTCATCTGGTGTTCAATCTCATGTCGTAAGCCAATCAAGAACCTAAGATTGTTGGCGGTGTCTTTGTCGATTGGGGAGTCCTTGTCATTCAGGCAACGTTCAAGCTCCCAATATTTATATGCACCATGCTTTGTCCTGTCGTACCGCTTTCTGTTTCCGTTTTGAGTGTAGTATTTATAAGTGGTTTTTTGAGATCGGTAGTAAGCATGAAGCAGGTACGTCCACGAAATGATCATCAAGACGACATAGCTTTCAGCCTTAAATGTTATTCCTGGGTTGTTAAATATTTGAACCGCTGCAAGGGCAGCCTCGCGTGACTTCTTGATGAGTTCGTCTTTGATCGATCCCCATTTGCGTATCCGTTTCCCGGCCATCGTCAACGCTCCTCACTAGAGCTAAGGTCCAATTTTCCTTCGGTGATCACTCTATGCTTCTGGGAACGATGTTGCTCCATTGCATTGAAAATAGGGACCATGTTTGCTCGCCCGGTGCTTTCGCTTTTATTAAGCTTCAGTCCACCAAGCTCAATTAAGGTCTTCCCTTCAAGAGAAATGTTCATGTCGGCATGGTTCACTACAAAGAGAGGAATACGCATTTTTAGTGAGTCTTTACCTGCTGCGATGGTGCCACCTTTTTCCCCCGCTTCGATCACAATCATTGCGGACACCAAAGAAAGGATAGTTCTATTTCTCTTCATGGCGTTCCAGGTTTGCCAGTTGGCATCCGGCGGAAATTCGCTAATAATAAGAGTTCGTTTCCAATCCCAAACTTCTTTTAACTCTTTCACTATTCTGTACTTGTTGATCCCCTCTGGAAGAACAAGAACTGTCTTGCCGCCTGCTTTAAGCGCGGCTTTATGGACCATTCTATCAACACCTCTTGCATTGCCGGAAAGGACAACTTTATCGTTTTCAACTGCTTGTTCAGCACAGTCTTTTGCTATCGAAAGTCCTTTTTCGGATACATTCCTTGAGCCACAGAAACCTAAAGAGTCTTCTTCCAACAGGTCTAAGTTGCCAATGACATAGAGTGTTTTAGGAGCTTTTTCTCCTAATCGGAGTTGAAGCCTTTTGGGGTAGTTTGACGAGTCGATACTGATGGTCTCAGTTTGGGGGATGTTGTCGAATTCGGTTGTCATAAAATCCCTATACTATTTTTTCTCAGTGTTATCATCATCCCGTCGCGACTTAACTATTGCTACGCCAAGAACGTGAGCTGCTCCAGCCTGCTGCAAATCCATGGCTGTATAATGCATTGTTGATCCCGATTGATATAAGTCATCAAGCAAAATGACGACTTTCCCCGCTAAATCTTTTTCTGGGTCCTCAACGGTCAGTTCAGAGCCTGCTAGGGTTGCCCACTTGTCTTCAACGGTTTCATCTTGAAGTGATTTGTCTTTGTTAACAAACTTAAGCTTCTCAGTGAAATCGCTAATACCAAGTGCTTCTGCGACCCCTTTGCCTATTATTTGGGGGAGACATGTTTCTTTCCCGGTGCTTGGGGGGATGCACGCGATTCCATCGGCGTGTTTATAAAATGGAAGTTCTTGAATAGTCTCGACGATTTTATCGGTTAGGTATTTGATCGAATCTTGGTCATTGTTTTCTTTTGCCTCATGCTCATGCTTGCCTGTTTCTGTATAATCGTCAGAACCAGATACGAAGTTCATGTCCAAGGCTATCATGCAAGGCAATAGGGAGCGGATAAAAACCATTTGATTGAACTTTTCAACAAAGGATTCCAGTGCCTCTCGTTTGTCAGGCTCTAGGCGTGCCCAGAAGTGGGTCCACTTTGTTGGACCACTGAGCAGCGTTTTTAAGGTGGACAGTTTTATGGGCTACGCTGCTTGGCGGGGCCAAGCCAGAGGGGGTACCCCCTCTGGCTTGGGTCTCGCTTGATATATCTCCATCGGCTTCCTGCCGTCAAAGGTCTTGTGAGGATCGAAGTCCTCAGTCATTTCCTCGGAATCCGGATTCTGACGAGTGTTGCTAGATTGCTTGTAATGTCCTCGTAAAACAGGTTCATTGCAAAGTAGAGACTTCTGGCCCAAACTGCGCCCAGGGTCTTGTTGCTCCTCAATTCAATTTGTACGGAATGATATATAATATCATCAAAAAAAGTTTCTCCGTTTGATAGTATGGTTTGAGCGAAAAGGGGCAACAAATGCATTTTAAAAAAATATGGAATCGTTTAAGGTATTAATATTCATTATATTGTTTTGTGTTGCAGGGACAGCGAAAGCTCAGGAATTTACGATTTATGTAGATAACTGGCCTCCATATAATTTTGTAAAAGATGATGAGCTTGTTGGGATCAGCACGGAATTGATAGAAGCAGCCCTACAAAAGGCCAACATTCAATACAAACTTGTAAAGTATCCTTTTAAACGAGGCTTAATCACTGTGCGGAGCACTCCCTACACGATGCTCTATACTGTGGCGCGGATTCCGCAACGCGAAGATGAATTTGCATGGATCGGCCCGCTTCACCCCAGAAAAGTGTTTCTTTTCAAATTGAAGAATCGAACTGATATTCAAATTGATAACTTAGAAGATATTAAAAAGTACCGTACAGGAGTCCTTTCAGGGGGGTCCGTTGAACAATTCTTCATCAACAACAAGCTCTCCGAGTATTATCATTTAGTCAATTACTCTGGGCAATTATTGAAAATGTTACTTATGGGGCGACTCGATCTTATCCCTGGTGATCCTTTGGATTTGGCCTACCAAATGAAGAGGCTGGGGTCCAACTATTCGCAGCTTGAAGTTGCCTATTTTATCTCTGACGAAGGCGGTTATTACATGGTGGCAAACAAAGAGACTCCTGTTGAGATTCTCGTAAAGATCCAGGAATCCTTGGAGGAGGTCATTGGAACAGGCCTCAGAGAGCGAGTCATAGAGAGATATGTGCAGTAGGTTGGTTGAAGGAAATCCAGTAAACGGGCTGAGAATCGGATACATTTTTCGATGAAAATAATGTGTCCGATGAGCGGTCTAAGGATTTGAAGTGCTTGATTTTTTTTGCAGCAGGTGTCCTTTCGCGCCGGAGGCCGAGGGCTGATCATGCCACGTCCAAATCCGCTGTCCTGCGGATTTGTCGAGTCCCTTCGGCTCCGCCACCGAGAGAAAAAGGGTATCAATCTTCGATTGATACCCTTTGTTTATTCTTCACACCATCAACGACGAGCTACTTTTTCTTTGCTTGCTGCTCTTCCCTGATCTGTTTTTCAGTGGGGAGAGGGTGCTTTCCGCCTGATTTTTCGTGGCAGATTCGCATCTGTTCGCAACTGCATTTCCTTGTGTCGCCGTCCTTGAGGAATTCCGGGAACTGACAATTTTTTTCCTGCATATTCTCAATCCTTCTTACGGCCGTCTCCACAACAATGGGAGCCGGGTTTGCAATGCGATTTCCTGATCTCGGCCATAGTGTTCAACTGAGCCGCGATTTTCTGAATGCGCTCTCGCTCAACCGAATAGTGCGTGAAGTAACCACGCTTTTCGCCACGCACCAACCCGGCATCACGCAGAACCTTTAAATGCTGAGACACAGCGGACTTGGAAATGTCCACCCTCTGGGCCAGCGCCTCCACGCACAGGTCATGCTCAAGCAACAATCTGATGATCATGAATCTTTTTTCGTCGCCCATGATCTTCAATTCCCTAGACAATGAAGTAAATTCTGCATTCATTTAAGCAGCTGCTGTTTTAAATTAGTACGCACTTAACTAAATTTGTCAATCCTAAATTAGAGTATTTCCCATCACCAGTAAAGTCCACAGACCACAACTCTTCCCGCCATTCCTTCAAGGCTCAACCGCGGTTTTCGGAAAACTCACGATCAAGGCACTGTTCAATATGAAATTGTCCGATGCGTCATGGAGGAGGGGAGGCTGTCTTATGCCGTAACAGCCCGAGGCCGAAGTGGGATCATACCACGTCCGAATTTGCCGTCCTGCGGATTTGTCGAACCCCTTCGGCTCCGCCACCGAAAGCATAGGGACATCAGCCGTTCAGATTGGTATTCTTTTCTTATGACTCCCCATGACCCAGAAAAGAACGTCGCTTTGTGAGGCTCACCGCTGCCATGTTTTCGAAGATTCCCAGTCCGAAGCAGCCACAATCCCAAGTGATTGCGGTGTCGGCGGTATGGCTGTTTGCAAAGATTCTCTTTGCAGGACAGCGCCATTGGATGGGCGAAAATAATGTTTGAGAGGGCAATCCGCTGATATTTTGGAGTCATGTGCCGCTTGTGGAGAAAATACAGCTTTCTGCCGACTTTATTCGGTCTGCTCTTGTGTTTCTTGCTGACCGCCACACCCTGTCTGTCGGAAACCGCCGCCGGGACGACAGGCGAGAAATTGACCTTCGTCGGGCTGTACCCCTCGACAACGTCCAAAACGCGTTTCCTCATATTGGTTTATACCGAGGCCCTGAAGCGCCTGGGGATCGAATTCGAGTATCTTGACGTTCCCGCCCGCCGGGCAAGTCTCATGGTCAACCAGGGGGAGGCGGACGGCGAGTTGTTTCGTGTCGCCGGATATAACGCGAATTACCCGAATCTGGTTCAAGTGCCCGAACGAAACTATTGCTTCGGCCATAGTGCGTATTCCGTCAGGGTGAAGGATACGATCCGTTCATGGAAAGATCTTGGAGGAAAGGACTACAGGGTGGGTGTTTTTCGAGGCATGCGGTTCGCCGAGGACAGGCTTTCGGAATTGGGCCCGGAGGAAGTTACAGTGGACAGGGTTTCAAGCACGGATCAAGGGTTCAAGATGCTGTTGGAGGGCCGGATCGATATTTTTGTCACCACTGACAGTCAGTATTATGCTTTTTTGGAATTGGAAGCCGGTAGAGTGTATTCCATACAGCAAGGTGCGGCCGGGGATATCAGGAATATCGGAACCTTGGATAGGCAGGCCGTTTATGCCTGGCTTCACAAATCTCACAAGATTCTCCTGGAACCGATAGCCAACGAATTGCGGAACATGCGGGCGGAAGGACTGTTTGATTCCTTCTATGATCAGGCCGGGTTGCCGCCGTTGTTGAAGCGGCGTTTTCTCTGCAAGGACTGAGGCGTCCCGCCGAGAGTCATTAAGGTCGGAGCTGCACGCACATGTGGCCCTTTTTCTTTGTCGACGTTCCGGGTATGGTGCGGCTCCCGAGCCCGTTTGCGGGCGCCGGGTATAAATCACAACCAGTTGGAGAATCATGGAAAATCCACCGAATTGCCCGCAGTGCGATTGCGAATACGTATATTCCGACGGCAGCATTCTGATCTGTCCGGAATGCGGCTTCGAGTTTCAGCCCGAAGACGCGGAGGAAAAGGTCTACAAGGACGCCAACGGCAATGTCCTGGTTGACGGAGACACGGTCATCGTCATCCAGGACCTGAAGGTCAAGGGCGCTTCCTCCATCAAGAAGGGAACCAAGGTCAAGAACATCCGCTTGATCGAACCGGAGGACGGCGTGCACGACATCTCCTGCAAGATCGACGGGTTTGGTGCGATGCTGCTCAAGACTTCGGTCGTCAAGAAAGGATGATTTTGCCGCACACGTTGGGCCAATCGTTGAAAGTCAAAAGACCCGCATTCATGTGCGGGTCTTTTTTTGTTCAACGCTCTCTCAATTCTGATTTCAAACACACATTTTCCCCGTTTTCGTGTACGGTGGGTTCTCTGTGAAAATTGAACCTGCAATACACGAGGTGACGATATGAAAACCAGAAGGACGAAGCTGGCTTTGATAGGCGCCGGCACGGTGGGGGCGGCGTTCGCCTATGCCCTGACCATCAAGCGATTGGTCAATGAATTGGTGCTCTTGGATCTGGACAAGGCCCGCGCCGAAGGCGAAGCCATGGACCTGCGCCACGGGCTGCCGCTCATTGGTCCCATGGAGATAACGGCCGGAGGCTACGAGGAGTGCGCCGGGGCGGACATCGTGGTCATCACCGCCGGGGCCAACCAGAAGCCGGGGCAGACGCGCCTCGACCTGCTCAAGACCAACGTGCGGGTCGTGTCCGACATTGCGGAGAAGATCCTGGAGCTGGGCGGGGAGCCGATCATCATCGTGGCCTCCAATCCCGTGGACGTGCTGACCCTGGACCTGCTCAAGAAGACCGGGCTGCCCAAAAGCAAGATCATCGGGTCCGGCACGGTGCTGGACAGCTCCCGGTTCCGGCAGATCCTGGCCCAAAAGCTGGATGTGGACGTGCGCAGCGTGCATGCCCACATCATCGGCGAACACGGGGATTCGGAACTGGCCGTCTGGAGCCAGGCCAATGTCTCCTGCGTGCCGCTGGCCAAGTTCTTTGCCCAGCGCAAGATCCCGTTCACTCCTGGAGTCCGCGGCGACATCCTGAACATGGTCCGCAGGGCTGCCTACGAGGTCATCGATCGCAAGGGCGCCACGTCCAACGCCATCGGCGTGGCCCTGTGCCGCATTGTCGAGGCCATCATCAAGGACGAGAAGAGCGTGCTCACGGTCTCCACCTCGGTGGAAGGGCTGCACGATCTGCCTGACGTCTGCCTGGCCATGCCTTGCGTCATCGGTGAAAACGGGGTGGAAGCCGTGCTGGAGTCCCTGCTCGACAAGGAGGAATACAACACGCTTCACGAATCGGCGAACGTGTTGTTGAACCACGCCCGCGACCTGGGGTTGGTGAATTAGCAAGGCCGATTTCGCAGACTTTGCGTCGGCCTGGAGGAAGGCCGATCTGCCCGGACACTCGAGACCAAAGGGATACACGGACGTGCCTCCCCTTTTTTGCGGCTTGCGTATGCGCATTCTGTATAAAATAGTATGTGTTTTGAGTATGTTGTTGTTTTCTCAGCCCATTAAGATTGATCCTCGGCGACTCCCGGAAGTGTCATGGAATCTGACATCAGATTTACTCCTATTTTACAGATTGTTTCCTACTTCGTTGGTGTTGAATCGTGTCGATGCTGACATAATTGGAACTAGAATGAAATATGCATGAAGGTATAAAATATACAAGGGGGTGTATTGTGCGTACTGACATTAAATCATTGAGGATTATTGCTTTGGCTGTGGCGTGCGTTTTAATTTCAACGGTATCTGCGGAGGCTGCTTATTTCAGTGTAAGCCATGAGTACACATTGACGGACCCAGGTGGTGTGGATGTAGACGCTTTTTTTACAAGATATAAGGGGTATGCCTCTGCAAAACAAAATTATACTGCGGAAAAGAAAAAGGAGGTGAACAGAGCTGTACTATTTCAGAATATTATAGGGAGTGTCTCGGAAAGCGCTTCTGTTGATGCGGGGGATTCCAATGCGAATATAAACTTTCAGACAGGTGTCACCCGAGTACAGAATGGCATTAAATTGAACCAGATAGTATTTGGCACGGCGGATGCGAGATTAACTACATCGCCTCCAGGGCGAGCCAGCTCATCAGGATCCATATTTTCTACGATGTCCGGCAGTATAAGAAAAGGAAAAATCAGGGTGAATCCGTGGATGACTGCCCAAGGCTCTGTCATGCAACAAAAGGACCCGATCGAATACACCGTGGTCGATACCGTGACGGGAGACACCGTGTCAGGGACGTTGTTTGATGTTTCGTTCAATTCCGACGGAGCAGGAACTGTATTCAGTTGGGAAGAAGGGACATTGAGCCTGTCCGCGCTGGAGGGGAATACCGATTTCTCCATAATGATTGCTGATGATCCCTATCTTTCCGGCTCGGGGGTTTTCTCATTTTCCACCGTTGACGGCATTATTACCGACTTTGCGGCAACAGGTCTCTTTGCCGCATACGATATCCTCACGGTCGGCGCCACCGCCCTCTTTGACCTGACCCTTCCGACCCTTTTTGACTTGGATTTCGACTTTTCCGATTTTACTTTGAACGAGATCAGCACCAAGTTCCTCTTTTCATCCGGGAGCGGTGCTACCGAATCCGTCAATGTGGTTCCGGAGCCTTCCTCTTTCCTCCTTTTGGGACTCAGCCTTCTTGTCATCTTCCCATACCTGCGGTGGAAAAGCGTCAGGCGATGACCTGATTCACAGTATTCCAGAAAATCCAGGCCTCGTGCATTCGCATGGGGCTTTTTTCTTGTCTTTTACATTTTCATGGATTCGGCTGTGTGTGGGAGAGGTCACCAGCGGCTTTCAAAAGTGTCAGCTAACCTGACACCCAGCATGTTGAGGGTTTACAAATATTTTTCTACTAAAAAAATATTGATTTGTATAAATATTAACATAGTCAAATAGGGTATGGGATGTGCAAGGTGGGCTGGAGTGCATAAAAGGAGGTTTGTTATGTATATAAGCCTTAAATCATTCCTGATTTGTTCCTTGGCGCTGCTGTGGTGCTCCCTATCGGCACACTATGCCGAGGGTGCCTATTTCGAGTCGAATCATTCTTATGAGGTCGTGGCCTCCGAGGGGCTGAACATCAATTCCATCGCTGCCGCTTATGAAGGTGGTGCAGGGGTGACCCAGGGATTTATGGGCATGTATATGCATCTGGGCAAGGTGACAGCCGCGCTTGAGAAGCAAGGAGATTCAGCCTCTGGGACAGTTGGCCTTGGATCGGACCCAACAGCGAATGCAGGCATGCAGGCTGATCTAGTCGCGCTGAATAATACGAAGGTTGCAATTGCACAGAAAATGTCGGCCTATGCAAGGGTAAGGACTGAAGGTCATGCGAGTTCAACCGGGAGCATTGTCTCCACGGTCAGCGGCAGTATGAACAGCGGCAGTCTCAAAGTGGGAGCGGAAATGACGTCCAGAGGAACCGCCAATAATCACTCCGGAGTGAATGATTCCGCGCAATACACGGTCATCGACACCGTGACGGGAGATTCCGTATCAGGCGCGTTGTATGATGCCTCATTCCAGTCGAGCGGGGTCGGCACTTCCTTCCTCTGGTACAACGGGGCATTGAGGGTGTCCGCGCTGCGGGGGAGTTCCCATTTTTCCATAATGCTGGCGGACGATCCCTACCTCTCCACCTCGGGGTTATTTTCCTTTTCCACCGTTGACGGCCTCATTACGGATTTTACGGCAACCGGTTTCTTTGCCGCGTTCGATCTTCTTACCATCGGCGCTTCCGCCATCTTCGACCTGGCTCTGCCGACCTTTTTTGATTTGGGCTTCGACTTTTCCGGTTTCACTTCGAACGAGGTGAGCACCGAGTTTCTTTTTTCGTCCGGAGGAAATCTCTCCGAATCTCCAACGACTATTCCCGAGCCCTCAACCTTTGTCCTTCTCGGGGGCAGCCTTTTGGCCATACTTCTGTATCTGCGGCGAAAAGGGACAAGCCGATGACTCTATTGTTCACCAGTTATTTCAAGCCTCATGCAATCGCATGAGGCTTTTTTTTCATGTCGTTCGGTTTTGTTTCAGACAAAGCTTTTCAATCGCGGCTCTTTTTGTAAACATCGGTCCCCCGGTTGCGGGCACGACACTATATTCGGGAGGCCGTCGATGAAGACCAAGACAGGACGCAATGATCCCTGCCCTTGCGGCAGCGGCAAGAAATACAAGAAATGCTGCATGGGCAAGGCTGCGGCGGAAAGTCAGAGTTCGCCGGAGGCTCTTCTCAAGCAATACAACATCCGTCTGAAGACACCGGAGCAGATAGAAGGCATACGCCGTTGCGGTGAGCTGGTCATGCGCACTTTCGAGGTCGTCAGGGATCTGATTCGCCCGGGTATGTTGACCGAGGAGATCAACCGGGCGGTGCACGAATTCACTCTCGCCAATGGAGCACGGCCCGCGCCCCTGAACTACCATGGCTTTCCCAAAAGCGTCTGCATCTCGCCCAACGAGGTTATCTGCCACGGGATTCCCGGAGATCATGCCCTCGAAGACGGCGATATCGTCAATGTGGACATCACCTCCATTCTCGACGGCTACTACGCCGACTGCAACCAGACTTTTTTTGTGGGAACTCCTTCCCCGGATGCCCGCAAAATCGTCGATGTGACGCGTGAGTGCCTGCGTCTCGGCCTTGAGCAGGCCAAACCAGGCAACATGGTCAACGACATTGCCGCCGCCATCCAGGCCTATGCCGAGGGGCGGGGCTGCTCGGTGGTGCGCGAGTACATGGGACACGGCGTCGGCCTCGATTTCCACGAAGCCCCCAGCATTCCCCATTTTCGTTCCCGGCTGGGCAACGTGCCCCTCGTGCCGGGCATGACATTCACGGTCGAGCCGATGATCAACCTCGGGAAAAGGGACGTCCGTGTGCTTGATGACGGCTGGACCGCCGTCACCAGAGACGGTTCCCTGTCCGCTCAGTTCGAACAGACCATCGTCATCACCGAGACCGGCTTTGAGAGCCTGACGCCCTTCGATTTGTAAGGCGGAGTTTTCGGAAGCGAGGGGCGCTACAGCTGCGCCCTGATCATTCCCGCGGTTTCCAGGGCAATGGGGGCCAGTTCGGCCTCCACCCGTTCCGGGGGCCATTCGGCTATTCTAGCTGAAATGTACACCGCGGCTCTCGGCGTTCCCCGCATATCCAGCACAGGGGCGGAAACCGCGATTTCGCCCGCAAGCTGCTCCTGCCCGGAAATGCAGAATCCCTTCTTTCGCACCTTTGCGATTTCCCGCATGTTTTCGTCGATGTCCGTAATGGTATGGGGTGTGATGGCCGTACGGTCGGACCGTTTCAGGATATCCAGCACTTCGCCGTCGTCCAGGCAGGAGAGAAAGGCCCGCCCGCCGCAGAAGGCCGGGACGCGTCTGCCCGGGAGGGTGCCTTCCAGCAACAACAGGCGTTTCGGCAGGCGAATCAGGTAAATGATGGAAGTGTCGTAAAGGGTTCCCAGATAAACCGAGTTGCCGGTCCGCTCGCGCGCGTCCAGCAGAAAGGGCGTGGCGATTTCCACCAGGCGTTCGCCCCTGAGGAAATTGTAGGAAAGGCTCATGACCTTGGGGGTCAACCTGAACTGTTTGGTCACGGCATCCTTTGCCAGGTAGCCCAGGGCCTCCCAGGTGTGCAGGAAACGCTGCACCGCGCTCTTGTTCAGCCCGGTCAGATCCACGAGATCGTTCAGTCCGAGGCGTCGATGCCCTTCGTCAAAAGCTTCCAGCAGCCGCACGCCCTTTTCGAGCGAGGCAATGAATAACGGGCTGTCCCGTTTCGTTTTCTCAATATCCGTCATGCTCAGGAAATATCGTGTCTTTTCGATTCAGTCCAATTTCTTTTCCACTTGGTAAAGGAGTGGAATGGAAGATGGAATGTATAAAATTTACAATTTTGGAATGATGTCGAGTGTTGCGTGTTTGTTTAGTGTGCTGAATTTCCGTTTTTATCAAAAATCGTATTGACACAATGTTTTCGTATCGCTAAATTGTAATGGAATACTTAGTATTGTTATACAATATTTGCAGTGAAAAAGTAAAAAAATCAAATAGATATTCTTTGCAAGGAAGCAAGGGGTGGCGCCGATCTGTCGGGAGGAGGGAGCTGTCTCTCCTTCAGGGGGAAGCGCTGTTTTACAAAGTGAAAGAGATGCCGGATGTCGTTGAGACGAACGGCGCGCAGGGTAATGGAGTCGTCGGACGGCTTCTTTCTTATCGGGAAGTGCGCGCTTGCAGCGCGAGCCGAGTCGGGATATTCCGGCCGGAAAATATGTAGACGAATACGCATGCACATGGGTGCCTGCCTTCGTTGTGACAACCCTCAACATCCCAAAGAGGACACCATGAAGCGTTTTACTGTGTTTGTGTGCCTGATGCTGATGTTGACGCTGGCAATTCCCGCGAGCGTTCTGGCTTCGACCTCCATCAAAATGAGCTACAACGGGCCTCCGAGCGAGAAGGATAACGCGGTTCACTACTATGCCGTGACATTCAAGGGTCTGGTCGAGAAGGCCACCGGCAAGGACATCGAAATCACACTGTTCCCCAACAGCCAGCTCGGCAATGAGGAACAGCGCATGGAGCAGGTCATGAGTGGCCCCATGATCAATGTCGCATCCTACGGCGGGTTGCAGACCGTGTTCCCGGAAATGTTCGCCACCAACATTCCTTTCCTTTTCGACAGCTACAAGGCCGCGCACCGTTTCTTTGACGAAAGCGGCTTCATGGACAAGGCCCGCTCCGCCATGCGCGAGCGCACCGGCATCGAACTTCTGGAAGTGATCGAGGAGGGCGGTTTTCTTGCCTTCACCTGCAACAAGCCCGTTCACTCCCCAGCCGATTTCAAGGGGCTCAAGTACCGGGCCATGGACGCCAGTCAGGTAGCCATGTACGAGGCCTTCGGCGCTTCCGGCACACCCATCCCCTGGACCGAAGTCTATCTGGCCCTGAAGACCGGTGTCGCCGACGGCCAGATGAATCCGCCGACCTACATCATCATGGGCAGTCTGTACGAAGTGCAGAAGCACCTCACCCTGGCGAACGTCCAGTATTCCGATCAGTTCCTGCTGATCAACAACGAACTGCTCGCCTCGCTTTCCTCCGAGCAGCGGGAGGCCCTGAAGGCCGCGGCCCACGAGGCGACCGTCAAGACCCGCGAGTTTGTCGAGTCCCAGGTGGAAGACCGTATCAAGTTCCTCGAAAGCAAAGGCATGACAAGCTATACGCCCACCGCTGAAGAAGCCGCGCAGTTCAAGGAGCTCGGTAGTCCGTCCTACGTGAACTGGCTCAAGGATCAGATAGACTCCTCCTGGATCGACCTCGCCGTTGAAGACGCGAAAAAGGCCAATGCCGCGGGAGCCGAGTAATCATGCAATCCGTCGCCCGCTTTTGCAAAAAAGCTTCCGACATTCTGGAGCGCCTCTGTCTGATAGGGGCCGGGGCGCTCCTCGTCGTGAATCTGCTGGATGTCATGCTCGGCGTGTTCGGCCGTTTCTACCGTCCTCCCATGTGGACCACCGACCTCGCCCGCATCACTTTGGTCTGGATGGTCATGCTGGCCGCGGCCCCGGCTCTCAAGCAGGGGGAACATATGGCCATCCGCATCATCGTGGACAGGTTGCCCAAAACGCCGCGCCTTGCGGTCGCCGTTCTCAGGCGCCTGGTGTTCGCAGGCATCCTCGTGTTCATGGTCGTGTACGGCTACAACTATGCCTACAAGCTCCGCCTGTTCACCATCATGACCCTCGGGATCAAGAAGAACATCCCTTTGATGTCCATTCCCGTGGGCATGGGGCTCATGTTGGTCCAGTATGCGTTACAGCAGTTCATTCCGGTTTCCGGCGCCGATGATTCCGCCAAGGAGGAAGCATCATGAGTCTTGTGCTCCTGTCAGTATTTTTCATTTCCCTTATATGCGGCCTTCCGCTTTTCGCGGCCATGCTGGCCACGGGCATCAGCGGTTTCGCGTTCATCGGGGACTATTCGCAGTTCCGGCTCATGATCCAGCAATTCTACGGAGGTATGGAGCCGTTCTCGCTATTGGCGATTCCCTATTTCATTCTGGTCGGTGAACTCATGGGCTGCGCGGGGCTGACCGCGCGTCTGCTCCGTTTCGCCGAAGCCCTTGTGGGTCACCTCAAGGGAGGATTGGGCTATGTCACGGTGGTGGCCAGCATTATTTTCGCAGGCGTCAACGGTTCCGCCGCCGCCGACGCATCCGCGGTCGGGTCCATCATGATTCCGGCCATGAAGAAGGGCGGATACCCCGCGTCCTATGCCGCGGGGCTCACCGCGGGCAGTTCTCTGATCGGTCCCATCATCCCGCCCAGCATCTTCATGATTCTGTTCGGCGCCATGACCAAAACCAACGTCGGCGCACTGTTCATGGCCGGCGTGCTCCCGGGTTTGCTCCTCGGTATCGCCTTCATGTTCATGCACCGCCTCAGCGCCGCCAGGTTGAACCTGCCCATCGTCAACGCGGGATTTTCCTTTTCGGAACTGGTGAAGGCCACGGGCGGCGCCGTCGCCTCGTTGATCGCCCCCGGGATCATCATCGGAGGCATTCTTTTCGGATTCATGACTCCGACCGAATCCGGCGCGGTCGCCAGTCTGTATGTGCTGATCGTGGGCTTTCTCTGGACCCGCCGGCTGAGCTGGAAGAACATCGGCAAGGCCATCGCCAACACAGTGCGGCTGACCAGCGTCATTTTCGTGGTCATCGGCGCGGCCACCATCGTCGGTTGGATCCTGTCCTCCGAGCAGGTGCCCCAGCGGTTGGCTCCCGTTGTTCTGGAATACGCCAAGACGCCGACCATGGTGCTGCTGTTCATGAGCCTGATCATTTTCGTGGTCGGCATGTTCATGGAGGAGATCGCCGCGCTGGTGCTGCTGACGCCCGTGTTCGCTCCCCTGGCCGTGGCGGCCGGAATCGACCCGCTGCATTTCGGCATCGTGATGACGCTCAACATCACCATCGCCCTCATCACCCCGCCCATGGGAGCCTGTGTTTACATAGTCTCTTCCATCGGCTCCGTGTCCCTGGAAAAGATGTTCAAGCACATATGGCCGTTTGTTCTGGTCGCCGTGTTCTGTCAGCTCATGCTCATCTTCTTCCCCTCAATATCGCTTTGGCTGCCGCGTTTGCTGGGCTATTGACCCTGACGGCCCGCACCATGAGAGGATTCCGAAACGCTCACGACGGTCACGGTTTTGCCGGGGCCCATCTGGAGATACAATGACACAGCCAATTGATTCGCCCCCCATCCCGCAGACGTCTTCGCCGTCGTGGGAAGACGTCTTCGGTGTTGAAATCCGCGAGAGCGACGAGGGGCTCGTTCCCCTGTCCTTTGCCGAGAGTCGGATACTGGTGCGACCTGCGTACTACAGCGCGGGTATGGACCGGGCTTTGCCCGAGTGCTTTGCCCGCAACTCCATCCGCAGGAGGCTTCTGGAGGCCGGCGCGCTGCTTCCCGAGGGGTTGCGCCTGGTTGTGTTGGACAGTTGGCGGAGCAAGGAGACCCAGGTCGCGCTGTTCAACGAATGCGCTTCGGCCCTGGCCAAGGCGTATCCGGACAAGGACGAGAAGGTCATCAGGGAGATGACCGAGGAGTTCGTGGCGCCCCCCAGCCTGGAGAAGAGTTGCCCCTCGCCACATGCCACGGGCGGGGCGGTGGATTTGACCATCGCGACCACTGACGGTGTTCCGCTCTTTTTCGGAGCCCCCTTCGACTATCCGGGGCCGATTTCCAATACCCGTTATTTCGAGGAGTGTCTTGAGCGCGGCAAGGAACTGGATGAACGGGAAAAGACGGCGCTCGGCAATCGCCGTTTGCTCTACGATGTCATGGTTCGGGCCGGGTTTGTGAACTATCACGGCGAGTGGTGGCATTTTGAATACGGCACGCAACGGTGGGCCTATGTGAAGAACAAGCCCTGCGCCTTGTATGGACCTAGAAATGTCGTTCTCAATTCCTTTGCGGTGTTCAGTCCTTCGGCCGACGACATCACCACTCTGGTTACGGCCGGGGGGTGACGCCAATGGTTGCGGTATGTCCGTTGGGCGGTCCGGATGGCTGGAGGAGGACATTGCAAGTTTTCTTTTTGACGGATGGCGGTGGAAATCCTCGATGGAGAATTTTGAATATAATGTTTTTCGCCATGCGCATTTTCTAAAAAGAAAATTGCAATAATGGTAATTTTGCAATTAGCTGTTTGCGTAATTGTAGTTTTTTGATTGCAGTCGCTGGTGGTTGTCTTGTCCTGCCCCAGGAAAGTTTTGAATGCGCCGAGGGCAGTGGTTTGAAATTATTTGGTTTTGTTGAACGCTGAATTCATATCTGCAGTTTTGTTTGTTGCGAGTGTTTTTTGGTGTGGAATTTGTAGTAATACCCCTATGGATTGCAGGGGGGAGGACCGGCTTTCCATTTGAAAAAAAGGGTGCTGTAAGCGCCCGCGCAACACCTGACCACATGAACGAAACGAAGTGCTGCCCCACTTCGTCTATGGAGAATTCGTCTATGTTTGAAGCACCGTATCTGCTTTTTCTCGGAGATGCTCCGGATGGTTTGGCGGCCAAGATGGCCCAGGGAATTTACGACTGGCGGCCCGAGGCCGTGGCCGGCCAGTTGCGCATGGAAGGCTGTAAGGCCGACCTGGGCGTCAAGGACCTCTCCATACAGGAGGCCGTGAAGGCCGGGGCCAAGACACTGGTCATCGGTGTCGTCAACCGGGGCGGCGTCATTTCGGACAGTTGGATTTCCGTTTTGGTCGAAGCGCTTGAGGCCGGGCTGGACATTGCTTCCGGGCTGCACAATCTTCTTCGTGACGAACCCGCTCTCGTGGAGGCCGCCGAGAAGAGCGGCAGGACCCTTCACGACGTGCGTGTTCCTTCCGTCAAATATCCCATCGCATCGGGCAAGAAGCGCACCGGCAAGCGCTGCCTGGCCGTCGGCACCGACTGCTCCGTCGGCAAGATGTACACGGCCATCGCCATGGACCGGGAAATGAAAAAACGCGGCATGAAGTCCACGTTCCGCGCCACCGGACAGACCGGCATCCTCATCGAAGGCGACGGTGTGCCGCTGGACGCCGTCATCGCCGACTTCATGGCGGGCTCCATTGAGTGGCTGACTCCGGACAATGACCCGGATCATTGGGATATGGTGGAAGGACAGGGGAGCTTGTTCCATGCCTCCTACTCCGGTGTGACCATGGCCCTGATTCACGGCGCGCAGCCCGATGCCCTGATTCTTTGCCATGAGCCGACCCGCGAGCACATGCGCGGTCTTCCCGATTACACCCCGCCGTCCCTGGAGCAGTTGCGCGATACCGCCCTGCCGCTCGCCCGCGTCGTCAATCCGGACTGCAAGGTGGTCGCCGTTTCGGTCAATACCCAGCACATGGATGAAGAGCGGGCTCTGGCCTACCTCAAGGAAGTGGAGGAAAAGATGGGCATCCCGGCCGTCGATCCCTTCCGCCAGGGTGCGGGCCGTCTGGTCGAGGCCCTTTCATGAAGATTGTCTTGAGTCGGGATGTTTTCCCGCTGGCCAAGGCCTTCACCATTTCCCGGGGATCACGCACCGAAGCCGTGGTTGTCCGGGTGGAGATTCAGGGCGGTGGGTTTTGCGGCCAGGGAGAATGTGTTCCGTACAAGCGCTACGGAGAGACCGTTGAGAGCGTCATGGCCCAGATTGAAGGTCTGCCTTCGACGTTTGGCCGTGCGGAACTGCAAAAGCTGCTTTCGCCCGGTGCGGCCCGGAACGCCGTGGACTGCGCTCTGTGGGATCTTGAGGCCAAAAAGGCGGGCAAGCCGGCCTGGCAATTGGCCGGGTTGGATGCTCCCGGACCACAGGAGACAGCCTTTACGCTGTCTCTGGATACCCCCGAGAACATGCTTCTGGATGCGCAGCGCAATGCGGCCCGCCCCCTGCTGAAGATCAAGCTCGGCACCGACGACGACATTGCCCGGATTGAGGCCGTGCGCAAAGGTGCTCCCGATTCCCGCATCATTGTCGACGCCAACGAGGGGTGGACACCCGAGTCCTATGAACGCATGGCCCCGGTGCTGGTGCGTCTGGGCGTGGATATGGTCGAACAGCCTTTGCCCGCCGGAGAGGATGACGCCCTTCTGGGTCTGGATCGCGTCCTCCCCGTATGCGCGGACGAGTCGTGTCACGACAGGACGTCGCTGCCCGGCCTCAAGGGCAAATACGACATGGTCAACATCAAGCTCGACAAAACGGGCGGACTGACCGAGGCCCTGGCCCTCAGGGAAAGCGCCTTGCGCGAGGGATACAAGATAATGGTAGGCTGCATGGTCGGCTCGTCCCTTGCCATGGCCCCGGCCATGCTGGTTGCCCAGGGGGCGGACGTGGTCGACCTGGACGGACCGTTGCTCCTGGCGAGCGACCGCCGGCACGGATTGCGATATGAACGCGGAAACGTTTTCCCTCCCGAAAGGGATCTTTGGGGATAAGCCGGTTTCCGAGCGAATGAATATAGAGTGAAAACGAGGATTGATATGAGTCGTACAGTGTACGTAGATGGCGCATTCGTGCCTGAGGATGAGGCCAAGGTCTCCGTATTCGACAGGGGGTTCCTGTTTGCGGACGCCGTTTATGAGGTGACTGCCGTCTTCGGTGGAAAGCTTTTGGATTTCGATGGCCATATGGCCCGGCTTGAACGCTCCCTTGGCGAACTGGACATGGAGATGCCCGTGGACCGTGAGAAGATGCTGGAACTGCATCGCGAGTTGGTCAAACGGAACAATGTCCAGGATGGTTGCGTCTACCTGCAGGTGACGCGCGGCGCCGCCGACCGTGATTTTGTTTTTCCCAAGGGCGTCTCCCAGACCCTGGTGATGTTCACCCAAAACAAGACGCTTACCGGAGAAAAGAAGGGCATCAAGGTCATCTCCGTGCCGGACATCCGGTGGGGCCGCCGGGACATCAAGACCGTTCAGCTGCTGGCCGCGTCCCTGAACAAAATGGAGGCCAAGAAGCAGGGAAAAGACGACACCTGGTTGGTCGAGGACGGTTTTGTCACCGAAGGCAGTTCGAACAACGTCTACATCGTGACCAAGGAAGGCAAGATCGTGACCCGTCAGCTGTCCCGGTCCATCCTGCCCGGCATCACCCGCGCAGCGGTACTGAAGTTGGCCGCCGAACAGGGGCTTGAGATCGAGGAACGCCCTTTCACCATCGACGAGGCAAGGAATGCCGCCGAAGCGTTTGCCACTTCCGCCACCACTTTTGTCACTCCCGTGGTGGAAATTGACGGCGCTGAATTGTCCGGCGGCGTGGCCGGTCCCATTGCCAAGCGTCTGAACGAAATCTACATCGAGGAAGGCCGGAAGTCCGCCATATAACGCGGCTCCGAACCCGGGGAATTGCCGGCCGGAAGCCGGAAGAACAGTCCCCTGTTTCGGCCTGTATTCGATATTCGGAGGATGCCCTTTCCGGGCATCCTTTTTTTATGGGCACAGCCTGACGTTTTTTTTGAAAGGGGTTGTAATCATTGCAAGCTGATCTCTTTCAGGCTTTATCGCAGTGCTTCAAAAGCCTGTTCTGCGAGTGTTTCCCTCTTTCGGATGTCCTTTGAAATCGTCTTTTTCCTGTTGAGAACTGTCGATTTTTCCGGGTTTTCCAGCTTCATGCCGGAAAAACAGGGCCATAATCCGATATTTTTTTATTCGTATTTTTTCAAAGGTAACGGATGGATACTGGTGGCTTTCGCTAAATCTTAAGATTTCTTAATGTTATTTATTGTCCCCTTTTTTGAATCTGGTTTGGCTCTTGCTCCCATCCGATGACGGCCAGTGGCAGGCAATTTTTGCCCTTCACAAACTTCAACCGCAAAGGAGAGTTGTATGAGCATCTCAGCACTGAGCAGCTCGAGTATGGCCAGCACATTCTTCGGGTCGCTGCAGAATCGTTCTTCTCGGACCGGCGGAGAGAGTTCGGACGACATTGCCGCGTCCATCATCAACAAAGATGATGCCGATGGCGATGGTCTTCTGAGTCTGAGCGAGACGCCCCTTGACGAGGAGCGGTTCAGCGCCATCGACAGCGATGGGGACGGATTCATTTCGGCAGAGGAACTGAGCGCCGATGCGCAATCGCGCCAGCAGAACATGAACAGCCTGGTCAGCGAGTTGGCCATGCGGATGCAGGGGATGGACCCGGATGAGATGGCCGAATCCATCGTCGCAAAGGACGACGCGGACGGGGATGGAGTGCTGAGTCTTGACGAGACGCCTCTTGATGAAGACCGGTTCAACTCCATCGACGCAGACGGCGACGGCTACATTTCCGCAGCGGAACTGAGCGCCGACGCACAGGAAAACATGGAGCAGGGTGCGCCCGCCGCAGCCGCACAGGGATCGGAAACGCAGAGCGCCGCGGCATCCGCTTCCGGCTCCGGCGGAAGTGAAAGCGAAGAGGAATACGACGAGTACGACCTGAATGAGGACGGCGTCGTAAGCTTTGATGAACTGTTGCAGGCGTTCAATAGCGGCGACAACAACGTGAAGAACCTGTTACAGAGCATGGGCGGCGGCGCGGTTTCAAGCATGACGAGCCGCCTTGCCTCGGAAGCTTATCAGGCGCAGATGGGCTAGCTGGATCTGTTTCCGGCCGGCAGGAGTGCATGGCCGAGCCAGCTTGGCTCCACACCAGACCGTCGCCTGCAATCAGGCGGTCGGGTCTGTGCTGCATCTCGTCAGAGAGCATCTCCCTCAGGGAGGAGAGAGATGCATTTCTTTTTTTCGGATTTTTGCCCTGAATTGACTGTCGTCGGAGTTCAAATACTCTTTGGATGATCCCGCTCTCCGTGCGTTCAAGCGGTGACCGGCGGCATTCATCCGGCGATCCTTCCTGGGCGTGCGAGTTTTTTGCCGCTGGGTTTCATGAGGAAAGTGCCGCAAAGGATGCCGGCGGCGACGGGCGGCGCAGCAAAGTCCTCATGGGGCCGTGGCCGCGCCCGCGCCGTCGATATCTGTGACTATTTGTAATGGATCACTTTCAAGGGATCGATGGGAGTGTTGTCCTTGCGTATTTCAAAATGCAAGTGAGGGCCGGTCGAAGCTCCGCTGTTTCCAAGCTTTGCGATCGCTTCTCCTTGCTCCACACCGCCTTTCGACACCAGGATTTTTGCGAGATGCGCGTAGAAGGTCGTATAACCGTTGTCGTGCTGCAGCAGCATGAAATATCCTCGTGAGTCGTCATAGCCGGTCTTGAGGACCTTTCCTCCTGCCGGTGCAACCACATCGGTATTCATGGGGGCGGCCAGATCAATTCCCTGGTGACGGTATGGTTTTTTGGTGAAGGGGTGGGTTTTCATGCCGAAGCCGAGTGTCAGCCTGCTTGAGGCGACCGGCGTTATGAATGATCCTTTCGCAGTGTCCGACTCAGCGGTGGCGGCGGAAGAGAAGTTGCACGTCAGCAGCAGCATCGTCACCAAGAGCACGCTCGTTTGCACCCATTTGTTCTTGGTGCATCTGTTTTGAAAAAGGCCTTCGAGTCGCATTTTCACTCTCCTTTTTGTGGGGTTGAACAGTGCGGGGATCGGATAGTTCGCCAATCCGGTCGCGCTGTGCATGTGTAGAATCGTTTCACCGAAATTGTCCGGGCTGATCCCGAACGAGCGCATCGCCTTCAAATCCGTTTCCGTTTCTTCCCGGTCCAGTATCTCCCTGATCACATACAGAACCAGAGGTGAGAAGAAGAATAGCGTTTTCAACGTATTAAGAAGGAGAAATTTGATGAAGTCGTGGCGTTGGATATGAATGAACTCATGGGCCAGGATCACCTTTTTCATCTTTTTGTCCAGCGGGAGAACCGATTTCGGCAACACGATGATCCATTGCCTGTTCCACCAGACAAACGGAGGGGTTGCGGTGTTTGAAATCAGAACCTTGATGGCCCGCCGACCGTAGCCCATGGTGAACAGGGTTTCCATGAAGTCGTTTATGACGGGATCGGAGCATTGAGTTGCCTGCCGTACCTTGCCTGCCAGCCTGAAAAGGCAAACGGAACCGAGAAAAATCCCAAGTATGAACAAAGCTCCCCATATCATGAGAATCAAGTGATCATGGGTGAAGGTTGCCGAAAGAGAGCTGGCCGTATCCGCGTCGATGGCCGTTGCAGGATCATAGGAAATGCCCTTTCCGTAAACGCCCTCATGAAAAGTTGGTGCAGGGAACCTGAGGAGCCCCCAAGGCAATATGGATTTGAGCAGGATAAGGTACAGCAGGGCAAGTCGCAGCCTGTTGGGGATTGCCTCGTTCCTTGCAAGAAACAGAACGGGAATGAAAAGAAGCACTGAAACCATGCCATGCGTGATGAGGTAGGAAATCATTGCTCCGGCTCTTTTGATTGAAGAAGTTTTCGTAGTTCAGAAAGTTCCTCGTCCGAAAGGACATCGCTTTTCGTGAATAACGGCAGCACCGAGAGTGCTTCCCGCTCAAGTATTTTTTCGGCAAAGAACGAAATCTGAGCGGCGAATGCCCTGATTTTTGAAACTTTGGGGGAGAAGAGATTGATGCCGTGGAAATTGTCTTTCGACAGGTAGTCTTTTTTCACCATCCGGTCGATGACGGTCCGCGTTGTCGAGTAGGCCCACCCTGTTCTCATGCAGAGTTTGTCATGTATTTCTCTGCTGGATAACTTGTTGTGTTTCCAGAGTAATTTGAGGATCTCAAATTCATTTTCAATAAATTTCTTCATTGCTTCTCCATGTGGCTTATGTGCTACATTTGTAGCATGGCGGCTATCGATGTCAATGGGAAAGTTTGTTCAGGATGTTCTTGCTGGGTTTCTGTGAGCGGGGAGAGAAGGCGAAGATGTTGTCGAAACCGGCTGCGGCTGTGATGTTTTCCTGGCGGGAGGCGCCATGAGAGGCCGGCCGGCTGAGGATTTGAATATCTTTTCCCGGTCGGGTTGTCGTTCCAGAGCGCCAGTGCTATCCGTGTCTGGTTGACCCCACACACCGGACACTTCGATACCGCACAGGAATACTTATATGAACTCCACCGAACACTATGATTTCGACACGCTCGTCTCCCGGGAAAACACCAATTCCGTGAAGTGGGATTGCATCCCGGCCGGAGACGACAGCGTCAAGGACAAGCTTCTCCCTCTGTGGATAGCGGACATGGATTTTGTCTGCGCCGCACCCATTGTCGAGGCCATGCGCAGGCGCGTTGACCGGCGTATTTTCGGATACAGCATGCCGTATACGGACGAATATCTGGAGGCCGTCACCGGCTGGTTCAGGCGCAGGGCTGGTTGGGACATCGACCGTGAATCCGTGGTGGTTGCGCCGGGAATCGTTCCGGCCCTGGGTATTCTCCTCCGTTCGTTGACGAACGAGGGCGACGGGATCATCATCCAGACCCCGGTGTATTATCCGTTCGGCCAGAAGATCGCCAACAACGGCCGGAGGGTGGTGACCAGTTCGCTCATCAACTCGGACGGTTTCTACGCCATGGATTTCGACGACCTGGAGGAAAAGGCAAAGGATCCGAAAAGCACCATGATGATCCTGTGCAATCCGCACAACCCCGTGGGGCGGGTCTGGACTCCCGAGGAGCTGTCCGCGGTGGCCGAGATCTGCCTGAAGCACGATGTGCTTCTCGTGTCCGACGACATCCATTGCGACCTGGTCAGGGAAACCTCCCGATACACGCCGGTGGGCACCCTCAATGACGACGAGCGGATCATCACCTGCACTGCGGCCAGCAAGACCTTCAATCTGGCTGGTCTGCAGACTTCAAACATCATCATGAAGGACAAAAGGCAGCGCGAGCTCTGGCGGCGCGAGGCGCAGGACCGTTGCGGCCTCTACGGGTGCAACCCCATGGGCATCGTGGCCACCCAGGCCGCCTATTCCGAGGGCGGACCGTGGCTCGATCAGGTCAACGCCTACATTTCCGCCAATCTGGAATTCGTCGGGGAGTTCGTGGCCGAGCATCTGCCCAAGGCGCGGTATTGGTTCCCGGAAGGCACCTACTTCGCCTGGCTCGATCTTCGCGAGTACGGCCATACGGCCGAGCAACTTGAGGAACTCATGATCTACCGCGCCCATGTGGCCCTGGACGAGGGATATATCTTCGGCGAGGAAGGTCAGGGTTTCGAGCGCATCAACGTGGCCTGTCCCCGGTCCATCCTGCGGGATTGCCTTGAACGCATGGAGCGGGCCTTGTCATAGAAAGTCCTGGAATATGAAAATCAGGGCATCCCCGTTATGGCGGGGATGCCTTTTTTTGTGCGGCGAAAGCGGTTGCAGGTTGCGCGCATCTGCTATACAGAGAAAGCCGGTCGGCAGTTCACCGAGGCGTCGCCGCCCCTTTGGGGAGCTAAACCTGCCATCGTTTTCCCATTCGACACTTATCCCCGTGCCGAGTCGGAAGTCGGCGACCACCGGCAATCCCTTCTCTGCGGTAGGCGCGAAAGAGAGGATAAGTCATGTCACGAACTCCCTTGTCACTACACATCGGCGATGTTTCCGCCGTGGCCAAAAGCCTGCGTAGACAGATCGACGATCTTGAACGCGCGCCCAGCCATGTGGAAATGCTCAATCTGCTGGCGAAGGCCGGTGGGTACAAGAACTTCCAGCACCTGAAGTCCGAGCGGGAAGCCTCGGCTCCGCTCCCTGGACGGCAGGATGCGCCTGCGGTCGACCGGAAGCGGGTGAAGAGGGTCGCAGGTTATTTCGACCTGCAAGGCCGCCTGATCCGTTGGCCCAAAAAGCACAGCCAGCGTCTGCTGTGCCTGTGGGTGCTCTGGACCAGGCTGCCCGCCAGGACGCCCATGTCCGAACTTGAAATCGACGAGCGGCTTTCGCTGGATCACCTCTTCTGCGACCACGCCATGCTTCGGCGCTGGCTGGTGGACCAGGGGCTTGTCACAAGGACGCCCGACGGACGAGAGTATCGGCGTGTGGAAACCAAGCCTCCGTCGGAAGCGATGGAAGTGTTCAGGTGCATACGGACATAGCTGCTCCATAGAGTGTAAGTAAAAACAAGGACACCAGCCCAAGGTTGGTGTCCTTGTCCCGTTTCGTGGATGAACGAACTATCCATTGTCGGTTGAGCTGCAGGTCGAAATGCAGTCCGGTAGAATTCCCATCTCCTGTTTTTCCTGGTGGTTACATTTTTTAACAAAAGGGTTTCCTGACGTTAACCCCATGTTAACCTTCTGTCTTGCTAGACAGCACTCAAACATGTTCGAAGGGCTGCGGCGTGTTTTTTCCCGTTTCGTGGCTCTTACATTGAAAAACAGGAGTGCCCATGCACAGGAAGACGATCATATACATGCTTTTGGCGGCTTGCGCCGCAATGCTTCTCTCGGGATGCCAGTCCGACGAGCAGGCGCAGGCCAAGGAAGCCAAGCCGCAGCTGCCCAAGGTGGAGATAGCGACTGTGGAGCCCACCCCCTACAGCCGGACCATAGAACTGCCCGGCCGGATCTATCCGGTGCGCGTCGCCAAGGTCCGCGCCCGTGTGGCCGGCATCGTGCTTAGTCGCGATTTCGAGGAAGGCAGCGACGTCAAGAAGGGACAGGTGTTGTTCCACATCGACCCGGCGCCGTTCCAGGCGGAACTGGCCCAGGCCAAGGCCGACCTGGCCAAGGCGGAAGCCAACCTGCATGACGTGGGGCTGACCG
This sequence comes from uncultured Desulfovibrio sp., assembly GCA_913063155.1. Classification (GTDB taxonomy): domain Bacteria; phylum Desulfobacterota; class Desulfovibrionia; order Desulfovibrionales; family Desulfovibrionaceae; genus Pseudodesulfovibrio. The sequence continues at coordinate 179,013 of CAJXYU010000007.1, forward strand.
CAAAACGCTACGGCCCTCTGCGCGAGTCCGGCTCCATCAGTCAGCAGGAATACGACACCGCCATCGCGAACCTGAAGGTGGCCGAGGCTGAGAAGCAGGCTGCAGCGGCCAAGGTCAAGACCGCGGCCTTGAATTTGAGCTACGCCACGGTGACCGCCCCCATTTCCGGGCGAATCGGCCGGGCCGAGATTACCGAGGGCAGCCTGGTGGGGCAGAATGAAGCCACGCTTCTGGCGACCATCAAGCAGCTGGACCCCGTCTATGCCGACCTGACCCAGCCTGTGTCCGAGTTCCTGCAGTTGCGCGCGGCCATGAAAAAGGGCGCCGCCGAAAGGAAAAAGCCCGAAGTGATCGTGGAAGTGGATGAAGTAAACTACCACGAGAACGGCAGGCTGCTCTTTTCGGACGTCAGCGTGGATCGCACCACCGGCCAGGTTTCCCTGCGTTGCGAATTTCCCAACCCGGACGGCATGTTGCTGCCGGACATGTTTGTACGCATCAAGATCAAGCTGGGTGAGGACGAGCAAGCCATTCTCATTCCCCAGCGCGCTGTGCAGCGCGCCCAGGACGGAACGGCCCAGGTCTATGTGGTGGACGAACAGGGCATGGCCCAGGTGCGTTCCATCACCACCGGCAAAATGGACGGCAGCCGTTGGCAGGTGCTTTCCGGACTGAAGGCCGGTGAACGTCTCGTGGTCAACGGCATCGACAAGGTCAGCCCCGGCATGCAGGTGACGGCGCAGATCGGCACACCCAAGAACGTCGCCCAGAACTGATGACGGCCCTTCGGGGCCGTCTTTACCATAATCAACTGAATTGGTGAGTTTTCATGTCCAGATTTTTCATAGACCGGCCCAACTTCGCCTGGGTCGTGGCCATATTCATCTGTCTTGCCGGGGCGCTGTCCATTCCGACGCTGCCGGTGGAAAAATACCCGCAGGTGGCCCCGCCGCAGATATCCATCTCGGCTACCTATCCGGGGGCTTCGGCAACCGTCATCAACGATTCGGTCACCAGCCTGATTGAAGAAGAGTTGAACGGGGCCAACAACCTTCTCTATTACGAATCTTCCAGCTCCTCCAGCGGCACGGCCAAGATCACGGTCACCTTCAAGCCGGGCACCGATCCGGACTTTGCCCAGGTGGACGTGCAGAACCGCCTCTCGAACGCCGAATCCCGTCTGCCCCAGGCGGTCCGCGACCAAGGCATCGAGGTGGAGCAGGCCAGTTCCGGCTTTCTCATGGTTTATGGCTTGGTCTACAAGGAAGGAGGCGGCAACAAGGATTCGCAGCGCCTGGCCGATTTGATGGCACGTAACGTGAACAACGAAATTCGCCGCGTGGAGGGCGTGGGCAAGGTGAACCTGTTCGGTTCCGAAAGCGCCATGCGCATCTGGGTGGACCCGCAGAAGTTGCTCAGCTACGACTTGTCCATAGCCGACGTCAATGCAGCCATTACCGCCCAGAACGTGCAGGTGCCCGCGGGCAGCTTCGGCGACCGGCCTTCCGAGTCCAAGCAGGAACTCATGGCCACACTCAAGGTCCAGGGAACGCTGGAGACGCCCGAGGAATTCGGACGCATCGTACTGCGCGCCAATGAGGACGGTTCCTCCGTCCACCTTTCCGATGTGGCGCGCATCGAGGTGGGACCGGAATCCTATCTGTATGACTCCCGCCTCAACGGCATTCCCTGCGCCGCCGCCGGGGTTCAGCTTGCGCCCGGGGCCAATGCCGTGGGCACCGTGGCGCGAGTGCGCGCCCGCCTGGACGAAATCGCCGCCTCCATGCCCACCGACGTGGAATTCAAGGTGCCGTTCGACACCTCCACCTTCGTGGATGTGGCCATTGAAAAGGTGGTCCACACCTTGTTCGAAGCCGTGGTGCTGGTCTTCCTGGTCATGTTCCTGTTCCTGCAGAACTTCCGCTACACGCTGATTCCGTCCATCGTCGTGCCCGTCTGCCTTTTGGGGACTTTCACGGTCATGTCGGTCGTCGGGTTTTCAGTGAACATGATGACCATGTTCGGAATGGTGCTGGCCATCGGTATTTTGGTGGACGACGCAATCGTCGTGGTGGAGAACGTGGAGCGGATCATGTCCGAAGAAGGGCTGCCGCCCCGAGAGGCCACCATCAAGGCCATGAAGCAGATTTCCGGGGCAATCGTGGGCATCACCCTGGTGCTTGCCACCGTGTTTCTGCCTCTGGCCTTCATGAGCGGCTCCGTGGGTGTCATCTACCGTCAGTTCTCCATGTCCGTGGCCGTGTCCATTCTCATTTCCGGCTTTCTGGCTCTGACCATGACCCCGGCCCTGTGCGCCACCATCCTCAAGCCTGTGGCCAAGGGTCACCATGAGGAAAAGAAAGGTTTCTTCGGCTGGTTCAACCGGCTGTTCAACCGCCTGAGCGCCCGTTATGAGAGCACTACGGTCCGCCTGGTGAACCGCACCGGGCGATTCATGCTCATCTATGTGGCCATCATCGGTATCCTTGGCTTCATGTACCTGCGTCTGCCCGAGGCATTCGTGCCCACCGAAGACCAGGGAACCATGTTCGTCAGCGCGCAGCTGCCTTCGGGGGCCACGTATTCGCGTACCCTGAATGTGGTCCGGGGAATGGAAAACTATCTGCTGTCCCGTCCCGCCATTCAGAACATCATCTCGGTTGTGGGCTTCAGCTTTTCGGGCACCGGTCAGAACGCCGCCATGGCGTTCACCGAATTCAAGGACTGGTCCGAGCGCGGCACGGGAGAATCCGTTTCCGATGAAGCCCTGGCCGCCAACATTCACTTCTCGGGCAACAAGGACGGCATGATGTTCGCCGTGAACCCGCCGCCTGTGAACGGCCTGGGCTCCACCGGCGGTTTTTCCCTGCGGCTGCAGGACCGCGCCGGACTCGGCAGAAAGGTCCTGAATCAGGCCATGGGAATGGTGTTGCAAAAAGCCAACGCCTCTCCCGTGCTGGCCTATGCAAGGCTCGACAGTCTCCCGGACGCTCCGGAGCTCAAGGTGGAAATCGATCGTGAAAAGGCCGAGACCCTTGGAGTCAGCTTCAGCGACATCAACACCGTGCTCTCCAGCGCCTTCGGCTCCAGCATGATCAACGACTTCGTCAACAACGGCCGTGTGCAGCGCGTGGTGGTGCAGGCCAGCGCCGAGAGCCGCCAGACTCCGGACAGCCTCAAGGACCTCTACGTGCCCAACTCCAGCGGCGAGCAGGTTCCTCTGACCGCGTTGATCAAGACGTCCTGGGAGACCGGGCCTGTGGATATAGCCCGCTACAACGGCTATACCGCCTGCAAGATAGCGGGTGACTCGGCCCCGGGCTACAGCTCGGGCGAGGCCATGGCCGAGATGGAGCGCATCATGCAGGATCTGCCCCAGGGCATCGGTTATGAATGGACCGGGCTTTCCTATCAGGAAAAGGCTGCCGGCACCCAGGCTCCCCTGCTTTTTTCCCTGGCCCTTCTCGTGGTTTTCCTGCTCCTGGTGGCCCTGTATGAAAGCTGGTCCATTCCGCTTTCGGTCATGCTCATCGTGCCCATCGGCGCGTTGGGTGCGGTGGCGGCAGTGACCGTGATGGGCATGAGCAACGACGTGTATTTCAAGGTCGGGCTCATCACCATCATCGGTCTGGCGGCCAAGAACGCCATCCTGATCGTGGAATTCGCCAAGGATCTGTACGCTGAAGGAGTCGGGCTCAAAGAGGCGGCCATCCGCAGCGCCCGACTCCGTTTCCGGCCTATCGTCATGACTTCCATGGCCTTTATCCTGGGCGTCATTCCCCTTGCCGTCGCCTCCGGGGCCGGGGCCGCCAGTCAGCGGGCCATCGGTACGGGCGTCATCGGCGGCATGCTCAGCGCAACCCTGCTGGGCATCCTCTTCGTCCCGATTCTCTTTGTCTGGGTGCTTTCCATCGCGAGGCGTTTCACCCGGAAGAGGGGCGAGGCGCCCAAGACCAGGCCTGCGACCGAAAAGGCCTGAAGATACAGTGAGTAAAATATGATTCATGGCCGGAAGCCGCAAAACTTTGTGGATTCCGGCCATGATCGGTATAGTGGGGCAGCGCTGCGGAAGCGGCCCGGCGCGTCCATTTCGAGGTGGAGCTATGAACCTGCATGTACTTTTGGTGGAAGACGATCTTGATCTTGCCGCCTCCCTTGTCGAGTATCTGGAACTTGAGCACATCACCTGCGATCATGCGTCCAACGGGTTGCACGGGGTGGAATTGGCGCGGCGCAACAACTACGACGTCCTGCTGCTGGACATCATGTTGCCCAGACTGGACGGCTTCGGCGTATGCGAGGCCATCCGCCGCGAAGGCCTGGACGTGCCGGTGCTCATGCTCACGGCCCGGGATACCCTGGACGACAAGATCGCGGGATTTACCGCGGGTACGGACGACTATCTGGTGAAGCCCTTCGCCCTCAAGGAGCTTTTGTTTCGGGTCAAGGCCCTGGCCAAACGGCGCAGCAGTCAGCCCAGGAAGTACGTGGTGGCGGATCTGGAGATCGATACGGAGACCAGGAAGGCGCACAGGCACGGCATCCTCCTGAGTCTGGCGCCCAAGGAATGGTCCCTGCTGGAATACCTGGCCAAGGCCAGTCCCGGCGTGGCCCAGCGCGAGGAGATGATGCGCGCCGTTTGGGGCGAAGACTTGCCGGAGACCAACGCCCTCAAGGTGCACATGCACAAATTGAGGCAGAAGGTGGACAGGCCCTTCGACATTCCCCTGATCCACACCGTGCCGGGAGTGGGGTTCGCCCTGAGGGTGGAGGAGAATGAAGCGTAGCATCAGCCTCAGGCGGGCCGTCATCCTGTTCATCGTGGCGACCAGCGGTCTGCTCATCGTCAGTTATTCCATTCTGCTGAGCTTCTACATGACCCGGGGGCTGAACATCTCCACGGAGTTCCGTCTCAAGGACGAGGCCCAAGCCTATGATGAGCAGTTCCGGAATGATCCGGAGACGCCCTTGCCGCAACCGGCACGCATCAATGTCTACACCGATTACGTCGCGTTGCCGGATCTGGTGCGCAGCAGTCATCCCGAGAAGAGGCTGCTGCCGGATTCTTTCGTCAAGGGACACACCGACAATGAATTTTATTACCTTTATACGTTCAAGCGGTCCGACGGAAAGATTCTCTACTTCCTGCTTCATCGCCGAATTGAAGAGTTGTCGAAACAGACTGTTTGGCGCTACCACACCTACCATCTCTACTCGCCCATCATCGTGGGTCTCATTTCCATAGCTCTGGTCATCGCCCTGGCCGTGTTCATCCTGCGCCGCGTGGCCCAGCCCGTGGAAGATCTGCGCAAGTGGGCCGTCGGTCTGGACATGGAGACCCTAGACAGCTCCGATATCGAGTTCAAGTACCAGGAACTCAATGAGATGGCCGACCTGTTTCGGAGCACTCTCAGGCGCCTCGGGGAAGGAGTTGAGCGTGAAAAGCGGTTTCAGAAATTCGCCAGCCACGAGCTGCGCACGCCCATCGCCATCATGCAAAACAATCTGGAGTTGCTGGAGTGCCTTGGCATCCGGGATATAGACCGTTTCAAGGCCTCGTATGGGCGCATGGACAAAGCGGTCAAGAACATGAGGCATCTGACCACAGCCCTGCTCTGGGTCAGCCGCGAGGAAAAACTGCCGCTTCAGGTTGAGACCATTGCCCTGGATTGTTTGATTTCGGACGTCCTGGATGAAAACGCCTATCTGCTGGTGGGCAAGGGAATTTCCTTGAAAACCGTGCTGCCGGCCATCGGTGTGAACGCTCCGAGAATCGTGGCCCATATCATCTTGAGCAATGTGATCCGCAACGCCTTTCAGCATACCTACGAAGGCGAAATCCTGATCAGCCTGGAAGAGGGACGGGTGCATCTTGCCAACACGGTGCGGCCTTACGCACACGAGGGAGATACCGAGTGTTACGGCCTCGGGTTGCAGTTGACTTCCCAGCTGGTACGGCGCATCGGTTGGAATATGGAGATTGTCGAGCGGCCGGACGAATTTGTCGTGGACCTGAGCTTTCCGTAACAAGAGCCTGCTCCCGTGCGCGGGAAAGGCCTTTCCTCCTGAGAACATGAAAAAACTCCGGTGAAAATCGGAGTTTTTCTTATGCCCCTCATTGGCTGCGGTGTGACGGGAAAAGGGCCGGCCGTCAGCCACCTCGTATCCGACCGAGGAGCAAGGCGTCGGAAGAAGAGTTAGTTCTCAGCAAAGAATCCGAGACCACTCGGGGAAAACAAATGCCCCATTTCGCCGTGGTCGGTGAACACCCGGCCGATGTTTTCCACTTCCTTTTGGTGCGTGTCGAGGCGGAAAGGGGTGTACCGGACGTCGAGGAAGTCCAGCACCCGTTTCGTCGTCAGCACGGTGTTGCTCATCAGGTTTTCATAGGTGATATCGATGGACTCTCTGCCGGCGAACAGGCGGTCGAATTTTTCCTGTTGCTCCAGGAGGTCGCGTATGGACTTGATGCAGGGCTCGGGAGCGGGCATGCCACCACCGGATTTCATGGGGGAGCTGTGGCATGAGCGGCAGGCGTTGAAAGGGATTTCCTGTTTGATGTGGATCAATTTTATGGACGAGTCATTTAAAAGGAACTGAAGCGCCTGCGGAAATCCGTCCGGATCTTCGTAGTGGGAATATCGTGATTCGAAGCCGATGCAATGAACATCGCTGGACAGGGTGGGATTATACGCCAGATTCATGAAATCGACGGTTTCTCTTTTTCGGAATTGGTGGATGGCGAAGCTGTTGAGTTCTTTGTTGAACTGGCTGTAGTCCCAACGGATTTTCGATGGATTGAGCAATTCCCCATAGGAGATGATGTTCGGATGGGTCTTGAGCAGGTTCTTGAGCAAGGTGGAGCCGGAGTGGGCGCCGCCTATGATGACGAAGCGGGTTTTATCCATGGGTCTTCCCCTGAAAAGAGAGCAAGCGCGTCCGATGACGGGCGGCATGAAAAATTTATCACTAGCTGTTTATAACGACGCGCCGCCGCAGGGGAAGGTTACAGCGGTGTTTTTCCGGGGTATGTCCGGGTCTTTGTAAGTGACTTGGCGACTAACGCATGACCATCACTGAATTGATCGAGCCTTCGGCCACCTGAGCGGCCAGACTGCCCCGGAAGCGGCCCTCCTGGGCAGGAATGGCCAGCAGGGAGTAAGCCTTTCCCGCTTTGATGATGGTGTCGGCTACCGGATCTATCTCCATGCTGCGTTCCAGGGAGGCGCATTCCTCTGGCAGGCTTCTGCATGCCGCATCCAATACCTTGGGACCGGCCATGGAAGCCACGGTGAGCGGCGTATTGCAGGCCTCGGCCATATGGGCCAGCAGTTCGAACTGCATGAGGGAATTGTCCGAGTCGTCCAGCACGGCCAGGAAGCCGTGGCTGGCTTCCAGCTTACGGGCGATGATCACCGGGCACTGGGCGCGGGATGCAATGCGGTAGGCCAGGGGCTGGCCTTTTACCAGCCGCTGCAATCCGGAAGGCGCCTCGCTGGGCGCGCCGACAATGGCTATGGATACGTTTTCCCGCTCGCATTCGTCCACCACCAGACCGGCCACGTCCGTGCCGGTGCGCAGGTGCAGGTGAACCGAGCCGCCGCAGGGAGTCTTGCAGGTAACCACGTACTCGCCCGCCGGGTCGCCGGAGAGCGCTCGGTATTCCCATTCCTCCGGGCTGTCGCCGGTGATCTCCCCCAGCTCGGCAAAGATGTCCCGCGCCTTTTTGAGCCGCCGCATGCCCGGCAACTCCAGCCCCCACCCCAAGACTTGTTCGCGGGCCACGCGCAGCTCCATCCCTCCGGACCGCAGGCCGTTGTCCGGTTCGCGGATGGTCAGGAAGTGGGTTTCAGCGCATTGCCTGTGGCTGAGCAGGGCGGCAAAGGCCAGGGCCGTGTATGCTTCCGGGCCGCCGCCGATGCTGACGAGTATGTTGAGTCTTTTTGTCATGGCGTTTTCTCAGGCACCGAGCAGGGGCCAGTAGAAGGTTGCGAACAGGATGAGCACCGCGAAGGACATGAGCGCCAGCCTCCAGCCGATTCGCAGGAAGTCCTCGGGTCGCAGGTAACCCGAGGAATGCACGATGGTGCTGGCCGGGGTTCCTATGACCGTGAAATAGGCGAATGATGAGGCCAGGGCAGTGACAAACCCAGCGGCCAGCGGGTTGAGGCCGGCCTCAAGGGCGATGCTCAGGACCACCGGACCGAGCACGGCCACGGCCGCGCCATTGGACATGGTATTGGTCAGCAGCGTGGTCAGGAGCATGATGGCCACAAGCAGCCCGGTTCCCGCGCCCATGCCCATGGGGGAGAGTAGTTCCAGGGATTTTGCGGCCACCCATGCGGCCGCTCCGGTTTCACGCATCTGTTGGCCCAGAGAGATGGCTGTACCGTAAAGCAGCACCACTCCCCAGTTTACGCCCGCGTTGAGGTCCTGCCAACGTACCAGTCCGGTCAGCATGAAAGCTGCGGCCCCGGCCAGGGCGATGGTGCCCATCCCAACCTCGGAGGAAAAGAATATCCAGGCAAAGAGCGTGCACAGGAACAGGCCGATGGCCACGTAATGGCGGCCCCGCATGGATCCCTCCCTTCCCACCTGCACGCGCAATTGGCGCACCGCGTGGAAAATGTGCTCCTTGGGGACGGGGCAGGTTCTTTTCAGAATGAAGTGCATGAACGGGATCTGCACCAGAAAGATGGGGTAGGAGAAGAACATCCATGTGGTGTAGCTCACATTGTAAATGTCCGTGGCCGGGTTGGCCGGGTCCACGAAGAAGTCCTTCCAGTAGTCGATCATGATGGCGTTGCGCGCACCGCCCGAAGGAGTGCCGATACCGGCCATGCTGCAGGCATAGGAAATGGAGAACAGGAAGAGTATGGCCAGCTTGCGGCGGCGTTCCTCGTCCTTTTCCGAAAGATGAACCAGGGTCAGTGCCACGGGAAGCATCATGGCCGCCACCGTATGCTCGCCCACGAAGGATGCCAGCAGGCCGGAAAAGACGGAAAGCCCCAGGGCGATGCGATAGACGTTGGCGCCGGTCAGGGCCACGATGACCAGGGCCAGGCGTTTGTCCAACTGCTGCTTGACCAGGGCCACGGCCAGCATGAGCGAGCCCATGATGAACAACACCGAGTCCTTCATGAGACTCGACGCAACTGCGGAGGACTCCAGGCCCAGCAGAAAGACCTGGCCCAGGATGATGAGCAGGGCCACCGAAGGCAGGGGCACGGGTTCCGTGATGAACAGCACCGTGGCGCAAATGGTCATGACCAGCACTTTCCAGCCAGCGGAGGCCAGCCCGGCCGGTACGGGCAGGAAGAGGAGCAGCGCTCCCAGCAGCAGGGTGATGAGTAACCACCGTTTGTCGTAGACCCAATGAATCATGTGCATTGGTTATCATTCTCCGGCGTTTAATTCCAGACACTTGATTCTCTTTTCGGGATGGCCGGTTAATTTTTGTTCATACTTGTATTTTCAGTGCTTGACTTTGATTTTCAATATCAATTAAATACGAAAACAGACACTCTCAAACTTTTTAAGGAGAATACCATGTCCAAAGCTTTGATCGTATACGGCTCCACCACGGGCAACACCGAAAGCGTTTCCGACAGCATAGCCAAGGTCCTGGAAAGGAACGGGATAGAGGCCGTGATTCGCGATTCCGCCGACGTCACTGCTTCCGGGTTGAGCAACGGGTATGATGTAATCCTGTTCGGGTGCTCCACCTGGGGCGAGGAAGAGATTGAACTCCAGGATGATTTCATACCGCTGTATGACGACCTGGAAAACGCCGGACTCAAAGGCAAGAAGGTGGCCGTGTTCGGGTGCGGCGATTCCTCCTACACCCATTTTTGCGGGGCTGTTGACGCCATTGAGCAGAAGTCCGAACAGCTCGGTGCCGACATCATTTTGGATTCCTTGAAGATTGACGGCGATCCGGATGAGGATGAAGTGACGGACTGGAGCGAGAAGGTCGTTGCCAAAGTACAGTAGCCGCAACCAGACTTGAGAACATGCGGGGCCGGGTATTTCCCGGCCTTTTTTTTGTCGTATGCGTTTAAAAAAAGTTTATTTGTTTTTTTCGCGGGCAGAAAAAACAGTTTTTCTTATGGATTATCTTCTGGTGATACATTTTGCCCCACCTCTATTTTTTCTGATGCAAAACATCTCGACCATGCGGGGATGCAGTCCTTGGGTTTCTCCGGGGGGACATTTTGTATCACCGGGGTAAAATGTACCGATTTGGCCAGGATTCACCTACGATCAATGCTGAAATCCGATGTAAAACGCCCCACCGCCGCTTGAGCCGGATTTCACCAATTGTCGATTATAAAGTTATAAATTTCAAATAGATATTGATTCACAGGCTGAGGGGGGCGTCTGTTTTTCCGTGGCACACGGCTTGCTCAAGGAGAAGCAAGGACGTTGAGGTCCGGGCATTTTTCACCCCGCCCGGCCAAAGGGAAACAATGATGCCGGTTCGGAAAACCCCATCCTATGACAAACTGACGAGAAACATCACCCTGACTGTGATATCAGTGTCTTTTGCGCCGCTCATCCTGGTGGGCGGGCTGATTTTCGATCAGTTCCGTTCCATCTATCATGAGAAGGTCTATGCCCATCTGGTGGAGGTGGTGGACAAACACAAGGAAGGCATCGACACCTTTTTGCGGGAAAAGCTCGCCGAGATCCAGTTTCTGAACAAGGCCTTCGCCTACGGGCAACTCACTGACGCCGCATTCCTGGACCGCACTTTGCGCCAGATGCAGCAGCAGTACGGCCGCATTTTCGTGGACCTCGGGGTAATCGACGAGTCAGGCCGGCAGGTGGCCTATGCCGGACCGTATGACCTGCTCGGCGCCGACTACTCCAACGCGCCCTGGTTTCTGGAGTCCAGGGACCATATTACAGCCATCAGCGACGTGTTTCTGGGCTTGCGCAAGTCCCCGCACTTCATCATCGCAATCAACAACCACACGGACGGCTCGCAGTGGACGCTTCGCGCCACCATCGATTTTCTGGCCTTCGACAATCTTGTGGAGAATATCCGCATCGGCGAGACCGGCTATGCCTACATCCTGAACCGGGACGATGTGTTCCAGACCAGACCTCCGGCCAGCCGTGCAAGAGCGTTTGCGCTTACTCCGGTGGCGGCCATTCCGGTGCACTCCGAGGCGGAGGGCGTTTCCGTCTCACGTTCCAGGGGGAGTGACGGCGAGACCTACATAACAGTTTCCTCCCCCCTCAAGAGCGGCGACTGGATGCTGGTCTACCAGCAGAACTGGGACGATGCCTTTTCTCCCATGATCCGGAGCGAATTCTTCACGCTGGTCATTTTTCTCCTCGGAGGGCTGAGCATCGTGGCCATGGCTGTTTTCATATCGCGTAAGCTGGTGGCTCGTTTCAGGCTCATGGATCGCGAGACCGAACTCATGAATCGGCAGGTGGTGGAGTCGGGCAAGCTGGCCTCCATCGGTGAACTGGCCGCCGGCATAGCCCACGAGATCAACAATCCCGTCGCCATCATGATCGAGGAGGCGGGTTGGGTGGGCGACCTGCTCGAAGATGAGAAAAAGGAACTGTCCTGCGGCAATGAGGTGGCCCGTGCTCTCGGCCAGGTGCGTACCCAGGGCGAACGCTGTCGGGACATCACCCACAAGCTGCTCAGTTTTGCCCGCCAAGCCGATTCCAAAGTGTCGGACGTGGCCTTGGTTCCGCTCATTGAGGAGGTGGTCACCCTGTCCATGCAGCAGGCCCGTTTCGCCAAGGTTTCCTTTGAACTGGACCTGGAGCGGGCCATGCCCAAGGTGTGCGCTTCGGTCTCCGAACTACAGCAGGTTTTCCTGAATCTGGTCAACAACGCCATCCAGGCCATGGAGCCCGAGGGCGGCATTCTGACCATCGCCTGCCGCGCGGACGGTCAGTGCGCCGCTATCAGGGTGCAGGATACAGGGCCGGGCATTCCCGCGTCCAATCTGAGCCGCATCTTCGATCCTTTTTTCACCACCAAGCCCGTAGGCAAGGGTAGCGGGCTCGGCCTGTCCATCTGTTTCGGGATCATCCATCGCATGGGTGGAGAAATCGATGTGGAAAGCGCAGTGGGCAAAGGCGCCCGGTTCACCATCCGGCTGCCGTTCGGCTTCCCGGCCCGGCGCGGAGAGCAAAGCAAGGAGGTTCGATATGACTGATGCCGTCATTTTGCTGGTGGACGACGAGGCAGGGTTCATTGAAGCCCTGGCCAAGCGCCTTTCCAAACGGAACATGGAAGTTCACAAGGCCTGCGACGGAGAGTCGGCCCTGCAGCGGTTGGACAGCCGTCCGGGCATCGATGTGGTGGTCCTGGATATGAAAATGCCGGTGCGGGACGGGTTGAGCGTGCTCAAGGACATCAGGCGGGAACACGCTCTGGTGGAAGTAATCATGCTCACCGGATACGCCACGGTGGAGTCCGCCATCGAAGGGATGCGCAGCGGTGCGTACGATTATTTGATGAAGCCGTGCGACCTTGAGGAATTGACGTCCAGGATCCAGGCTGCCGTTTCCCGGAAGCGGCGGCTCGAGAGACAGGCCTCGGAGCTGCGTATTCATGGGATCGCCTGCAGCAGGGTTTAGGCCGGTTCGAGGCGGAGGCACACCGATGAACAATGGCGACAGGATCAGGCTGATCATCGTGGATGACGAACAGGAGTTTGCGGATGTGCTGGTCAAGCGGATGCGACGACGCGGCATGGAAGCCGCCGCCGCGTTCAACGGCGAGCAGGCGCTGCGGCTCATGCGTGGGAACAGCTTTGACCTGGCTATTGTGGACCTGAAGTTGGAAGGAATGGATGGTATAGAAATACTGAGGATATTCAAGATGTTGGACCCCGGGATGCCGGTGCTCATGCTTACCGGACACGGTTGTGAGGCCGCGGCGGATCTGAGCATGAAGAACGGTGCGGCAGACTATTTGTCCAAGCCCATGGACTTTGACCAACTCGTGACCAGGGCCTTGCAGGTGAGCAGGCGGGAGGAGTGAATCATGACCGCGATCAGAGTACTTCTGGTGGATGACGAGGTCGATTTCACGGCGCCCCTGGCCAAGCGTTTGACCAGGCAGGGGCTGAACGTCGTACGGGCTTCCAGTGCCGCTGAAGCATTGGGAGTTCTCGGGAACATGGAAATGGATGTGGTTCTGCTCGACATCAGGATGCCGGGAGGCGACGGAGTCAACACACTTGGTGAAATCAAGCAGCTTTACCCCCACGTTGGAGTCGTGATGCTCACGGCCCATGTGGAGTCGAACATCGTCATCTCCTGCCTGGGCATGGGAGCCTTCAGCTACCTGATCAAGCCCGTGGCGGTGGAGGAACTTGTCGACACCATACAGAGGGCGGCAAAGCGCAAAAACACGTTGGCCGGGGAGGCCCGGCCTGAAAAATCTTAACATGAGTGAGGATACCATGAGTTTTTTCAAGAGATGGGGAAAGTTCATGACGGTCGGGGCCGGAATCATGGCCCAGTGGGAAATCGACAACGCCAGGAGCATTCTGGGCAGCAGGAAGCGGATCATGCTGATCGGTCTTCTGCTTATCCCTGTGGTGATCGGCGGGTTGGCGTTCGCAGATGAAATCGCCCCGGCGCTGCCGGATCTGCTGGGAGGGAAGAAGGCCTATAGCCCGGCCTTCTACAGCTTGGGAATCTTCATGGTCTCCATCGCCATCGGCATAGGGGCGGGGCTCATCACCGGCTGTATCGGCGCCGGCGGCGGATTCATCATTGCTCCGGCTCTCATGAGCGCGGGCATCAAAGGCATACTTGCCGTGGGCACCGACCTGTTCCACATATTCGCCAAGGCGATCATGGGCAGCGTCATCCATCGCAAACTCGGCAATGTCTCGGTGGCCCTGGCCATGGTCTTTCTGGTGGGGGCCGTTATGGGCGCCACGGCGGGCGGCGTGCTCAACCGTGTGCTCTATCAGATCAATCCGGTGCTCAGCGACGCCTTCATCACCACGGTTTATTCACTTATGCTCGGGTTTCTGGGCACGTACGCCCTGCTCGACTTCCTGCGCTGCCGCAGAGCCGAAAACAACGCATGTGGCCATGGCGGAAAGAGTGAGGGGGCGGAATTGGGCGGCATCGCCAAGACCCTGCAGGCCATGAACATTCCGCCCATGGTCGGCTTCGACCAGGACCTGACTCCGGGCGGGCGCCGCATATCCTGGGTCTTCCTGGTGCTCTCCGGAGCACTGGTGGGCATGGCTGCGGGCATCATGGGCGTCGGAGGCGGCTTTCTGACCTTCCCGATCTTCGTGTATGTGTTGGGTGTGTCCTCCATGACCACCGTGGGCACCGATATCTTTCAGATCGTTTTCACGGCGGGCTTTGCGTCCATCTCCCAGTACGCCATCTACGGCTTCATCTTCTATACCCTGGCCATGGGCATGCTGGTGGGGTCTCTGTTGGGTATCCAGATGGGGGCGCTGGTAACCAAGGTGGTGCCCGGCATCACCATCCGGGGCTTCTACGCCATGGCCGTGCTGGCCGGTTTCATGAACCGCATCTTCGCCCTGCCGGGCAAGCTGGGGGAAATGGGAGTCATTCCCGTCTCGCCGGCGCTCGGGTCGATTCTCAACGACATCGGCATCTGGGCGTTCTTCATCGTCATCGGCGGATTTTCGGTCTGGGTCATCGGAACCTTTTTGAAAAATATCCCCGTACTGAAGCAGGAGGTGCTCTAACATGATCGCCAACAAGAAGGAGTTTACCGGCGGCGTCGTGCTGCTCGTCCTGTTTGCCGTGGTCCTTGTCGCCCTGTTCCAGCCCGTCTTCCACGGCAGGAACGCCATGGCTTTTCTGGACCACCTGTACAACACCATTTCCAAGGGATCGGTCTATTACATTCCGGCCATACGGTCCGACGTGGACAAGATGACGGTCCGGAGCGTGGAACTTGAGCTGCGGTACCAAACCGGGATCGAAGCCGCCCAGTCTGTGGAACTTTTCGCCACGGCGGGTGCGGAAGTACGTCGGGACGGCAGAACCCTGGAGGTGGCGGGCTCCCTGAACGCCATACTGGGAGCGGCCCTGGTCGACGCGGATCTCATGTATCACAACGCGGGTGGAGCCATGGACGCCAAGTACGGGGTGGAACCCCGCAGGACCATGTACAATTGGTGGTCCAGCCTGAAGCTCATGGACAAGGCGCTCAAGAAGCAGAAGGAGTTCGAGGCCGCCAAGCTGACTTCCTCGGTGCAGAAGAAGGCCGTGGAAACCGCGTACAACTATTACGAAGTGGAAGCGGTGGATATCATGGATGAGATCGGCCTGATCATTTTCTCGCTGGCCTTTTATGTGATTTATACTCTCTGGTACGGGTTCGCCATCCTCTTCGTTTTCGAAGGATGGGGGCTGAGGTTGAGCCATTAGGAGCAGCCGATGGACTGCATGTGATCGTGTTCGGTTCGCGTCTTTCAAAGGCGCGAACCGAACATCATCCCTTATCCCCTGTCGAAGGGAGACGCTCCACCATTTTTCGCGGGGTGTCTTTTCCTTCCGGAATCGGTTTACTCATATCGATTTTCCCTCTATTTTCTCGAGTGAGGTCAGGACGATGAATCTTCAGGACTACTACGATACGGTCATGCAACTCAGCCACGGCATTGTGGTTACCTTGGACCTGGACGGGAGCATCATTCACGGCAACACTCTGCTGGAATCCCTGACAGGCTATACTTTCCGGGAGTTGGCAGGCAGGGACTGGTTCGAAGCGTTCATCGAGGAAGAGCAGCGCGAGCAATCCCGGCGGACGGTCCTGTCCATGGCCGGCCGGCAGGGCATTTCCTCCCTTTCCGGCTCCATCAAGGCTCGGGACGGCGACAGGGTCTACATCGACTGGAACCTCAAGGCCCTGAGCGATACGGCCGGCGACGTGGTCAGCATCCTGTGTGTGGGCAAGGACGTCACCGAGCACATGTTGCGTCAGAATGGGCTCCTGCGTGAACGGTCCGCTTTGCTGGAGCGCAACAAGGAGCTCAAGTGCCTGTTCGACATCAGCGTGCTGGTCAGCGACACCCGGTCCCCCCTGGATGAAATTTTGCCCAAGGTGGTGGAACTGCTGCCCTCGGGATTCCAGCGGCCCGGCCGCACCCATGTGCGGCTGACCGTGGACGACGAGACGTGGCGGACAGCCGGGTACGCTCCCTCGGAATTTTTCCTCGAAGAGCCCGTCATGGTGGGCGGCAAGCGGCGCGGCCTTCTCTCGATCGCGGTGGAGGGACGAAAGGCTGGCTTCCGCAGGAAGATTTTTTTGGAGGACGAGCGCAACCTCCTGGCCACAGCCGCCCAACTGGTGGCCATGGTGGTCTTCAAACGAGAGACCAGGCTTGCAAGGGAGCGCCTGGAACAATTGCTTCGGCAGGCGGACCGGCTGGCCAAGATCGGTCAGTTTTCGGCGGGTGTGGCCCACGAGATCAACGAACCCCTGGCCAATATCCTGGGTTTCGCCCAGTTGGCCTTACACACCCGGGACTTGCCCGAACAGGTGGTGTCCGACCTGACCAGCATCGTGGACTCCTCGCTGCATGCCCGGGAGGTGATCCGCAAGCTCATGTTCTTCAGCCGCAAGCTTCCGCCTCAGGTGGAGCCAGCGGACCTGAACGAGATCATCGAACAGTCCCTGCGCATCACCGAGGTCAATGCCAAACGCAGCGGCATCGAGATCGTCACCAGATACGACGGAAGTTTGTCAGAGGTGAACGTGGACCCGCAGCACATCAAGCAGGTCATGGTCAATTTGGTGGCCAACTCCATTCAGGCCATGGAAGACGGCGGCGTGCTGACCATCACCACCCTGAATCACAAGAACGACGCCTACATTCTGGTGGAGGACACGGGCACGGGCATCCCGCCGGAACAGCTTAAACAGATTTTCACCCCGTTTTTCACCACCAAGGACGTGGACAAGGGCACGGGACTGGGGTTGTCCGTGGTCCACGGCATTGTGGAGGCCCATGGCGGTTTCATCCAGGTGCACAGCGAACCCGGCAAGGGAACCCGCGTGGAAGTGGCCTTTCCCTGCCAGCGGAACAGTGAGAGTGTTGAATCATGAGCGACGCCATTCGGATTCTTGCCGTGGACGACAGCAAGAGCACTCTGGAAGTGCTCAGGCGCAATCTTCAGGCCGGCGGCTACGACGTCTTCACCAGCCAACAGGTGGCCGAGGCCCTGCCGCTGCTGGAGGAGGTCGACTTCGATCTGGTCATCACCGACTACCGCATGCCCCAGGCTTCGGGGCTGGACCTCATCAAGCATATTCGAGAGAACCATCGCGACGTGGAAATCATGATGATTACCGGCTATCCATCCATTTCCGGGGCCGTGGCCGCCATCAGGGACGGAGCCGGAGAATACCTGCCCAAACCGTTCACCACCGAGGAACTGCTTTCGGCCGTGGAACGGGCCTTGGAGCGCTGTTCCCGGCGCAGGGTGCTCAGCAGCCCGGGCACGCCCGTGGGTCAGTTTGGCATCATCGGCTCCTCCCCGGAGATGGAACGAGTCTATCGGCGTATCGGCAAGGCTGCGGCTTCCAGCGCCAATGTGCTCATCTCGGGCGAATCCGGCACGGGCAAGGAACTGGTGGCCCGCGCCGTGCATTACAACAGCGACCGCCGGGCGGCTCCGTTCGTGCCCGTGAACTGCACTGCCATCCCGGACAGTCTGGTGGAGAGCGAACTTTTCGGCCACGTCAAGGGCGCGTTCACCGGGGCGAAGGAGTCCCGGGCCGGGTTCTTCGAAATAGCCCACGGCGGCTCAATTTTTCTGGACGAGATAGGCGACGCCAGCCCCAACATGCAGGCCAAGATCCTGCGCGTCATCCAGTCCAAGGAGTTCTGCAAGGTGGGGTCCAGCCAGGTGCACAAGGTGGACACCCGCATCCTGGCCGCCACCCACAAGGACCTCAAACAGTTGGTGGAGGAGGGCTCTTTTCGCGAGGATCTTTTCTACCGCATCAACGTGGTGGATATTCCCCTGCCCAGCCTGGCCCAGCGCGGAGACGACCTTTTGGAGTTGATCACCCATTTTCTGGCCAAGTTCTCCAAGGCCATGCAACGGCCCACTCCGGACATGGGGGACGAGGCCCTTCAGGCTCTGCGACGCTATTCCTGGCCCGGAAACATTCGGGAGTTGGAAAACCTTATCCAGCGGCTGGTGGTCATCCTGGATCACGACAGGGTGGAGATTTCCGATCTGCCCGAGTCCATGCGCTTCAGTCTGCCCAAGGAGGGTGGTTTGGACCGCACACTGGCCGAGGTTGAGTTCGAGCACATCATGAACGTGCTGTCCATGGTGGGGAACAACAAGACCCGCGCCGCCGAGATTCTGGGCATCAACAGGAAGACTTTGCGTGAAAAGCTCAAGAAAATGAGTGTGTGATTTCGTTTGCGGGCCGGGAGCGTGCAGGCTGAATGCTGCGGGCGTCAGTTCAGCACTTGGCGGGGTGGACCTTTTCGAGGTCGTCGACAATGCGTTGGCGCTCGTCGGAGGCGTCGCACTCCAGCCAGCATACACAGTTCGCACATTCATAGCGCAGACATTCCACGGCCGGATGGTCCTGCATTGTTGCGGCAAGGTCGTCGGTGGCGCCGATAAAGACCGGCTCGGCCACATGGCCGGCCAGATGGCCTTTGGGGTGCAGGTAGGCGCAGACATAGACGGCTGGCACGGACGGCAGGGCGTTCCTCATGCCCTTGACCCGCATGGTGTACCCGGCGCCGGAAGCCCCGGCAAAAGTCCACTTCGCAATACCGAACACGGTCGGTCCCTTTTCGATAGGTTTTCGTTCGTTCCTCTCCCTACACGCAGGGCGGGATGCTTGGCAATGTCAGGCAATGAAAAAGGACCGATGCTGGCGCACCGGTCCTTTTTTTCTTTTCCATGGAAAGAGCTGTTCTAGCTCGCGTCCGGAACCTTGCTGTCTGTGCTGTCCAATCCGGGCTTGCGGCCCTGGATTTCCTTGTTCAGATCGTCGAAGGACATGAGGTCCTCGTCCGTGGTCTCGTTTTCGCGGACTTTGCGCTGGATGGTCTTGAACCCGGGCAGGTATTTCTGTGTCTTGGCAAAGACGAAGCGGACCAGAATATAGGTGGGTACGAAAAAGAACCCCGGTCCGACCTTGCCTAGCCAAGGCAGGAGGAATTCCACCGAGCCGTAGCGCATGTCGATCCAACCCATGATGAAAAAGGCAGGGAAGAGGGAAGAGGCGAACAGGGCGATGCGCGCGAAGAAGTTCTTGCCGAAGTAGTCGTTGGCTTCCTTGTTCAGCAGTTTGAAGCCCGCTTTGTTTTTACGGGCCAGCATGCGTAGGGACATGTTGTTGTGCCTGACCATCTCGCTGTTGCTCTTGGCAAAGGCGTCCTTGTTGAAGAAGTAGGCACCGGCCATGCACAGCTCGCCGATGACGGTGGCCAGCAGTGCTGCATACGCCAGCCCCAGGGCAAAGCCCAGGATGGGGTCTGCGGGAAGGCGGAACACCCAGACCATATAGGGGTCCAGGAAGGCCGATATTGAATTGAGTCCGTTCATTGTTTCTCCGGTTGGAAGGGGGACCGCCCGATGCGGCCCCCCTTTGTTGCTTTTTCGCCTACGGCCAGATGGTGATGCCGAAGAAGCCCTTCAGGGTGTAGCGCATACCCACGTATGCGGCCAGCACGATGAACAGGCGCTTCAGCCAGACATCCGGGATGTATTTGGAAGTGCGGGGGCCGATCAGGGAACCGATGACGATACCCACGAGTTCGGCGCCGATCAGGGACCATTCCACCGGAGTGCCGCGCAGCAGCATGTAGGAGGCAATGGAGTTGACCATGCCGATGAATACCGCGGCGGCGGAGGTTCCGGCCACCAGGTACATGGGCAGACCGGCGACTGCGGTCAGGAACGGCACCAGCAGGAAGCCGCCGCCGACACCCAGGAAGGACGCCAGGGCTGCGATGACGAAACCACCGCAGACCGGAATCAGCGGGTTGAAGGAGAACTCGACGCCGTAGAAGGTGAAGGTGCACTTGGAGACGTTGAAGGAGGTGACCTTCACGCCCATTTCAGCGCTTTCCTCACCGGAGGCGACGCTGGCTTCGAAAGCCTTGGCGG
The DNA here is from genome assembly GCA_913063155.1 of uncultured Desulfovibrio sp. Taxonomy (GTDB): domain Bacteria; phylum Desulfobacterota; class Desulfovibrionia; order Desulfovibrionales; family Desulfovibrionaceae; genus Pseudodesulfovibrio. Next base: position 199,143 of record CAJXYU010000007.1, read on the forward strand.
CTTCCTTGGCGGCCTTTTTGCTGCGCTGGGCGGCCGGGGTGGTGTCGTAGAACAGGTAGCAGCCCAGGAAGAGCACGAACAGGCCGAAGTAGCCGATGTACGATTTCAGGCTGATCTTGCCTGCGGTCAGGGCGGGCACGAGCCAGGAACCGGCCACGGAGCCGATGGCCAGGGCGATGCCCAGCGGAGCCACCAGACGGCCCATCTTCCAGTAGTTGAAGGAAGACAGACCGGCGGAGCAACCCACCAGCCACTGGTTGGATACGCGGATGGAGTCGGTGACCACCTTGTTCATCTTCAGGGTTTTGCCGAAGCCTTTGGCGTAGTTGCCCAGGCCGTAGATGGTGATGTGACCGACACCGGCCATGATGCCGCCGAACGCGCCGACGGTGGAGAATATCCAGCCTACCCAGATCGCCCACAGCAGACCATAGCCCCAGAACAGTTCCGGGCCGCCCGGAATTCCCAGGTATCCCTTGGCGTCTGCCGGGTTGATCTTGCCTGCAGCGGTGGCTTCGGCGATGGCGTCGGCCAGGCGGCCGGCAAAGGCGGCTTCCTGGAACAGCACGACCGCCGCAAGCGCGGCAAGCACAATGATTACACTCCGTTTACTCATCCTCTTACTCCTCAAAGTATACGTTAAGATTTTTTGGTGACAGCAAAGACAGCATAGGGGTCATTTGCATTCAGAACAGCCTTTTCCGCATAGGATTGCCGCGCCTTGGCCGAGGCTTCATTCAGCTTCACGTAGTCGAGCGCATGCCCGCAGCATGCCTCGACACACGCGGGCTTTTGGCCCTCGTCCAGGCGGTCGCGACAATAGTCGCATTTGATGGCCTTGCCTTCATAGGCATCCCATTGCGGGATGCGCCATGGGCACGCCTGCATGCATGCCTTGCAACCCACACACAATTCGCTTTCCACGTAGACCAGGCCGTCGTCGCGCCGGACCATGGCCCCTGTGGGGCAGGCCCGGACGCACCAGGGCTTGGCGCACTGAAAGCAGGTCACGTACATATTCAGGTAGCGCGGCCTGTTGTTCCGGGAGACCGGACCAACCACCACCATCTGACCCAGACGGGCGTCGCCCGGCGTCTTGTTCTTGGCCGTGCAGTGTGTTTCGCAGGCATAGCAGCTGATGCAGCGATCCTGATCGAAAGTTATGACGTAATCAGCCATAAAGCTCCTCCTCTTCCATTGTTACGGCAGCAAGCCCGATCCTGCCTGGACAGCCAGGCGATAAACGGGACTTGCCATCACTCCCAGCAGCAGGATGGAAACGGCCATGACTGCTCCGGCCAGTTTCGTTCCCGCCCCGAGAGTGGGTCTTACCTCGGCCTCATCGGCTTCCTCGGTGTAGGCGTGTCTCACGAGGCTGAGGTAATAGTAGATGGCGATGGCCGTGTTCAGGACGGCCACGATGACCAGCCACTGGTATCCCGCACCCCAGGCCGAGGTGAGCAGGAACAGTTTGCCCATGAATCCCGCCGTGGGCGGCAGGCCCACCAGGGCGAAGGCGGCCACGGCCAGCACGAATGCCAGCATCGGGCTGCGTTTGTAAAGGCCGTTCAGGCTGGAATAGGTCGGGTTTTTCCCGTCTTCCGTCACCTGACAGACCACCCAGAAGCAGGCCAGGTTCATGAGCAGGTACACCAGGGCGTAGAAAGCCGCCGCCCCAAGGCCACCTGCGGTTCCCGAGACGATCCCCAACCCCAGATATCCGGCATGGGCCACGGAGGAGTAGCCGAGCATGCGCTTGAGGTCTTTCTGGGTCAGGGCGCTCAGGTTGCCCAACGTCATGGACACAGCTGTGAATGCAGCAATGACGTGGGTTATTTCCAGATCCGGCGTGAGCAGCGCGGCCAGACGCACCAGCACGGCGGCCGCGCCGAGCTTGGGCATGGTGGCCGCGAAGGCCGCTGTTTCGTTGCTGGTTCCCTGGTAGACGTCAGGGCACCAGAAATGGAACGGGAACAGCGCCAGCTTGAAGAACAGGCCGCACAGGAACAGGAGCAGACCGATGCAGGCCATGGGCGACTGCGCCCAGCTCCATTCCTTGCCTGCCAGTTCCATGATCAGGCCGGTGTGCTGCCCGGCCAGGATCCAGGAATATCCATACAGCGCCAAGGCCGTGGCCAGGGCGCCGAACATGATGTATTTGATGCCCGCCTCGGCGGCGTGGCGGTCCTGGGCCCGCAGCGGAATGGCCGCGTACAGGCTGTAGGACGAAATTTCCATGGCCACGTAAATGGTGATCAGGTCCACGGCCGAGGCCATGAGCATGAGCCCCCAGGCCGAAATCGCCAGGAGCATAAGGTAGTCGGGCCGATCGTTGCCCGGTACCAGCTTGTTGCGTCTCACGATCATGGAGGTGAATACGAACCCTGCGGCGATGGCGGCCTTGAAGAACTGGGAGAGCATGTCCACGCGGTAGGTGCCGCTGAACAGTTCGCCTTTTCCGTGCAGGGAGGCCAGGGAGACGGCCAGTACCACCAGTGCGCCGAGTGGAAGCCATCCTGCCCCGGCAAAGGATTCCGAGTCCTTGCGGGTCATGACCGTGGCGGCAAAGAGCAGGGCCACCACCAGGAGCATTGCCAGTTCAGGCAGGACGAGTGCGATATCGAATCCCATTGCTACTCCCCTTTTCCTGTGGGTTGGGTCTCGGCCAGGGCCAGTACATCGGGCCTGAGCGTTGTGTTTCGTTCAACTTGCGCCGTGTGCTCGGTCTTGGATTTGTACAGCTGGAGCATGCGGTCCACGGACGGGCCGATGACCTTGAGCGTCAGGCCCGGTGCAAGGCCGATGTAGATCACCAGCACGGCCATGGGCAGCAGATAGGCCCATTCACGGACATTGAGGTCGGCCCAGCCCTTGCCCTGGGGCGAAGCCGGGCGGCCCCAGGCCATCTTGATGCCCATACGCAGCATGTAGGCGGCGGCCAGCAGCGCGCCGGGAATGACCACCAGGCCGATTTTGGTGCTTTCGGCAAAGGCCGCGATGAGCACCAGGGCCTCGCCCACGAAGCTGTTGAGCCCGGGGAAGCCGAAGGACGACAGCGCGAACAGGCCGAAGAAGCCCATGAACGCGGGCATGTATTTGCCCAAGCCCATGTTCTCCAACAACTCGCGGCTGTGGCTGCGTTCATAGATGACGCCCACCATCATGAACAGCGCCCCCGTGACGATGCCGTGGTTGAGCATGACCATGACCGCCCCTTCCGCACCCTGTTGGTTGAAAAGGAAGATGCCCAGAGTCACGAAGCCCATGTGGGCCACGGACGAATAGGCGATGATGCGTTTGATGTCGTTCTGTCCGAGGGCCACCAGGCCGCCGTAGATGATGGAGACCACGGAGATGGCGATCATGGCCGGGGCGAAGAACTGGCTGGCGTCCGGACACATGGGCAGACAGAAACGCAGGAAACCGTAGGTGCCCATCTTCAGGAGCACCGAAGCCAGGATCACGGAGCCTGCGGACGGCGCCTGCACGTGGGCTGCGGGCAGCCAGGTGTGGAACGGGAACATGGGCACCTTGATGGCGAAGGCGATGGCCATGGCCAGGAAGACCCATATCTGGAAGTTTTCAGGGAAATGCTGGGTCAGCAGGTCCGGGATGGAGAAGGTGCCGCCTTGGTAGTAGAGGGCCACAATGGCCGCCAGCAACAGGGTGGAGCCGGCCAGGGTGTACAGAAAGAACTTGATGGAGGCGTACTTTTTCTCGGGGCCGCCCCAGACCGCGATGAGCAGGTACATGGGGATGAGCATGGCCTCCCAGAATACATAGAAGAGCACCAGGTCCATGGCCACGAACACACCCACGCAGGCGCTGGTCATGAGCAGCAGGCAGAAGTGGAATTCCTTGATGCGTTTTCCGATGTACGTCCAGGAGCAGAGCACGGTGAGCGGCAGCAGCAGGACGCTCAGGAGAACCATGAGCAGGCTGATTCCGTCCAGACCCAGGGAATAGGACAGTCCCCACTGGGGCACCCAGGGCATGTGCTCCACGAACTGGAATCCGCCGTCACTGAGGTTGAAATGGTTCAGGAGCGGGATGCTCAGGGCTATCTCGATGAAGCCAGTCCAGAGGGTGAAGCGGCGCACGGTTTGTTGCTGCATGGGCAGGACCAACAGCAAGAATGCGGCGATCAGCGGGACGAAGATCAATGTGGTCAGAACCGGGTAGCTCGTCATGCCGGACTCCTAGGACGACAGCAGCCAGACCAGAGCGTAGACGCCCAGGCCGGCCAGTATGGCAGCCGAGGCATAGGCCTGCAGCTTGCCGGTTTGGATGATGGTGGCCCCCTTTCCCAGTGAGCGTACCGAGGTGGCGGTTCCATCCACCACCGTATCGATTCCCTTGCGGTCGAAGATGGAGGAGATCCATGCCGAGCCCATGAGGCCGCGCAGGCCCAGGGTGCGGTAGACGCCGCTCCAGATCGTGTCTACGGCTGCAAAGGGGCGGGAGAACAGGGCCAGGAAGAGCCTGCCTCCCAGAATGTAGAGATATTCGAAGTCCACGTTGCGTTGCGCATGGGGGACGAGAATCTTTCGCATGGCCACGAAGCCCAGGCCGGTGAAGCCCAGGATCAGGAAGGCCTGCAGCAGGTGCCAAGCCGTATACGGTACGTAGGGGTGTTCCAAGACCTCGGCCACATGGGCCACGAAGGGCGAGTACGCGGTCACGCCTTCCCGGAAGGGCAGCTGGGCGTAGAGCAGGCTCGGGAACAGGCCGGTGATCAGGCAGAGCGCGGCGCCGATGCCCATGGCCACGTACATGTTGGTCGGAATTGGCTTGAGTTCGCGTGCCGGATCTTCCTTCTTGGCGAAGAAGGCGAAGTACGGAAGCTTGAGGCCCACCGAAAGGAACGTGCCCACAGCGGCCAACTCCATGCCCAGCGCCAGCCAGGTGCGGTGCGCCTCGGCGGCCCCGGCGATGGTCATGGTCTTGCTGACGAATCCGTTGAAGAAGGGCATGCCCGAAATGGATACCCCGGCCACCGCATAGAGGATGAAAACCCAGGGCAGGCGGCCGACCAACCCTCCCAATTCGGTGAGCTTGGCGGTGCCTGCGGCGTGCAACAGGCAGCCCACTGACATGAACAGGAGGCCCTTGTACAGGATGTGCGCGTAAGCGTGGGCGCAGGCGCCGTTCAGGGTCATGGCCGTTCCTATGCCCACCCCGGCCACCATGTATCCCACCTGGGAGACGATGTGATAGCCGAGGATGCGTCGCGCATTGTTTTCCATGGTCGCGTAGAAAACGCCGTACAGGCACATGATCACCCCGGCCACTGCCAGGATTTCGAATCCGGCGAACGCCCGGGCCAGAACATAGACGGCGGTTTTGGTGGTGTAGGCGCTCATGAATACCGCCCCTGTGACCGTGGCCTCGGGGTAGGCGTCGGGCAGCCAGGCGTGCAGCGGCACCACTGCGGCGTTGACGCAGAATCCCAGCAGGATGAGCCAGTCGTAGTACATGGCCCCGGACGGATCAACGGGCACGAAGCTCATGGTGCCCAAGTCGGCGTAGCGCAGCAGAATGCCCCCGAGCAGGAACAGCCCTCCCAGGGTATGGAACAGAAAGTAGCGGAAGCCCGCCTTGACCGAGCGGGTGCTGCGGTTGGACCAGACCAGCATGGTGGAGGCCACGGACATGACTTCCCAGAAGATGAACAGGGTCAGGTAGTCCCCGGCGAACACGCAGCCGAAGCCGCCGCCCACATAGGCCAGGGAGGCCATGTGTTGGCCCTTGTCCTTCAGATGCATGGCGAAGATGAGGGAAATGAGCCCCTGCACGGCAAAGACGTTGGCGAAAATGGTGGACAGGGCGTCCACTCGGAAAAAGGTCAGGTCCATGCCGATGTAGTCGGCGAAGCCGGACGCGCCCGCGTCCATGGTGAGCACCGAAACGATGGCCAGCAGGGCCGGGACGGGCAGCAGCCACTTGAGCAGGCGCGTGGGAACGAGCGGCACCAGCAGGGACGCGCCCAGGAAATACAGGGCCGGGTGAGCGAGCAGGCTGTTAGTCGCGGTCATAACAGTCCTCCTCCATGGCCAGCATCGGGGCGACGATCTTCTTGAGCACGAATGCCAGCACCACCGCGCCAACGAACCCGAACAGGGCCCAGAAACCCGGCCAGTGTTCGGCCGCAAAATGCGGATGGTGCGGCAGCAGGAACATGTTGGCCATGAGCAGTACGGCCAGAACCACGACGAATCCCCAGAACCAGTGGACTGCCTTGTACCGTTGTCCTTCGAACCATTGTCCCAGTCTGTTCTTCATGCCCGTCTCCATATCTAAAATCCCTTGAACGTGTTGATGAAGTTCAAAAATGTCTCAGGATAGAGCCCCAGGAACACGGACATTGCCGCGGTGATGCACAGGGGGGCGACCATGACCAGGGGGGCCTCGTCGTACTGCTCGATGGCCGCTTCCGGAGCGGGTTCGCGGAAGAAGGCCCGGAAGATGATGGGGCCGAAGTAGCCCGCGTTGAGCAGGGTGGAGGCCAGCAGGGCGCAGAGGAGTATATAGTGGTGGATGGCCACGGCGCCCTGGGCCATGTACCACTTGCTTACGAAGCCGCAGACCGGCGGTACGCCGATCATGCTCAGGCTGGCCACGGCGAATGCGCCGAAGGTCCAGGGCATGCGGCGACCCAGCCCGTTCATGAGGCTGATCTTCTTGATGTGCGTGGCCACATAGATGGACCCTGCGCCCATGAAGAGAGTGATCTTGGAAAACGCATGGTGGGCGATATGCATGAGTCCGCCCTGTACCGCGACGGGCGTGAGCATGGCCACGCCGATGATGACGTAGGAGAGCTGGCTCACCGTGGAGTAGGCCAGCCGCGCTTTTATGTCGTCCTTGGTCAGGGCGATGATGGAGGCCGCCACGATGGTGAAGGCGGCCAGGTAGGCGGTGGGGATGCCCAGGAAGAGCCGGTCCATGGTCTCCACGCCGAATCCGGACAGGATGATACGACTCAGTGAGAAGACGCCCGCCTTGACCACCGCCACCGCGTGCAGCAGTGCGGATACCGGCGTGGGGGCCACCATGGCCGAAGGCAGCCAGTTGTGCAGCGGCATGATGGCCGCCTTGGCCAGCCCGGCCACGTAGAGGACGTAGGTCAGCGTCACCAGGGTCGGGTTGGCATCCGCCGGGAAAATGCCGGTGACCAGGTCGCCCAGGCGGAAGTCCAGGGTCCCGCAGAGGACGTAGGTCAGGATCATGGCCGGCAACAGGAAGAGTTTGGACGTGCCCATGAGGTAGACGAAATATTTGCGCGCGCCGGAGAAAGCCTCTTCATCCTCGTGGTGAGCCACCAGGGGGTAGGTGAACACCGAGATGATCTCGTAGAAGAGATAGAGGGTGAAGATGTTGGCGGCGGTGGCTACGCCCACGGCCCCGAAGATGGCTGTGGCGAAGCAGAAGTAATAGCGGGTCTGGGCGTGCTCGTTGAGCGAGCGCATGTAGCCGATGTTGTAGGCCGTGACCAGGAACCACAGGAAGGTGGCGATGAGCCCGAAGATGAGGGCGAGCCCGTCTGCGCAGAACTTCACGGTCATGCCCGGCAGGATGGTGAACAGGGTAAAGGTGTAGATCTTTCCTGACAACACGCCCGGAGCAAAGGAGACCATGGCCACGAAGCTCATGGCCGCGGCCGCGAAGGACACGCCCTCGCGCATGTTCTGGTCCCGGCGCAACAGCCAGATGACCATGGGGGCCGCAAAGGTGACGGCCAGGGGAATGAGCAGAGCGGGAGAATGAACGAATGTGACCATGCCTACCCCTTGAGCTCGGATGTGGTTTTGGAGGATGCGTTGCCGAAACGCTTGGCCACCACCAGGATGATGGCCAGTGCCAGGGTTGCTTCTGCCGCGGCCAGGCCCATGACCAGCAGGGAGGAAAGCTGGGCCAGTGCGCCGTCGGCGGCGGTGAGCTGGCCCGAGGCCGTGATGCTCAGGGCTGCGCCGTTGAGCATCAACTCCACGCTGATAAGCATGCCCACCAGGCTGCGGCGGGCCATGAAGCCGTAGAGGCCGAGGGCCAGCAGGAAAAGGCTCACGAAATGATATGCGTACAGGGCGTTCATCGTGCGTCCCTCCTTTCGAATCCCAGGACCACTGCCCCGGCCATGGCCACGAAGAGAACCACGGAGATGAGTTCGAAGGCCAGGACGTATTCGCCCAGAAGCTTCTTGCCGAGGATGGCGATGTCCACCAGCTCCGGTGCGGGCAGGGTGACCACGTCGGTCTTGAAGAGCACCAGGCCCAGCAACAGCGGCAGCAGGAGCGAGGCCCCCACTATGACCAGGCGTCCCAGCGCCGAGGTCGATCCTTCGCCGTCCTCGCCTCGGGTGAGCATGATGGCGAAGAAGATGAGCACGGCCACGGCGCCCACATAAATGAGGATCTGCATCAGGGCCATGAAGGGCGCGTTCATGAGCAGGTAGAGTCCGGCCGTTCCGAACAGGGCCGCGATGAGCCCCACCATGGAGCGCACCAGGCTCGCCGCCGACACCGCCAGGAAGCCGCCTGCGGCGATTATCAGGCTGTAGAGTGCGAACAGGAATTGTGCCGCCATGGTTTCGTTCATGACTTTTCCTCCACGGAGCGTTTCAGGCGCGCCAACAGGTCCAGTTTCAAGTTCTTCTTGTCCATTTCGGCCCAGTACACGTGTTCGGAGTGGCGCAGGGAGTGCACCGGGCAGTGGGTCACGCACAGGGAGCATAGAGAACACAGGCTGTAGTCCAGCTCGAACTTGGCCAGGCTCTTCTTGCCTTTCTTGGGAGCGGGTTCGGGCCGCTTGGTGAGTGGGGCCTGCCCTTCCTTGGGTTCCTCCGTCTGGGGCGGTTTGGGCGGCTTTTCAACGTTGGCCTTGATGGAAATGCAGCCCGATGGGCAGATGCGCATGCATTTCATACACAGGATGCAGCGGGCCGTTCCCGGATTCTTGGGCTTGCCCACCAGCTCGATGTGCCCGCGGTATCCGGTCAGGGAGACCGGCTTCACCGTCTGGCGCGGGTAATGCACGGTGACCTGTTTGTCCGTGAAATATTTTCCGGTGACGCCGAGGCCCACGACGAGGCTCCAGAGCCCCTTGGCCGTGTCGCGCAGGGTGCCCAGGAATCCGGCTTCAGGCTTGGGTGTCTGCTTGATGTTCGCTTTGATCGTCACGGGGAGACTCCTAAAAGACCTTTACCAGTACGGCGGTGAGCAGCAGGTTTGCCAACGCCAGGGGGATGAACCATTTCCAGCATATGTTCAGAACCTGATCGAAGCGCACGCGCGGATAGGTCCAGCGGAACCACATCATGATGGTCAGGAGCGCGTACATCTTGACCAGGAACCACCACGGACCGGAGATGAACGGCCCTTTCCAGCCGCCCAGGAACAGGATGGTGGCCACGGAGCAGACCACGATCATTTCCGCGTATTCGGCCAGGAAGAACAGGCCGAAGCCCATGCCCGAATATTCGGTGTGGAACCCAGCGGTCAGCTCACTCTCGGCCTCGGGCACGTCAAAGGGCGCGCGGTTGGTCTCGGCCACGGCGCAGGTGAAGAAGATGACGAAGGCCAGGGGCTGGGTAACCACGTTCCACTGCCAGGGCCAGGCACCCTGCATGGCGGTGATTTCTCCCAGGTCCAGGGTGCCGGTCATGAAGGCCACGGCCAGCACCGTGAGCAGCAGGGGAATCTCGTAGGCCACGGACTGGGACACGGCGCGGGCCGCACCCAGCAGGCCCCACTTGTTGTTGGAGCCCCATCCGGCCAGGCACAGGGCGAGCACGTTGAATCCGGCGAAGGCCAGGATAAGCAGCAGGCCCAGGTTGGTCTCAACGCCGAACAGATTCGGGCCGAATTCGATGGGCAGGAAAAGCACGAAGATGGGCATGAAGGAAAGGATCGGGGCGGTCCAGAACAGCCACTTGTCCGCGCCCTCCGGGGCCACCAGTTGCTTGCCCACCAGTTTCAGGGCGTCGGCCACCGGGGTCAGGACGCCGTGGGGCCCGACTTCGAAGGGGCCGGGGCGGCGCTGGATGTGCCCGGCGATTTTTCGTTCCATGTAAACCAGCAGCAGTCCGTTGAGGCCGATGAACACTGCCAGGGCTACAATGCACAGGACCAGTCGCAGGGCAGGTTCGGGGATGGCGGCGAAGTTCATCATCTGTCGATCTCCGGTATGACGAGGTCAAGGCTGCCCAGAATGGACACGGCATCTGCCAACAGGGTTCCCTGGGCGCATTCGGCAAAGAGGCTCAGGTTGGAAAATCCGGGGGCCCGCAGCTTGACGCGGTAGGGCTTTTTTCCGCCGTCGCTGGCCACATATACGCCGATCTTGCCGCGCGCGCCTTCCACGGCGGCGTAGGCCTCGCCCGAGGGGGGAGTGAATCCGGCGTTGGGGGCCTTTTTGATGATGTGGCCGTCGTCCGCTCCATCCAGCAGGTCCAGAGCCTGCTCGATGATCTTGATGCTTTCGGCCATCTCGTCCATGCGCACCATGTAGCGGGACATGGCGTCGTGCCCGTCGTAGACCGGGATTTCGAAGTCCAGTTCGTCGTAGACGGAGTAGGGAGAATTCATGCGCACATCGTAGGCCACGCCCGCGCCGCGCAGCACCGGGCCGGTGGCCCCGTAACGGCGACACATGGACGGGTCGATGACGCCGATATCCTCCACCCGTTTTCTGAGGATCAGGTTTTCGGTCACCAGGGCGGTGAACATGGGCAGCCTGTCCCGCAGGGTGTGGACGATGCTCCGGGTGCGCTCCGCAAAATCCCCGGGCACGTCGCAGGTCACGCCGCCGAACACGAAGTAGCAGTACGTCAGGCGTGAACCCGTGATCACCTGGAGCAGGTCCATGATTCTTTCGCGGTCTTCGAACGCGTACATGATGGGCGTGAACGCGCCCAGGTCCAGAAGATAAGCGCCCCACCAGAGCAGGTGGGAGCTGAGCCGGTTCAATTCGTTGGTGATGACCCGGATCAGTTCGGCCCGGCGCGGCACTTCGATGTCGGCCAGTTTTTCCACGGCCAGACAGTAGGCATGGTTCCAGGCCAGGGCATGCAGGTAGTCCACGCGGCCCATGTTGGGCAGGTACTGGTGGAATGTCTTCACCTCGCCCATTTTTTCGTGCATGCGGTGGATGTAGCCCAGGACGGGTTCGGCGCGGATTACGTATTCGCCGTCCAACTCCAGTACGACGCGCAGCACGCCGTGGGTGGAGGGGTGCTGCGGGCCCATGTTCAAGACCAGCCGGTCGTCGCTGTAGGTGGTCTCGAAATGTTTGGAGTAGAAGTCCCCGTCCTCCACTTCCAGACGCATGTTGGCGGGCATGTCCGGTTGCTTGAAGCGCAGTTCCGGGATGCAGCGCAGGGGGAATTCGTCCTTTTTGGCCGAGTGCAGATTCAGGGCGCAGCTACAGAGCATGTGGTCCGAGTCACACTCGATGAACTTCTGCCCGGGCACGATGTCGAAATAGGAAACACGGTCCTTTTCCCTTTTCTCCAGAGGATGCTCCTCGGCCATGTCGTCCGGCAGAAGCAGGGGCGTGGGATTGGGGTGGTCCTCATAGTTGACCGGGTAGAAATCCATGTTTTCGCGTTCATGCCAGTCCGCGCCCGGATAAACTCCGGCGATGCTCGGGAAGCAGGCTTCGTCGTGCGGGGCAATGGTGCGGATGGTGACGCGGTCCTGTTTGTCCCAGTGGGTGAAGCGGTATTGTCCCTGGATTCCCTCGCTGACGTCCAGCAGGGTGATGTCGTCCAACGCGTACCCGGCTTCAAGCATCATGGCCGCCGCATCGGCCAGGCGGGTGCGGTCCATGTAGACGGAACACCCCTGGCCGGAGACGTGGTCGTCCACCACGGCCCTGTTTTCGCGTTCGTAGGAGAAGATCAGATCCTCGCGCATGGCCTAACTGCCCTCCTTCCCGGTCTCGGGTTCGCCGCTTGCCGGTTTCCGGACTTCAGCCGAATCGGGACCGGCCGGGGAGGGCTCGAAGCCTTCGGGCAGGGGCCACCAGCGGCGGCCGGTAATCTTTTCCTGGATCTGGAACAGGCCTTCCAATAACCCTTCGGGCCGCGGCGGGCAGCCGGGCACATAGACGTCCACCGGAACAAGCTGGTCGACTCCCTCGATGATGCCGTACTGGCCCTTGAATTTGAACGGGCCGCCCGAGATGGCGCAGTTGCCCAGGGCCATGACCCACTTGGGTGCGGGCATTTGCTCATAGAGCCGCACCACGGCGGGGGCCATCTTCTTGGAAACGGTTCCGGCCACGATCATGAGGTCGGACTGGCGAGGTGACGGCCGGAAGACTTCCGCGCCGAAACGGGCCATGTCGAAGCGGGCCATGCCGGCGGCCATCATTTCGATGGCGCAGCAGGCCAGACCGAAGGTCATGGGCCAGAGCGACATGGCCCGGCACAGGTCCACCACTTTCTGGACCGGGGCGGAGGCGATCATGGCCGAGTCGACGGTGGTGACGGCCGGGGTCAGCGGATTCTGCGGGGCCATGTGAACACTCCCTTTTTCCAGAAGTAAAAACATCCCAGTCCAAGGGCGGCCAAGAAGATGAAGACCTTGAGCAGGGGAACCCAGCCGATACTTTCGGGGTAGTGGGCGGCCACCGGGAAAAGGTAGAGGACGTCCACGTCGAAGGCGAGGAAGAGCAGAGCGTAGAAATAATAGTTGATGCCGAAGCGGCCCCAGGGAGAGCCGTGGGGTCGGATGCCGCATTCATAAGGAGTATGCAGCTCTCCGCCACGCGCCTTTGGAGCCAGTAGCAAGGAGCCCGCGAGGGGCCCTCCAGCGAAGGCTATGCCGACCAGCAGACCGATAACAACCGCAATATTCAGCCAGGAAAAGATCATCGCAACGCACTCCCTCGACAGTTTGAATTTGACGCACAGGAAGTTCCGATAGCACTCTCAAAGCATGTAAAGACCTACAAGGTAAAGGCGAAAGCAAGCTTGCGCTCATTTTCACAATTATAATTTACCAAACCCCCATCACTTTGGCAGAATTATTGGCACAAAGTTATTTTTTTCACAAGTGGCAGTCGATATTGTCCTCCAGCTTTCTACCTTGCTATATTACAATAATAGGGATTTTTCACTTTTAGGGGACTATATACAGGAGATTTCGGGATATGGCCAGAAAACAAATTTTTAGTGTCTGTGGTATGTGCAGTGTCCGTTGTCCCATCATGGTGGAAGTGGAGAACGAGGATATCAGGTTCATCAAGGGCAACCCGCACGACGGAGGCATGAAGGGTGCGCTCTGTCCGCGCGGCGCGGCCGGAACCGCCCTGACCATGGATGAGGAAAGACCGCAGTATCCCATGATCCGCGACGGCGAACGCGGTGAGGGGAAGTGGCGTCGTGTTTCATGGGACGAGGCCTTGGATTACGTTGCCGCCAAGCTGAAGGGCGTCATCAACGAATACGGCCCTGAAAGCATTCTCTGGTCCGATCGGGGCGGTCCGTTCCGCGATCTGCACATGGCCTTCATGCGCGGCCTTGGTTCCCCCAACTACTGTAATCACGACTCCTCTTGCGCGCGTAACGTGCAGCACGCCGCCAAGTCCGTCATGGGCATGGGCCGCAAGGACGTTTCCTACGACTACCGTAACTGCAAACACCTGGTGCTTCAGACCCGCAACATCTTCGAGGCCATCAACGTCAAGGAAGTGAACGGCGTTCTGGACGGCATGGAAAAGGGGTGCGAGCTGACCGTCATCGACGTTCGCGCCACGGTTTCCGCCGGCAAGGCCGACAATTTCTTCATGGTGCGTCCGGGGACGGACTACGCTTTCAACCTGGCCGTGATCCACGAGCTGCTGGCCGCTGATCTCTACAACAAGGAGTTCGTGGCCAAGCACGTGAAGGACCTGGACAAGCTGCGCATCTTCGTTCAGGAGTACACCCCGGAATGGGCCGAAAAGGAGACCGGCGTCGCCGCCGAGCGGATTCGCGGACTGGCCCGCAAGCTGGCCGCCGCCGCGCCTGCGGTCATCTGGCATCCCGGCTGGATGGTGGCCCGCTACAGCGACTCCTTCTACGTCAGCCGCAGCGCCTACCTCATCAACGCCCTGCTGGGCTCCCTGGGTGCAAAGGGCGGCCTGCCCATCACCAACAAGCCCGGCGACTTCGGCCGCAAGGGGCTCAAGAAGTTCGTGGACCTTTATCCCAAACCGGAAGTGAAGCGCGCCGACGGCTGCGGCCACAAACTCAAGCACATAGACGGCGGTCCGGGGCTGGTCCATCTCAATTACGACATCATGGAAACCGGCGATCCGTATCCCATCAAGGCCTATATCATCCATCGCCACGACCCGCTCATGGCGTTGCCCGATCCGGAGGCCATCCGCAGGAAGTGGAACAATCTGGACCTCATCGTGGCCACCACCTTCAGCTGGTCCGATACGGCCTGGTACGCCGACGTCATCCTGCCCATGTCCCCGTACCTGGAGCGTGATTCCGTCATCGCCTGCAAGAACGGCCTCAAGTCCTTCTTTTTCTACCGCGACCGGGCTGTTGCGCCGCGCTACGACACTTTGTCCGACTGGGAAATTCTTTGCAGGCTTTCCGCAAGAATGGGGCTCGACAAGTTGGCCTTCAAAAGCCTGGAGGAACTGCACGAGTATCAGTTGCAGGACACCGGCGTGACCCGGGCCGATTTCGAGGCCACCGGTCAGGTCCAACTGACCGATGTCGCCAAGTACCGCACCATGGATGAAATCTCCTTCAAAACCCCGTCCGGCAAGGTGGAGATCATCAACGACACCTGGGAGGAAATGGGCCTGCCGTCCCTCAAGCCGTACGAGTCTCCCGAGGCGCCGCCCGAGGGGCAGTTCCGCATCGCGTTCGGCCGTTGCGCGCTGCACACTCAGGGGCACACGGTCAACAACCGGCTGCTGAACAAGAAAATGCCGGAGAACACTTTGTGGATAAACACCGGACGGGCCAAGGAGCTGGGCATTGCCGACGGTGACATGATCATGCTGAACAACGACCCGGACAAGGGCACCATCAAGGCCTTCGTGACCGACTTCGTGCATCCCGAATGCGTGTTCATGCTCCATGGCTTCGGTCATCGTCTTCCTGTTGAATCCCGGGCCTATGGCAAGGGCATCGCGGATCAGGAACTCATGAAAGGCGGCCTGGCGCGCATGGACAAGGCCGGCGGCGGCCTGGCCCTGCAGGAACACTTCGTGTCCGTGAGCAAGGCATAGGCACGCGAATACGTTCAAGCATCAATACCTCTCCCAAGTATTGAAAATACCCCACACTCGGAAAAAGGGAGGCGGCTTTAAAGCTGCTTCCCTTTTTCATCTGGCCTGTCCATAAGGGCCTGATTGCGTTGTCACTGTAAAAAACTAAACATTCTCGCGTATGCTTTGCTATGCGCCGGGCGTTTTCGTTTCCGCCTCCTGGCTTTTTCCCCTTCCCCAAGAAAAATCATTTCTTCCCACACCCCATGTTGCGGGCCATGAAGCTGAAGAACCGCTCCACGTACTTGCCGGAGGCCACGTCGGGCAGCGAGAACATGGGATGCTTGTCCATCAGTTCGGAGGTGAGGGCGAGATAGATGTTTTCGGACAGGGTGTTCAGCCTGGGCTCGTAACGTTCCCAGAATGCCTCGGCCGCGCGTTCCTCCATGCCGAAAACCCGGCAACTTACCGGTCGGCTGTCGAACAGCAGGCATTGGCCGTTCTCCGACAGCGGACAGGTGGTGCCCACGTCCGCGAGAACCGCGTCCACGTCGCGCAGTCTGCTTCGTTCCGAACGTTCTATGGAGGCGGCTTCCACGGCCCGGCCTATGATTTCTTCCCGTTTTTCGCTGGTCAGGTCGCGGTTGCGGGCCATGCTCATGGCCAACGCCTCCATGAGGCAGAGTTCCTTGGGGGAGTGGCAGCATCGGTCGTGGTCCCGGCCACAGCGGGCTGTGAGTCCGTGGGTGGCGGCGTACTCCTCCACTTCGGCCAGCAGGACATGGTAGTCCTTGACCATGGGGGAGAGATCCACGGCGCGCTTGAACTCCAGGCACGGTTCGCGCACGGTCAGTTCGCCCGTTTCCTTGCCGTATTTTCTTATGGTGCGCCACTGGGCGAAATTGGCGGGCTTGGAGCGCAGCTTCTTGAGTCTGCGGTTGGCCAGTTTGTGGCCCAAACCGCGTCGCAGCAGGTATGCGTTGAGCACGGTGCCGGTGCGACCCATGCCGTACCGGCAGTGAATATAGACTTTTTTCCCCAGGTAGAGAGCTTCGTCCAGCCAGGCCAAGGCTTTTTCCAACTCCACAAGATCCGGGGCCTCTTCATCGGTGACGGGCAGATAATAGACCTCGAAGCCTTCCCTTTCCTCGATTTCATGCAGATCGGTGAACTCACGGCACAGATTGATGATGCAGGAGACGCCCTCCTTGCGCAGCAACCGCATGGCCGCCTTGGAGGCCGGAGCCGGCCCCACTGCGAGCTGGTCCGTGACCCAGGTCAGGGTGTTTTCCGCCCGCTTCATGGTGTCACCCGTTGCCTTTCCTGTCCTGCTTCAGGAAATATTCCGCCAGTTCCAGGGCCGCGGTTTCACTGGGCAGTTTCAGGTCCAGCATGCGTGAATGGGCCATGAGTCTTCCTAGGAAGACCAGCCGTTGTCGGGTTTCGTTTTCCGTGCCGTGGGTGAATTGGGCCGAGAGCATGTCGCCCCGGCTGGTGGTGGTGAAGCCCTTGGCCTCCAGAGTATGGCGCAGGAATACCAACCGGTTTATTCGCTGGTCCCAATCTCCGCCTCCGCCCTTGAAGCGGAAGGAAATGTGATTGCTGCCCGAATCGGTGCACACCGAGTCCACCACGGTAAAATGGTAGCCGAAGCGCAGCAGCAGATGGGTGTAGTCCTCGGCCACGATGGAGTAGCTGGCCAGTATCTTGGAGTCCTTGGGGAAGATGCCCGCGCTGATGCGGTCGAACTCCTCCCAATCCACATGCACGAGCTTTTCGTCCCAGGTCGCACCACTCTTGGACAACCCCCACCAGAGAGCCCACATGGGCTTGCTGACGATGTCTTCCGGGGTGATGGTCTTGGCGTCACGCACCGAGGAGAACAGGCCGCCGCCTAGATCCAGCACATAGAGGATGAAGGGTAACCGGGTGGTGAGTTTCTTGACCCGGCCCAGGCCACGCCCGGAACGACCTACCAGATTGAACATTTCGTTGAGGGAAATCTCGTGGGCGAAACGGATCACGTCGTGGATGGAGCGGCATCCCTCGGGAGTGAAGTTGTCGCCGTCCGGGTCCGTGAGGTTCAGGGTGGAAAGATGGCGCATGATCGAGTCCAGCCGCTTGGCGGCCTCGGTGCTCTTCCAGGCCTTCCGGCGGGGCTTCGAGGCTCCCGGGATGTCTACCTTGCCCGGATAGACCTGTCCGGTGTCCGCATCCATGGTTACCTTCATGCCGTCTTTCAACATGTCCGTGTCGTCCAGGGTCATGACCGGCAGGCCGAATTCGCGAGAGACCGAAGCGAAATGCCCGGCGCGTGAGCCCTTGTTGGCGATCACGCCCGAAAGCTTGTCCAGATGACGTACCAGATCCGGGGTCAGGGCGTTGGTGACCAGGATCGTTCCGGGCTCCACGTCGTCGACCTGCCCGTGGTCCTTGACAAGGACGACTCCGGATGCGGCCCCCGAGGCGATGCGCACGCCTTCGCCGGCCAAGGGAATGACGTCCTCGGGCAGCCGTTCCAGAATGTCCTTGGCGGCCCGGCCCTGACGTAGTGGGCGGCTTTGCAGGATGGAAAGATTGTTTCTTTGGTCCACAGCCCACTCCACGTCCTGGGGAGCCTTGAAAAATGCTTCCAGCTTCCCGGCGATGCGGGCCAGCTCCAACAGGGTCTCCGAACTGGGATTTTCGAAGTGGGGCGGCCTGAGCAGTACATGGGGAATGTCTTCCTTGGTCAGGCAGAACACGTCCGGGTTGCTCCGGCCGGAAACCAGGGAATCCCCGGCGCCCTTGACGCTGTATACGGTGGCTACCCCCTGCACGCACTGGGTGGAGTCTTCATCCGTGGTGTACATGACGCCCGCCGCCTTGGCCCTGACCATGGGCTGTACAAAGACGGCCATGCCGGTTTCTTCGTCGGACAGGCCCTTGAGAACGCGGTAGGCCACGGCTTGGGGATTGTACTTGCCCATGAGCACCCTTTTGTATGCCTCGGTCAGGTGCTCGGGCTGGACGCCCAGCATGGTTTCGTAGACGCCTGCGAACGAGGTCTCGCCGTCTTCGGCAACGGCGCTGGATCGCACAGCCAGCAATCCGTTGGGCAGCTGCTTCAGCTGTTCGTCCATTTCGCGGACGATTTCCCCGGGAATTTCCGCTTGTCTGATCATGCCCCGGATACTTTCGCATTTTACGGTCATGGACTTCGGATCGCGCAGGTCGAGTGTGCCGAGCGTCTCGGAAATGGGGCCCCGCAGGTCGTTGGCCTCGATGAAATAGTTGAAGGCGTTGGTGGTCACGCAGAATCCGGGGAGCACCGGGATGTCGGTCCGAGCAGCCAGGGCCCCCAGAGCCGATGCCTTTCCCCCGGCCAGAGCCTCGTCTCCGGCGGTTTCATTCTGAGGCAGGCAGTAGGGCGCGCCTATTTCGGGCTGGCCCGTGTCCAGGCCCATGCTGACGTAGAAGCAGATCTTTCTGACGTACTCCTCCAGGCCCAGGCTGCGCATGGGAGCCAGAACGCCCAGAAGCCGGGCCATGTCGCCCACACTCTCCTCCAGTTCCGAGCACAGGCGCAACACCCGGTTCCAGTCGGCGGGTTCGGCCCCGGTATAGATCTCCTCCAGAGAGGCCAGCAGCTCCAGGCTGCGCAGGTCAAGTTCGAGGATTTCGCGGAATGCGTTGTACTTCTTGCGCAACAGAGTGCCTGGGGCAAAGACCTGATAGGTCCAGCGGCTCAGGAGTTCCTTCAGCGGCATGGGCGGTCGTTCCTGTTAATCGTTCAGTACGGCGGCTACTTTCTCTTCCAGCTCGGCTTTGTCGATGGGCTTCACGCAGTATTCGCTTGCTCCCAGGCGAATGGATTCCCGGGCCGTTTCCAAGGTGGGATAGCCCGTGAGCATGATGACCTTGGTGCCCGGGGAAATCTTCTTGATTTCCTCAAGAACCTCCACGCCGTTCATCTTCTTGAGTTTGATGTCCAGGATGGCCAGATCCGGCGTGTTCTTCCTGATATGGGCCAGGGCTTCCTCCTCCTCGGTGAAGGGAGTGACCTCATGCCCCTTGCGGGAGAGTATTCTTCCGATGAGCACTCCTGAATCGTAGACGTCGTCCAGTACGATGATGGTGGCCATTGCAATAACTCCTTACAAAGATTCCAGGTCGTCTCCGGAGCAGTCCAGAGGGAGCCTGACGGTGAACAGGGTTCCCGGGCCGTAGTCGATGTCGTCTTGGTCCGCGGGCTTCTGCGGGTAGTCCTCCAGGGGCACGGGGCTGTCCACGACGATGGAACCGCCGTGGGATTCGATGATGCCGAAGGAGATGGAAAGCCCCAGCCCGGTACCCTCATCCACACCTTTGGTGCTGAAGAAGGGGTCGAATATCTGGGTGATGTCCCCGGGACTGATGCCCGTGCCCGTATCCGCGATGCAGAGCTGTACAATGCCGTCGTCGCGCATGAGGCGGGACCGTACGTGAATGACGCCACCACCCGGCATGGCGTCGCGGGCGTTGGTGAACAGGTTGACCCAGACCTGTTTGAGTTGTTCGGGATTGCCGTTGATGACGGGCATGCGGTCGTCCAGGTCCGTGACGATGTACACCCGCTCCAGTTCGAAGGGATGCCTGATGAGGGTGATGACCTCCATGATGGAGTTGTTGAAACACATGCCCTGCATCTCGCTCTCCCCCTGTCTGGAAAAATCCAGCAGGCCGGCGACGATCCGCTTGCAGACCTGGGTCTGCTTCTCGATGATCCTGAGGTCGTCGCGCATGGGGTTGCCGTCGGGCAGGTCCTCCAGCAGGAGTTGCGCATATCCCAGGATGATGCCCAGGGGGGTGTTGATTTCGTGGGCAACGCCCCCGGCCATGGTCCCCAGGGATTCCATCTTCTGGGACTGGATGAGTTGGACCTGGTAGCTTTTGAGCTCGGTGATGTCGCGGGTGGTGCGTAACACCGAAGTGATATTGCCCGAAGCCCCGCGCACGGGAACTCGGATGACGTGCAGCCATAGGCGCCGATTGTTGCGGACCACCTGCACTTCGCGGTTCACGATTCGCCCCGAGCGGAACATGACTTCGAGCATGGAGCGGTCGTTGAGCGGATCGCCTTCGGGCAGCAGGGTTTCTTCGGGCTTGCCCACGGCCTCGGTGGGGGAGAGGCCCAGAAATTCCGCATAGGCCCGGTTCAGGGCCAGGATGGTGCCCTGACGGTCCAGCAGGCAGACATGATCCGGCGTGGAGTCCAGTACGGTGCGCAACAGTTCCTGCTGGCGGGCCATGGCTTTTTCCGCCTCGTAGAGCTCCTCCAGGTGCAGGCGCAGGGTCAGGGCCAGGTAGTCGAACGTTTCGGCCAGGTCCTGTATCTCGTCGCCCGAGTTGGTCAGGTAGACGGGACAGCGGCTGCAGCTCGTGGTTCCATTTCGCATTTTGGAGCGGGTTCCCGCCGTGTGCCAGCAGGGGCGGGTGTCGTCGCCGTAGGCCGCGCATTCCTCCAGCTTGCAGTTCAGAATTTCCCAGCAGTTGGCTGTGGGCTTGGGCGCGGCCTGGGCCATGAGGTCTCCCGTGACCAGCGCCTCGGCATGGGCGCGCAGGTCGTTGATGCGCCGGGTTATGCGGCTGGCGAACAGGCTGCCCAGGAACACGGCCACGATGAGAGTGGCCAGCGATACGCCCAGGACCGGATGGAGCAGTTCGTTGATGGTCTGCTGGATGTCGGTGCGGGAAAGGCCCAGGCGCACGGTGCCGATACGGCTCTGTCCGATGCGGACGGGCACGGCGAAGTCGTAGATGAGGATCTGCCCGTTATTGAGAAGCCGGATGCTCAACTTCTGGTCCGGGGGCAGGATGTTGGCCTTGAGCAGGTCCACGGGGAAACCGTTGGAAAAGGTGTGTGCCAGCACGTTGCCCGCTTCATCCTGCACAAAGGAATAGACCACGTTGCTGCCCACGTTGCGCACCGCGTCCACCAGATCCTTGAGTTGGAGAAAGTCGGCTGAGAGAATGGGATCCACGGCCCGCAGGGCCAGGTTCTCGGCCTGCACGCGTCCGTGCTTCTTGCTTTCGTCCACCAATATGCGGGTGCCCAGCACACTGAAGGTGAAGGTCAGCAGCACGGCGGCCAGCAGGACGATGAGGCTGGTTCCCAGGCCGATCTTGGTGCTGAACCGGATCTTGTCCATGTTGATCACGGCATCAGTCCCCCGTCCTGTTCGCGGATGCGGTCCACCAACCTGCGCACCGGATCGTAGTCCTCGTCCTTGGCCGGGATGATGCCTCGCATGCCCGCCGTGTTCAGGATCACGGCGTCATCGGGCCGTCGGATGTCCAGGGCGAACATGGCGCCGGCAATGCGTTTGGCCTGTTCCTCGGAGAACCCCTTGCGGTGGGAGTAGACCCAACTCGGATAGGGGCGGGTGCGCTGCAGCACGCGGATGCGGTCCAGGTCGATTTTGTCCTTGAGCAGATCCAGGGTACCCTGGCGGATGGAGCCCACGTCGAATGCTCCGGCGAACACGGCCAGGACCACCTTTTCCTGCTTGCCGCCCGGCCCGGGCGCGAACTCGATGTCCGAGAAATCCTTGGGGGTGACTCCGTTTTCCAGGAACATGCCCAGGGGGTAGAGGAAACCGCCCGCAGAGGAACGGTCCACGGCGATCCAGCGTTTGCCCCGGCAGTCCAGCAGGGTTTTGATGGGGCTGTCCGCCCGGCAGATGATTTCTCCGGAAAAGGTCGGCTTGCCCGAGGGTTCAACGATGCGGGCGAAGGCGCGCGCGCCGAGCTTTGCGAGCCGCAGATAGATGAGCGGATTGGAAAAGGAGATGTCTATCTCGCCACGTTTGACCATTTCCACATGCTCGTCGAAGGTGTTCGGGTAGACTTGGCGAAAGGCCATGCCCGTGGCCTTGCTCAGGTATTCAATGAGCAGCTTGTGACGGCCGTAGGAAATGGCGTGGGAATACTGCGGCAGATAAGCGTAAGTGATGGCGTCCTTCTGAACAGGAACAGTCATTTCCGCTCGTTTGGAAAAGTCCACCCGAATGGAATCCTCTTCGTTGCTGCACCCCCAGAAGGACAAGGGGAGCAGCAGGAGCGCCCACATAAAATATATGACCTTGAAACGCATTGGGTCTTCATAGCAGACACTTTGCAAGCGGCAAAGGGGGGATATGCGATTTCTCTTCGGTGGGACTATGAATCCGTCGGAAGCTCCTCGGGAACGAGGGGCAGGCGTATGATGCAGGTGGTCCCCACGCCCATTTCGCTTTGGAAGTCTATGGTCCCGCGGTGCTTTTCCTTGATGATCGAATAGCTCAAGGCCAGCCCCTGCCCCGTTCCCTTGCCCACCTCCTTGGTGGTGAAGAAGGGATCGAATATCTTCGGCATCACATCCTCGGGGATACCCGTGCCCGTGTCGATGATGGATATCTCCACCCAATCGTCCACGAGCCGCGTGCGCAGGGTTATCTTTCCCCTGGTGCCGTCCTTCTCGTGCTTCTGGGTCATGGCATGGGCCGCGTTGACCATGAGGTTCAGGAAGACCTGATTGAGGTCGTTCATGTAGCAGGGCACCGGGGGCATGTCTTGCTGGAAATCGAAGACCATGTCCGAGTGGTACTTCCATTCGTTTCGGCAGACCACGCTCGTCTTTTCCAGGGATTCGTTGATGTCGCAGTACTGTCTGCTTTCCGTCCCCGGGTGGGAGAAGCGTTTCATGGCCTTGACGATGCTGGTGATGCGGTCAAGGCCCTCCCTCGATTGGGCCAACGCGTTGGGAATCTCCTCCAGCAGGTAGTCCACGTCCCACTCCTCCCAGAGCGCCTTGAGTTCCTGGGCCGTGGCCCGGTCCTTCTCGCTCAGTTCCATGAGATCGAAGGTCTTCCTGTACTGGTAGAGCAGCGCCTCGAGGTTGCGGAATGTCTCGTCCATGAATTCGAGGTTGTCGCCGAGAAACTGTGAAGGGGTGTTGATTTCGTGGGCGATGCCTGCGGAGAGTTGGCCTATGGACTCCATTTTCTGGGCCAGGTTCAGGCGGCGCTCCATGTTTTTTCGTTCGGTTATGTCGAAAATGATCTGGATGTACCGGGGTTCTCCCTCGATGGTGTACTCAAGCACCGTCTGTTGTATGGGCAGCATGGAGCCATCCTTGCGGATGATTTTTGTTTCCTTGTCCATGATGCCGCTTTCAGGCGTGGGGCACGCCCCCGGAAATTCGCCGTTTCGTCGTTCCCAGCAGAACATGTCGCATTCCTTGCCGACGTAATCCTCCCGATTTCCGCCGAGCATTTCCAGGGCCACATCGTTGATCTCCTCCACCACGTGTGTTTCTGGAACAACGATGATGATGCCCGACCGGATACCGGTGAGGATGTTTTTCATCAGGTCCCGGCTTGCGGTCAGGGCCTGTTCGCTGTGCATGCGCTGGGCTGCCAGGGCGAAGTAGTTGGCGAAGCGGCCGACCAGTTCCACGTCGGCCTGTGTGTATCCGCCTTTCTTGTTGGCCAGGGTGATCTGTCCCACGAGTTCCTTGCCGAGCAGTACTGGGTAGGAAAGCAGGTTGCCCAGGGCTATATGCCCTTCGGGTGCTCCCTTGCCGGCGGGGTGGCTTTGGATGTCGTTGATGTAGAATGGCTCATGGGTGTTCAGGCTGTACCCCCACAGGGATGGATAGACACCGTTTTCATCCGGCGGGAATACAATGGTCTTCTGCTCTTCCGACACCTCGCAAAGATCCATCATTTTTGAGATGGTGTGCACCATCAGTGCGCCTTCGTCTCCTATGGTGCCGACATAACCGTGCTCACTGCCCGTGAGCCTGCATGTTTCCGACATCACCACTTCCGCGGCCGTCTGAATGGTGGCTTCCGGAGCCACAAGGGGGATGTAGAGCCGGGCCAGGGACATGTTCACCGCCAGATTCCGCTGCTGCTCCTGCGCTGATTGTCGCATCTCGGTGACGTCCTGCACGGTGCCCAGGGACCGCAGGGGAGAGCCTTCGTCGTCGTAGATGGTGTCGCAGCGTTCGTGCATGTAGCGCACCTTGCCGTCGCCGCGGATGATGCGATGGGTGATGTCGTAAGGGGTACGGTTTTTCAGGGACTCATCGTACGCCTTTTTTACCGCATCCCTGTCCTCGGGGTGCAGCGTGGCGTAAAACGCTTCCAGGTCCGAAGCGAAGTCCTCCCGTCTGAGGCCGAACAGCTGGTGAACCCCGTCCGACCAGCGTAGGATGTTGTTGGGGATGTCCAGTTCCCAATGGCCCATGCGTGCGATTTGCTGCGCATCCCTGTATTTGTCCTGGCTGGCCTGCAGGGCCTCCTCGGCCCTTTTCTGCAAGGTGATGTCCTGGTTGGCGCCGATGATCCGTTCAACGTCTCTCCGATCGTCGAGTTGTGGCACCACCACCCCCCTGAACGTGCGGGTTTCGCCGTCTTTGCAGATGGCGCGGTACTCTGCGGACACACTCTTTCTGTGCTTGAATATGTCAGTGAAGAGCCCTTTCATTCGCGCCCTGTCTTCGGGGTGGACGATGGTTTCCGTGAAAAACTTGTGCCGTTCCAGGAATTCTCCCGGTTCGTATCCGAAAAGCCGGTAGAGGTTGTCGGTCCAGTAGGTCAGGTCTTTCTTGACGTCGTATTCCCAGCCGCCCACCTTCCCCAGTTCCTCGGTTTCCTCGAGAAGCCGTTTCATGAGTTGCATGTTCTGTTCGTTCCGCTTGTTGTCCGTCACATCCCAGGCCATGTCCGCCAGCAGGGTGATGGTTTCGACGTCCTCCTCCACGTAATCCCTGGCCTTGTTGCCCACGCCGAGCACGGCCACGATGTCGTCTTTGCGGAACACGGGCACGGTCAGGAATCGACTTACCTCCGCATGTCCTTCGGGCAGGCCGCGTTTGCTAGGCATAGATCTGTAATCGTTGCAGATGATCGGTTTTTTTTCGCGGATGCAGTCGGCCCAAGCCCCGGCGTTGTCCATGGCGTAGAGCGTGCCGTCGTTTTTCATTGCGCACATGTGGGCGCTGGTGTTGGTGGACCATGCCTTGGTCTCAATCACCTGTCGGCTCGGTTGGAAAAAGTGGAAAAATCCTATGGTGCTGTCGGTCAGGGCTTCTGCTTCGTCCACCGTCGCCACCAGAAGTTCCTGCAGGGTATGACCCGAGGCGTACTGCATGAGACGCAGCCGCGCCTGAAGTACGTTTTCCGAACGCTGTCGCTGCGTAATGTCCACGGAGCTTGACCAGACGGCGATCAGGACGTCGTCTTCGACGACACCGTACAGGGTGTCCAGGCCGTAGTAGGTCTGTCCGGTGAGTATCCTTTCCCGGATGGGGTGGTCCTGGAGGCGATAGCCGCCTTCCACGAACGCGGACAAAAAGGAGTCCTGGCCTCTCCCATGGATCAGGTCGCCATACCGCTTTCCGATCAGGGACTCCAGGCTGTCCTGCCGGAAGGCCCGTCGGCAGGCTTCATTGGCCTTGATGCAGACCGAATCATAGAGCATGTCCACCTGTTGCTCCACCGGCAGGTCGGTTCGCAGGCCTTCGGGGGGCTTCCAGCAGGATACGGGGTTTGACGAGGCGTCGATGAATGCCTGGTGCTGTCCCATGGTATGCTTGTTCGTGTCGGCCATTGCGCGCTCCGGTACTCTTGGTCGCCCGGCAGGTCCCGGCCGCCGTATGTCGTTGCGGTCATTGCATAGTCGTATCACACTGTTGGGTGGCGAGGCATGATTATTCCCGGCGTTTGCGGTTGCGCGGAAAAGGCCCGGTCGGGAAACCGGGCCTGAAAGGAGTGGGCGTCAGAGGCGGCAGCGGGGCTGCTCGCGCCCCACGCCGTGCTTGGTCATGACGATCTGCCAGAGCTGGATGTCGCGGGCGCGGAAGGCGCCGGCGCAGGAGAGCAGGTAGTATTCCCACATGCGTTTGAAGCGTTCGTCGTACCTGGATTCCAGTTCGGGCCAGGCGTTCTGGAAGTTCTCGTTCCAAGCCATGAGGGTCTTGTCGTAATGCGGCCCGAAATTGTGCCAGTCCTCAATGATGAACAGTCCCTCCACCGCCGCGGCGATCTGGGCGGTGCTGGGCAGCATGCCGTTGGGGAAAATATGCTTGCTGACCCAGGGGTCGCAGCTTGTCATGGACTTGTTGCCGCCGATGGTGTGGAGCAGGAAGACGCCGTCGTCCGCCAGGCAACGGTGTACCGTTTCCATGAAGGTACGGTAGTTCTTCATGCCTACGTGTTCGAACATTCCCACCGAAACCACCTTGTCGTAGGTGCCGTCCAGAGAGTGGTAGTCGCAGTCCAGAAACCGGACAGGCAGGTCCCTGCAGGTTTCGCGGGCATGGCGCAATTGCTCCCTTGCGATGTTCACGGCCGTCACCTTGCAGCCGAACTGCTCCGCCATGTGCCGGGCCAGTCCTCCCCAGCCGCACCCTATGTCCAGAAGGGTGTCCCCCGGTTGCAGCTGCAGCTTCCCGGCTATGAGGGCCAGCTTGTTTTCCTGGGCCAGGTCCAGGTCGTCGGTGCCGTTGAAGTAGGCGCAGCTGTACTGACGGTTCTTGTCCAGGAAGGAAAAGAACAGGTCGTTGCCGATGTCGTAATGGCGTTTGGCGATGATGCGGCTGCGAAGCCCGGATTGGAGATTGAGCAGTTTTCCGGGCAGAAGACGGACCAGGTAGCGCAGACTGCCGCGGACCCTTTCCTCCAGTCCGCCGCGCAGGAGCCGATTGATCATTTCATCGATGCTCGGGCAGTTCCACCAGCCGTCCATGTAGGACTCGCCAAGGCCCAGGTTCTTATCGCGCCAGATTCGCTGGTACCAGCGATCGTCGAAGACCCGGATGTCCCACGGGTGCGGGCCGTTGATGGAAATACCGGCATGTTCCATGAGTTCCTGGATGGTATTGGATATGATCATGACACACCTCCTGATTTCCTGACATATCCAAGGAATGTGCTGCAAAGGCCGATACGGACGAATTTTCCGCCTATCCTCCGTATGGCCTGTGTATATACCTTGTGCGTTAATACGAAATCGCGGCTGTTTTGCCAACCCGGACAGGGAGAAAAAGTGATCGGACATGACTCTTCGGGCTTTGTGTGCAACCCTTTTCCCGTTGTGTCCGTCCCTATGTATGAATGCTTTTCATAAACAGAGAAAGAACACTCCCCATGCGGATTTATTTTTCCATCGCGCTTTTGGCGGTGCTGGTGCTTTCGTGCGCGTTTCTGGCGTTCTCCAAAATCTCCGCCTGTGCCTGCAGCCGTCAAGCCGATTTCAGCGTTGTGACCACGATCCGCGAGCGGTTACCCTGCTCGTGGATTCTGGGGAGTTCCCAGAGTGGGAGCCCGCACCATGCGCCGGGGACCCGGGCAGGGGAACTATGCCCGGGCCGAAAGGTCCGGCAGGGGGCAGGGGCCCCCGGTGTGATGGTGCGGCCGAGGACCTGACCAAGGTTATTCCCCTCTATTATTGACCGATTCTCCATACTTTGCGATGCTTGTAATGTATGGAAAGACTGCAACCGAGCTGGCTCAAGGTCTTGGACGCCGTTGCCGACGGTATTTACGTCACGGACCGCGAGCGCCGGATTCTTTTCTGGAACAAGGGGGCCGAGCGTATTTCGGGGTTTCGCCGTGACGAGGTGCTGGGCAAGAGTTGCGCCGACAACGTGCTGGCCCATGCCACCGATGCCGGAGTGTGCCTGTGCGAGACCCAATGTCCCCTGGCCAAAACCATGATTGACGGGTGCGATCGTGAGGCCGAGGTGAACCTGCGCCACAAGGACGGACACCGGGTACCGGTTTCGGTCAGGACCTCCGCCATCTACGACGATGAGGGAGGCATCGTGGGGGCCGTGGAAACCTTTGTGGACCGCACCGAGGTGCTCTCTGCCCTCAAAAAGGTGGACAGGCTCACCGAACAATCCCTTGTCGATCCGCTGACCGGTGTGGGCAACCGGCGTTTCGGGGACCGGGAGCTGGAAACCCGGTTTGACGAGATGCGCCGCTATGGCTGGGGGTTCGCCATGGTCCTGTGCGACATCGACCATTTCAAGTGGATCAACGACGAGTACGGGCACGCCCTGGGCGACAAGGTCCTGCAGATGGTGGCCAAAACGCTCAAAGGTGCTGTCCGCGGTTTCGATTTTCTTGGCCGGTGGGGCGGCGAGGAGTTCCTGATCCTGCTCCCCAACCTGCCCGGCGAAGAAGCGCTCAAGGCCGTTCTCGAACGGCAGCGTGCGCTTATGGAATCCTCCACATTCGTCAAGGACGGCCACCCCATTCGGGTGACGCTTTCCTTCGGCGCTTCCATCGCCCGGGAGAACGACACGCCGGAAACGCTGTACCGGCGGGTGGACAGACTGCTGTACAAAAGCAAGCAGAGCGGTCGCAACATGGTCACTGTGGGCTGAGCAGTCCGCAACGCAAAGCCCCGCCGAAGCGGGGCTTTTATGGGGGGAATCGGCCTTTACGGTTGGTCCGACTCAATGGGTATCTTCCTGGCTTCCGGTGTCACCGGACTGGTACGTTGGAGCGTGATGGTCAACGCGCCGTTCTTGAACGAGGCCGTGATGTTTTCCTTGTCTGCGTCCTCGGGCAGGTTCAGAACCCGGCGGAACGAGCCGTAGGAGCGTTCGACACGGTAGTAGCCCTTGTCTTCGGTCTTTTCCTCCTTCTTGCGCTCGGCGCTGAGCACCAGCACATCGTTGTTGAGCTGGATGTCGATGTCCTTTTCCTCGATTCCGGGCAGGTCCGCCTCGATCACGTACTCCTTGTCGGTGCCGGAAATGTCCACACTGGGTTTGAACGGGTCATGTCTCAAGCCTGTCCAGTTCTCGCGCAGCCGGTTTGAAAACGGCGATGCGAAACGTCCGAACATTGTTTCTGCCATCTGGTCGAATTCACGATGGAACAAATCAAGCGGGTGAGCCGATGCGGACCCCTTTTCCATGTGTCTGACCGGGAGGTCCTTTTCCTGTTCATGCTCCCTCTTGAGCCAGTTCCATGGATTCAGCTTGGAAATGGTCATTGTGCTTCCTCCTTGGATTGAACAATTTTCCTTTTACATCAGTAAGATAAGATGGAATTTCTTCCAGTCAAGAGGAGGCGGACGATTTTGCCGCGCCCTCCAGGAAAAACTCTAATTGACTCCTCTATGCCCTCCTGCAATTGTCGGATTATGGATTTACTGCAATCGAGCTACCTCAACGTGCTGGACGGCGTTGCCGACGGTATCTATCTCGCGGATGTGAATCGCACGGTGCTCTTCTGGAACAAGGGCGCCGAGCGCATCACCGGCTTTTCACGGGACGAGGTCGTGGGCAAGAGTTGTGCGGACAACGTTTTCAACCATTTCGACGACGAGGGGTTGTGTCTGCACGAGGAGCATTGCCCGCTGGTGCTGACCATGGCCGACGGCCGGGAGCGGGTGGCCGAGGTCTTCCTGCGCCACAAGGACAGCCGTCAGGTGCCCGTGCAGATCAAGACCGTTGCCGTGACCGACGAGTTGGGGAACATCGTGGGCGGCATCGAGACTTTCACGGACCGCACCGAGGTGCACGAGGCCCTCAAGAAGGTGGACATGCTCACCGAGCAGTCCCTCATCGACCCGTTGACCAATGTGGGCAATCGGCAGTTTGCCGATCTGGAACTCGGTTCACGATTCGACGAGCTGGATCGGTACGGTTGGGCCTTTGCCGCGGCCATGTGCAGCGTGGACGACTATTCGCGTCTGGTGGAGGAGTTTGGTCCGGAGGCGGGCGGCAAGGCGTTGCAATTGGTTGTCGACATCCTCAAGGATGCGGTGCGCGCCTTCGACTTCATTGCCCGCTGGAGCGAGTCCGAGTTCCTGCTTCTGTTCCCCAATCCCCACGACAACGAAACCCTGACCTCCATTCTGGAACGTCAGCGTACGTTGGTGGAGGCTTCCACCCTGGAGGTCGGCGGCCATTCCATCGACGTGACCGTGTCTTTCGGCGCGACCATCGTGTTGATGGAGGACATTGCCGAGAGTCTTTTCGAGCGGCTCGACAAGTTGTTGTTGCAGAGTCGGGAAGAGGGGCGGAACAGGGTAACGGTTGGATAGCGCGGCTGTTCAAAAAAGTCCGTCTGATTCGTTGCTGCAAAAAGCCGGCTTCTCACGTATTGGGTATACGCTGCGGGCTGGCTTTTTCCTACGCCTGCCATCCGGACCTTTTCGAACAGTCGCGGGGTGATCCGCCATAGTGATTTACCAGCGCCTCTCAGGTTGTTTTCTCCCATTTAATTCATCATCGTAACAAAATTTATTTCCAACGATTTCAACGAATCTCCGGTAACGTTTCCGGAAAGTCGGAAGTTGGCGATTGACACCCGGCTGGCGTGGGTTTAAGGGGATTCGGTTCTCGGTTGTGCGCGGCCCGGGCTGGGCGCGTTCCCTCCGGACATCCTATCGGTTTGAGTACATCTCAGGGCAGCGACCATCTTCACTCTGAGAGAAGGGGAAACCTTTTACCTAAAGACGGGCTTATGAACGACATCTTCGACCGCATTTGGGAAGCGGCGCTGCCTTATCAGGACAAACGCGATGACGCCGGGCATGCGTACGTTACCTATACCTATGCACAGGAACTGCTGGCGCTGGAAGCCGGGAACCCCGACGTGGTTCTTCCGGCCATCATCATGCACGACACGGGCTGGAGCAAGCTGAGCCGCGACGAACGGTTCATCATCTTCAAGGACGGCGTCACCCCCGAAGACGAGAAGGCCGTGCGTTTCAAACACCAGGACGAGGGCGTCAAAATCGCCCACGCCATCCTTGAGGAATTGCGTTACGATCCGCAACTCAGCCTGGAGATCCTGGAAATCATTTCCGAACATGACACCCGCGACTATTTCATTTCCCTTAACGAAGGGCTGGTGCGCGATGCGGACAAGCTCTGGCGCTTCTCCGAAATCGGCTTCCGGGCCGACATCGAGCGTTTCGAGTTCGACCCCGAATTTCTGCACGACAGGATTGAGGCCAAGATCAACGAAACGGGCTTCTTCTATTCCGAAGTCGCCCGCGCCCTGGCACGGCGCGAACTGGCCGCCCGCCGTGAACAGTACGGCATCCTGCTGGAAGGCGTGGAGGAAAAGCGCCTGGAAGAAATTTCCGTGGAGCAGTATGCCGAGACAGCGACCATATAATCGCTTGGATATGGAGACGAAAGGGGACGGGCCGTTGGGTTCGTCCTTTTTTTTGTTCAATATTTCCCTGCTGTTTTTTTAATAATATCTTTTTGGTCGGGAAACAGTGCATGAAAGAGGGGAATATGATCTCACGAGGTGGGCATGGGGCATCGTTTCCTGTTTGTCTGCGTAGTTCTTGCGGCGATGATTACTCTGGACGGTGCGTCCATGGTTTCGTACGGGCAACCGAACGGCGCTGGTTCCAAAACATATGTCTTCATGGATGAACCCTATCCTCCGTTCACGGAGGGCAGGATCGGCGATCTGGCGACCAGAGGACTGAGCGTGGATGTGCTGCGTGCGGTTTTCTCGGGAATGGAGAGCCGGTTCGAACTTCATCTCGCTCCTTTTGCCAGAGCGCTCAAGGCCGTGGAGGACGGGGAAGCGGACGGCATGCCGTTGATCATGGACTCCCCGGACCGTCGCCGTTACATGGTTTTCAGCCACGAGGTCCTGCATGGGCGGGAGTTCCTGTATGTTTCTGCCGACAATGAGGAGTTCGCCCTTTGGAAGGGCAGGGGGCAGCTTGTGGACAAATCCCTGGGACTGGTG
This sequence comes from uncultured Desulfovibrio sp., assembly GCA_913063155.1. Classification (GTDB taxonomy): domain Bacteria; phylum Desulfobacterota; class Desulfovibrionia; order Desulfovibrionales; family Desulfovibrionaceae; genus Pseudodesulfovibrio. The sequence continues at coordinate 231,107 of CAJXYU010000007.1, forward strand.
CGCGGGTACACGTATACCGAGGAATTCATGAAGAGGTTGCCTGACCTGGATGTGCGGATCTATTACTCCAAGGATTCCGAGCAGAATGTGAAGAAGCTCGCCGAAGGCCGGACCGATCTGATCGTAGGGGACGAGTTTCTGATCATGTCGGTGTTGCGGCGAAATCCGGAACTCAAGGACAGAATACGGCGGGTGGGAGAGCCGGTGGGCTCTTATGGCTGGAACATCGGCATATCGCGTGGTTCTCCGCTCGCAAAAAGAATGGACGAACTCAACGAGGTTCTCCGGAAGCTGAAGGCCGATGGGACAATGGAGGCGATTTTTTCCCGCTACAGGTAGTCATTCGAGGAGGCTTGCGGAAAAGGGACAGCCCCGTCGGTCTGTCCCTTTTCCGTTATGGTGAGGGGCTAGAAGCGTTCCAATTCGTCGTCGCTGATTTCATCTCCCATGGAGAAGTCCACACCCGAAGGCGCATCGGTCGCCGCAGCCGTTGCGGGCAGTGCGGCGGCGGGTGTGGACTGGACAATGGGCCGCGCGTAGACCCGGGTACGCTTGCGGCCACTGCCGCCGTTCATTTTGAAAAAGGACATGGTCTGCTCCAGCGTCTGGCTTTGGTTGGCCAGGGTCTCGCTGGTGGAGGCCATTTCCTCGGCCGCCGCGGCATTCTGCTGGATCACCGCGTCGAGTTGGCTGATGGCTCGGTTGATTTGCTCGGCGCCGCTGCTTTGCTGTTCGCTGGCGTCGGTTATTTCGCGAACCAGCTGGGCGGTTTTTTCGATGTTGGGCACGAGTTGTTCCAGCATGGTCCCAGCGCGCTCGGCCGATTCCACGGTGGTGGCGGAAAGTTCGCTGATCTCGCCCGCGGCCTCTCCGCTGCGTTCGGCCAGTTTGCGTACTTCAGCGGCGACCACGGCAAAGCCTTTGCCGTGTTCCCCGGCTCTGGCCGCCTCGATGGCCGCGTTCAAGGCCAGCAGGTTGGTCTGACGCGCTATCTCCTCGATGATGGATATTTTCTCTGCAATATTTTTCATGGCGCCTACGGCCTGGACAACGGCGGAACCGCTCTGGTTGGCGTCCTGGGCCGCCGACTGGGCGATATCCTCGGTAGCCTTTGCGTTCTGCGTGTTTTGCTGGATGTTGGAAGCCATTTGCTCGACCGAGGCCGAAACTTCCTGAATGGAGGCTGCCTGCTCGGTTGCTCCCTGCGACATGCTTTGGGCCGAGGCGGAAAGCTCCGTGCTGCCCGAGGCCACCGCCGAAGAACTGTCGCGCACATCGTGGACCACGCGCCCGAGTTGTTCCGCCATGACTTTCATGTTGGCGTAGACGCCTTGCGCGTTCTCGGCGAAGGCCATGTTCAGCTCGCCGCTGGCGATGTCCTGGGCGATGTCGGCGATCTCGGCCGGGTCCCTGCCCAACTGGCGACTGGTGGTTCTGATGATGACCAGGGCCGTGCCCGCTCCTATCAGGAGGGCCGCAATACCGAGGACGCCCATGATGGTCATGGTCATGTTGTTCGTGGCCTGGACCTGCGGCCCGAGCAGATCCTGCTCGCCCATGACCGAGAGCTTCACGTTTTCCATTTCAGCGGCGATTTTAGGCCCGAGCAGGTCGAGCCGGCCGGTGATGACCTCGTTGCGCTCGAAGATGACTTTGGTGAGGTCCTCGAAGGCCTGGACGTAGGATTTCTGAAGCGCCATGGTCTGGGCAAGCAGCCTGCGGCGCTCCGGGTTTTGAAGGTTCTGGTCCAGCACCTGGAATTCGGAGTCCAGCGAGGTCATTTCCTTGCGTACCCGCAGCACCGAGGACTGGGAATTGTCGTCCAGGAATTTGGTCACGTAAATCCGGGCGAGAAGCAGATTGCGCATGGCCAGTCCGCTGCGGTAGGCTGCGGCCATGTCGGCGTCCCGTTCCGCCGTTGTCAGGATGGTCGTCAGGTTGCGTTCCATCTGCGGTCCCTGCACGTTGAGCACGTCGTTGACGAGATGGTCGCGCTGCGCCCTGAATTCCTTAACCTGATCGAAATACTTATTATATTCGGTGACATGCTCATCGGCGGTGTCGATCATGGCCGAGCGTTGGGGATTGCGGATCTGCGTTTGCGCCGTGTCCATGAATCCGCGCATCTTCTGGTAATATTCATTATACTGATCGATATCCTCGGCCTTGCCGGAAAGGATGAAGTCCTTCACGTTCATGCGGACCATCAGCATGTTGGCCTGCAGGCGGCCGCTGAGGTTGGTGTCTCGCGCCAGCTTGCGGTAGCGGCTGAATCCCTCGCTGGAGTTCTCCAGCGCCCAGAACGCCAGACCGGCGAGGATGAGCATCAGCGCCAGGACCCCGCCGAATCCGGAGGTGAGTTTTGTCGAAAGCTTCATGCCCCCTCCTCAAAGTTTTTCATACGCCTTGTGCGTATAGGAAGAAGATATTTCCACGATTTCATAAAATTCGAGAACTGGGCGGGAAGCAAGCTGATTATGTAAAAAATAACGATGTAATATTTGCGAATTGCTGGCGTTTTTTGCCGGGCGGAATGTAAGCGGTAAATATATTAGTATATTCTATATTAAGGCTGCCGGTGGGAAAAGTGAATCAAGGCCGGGCGCAGTGCGGGAAGGGCGGTCAAGCCCCCCCCGCCGCGCCTGAAATGTCAGGAGACGACCCAGATCGTGCAGTCCTTGGCCGAGTGCACGATTTTGTTGGATACGGAACCGAACAGGAATTCTTCGGCCTTGGAAAGCCCACGGCGGCCCACCACCACAGTGCCGAAACCGCCGGTCTTGAGAGTGTCCAGAATTTCCAGGGCCACGCTGGTGCCCAGGCTGCATTCGGAAGTACTGTCCGTGAAGGGCGAATGGCAGCTGGATACGTAGACCTCGGACACGGCCGCGTCATCCACGCCCAACTCGCGCAGCCGCTGCCGGGCGCGGGCCAGGAAATCCTTGAGGCAGGCGCGCATTTCCTCGCAGCCCATTTCCCATTTGTCGTCGTCCGCGTAAAGGTCGCGGTGGGGCAGGCGTTCGATGCACAGGAGCTGCACCTCGAATCCCGGATTTCCGCTCACGATATGGCCCGTGTATTCCACGGCGCGCATTGCGTTATCGCTTGAATCCACGGCCAGGAGAATTTTCTTGAAGTTCATGAGGCCCTCCGTTCTGTCTGCTTCGGCAGGAGTTCCAGGCAGGGGCGAAGATCGCCCAACAGTTCCTCCACTGAGTCGTAATGGATCTCCGCACCTTGGGAAAAGTGCATGAGCACGTTGTTGAGTTCGCGGGGAATGTACGGGAACAGGCGGCGCAGATTCACCAGCCGGTTTTTGATGACCGGCGAGAAATCCGTGTCCCTGACGTTCCGGCCGCTTTCCATATGGGCGAAGGTTTGCGGGGTGTATATCTGCTTGCCCACGGTGAAGAGCAGGCTGTTGCCCAGCCCGAACAGGTCCAGGGCAAAGGGGTTGGCCCTGGTTTCGTATGCGTAGTCGAAGTCGATCCAGCGCACTTTCCCTGTGCCGGTTTCCATCCAAAGGTGGTCGCGCCGCACGTCCCCGTGCTGTTCGTAGTGTCTGTGCAGGAAGTCTATGGCTTCGCACCCGGCGATGAGCAGCTCCATCATCCTGTACAGGTCGTTTTCATAATAGTGGCGGTGGTCGCCCGGCAGGTTGTCGATGACCGTGTCGAAACGTTTGCCCCGGATCACGTCCAGAATGCGCACCAGATTTCCGGCCTCGTCGCGTTCCGCCGTCCCCTGCATGAAACGCATGTCGCCCCGCACCAGGTTGAGGATGCGTGCTTCCTTGTTCTGGCTGCGGAAACTGCGGATGCTCATGGAGCCGATCTGTTGGGTGAACTCCTCGTGAAAGACCAGTTTGAGAATGGCGGACTCTCCTGTCTCCAGGCATTTGCAGCGCTTGACCCAGAACTTGAAGTCCTCGATGCCGAAGCGCCGCTCGGCTTCGTCGCGCAGGACCATGTAATGCCGTCCGCCGAGATGGATGACGTCGCCGTAGGTGATGGATGTGAAATCCGTGGTGTCGTCGACGAGACGCCGTACCCTTCGCAGGGGGAAGGTCGGCAGATAGTATTGCACCAGGTCCCTGAGATTCGATTCCATGCGTTTTGTCCTTATGCCCATTGTAGGGGATCAGGGACAATCCGGTATTATTTTTCAGGAAGCGAAGTTACTCGGCTGAGAGAGGCGCTCCTTGTGGACAGGGGGCCGCCGGGATAGCCTGTCGAATGAAACGGTGCTGCCGTTGTCGCGGAACAATACGATATTCATGGCTTTTCATATGTTTTTTAGGCAGATTTCAGAGTGAGCGTATTTTTTGCCGAGCCCCGGTTGTTCCGGTAGTTCCCCTGATGTAAAATAGCGTGTGTTTTTTCATCTTCAACTTCATAAGGAGACCGCATGTTGCAGCAGCTGAATTCGAACCTCCCTTTTGATGAATGCGCCTTCACCCTGCATTCAGATCATGTGGACGACGATTTCTTCATCCGGGTGGCTTTGCCGGCAAGTTACTCCTCAAGTGACATGTCCTACCCGGTGCTCTACGTGCCGGACGGTGATTACAGCTTTGGTCTGACGGCATCGTTCATGGCCTATGTGAATCTGGGCGCCAACTTCGGCATGGGCAAAGGCATTCCCGAGATGATTGTGGTGGGTATCGGTTACAACCGTGGCGTAATTCCCTGGCTGCTGACCCGTGTACGCGACTTCACGCCAACCGAAGACTCCACCTTCAACTACGACAACCCGAACTTTCAGGTTCCGGAAAGCGGCAAGGCGGACGTCTTTCTGGATATGATCCAGACCGAACTCAAGCCTCTGCTTCAAGCCGAGTATCGCGTGGACGATTCCCTGAGCGTCTTGGCGACCCATTCCATGGGTGGAGTCTTTGCATTGCATACCATGCTGCGGGCCGAGCCTCTTTTCGACAAGTACATACTGGCTTCTCCCTTTGTGGGGTGGGACAGCAAGGTCATGTTCCAGCGGGAACAAAGTTTTTCCTGCGATCACAGTGCATTGCCGGTGGAAGCCTTTTTTTCGGTTACGGGTCGGGAGCCAACCCCTCCGTACCGCGAAGAGGTGCAGGATTTTTGCAATATCCTTTCCGGAAGGGAGTATGAGGGTTTCCAGTTCAAGCTCCAGACCTATGAGGAGGAAAACCACTTCTCGGAGTGGAACAAAGTGTTCACTGATGGGATGGAGTACCTCTTCAGGTAGCCGCCTTGCAGGGCGGTCGAACGAGGTGTGAAGCCGGGGCTCGTAAGACGCGCCGATCCGTGCGCCTCAGCGTTCCCGAAAGGTTTTTCCGGTCTTTAACGGCGTTCCAGGAGAAGGATTCGTGTCTGGGCCGTGGGGTGGTTGTGCATGGCGCAACGCATGACCCGTGCTGTGTCCATGCTCAGCCCACGGCAGTGGGCTTCCACGGTTTGGGCCTCTTCCTCGCCGCCCGGGTGGCCGGTGTAGAGGACCAGGGAGATGACGCCGCCCTTCCGCATGATGGACAAGGCCGCGTCAATGGCCGAGCAGGTTGTTTCGGCCCTGGTGATGACCCTGCCGTCACTGCCCGGCAGGTAGCCGAGATTGAACATGACCGCAGCCACCTTGCCGTGTGCTTCTCCGGGTATCAGTTCGGCCATGCGTTCGTGCCCTGCGTGGAAGAGGGTCACGTTGGGGTGGGCGCCGCCGTCCTTCAGTCTGCAGCCGGCATTGTCCAGGGCGTCCTGCTGGATGTCGAAGCCGAAGACCCGGCCCCGGCCGCCCACCTGGCTGGAAAGGAACAGAGTGTCGTGCCCGTTGCCTACCGTGGCGTCCACGGCGAAATCGCCGGGGTGGAGCGCGTGGGACATGAGCGCCTTGACGAAGGTGACGGTGTGGCTGATGAACATGGGGCGGTTGTACTGCACGGGTCTGTCCGAGGCAAGCCGTGAGCATGGTGCGACGCCGTGCTGGACACCGGGGCTCGCATGGGGCACAGAGAGAACCCATGACGCCGCGCGAAACCATATCCTGCTCCGGATTCTGCACCCGATGCGGGCGCGAGCACACCCTGCACGCCGGCCCGGCTCATGACGCCTGCCGGGAACTCATGCGCGCCCTGGAGTCAGAGGGGCGCATTGATCTGCACGTTCCCGCAGCCGAAGCTGATCCCCGGTTTTCCACGGACGTCCTCTTTTCCGAATCGCGCGGTCACATGTTCGGGGTCATGGTCTACCGGGACGCCTTTGGCGTCATGGGCACGGCCAAGGCCTTTTCCGGCCAGTACAACGGTGTCTGGCAGGTGGAAGGCTGGGTGGGCCCGGTGGTGGACGTGGCCAGGTTCGATCTCCTCAATACGCCGGGAGAACGGGCGATCAAGGCCGTGGGTCGCCGCATGGAGTCCCTTCCCTCGGGAACGGCCGAACGTCTGGAGCTCAAACGCAGGCGTCGGGCCATGTCCCGGGAACTTATGGAGGAGCTTTTCGGACTTTACCGGTTGACCAATTTCGCAGGAGAAACCCGTCCGCTGACCGGGGTTTTCCGGGGCGAAGGGATCCCGACGGGCACGGGTGATTGCTGCGCCCCCAAGCTGTTGCACCATGCCGTGACGAATCATCTGACCCCCCTGGGGCTGGCTGAATTTTATTGGGGCCGGGAAAACAGGTCGGGCAGCAAGCGGCATGGCCGGTTCTATCCGGCCTGCGAGGAAAAGTGCCGCCCCATTCTCGGTTTTCTTCTCTGTGGATTGGCTTGTTGATTTTTATATTTTGTATTATATCGAAATAACAGACAATTGATTGTTCTTTTCTGTCTGTTGGTCGCCGTGTGGGGATTTTTTTGAAAATCCGGGCTTGCCTTCGGCGCGACGGCGTTTATAATAAGAGGCCGAAACGTACCCCTTGACCTCAGCGGGTCAAATATTCTACGCACACAACTTGCTGTCGTGACGTGGCATCTTTTTTTTGTCATTTCGCGACATAAATTTTATGCGATTTTGAGGAATTGAGTCATGGATAGGATCCCCATTTCTGTACAAGGGTTTGAAGCGGTCAAAACCGAGCTGGAAGAACTCAAGAAGGAACGTCCCCTGGTCATCAAGGCCATTGCCGAAGCCCGCGAGGAAGGCGATCTCAAGGAAAACGCCGGGTACCACGCAGCACGTGAGCGTCAGGGGTTCCTTGAGGGGCGCATCAATCTGCTCCAGTCCCGTATGCCCTATTTCAATGTGGTGAATCTCGATGAACTCGAGATGGATGACATCATCGGCTTCGGCGCCACCGTGGTGCTCGAGGACATGGACACCGGTGACACCAAGAAGTACACGCTTCTCGGTCCGGATGAAGCCGATTACTCGAAGAACGGCAGTATTTCCGTTCTCTCCCCGGTGGGCCAGGCCCTGCTGGGCAAGGAAGAGGGCGACGACATTGCCGTGGATTCCCCACGCGGCAGGATCGAATACGAGATCATGTCCGTGGAGTACCTGGGCACCAACTTCTAGCCCTTCTCCCATAGCACGCGAAAACCCCGGCCTGTCCGGGGTTTTTTCTTTGTTTCTCCCTTCGGGGCGGCGGCGCCGTGCGCTGGAAAAGGGTGCCGGTTCCGCAACTCGGGTATCCGTCCCCGGGTCCGGGGCTCAATACAGTTCACGCATTTTTCCGGCCGCCCATTGCACCGCTTCCCGGGGGCTGGCGCCCTCGTAAAGATTCCGGATGATCATCCGGGGAATGATGGCCTCGGCTGAAGCTTGCGATGCTTTGGGGATAAGCCTGCCGCCCTCGAAACTGAAGCTCTTGATGCTTTCCAGTCCCGAGACGATCTGTTCGATTCTGGTGCGTGAATACCGTTTGAAAACGCCTTGCGCATCCCTGTAGAAATCATCTGCCTGTGCGATGTCGCGCAGAACCGGCAGCATGCCGCCCGGCGCCATGTGCAGCCAGGTGATGTAGGCATCCGTCCGGAAGAGGAAGGCTATGAATTTCCGGATGGCCTTGATGCGTTTCGGGTCCTTGCATCGGGCTATGCCCAGAGCGTGAATGACGCCGTAGCTGGCTTCCCGCTCTCCCTTGATGGTGGAAACCATGGCCGTGTTGCGCAGCAGGTGGGGATCGAAGGAAGCTCCTTCCAGGTTCCGGAAGTTATCGCCCGTCAATGAATCGGCTGCGGCGGTGGGCAGGGCCAGATCGTCCATGATGAAGGTCGAATAGAACATCATGGCCAGTCTGCCTTGCATATAATAATCCCGAGCGCGCCAATACTGTGGCCCGGGCGGGGTATACCGGGCAAGTTCTTCATAGAGGCTCAGGGCCCGGGTCGCTTTTTCGCTGTCGAAAATGACTTTTCCGTCCGGGGTGAATTCCCGCACACCCATGGACAGGGCCAGATGGGTGAAGACCTGTTCGGCATAGGTGTCCTCACGGGTTCCGATCAGTATCCCGTACCTTCCCTTGTCCATGTCGTGGAGCGTTTGCGCGGCCTTGAGGATGCGTTCCGGGGTGTCGGGCGGCTCCAGCCCGGCCTCTTCGAACCAGTCCGCACGGTACCAGATGCCCTGGACCCAGCCGCTGAACGGAATGCCGTTGTAGCTGCCGTCCGGGCTGCGCATCCTGGCCAGCGCTCCGGTGAAGAACCGGTCTTCGCCGATTTCTTCAATGGCCTTCCTTGTGCATTTCTTGGATATCCTGCCTTTTTTTGCGATTGCAACGATGATGTCCGACCCCGCACTGATGATATCCGGTCCGATGCCCTCGTCCAGTGCGGTTTCCAGGTAGGTGATGGCGTTTTCGTCCACTCCGGTGATGTTGACCCGGATGCCTGGATGAAGCGCTGTGAAGGCCTGGGCCAGATAACGGATCACGGCCTGGCGTTCCGGAGCAACCTCGGTGGTCCAGAACTCCAGGGCCATGGAATGGGCAGTCGCATGGAAGCCGATGAGCGAGAACAGCAGTGTCAGGGTCAACAAAGCGGGGTTGCGCATAGTGCACCTACTTGGTGGTGAAGGTCGTGACGCCCTGCCAACCGGGCGGTGGAGGGATTGCGGCCAGGTTTCGCGCGGAGGTCAGGTACATTGCCGCCAAGCCGTCCTGGGGCCGGTCCGCAAGGTGTTTTTCGAAGCGTTCGGCTGCCTCTGCGAATCGGCGGGAAAGATAGAGTTTGAAGGTTTTTTCCCATCGGGACAGGAACTCGCTTGTCTGGTCATCCACCGCAAACTCATCGCCCCCGTGCATTGCCCCCCCCCGTGTGCCGACCAGTTCGAAGATCCCCACGCTTTCCGTGGAGCCCTTGGGGATGGCCCGCCCCACCGAGCGGAATACGAATCCTTTTCCGGTCTTGGCCATGGTGTTTTGACTGACAAGAATCTCGGTGCCGTAATGTTTGTTCAGTCCTTCAATGCGCGAGGCCAGGTTCACCGATGCCCCCATGGCAGTGTAGTTCATGCGGTCCGAGGAACCGGTATTGCCCACGATGGCCTCCCCGGTGTGCAGGCCGAACCGTGTATGCATGGGTAGCAGTCCCTGTTTTTGCCGCGCGGCGTTGAAGGTGTGCACCGCGGCCCTGCACCTCAGCGCCGTGAGACAGGCCTGGGAGGCGTGGTCCGCCTGTTCGGTGGGAGCGTTCCAGAAAGCCATGATGGCGTCCCCGATGTATTTGTCGATGGTGCCTCCGGATGAAAGGATCACGGAGCCCACTTCGTCGAAATAGCGGGTAATGTCGTTGGTCAGCGCTTCCGGGGAAAGAGATTCGGCCAGGGTGGTGAAATCGGCGATGTCGCTGAAAAACAGGGTCAGTTCCTTTCGGTCGCCTCCCAGTTCCGGGCTCAGGTTGCTGGTGACGATGTTCTTCACCAGCGCGTCAGGGATGTACATCCCGAATGATTTGAGCGCCACGCGCATGGTTTCCATGGCCTGGGCAAGCCTGTTGATTTCGTTGATTCTGCTCCGGACCGGGACCCGCTCGTCCAGTTCGAATTGCCTGATGTGCCTCACTGCGCTCATGATTTGGTTCAGGGGTTTGGTGATTCTCCTCGAGGTCCAGACAATGACCGGAATGAAGCCCGCGAGAAGCAGCACGGAAAAGAAAACGCTCTGCTTTCCGGCCCGTACGATGGGGCCGGTGAATTCGCGCATGGGCACCGCCATGCCGATATGGACTTCCTTGCCGTGTTGGCTCGGCATGACCGCCACATGAGCCAGATACTCTTCGCCGTTGGCGCGGAAGATTCCTCGTGTAAATGGTTGTTCTCCAGCGTCCCTGAAAGTGGATAAGATGCCGTCGAGAACCGGATCTTCCAGGTCGTTGATGCGGGCCAGGGTGACCTTTTTCTTTCCATCCTCCTCTTTGATTTTGACCATTCTTTGTGCATCCGGATGGGCCAGAATGTGTCCGTCCGGGGCGAAAAGTATGATCCTGCTGTCTTGGCTGATATTTTGCCTGCCGAGAAAACCGGATATCTTGGAAAGGGAAATGTCCACGGCAAAGACGCCTTCGACATCCCCGTCGAACCGTTGCGAGACCGAAATGCCCGGCTCCTTGTCGAACGCGTAGAAGTAGACGTCGCTCAGGGTAGCCTTGTCGGTTCCTATGGCGGCTTTGTACCAGGGACGTTTGCGGGGGTCGTATGGGGGGGCGTTTTCCAGGCTGGAGTCCATGAGGGCGCAGTCCGCATTGAGATATTTATTGAGTGCGAACCTGCTCCCATCGTGCCTATGGAAGATGGACAGGGTGTACCATATGGCGCCTTTTGGCGCCTTTATCGCCTTGCGCGCGCTGTCCCGCCCCTTCAGGTTGGTGACCATGAAGAAGTCGCCGTCGGCAAAGCCCATGTAGAGCGAGGTGAAATTGGGATTCTGGCTCAGGGTCCTGAAGAACATGGGGGCCAGGGGATGGGTGAGCAGGGTGGCCTTTTCCTCCATGTCCGACGAGCAGGCGTAGGTGTCCACGGCCATGAACGCGGGCTGGAATACGGCCTGGGTCCGCTCCATGACCGACTGGCTGACCTCGGAAAGCAGGCGGTCTGCCGTCTGTAAGGCGGAACGTTCGTTCATGATGTAGTTGTAGAAGATGACCGCACCTGTGACCGTCAGGATCAGCAGGAAGAACATGGTCAGGATGTTGATGTACAGAGGGAAGGAAAGGCGATTGTCGGACTCTTTGTTGAATTCCATGTGCTTTCTCGGTTCGCTGTCGGAATTGTACGTCGATCTGACCTGCCGAATGTAAAAGAATAGGAGGAAAAGGGGAAAGGGAGAATTATAATTCCCCGGCGTTTTGAAGGCGTGTGGACTCCGGTATGTTTTTCAGCCCGGTACCTGCGAGCGGACTGTTGAGAAGAATATGGTATTGTATGCGTTTTTGCCGTTTTGTTGCCAAATTGTTACAGTGGGACTATTGTTACAATTGTTTTTGCTATTATACATCCGTTCGATTGAGACCAAGTCCGTTCCACGACAATCAAACAAGGGAGTCTTTCGAATGAAAAAGGTAATCGTACTCGCGTCCCTGATGCTGTTCGCCTTTGCCGGCGTCGCCCAGGCCGCCGAAACCCTGAAGCTGCTTACCTGGAAAGGATACGCCCCCAAGGCGCTGATCGACAAATTCGAGAAGGAGACCGGCATCAAGGTGGAGGCCACCTATTCCAACAACGAGGAAATGATCGCCAAGCTGCGCGCCACCCGCGGCGCAGGCTTCGACCTGGCCCAACCCAGCCAGGATCGTATTTCCTCGGTGCAGGCGAAATTCAAGATCTACCAGCCCATGGATTACTCCAAGATCGACGCCGATCTGTTCATTCCCTCCATGCTGGATGCCGTGAAAAAGAATACTCTGGTAAAAGGAAAATCCCATGCCGTTCCCTTCTGTTGGGGCACCTCCGGTTTGGTGGTGAACAGTGCGAAGGCTCCGGGTGCGAGCAGTTACAAAGATCTTTTGAATGAAAAATACAAAGGTAGAGTTACTTACCGCCTGAAAAGGCCTACCCTTATCGCAATGGGCTTCGCTTTGGGATACAATCCGTTTGAGCTTTACAGTGACCCCAAAGCTTACAAAATGATGCTCGATAAGATCGAAAAGACCCTGATCGCAGCCAAGCCCCTTGTGAACAACTATTATGCTAACGGCGACGCCGCGCTTGCATCTATTCGTTCTGAGGAAGTATATGTGGCCATGACTTGGGAAAGCATTGGCTGGAAGGCCCATGCCGACAACAAGGCAATAGATTATATTGCTCCCAAGGAAGGCGCTTTGGGCTGGATCGACACCTTCGCCATTCCGGCCAAGGCCGAGAACGTGGACGCCGCCTACAAGTGGATCAACTTCATCCTGAAGCCGGAAAACGCAGCCTACTTCTCTTCGCAGGAGAATGTTCCCACCGCGTCCAAAGGCGCCAACAAGTTCATCAAACCGGAAGTCGCCGCCAATTTCGAGCGTTCCTTCCCTCAGGAAGCCATCGACAACATCAAGTGGTATCCGCCGGTCCCGGCCAAGCTGGAATCCATGGAAGGCAAGACCCTCGACAGGATCAAGGCCGCCAACTAATCGCGATTGCCTGTCGGTAGAACTGAGAAATATGAGGGGCGGCTTCGGCCGCCCTTTTGCACAATCCAAACCAGGTGCCCACATGGACAATGACCTTTCCGTACGTAATCTGACCAAGAAGTTCGGCGATTTCACGGCCGTGGACAACGTCTCCTTCGACGTGCCCAACGGCTCCTTTTTTTCCATCCTCGGGCCTTCGGGGTGCGGCAAGACCACCATGCTGCGCATGGTCGCCGGCTTTGAGGAGCCCTCTTCCGGAAGCATCGAGATCCGGGGACGGGACATGCTCGGGGTGGAGCCGAACAAGCGCCCCGTGAATCTTGTCTTCCAGCATTTGGCCCTGTTCCCCATGATGACCGTGGCCGAGAACATCGCCTTTGGTCTCAAGCGCCGCAAGATGGCGGCGGGCGAGACCGCGAAACGCACCGAAACCATGCTGGAGCGGGTCGGGCTGCCCGGCTACGGCGCCAAACGCATCGACCAGCTTTCCGGCGGTCAGAAACAGCGCGTGGCCATTGCCCGTTGTCTGGTGCTGGAGCCGTCCGTGCTGTTGCTGGACGAACCCCTGGGTGCGCTGGACCTCAAGCTGCGCGAGCAGATGAAGGTGGAGCTCAAGAAGCTTCAGGCCAAGGTGGGCACCACGTTCATTTATATCACCCATGACCAGTCCGAAGCACTGGTCATGTCCGACCGGGTGGCGGTCATGAACCGGGGCCGTTACGAGCAGGTGGGCACGCCCCAGGAGTTGTACAACGAGCCCGCGACGCCGTTCGTGGCCAGGTTTGTGGGTGAGAACAACGCCTGGGCCGGGAGCGTTTCGGAATGCGACGGAAAGGAAGTCGTCATCCGCACCGACGGCGGGTTCCATTTTCGCTGCCGCGCCAAGGGTGCGCTCAGGAACGGGGACCGGGCCGATCTCTATCTGCGGCCCGAGGCCATGCGCATCAATCCGCGCGAGACCGAGGGACAGAATGTCTTTGAAGTCACGGTCAAGACCATCCTCTTCGACGGGGCCAACAGTCGCCTGCTGACGGTGACGCCCGACGAGCAGGAACTGTTGGTGACCCTGCCGCAGAATCGCAAGTTCGACCACATCGCGCCCGGCGACGGTATCACCGTGGGCTGGCACCCGGAAGCTGGCATTTGTTTCGCTGAACAGGAGCGGGAGGGCGCATGAAAGGTTCCCGCATAGTCTTCTGGCTTTTCCTGGCCCCGGTGCTGGTCTGGCTGCTTCTGCTCATCGTGCTGCCGCACATGGATCTTCTGATCATGAGTTTTCGTGGCGAAAACGACTACGGCGATCCGGTTTGGACCTTGCAGAACTACTGGAATTTCTTCAGGGAACCCATCTACTGGCTCACCTTCGTGCGCACGGCGCTCTATTCCGTCATCACCACGGCCCTGACTCTGGTCATAGGCCTGCCCGTGTCCTTCCACATAGCCAAGATAGCCCGCCACAAGCTGCAGAGTACGCTTTCCCTGCTTCTTCTTCTGCCCTTCTGGGTCAGTGAGTTGGTGCGCATCTACGGCTGGATGATTCTGCTGCGCGAATCCGGCGTGCTCAACTTCTTCATGCTCAAGCTGGGCATCATCAAGACCCCCATCGAGATGCTCTACAACGACGCCACCATGATCATGGGGCTGGTCTACACCTCCATGCTGTTCATGGTGGTGCCGCTCATCTCGGTCATGGAGAGCCTGGACGATTCGCTTATCGAGGCGGCCTACGACCTGGGAGCGAGCAGGCTGGTCATCTGGTGGGACATCATCATCCCGCACTGCAAGCCGGGCATCTCCTCGGGCTGTATCGTCGTCTTCATGCTGGCCCTGGGCAACTATCTGACGCCCAATCTCATGGGCGGCAAGAACTCGCTCTGGTTCACCGAACAGATCTACAACCAGTTCATCGCCAGCTTCAACTGGAGCCAGGGCTCGGCTTTCGGCTTCCTGCTGCTCCTGCTCAGTTCGCTCATCATCTGGGTCGGGCTCAAACTCTCTCGCCAGAAACTCGGGGAGGTGGCCTCATGATCCGTTCCCTGCCGAATTCCAGGGCCTATTCCTGGAGCTTCAACGGTTTTATTCTGCTCTATTTCGCGTTCCTGTTCGCGCCGTTGCTCGTCACCTGCGTGCTGGCCTTCAACAATTCGGACTTTCCGTCCCTGCCGTGGTACGGCTTCAGCCTGGACTGGTTCACCTCTGCAGGGCCGGACAGGATAGGCATCTTCCACGACGCGGGGAACCTGCGCGCCATCTGGACCAGCTTCCAGACCGCGTTTTTCGTCTCCATCCTCTGCGTGGTGGTGGGCACCTGCGCGGCCTTCCTGTTCGAGCAGGAGGAGTTTCCGTTCAAGGGGGCGCTCTATTTCCTCATGCTCGCGCCGCTGGTCATTCCCGGTGTCATCCTCGGCATCTCCATCCTGTTGGGGGCCAACAGCGCAGGCATGTTCCTGGAGGACAACCTCGGCCTCGACCTGGAGATCCTGCGGCCCAGTTTCTGGCTGGTGGTGCTCGGCCAGTTCTCGTTCATCACCACCTTCGTGACTCTGGTGGTCTCGGCCCGGCTGCGCAAGTTCGACCGTTCCCTGGAGGAGGCGGCGTTGAACCTCGGGGCCAACCGCTTCGAGGTCATCTGGCACATCACGCTCAAGTTCCTGCGCCCGGCCATCATCGGTTCCGCGGCCGTGGCCTTTCTCATGAGCTTCGAAAACTTCAACACCACGCTCTTCCTGGTGGGCTCGGAGCCGACCTTGCCCATCAACCTGTACCTGCAGGTGCGCGACGGCAGCACGCCGGTGATCAATGCGGTGTCGCTGTTGCTCATCGTGGGTACCTCGCTGCTGGCGCTGGTGAATTTGTATTTCACCAAAGAGAAGGAGTAACTTTCAGTATTCAAGATATGAAAAACCGGCCCACGGGAAGTCCCGTGGGCCGGTTTTATTATGCGGTTTATTTCAAGCTATTCGCTTTTCGGTCTTCTGCGGCGCGGCCTTCTGCGGCGGCGCGGCTTGTCCGTATCCTCTTCAGGGGAAGCGGCCTGCTTCGGCTGATCGTCCCGGGCTTTTTCCCTCGGCTTATCTTCCCTCGGAGCAGCATCCCTGGGAATGTCGCTTTTGGGCTTGGGTTTTCTGCTCCGTTTCCGTTTGGGCTTGGATTTTTTTTCTTCGGGCTCGGCCTGGGCTTCGGCTTTCCCTTCAGGTTCGGCGGGAGCCAGGCGCATGGAATTTTGGTAGACCTCATCCAGCAGCATGGCCAGCTGCACCAGTCCGTCTTCGTCCTCGGCCAGATTTTTGGCCATGTCCAGCAGGCGCGCGATACGTTCGCCCTGCAAACCGTCCAGCTTGCGACGCTTGGCATCCAGCAGGGCGGTGATGCGTTCTTCGATGACTTTGGTCACTTCTTCATCCTTGGGTTCTTCCTGCTCGATGAGCTGGATTTTGTAGCGATAGGCTATGCGCTTCATCTCCGAGATCTGTCCGATGTCCGCAAAGGTGATGACCGTGCCCGAGGCGCCGGCCCGGCCCGTACGGCCCGCGCGGTGGATGTAGGATTCGGGGTCGTCCGGCGGTTCGTACAGGAAAACGTGGGAGAGGTCCGGGATGTCGATGCCGCGCGCCGCCACGTCCGTGGCCACCAGGAAACGCAGGTGCCGCTTGCGGATGCGTGTCAGCACCCGTTCTCGCTTGCTCTGGGTCAGGTCCGAGGAGATGGCCTCGGCCTCGTACCCGAAGTTCTTGAGCACTTCGGCGATGTAGTGCACGTCGCGCTTGGTGTTGGAAAAGATGATGGCCGAGCTCGGGTTTTCCAGTTCGATGAGCCGCATGAGGATGCGTTCCTTGCCCATGGCCGGCACCTTGCACATGATGTGCGCGATGTGGGCCACGTGCACCTGGTCGCCGGAGAGGCTGAGCATCTCGGGCTTGTTCAGGAACTCGTCCGCCAGCCGCAGCACGATGCCGGGGTAGGTGGCCGAGAACATGAATGCGGAAAAGTCTTTTTGGGGCAGGTAGCGCTGGATTTCGCGCATGTCCGGGTAGAATCCCACCGAGAGCATGCGGTCGGCCTCGTCGAAGATGAGCACTTCCAGGTTATCCAACTCGAGGTTTCGTTTGAGCAGGTGATCCAGGATGCGGCCCGGCGTTCCCACCACGAGCTGCGCACCCTTGCGGAATGCGTCGATCTGTCCTTTGTAGCCCACGCCTCCGTACACCTCCACCACGTTGATGCCCGAATCGCCGGACAGCTTGCGCGCCTCTTCGGCCACCTGACGGGCCAGTTCGCGGGTGGGCACCAGTACCAGGGCCTGGCACTGGAGCAGGGCGGGGTTGAGCTTTTCGAGCAGCGGCAGCACGAATGCGCCGGTCTTGCCGCTTCCGGTACGGGCCTGGACCATGATGTCACGGCCTTCAAGCAGGTAGGGGATGGCCTTTTTCTGGACCGGTGTCAGGGTGTTCCAGCCAGCGCGTTTGCAGGCATCCTGCAGGCCGGCGGGCAGCTCGGAGAGGGTGGTTTCCGGGATGGGGGTCCGGGTTTCTTCAGTTGTTTTTGTGTCTTCTTGCATATGATTCCATACATGATTCGTGAATTCTTCCTGTTAGCTAGCCGTTTCACGGCGTTTGTGCAACTCCATGCATGGGGTCTTTCGGAAATGAAAAGAAAATATAACGGAATATGGGCTACCGGGAGCCCGGCAGCACGGCGTCCTTGTTGAGCAGTCGCCACGACTCGATCTGCTTGTTGAAAAGACCGGCCGCGGTAAGCATGCCCCGGATGAAGCCGCGTTTACGCAGTACCTTGAGCCCTTTCTGCAGGGCGGCATGGATGCGGATTCCCATGGGATGTTTTCTGGATACGAGAAAGTGCCTGCTTTCCAGCAATGCGAATTTGAGGCCCGGTACCGGCAGGAATCGCTTGCCGTGCATTATGCCGCTCAGGTCCTTGTTGGCGCTTGCTTCAAGGGGAACCCAGCCCGCGCGGCCGGCAATCACCATCTTGATCATGCTTTCGAATGTGGCGCATTTTTGCAGGTTGCTTATGCCCAGCTTTCGCAGAACCCTGTCGTCACTGTCCCAATGCAGGCCGATGATGCCGCCTGTGGCGTTGAGATCCTCGACGGAAGTGGCCGCAAGAGCGTCCGGGTTGTCCGCCGTGGTGTAGAACACCTTTTGAAATTCCCCGTATCGGGTGATCGGTGCGCTGACGAAGAAAAGGTCGGGTTCGTCAAAGAGACGCGATGTGGCGGGAACCTGTTGTGCTCCGATCACGGCATTTCCCAACGACACCTCGAGATTGGTTCTTTGGGTGTTCGGAGTAAGCAGAAATTTCAACTTGCAGTCGAGTCCCCCGGCGCGCAGCGCCTCGGTGATGATGATGAGATCCGCCGTCGCACGGCTCAAGGTCCCCCGGGTGATGTTTTTCGGGTCGAGCGGAGCGGTTTTGTTTTTTTTCATGAAATCCAGATACGCTTTGTGGTCCGCCTTGACGATGGCCACCGGCACGGGCTCCCCGCATTTGCCCTGAGCAGGGCGGAAGAAAAGCAACGTTGCTATGCAAAGGAGTGCGAGACGCATTTTGAATCCATCTTGGGGTTTTGTACGGAGTCCGTGCACCGACTTGACGGCGAAATACTCTTATCACAGGTCTGAAATATCGCAAAACCAATATGGATGTGCGTGAATTTCAGCAGCATGGAGAAGCCTGGATCAATATTTCATTGCCTCCGCCGCTTTCGATGAGGTATTGGGTGTTTCATATTCATTCCCTCGTGTGGTGTAGCCGCGTACTCAAGGAGAGGCTCATGATGAAAATCATACCGCCGTTGGTGCTTGCGGCGTCTTTGGTTCTGTTGACGGCCATGGCCGCCCAGGCTTTTGAAATGACCATCATCCACGTCAACGACACCCATTCCCATTTGGAATCTTCCGTGGACAAGCTCTCGTTCGACGGGAAAAAGACCTACGTGCGGCTGGGTGGATGGGATCGTCTCAAAACCAAGGTGGACCAGGTTCGGGCCGAAAAAAAGAACGTGGCCCTGCTGCACGCCGGGGACGCGGTACAGGGCACCTTGTACTTCACGAAATACAAGGGACTGCCTGAAATGGAGTTCATGAATCTTCTGGGCTTCGACGCCATGGTGCTCGGGAACCATGAGTTCGACAAGGGACCCCAGGTGCTGGCCGAGTTTTTGGGCTATGCCGAATTTCCGCTTCTTTCGGCCAACGCCAACATGGATGCGGTCACAAAGCTCAAGGCCGAGGTCAAGCCGTACACCATTCTCGAGTACAACGGCGAGAAGGTCGGCGTCATCGGCCTGACTCTCAAGGACACCGCCGTGATTTCCAGCCCCGGTCCGGTGACGTTCGCCGACGAAACCGCGACTGCGAAGAAATGCGTGGCCGAACTGGAAGGCCGGGGTATCAACAAGATCATCGCCCTGACCCACATGGGCTACGGCAGGGACATGGCCCTGGCCGAAAGCGTGCCGGGCATCGACGTGGTGGTGGGCGGCCATTCCCATACCCTGCTGGGTGACGCCGAAGCCTTGTCCGGCCTGGGCAAGCGCGGTGGCGGGCCTTACCCCACCATAGTCAAGGGTGCTGACGGCAACGATGTCTACGTTGTCTCCTCCTGGGAATGGGGCAAGGCGGCAGGCGTGCTGGACGTGGGCTTTGACGACGCGGGCCATGTGACCTCCTGTGCCGGCAATGCCGTTTTTTTGCTCTCCGACATCCTCCTGCGCAAAAACGCTGATCAGAAGAAAGTGGAGCTGGAGGAGACCGAGCGCCGGAAGATCCACGATCTGGTTGCGGCCAGCCCCGTTGCCGAGATCGTCGCTTCCGATCCGGCTGCGGTGAAGCTGTTGGGCCCGTACAAGGAAGGCGTCAGGGAAATGGAATCCCAGATCGTCGGGGATGCCTCCGAGAGTCTGCCGCATATCCGCGAGCCCGGAGTGCATATTGGTGGCGAGTCCATGCCCGGAGGCAGCTACATAGCGCCCCTGATCTGCGAAGCCATGCTTTGGAAGGCCCGTTCCGTGGGGCTTGGCGGCGATCTTGCCCTGCAGAACGCGGGCGGCGTGCGCACGGACGTGCCCCAGGGGAAAATTTCCGTGGGCGCCGTCTATACTCTCATGCCCTTCGGCAATACCTTGTTCGTGATCGATCTCACGGGCGCTCAAGTCAAGGAGGCCTTGGAAACGGGGGCGACGCGCGGCGGTGGAGCATTCGCCTATGTGGCCGGAGCGCGTTACACCGTGGACATGAACCGGCCCGAAGGCGATCGCGTGACCAACGTGGAAGTGAACAAGGGCGGGAAATGGCAAGCCTTGAAAGACGGGACCACCTACCGCGTGGTCACCAACGCCTACATCGCGGCCGGAGGTGACGGGTACGTGGTGCTCGGGAATTCGACCGGCTACCGTTACGATACCGGTTTCGTGGATGCCCAGACTTTCATGGATTACGTGCGTATGGTCAAGACTCTCAAACGTCCGGCTTCCACCGGCATCACGTTCATCGCCAAAGAGTAGCGGGTTGATGGATAATGGACCCGGCTTCGGCCGGGTTCTTTCTTGTCTTATTGATATTTCAAAAGTCTTAATTGTGATATAAAAATATACTGGATATATTGATATGTTGTGCCTATGAAGTGGAAAACCAAGGAGTCACACCATGAATATCACGTACCGGGAAACCCGGGAGATCGCTCCATCCGCCCTGGAAAGCCTGTTCCTGGCCGTAAATTGGGAGTCCGGTCAATACCCGGACCTGCTCTGCGAGGCCATGCGTAATTCGCACCGGGTCTGCACCGCCTGGGACGGCGACAAACTTATCGGCCTGCTCAACGCCATGTCCGACGGCGTCATGAACGCCTATTTCCAGTACATGGTGGTCCACCCCGACTACCAGAGCCAAGGGGTGGGGCGAGAACTCATGAGTGTGATGCTCGACGGCTACAAGCATCTGCACCGCAAGGCGCTCATCGCCTATGATACGGCCGTGGGGTTCTACGAAAGCATGGGGTTTGAATCGGGCGGCGGCAAGCATGCCATGATGATGAGCAGTTTCTGATCCGCCGGTTTGTATTGAAACCTGCGCGCAGGGCGGGTATGGCTCTATTCGAGAAGCCTCTGGCAGACAAGGAGACGAACATGGCCAAGAGACCGCATATGCCCTGTGATGCCTGTCGATTCAGGAAATTCACCCAGGATGATCCCTATTCGTTGCTGGGCTGGTTCTGGAACTGGCACACCAAATGGTGCCCCGGCTGGAAGTCCTACCTGAAGCAGCTCAGGGAGCACGGCGCGGAGCCGCCGGAACACGGCAGCCTGCGCGGGGTGTGGGATGAAGAAAACTGAAATTTTCGTTTGACAAGTCGACCGGGCTTGGCATAAACACTTTTTTCCCAACGCCGTGGGGCTGTAGCTCAGTTGGGAGAGCGCTTGAATGGCATTCAAGAGGTCGTGGGTTCGATTCCCTCCAGCTCCACCAATGATTATAAAGGCTTAGAAGGTTTTCCTTCTAAGCCTTTTTTCGTGGGATATACAAAAGAATATACAAATGAAATCAGGGTGGTAAATTGGACCTGAATCTTGAGCTAAGAGTTTTGAAATTTCTAGCTGAGGAGGCAGGTCAGTGGGGCTCACCCGGAACTACAATTCGAGCTATTCTTGGCATGGTGAATCAATTACCTGGAGTAATAATGCACGTCAATAAATAGGGAGGTGTCCCCTTATTTCCTGGTGTGGTGTCAGCGACGGCGACGGAGGCGCGATCTTTTTCGCTCTGGCTCAAGAGGCTGCAGCAGGGCATGTCGCTGAGTCTCCTGTCGGTGTTGTGGGAAGTCGGTGGCGGTATATGTATGGCTCGTATGAAAAATAGACACTAAAGGTAAGCGGCTGCGTTGCTAATGCGAATCTTTGAGTGTATTAGAACGCCAAATATGTTCACCAATAATCTAGGGAATACCCATGAGTGACATCATTGAATTCGCACTCAGCACCATAACCGACTACATTGGTTTTGAAGACCTTGCTACTTCCGTCATGCAAGAGGAAGGATTTCATGACATTAAGCCTCTGGGTGGTGTTGGAGATTATAGTCAAGACGCAACGGTTGAGAAGCTCTATGAGAATGCAAGAGAGAAATATGTTTTTCAGTACACTGTTGACAAAAAGACCGCGTTGAAGCTCACCAAAACGATAAAAGATTTGAAAAAAAACGACATTGACTTTCATACACTTGTTTATGTCACTTCGATTTCTGTTTCGAGTAGTTTGCAAACTGATCTTATAAAAGAAGTCAGAAAAGAGTACGGAAAGACTTTACTCTTCTACGAAAGAAAAACTTTTCTATCAGTTCTTAGAAATTCAAGTAATAACATATATATAAGACATTTTTCCGACATGGAGAAGCAGCTTGCTTCATATTCAGCCAGGGCTGATGATTTGTCACTTGATGAAAAAAATATTCTTGAAGCTGAGTTGCTAAAGGTCAACCTTGCGTTTGTTCATAATGAGGATGCGCAAGGTCTGCGGAAAAAATTTTTTGAGCATTTAGTTTTGGCTGTGATCAATGATGCATATCCCAAACGCTTAACAACGAAAGAAATTCAAGAGTCACTTCACGCGCTGATTCCTGGGAAGGAATATCTCAAAGATAGGCTTACTAATTCCTTGCTGAAGTTAGAGAAGAGGGGGGAAATCGATTCTTCTA
Organism: uncultured Desulfovibrio sp.; assembly: GCA_913063155.1. GTDB lineage: Bacteria > Desulfobacterota > Desulfovibrionia > Desulfovibrionales > Desulfovibrionaceae > Pseudodesulfovibrio. Next base: position 253,330 of record CAJXYU010000007.1, read on the forward strand.
AAGGTTCATACGCAACCACAGAAAAGGCCCATTCAGGCATTGAACTTGATACGTTAGATTCGCTCGAAAAGCTCAGCACTCTTACTTCCGATATCGTCGCTCTCGCCATCAAAAACCATCCAGAGCCGTTAGACGATGATACTTTGCGAAGATCGGATCGCAATGTCCGGCGAGCGTTAATGGCGTACTTCAGAGCTTTCGGAACAGAGATTTCAAGCCAATATTCGTCCGAAGTGAAGTCTTTTCCGGTATTTCAAAGGGTTGTTCCCTCTATCCTAGATGAATGCAAAAGACAGATCGGAGATAAGCTAGGGGAATTGCTTTTTGACAGCATCGGGCAGCTATTGGCATCGCCCAATGAGGAGCACATCGAAGCCCTACACTATCTTGTCCTAGCACATGTTACCAATGCGATCATGGTTCTTGATCCCAGTCTGAAAGAGTTTCAGGCAACAAAATTTTCAGAGAAAACTTTCATTCTCGACACGGACTTCCTGATCAATTGTATAGTTCCTGACGTTGCTGAATACAATCTTTGCACCCAACTGATCACAGACCTTCTGGCTCTTAGGGCGACTGTTGTGATTCCAGATTCATCAATAGATGAGTGCATTCTTCATGCAAAATTTTCTGTCAATACCTATAATTATTTTAACTCTAATTTGTTGAGCCTCCCAGAAGCTGTCGCGAAAGAGAAGATATACAATGCTTTTGTGAGAGATTATTATTTTTCAATTAAGAAAGGTAAGTTGCATCCATCTGTGAATTATGCATCATATCTCAGAAATTACTACGATCATGAAAAGCCTGTTGCTTTTATGAAAGAGGTGATTAAGGCTCATATTCCAGAAGGTGTTGTCTTTAAGAATGTTACAGATATATATCAAGGTGAAGTTGATGATAAAGAGTACGATAACGTATTTAAGGAGATGCTAGCACTTATTGAAGGTACCAAGAAAGCCAAGTATAGAGACCATGAAGAAAATAAAATGTATGCAGAGGTGGATACCGCTTTATTTCTCGCTACACTGAATTGTAATAATGAGAATGTAAAAGATACGATACTTGGAGGGTCTCATTATCTTTTAACAGACTCTGGGCGGTACCGCATTATTTCTTCAAAGCTCGACTACAAAGATACTGTATCGACAAGACCGCAGGCTCTTATGAGCATACTAGCTTCTATTGGTTCATCAAGCATATCTAAAGCTGATTTGATGAATACGTTAGAGAATCCTTTGCTTATGCATACGATGGAAAAGCGTTGGGATGAGATAGGTAAGTTAATTAAGCTTGGGTTCGATCTAAGCCATATGAGTCTTCCTCGGTTGCAGATGACCATGGAGACAAAGCTACATGAACTACTCACAAAAATTGACTTAAATAAGTATACTGCAGACACAGATGAGTTCCGAGAACTACTTACTGTGGCAGAAGAACTTGGCTTTGTTCTTCCTCCTACGGGAAAGGCTCTTGAAGCGAAAATCAAAGCAAAAGACCAAACCATCAAAGAGTTAGAAGAGACTATTGCGGCAAAAAAGAATCTTGAAGATGAGATATTGAAATTTGGTAAGCGGAGGCAGAAATATTTACGGCGAATGGCAAATGCTAAGAAGTGAGTTTGGACGGGCCGTCTTTCTATAACGGTGGCTTTTGTGTAGTGCTGGGCTGCACTACAAATTGACACTACAAAAGTAGCAAATAATGGCTCTTTGTATTTGTCTCGGGGTAAAAAAATTGCTATTTTAACAAGTTGTCCATGATTGCCTTGAATGGCATTCAAGAGGTCGTGGGTTCGATTCCCTCCAGCTCCACCAAGAATTTCAAAGGCTTACAAGTTTTGGCTTGTAGGCCTTTTTTTGTGGAATATACAAATGAAATCGTGGGGATATTGAGGATCACTCGGCTGAGTTTTTCGATAGACTACCCACCTTGAAAACGCTGCTCGGTGGTCCAACAAAGTAAGCCTTCATTTCATTAGGACAGCGTTGTTTGTTCCGCGTTGTTTTTTGCATCAACTTTTGCCCCGCCAGTATGAGCAACGATACCGAAACCCTGTCGACTTTGGATCAGATAGCCGAAGCGATAGGCAGAAACCGTAACTGGGCACCGAAAAAGAGACCTAGGGCTTCATCGAAAATCAATTGAGGTTCAAGCTGCTGGTCGAGACGGGAGGCAAGGATCGTAGGCAACGGCGAATTTGCCCTCTAGCGAAGCGGCGGAAGCTGTTTTCAAACAATTTGGAATTCAACTAAAGCTGTGGTTGGGTGGAAAAAGTCTGTTTAGCTGGATTTGCGGGTTTAGACAGAAGAAGGCTAATCCCCATTGCGAAGGTTGGCCTTTGTCATTGGTCCTAGAGGTAGTCGAGAATGTTGTCTACCTGATCGGTGTGTCGTCTTGTAGCGCATAAGACGGGGTGAAGGCGGACTTCCTTTTGAAGTCTATGGTTGCGCGGAGTTGCTTTTCGTCGCGTGTATGCCATTTACCCGTGAGCAAATCTGTTGCGAATTTCCTTTCGTTTGGGAGTAAACCGTTCGTAGAATAAAGTCAGAGGTGGTAGCGGTTTTCTAGACAGGTCATTAAGGTGGAGTCCAACGACGAGGAGGACTTCCAATAATGTCCAAGA
>CAJXYU010000008.1 GCA_913063155.1 uncultured Desulfovibrio sp.
TGGAACATAAGCACCGGCCAGATCCTGAAGGAATGATCCCGTATGCCGCTTTTCTGCTCCGCTATGAGCTTTTGCAGCCGGCCATAGTCCCAAAAGCCGTGTCGCTGAAGCCTCTCCCTGGAAAGTCGACTCGTAAGCAAATCGTCAAGATGGTTACGAAGCCAGACATGCTTGGGAAGCACAAAGCCTTCTTTCGGGCGGTCAATAATCTCTCTGGGCAAATAGCGGGCGGCAACCTTTTTCAGGATGTATTTCAATATATTTCCCTTGATCTTGAGCGTGCCGGGAATTGATGCCGCCAGTTCCGCAATCCGGTAGTCGAGAAATGGGGACCGGACTTCTACAGAATGGGCCATGGACAGGCGGTCGGCAAAATAGAGAATCTCGTTCGGGAGAAGGGTATGCACGTCCGCTTCAAGCATTGCGTTCATCGGGTCTAAAGACGTGGTCCTGTCCCAATAGCCTTTGAGGAATGTCTGGACAGAATACTTTTCCACCCAATGCTTGTATTTATTGGACAGTATGTTCAGTTTATCCTTGTCCGGAAAAGCACCGAAGCAGGAACGCACTTCCCATGGGGTCATGCCTTCAAAGTTCTTGAGAAAGTCGACCCGCTCCTCAAGCGGAGCCAGGTTCGCAACAGCATATGGATCCTGCGCCCCGGCTTCCCTGGCTTTCTCAAGATGGTACAGAGGCCAGACAAGACGATGGTGGCCGTAGCTTCCGAAAAGATCGTCCGCTCCGTCTCCCGAGAGCACGACCTTCACATGCCGACGAACCAGCTTTGTCAAAAAATATGTTGAGAGGACGCCGGCAAAGGGCTGATCCAAGTGGTATGCGACATCCGACAGTCCTTCCTCCAATTCGGAGGCCTGCATGATCATTTCGTGATGATCGGTTTCCAGCACCCCGGCGAGTCGACGGGCATAATAGGCGTCATCTTTGCCGCTGACCTCGCCTGAATAGCCCAGCGAAAAAGTATGGAACGGCCCGTTGTGAAAGGACCTGACCATGGCTACGACCAGCGAGGAATCCACACCGCCGGACAGATAGGCTCCCACCGGAACGTCGGCCCGCATTCTCAATTTACACGCGTTTAAAAGGAGTTCTTCCAGCGCATCGCAGATTTCTTCTTCGCCGGACCAATTGCCCGGAGTGAAGTCAAGATCCCAGTACTTGCGGATGACTGGTTCCCTGCCCGGTTTCCATTCGAGGTAATGGCCCGGCGGGAGTGCGTGAACGCCCTCATAAATCGTTGCCGGTTCGGGGATATTCCGAAGTGACAGATAAAGGGAAATTGAACGGTGAGACGGGGTGGTGTCTATGCCGGGACAGGAAAGCAAGGATTTGATTTCCGAAGCGAATACAAGGCGATCATCGGCAATGGCCCAATAAAGCGGTTTAACACCAAGCCGGTCCCTGGCGAGCAGCAGGCGTTGTTTGCTTTCATCCCACAGGGCGAATGCAAACATCCCGTTTAGGCGGGACAACAATTCCGCATCATGTTTGCGGTAAAGTGCAAGCAGCGGCTCGCAGTCCGAATTGGTGCCGAATTCGTACCCCTCTGTCTGCAGTTCTGAACGGAGTTCTTTGTAATTGTAGATTTCTCCATTACAGACGAGAGCCAACTGTCCGCTGTCAGCAAACAAGGGCTGTTTCCCGGTCTTGGGATCTATGATTGCCAGACGGCGGTGCGCAAGGTTCATGCGCCCTGCCGGTGACGAATAACTCCCTTTGCCATCGGGGCCCCGGTGCGTGAGGCGCCGGCTCATTTCTTCCAGCAGGGCATTGTCCGGCGGTCCGCTGAAACCGCATATTCCACACATTGTCAGCTCCCGCTTCGTTGGGAAGTTTCAATTCCCCATGACTTGAGAGTTTCCTTCCCTCTATTCGGAAGCATCCTTGCAGGGTTGCCGACGACCGTCGCACCGTCCGGTACATCCTCAATTACAACGGAATTTGCTCCGACGATGATTTCGCTTCCCAAGGTTACTCCGCCGACTATCACCGCTCCGGCAAAAAAGAACACATTGTCCCCCACGGTGGGAAAAGTCTTTATCTGGTCTGGGTGCCACCCAGCCGCCCCGAAAGTGACGTTCTGAAATATAGTTGCATTGCTCCCCAATGCTGTGCCTCGTCCGATGACGATTCCCGCAGGATGGGCGATCAGAAGCCCCGGACCGATCTCGGCGTTGAATTCAATTTCCGCTGAAGTAAGGAACTGCCCGAGCCGGGCGATGGCCCAGGCCAGCCAGGTAAGCCCCCAACGATGGAACCGATGGGCCACCCGGTGAAGAAATACAGCCTGAAATCCAGGCTTGAAAAGAAAGGACTCAAGAGCAATTCGAAAAAAGCTCCCTTTCTGTCCCCTGAGTTTGAATGTTGTCCTGTAACGGTCCAGGTCGGACCTGACCAACCGGTGAAAAGACAAATTACCCAACGGCCTTATCCCCTGCAGTCATACCTTCCCTCAATCCGTCTATGCTGACATCGGGCAGATAGAGTTCTTCCCAGTACCTGAGAACGACCCCCTGCCGGATCGTCGGCTGGGTTATCGTTTCACCGAAACAATGTTGCCGGATGGCCATTTCAACGTCATTGTAACCCAGATGGTATCGGATGCCCATGGTGCCGGATATGCGGGGGTTGATTTCAAAACAAATCGGACCGTTCTCAGTGACGCGGAACTGAAAATTGAGTGAACCGACGCTACCTATCACCTGCCCCCAACGTTTCACCTCATCCATCAGAGCGGAATCCAGGCAGGATTCGACTCGGTAGCTGGTGCCCTGAAGCAATTCACGCCAAAGAACGATACAGGCGTCCACTTGCCCGGGAGCTGAAGAGTATATCGATGCAGTGAATTCGGTTTCATCGGTACCGACCAGCTTCTGGATCACACCGTCCTTCCCAAGCATCATGGATGCAGCATGGGCTTCCTCTTTGTTCCTGACGACCATAATACCCCTGCTGGCATATCCGCACCTGGGTTTCGCTATAAGAGGGTAGCCATGACGCTGTATCAACTCCTCAAGCCCTTCCCTGTCTTCCGCAAGGACGGTGTCGGGATGTGGAAGATCTTTGCAGGCAAAAAGTTGTGCGGTTTCCCATTTATCGCTGCACTTCCGTACTATTTCGGCAGGATTTACCAGAATCCGGGCGTTGGTCGCCTTCTCCAGACGTTCTTTCATTTCGGCGAGCGGCAAGGTCTCCGTGTCGGCACCGACAAAAACGAGGTCAATCTTTTCGTTTCGGATTATCTTCGAAAAGCTATCAAAGAAATCCGGATCGGTCGCCATGGGAACAGTGTATCCGCGGTCTGCAAGATACAGCCCCGGCGAGAGGGGATGCGCATCGGTTCCTACAACCCAGCTTGCCAGACCACAGTGTTTTAGAGCCTTCAGCACTCCCTGCGCAACATTGCCACCGACTCCGGTAACCAATACGCGAACCTTTCCGTCGACACTTCCTTTCCAAAACGTATTCATAACTTCCTTTTCGACCGATTGCGGCCCAAGTTATCCGTCCAGCCCCGCAATAACCTGCAGGATTCCCGGATCCATCGGGGACTTGGTCTGCCAGTCCCGACATTCCTGGCAGAACTTTGGAAGCTTGTCCCATTCTTCTCGTGCGTGATGGACCAAGTAGGGGCGGGTGCGCTTCTGCCAGATATCGTAAATGGAATCTTCCTTGATAGTGCCGAGACTGTTCCGGTTGGGCCAGTCGCAGACGCAATAAGGAACTTCTCCCGTGTCAAAGACGTTGATGGAATCGAAAATCCAAGGACAGGCGTATCGCCTCTCTTTCGTCTTGACATGATCGGACAGGTAGCCCGCCCAAGTGAGCTTGGGCCGGACAAAAACATTGACCGGATACTTTGCCCAGTACTCCCGGAAATCGTCTTCCTGGTGCTCGTTGTTTTCATATACACCGAACTGAACTGTAACCAGCACCTTGTCTCCAGCTGCTTCACACAGACTATGAATATTTTGGATCACTTTGTGGAAATCACCGCCACGCCTGGTTTCGTCGTATACTTCCGGGGTGGTGGCATCGATGCCGACGTACACTTCATCCAGCCCTGCTTCAAGAAGATCGGCGATGGCCCTATCGTCGAGAAGATTGCCGTTGGTGTTGATCGCCGCCTTTTGCAGCCCCCTGTCCTTTGCATAACGAATTCGTTCGAACAAGCCGGATCTGCGTTTGAGAAGCGGCTCACCGAAATAGCAAAACCAGATACGGGTATCAGGTGTCCTGGCCGTCACCTCGTCAATGACCTTTCGCGCGGCGTCCTCATCGAGTGTCCCCCATTTCCGGGGGTTGAATTGCCGGGCGCACATGGAGCAGTTGAGATTGCAATGCGATGTAGTCTCAAGAAGAAGCTGCTTCGGAAAGGTAAGAAGCTTGTCGGCCTGTTGCTGTACGGTGGGCTTATCTGTGATCATGACGGAAATGTTCCCTATGACTAAATGATTGAATTTGCCCAACTGGGGGCATGAATGGTTCTGCCGATCTGGTCAAGGTAGTGCGCATCGGAACCGGCGGTGAACAAAACTCCCTTTTCGCGAAGCTGACCCAATAGCCGCATATAGGAACGGACAAAGGAGTCTCCCCCCAGGCGTTCCGGTCTTATAATCAGATCGCGGCAATGAAATTCCATCCTTGTGTTGTTTTTGATCAGTGCCTTCGCCAATGCGTCGATCAGGTCGGCGGGTATCTTGTGAGGCCGAAGCCCCTGAGCCAATTTCGGTGCGTCTTTAAAAAGAAATCCATAAATATAAGGATGGGCGACGATGTCCACACGATGCCCGGAGATAGCCTTCAAGAGCGACTCGGTCTCCTTGATGAGAAAGGCCTCAGGCGCCAAGTCCGTATTGAGCTTGACCCACGGAAGCTGAGTGTGCCCCATTGCCAGCAGAATGTAGTCGACATGCTCGTAGCACTCCCCAGTCAATGTCGTAGAACCATTCTGGTCGAGCAGTTCCGCCTCTCCCCCCATCAGAACAGTGCCGGAGAATGCCTCCCGGACCAAGGCTATCTCCTCTCTGGCCATGTCGAACAACGCCAACGGAGTGTCCGGGTGGAGGTGATTAACCAGCCCGACACGGGACAACCCCACTTCCGATGCTTTCCGCAAAATATTCCCCGGAGTCATTTCCTTGGAGGTACAGGGGGAATGATGAAGATGGATATGAAAATCCGAGGTGGACTTCATTGGTGCGGCTAAATGATCGTCGATCAAATCGTCGTTGTTTTTCATCATGCTATGCATTTTTTAACTGACGGACAATATTCTTGAGACCGGCATCAATGTCAATTCCCGCCTTGAAACCGATACACTGCCGGGCCTTTTCTACATTAAGTCTTACTGAGCCGCCATCGGGTTTTTCCGGCAGAAAGTCCGCACTGAGGCCGGAGACGCCGATGTGCCGTATGACAGCCTCGGCAAGAGCCTTCATGGAGACGGGGACGCCGCTTCCGACGTTGAAGGGGCCACTTTGGCCCGACTCGGCAGCCGCCAGAAGCGCAACACATGCGTCATCCACATGCAGGAAATCCTGCACCCTTTCGCCCGTACCGTGTATAACAGGCTGCTTTTTCTGGAGAACTCTCTCAATAAACAGATTAAGAACCGTATTGGAAAAGCGACGCAACTGCCCAACCCCGTAAATAGATGAAAAGCGAAGGGAAGTCGCTTGCGTTCCGATTTGGCGGGTCAGGTCAAGAATGTGTTCACCGTAAAGCTTTGAAACTCCGTAGGGTGTGGCCGGCGACGGCGGAATGCTTTCAACGTATTCCGGCAGATCCGGCGGATAAACAGAGATGCTGGATGCGTACACGACCCGCTCAGGCTTCCATCGCAGACATGCATCGTAAAGCAGGTTAGCCATTGCACAATTGGCGTGAAGGGGGGAGTGCGAAGTCCCCTCTTTGCCAGGAAAAATCCTGGCTGCGAGGTGAAATATCAAATTGTAGGCCAAATCAAGCTTTCGCCAACTGTCCTTGCGGGTCAAATCGAGACGAGGAGCGTTGTGCCGGTCGCTGAGTACACCTTTGTACCCGACCGCAGTGATACGTGCATCGGGATATTCTTTCAGTGCTTTTTGAGTGAAAACCTCTCCAAGCGCTCCTCCGGCTCCTGTTATCAGTATGTTCATTACACCCTTTCTCAGTCTTTTGCCGTAACCACGCCTTGCATTTCTTTGAAGTCCCTAAAGAAGGGCAGTCCTCCGAAAGAGAAAAGAACACACAGAAACCGCCATGTAAGAAGGATGACGAGGCCGCCTTCCGCCCGGCCAAGCGTCCATATCGCCTCAGCCACGCTTTCGGTCCATCCTATATTCCCGGGAGTAACGGGAATTGAGCTTGAGAGAAAGACAAGTGGGGAGAAAAGAAGACTGAAAACCGCTTCCTGGGTTCCGAAAATCGAGTACGCCAAGCTCGCCGTCCCGATGCAGGCGGCCACGTGAACCGTGATGGAAAAAAGCAGCACCGTCAGCAACATTTTCCGTTTCCCGGTAAAATGCTTTAAAATGCTGCCGACCGCTCTCAGCGGCCGCAGGCTGGGGAATCGATCCGTAAAGCCGATAAGCACTGATTGAATATGCTTCACTCTCAGCGACAGGACACCAAGGAAGAGGACGAGAGGGATGGACAGCACGAGAAGCAAGGCCAGACCGTAGTCGCCAAGCTGAAGCTGGCCTCCTGTTCGCAAGAGAGTAAAAGCGGTCAAAGAAGCAAAGGCGATGATGGAGAGAGCAAGCAGCCCCAGAATTCTGTCGAGCAGGATGACGGCGCTGATCTCCTTGATATTGAGCGAAATCGTTTTGCGGAAAAAATAGAGGCGGGACAGGTCGAACCCGGCTCCGGCCGGAAGAAAATTATTTGAGAAAAAACCCAAGTATACTATTCGAAAAGCCTGTCGGAATGGGAGATGTGCGCCAAGTCCCTGTAAAAGGATCTTTTGCCTGAGAGCGTTCACTGCCTGGATTACGGCAAGACACAGAAGGGGAATTATGGCAAAAGCGGGCGACAGGGTTTGCAACCTTGTCGGCAATTCTTTGTAATCGCTTCCCAACTTATGCACCAAGTACCCACACAGCGGTATGAAAACAATGAACTTGGCTGTCCATATCAAGGGCTTGCGATAGCTGGTAAAAGATATGTGCATCAGGTTAGAAAGCCAACAAAGGGGCTTGTCGTTAACTGGGTGATTATTTTATGAATATTTGTCATATTATATGACGTGCTGGATTTGTTCAAGCTAAATATCCTCTTGGTGGCGCTACGGGCTGCGCCAGGCTTCTCTTCTTTGGGGTGAATAACGGGGGGGGACGAAAATGAGAATACTGTTTGTAATCAGCGAAGCGTTTTTTAGCGAGAATCTCGGGGTCATGACCCTTTCCGCAATTTGCAAACGCGACGGGCACTCGACGAAGTTATTGGTTCTTTCCAAGCATGATATCCTGAAGACGTTGGAGCAATATGATCCCGACATGATCGGATATAGCGCCATGACGCCGGATATCCCCGCTTTCAAGCGTGCAGATGCCATCGTGCGGAACTGGATCACAAGGCGCAACAAGCCGGTCCCGCGGATAATGGGAGGAGCGCACCCGACGTTCTTTCCTGAAGTTTGTGACGAAATGCAGCTTGACGCCATCGTCGTCGGCGAAGGGGACAATGCCATGGTTCGGCTATTGAAGGCGCATGAGGAAAACGAAGGGTTTGACGGCATTCCCAATGTCTTTCCCGCAGGCGGTTCGATGGAGGGTGTCGACTTGGAGTTAATTGACGATCTCGACGAAATTCCATTTTTGGATCGAGATGTCTTTTACGATGCCGTTCCCCATTTCCGGAATTTTCGGCTGCGGAGCGTCAAGATTGGCCGGGGATGCCCATATCGCTGTACCTACTGTCATAATCATGTTTTCAACGCCCTTTTCAGAAAATCCGGAAAAATTGTGCGCCGCAGGTCTGTCGACAGTGTAATGAATGAACTGAAACATGTGGTGACTAATTGCGGCCCTGTCGGACAAATCCGTTTCGGAGACGACACTTTCATTTACAAAATCGACGACTGGGTACGGGAATTTCTCCGCAGGTATAAAGAAGAAATCAACCTTCCTTTCTATTGTCTGTTGCGCTCGAACGTCATCACGGATGAAATGGTTGAGCTTCTGGCTGATGCGGGATGCTGCTCCGTTTCGCTTTCGGTCGAATCCGGACGGGAAGATGTACGAAACAATATATTGAAAAGAGGCATTTCCGATGAGAAGGCGCGTCAGTCGTTTGCGACATTGCGCAAGTACGGAATCAAAACCCAGACGAATTCCATGCTCGGCCTTCCCGGCGGAACCATCGAAGACGATCTGCTTTCATTCCGCTTTGAAAAGTCACTTAAGCCTTCCGTTGGGCAATTCTCCATATGGACGCCGTTTCCCAGAACCAAATTGACGGATATCGCCAATGATGGGGGGTGCATCCCGGACGACTACAACTTCGAAAATTTTTTGTGGAGTAGAAGCCCGCTTAATTCATATTCGGACAAGGATAAGGATATTCAGTTGAACCTGGTGCACCTGGGCCCGCTTTTCTGTGATCTTCCTGAAGCATTTAACCCCATCCTCGAAAAAATCCTCAGGGCCAAACCCAACAAAGTGTTTCATGTGTTGGGTACATCATACACTTTGTTCAAATACTACATTTCGATCTTTTTCTCTTCCATTCCGAAAAATCCATTCACCATGGCTCGCTTCTTGTTCGGCTCACTGAAGTATATGGTTTGGTCGAAAGAATAGAAGCAGATGTTTTCCCAATGTGTAACGTCCTTTCGTGATTCAGATGCGCACAACATACGATTCTCTCTATAGGCCAAGCTGTCTCCCAAGCTCTGAACTATAACAAAATGCGAAAATTTTCGAAGGGCTTTGCAAGCTCCTTCTGGCGGATTATCCGATGAAGCCTTACGCGCAGCAACATTCCCCAGGCTGAGCTTAACGAACACCCGCTTAAACTTTCCGCTTCCGGCTCCAAGGCACCCATTCTCCGACTGCGAAGCGTTGCCTGCCATGTGCCTCGCGCTGCAGAGACAATGCTCACGACAAAGAAACAGGGGCTACCCGGCGTCTCCAACAGGCTTGAGAATTTTGACGACTTGAAACCCGGTAAATCCTGTTCTGTGCATACGGCACACTTAAGACATAATTCGGGAATCCCGCAACTGATCCAGCTGACTGGGATTTTACATATCACCCGGGAGATTCTCCCGACTCCCCCCCTTAAAAATGAGGGGGCATCCCCATTGTTTTTCATGTGAGCCACAGTATTATGCCTGTACAGCACCTCGGAAATATCCGGGCTTTATTGCTAGTGGAGGTTGGTGTGACTCGCTCCCCTTCCACGGCAACCTCCACTCCAAAAGGGACTCCATATGATATGGAGTCCTTTTTTTCGAGCAACCATGCCCCACGGCCTTCAGTGCAACCGACCTGGACAAGATCCCTGTGCCCTTCCATGCGTTGCGCCTCTTGAACAGCCGCCATCCTGCGAAAAGAACGGAAGAAAAAAACGGACCGGAGTCCCCACTCCGGCCCGTGGTCCGGACGGCCATGGCTACGAGGGAGACCGTCCGACAGAATATGTTGAAATCACTGCCGCCCGCGCTTGAAGGTGCTGACCACGTTCAGATCGTGATCCATCACCACGAGGTCCGCGAAATACCCCTTGGATATCTTGCCCAAGACCCCATCCAGACGGATGGCCCTGGCCGGGTACAGTGAGGCCATACGCAGGGCTTCCTCCAAGGCGACGCCCACTTGCTCCACGCAGTTCCTCACGGCCTTGTCCATGGTCAGAACGGAGCCGCCCAGGGTGCCGTCCGCCGCCAGGCACTTGCCGTCCTTCACGTACACGGTGCGCCCGGCCAGTTCGAACTCGGTCATGTCCGTGCCCACCGGAGGCATGGCGTCGGTGATGAGGAAAAGCCTTTCGCCCAGGATACGCTTGGCCAGCTCGATATTGTCCCAGGCCACATGTACGCCGTCGGCAATGATGCCGCTCCAGGGGTGCTCCAGGTAGACAGCCCCCACCAGGCTCGGCTCGCGGCCCTTAAGGGGCTCCATGCCGTTGAACAGGTGCGTGGCCATACTCATGCCCGAGCGGAAGGCCTTGCGCGCAACCGGACAAGGGGCGGCGCTGTGTCCGGCAGAGACTCGAATTCCAGCTTCCGTAAGCATCTTAATGTGCTCAAGCTCCACATTTTCCGGGGCCATGGTCATCATGCGCACCACTTCGTATCCGTGGTCGGCGATGAGCCTGAGCATGCCCGCATCCGGCCCTCGTACCAAAGCCTCGTTGTGGATGCCGCGACGCTTCCTGCTCAGGTACGGCCCCTCAAGGTGAAGCCCCAGAACTGATTCCGGCTTCTTGTCCCGGTAGGCGTCCATGACCTCCACCGCCCTGAGGGTGTCCTCGTCCGAGGCTGTCACCAGAGTGGGAAGAAAGGAAGTGCAGCCCGTGGGCCGGATGGCCTCGGTCATGACGTCCAGGGTTTCTTCGCTGATGTCTTCGTTGAACAATCTGCCCCCGCAGCCATTGATCTGCAGGTCGAGGAAACCGGGAGCGAGGATATTTCCGTCAAGATCAACGGTTGCGGCCCGGGCAGGAACGGCATCGCTTTCCACGATGTCCGAAATTCTTTCATTCTCAATCAGGACGGCCTTGTCCGTCAACACGTCGCCGCCTGTGTATATGACGCAGTTTTTCAGAGCTTGCATGATACCTACTTGGGGTCAAACAGGTTTTCCGCTTCGATCTGCCGGAAGTAGCGCAGGGTCTTGACCCGCAGCTCGCGTACGGCATCCCGGTCGCAGACCAGAACGGCCCGGCGGTGCATCTGCATGGCCGAAACGGTCCAGAGGTGGTTGATGCCTTCTTCCACCGCGTGGCGCACGGCCAAGGCCTTGTTTATGCCTGAAGCCAGAATGAGCACCTCTTCGGCGTCCAGCAGAGTTCCCACGCCGATAGTCAGGGCCAACCGGGGCACATTCTCCACGTCACCGCCGAAGAAGCGGGAGTTGGCCTGGCGCGTCTCAAGAGTCAGGTCCTTGTCCCTCGTCCGTGAAGACAGAGACGAAGTGGGTTCATTGAAGGCGATGTGCCCGTCCGCGCCAACGCCGCCCACCCACAGGCGCACCCCGCCGTAGCGGGCCATCTTTTCCTCGTAGCGGCGACACTCGGCCGCCAGATCGGGCGCGTTGCCGTCCAGCAGGTTGATGTTTTCGGGGATGATGTCCACATGATCGAACAGATGATCGTTCATATAGGAACGGTAGCTCTGGGCATGGCCGTCGGGCAGCCCCACGTATTCGTCCATGTTGAACGTGACCACGTGGCGGAAGCTGAAGCCTTCCTCCCGGTGCATCCGCACCAGTTCCTCGTACATGGGTATCGGCGTGCCGCCCGTGGGAAGACCCAAAACGAATGGCCTGTCCGGGCCGGGCTCGAAAAGCCTGATTCGTCGGGCCACATACCGGGCCGCCCACCAGCCCACATTGTCCTTGAGGGGAATCAGCCGCATGGAAGCCTCCTGTTTCATATGCAACACCCCAGTCTGAGCATCCTCTACGCCCGCTGCCGTTTTCATGGCAACTCGAAGAAACATTTTTCAGTCACCAAAAAAAGCAAATAAGGTTGAGCGGACTCCGATAGCGGCATAAAGGATCGTTAAGTGAGGATACGTCCATCCCTTTCGGTGTGGCCTGGAGGCGACGGCCCACCAATTGAGGACCAACTTTTTTCGAGGAGAGCTCTATGAAAATTCTTGAAAGGCTCCAGCAGCTCGGCCGGGCGCTCATGCTGCCCATCGCCGTGCTTCCCGTGGCGGCCCTGATGTTGCGTTTGGGCGCGGGCGACCTGCTCGACATTCCCTTTGTCTTCGAGGCCGGCAATGCGATTTTCTCCAACCTGCCGCTTATTTTCGCCATCGGAGTGGCCGTCGGCCTATCCAAGGACAATGCCGGTGCGGGCGCCCTTGCGGGCGGCGTGGGCTACCTGGTGTTCACCGCGGGCATCAACAGCCTCGACAAAGGCATTAACATGGGCGTGCTGTCCGGGATCATGATGGGCATCGTGGCGGGCATCATGTACAATAAATTCAACCGGGTGAAACTGGTGGACTGGCTGGCCTTCTTCGGAGGAAAGCGGTTCGTGCCCATCGTCACCTCGGGCTGCGCCATCGTGTTGGCCTTCGTGTGCAGCCTGATCTGGCCTCCGATCCAGTCCGGCATCAACGCCGTGGCCAACTGGATCATCAGCTCCGGCGAGCTGGGCACCTTCGTATACGGCGCCATGAATCGCCTGCTCATCCCCACCGGCCTGCACCACATCCTCAACAACATGGTCTGGTTCCAGTTCGGTGAATTCACCAACGCCGCAGGTGAAATCGTGCGCGGAGACCTGCACCGCTTCTTTGCAGGCGACCCCACTGCGGGCAACTTCATGGCCGGCTTCTTCCCGGTAATGATGTTCGGCCTGCCGGCAGCCTGCCTCGCCATGTTCACCACCGCACGCAAAGACCGCCGGGCCATGACCGCCGGCGTGCTCTTCTCCGTGGCCTTCACTGCATTTCTCACCGGTGTCACCGAACCCGTGGAATACCTGTTCATGTTCCTGGCCCCGGCCCTCTACGGCCTGCACGCCATCCTAACAGGCATCTCCCTGGCCGTGTGCACCGCCATGAACGTAAAGATGGGCTTCGGCTTCTCGGCGGGCGCCATCGACTATGTGCTGAATCAGGGTCTGGGCACCAACGTCTGGATGGTCCTGGCCATCGGCGCAGTCTACTTCGTCATCTATTACTTCGTGTTCGTTTTCGCCATCAAGATATTCGACCTCCAGACTCCGGGCCGCGAAAAGGAAGAGTCCGCAGAAACGGCCGCCACCGGCGACCGTGAAATCGGCGAGCTGGCCAAGGAGTGCTCGGCGGCCCTGGGCGGCCTTTCCAACCTGGAAACCGTGGACTCCTGCATCACGCGCCTGCGGCTGACCGTCAAGGACCCCTCCCTGGTGGACGAGGCCCAACTCAAGCGCCTTGGGGCCAAGGGCGTGGTCAAGGTCGGTGAAAAGGGCGTGCAGGTAGTGATGGGCACCCATGCGGAACTGGTTGCCGACTCCATCCGCGACCTGGACAGGGGAACCCCGTCCGGCAACGGTGTCATCAAGCTCATCGCACCGCTTGACGGCGATATCATTCCCATCGAAGATACTCCCGACCCGGTTTTCGCGGAAAAGACCGTGGGCGACGGCGTGGCCATCGTGCCCACCGGCGACACCATGGTGGCCCCCGCCGACGGCGTCATCGGCAAGATATTCGACACCAACCACGCCTTCAGCATGCTCACGGACGACGGCCTGGAAGTATTCGTTCACTTCGGCATCGACACTGTGGAACTGAAAGGCGAAGGCTTCACCCGCCTGGCCCAGCCGGGAGTGCAGGTCAAAGTGGGCGATCCGGTCATCGGCTTCGACTTGGCCGTCCTCAAGGAAAAGGCCAAATCCGTGATCACCCCGGTGGTGATCGCCAATGCCGAGGACTTCGGCGAAATGACCAAGGCCGACGGCCAGGTACGCGCAGGCCGGAACACCATCCTGGCAGTGGAAAAACAATAACGATCCAAGTCGACAAGACAGCAGACAAGAAAGGGGCCGGCTCTGTCCGGCCCCTGAATGCAAGGTGACTTTCAATGGCATCCAAAACCGTGACCATCCAAACCGAAAACGGCCTGCACACCCGTCCGGCCGCAGAATTCGTCAAACTGGCCAAGAGCTTCGACAGCGACATCACCGTGAGCGTTGGGGACAAAGACGCCAGCGCCAAAAGCCTGTTCAAGCTTCAGTTGCTGGGCATGTCCAAAGGCTCGGAACTGATCATCGAATCCAATGACCAGACCGCAGTGAACGCCCTGTGCGACTTTGTCATCAACCTGGCTTAGCGTGCTCTATGACGACACAAATCACAGGAATTCCGGTCTCCCCCGGCTTGGCGACCGCCCCGGCCCTGATCATCCGCAATGCTCCCCCGACATTTGACCGGACGCCCATTGCCGAAGGCGAAGCCGCCGCCGAAACTGACAGGCTCAAGGCTGCACTCGGGGCCTCGGCCGAACAGCTCACCACCATCATGGAGCGCGTACGCGCCAAAGTGGGCGAGGAACAAGCCGCCATTTTCGAAGGACACCTCATGATCCTCGAGGACGAGGAACTGGCCGAAGCCCTCATCGAAAAAATCAGGGAGCAACGATACAACGCCCCCGCAGCCGTAGAAGCGGTAAGCGAGGAGCATGCTTCGGCTTTGGAGCAACTGGACGATGAATATTTACGCGCCCGTGCCGTGGACATGCGCGACCTGGCCCGAAGAGTCATTCTCAACTGTCTGGGCGTTACGCCCACAAGCCTGAGCACCATCGATTCGGACGTTGTCCTGGTGGCGGACGACCTGAGTCCGTCTCAGACCGCAGTACTGGATCCGGCCAGGGTCAAGGCCATCATCACGGAAAAGGGCAACAGAACTTCGCACACGGCCATCATGGCCGCCTCCATGGAGATCCCGGCAGTAGTGGGCGCTCCTGCAGCGCTCTCCAGCATCAAGGAAGGGGACATGGTGGCCGTGAATGCGGAGGACAACGTCATTCTCGTAAATCCCACAGCCGAAGAACTGGGCGGCTTCGCCGAGCGCATTCGTGCCTTTGAACAGGAGCGCTTGGAATTGGCCGCCCTGCGCGATCTGCCTGCAGAAACAACGGACGGCGTCCACATCAAACTGGCCGCCAACGTGGGCTCCCCCGACGATGCCCGTCCAGCAGTGGAAAAGGGCGCAGAGGGCGTGGGGCTCTACCGCGTGGAATTCCTGTTCATGGAACGGGCGGAGAGCCCGAACGAAGAGGAGCAGTACCAAGCGTTCAAGTCCGTGGTGGAGGCCATGAATGGACAGCCCGTGGTCATCCGCACCCTGGACGTGGGCGGCGACAAGGACCTGCCCTACCTGGCCCTGCCCGACGAGGAAAACCCTTTTTTGGGCTGCCGCGGCATCAGGCTCTGTTTCGAACGGCCCCGGGAGTTCCGCGCCCAGCTCCGCGCCCTGCTCCGGGCCGGGCTGCACGGCGATGTACGCATCATGGCCCCCATGATCTCTTCCCTGGACGAAGTGCGCGGGCTCAGGCAGGCGCTGAAGGAGGCCGCCGAATCCCTGGAGGCCGACGGCGTGAAATACGCCAAGGACATGCCGCTCGGCATCATGGTGGAGACGCCGGCCGCCGCCCTGTTGGCCCAGCATTTCATCAAGGAAGTTGATTTCTTCAGCATCGGTACCAATGACCTGACGCAGTACACCCTGGCCGTGGACCGCATGAACACCCGCATCGCCGACCTGTACGAGCCGCTCTCTCCGGCCGTGCTTCAGGCAATGAAGCTGACCGTTGATGCGGCGCGAAATGCAGGCAAGGGGATCTGCGTATGCGGACAGATGGCCGGCGATGTCCGGTCCGCGCTGCTCCTCATCGGCATGGGCGTGAAGGAACTGAGCATGAGCGCCGTGCACATCCCCCGCATCAAAAAGGCCGTACGCGAACACAGGCTGACCGAACTTCGGGATCTGGCCGAACGTGTCCTGTCCTTGCCCACTGCGGCGGAGGTCAAGGCCGAGCTGGCCAAACAGACATAACCCTGTTTACCGACAGTTCCACAACAAAAGACAGGCGTCGATAGTCATCGACGCCTGTCTTTTGTTGTTCTGAAAATTCTCTCGGACTTTCCTGTGCATGCCAGAGTCATTTAGTCGTTGGAGGCATTTCTCCCTATCCCGGCATATGCAGGTCGCAGTTCTGATGCAGCTGTTGCAGGACCATGGCGCCCGCCCCTCGGGCATAGTTCTCGGCCTGCCAGGGCTGGATGATCAACTCGGGCATACCGCCGAAAACCGCACAGCGCCGTTCCTTCATGGCCCGCACCAAGGGTTCGAAAAGCATGTCCCTGGCCAGATAGCTCTTGCCGGTGATAACCACCTTTTCCGGGTCCAGAAGCCGAGTCAGGTCCGAAATGCGGTAGCCGATGACCTTACCCGCCCTGCGTATGATCTCCTCCAGAGAGGGTTCCCCAACCTTGGCCGCATCAATGACGTCCTCCAGGGTTATTTCTTCGGGCTGCTTGTCTGTTTCCCAGATGCCCTGCTTCACCAGTTTGCTGGCGTCGCGCAAAATGGAATAGGTGGAGGCAACGGCCTCCAGGCAACCGTTCAGTCCGCAGCGACATTCCGTGCCCTTGGAACTGCCTCGGATATGGCCCAGTTCTCCAGCCATACCCTTGGCTCCGCGCACCAGACGTCCGTCCGCGAAAATACCCAGCCCCACGCCGTGTTCCAGCGTGACAACCAGAAAATCCTCACAACCGCGCGCCTCGCCGAACCAGTGCTCGTAAATGGCCAGGGCGTTGGAGCTGTTCTCGATGAATGTCTCGAAACCGGTGCGCTTCTCCACCAGCTCGCGGAAGGGAACGTTGGACCAGTTGAAACCCTGGTTGAAACCCGGATGAAAATGAACCATGCCGGTGTTGGCGTTGACCAGACCGGGAATGCCCAGCCCCAGGCCGGAGATATCGTCGGGCAGAAACCCGTGGCTGATGCAGCAGGACCGCACGGACTCGGCAACCCGATCGGCCACCTGGACGGGATCGGTGACGTTGCTGTCCAGAGGCAGTTCGTGGGAAGCCATGACCCGGGCCTCCAGGTTGATGACCACCACGCTGATACGGTCCGAGGACACATAGACTCCGGCCACGAACGCACCATCAGGGTTGAGCGCCAGGAGCACGGGCGGACGGCCCGTGGTGGCGCCCTGCTGTTCCTTTTCGAAAATCAACCCGTCTTTGATGAGCTCGGCGGTGATGGCCGTGACCGTGGCCTGGCTGAGCCCGGTCTGGTTGGCGATGTCCCGGCGGGAAATGGTCTCGGAAAGCCGGATGGTCCGAAGCACGGTACAGCGGTTCATGGCCCGCATGAGATCACGGTTGGCGGCTGGCATAAATTATTTGGATTTTGATGTGTACATGACGACTCAGGTACGTTTGACTTTACTCATGATGAAGCTGAAGACATCCAACACCGAATCATTCACTTCAATCCCAGCAGTCTCCACTTTCAGAGCTGGAAAGCGAGGTTCTTCATAGGGGGCGGAAATGCCGGTATAATTTTTGATTATCCCTGCCCGGGCCTTCTTATAATATCCTTTGGTATCCCGCTCTTCGCAGACCCCCACAGGGCATTTCACATAGATCTCGTAAAAATCATACTCGCCCACGATCTCCTTCACCCGAGCCCGAACGGATTCCGAGGGCGAAATGAAGGCGCAAAGACAAACAATGCTGTTCTCCACGAACAGCTTGGCCACCTCGGCGATGCGGCGGACATTTTCAGCCCTGTCTTCGTCTGAAAACCCCAAATCCCCGCACAGTCCGTGCCGAAGATTGTCACCATCAAAGACCACGCATTTGACGCCCAGGTCGAAAAGCAACTTTTCGACCCCGTGGGCAATGGTGGACTTGCCCGCCCCGGACAGCCCGGTAAACCAGAATACCGCGGCCTTATGCCGGTTCTGTCGCTCGCGATCTTCCCTGCTTACATGGCCTCGATAGCGGCATACATTCTTTTCCGAATTTTCCATTCAAAATCCTTTGTTTCATTTTTTCGTCGTCCGATTTAACAGACACTTTCGGATTCATCTTTGGTTTCACGGAATTGCATGGAATAGAGATTTGCGTACAGTTCACAACGCCCCAGAAGCTGCTCATGGTTACCCACGTCCACGATACCGCCCCCCTGCATGACCACAATGCGGTCGGCATTGATGACCGTGGATAAACGGTGGGCGATGACGATGCTGGTGCGGTCCTTCATGAGGTTGTCCAAAGCTTTTTGCACAATGCGCTCGGACTGGGTGTCCAGGGCGCTGGTGGCTTCATCGAGGATGAGCAACGGCGGGTTCTTCACCAGGGCGCGGGCAATGGTGATACGCTGTTTCTGGCCTCCCGAAAGGCGGGTGCCGCGCTCGCCGACCACGGTGTCGTATCCCTCGGGCAGTTTCTCGATGAACTCGTGGGCAAAGGCGGTCCTGGCAGCCTGTTCAACGGCCTCCATGTCCACCTTTTCCTGCCCGTAGGCAATGTTCCGCGCCACCGGCGCATTGAACAGAAAGGCGTCCTGGGAAACCATGCCCATGTTCAGGCGCAACCTGCCGAGATCATAGTCGGAAAGCGTTACGCCGTTGATGCGGATCGCCCCTTCCTGCACATCGTAAAAACGGGGAATGAGGTTGGCCAGCGTGGTCTTGCCCGAACCGCTGGGGCCCACCAGGGCCACGCACTCACCTCGCAGGATGGTCAGACTGACATTCCTGAGTGCGGGAGTCGGGCAGGAAGCGTAGGAAAAAGTGATATCGTCGAGTTCAAGCCGCTCGAACTTATCGGGAAAGGCGAGCTCACCACTGGCCTCTACCTTGACGTCAGGTCCATCCAGCAGGGCAAAGACACGCTCGGCCGAAGCCAGTGATTTCTGGATCTGACGATTGGAATTGTCCAGCTTCTTGACCGGTTCGTAGAGCATGACCAAGGCGGCGATGAACGAAAAGAACGTCCCGGGAGAAGAGGTGCCGTCGATGACCTGCAATCCCCCGTACCAGATCACGAGACAGATCCCGATACCGCCGATCAGCTCCATCATGCGGGACGAGGCTTCAGACGCCATAACCTGCTTTTTGGATATGGTGACGATCTCGGCCGAATGTTCCTTGAAGCCAGTGCTCTCCTTTTCCTCGGTGTTGAAAGCCTTGATGACTCGAATGCCGGAAAGCGCCTCCTGAACCACGGAGTTGATTTCGGCAGCCTGAACGGCAAGGCGTCGGCCCAGCTTCCTGAGCCTTTTCCCGAAGTAGACGAAAGGATAAATGACCAGAGGCAGCACGATCAGCGCCCAAAACGCCAGATAGGCATCCTGATAGATGACCACGCCGATAAGGCCGATCATCTTGAGCACCTCACGCACGGCCATGACCATGTGCGGCACGGATTCACGGATCCCCCCCACGTCTCCGAGGATGCGGGACATGAGCACTCCCACCCGGCTGGCCTCGAAATATTTGAACGGCAGGCCCACAACCTTGGTGAACAAATCATTGCGCAATCGCTCCAAGACGCGATATCCCGCGATGCACATAAGATAATTCTGGATGAACCGGGCGTTGCTCTTGAAAAAAATGAGCCCGAAAATCCCGACAGGCACGAGCATGAGCATTTCCCGGTCCTTGTTGATGAAAATTTCATCAATGGCCGGCTTGATGAGGTAGGCGATTCCGGCGTCGCAGGCGCTGTACACCGAAGTCAGCACAAGCGCGACAAGAATGTACCATTTGTAAGGCTTGAAGTAGTCCCAACACCTGCGCAGCAGATATTTATTCTCGAACTTATGGATATGTTCCAGGTTGTTTTCTGTCATAGATGAATGATTTAAGGGATGTTCTCTTTCAAAGGATGATGGCGCCCGATGTGGGCGCTAGGAGTATGCCGGAACGACTGGAATGCGTCCAGCTGTTACTTTTCAAATGAATTACCGGCGTCTGTTTACCCCGTGAAGCAAGCCCTGGCAAGGTTGCGTTCTACCGAAAAGCCAACACCTACACGGCTTCACCTGAAACAAATTCCCTGCCGCCAAAGAACGCCCGACGCCCAAAAGGCGAAGGCGTCCCTTGGCTACGGCAGTCACGCAACCGAATTTTTCGGACGATTTGCTACCCCAGTTCCTGTTCAGTCCGACTGATAATCTCTTCCTGGTGATCCTTATCCAGGTCGACGAAGTAATCACTGTATCCCGCAACTCTCACCAACAGGTTGCGATATTCGTCCGGAGTCTCCTGCGCCTTGCGCAGAGTCTCGGTGTCCACCACGTTGAACTGAATGTGGTGCCCCCCAAGGGTGAAGTAAGTGCGCACCAGCCCGCAAAGCTTGTCCAAGTCCCGGTCCGAGCTCAGGACGCTGGGCAGGAAACGCTGATTCAGCAACGTGCCGCCGGACTTGGCCTGATCCATCTTGCTGAGCGACTTGACCACGGCCGTAGGGCCATTCCGGTCCGCCCCGTGCGAGGGCGAGGTGCCGTCCGACTCGGGCAGATGCGCCTTGCGCCCGTTGGGCGTGGCCCCGAGCATCTTGCCGAAGTAGACGTGGCAGGTGGTGGAAAGCATATTCAGGTGGTAGAGGCTGCCCTTGGTGTTCAGCCGCCCGTCGATTGCTCGGAAAAGGGAATCGTAGACCTTTTTCATGATGTCGTCGGCCCGGTCGTCGTCGTTACCGAAGAAGGGGGTCCGATTCCAGAGCAGCAGCCGCAGGGCCTCGGCCTCCTCGAAATTGTTCTTGAGCGCCGCCAGCAGTTCCGCCATGTCCAAACCGCCGCCAAAGACATGAGTTTTGAGCGCGGACAGACTGTCGGTCACCGTGCCGATGCCGCAGCACTGGATGTAGTTGGTGTTATAGCGCGGCCCGCCGTCGTAGTAGTCGCGGCCCTTGTCGATGCAGTCACGAATGACCACGGACAGGAAGGGCGCGGGCGAATGCTTGGCGTACATGCGTTCAATGTAGTTGTTGACCCGTACCTTGAGGTCCACCACGTATTCGAGCTGGCGGACGAAGGCGTCGTAGAGTTCCCCGTAGGTCTTGAATATCGTGGGATCACCGGTCTTCAAACCGACCTCGCGGCCCGTGAGCGGGTCCACGCCGTTGTTCAACGTCACCTCCAGTACCTTGGGCACGTTGAGATATCCGGTGAGAACATAGGCCTCCTTGCCGAAGGAGCCGGTCTCGATGCAACCGCTGGTGCCGCCTTCGCGCGCGTCCTCCACGGACTTGCCCGCACGGACCTGCTCCATGACCACCATGTCCGTGTTGAACACGGACGGATAGCCGTAACCGCAGCGTATGACCCTGGACGCGACCTTGAGCAGCCGTTCGGGCGTTCGCTCGCTCACATGCACGCTGGGCTGGGGCTGCAGCAGATGCAGATCGTCCACCACTTCCAAAATGAGATAGGAAACCTCGTTGCTGCCGTCCGAACCGTCGCGTTTCAGACCACCGATGTTGATCTGGGTGAAATCGTTGTAGGTGCCGCTCTCCTTGGCCGTAACCCCCACCTTGGGCGGTGCGGGGTGATTATTGACTTTGATCCAGAAACAGCTGAGCAGTTCCTTGGCCGCGTCGCGGGTCAAGACGCCGTCGGCAATGCCCTGCTCGTAGAACGGCCCGAGATGCTGGTCCAGATGGCCCGGACTCATGGCGTCCCAGCCATTCAGTTCGGTGATGGTTCCCAAATGTACGAACCAGTACATCTGCAGGGCTTCCCAAAAATCGCGCGGCTTGTGGGCGGGCACCCGGCGGCAGACGTCGGCAATACGCCGCAACTCCGCCTGGCGCACCGGGTCGTCGATTTCATCCGCCATCCGGTCGGCCAGCTCAGCATGGCGGACCGCGAAAAGCATGACTGCGTTGCAGGCAATGTCCATGGCCTTGAGCTGTTCGGCTTTGTCCGAGGCCTGCGGATCGTTCAGGTAATCCAGCCCTTCAAGCCTTTTGGCGATGCGCATCTTGAAGTCGAGCATACCCGTCTCGTAGATCAGGCCGTCCAGGGCGGTGTGTCCGGGGGCGCGCTGCTCCATGAACTCGGTGAACAGCCCGCATTCGTAGGCGGCCTTCCAGTCCTCGGGAACATGGTTGAACACACGGTCGCGCATGGACCGGCCCTGCCAGTAGGGAATGACCGTTTCCTCGTAGGTTTTGATATCTTCCCCGGTCACGTGGTAACGGGTCATGGTCCTGGAGTTGAGGATGCGCAGGTCCTCGGCCGTGTGGCAGGTCAACTCAGGGAAAGTGGGCACGGCCTTGGGACGCGGCCCGCGTTCGCCCACGATGAGTTCATCCTTGCCGATGTACAGGGTCTTTTTGGCGCACAGCTCATGAAAGAACCTGGCCCGCAGCACGGGCAGAGAATACTTGCCGTAGTTCTCCCGGTAGAACTCGGTTTCGATGACGGCCCGTTCTATGGAAATGGAAGGAACGGCTTCGAAGCTTTCCCTTTTGAGTCGTCCTATGCGTTCGTTCATGTCAGCCTCCCACGCGGACGCTCAGTCCGTGTCGCTTGAGAATTTGAACGGCGTGGTTCACCCGGCCGTTTTCGGCTTTCGGAATCCCGAAACCTGGATATTCCAGCCCCAGCTTGGCGTACTTGCTTCGCGCCGCCGCATGGTACGGCAGCACATCCATTCGTCTCACTCCAGCCAATCCGGCCACGAACGCACCGGTGGCCTGGAGGTTGGCGTCAGTGTCGTTGATGCCGGGCATGAGGGGCAAACGCACAACCATGTCCACTCCGGCCGCGGCCAATGCCGCAATGTTGGCCAGGATATCCTCGTTTGACACGCCCGTGTACTTCCGGTGGACTGCGTCGTCCATGTGTTTGAGGTCGAAAAGAAAAAGGTCGGTCTCTTCGGCCACGTCCATGAGCACGTCCTGGCCGGCAAACCCGCTGGTGTCCACGGCCCGGTGCAGGCCCAGCCGCCCGCAAGCCGTGAGGAGTTTCTTGAGAAATACCGGCTGCATGAGGGGCTCGCCCCCGGAAAAGGTCACCCCGCCGCCGGTCTGATCGTAAAAAGGCATATCCTTGCGCACGGTCTCCATGACCGACTCCACAGTCTCCCCGCTGCCGGTGCGCTCGTGGGCCAGGGCCGGACAGATGTCCACGCACTGTCCGCAATTGGTGCAGGCCTCGGTATCACGGCTGACCCCCTGCCCCGTGACGATCAAAGCCCGCTCCGGGCAGCTCCTGACACATTCACCGCAGCCTACGCACCTCTCAGGCATGGTGACGACCTCGATGGCGGGGGACAGACCTTCGGGGTTGTGACACCAAACGCAGGAAAGCGGACAGCCCTTGAGGAACACGGTGGTCCGGATGTTGGGGCCGTCGTGGATGGCGTAGCGCTTGACCGCGAACACGGTCCCCTCTGTTTTTCGCATGACGTTCAATCGGATATCCTGTTTCCCATTGCATAAGCCGCACGTGAAGTGCCGGCAAGAAGCTTCATGAGCCATATGAAGGCAATTCTCTGGTGTCAGGAATTATTCCTGACTTTTCGGAAAAACTAAAGAAGAAACCGAAGAAGCGTTTGTTATCCCCTGATAGCGCCCTGAAACCGGGAAAACAGGATCTTGTCGAAAGCCTTTACAGAGGCGCTGCGAGAGCGTAAACAGCCGTACACATTTAACGAATTATGTTTATAGGAAAAAACATGGACAACGAACGACTATACTTTTTGGACAACCTGCGCGCCGCCATCATCTTCACGGTGATCCTGCTGCACGTGTCCGTGTGCTACATGGCCTACGCGCCCTCATGGTGGTACGTGATCAATCCCGTGACCAGCGCATTCTTCACCTATGTGGTCATCCTGGTCGACATTCCCATCATGCCCGCCATGTTCTTCATCGCAGGGTACTTCGCCCTGCCTTCGCTCCAGCGGCAAGGGACTCCGCAATTTCTGGCCTCCAAGACACGCCGTCTTTTCGTGCCCTGGGCCCTCGGCGTGCTGTTGCTGGCGCCCCCCACCGCCTACATGATCTATTTCTCCCGCAGCGTGCCCATGGACCTGATGACCTTCTGGAGCACCGAATTCTGGGGAAAGATGTTCCAACAGTCCATCTATTGGTTCTTGGGCATCCTGTTCTGGGCTTTCGTGGCCTTTGCCGCGATCTGCAAACTCGCACCGGTTCTCAAGCAGGCCCGGCAGGAGCTGAAAAAACCTTCCATACTACTTTATTCGGCCATCGTGATTTTCACTGCGCTGGGCTTCTACTTCGCCATTCAGTACTACCCTGTAGACCATTGGCGCGTCGGCTATCTGTTCACCTTCCAGCCCGAGCGGTTACCGCTGCTCATCATATACTTCGCCTTCGGCGTGTGGGCCTGGAAATGCGGCTGGTTCACCAAAGGAGGCTACATGCCCCGCAAACGGACCTGGCTGTCATTGATGATGGTGACCGGCGCAGCCTACCTGATCATGAAACTCGGCTACGGCGCGCCTGCTGGAGAACTGTCCGGCAGAAAGGATCTGCTGGCCCCGGCCCTGACCATCTTCTGTCTTTGCGGAGTCATGGGCCTCCTGGCCCTGTTCAATTCCGTGGCCAACCGGCGCGGTCGTCTCTGGGCCTCCGCAGCGGACAATTCCTACGGCATCTACTATGTCCACGCACTGCTCGTGTACTGGACGGCCTATTTCCTCATCGGACTGGATGCGTCCATCTACGTCAAGGCCGCCCTGGCCTTTGTACTGGCGAGCGTGGTCAGTTGGCTGCTCAGCGCGGGCGTGCTGCGCAAGGCTCCGATGCTGCGCAGGATGTTCTAACTCTCTGGCCTGAGAAGAAGAGACAAAAAACGGCTCATGAGAATACTCATGGGCCGTTTTCATTTTCCATAATACAGAAAAATAATCATACCAAGCCCAGTTGACGCGAACCAACGCTCCCTTCGCCGGCAGTGTCCCTGGTGATATTGAGTACGAGCAAATTTTTACAGCACCTCGTTGAGGATGTGCAGCATGGCCTTGCGGCTCAGCCCGGCCATTTCCCGGCTTTCCTTCACGGAGGGCCTTTCCAGTTTGAATATTTCCAGAGCGCCGATCTGGTTCATTATATATCGGGCCGCCATAGTGATACTTGAGCCGCGCACTTCTGTGGCGAGGCGTTTCAGCTCCCTGCACAGCGCCCTGAAGAAAACCTCGTCCGCCTCAGCCAGCACCCGGCCGACCTTCGCATTTCGCCCGCCTTCGCACAACACCTCAAGATAGAATTGCATCTCTTCATATTCGCCAGTCTCGAAGATCGCATCCAGAATCACATCCACCATGCCTTCAAGGGAATCGACGTGAGTCAGGACCTCTGCATATTTCCGGGATTCTTCGAGTTCCTGCTGCGCGAAATGAAGAACAATCTCATCCTTGGACCGGAAATAATGATAGACCGTTCCGGGACTCAACCCGGCTGCCTTGCAGATATCCGCCATGCTCGACTGGTGGAATCCTCTTCTGGAAAAACACTCTCCGGCAGCCTTGAGAATCTCCGCTTTGCGGTGCAGCGTTCCTTCCTTGTCTACCTTTCTCGCCATACCCCTCCCTTTCTTCGAATGATCGTTCGAATTTTATTGACACGCCTTTTTGCACCTGTCAAACGGAATTCATCGAATAATCATTCGAACAACAGAAGATACGGAGCACAGGTAATGGATAAAGACAAGGATATCAATCTATCCAACATATTTGCAGCCTTCAGGTTACGCATAGGCGTCACATGGATCCTCGTTCTTCTGGAAACCGTCGGCCTGACCATGATCCCCCTGGCCATGGGCGTAGCCATCGACGGCCTGCTTGGCGGAGAGCACCAGCAGCTCTTCTGGCTCGGCGGCCTGCTGGTGGCCTTGACCATCCTTTCGGTGCTGCGAAGAATATACGACACCCGCGTCTACGGCACCATCCGAGTTCGGCTGTGCACAATCCTCGATGCCCAACAACAGGGGCAGGACGTGTCGTGCAAAAACGCGCGAATCGACATGGGCCGTGAACTGGTGGATTTCATGGAAGAAGAATTGCCCAACCTGATCACGGCGGTGGTCCAGATTGCCATCACCCTCGTCGTCCTGGCCGCCTACGACTACCGCCTCATGCTCTCCGCCGTCGCCATGACCGTTGCGGTTGTGGTCACCTACAGCCTTTTCCACTGGGCGCTCTTCCAATGCCATGCCGGATTCAACGGCTGCAGGGAGCTGCAGGTCTCGATACTGGCAACCGGCAGGCCACAGCGGCTCCTGGCTCATCTGCTGGCGCTCAGGAAATGGGAGGTTCGCATATCCGACAGGGAAGCCCTCCTGTACGGCTGCATCTTCCTCGCAGTAACGGCTTTCATCCTCTACAACCTGTATCTGAGCGCCTTCCTGGACAATGCCACGGCCGGACGCCTGTTCACCATCCTCAGCTATTCCTGGGATTATGTTGAGGCCGTCATCGCTCTTCCCGCGACTCTGCTCTTCTTCACGCGCATCCGGGAAATAACCCGAAGGGTCATGCAACCGACCAGAAGCACAGGCAATTGAGGCAGAGCAAAATGTCTCGACGGATCAGCTGAAGTTGTGTGCCTGATAACACCGAGAAAAGCGGCTCATGCTCTCGAACCGTCTTCTCTCCCCTTCAAATCCCATTATAATTTTCCTGCCGCGTGCCTCATCACCCCCGACGGAACCCGCAGTCGATTGAATTAGTCCAACCTATATTGTATACAGGCATACGGTAATCTTGGGTTCGCATCAGAAAGACATCCAAAACAGAAGGCAAACACGATGCCCTTGATCCATCGGCACCTCAAGCGACTTCCTCTCAGGACAAAGCTCTTCATCGGAACTTCGCTGGGAACCCTGTTGGTGGTGGCTGCAAGCAGCCTGCTTTTATTCTGGATCATGCATTCCACGATCGAACGGGACATAAGAAAAAATCTCTCAAACAGTACTGCTTCCATTCTCAATCTTGTCCAAACCACAGTAAAAACAGCGATTCGCAACCGCCTCCGAGCAGTGGCCGAAAAGAATCGGGACGTGGTGGCCCATTTCCACCAGTTGTCCCAACAAGGACACATGAGCGAGAAGGAAGCAAAATCCAGAGCGGCCGACGTGCTTTTGAGCCAGACCATCGGAGAAACCGGATACCTGTTCTGCGTGGACAGTAATAGTACCCTGCGGGTCCACCCCCATGAGACGATGCAGGGCGCCGACATCAGCCAATATCCCTTCAGCAGGGTCCAGGTAGCACAAAAAAACGGATATGTGGAATACGAGTGGGCCAACCCCGACGAGCCTGCCCCACGGGGTAAGGCTTTATACATGACGTATTTTGCTCCATGGGACTGGATTATCTCCGCTTCGTCATACCGGAATGAGTTCCTGGGGCTGGTCCAGTTGGACGATTTCCGGGAAGGGGTTCTTGCCCATACGTTCGGCGACACCGGGTATTCCTTCATCATGGATTACAACGGAACGCTGGTCATCCATCCCAGTCTTGAAGGCGTCAATGTCCTCACCACGGTCGACTCAAAAGGCAAAGCGTTTCCTACGGGACTCCTGGAAAACGACAACGGCACCATAATATACGATTTGATCACCCCGGGAGAAGAGCAATACAGGACGAAAATTGCCGTGTACGACTCGATTCCGGAACTCGGATGGAAGATCGCTTCCACAGGCTATCTCGATGAAATCGAACGTCCCCTCTACCTGCTGACGTATGTGGTTGCCGGAACGACTGTGGTCATGATGCTTCTGCTTTTCCTCATGTCATGGTGGGTCGCAAGCATCGCTACCAAACCGCTCCCTTTGCTGATGCATGCCTTCGAGGAAGGCTCGCGGGGCAATCTCTCCCTTCGCATGGACGACAAACTGGGCGGCGAGTTCGGTCGGCTGGCATCATATTACAATCATTTCATGGACAGCCTGGAAGACTCACGCACGCGGCTCGCCGAGTCCGAGGAAAAATACCGGACGATTTTCGAACAGGCGGTCGAGGGTATGTTCCAGGCCCTGCCGGAAGGAAGACTCGTGAACATCAACCCTGCCATGGCCCGCATTTTCGGGTATTGCGACCCTGAAGAGATGCTGTCTGAAGTAGGCGATGCCACCGAGCAGCTTTTCGTTGACCCGGCGGACATGGACGCTCTGTACAGAGACCTGCTCGACAAGAGAAAGGTGCTTGGCGCTCCCATCCGCCTGCGCCGCCGCGACCGCAGCGCCTTTTGGGGAGAAGTGTCTGAGAGAATCGTTTTTGACAACAAGGGGAATTTTGTTCTCATTGAAGGCATTCTCAAGGATGTCACTGCACAACATGAATTCATGACAACCCTCTCCAAGGCCAAGGCCGAAGCGGAGGCCGCCAGTCAGCTCAAGTCGGATTTTCTGGTCACCGTATCGCATGAAATGCGCACCCCACTGACATCGATGCTGGGGTTCGCCCGAATGGTAAAAAAACAATTGCAAGCCAAGGTTGCCCCCTCACTTGACCCGACAAATCGAGATATCGCCAGAACAATCGATAGAGCCGCTGAAAACCTGAACATCTGGAGACGGAAAGTTCGCGCCTGGCACACCTCATCGACAACATGCTGGATTTTGCGCGCCTGGAAGCCGGAGAAATGTTCCTGTGTATCAAGCCGATCCGCCCCAGGGAATTGGCGGAACAGGCCATGGAAACCGTGTCCGTGGCAGCCCATGCAAAAGGACTGTCCCTGGAACTTGAAGTGGACGAAGGGCTGCCCGACGTTGTTGCCGATCATGACCGCATCCTCCAGGTACTGACGCATCTGTTGAGCAACGCCGTGAAATTCACTTCAACGGGACGCGTATCCCTGTCGGCCATCCAACATGAAAATGAAATGGAGTTTGCCGTCAGGGATACCGGCTCGGGAATTCCACCGGAATCCCGGAATCACATATTCGATCATTTCACGCAGCTTGGAAATATCATGACCGACAAGCCTCAAGGCACAGGCCTGGGGCTGGCCCTGTGCCGAAGTATCCTGGCGCTGCACCACGGCCGCATATGGGTTGAATCCGAACTGGGCCAAGGCAGTGTATTCCACTTCACACTTCCCTTGTCTGTCGAAAAAACCTGACGTTGCGAACGCTCCCCAGCCCTTTCACATAGGCAGAGCATCCTTGAGCGACCGACACCCTTCTGCTAAAGTCTGGAGAAATTCAAGAAACCACACACCATGAAACACAAGCTAATCGACCTTTTCTCCGGTTGCGGGGGGATGACATTGGGTTTCGTTCATCCTGACTATTGCGGGAAGTTCGAATCCGTGTTTGCGCTCGACAATGATCAAGCCGCCATCAACAGCTACGCTGCGAACTTTGGGGATCACGCCGTGTGCGGTGACATTGAGGATTGGGTTTCTGGAGAGTGTGCTCAAAAAATCCCAGCGGCGGACATAGTGATTGGCGGGCCGCCTTGCCAAGGATTCAGCCTACTCAACAAGAAGCGCAAGGGCGATGAGCGAAGGGCTTTGTGGGAGCCGTACATGGACATCGTTACTTTGTCCGGAGCTCGTGTCTTTGTGATTGAGAATGTGCAAGGGTTACTCAAAGCAGATGAGAAGAAGCAGATAGACAAGCGGGCCAAGAATCTTGGCTTCGAAACTGCCTGCGCTCTCTTGAATGCTGCAGACTACGGAGCACCGCAGACCCGGAAACGTGGATTCATCGTCGGGTGGAAAAGATTAGAGGTTGAAGCGATTGCATTTCCTCCCAAGCAAACTCACACTTCCGACCCTGCACGAGATGACCTGCCGCAGTGGAGAACCGTCGCCGACATGATTTGCGACCTTCCGGAGCCGGAAGAGTTCGAAATCAGAAATGCCCCAGCACCGCTTGATCTACACTTCCGCCGCAATCCAACCGCCAAGAGCTTGATGAGATACAAAGCTGTTCCTCCAGGAGGAAACAGGTTCGACTTGCAACACAATGCACCGGAAATTACACCCAACTGCTGGATCAAAAAGACCTCGGGAGGGACAGACCTTTTTGGGCGTTTGTGGTGGGATCGCCCGTCAGTGACAATACGAACGGAGTTTTTCAAGCCGGAAAAAGGAAGATACCTGCATCCCGAGCAGCATCGCCCAATCACACACAGAGAAGCCGCCAGACTTATGGGCTTTCCCGACAGCTTCATCTTCAAGGGTAAGAAAATTGAAGTGGCTCGCCAGATCGGTAACGCAGTGCCGCCGGATATGGCTGCTGCTGTTGCAAAGGCAATTGCCGAAGTCCTTGATTTGAATACCAAGAAGGCCGCTTGATTTTACTCCTTGTTGTCCAAAGATCGGAGATACAAGTACCTGTTTACCTTGCCGGCTCCAACGAGAAGAATAGAGGTGGTTCCGGTTGTTCGGACAGTTTGGCGGCAGAATTAAGGTGGAGCCTGGTACTCACTACGCCGAAAAAGCGTTCGTGCTCGACCTCCATTATGAACTTGGCTTCGTACTGTTTGGCCTTTTTGAGCGTGGCGGCGGTCTTCGTGACTCGTTTCCCTCTGGCATTCGTCACAATCACTTTGTAGCGACATCTGGAGCTCAGAGAAGCGCCACAACGCTTACACTTCCGTAGGCTTAAAGAAGAATTGGATTTGCAGGATTTGCAGATAATATTGATCACCATTTCTCTTCTCCATTGCCGGAATGGGGTGAAAACTAAGTGAAATCATGTAGGTACTCCCACTACGAAATTCACCCCGAACAAGCGCATTTATGCCCGTCAATTCGGGCAGTTGAACTACACTCGTTCACTTTCAATTCACCCCAAAGAAGAAATCTGACTTCAAAAAGCCAAAAGGGATACCAGCAAATGCTGATATCCCTTTTGATTTCAATGGTACCGAGGGAGAGACTCGAACTCTCAAGGCCTTGCGACCGGCGGATTTTGAATCCGCTGCGTCTACCAATTCCGCCACCCCGGCACGGAAGACGATTTACATAGGGCAGACAGACCGCTTCTGTCAACAGATTGTCGCAAAAGCCGTCAACTGCCTCCGGCACCGAACTTCAAAAAATGTTTGGCCCAAAAGGTCTCGGAATCGGCAGGAGCCTCCTCGCGGTCATCCATGGCATAGTCCCGCACCACTTTCGCAACCCGCAGCCGGTAGTGTTTGTAGAACGTCTCCCGGCCCAAGGTTTGGGCCGCGCGATGAAGTGCATGGTTGCGCCACTTTTCGATAGCCTCCTCGCTCTCCCAAAAAGAAAGGCTCAGACGCATTCCGCCGCCCGAGACATCTTCGTACGTTGTTCTGGAAATCAAACCTTCCTGGTCTTTTTCCATTTCCCCGATCTGCTGCGCGATCCTGCGGTATTCTTCCCCACCGTCGCCCGATGGCAACGACTCGAATATGACTGCGTACATGAAGCTACTCCTCATAAACATGGATAGAAATCAAACATGAGCGTCAGTGAATACGGCAGTCCCGCCTGCCCAACCATCACTTTCTTGCGGTTCTCGCCGGAATCCCGCCATGCCGCTTGACGCCATATTCAGGGGACATTAATCTCGCGCAACTCCACCCGTCCGACAATCAAAGGATTTTGCTATGATACCAGTAGGCTCCCTGACCAACGCCGCCGCCATCATCCTGGGCAGCCTGGTGGGCTGTATGCTCCACAGCCGCTTCCCCGAGCGCATCCGCACCATCGTGTTCCAGGGCCTCGGTCTGTGCACCCTGCTCATCGGCATGCAGATGGCCTTCAAGGTCCAGGACATCCTGGTGGTCATTTTCAGCATATTGTTCGGCGGCATCAGCGGCGAAATCCTGCGGCTGGACACCCTGTTCGAACGCCTGGGCAACCGTTTCAAAACCGCACTGAAGTCGGACAACCCCAAATTCACCGAAGGGCTGATCACGGCCTCGCTCATCTTCTGCATCGGGGCCATGTCCATCGTGGGCTCGCTGGAGGAAGGCGTCAGCGGCGATCCCACCGTGCTTTACACCAAATCCATCCTGGACGGCTTCGCATCCGTGGCCTTGGCCTCCACCTTCGGCTCCGGAGTGCTCTTCTCCTTCATCCCGGTCCTTCTCTACCAGGGGGCGCTGACCCTGTTCGCCGGTGCGTTCCAAGGCTACTTCCCGCCCGAACTCATTGCCCAACTTTCGGCCACGGGCGGCCTGCTCATCGTGGGCATCGGCATCACCCTTCTGGAGATCAAGGAAATCAGACTTTCCAATCTGCTTCCGTCCCTGATCTTTGTGGTGGTGCTGACACCGCTGGCGGCCGGACTCAAAGCCCTGGTCGGCTAATCCTCTTTCTTCCCGGCTTTGGACCGTTCCTTTTTGGAATCGCCGCAATCGCCCAGGCCGCAATCCTCGCCGCGATCGTAGACGTGATCGTCATAGTCCTGGCCGCGGTAATACTTGGACCCGGTGTAATCCGGCCCGGGGCGGGGCTTGCGCCGCCTGCTCTCGCCGGTCAACAAATTCCTGATCATCTGAACGACGAAAAACGGATTCATGTCTGTTCCTCGCTGACGGGTTGGGTGAACAGCCACGCCTTGGCAGTGATGTCCTTGCGCAGGCCGAACACGTAGACCTGGTCTCCCCGCTCCAGCCGAAACCGGCCGTGCGGGTTGCGGTGCAGTTCTTCGCCGCGCATGACGGCAACGGCCGTGAGGCCATGTTCCTTGCGCAGGGCGATCTGCTCCAGCGTAGCCCCTGCAAGCGGAGCGTCTTCGCAGACCGTGAGCACGGTCAGGTCCATATCCGAAAAGCGGCCGAACTTGATAAGCGGCGACGGCTCCTTGCCGCTGTTTTCCATGAAGCTACCATACCCTTCGGCGCGGATCACCTCAGAAAAACGTTCAACCTCGGCATGGGGCACCAGATATCGGGCCAGCACCCGGCTGAACAACTCCATGGAGCTCTCCAGGTCTTCGGGCACCACCTCGGCGGCTCCCAGCCCGTAAAGGTCCTTCATCTCCGAATGAAATCGGGTGCGCACGATGATGTGCAGGGCCGGATTGAGGCGATGGGCCACGTCCACAATGCGCCTGGTTCCGGCCGCGTCCGACACGGTGATGGCCAGCACGCGTGCCTGCTCCGCCTCGGCATGGCGCAACACCTCCGGCAGGGAGGCGTCGCCGTAGTGGATATTTCGTCCCGCCTTGCGTTCCCTGGTGACGGTTTCGGCGTTGACGTCGAGCACCACATAGGGAATTCCGGCAACCTCGGCGGCCCTGGCGATATTGCGACCTCCCAGGCCAAATCCGCTGATGATCAGATGGTCCTTGAGTTTCTCACCGGTGGGTTCGGCAATGTCCCTGCGCCTGAACACGGCCCAGTTTCGGAGGCCGGGTAGCTTCATGGCCCTGTCGGCCAGGGCGGGAGCGACGTTGAACAGAAACGGAGTGGCCAGCATGGTCAGGACGCTGGCGGCCAGGAAAAGCTGGTAGCCCTGTTCGGTGATCATACCGTGGCTCATGCCCACCCCGGCAAGAACAAAGGAGAATTCGCCCACCTGGGAAAGCTGCAGCCCGGAAATGACCGCCGAATGGCCGGACCGGCCCATGACCACGGCGGACACCCAGGCCACCAGCGCCTTGAGCACCAGGATGACCAGGGTAACGACCAGAACCAGCCCCGGATTGGATGCCACGAAACCGAGACTGAGCAGCATGCCCACCGAGACGAAGAAAAAACTGACGAAGACGTCCTTGAAAGGCAGGATGCCGCCCAAGGCGTTGACGCTGTATTCCGAGTCGGAAACGATGGCCCCGGCAATGAATGCGCCCAGGGAAAGGGAGAGCCCCATGCTGTAGGTCAAGGATGCGACGGAAAAACACAGCCCCATGGTGGTGGTCAGGAAAAGCACCTGGCTGCGGGTGCGCACCACCTGCTCCAGCACGAAGGGCACCACCCAGCGCGAGCAGACATAGACCAGCAGGAAGACGCCGGCCAGCTTGATCGCCAGGGCGAGCACGGTATTCGTGACGGAGCCGGAGACACCGGCCATCATGGGCAGCAGCAGCATCATGGGCACCACGGCCAGATCCTGAAAAATGAGCACGGTCGTGGTGAAGCGGCCGTAAGGGCTCTCGCCCTCGGCCCGTTCCTGCAGCAGGCTGAGAACGATTGCCGTGCTGGAAAGAGCTGCCAGGAACCCGAGGAAGACGGACTTCTGCGGGTCGAAGCCGTACATCAGGCCCAGGACGGCCACCAGGGCGATGGTCAACAATACCTGAATGCTGCCGCCGCCGAACACCGCGTCCTTGTACCGGACCAGCTTTTCCAGGGAAAACTCCACGCCGATGCAAAAAAGGAGGAAAATGACGCCCACTTCGGCCAGCACCTCTACAAGGTGAACCTCGCCCACCAACCCGAGACCGTGCGGCCCGCACAATGCGCCCGTGAGCAGAAAACCCACGATGGCGGGCAGGTTGAAGCGGTTGCAGACCAGCAGCACGAAGATGGCCAGCACAAAAATGACCACGATGTCGTGAAAGACGGACATTTCCATAATCCACCCATATGGGCAACGGGCCGCAAATGCAACGCAAAGCCGAAATTTCCACAACAAAAAGCCCGCTTTTTACGGCGGGCTTCATCATTTCATTTTTCTGTCGTCCCTATTTCCCGGAACCACAGCTTGTACAGCGGCCTTTCTTGAATTTGCGGATAGGGGCTTCAGGATCGAGCAGGACAGGCTCCTCGCCTGCTTCAAGCTGTCCCTTTTCACGAGCGTATTCAATGAGATCCTCGAAAATGACCTGCACCTCGTCCACGGACACGTTGTCCTTCATCATGTCCGTGCGGTATTCTTCGCGGTCGAAACCTGCGGCCCACGTTTTTTCACGCAGGTCGCTCCAGGCCCCGATCTTGGGGGCCTCAATGGGCTTGCTGCTCTGACGGACCGAGACCTCAAAGGCCTTGTACCCATAGACGTCGTCCAGGGTTTCGGCAGGGTCGCTGCCGTGCAGCGCGCTAGCCTGAATGGACATGACGAGCTTGAAACCGATGCCGATCTCCTTGAAGTACCGGCCGAACTTTTCGTGGCGGGTCGCCTCTTCGAGAAATTCCCTGAAATCACGGGCCATGAGAATACGCTCCTTTGACTGAGAATGGTACAGGACTGCATACCCTCAAAACAGGCGGCGTGACAAGAAAAACCGGATGAAAAAGCTTACTGTTCCGAGGCCTTGAGCTGGCCGCAGGCCGCCTTGATGTCCGCGCCCATGGAGCGGCGGATAAAGGCGGTGACGCCGTGCTTCCAGAGCCGCTTCTCAAAGGCCTCCACCTGTTCCCGGTCCGGGGCGCCGTACGGCATGCCCTCGGTGGCGTTGTAGGCGATGAGATTGACCTTGATACGGCTCTTGTCCACCAGCTTCGCCAGTTGGTCGGCGTGCTCCAGAGAATCGTTGACCCCCTTGAGCAGCAAATACTCGAAGGTGATGCGCTCGCGCGGGCGCAGTGGGAATTCGGCCAGGCACTGCATGAGTTCGTCCAAGGGCGTCCGGGCGGCCTTGGGCATGATCTCGGCGCGCAATTCCTGAGTGGGTGCGTGCAGGGAAATGGCGGGCAGGGCCAGTTCGGTCTTGCCCAGAATGCGCAGCTGCTTGGGAAAACCCACGGTGGAGACCATGGACCTGCGCCAGGAAATGCTCAGCCCGTTCTCGTGCGGCAGAGTCTCCAGGGCGCGCAGCAGGTTGTCCAGATTCATGAGCGGTTCGCCCATGCCCATGTAAACCAGATTGCGGATGGGATTGGGGCCCTCAAGCTTGCCGAAGCCCTTGTCCAGCAGAAACTTGCGCCCCACCAGCACTTGGCCGAGAATTTCGCCCATGGTCATATTGCGCTCGAAACCGAGCAGGCCGGTGTTGCAGAACTTGCAGGCCATGGCGCAGCCCACCTGGGTGGACAGGCATTGGGAAAAACGCTCCTTGAATGGAATGAGCACGGTTTCGACGAGCTTGCCGTCGTGAAGCCTGAGCAGCAGCTTGACCGTGCCGTCACGGCTCTCCTGGGCCTTGGCTATCTCGGGCCAGGTGATGGAAGCCATGGCGGCCATCTTCTCACGCAGGGCCTTGCCCATATTGGTCATGGAGGCAAAATCGCGCACGCCTTTCTGCCAGATCCATTGAAAGATCTGGTCCGTGCGGAAGCGCGGCTGTTTGAGGTCTTCGACCACAAAGGCTTCCAGTTCGCTGTATGTCAGGTCGAGCAGATTGATCATAATTTCTCCAAAGACGGCACGCGCGACTCGGGCGCCGCATGCAGCACATCGATGTCCATTTCGTCTTTCAGACCGTCCAGGAACCAACGCATTTCACGCTCCTGATGCGGGCTGTAGCGCAACATGAGGATACCCTTGAACTTGCTGACCACCGTGAACACGCCCAGGTTGTCATGGGCCTCCAGCAGGAAGCGGAACAGGGCGATGTTTTCCCGCGCGATGCGCACGTAGAGGCGGCTGGACCGTTCGGGCGGCGGCGGGCACGGATAGTGCCGGGACTTGCGGCGCGTCTTTTTCATGTGGCCCTGCCTAGCTTGAGTTGACAATAAAGGCAAGCAAACAGGTTCAACCAGCACGAGAGGCTGTTCCGCCTCCGGCGGGCAAGGGAGATAATCCCCTTGAGCACCCCTTATCAACCGGCCCAAGGCGCTTCGCGTTTCACTCCGATCAAGGCAAAGACGGCCCAACTGGACTAAAACACTTTGCATTTTGTAATGGATCAAGGCTGCCAGGAAGGGTGCGGATACGCGGAGTGAAAAAAAGCAGACCCGACGCGTATTCAAACATACACGCGTGACTGCCCTCTTTTGAAACGACAACGGAGGCGTGCACTTACCGGCAACTTTTTACTCGCCGGCCACATAGGCGGGCACAGCCAACAAAGCCAACAGACTGCCGTAAAGCAACGACAGAAACCCCAGGGCCAGGGCCGGACCGATTTTCGACAGGTCGCCGATACTCCCAAGCGCGGCCACCACGCCCACGATGAGATAGAACAGGCCACCGAACAGCCCGGAAAGAATGACCGTTTTGGCAGCGGATTTCCTGAATCCTCCCGCAAGGCGGGGTCCAGGCGAGAACAGCGAAGCCACCGCGGTCAGGCTCCCCCGAAAGCCGAAGTTGCAGACAAGCGCGCCGAAACAGGTTCCCGTGATGGCGATCATGCTCGGCAAGTCCACAAAATACTCGGTCCCGCCCGAAAGAAACACGGTGGTGGCCGCAAAAAACAGCATGAGCCCCAGCCCTGCAAAGTAACTGAACTTCATATCCTACCCTTTCCTGTTCCTGATTCACCCAACAACTGAAGCAATTCAGCACCTGAAATATCCAGCAACCGCAGACGCCTTTCAAGCACAGGCAGCTCGCCTTGAATGAATCGCTCCCGGATGAAACTACGGCACAGCTCGGAAGCGCCTGTTTCCACAACGCTCCCCATGCCCCGCTCGGGCCGAATGGCGCCCATATCCCGCAGGAATGCGTGCGCATTGGCTGCGGTGCTCGGAGTGACGCCCTCGGCCATGGCGCATTCCCGTACCGAAGGAATTCTGTCGCCGGGCAAAAGCTCGCCGTTAACGATACGTTCCATCAGCCTTTCGGCGATACCGAAGTAAATGCGGTCAGTGGTGATACTGCTCATGATGTCTCAGCGTATTAGCGTACTATCACTCTAATACACCTTCAGGAATATTCTGACAACGGCAAAATGGCCACCGTGCGGATCAGGAGGCGCGAGCCTTTTTCCTTCTCATCCTCAAATTCAGGAATTCCACGAAGAGCGAAAAGGCCATGGCGAAATAAATGTAGCCGCGGTCGATGTGCTTGCCAAGCCCCTCGGCCACCAGCAGGACACCCACCAGAAGCAGAAAGGCGAAGGCCAGCATCTGGATGGTGGGATGATCGCTCACGAATCGGCTTATGGCGTTGGCGAAAAAGAGCATGACCGCCACGGCGAGGACGATGGCCGCGATCATGACGCCCACGTGACGGGCCATGCCCACAGCGGTAATGACCGAATCGACGGAAAAGACGATGTCCAGAAGCATGATCTGGATGATGGCTCCCCAATAGGAATAGGGAGGGTTGCCCACCTTGCGCTCATGGCCCGGTTCCAGCTTCTCGTGAATTTCCATGGTCGCCTTGGCCAGCAGGAACAAGCCCCCGGACAGAAGCACGATATCCCTGCCGGATACGGCGTGGCCCAGGACATCGAACCAGGGCGCGGTGAGGCCCATGATCAGGCTGATGGTCAGAAGCAGCAGGATACGGGTGAGCATGGCCAGCCCGATGCCCAGCTTGCGGGCCGTCTCCCGCCTTGCGCGCGGCAGCTTGTTGGTAACCACCACGACAAACACGATATTATCGATGCCGAGCACGATTTCCAGCCCGGTCAGGGTAATCAAAGCGATAAGATTCTCTATGGTTAAAAGGCCTTCCATGCCCAGTTCTCCTTATGGTTTGGCGAAGTATGCGCCAAGCCGCCCCCCGTTGGCAACAATGTGCAGGTGCAGAAACACGATTGCGCCTTTGTGCAGCGGACTCTCAGCCTTTCTCCGCACCGGAGTTCTCAAGTCCGGCCGGGCGTGCTAAAGTGGGATCTCCACCCCCTACGAGGAGGAAGCTTATGAAAATCGGATTGATCGGGCTGGGCCGCATGGGAATGAATATGGCCCGCAGGTTCATGCAGGGCGGACACGAAGTGGTGGCGCTCAACCGAAGCTCGGAAAAGACCAACCAACTGGCCGGGGAAGGGGCCGCCCCCGCCTACTCCTTCAAAGAACTGGTCTACACTCTGGAACAGCCCCGCATCATCTGGGTCATGCTTCCCGCAGGCAAGCCGACGGACGCCGCCGTCACCAGATTGGGCGAACTACTGGCCCCGGGCGACACGATCATCGACGGCGGCAACACCTATTACAAAGACGACATCCGCCGCGCGCAAGAGCTGGAGGAGAAGGACATCCGCTATATGGACGCGGGCGTCTCGGGCGGCATCTGGGGCCTGGAAGAAGGCTACTGCACCATGGTGGGCGGCTCTGTCGACCAGTTCCGGCGCATCGAGGGAATCTTCCGCGCCCTGGCCCCGCAGGACGGCTACATGTATTGCGGCGAAGTAGGGGCCGGGCACTTTACCAAGATGGTTCACAACGGAATCGAGTACGGCATGATGCAGGCCTACGCCGAAGGGTTCGCCCTGCTGGACGACTCCCCCTATGGCGAAAGCATGAATTTCGCGGATCTCGCCGGTGTCTGGAACCGAGGCAGCGTCATCCGCTCCTGGCTCCTGGAGCTGACTGGCATGGCCTTCCACAAAAGCACGCGACTGGAGGAGTTGGAGGGATATGTGGACGACTCGGGAGAGGGCCGCTGGACCGTGCAGCAGGCCGTGGACACGGGCACGCCCATTCCCGTGCTGGCCCTGTCCCTGTTCGAACGATTTTCCTCGCGCCGCAACGACGACTTCCGCAACCGCCTGCTGGCCGCTCTGCGCCGCGAATTCGGCGGCCATGCAGTCAGGAGCAAGGAGTAACCATGTCCGGATTTTTTGCCGATCCGGACGGCGGCGCCTGCCGGACCGACCATCCGGATCGGCCCTGCGCCATCGTCATTTTCGGGGCAACGGGCGACCTGACGGCCCGCAAGGTGCTGCCTGCCCTGCACACACTTCACAGCAACGGCAAACTGTCCGCCCCATTTTTCATTGTGGGCGCATCCCGCTCAAAACTGAATAATGAGGACTTCCGACAACGTATGCGCTCGGCCTTGGAGGAACACGGATCCTCCCCCCTGGACAATTGGGAGGAATTCGCGCGCCGGCTCCATTACCGCCGGGTGCTTTTCGACGACCCGGAAACTTTCCGATCGCTTGCCGACACCATTGATCAATTGGACAAGACGCACGGCACACAAGGCAACAAAATGCTCTATTGCGCGGTTCCGCCCACAGCCTACGAAAACATCGCCCGCAACGCTGGAATGGCCGGGCTGGCCAGACAGGAAGGCGGTTTCTCGCGCATCGTGGTGGAAAAGCCCTTTGGCCGCGATCTGGGCACGGCCCAGCAACTCGACGCAACACTCATGGAACACTTCAGCGAGGAGCAGATCTACCGCATCGACCACTATCTGGCCAAGGAAACCGTACAAAACGTGCTTATGCTCAGGTTCGCCAACGCCATGTTCGAACCGCTCTGGAACCGGCAGTACATCGAGTCCGTTCACATCACGGCCGCCGAGTCCCTGGGGGTGGAACACCGGGCCGGATACTACGACAGGACCGGCGTGTTGCGCGACATGTTCCAGAACCACATGATGCAGCTCCTGTCCCTGTGCGCCATGGAGCCGCCCTCCCTCTACCACGCCGAGCGCATCCGCGACGAAAAGACCAAGGTCTATAGGGCTCTCAAGCCCTTCCCCACGGACAACCTCGGGGAACATTTGACACTCGGCCAGTACACATCCGGAATGGTGGACGGCCGGCACGTGCCCTCCTACGTGGACGAGCCGGGCGTGGCCCCGGATTCGGACACGCCCACCTTCGCGGCCATGAAGATATTCATCGACAACTGGCGCTGGCAGGGCGTGCCCTTCCACATGGTCTCGGGCAAACGCATGGCCGCGAAACGCACCGAGATCGAGGTGCGCTTCAAGGAGGTGCCCTGCTCCATGTTCCGGAACATCCTCGGCGAGCACATCACGGCCAACCGCCTCATCCTCGGCATTCAGCCGCAGGAATGCGTAACCCTCACCTTCCAGGCCAAGCTGCCCGGTGCGGGCATGTGTTTGCGGAACGTGACCATGAACTTCGACTACAACGAAGGATATGCGGGGCCGACCCTCGACGCCTATGAAAAAGTCGTGCTTGACGTGCTTTTGGGGGATCATACTCTGTTTTGGCGGCAGGATGGCGTAGATTTGTGCTGGGGGTTCTTGACTCCGGTCCTCATGGAATGCGATTGTCCCGAAAGGAAGTCCCTGCTTCGGCTGTACAAAGCGGGCACGGACGGTCCTGATCCGATACGTTGCAATGGGTAATAACATACCAAGGCTGTTCAAAAAACACATGCATATGGCAGCCGCCAAGGATCGCACATGGGGCAAATTGAAATATTTGAAGACGCTGAAGCCTTGAGCCGGGCTGCGGCGTCTTTTTTCGTCCAGGCATCGCACCGCGCCCTTGAGCGCGTCGGCCGTTTTTCCGTGGCCCTGTCCGGAGGCTCCGGGCCCAAAAGGATGTTCGAACTGTTGGCCACGGACGAGTACTGGAGGGCCGTCCCCTGGGACCGTACGCACCTGTTCTGGGGCGACGACCGCGCCGTGGGGCCGGAGCACGAACTCAGCAACTACCTGCTGGCCCAGGAAGCGTTCATCCACGCCGTGCCCATCCCCGAGGACAACGTGCACCGCATCAAGGGCGAGCTGGGTGCACAGACCGCGGCCGAGGACTACGCCCGCGAGTTGATGAACTTTTTCGGCGGCGAAACGGCGCCTTCATTCGACCTGGCTCTGCAGGGCATGGGCGGCGACGGGCACACGGCATCCCTCTTTCCGGGTGATGACGCCCTGACCGCCACGAACTACGTGGCGCCGGTGTTCGATCCGCCCGCCGCTCCCCATGTGGATCGGGTCACCCTGACCTACCCGGCCTTTGCCGGTTCGCACACGGCCCTGTTTCTGGTGGCCGGGCCTGCCAAGCGCGATGTCCTGGCCTCGGTGCTGGGCGGCGACGAACAGTATCCGGCCGCCCGTTTCAGAGCGCATCAGGTGCTCTGGTTCCTGGACAAGGCCGCAGCAGGGGAAGAATAGAAATTTTTTACGGGAGGAGAAGCTTTTTCGAAAGTTCCTCTTCTCGTGCCCCTCCAACAATAAGGAAAATATTGATGATTCTG
Organism: uncultured Desulfovibrio sp.; assembly: GCA_913063155.1. Classification (GTDB taxonomy): domain Bacteria; phylum Desulfobacterota; class Desulfovibrionia; order Desulfovibrionales; family Desulfovibrionaceae; genus Pseudodesulfovibrio. Next base: position 41,544 of record CAJXYU010000008.1, read on the forward strand.
GGACTCGAAGGCAGCCCGCGCAAAGGCGGCAACTCACACAATTTGCTGGATACGATACTCAACGGAGCACGGCAGGCAGGGCGGGAAACCCGCGCCATCCATCTGCGGGACCACAAATATGACCCCTGCATAGGCTGCGAAAAATGCCGCCGAGACAAGATCTGCACCCGGCTCAATGACGGCATGACCCTGCTGTATCCCCATATCCAGGCAGCCCGGGGACTGGTGCTCGTCTCCCCCGTGCACAACTACAACATCACCGCCTGGATGAAGGCTTTCATCGACCGACTCTACTGTTTCTACGACTTCGAGGATACCCGTCCACGCGCCTGGTCCAGCCGCTTGGCCAATCAGGGCAGAAAGGCCGTCATCGCCGCCATTGCCGAACAGGAAAACAAAAGAGACATGGGCTTCACCCTTGAAGCCATGCGCATGCCCCTGGAAGCCCTGGGCTACGAAATCGTTGCGGAACTCCCGGTGCTGCGCCTTTTCGACCGGGGCATCGTCAAACAACATTCGGACATTCTCGAACGTGCCGCCCGGATCGGCAAGGAACTCGCCGAATCACTCTGATTCAAAGACGCTCACTCCTTTTAAAATTTTCCGGCAATCACCCTGCGAGCTATGGAAACCACCCTTTTTACGCGGCTTGCGCACGCTCCGGACTGATCTCCGTATAAATGGCTCAAGTAACACACGTTGCCACCCTCCTTCCCCCCCATGCTCTTGACGCCCTCCTGCCCCGCTCCTACTCTGGCCGGAAAGACAATCGACACCGGGAGACATGCAATGGATCTCACATGGCGCTACGACCAGCACGAAACGAACTGGAACGAACTCTCGGAGCTCTACCGGATCGCCCCGCTGGGAACGAAATCGGCTGACCATCTTCGGGAAGTGTTCTGCAATAGCCGATACGTCTGCTTCGTCCATGACAAAGAAGCACTCGTGGGCGCAGGACGCGCCCTGGCAGACGGACGGGATTGCTCCTACATCTGCGACGTGGCCGTTCACCCCGACTACCAGGGCACCGGGCTCGGAAAGCGGATCGTACAAAAACTGATGGAGTTCTCCAAGAACCACACCAAGATCATTCTCTACGCCAACCCCGGCAAGGAAGGCTTCTACAGGAAACTCGGCTTCAAGATGATGAACACGGCCATGGCCATCTTCAGGGACCGGGAAGGAGCCGTGCGGGCAGGTGTGCTGCGCGACGAATGATCTGTCGGATCAGATACGCCGGACCGGCACAAGTCATGGGGAAGGGCGCAGAGAGGCGTCACCAAAAAGGGGCTGTCCATACGGACAGCCCCTCTTGATAATCAAGACTTGAGCAAGTCTACTTAAAGGCGGCGGTAGCCTTAACAGCCTTCTGCCAGCCTGCGTACAGTTCTGCAGACTCTTCGGCGGCCATCTTCGGAGCGAACTCGCGGTCGATGCCGAAGTTCTTCTTGATATCTTCCCTATCGGTCCAAAAGCCAACGGCCAGGCCTGCCAGGTAGGCAGCGCCCAGGGCGGTGGTCTCAATGCACAGCGGACGTTCGACCGGAGTGCCCAGCAGGTCGGACTGGATCTGCAGCATCAGGTCGTTGGCCACGGCGCCGCCGTCCACGCGCAGCTTTTCCAGCTTGATGCCGGAGTCGGCTTCCATGGCGGAGAGAACGTCCTTGGTCTGGTAGCACAGGGACTCCAGCGTGGCGCGCACGAAGTGTTCCTTGGAAGTACCGCGGGTCAGGCCGAACACGGCGCCGCGGACTTCGGAATCCCAATACGGAGCGCCCAGGCCCACGAAGGCCGGCACCACGTAGACGCCGTCGGTGCCCTGCACGCGGGTGGCGTACAGTTCGCTGTCCTTGGCTTCGCGGAACATGCGCAGACCGTCGCGCAACCACTGGATGGCGGAACCGGCCACGAAGATGGAACCTTCCAGAGCGTATTCGACCTTGCCGTCAACACCCCAGGCGATGGTAGTGACCAGACCGTTCTTGGAGGGAACGGCCTTTTCGCCGGTGTTCATGAGCATGAAGCAGCCGGTGCCGTAGGTGTTTTTGGCCATGCCTTCTTCATAGCAGGCCTGACCGAACAGGGCGGCCTGTTGGTCACCGGCCATACCGGAGATGGGGATTTCCAGGCCCTGGAAAGCGTCCTTGTCGGTGTTGCCGTAGACTTCGGAGGAAGGCTTGACTTCCGGCAGCATGGAAGCGGGAACAGTCAGGTGCTGCAGCAACTCGTCGTCCCACTTCAGTTCGTGGATGTTGTACATCAGGGTACGGGAAGCGTTGGTGTAGTCGGTCACGTGAACCTTGCCGCCGGTGAGCTTCCAGACCAGCCAGGTGTCGATGGTGCCGAAGAGCAGGTCGCCCTTTTCGGCCTTCTCGCGTGCACCCTCGACATTGTCGAGAATCCACTTCACCTTGGTGCCCGAGAAGTAGGCGTCAATCAGCAGACCGGTCTTTTCGCGGTACAGCGGATCCAGGCCCTTTCCAATCATGTCCTTGCAGATGTCAGCGGTCTGACGGGACTGCCAGACAATGGCGTTGTAGACGGGCTTGCCGGTGTTCTTGTCCCAGACAACGGCGGTTTCACGCTGGTTGGTGATGCCGATGGCCGCGATGTCGGCGGCGTTGACTTCGTCGGAAGCCAGCGCTTCCGCGACGACAGCCTGCACGGAAGACCAGATTTCCATGGCATCGTGCTCGACCCAACCCGGATTCGGGAAGATCTGGGTGAATTCTTTCTGGGTAACGGTCACGATCTGGCCCTGCTTATCGAAAACGATGGCGCGAGAGCTGGTGGTACCCTGGTCAATGGACAGAATGTATTTCTTCGACATGTCTTATCTCCCTTTCTTCGGGTGGAGATTTCTCTCCACCCCACACCTGATAATTTTTGTAAGAACTAGTTTCCTAGCGGTATTAACCGAAGATCAGCTGGTACACATGGCAACCGGCGATGCCGCCGCAGATGGGTGCGACAACCGGAATCCAGGCGTATCCCCAATCGCTGCCGCCCTTGCCGGGAATGGGCAGGATTGCATGAGCGATGCGGGGGCTGAGGTCACGAGCCGGGTTGATGGCGTAACCGGTGGGGCCGCCAAGGGAGAGGCCGATGGAAAGGATGTAGAAACCAACAACCAGCGGTCCCATGCCGAGCGCAAATTCATGCGCACCGAGAGCCATGATGATGAACAGCAGGAAGAAAGTACCCAGGAATTCGCACAGGAAGTTTTCAAAGGTGCAGGGGATGGCCGGACCGGTGGAGAACACGGCCAGCTTCAGGCCTGCGTCCTGGGTCGGTTCCCAATGGCATTTGTACACCAGATAACACAGCACGGCGCCGATGAAGCCGCCAATGAACTGACCGGCGAGGTAATAGGGAACGAGAGCCCAGTCCAGCGCACCGATGGAAGCGAGCCCCAGGGTAACGGCCGGGTTGATGTGGCCGCCGGACAGCTTGGAAGCATACACTGCGAAAGCAACCGCCATTCCCCACCCCATGGTGATGACGATCCAGCCGCTATTCTGGCCTTTGGACTTTTCAAGCAGCACGTTCGCCACCACACCGCAACCGAACAGGGTCAAAATCATTGTCCCTACCAGTTCACTAATCAGATAATCCATTACATACCTCCACGACGACATAAAGTTTAAGGTTGAACAGGCGTTCCGACACTGAAACGCACACCTCAGAGTAAGCCTCTACACATAAACAATGACGCCCCTCGTCATTGTAGTTGTATGTGCTATTTTCAGCTTTCAGACTTCATATACAATTTGCAGCCTCATCACAAGAAAATGTTGCGTTTTGATCATTGTTTTGTGATTTTTGTTTCATCTGTGAAAACTTTTAACAAACTTATTGGCGTGTTAGAGTGCCTTTTTTCCAAATAAGCTACTTTTTAGAGCAAACTTCTCCTCAGATCTGCTGACAAAAATTATATGATGATTGCATCACGCTGACAGCCGCACCTCAATGGAATTAATATATCATATTAAAATAAAAGACAATTCAAGGCCCCACAAAACCGTCCCCGAGATGACATGAGGCGACCTGTTCCGCGCCCGCAACGTGATCAAGCGCCGAAACGACAAAGCTCCATTTTCTGAAGGGAAAACAAAACACATGCCTTCCGTTCACTCACTAGAGCCAACCATAAAAGCGGCCACTCAGTCCTTGGGATTGGGATAATACAGACCCACCTCGTTCCGGCGAAGGTTTTCCAAGACCTCTTCAGGGGGCAAGCGGTCCGTGAACAAGGCGTCAATTTCCGCGAAACTTCCCAGCCGGACCATGGCGTTACGACCGAATTTGGTATGATCAGTCACCAGAAACACTTTTCTGGAGTTGTCGATGATGGAGCGGGCGGCGCTGACCTCTCGGTAGTCGAAATCCAGGAGCGTGCCGTCCAGATCAATGCCGCTGATGCCGATGATGCCGAAGTCCACCTTGAACTGACGCAGGAAATCAATGGCCGACTCCCCCACGATGCCGCAGTCTCTGTGGCGGACGATCCCTCCGGCTACGATGGTGTCTATGTTGGCGTTGTTACTGAGAATCTTGGCGACGTTCAGGTTGTTGGTGATCACCCGCAGATGGTCGCGCTTGCACAATTCCTTGGCCACCTCCTCGGTGGTGGTCCCCATATTGATGAACAGGGAAGAACGGGGCGGGATATGTTCCACCACCAGCTTGGCGATCATCTGCTTTTCATGCTGACAAAGAATCTTGCGGTCCATGTAGTCCACGTTTTCGGTGCTCACCACGGGACCTGCGCCGCCGTGGTGCCGGGCCAGAAGCCCCTGGTCACACAGGATATTGATATCCCGGCGCACTGTCTGGGGAGTCACATCGAAACGTTCGGCCAGTCCGCCGATGGACATGAACCCCTGCTCACGAACCAGCTTCAGTATGAGCTCATGGCGTTTGCGGACGGCCGCGTGCTTGCCGCCGGAAACGTCTGTTCCCATATTCCTATCGTCCTCCATGGGACCTCCCTCTCAATCAAAAAGTTCAATACCGAAAACAAATTGTCATCTTTTTTGATCAAAACCGAAAAAAAAAGATGACGAGCTTCCGGGTTGATGCTAAGGTAAAGACAACTTTACTCCATTTGAACGGGGTATAAATTGTTACAGTCAAGATAACATTTTCATTTATTAGCGACAAGCGAAAACAAAAAACACATTAAAGCAAAACCGTTAGAACCGCTACGGTCCGCCTGTGACCCCGAAGAAGGCAACCATCCCAAAGGTACAGGCAATGCGGGGAAAACATGAATTTTCCATACCGATCCGATACGAGCGACCATCACCCTCTCAGCAGGGGTGTTGCGAAAGCCACAGACTGGGATCGAGGCAGAATTTCCGGGCTCAGCGACGCTTCATTTGGGGGGAGCCGACCTGAGACATCCCGGACCGCAAAGAAGATGGGGGCTTTTTCCGCGAAGTGCTTTGTCTCTCCCGCACGAACGGAAAAAGCCCCCATCGCCGGGCGGCTCACTTTCCCGTCCCTCACAGACAGGAAATCAGGGGGACCGCCACACAACTCCATCAAAAGACCGCGTCGCGACCGAAACCGCAAATTCCCAGCCTCAACGCATTTTGAAGGCAGCTTTACGAGCCGCACTTTACAAGGACGTGGCAGGATTGTCGACAACACTCTCAACTGCGTCGAAATGCTTTACAGCCAAGACCGTATCCGGCTTCAGTCACACCCCATTTTTGCATTTTCCCAGGGTAATCCCGCTTTCTTCCCGATCCTGTGCAACCGACTCGCGAAGCAAGCGGTACTCAAAGGGCCAAACAAAGACATGAGGACGCAAGACGTATCAGAAAGCTGTCCCGCCTTATGCAAACCGAACGGACGCCCAGCTGCCATCTTGAGCTGACAGACCGCTCTCCGCCGTTCTGCGGACGCTCTTCCCACCTGAAAAAAACGAAAGCCGGAAAACAGGCCATCCAGGTTCATTTTTGGCACGATAATCGCTAATATTTTCAAAACAGGAATTGCCAAGAACGGGACGGCAAAATCTTCCCCCGGCGATTCGCAAAGGATTTCAACTACTGCGTTTCAAACAGATCCTCAGACATCCAATCCATAATTCCTGGACTTGGCCCAACGCATGGAGGTGCGCCATGAGATTGACACAGGAACAGGTGGAGCGGTTGCGGGGCATGGATCTTGATCCGGACAGGGTGTCCGCAGTGAACATCACGGACATCTGGATCGAACGCCAGACGCAGATCTCCATCGTCAAATCCGCATACATGCTGGCGGAAGTCTACAACCTGGACCTTGCCGACGTGCGCGAAGCGCTGACCAGGGAACTTTACTGGCACCTGGACACCGAAGAACTCGGCATCATGATCCGGATGGAAGACACGGACGTGGAGACCATGTATGTGCGCATTCCCGTCGGCAGATGGGGATTCCGGGAAGACGAAAGGGTGACGCAATAATGATTTCATCCACACCGGGGTTGTCGGGAAGCAAAGGCTCGGCTAGGGTCGCCCCATGCGGACCGTCACGCACTTTGTGCTGGCCTTTGCCCTCCTGGTTCTCTACGGCGGCGAAGTCTGCCCGTTCATCGAGACTCTGAGTCTGGAGGAATGGGGCGGCAGCGTCCTTGCGGCCTTCCTTCTCATGGGAGGAGCACGCGCCGTGCTGTTGAAACGAGCCCTGAATGTTCAGGATCCCTACATCCAGTCCACATTCCAGTTCAAGCTGGACATTCTGCTCTTTCTGGGAGCGGGTTTGCTCCTGGCCGTGTGGAACACCCAAATATTCGGATTCCCCACCATCGAAAGCGGCGCCAAAATTTCCATCGGGTTCGCATGCATCGGTTTTTTCGTGGCCCTGGACCTTGCCCTGCGCAGGGAAAACCTGGTGGCGCAGGAATTGAAAGGAACCCCGCATCTGGCCCTCGACCGGCTCTACTCCACCACCCGCAGGTTCTCCCTCTTCATGGTCGTCGCCGTGCTCGTGGTGGGCGTCGTGGTCGTCCTCACCGTGACCAAGGATGTCCACTGGCTGATCCATTCTCATCCCGACGACATTTTCATGTCCCAGATGGCCATCGTTGGCGAGGTGGCCTTCATCGTAGCGACCCTGCTGGGGTACATGCTTGCAGTCTCCCTGACCTATTCGCGCAACATGCACACGTTCCTCGAAATAGAGACCCAGGTAATGAAAAAAGTCCAACGCGGAAAACTGGATGTCTTCGTACCCAGCCGGGCCAAGGACGAATTCGGGCAGATAGCCGGTTACACCAACCACATGATCGAGGGGCTGCGCGAGCGGGAACGCATCCGCACCGTATTCGGCAAGGTGGTCAGCAAGGACATCGCCGACAAACTCATGATAATGGAGGACCAGGGCATGCCTCTGGGCGGCTCCCTCCGCGAATTGGCGGTCATGTTCGCGGACATCAGGGGATTCACCTCGCGCACGGAAACGGCGGTCCCGGCCGTGCTCATCCGCGACCTCAACGCCTATTTCACGGAAGCCGTGGATTCGGTCATCGCCCACGACGGCGTGGTGGACAAATTCCTGGGCGACGGTCTGCTGGCAGTCTTCGGCCTGGACGGCAGCAAGGATGCCTGCGCCAGCGCCGTGCATTGCTCAAAAGATATCCTGAAGCGACTGCAACAGCTCAACCCCAACCTTTCCGAACCGCTGGAGGTGGGCATGGGCGTGCATCGGGGGCCGGTGTTGGCGGGCATTGTGGGTTCGCCCGACCGGCTGGAATACACGGTAATCGGCGACGTGGTGAACACGGCCTCGCGCATGGAACAACTGACCCGCTCTCTGAAAACTCCCATTCTCATCTCGGACAATGTCTACAACGCCCTGCCCGCAGAAGAACAGGCCAGTTGGAAGAACATGGGGGAGCACATGGTCAAGGGAAAGTTCAAGGCAGTCTGCGTATTCGGCCTGGCCGAATCTATAGATCCGTAGCCACTTCCAGCCACAAACTCGTCTCCAATCTCCTCCGTAACGCCGGGGCCGCCAAACCTTCCAGCAATTCCTTGTGCCGCGAACGCAGAAACGCGGCGGGGACAACAGTCCTGTAGCGCGCGCCGCCCGAAAGCAGCGCCACCAAGGCATCCTGTTCGTTGTAGGCCCTCCAGGCCCACATGTCCGGATAGGAATCGGGCAACAGGATGTCATGGAAATGCACCTGCACGCCCTTCTGGAGCAGGGGCAGGATCTCCCTGATGAGACGGTCCGCGTCGGTGCAGGGATGATAGAGATGACTGCCGTCCACGAAGAGAATGTCTCCCGGCTCCAGCCCGGTAAAGCACTCCAGATCCACATGATTGAGCGACGTGGAAATCATCTCCACCCTCCCGGGCACGGGCCGCCTGCCCGGCTCCGGATCGATGCACTGGTGCACGCATTTCAGGTTGCCGTCCAACACGGCCTGCTGCAGAAAGCAGGTGGAATGTCCCGAACCGATCTCAATGATCCGGGAGGGCTTGTGCCTGCGCACCATGGAGTAGGCCAGCACGGCATCCAGGCCCGTGAACCACTCCTGGTCGAAATGGGCTCGGCCGCGCTCCGGAGAACTGCGCTCCATGTATTCGAAACGGCCATTGTACTGCTTGGCGAATTCCACCAATTCGGCGAACTCGCCCAGTTGCGATTCCCAACGCTCTTCCAACCACGTCACAACCCCGCGGCAGCCCTGCTCCAGAACGTCTGAGGCGAAGCGGTACGGCGCATAATAGCCGTACCGCCTGCCGCCTTTCCCGAAATGGGCGCGGACCGTCTGGATACCGCGCCAGATCCGCCCCATGGCGCCCATGTCACTCCCCTTTGACGTGGTCGTGAAAGATGTCGAAGTATTGCTTCATGGCTGCGGCCCAGTCGTCAAATGCACCCTTGGCGTCCCCCAATTCATCCAGGGCCGAACCGTCGTACTTCTTGCCGTAACGGACCCCCTGATACATGGCCAGGGACTGGCCGGTCATGGAGTCCATGAACTCGACTTCCACCCCTGCGGCCCCCACCCCCGTGGGCTTTCCTCCACCCGCTTCACTGCCGAGACTCATGACGATGCCGATGGGCAGCACCGAGGTAATGATATCCGCCGTGGGACTGGACGCCTCGATTTCAGTGATGGCCGAACGCACCCGCAACACGCCCGGCCCCGGCGCGGCGACCACCTGATAGCGTTCACTCATGGCCTTGGCGAGCACATTGCGGAAATAGATGGTCAGGGCCTGGATCTGTTCCATGGGCACGTCCGTGTCAAAATCCTTGGGAAGCCAGAGTTGGACAGGATCGATGATGAATTTCGAGTACATGGCGGGCGCCCAGTCCGGCGAGGTCCAAAGCCTGCCCTCGTCGGACTGGATGGCCTCGTCAGGCTTGAGCACGGAATAGTCACGCAGGAAACCGGAATCGCGCATGCCCTGTTTGGAGGACTGGCAGCCGGTCAGAGTCAACAACGACATGATGCATACAAGAACAATCTTCTTCATGGTCCTCTCCTGCAACCTACTGCTTCGCCTGGTTTTCATTCAGGTCGTGAAAGACGTCGAAATACTGCCTGATGGCCTCGGCCCATTCATTGAGCACCATTTCCGGGTCACCCAGCTTCTTGGACTCTTTCTTTTCCGTGTATTTATGCCCGACGCGGCGGCCCTGATACATGAGCAGGGGCTTGCCGGTCATGGAATCGTTGATCACGGCCTCGATGGACGCTTCGCCCACGCCGATTCCCTTTCCGGTGACGGCCTTCTTGCCCCAGGAGGCCACGATACCGATGGGAATGACCGCTGAAATGACGTCCGACACCGGACCGGTCGGCTGCACGTCGGTGATGGCGGTCTGGATGCGCGCCACGCCGGGGCCGGGCGCATCGACGATTTCATACCGGTCGGCCATGGCCTTGACGACGGCGTCGCGGAAGAAGCGGCAGAGCCCCTGCAGGTCCTCCAGTGGAATGCTTTCGTCATAATCCGCGGCCAGCCACAGTTCCACCGGGTCCACCATGAACTTGGAGTAGGCCGCGGGGGCGAACTCCTGGTCCACCCAGATGAGCCCTTCCTCGGACTGGATGGATTCATGGGGAGCCAATTTCGAGTAGTCCCGGAGGAATCCGGAATCCCGAAGCTCGGCCACGGCAGGGACGGAAAACACGAAAACCAATGCTATTCCCAAAAGTACGCGCTTCATACGGGCTCCTTGTCGGTTGCGGAATTCACGATTCTTCCCTGTATGCACGGCCGCGAAGCCTTGAACAATGATTCTTTGAAAAAAGGTACGCCCTCCTTGGCGGAATTTCACCTGTCCGCAACACGGGAAACAAATATCTCATTGATATAATCGCAAATAATGTGTCATGGAATGAAGCTGAAGAATCTCCTTTTGACACAACCACAAAGAAAGGATGAATCATGATCGCCCGCCTGATGATCACACTCTTCGTCGCGGTGCTCGCCCTGCCGATTTTCGGCTGTGGCGGCAAGGAAAAACCGAAAAAGAAATCCGTCCGCCCGGTGCGCATGCTTACAATAGGGTCGGCCGAAAACATGACCTCCCGCCGTTTCCCGGGCAAAATTGAAGCTTCCGGCCGGGTGGAGCTGGCTTTCGAGGTGGCCGGCAAAATCGTCAAGTTGCCCATCACTTCCGGTCAGGAGATCAAGGAAGGCGAACTGGTGGCCCAGTTGGACGACCGCGATTTCAAAGCATCACTGGCCGCGGCCCAGTCCCGCGCCGACAAGGCCAAGGCCGACCTGGTCCGCTACGAGCAACTGCTCAAGGAAGAGGTCATCGCCCGCAGCGCCTACGATCAGATCAAGAAAGACTACGACGTGGCCCGCGCCGATGCGGACATAGCACGCAAGGCAATGCAGGACACCAAAATCCTGGCTCCCTTCACTGGCGTCATCGGTGACAAATTCGTGGAAAATTTCCAGAATGTGCAAGCCAAGCAACCCATCGCCACCCTGCAGAACGACGCGGTCATCGAGATCGGCATCGACATCCCTCAGGACGTGGCCCTCGCCGCCCAGAAGGCGGAACAAATCGCTGTCACCACCGTACTTGAGGCAGCCCCGAACCAGGAGTTCGAGCTCAAGCTCAAGGAGTATTCCCGCGAAGCCGACCCGCAGACCCAAACCTACCATGTGAGGCTTTTCATGCCTACGCCCGAAACCAAGGCCAAAATCCTTCCGGGCATGACCACCACCGTTACCTTCCGCTATTCCGAAGATTCCACCGGAGGATACAGTGTCCCTGTCAGCGCAGTGTTGGACGAGGGTGGACAAACCTTTGTCTGGAAGGTGGGCCAAGACATGACCGTGCGGAAATCTCCTGTAAGCGTAGGCCTGATGAGCGGCGACCGCATCATGATCACTGAAGGGTTGCAGGAAGGGGACCGCATCGCCACGGCGGGGGTGCACTATCTGCGCGAAGGCCAGAAGGTCAAGGAACTCACCGGGAAAATAGGAGATTAGGTCCTATGAACATCGGCGAATCATCCATCCGGAAGAAGACCATCACCCTGGTCCTGACCGCGCTGCTGGTGGTGGGCGGAATCCAGGCCTTTTTCGGCCTCGGCCGCCTGGAAGACCCGGAGTTCACCATCAAGGACGCTCTAGTGGTCACCCCTTACGGAGGCGCCACGCCCATGGAGGTGACCGAGGAGGTCACCGAACCGCTGGAGACCGCCATCCAGTCCCTGCCCCAGCTCGACGAGGTCACTTCCCTCAGCCGGGCGGGCCTTTCGGTCATCACCGTGACCATCAAGAACAATTACGACAAATCGAGCCTTCCCCAAGTCTGGGACGAACTGCGGCGCAAAGTCAACGACACGGCCCCGTCCCTGCCGGACGGCTGCATCCCCACCGTGGTGGACGACTTCGGGGATGTATACGGCATCCTGCTCTCCGTGACCGGAGACGGATACTCCTACAAGGACCTCGAGGACTTCGCCGACTTCATGCGCAAGGAACTCCTGCTGGTGGACAACGTGGCCAAAGTGGTCATCTGGGGCGTGCAACAGCAGGTGGTCCACGTGGAGATATCGCGGGCCCAGATGGCCCGGCTCGGCATCGGACTGGACACCATCTACTCGGCCCTCAAGAACCAGAACATGGTGGTGCCCGCCGGTTCCGTGAAGGTGGGGCCGGAATACATCCGCATCGACCCCACGGGGGCATACACCTCTGTCGAGGACATCAAGTCCCTGCAGATTCATGACCAAACGTCGGGCAACCTGATTACTCTTTCCGACATTGCCGAGGTCAAGCGCGGTTACGAAACACCGCCCCAGAGTCTCATGCGCCACAACGGCGAAAAGGCCGTGGCCATCGGCATTTCCATCGTCTCGGGCGGCAACGTGGTCAACCTGGGCCGGGCGGTCAAGGCCAAGCTCGATGAACTGGCCCCGCAGATTCCCGTGGGCATCGAGATGGAAGCGGTCAACTTCCAGTCCGACGACGTATCCGCGGCCGTGAACGGTTTCGTCATCAGCTTCATCGAAGCGATCGCCATCGTCATTGTGGTGCTGCTCATCTTCATGGGCGTGCGCAGCGGCCTGCTCATCGGCGCGGTGCTGACCATCACGGTGCTGGGCACCTTCCTGTTCATGAAGATGTACGCCATCGACCTGCAGCGCATCTCTCTGGGCGCGCTGATCATTGCCCTGGGTATGCTGGTGGACAACGCCATCGTGGTCACCGAGGGCATGCTCATCCGCATCCGGGCAGGCAAGGACGGCGTCCAGGCCGCCAAAGAAGTGGTCAGCCAGAACATGATGCCGCTCTTCGGCGCCACGGTCATCGCCGTGCTGGCCTTTGCGGGCATCGGCCTGTCCGACGACTCCACGGGCGAGTATTGCGGTTCCCTGTTCTCGGTCATGCTCATTTCGCTCATGCTCAGCTGGGTCATCGCCATCACCGTGACTCCGCTCTTCTGCCACATGTTTTTCAAGCCCGGCGAAAAGCAGAACGTCGAAGGCGAGGAGCAGGACCCTTACCGCGGCGCGCTTTTCGTGGCCTACAAGACCTTCCTCAAACTGTGCATCAACTACCGCTACGCCACCGTGGTGGTCATGCTCGGCCTGCTGGCCCTGTCCATCTACGGATTCACCCTGATCAAGGGCAGCTTCTTTCCGGATTCCACCAAGGCCCAGTTCTACATCCACTACTGGCTGCCCGAGGGAACGGACATCCGCAAAACCTCCGAAGACATCGAAGTCATCGAAAAACACCTGTTGGCCGATGAACGAGTGGACTTCGTTTCCACCTTCATCGGCGATGCGGCCCCGCGCTACATGCTGACCTTCAGCCCGGACACCTCGGGTTCCAAGTCCTACGGCCTGCTCATCGTCAACATGAAGGACTTCAAGTACATCGATCCGTACATAGCCGAGACCCAGAAATACCTGGCCGCCAATTTCCCCAATGCCGAGCCCAAGCTCAAGAAGCTGCAGATCGGTCCTGGCGGCGAGTCGGCCATAGAAGCCCGTTTCCTGGGTCCTGATCCGGTGGTGCTGCGCGATCTGTCCCGTCAGGCGCAATCCATCCTCGCAGGTCATCCGGATTCCGTGTCCGTTCGTGACGACTGGCGCCAGCGCGCCAAGGTGATCCGGCCGCAACTGGCCCACGACCGGGCCATGCAGGCGGGCGTGACCCGCCCCGTGCTCAACGAAGCCCTGGCCACCAACTTCACGGGCGTGAAGGTGGGGTTGTACCGCGAGGGCGACAAGATGCTGCCCATCATTTCGCGCATGCCCGAAAGGGAACGAGTGGACGTCTCCAACATCCGCGACGTCCAGATATGGAGCCCCACAACCCGCAAGGTCATCCCGGTCTCACAGGTGCTGGAAGGCTTCGACACGGTCTGGGAAGACCCGGTGGTACGCCGCCAGAACCGCAAGCTGTGCGTCACCGCCTCCTGCGACCCGCAGTTCGGCGTACTGGCCAGCGAGATCTTCGAGGTCATCAGGCCCCAGGTGGAAGCCATCAAACTGCCGCCGGGCTATGAAATGGAATGGGGCGGAGAGTACGAAGACTCGACGGACGCCCAGGCAGGCATCAAGGCGAGCATGATGGGCACGGTGGTGCTCATGGTCGTCATCGTCATCATGCTTTTCAACAACCTGCGCCAGCCGCTCATCATCTGGCTCACGGTGCCGCTGGCGGTCATCGGCGTGAGTTGCGCCCTGCTCCTCACCGGCCTGCCCTTCGGCTTCATGGCTCTGCTCGGGTTCCTGAGCCTCTCCGGGATGCTCATCAAGAACTCCATCGTGCTCCTGGACCAGATCAACCTGGACCTGGCCGAGGGGAAGGAACCCATGACCGCAGTGCTGGACGCCTCGGTAAGCAGGATGCGGCCCGTGTGCATGGCCGCCATCACCACGGTGCTGGGCATGATCCCGCTCATTCCGGACGTATTCTTCGTGGGCATGGCCGTGACCATCATGGGCGGGCTCTCCTTCGCCACCGTGCTGACCCTCATCGTGGTGCCCGTGCTCTACACCATCTTCTACAAGGTGAAATAGCAGCCTATAATACGAAAAGAACAAGACCCGGCACGATCTTTCGCGCCGGGTCTTGTCTTTTTAAAAACTTAAAAATGCATATATTATAGCCCCGCTCTGCTTTCAAAAAAAGTAAACCAGCAGACTCAACTAGAGAAATGTCCTATAATCAATCTTCAAAACGTCAGCCAACCTCTTGGCACTGACTTTCCCAATAGGGCGCTTGCCATTTTCCATCTCGGAAATATGGCGACGCGGAATACCGGACAGCTGAGAAAGCTGGACCTGGGTAAGGTCTTCACGATACCGTGCGCCAGCCAGCAAAGTGCCAGGAGAACGGTCGGGAAACACGTTTTTGGCATCAATATCGTCATTAACCTGACAGTCATGCCGTTCCAAAAAATCCGTAACTTCTTTTGCCCTATTAGGAGGGCAAGATACATAAAGCAACATGTTATTAGTATGGGGCTTTTTCGTGCGTACCGACATATGTCACCTCCACCAACTTAATCTCACCTTCAACTTCACGCCAAACAGCGATATAGGTTGGATTGCCTTTTTTTAGATGGCAATGATGTGTATACCTTGTGAACTTGCCATAATTGGGCCAATCCCCCCGCACTGGGCCGTGATTTTCAATCTGAACCACCAACAGTGTTAGTGTTTTCTGTATCTTATGCGGCAGTTTTCTAATCTGCTTAGCTGTTTTTTTGGGAATGGCAACTTTCCACACCATTATTTCCAACCTTTCCCTTATGCTTAATGTACCAATTATTAGTACACTGTCAACATCCCAACCTCAAAATTCGTTAGCCTGATATTTATTATTTTAAATCAAATAAAAAAAACTGACGCAATACACCAACCAATGAGCGCCAAGTATAGACTAGCAGCTCAGCCACTTCAGCAAACCAAAAGAATATGCCCAATTAGCCTCCCTATTTCCTTTATGGCTTGAAATCCGAGTACAAAAGTGGGATGCACCCCTGGCGCGCAGCGTAGCAAAAGGGAGCAACTCAATGAAAAAGGAATCTCGAGACTGGCGAATAGCGCAAGCCAACAGGGAAGCGCTGTACGCCCTGGGGGCCTACGCCCTCTATTTCGTCTGGTGGTACGTCTTCGCCTATGGCCTGGGAGACAGCGACCCGGAACAATACACTTACGTGCTGGGCATGCCGTCCTGGTTCTTCTACAGCTGTATCGTGGGCTATCCGCTCATCACCCTACTGCTCTGGGCCATTGTCCGCTGCAAGTTCAAGGACATGCCCCTGGAAGAGGAAAATGATGAAACCGAAGGGGGGGGAAACAAGCAATGACCGCTTCCCTGGAAACAGTCATCCCCGTGGTCCTCTATCTGCTGCTATCCTTTGCCGTGGCCTTGTGGGCGCGCAAGAAGACCGCATCCAGCAGTTCCTCCCAGGGCTTCATCGAAGACTATTTCATCGGCGGCCGATCCATGGGCGGCTTCGTGCTGGCCATGACCATCATCGCCAGCTACACCAGCGCCAGCAGCTTCGTGGGCGGGCCGGGGGTGGCCTACCGCCTGGGCCTGAGCTGGGTGCTGCTGGCCATGATACAGGTGCCCACCACCTTCCTGACCCTGGGCATCCTGGGCAAGCGTTTCGCCATTATGGCCCGCAAGACCAAATCCGTAACCATCACCGACTACCTGCGCGCCCGCTACAAAAGCGACGCCGTGGTCATCCTCTGCTCCCTGGCGCTCATCGTCTTTTTCATGGCCGCCATGCTCGCCCAGTTCATCGGCGGCGCACGCCTGTTCCAGACCGTCACCGGTTACCCCTACGCCATCGGCCTGATGCTTTTCGGCGTCAGCGTGGTGCTCTACACGGCCATTGGCGGATTCCGAGCCGTGGTCCTCACCGACGCCATCCAGGGCGTGGTCATGGTCGTGGCCGTGGTGGTGGTTCTGCTGGCCGTCATGCAAGCCGGCGGCGGCATGGAGCAGTGCATCACCACACTCAAAAGCATCGATCCGGGGCTGATCACCCCGACCGGACCGAAAGAAGCCGTGCCCCAGCCCTTTATCCTGTCCTTTTGGGTGCTCGTGGGCCTCGGCATTCTGGGCCTGCCCCAGACCACCCAGCGCTGCATGGGCTACCGCGATTCCCGGGCCATGCACGACGCCATGATCATCGGCACCCTGCTCATCGGGTTCATGATTCTCTGCGCCCACCTGGCCGGCACCTTGGGACGCGCGGTGTTTCCCGATCTTCCGGCGGGCGACCTGGCCATGCCCACCCTCATCGTGGAACTGCTTTCGCCGGCCTGGGCGGGCGTCTTCATCGCCGGCCCGCTGGCGGCCATCATGTCCACGGTGGACTCCATGCTGCTGCTGGTGTCCGCAGCCATCATCAAGGACCTGTACATCCACTACCGCCTGGGAGGAGACGCCTCGCGCATGACACCGGTGAGTTTGCGGCGCATGAGTCTCGCGGCCACTCTGATCATCGGCCTGATGGTCTTTTTGGCGGCCATGGAGCCGCCGGACCTGTTGGTCTGGATCAACCTGTTCGCCTTCGGCGGCCTGGAGGCCGTGTTCCTGTGGCCCATCGTGCTCGGCCTGTACTGGAAGCGGGCCAATTCCACGGGCGCCGTCGCTTCCATGCTGGTGGGGGTCGGCGTCTATTTCGCCCTGACCATCGCCAAACCGGCTTTGGGCGGTGTTCACGCCATCGTCCCCACCACCCTGGCCGCGCTGCTCGCCTTTGCAGCCGGTTCCTTCATTGGAAAGCCCGCTTCGGAAATGCAGTAGGCTCCAGGCCCCGACATATTACCATGGCCTTTTCCAGCGGAAGCGGCACTCGGCACAAAAAAGCCCCAACCGTATGGCCGGGGCTTGAATTTTTCACTGGGATTCAAGCTAACCGATCAGTTCCTGGATCTTGGCCTTCAGCTCTTCAGGTTTGAACGGCTTGGTGATGAAGGCGGACACGCCGGTCTTTTCGGCCAGGTTCTGCTGGGAAGCCTCGGACTCCGTGGTGACCATGATGATCGGGGTATCCTCAAACCCGGGGGTATTGCGAATTTTGCCCACCAATTCCATGCCGTCCATGACCGGCATGTTCATGTCCGTAACGATGATGTCGAAGTCTTCCCCCTGCTCGATGAAATCGTAGGCTTCCTGGCCGTTGGGGGCCACGAACGCCTCGAATCCGAGATCCGTGAGAATGGCCTTGTGCATGGCGCACATGGAACGGGAGTCGTCCGCCGCCAGGGCCTTCTGGGCTCCGGCTTCGGGAGCGGGCAACCTGGCGATGTCGTCGTCGGCCCTCGAGCCACCGATATCCGCAAGCAACTGGCGGAACTGGTCGATGATGGTCGGGTCCTTGGAGACGCACAGGGCCTCCACCAGAGCCATGCCTGCGCCTTCGTTCTCATAAAGCGCGTCGAACAGGCTAACTGCGCCGCTGTTGATAACGGCCTTTGCCAGCCGATCGCTTTGGTCCGTGGCTGCGGCCAGAAGACCGCTGAGCTTGGCGACGATTCCGGGGTTGACGTGTTTTTCCAGTCCGCCGACCACGGACATGAGAGTCAATTCGTCCTCCTCGGTCAGTCCGTCCACCAAACAGATGATGCCTTTCATGGTCCCCACACGGCCCAGGGCCTCGTACAGGGCGTAGCGAACGTTGCTGTCCTCTGCCAGCCCCTTGTCGAAGGCGGCCACCAAACCATCGGCGCAGGCCTTGTCGCCGATGAAACCAAGCACGTTGGAGGTCAGGATCTTCATGTCCGTGTCACCCGTCTCGAACGCGGTCAGCAACAAGGGAATGACCGGAGAGCCTATGGAGGTCATGGCATCGGTGATAATACGGCGCACCGTGGGATTCTTGTGGTGCAACTTTTCCACCAGGAACGTCAGGGTGTCTTCGGTATCGAAGGAAGCCAGGGCCTCGACGGCCTTCCAGGTGGTGATGTCGCAAATCTCGTAGCGATCCGGAGCCTCGCTGTCGGAGATGATTTTCTTGAGGTAGTCCACGGACTCCAGGTCCCTGAGCTTGCCCAGGGCCTCGATGCACAGGGCGACGATGAACGGGTCCTCATGGGAAAGATATTTGCGGAATACCGGCAAGGCCGCCGGATCGGCGATGCGAGCCAGGGAGGTCAGGACCTCCATGAGGCGATCGGGGTCGGCCTCGGCCTCGGCCAAGGACACCAGGGTGGAGGAGGCGGACTTGAAGCCGTACTCGCCTGCGACACGAATGCACAGAATGCGGTAGCCGGGATGGCTGTCGTTCATGCCTGCCACGGTGTCGGCCTCGTTCTGGGAAAGAACCGCATTGAGGGCGTTGACCACCATATAGTCGATGGAGGTGTCCCCCACCGGATTCTTGAGCAGATCCACGAGGGCGGGCAGGTTGGCCGAATCCTTGCTGCCCGCGATTTCGTTCAGGATCGTGATCTGATCGAGAAATTCCTTGTTGCGAAAATCATCAAGAGTGCCCATTCGTTAAGCTCCCTGCTGCTCTTTGGAGGTCGTGTTTCCCGGACACTATTCGAAACAGAACTCGATGGTGAACCCACCGGCCTCTGTCGTGAACGGAATGGCCATGATCGGAGATTTAGCCAAGTGTGCGATGGTGTGATTATCGCCCATGATGACTGTGGGCGTGGAGCCCTGGAAGACCAGGCCTCTTTCGGCCAACCCGGCGCGCGCCTGTCCGGATATCATGTTGGTCATCTCACCCACGGCGTCCTTGACGTCGGAAATGATATCCTCGATTTCATCGCCCAGCATATTCTTGACTATGGCAACGGCGCAGTCCTTGGTAAAGGAAAGGGAAACGCTGCCGCTCTGTTTGCCGGTCAGCCCGACGAGGCCGGTCACATCGCCTGTGGCCGTATTGTTCTTCTTCACAAAGGGTTTGCCCACCTTGGGGTGGATGAAGGCCATGGTCGAAAGCACATCGACAGCCGCTTTGATGAAAGGCTTGGCCAGTTCAACATCCATAAAATGCTCCTTCAGTCATTCGTGGGTCCGTGACGGACGGGTCTTGGAACCGGGTATTGTTTGGGCGCAGCCCAATAGGTTTTCCCATATCCTCCGCATATCATAGGTAATCATGTCGGAGATAGCATTTTTTACCGGCTTCCTGAGTATGGGTCAAGCCGAGGATGCTTATAATAACCTGAATATTTTGTTGCTGGCCCGAAGCGAAATGAGTAGGACACATTCGATATGGCGATTTCACATCCGGCCCCGCAGCCGCTCCTGAAGGCGCTCCCGGCCGTGCTGCTGACGGTTGCCGTCTTCTTCCTGAATTTTCTGACCCGCATAACTCTGGCTCCGCTCATGCCCGTAGTGGAAAGTGAGCTGGGTTTTTCCCATGCCCAGGCAGGAACGGTTTTCCTCGCGCTCGGGGTGGGCAACGGCATCGGCCTGCTGTTGAGCGGATTTCTTTCCCGGGAGGTGGGGCACCGCCGTACCGTAGGCATTTCTTCCCTCATCGTGGGCTGCTTCGCCATGTTCGCATCCCAGGCATGGTCTTGCGACTCCCTGCAATGGAGCTTCCTGCTGCTGGGCGTCTCCGTAGGCCTGTACCTCCCCTCGGGCATCGGAGTGGTAACATCCCTGGTGCGCAAGGAGGACTGGGGCAAAACCCTGGCGCTGCACGAAACAGCCCCGAACACCGCCTTTGTGGCGGCTCCGCTGCTGGCCGAGGCCCTGTTGCTGGTCTGGGGCTGGCGCTCAAGTCTGGTGCTGCTTGGAGGAGCACAGCTCCTGCTGGGCGCGTATTTCCTGAAATTCGGCCGGGGCGGCGATTACCCGGGAGTGACCCCCTTTTCCAAGGAAGCGGGCACGGTCGTACGCTCTTTGCGTTTCTGGCTGTTGATTGCCTGCTTCGTCTGGGCCGTGGGGATGGCCATGGGCCCGTACTCCATGATGCCCCTGTATCTCATTGAGGACCACGGCTATACCCGCGAAACGGCCAACCATCTCCTGGCAGTGTCCCGGTGCGCGGCTGTATTCACGGCCTTCCTGGGCGGCTGGCTCACGGACAGGATGGGCGTCAAACCGGTCATGACCGTGTATTTCGCAATCTGCGGCCTGGCCACCGTCCTGCTGGGAGCCGCAAAAGGCCCGCTGCTGGTGGCGGCGGTCATACTCCAACCCGTGTGCACGGTGCTGTTCTTCCCGGCTGGCTTCACCCTGCTCGCCAAAATGTTCAACCCCCGGGAACGCAACGCGGCCCTTGCATTCCTCGGGCCGACCAATGCCGTCTTCGGGGTGGGGCTCATGCCCTGGGTGCTGGGCATACTCGGAGAACAAGGTGAATTCGCCACCGGATTCATCTTTCAGGGAGCAGGATGTCTGCTGCTCCTGCTTTTGGTGCCGTTGCTGCCCGGAGAAGAAAATCCAAACCGATAATTTACCGAACATTCACCATAAGCACTGTATGACGGCACAAGGCCAGCAGTTTTTCGCCGGCATCGGGCGTCATTTTATTCGCATGTATTCCGAAGAGATACACGAGCACCCACCGATCTTTTCATACACGCCCCTTTCCAAGCCGTATTTCCTGGCCTATGATTATGGACACGGAGAAAGCGCATGAAGCACGGCAAAAGTCAGGAAACAGCCTCGTACAGGAAGGTACCCTTCATCGGAGGCAGTGTGGAAATGTTGCGGGCCCACTATGTGACCCAAACATTTTCCAGGCATTTCCACGAAGAATATGCCGTGGGCTTCATCGAGCAGGGGGCCATGGGATTCCGCTATCGGGGGGCCGATCTGGTCGCCTCCAGGGGAACCATCAACCTTGTGGTTCCGGGCGAGGCGCACGACGGCCACGCGGCAACACAGGGAGGCTGGGTCTACCGCATGTTCTATCTACCGCCCGAAGTCCTTCAGTTGGCGGCCCGCGAGTTACGACCCGACGCAGGCCAGCCTCATTTCCGCAAGGGGGTGCTGGAAGACGGCGCCCTGGGCCGCGCCATCCGCGAAACGCACATGATCCTGGAGCAGGGAAACGCCTCTTCCCTGGAGCAACAGACCCGACTGCTGCGACTGCTCGTGAACTGGATCAACCGGCACGGCGAGGAACGGCCCGGTTGGCCAGGGCTGGGCAACGAACACCGCGCCGTGCGTCTGGCCCGGGAGTATATGCAGGACAATCCGGCCGAGGATGTCGGTCTGGACACCCTGGCCAGACTGGGCAATCTCAGCCCGTTTCATTTTCTTCGCGTCTTTGAACGCGATCTGGGCATCACGCCCCACGCCTATCTGATGCAAGCCAGGGTCAACAGAGCCAAGAAACTTCTGGCCGGCTCCCTGCGGTTGGCAGACGTGGCCGCCGAGTGCGGTTTTTCCGACCAAAGCCACCTGACCCGCCTGTTCCGCCGCCAGTTCGGCATCACACCCGGCAAATACCGCAACTTTATTCAAAACACTTCGGACTGAAGCGCACTAGCCTTGATTCCTCAAAGGAGGAATCATGTTCAAAGCATGTCTGAATCTGTCTCTGGCAATGGTCATCGTCGGCAGCTCCGTGGTCGCCGGCAAGATCATGGTGGACCAGTTGCCGGTTTTTTTCGCATCCATGCTGCGTTTCGTGCTGGCCCTGGCCCTGCTGCTGCCCATCCTGTACCTACGCGAAGGAGGCTTTCCGCAGCTCTCGAAAAGAAGCTGGGGCGTACTCTGCCTGCAGGCCCTGTGCGGTTCGTTCCTGTTCACCGTCTTCCTGCTCTACGGTCTGCGGCTGACCAGCCCGGCATCGGCAGGAATCATCACCAGCACCACCCCGGCCTGCATGGGCATCCTCGGCTGGATTTTCTGGCGCGATAAACCTTCATTCCGGGTTCTGGGAGGCATCCTGCTTTCCGTTGCGGGAATCATGGTCCTGAACATGGTGGGACAATCGGACGGAGGCGGCTCAAACTTTCTCGGCAACCTCCTGGTGTTGGCCGCCGTGGTAGCCGAAGCTCTCTTTCTGCTGTTGCGCAAGTGGGTGCCCGAGCCCATGTCACCGCTGGCCGCAGCCACCGTGGTGTCCCTCTTCGGCCTGATCTGGTTCCTGCCCGCCGGACTTTACGAGATGTTCACTACGGATTTGTCCGCAGTCTCCCCGGTCGGGTGGTGGGCGGTGGGTTATTACGGCGTATTCGTCACGGTCCTGGCCTACCTGTTCTGGTTCGCGGGCATCGTCTCGGTTCCCGCGCCCATAGCCGGGGTGTTCACCGGCATCATGCCCCTTTCAGCCGTCATTCTCTCGGCCCTTGTCCTGGGTGAGCAGCTGCAGTGGACGCATTACGTGGGCTGTTTATGCGTATTGGCGGGCATTGCGCTCATTTCCGGAATTCGGCCCAGAAAGCAGGTTGCATATGCCTCCGGCGGGCAAGGGGGATAATCTCCCCTGCATCCCCTGGTGTGCGTACGGATTTTGTCTTCGCTACGCTCTGCACCAAATCCGTACGCAGGGGGGGGCACACCATAAGGCTGTTCAGGGCGATCAAGCACACGATGTAAAAAAAGCCGGTCCGCAGCGTATTATCAAATACGTGTGAAACCGGCTTTTTTGAAACAACGAAATAATCGGGCCGTTATAGGCAGCCTTCATCCAGTCGAAAAAACCTGCGGGCGTTTTCCGCCAGCATGCGCCAGATGTCCGTGAGGCGAATGCCTTTGAGGAGTGCGACCTTTTCAGCAGTGAAGACCACATAGGCTGGCTCGTTGCGTTTCCCGCGCCACGGCTCGGGCGTCAGGTACGGGCAGTCGGTCTCCACCATCATACGATCCAGGGGCAGTTGGGAAACTGCGGCATGCAGATCGTGATTGGCCTTGAAGGTCACCGGTCCGGGCAGGGAAATGAACCAGCCGTTGGCCAGGATGGCCTTGGCTTCCTCGGCATTGCCGCCAAAGCAGTGCCAGAGCACCGGGTAATCCTTGAAGCCTTCTTCCTCCAAAATCGCCATGGTGTCGTCATGGGCGTCCCGGGAATGGATGACCACGGGCAGGTCAAGTTCGCGGGCCAGATGAAGCTGCTTACGAAACGCCTTCCGCTGGACGTCGTGGTCCACCTTGTCCCAGTAGAAATCCAGACCGATTTCGCCCAGGGCCTTGAGCCGGGGCTCGGTCTTGAATTGCTCGCGCATACGGTCCAGAGCGCCGTTGGAGCACTGATGGGCGTCATTGGGATGCACGCCCAGAATGAAAAAGACCTCGGGATGACCGTCAAAAAGACGCCGCCCGGCCTCGAAGGCCTCCGGCCCCAGGAAGACGTTGCCGATGGAGGCAATGCCGCACTCCCCGGCCCGGGCCAGGATCTCTTCCCGGTCCTCGTCGAAATCATCCAGATCCAGATGGGCGTGGGTCTCCACTCCGATGGGAGCCAGCTCCAACGTCTGCGGTTCTCTGCGGTTCTTTTTCTTTCCCAAAGCGTTTCTTCCTAAAAGCCGTCAGCAGCCTAGGCGACATCCCAAGTGGCGCCCTGCGGCGTATCTTTCACTTCCACGCCCATGGCTGCCAGTTCATCACGAATCTCATCGGAACGGGCAAAATCCTTGTTCTTGCGGGCTTCCCGGCGTTCATCCAACTTGGCCTGAACCGCAGCCGGATCGATCTCCTTGCGGGCGGCGCGGCTGTCGCGCAACTCGGTCAGGAACTCCCCGGCGTCGCGCCCGAACACACCCAGCACTTCAGCCCACCCGGCAACGGCCTTGCGGATACGCTCCCAGAGGTCGCGCGCGCCTTCGGCCTTGCGCAGATTCTTGTCTTCGGCAATTCGGCCCGCCAGACGGATGGCGTTGAACAGCTGGCCCATGGCCCCGGCCGTGTTCATGTCATCTTCCATGGCCTCGGCCCACTTGGCTTCGATCTCGTCCATTTCCTTACTCAGTTCCTCGGGGAATGGAGACTTCTTCCACTTGGACTTCCGCAACTCCTGACCAATCTGGGCCAGCGCGGCGTAAATTCGCTTGATGCCCTTTTCCGCCTCTTCCAGGGCCTCGAAGGAGAAATCCAGGGGACTGCGGTAATGCATGGTCAACAGGAAATAGCGCAGGGTCTCGGGCAAGAACTGGTTCAGGATGTCACGGATGGTGAAAAAGTTGCCCAGGGATTTGGACATCTTTTCGGAATTGATCTGCACAAAGCCGTTGTGCACCCAAAAATTTGCAAAAGGTTTGCCCGTGGCCGCCTCGGACTGGGCGATCTCGTTCTCGTGGTGGGGGAAGGACAGATCCTGACCGCCGCCGTGAATATCCAAGGGCAGAGACGAATATTTTTCGGACATGGCCGAGCACTCCAGGTGCCAGCCGGGACGACCCGGTCCCCAAGGACTTTCCCAGGAAGGCTCGCCCGGCTTGGCCGATTTCCACAGGGTAAAATCCAGGGGGTCTTCCTTGAGCTCGCCCGGCTCAATGCGTGCGCCGGACTCCAGCTCGTCGATGTTGCGGCCGGAGAGTTTGCCGTAACCCTCGAAGGTCCGTACGCGAAAATAGACATCGCCGTTGCCCGCGGCATAGGCATGCCCCTTTTCGATGAGCTGCTCGGTGAGCCGGATCATCTCGGGAATGTGCTCGGTGCACTTGGGTTCCACGTCGACGCGAAGCACGTTGAGCCGGTCCATGTCCACGTAGAACTCATTGATGAACTGCTCGGCGATCTCGGAGGATTCCTTGCCCAGTTCATTGGCGCGTTTGATGATCTTGTCGTCAATGTCCGTGAAATTGCGCATGTAATTGACTTCATAGCCCTTGCTGCGCAGGTAGCGGGAGAGCACGTCGAAGGCCACGTAGCAACGGGCATGGCCAATGTGGCAGAGGTCGTAGGCGGTTATGCCGCAGACATACATGTTGACCTTGTTATCGTTCTGGGGTTGGAATTCCTGCTTTTTCCGTGCAAGGGTATTGTACAGTCTCATTATTCTGCTCCAGATATGATTGCTTGGGAATCTCTCTACTGGTTGCCGTCAACAGGGTGCGTCTCCACGGTGAGATCCAGCAGCCTGATACTTTCAAACACGTCCCGCCCCATAAAGAAATAAAGCCAGGGCACGGGCTCTTCCGGGGTTGCCCGGACCACGATGGCTTCGGGAGCGTTCACGAAGGTCCCCAGCCCCTGGAAGGCCTTCACGGCTTGTTCATTGTCGGCGGCGTCGGCCCCATTGACCAAGGCACGCACTTCATCGGACAGGAAGTCCCGGGCCTGCTGTCGACTCAGGTCCCGATGCAGGGCGTAAACCTCAAGGATACGGTCCATGAGTCCACTGTCTGCAAAGGTCAGATCAAAGCCCTTGATTTGCAAACCCACCAGGCTTTCCGGCCGGAAATCATCCAGGTTCAGGTTGCCGAACCCGCCGCTGAAATGAAGCCTGCCAAGGTCCGGGGAATCAAAGGTGAAACTCCTGATGTTCAGGGCGTTGTTGCCCGGATCAAAAACATAGTCAAGACCGCAGTCGCCCTGGAGTTCCACCATACCCAACTCCTGAAACAGGCTGGCCAGCGGGCCCAGGTGGGTGGAGTCCACGGGCAGGACAACGCCCTTGGCCAGGACGCTCATGGAATGCGGGATGCCGTGCCTTTGGTCGAAATCGGAAAAGATCACCTTGTCCGCGAAAATCCGCTCGGCTCCCCGTTTGAGGTCCACTTCCGTAAGGGTGACCCGCGCCTTGGTGACCTCCACGTCGAGCCTGGAGTAGTTCAGTTCCAGACCGGGCACTTTTTCCACTGCCTCCTGCAGGCCCTTTTCCACGGTATCGTGCACGTACCACTGCATGCCCGCATAGAACAGGACCATGAACAGGACGAATCCCACAAGAAATTTCGAAATGAGAGGGAGCCACTTGGTCACGTCACATCTCCCTGAGGGCGGTCACACAGGCCACGGCCTTGACGCCCTTTTTCTCGCCCGTGAACCCGAGCTTCTCTTCGGTGGTGGCCTTGAAGTTGACCTGGGGCGGCTCCAGGGCCAGCAATCGGACGATGTTCTTGGTGATCTGATCGGCGTGAGGCGCGAGCCTGGGTACCTGGGCGATGACGGTCAGGTCCGCATGGACAATGCGCACCCCGGCCTTGTCGGCCATGACCAACACCTCGCGCAGAAGAATGGAACTGTCCACTCCTTCCCAGCACGGATCCGTGTCCGGAAAGTGCCTGCCGATGTCGCCGCCTCCCACGCAGCCGAGGATGGCATCCATGAGGGCGTGCAGCAGTACGTCGCCGTCCGAGTGCGCCTTGATCTGCGGAGCCCCGGCAATGGGTACGCCGCCCAGCACCATGGGCCGGTCGCCACCGTAACGGTGAACGTCGTACCCCCAGCCCGTGCAGGGAACCTGCACCTTTTGACGCTTGAGCACTGCCAGGTCCCCGGGGGTGGTGATCTTGCTGTTTCCAGCCTCGCCCGGAACGATCCGGACCTCGGCCAGACGCTCCACCATGGAGGCGTCGTCGGTCACGTCCCAGCCTTCCGCCTCGGCCCTGGCGTGGGCTTCGCGCAAGATATCGAGCATGAAGGCCTGCGGCGTCTGCACGGCGCGCAGCTCGGAGCGAGTCAAAGTCTCGGTGACCACGAGCCCGTCCACCTTCTTGACGGTGTCCGTGACTTCGATGGCGGGGATCACGCCCTGCGCCCCCTGCTCCAGGGCGTCCACCAGGGACTGGACCATGGCGGCAGAGGCAAACGGCCGGGCCGAGTCATGGACCAGTACGGCGTCGCACTCCCGTGGCAGGGCCTCCAAACCATGGCGCACGGAATCCTGGCGGCGTTCGCCGCCCGCAACCACGTCGAAACGCAGCCCGAGATCGTCGGTCTTGAACAGGTCCTTGACCGTGCGGCGCATACGCTTGAGATCCGCTTCCGGGAAGACGAAAACAATGCCCTTGAGGGCCGCAATGCGCGAAAGGGTGCGGGCCGAATGCCAGAACAGGGGCACGCCCTTGTATTCGATGTACTGCTTGCGTACATCCAGGCTGGCCCCGCTCAGGCGGGAACCACTGCCTGCGGCCAGGAGAACGGCCCAGGTTTCCTCAAGTCTGCGTTTCATGCGTCTTCCTGAATGAAGCCGCACCGGGAGGTCCACGGCGGAACCTCCCGGCAGCGGGATGTATCAAGGACGGAGCCGGACATAAGCCGGGTTCTGTTCCCCATACGGGGCGGTCATCATTCCTCTAGGGCGACGGTTACCCGCCGCCTCAAGCAACCTACCCGAAAGTATCGGCCGGGCCGGCCTCAAACACTTTCCTATTTGGTCTTGCTCCGGACGGGGCTTGCCTGGCCGGGCATGTCACCACACCCGCCGGTGGGCTCTTACCCCACCCTTTCACCCTTACCTCCGAAAACCGGAGGCGGTCTACTCTCTGTTGCGCTTTCCGGGGATCGCTCCCCCTGGGAGTTACCCAGCGTCCTGCCCTGTGGAGCCCGGACTTTCCTCCCCGACCCTGCGGCCGCGGCGATGACCCGTCCGACTCCGTATCTTTATCTAATCACTGCCGACCATGCGGTCAAAGCCCGAAGGTTACTTGACCTTGGCGGCCTCGGGAATGTGCTCTTTCCAGTAAATGAGGCGCTGGCAGTTGGGGCAGCTCAGAATCTGCTGGCCCTTTTGCAGATCGATGTAATTCTGGGGCGGAATCATGATGTTGCAACCGCAACACACGCCTTCCTCCACAGCCACGATGACCGGATTCTCCAGACGGGAACGGATGAATTCATAACGGCCGAGAATCGGCGGCGGAACAACCTTGCAGGCCTTGCTGCGCTTTTTGTTCAGGCCTTCCAGGGCCTTTTCCGCCTCGCCCACGCGTTCATCCAGAGTGGCCTTCTTGGCGTCGAACTCTTCCTTGACACCCGAGACTTCCTCTTCCAGGGCTTCCATGGCCGCGCTCTGGCGAAGCAATTCTTCCTTGACGGCGGTGCTTTCGTCCTCGCGGATGCGATTCAGCTTTTCCAGGCTGTCCATCTCACGCATCATCGCGTGATATTCCTTGGTGTTGCTGGCCATCATGAGCTTGTTCTTGCTCTTCTTGATCTTGGCGTCGTCCTCGTCGATCTCCACGCCCAGCTTTTTCTGCTGCTGCTTAAGGATGTCGAGCTTTTCCTGCACCTGGGCCTTGCGGTCAGCAAGACTCTGCAGCTTGTCCTCAAGGGCCTTGAGCTCGCGCGGAGCAGCGTCCAGTTCCTGCTGGAGGATAATGATCTCATCATCCACCCTCTGCAGGACGACCAGCTGTTCGATCTGCTTTTGATACATCGCTTAACCTCTCTACTATAATTACTAAATTTGATTACCTTGAACGTATATGAAACCCGAAGGGCTCGGTCCCCTCAAAGAACCTCACCTGCACGTCGGATCCCTCCAGCTCTGCGCCGAGTTCACCGGCGAACAGACGCATCATCTCTTCTTCCAGGGCAAAGTGCCCCACGTCCACCACGCAAATCCCGGTTTCCACGGCGGGATGGTATTTCATGTCCCCGGTGATGAACACATCGGCTCCGGCTCCGGCCGCCTGGTCCAGCAGCGAGGCCCCCGAACCGCCGCAATAAGCCACGGTGTTCACGATTTGCGGAGGTCTGCCGCAGACCGTGAACACGTCGCGATCCACCAGACTTTCCAGCTCGGACATGAACGCGTCCCAAGCCATGGGTTCGGGCAACTCGCCCACCTGACCGAAGCCCACGGAAGCCTCGGGGGCCTCCAGGGCACGGATGTAATATTCGGGGCGCTCCCCCATGTCGAACTCGATGGCGCCGGACAGGGAAGGCCAGATGTCACGGTCGCAAACCAGGCGAACCTCGCCCGCAGCGCTCTGCCCGATGCTGTGCACGCCTTCCCTGCCGGCCCACAGTTCCGCCTCTTCGCGGGTGAGGGGACGCCGGGCATGGAAGGACACCTCCATGGGCGTGAAGACATGGGCCGATTCCACGAACCGGGTGTCGGAAAGCCCCAAGCGGCTGCCCAGCCAGAAAGCCGGACCGGACGGACGGCAGTCCAGGGAGGTGTGGGCCGCATAGAGCCACACACCGGCCTTCATGATCATACGCAACACGTCGGTATAGCCTCCGCCCACGGGCGGCTTGGCCTTCATGTACAAAGGGTGATGCGTGACGATGGCCTGAGCGCCCCAATCGAGGCACCGACCGACCATTTCCGGGGTAGGCTCCAGGCAGACCGCAACCTTGTCGCAGCTTTTCGCCTCCCCGGCCACCTGAAGGCCGGAATTATCCCAGGAACTTTGGTATTCCTCGGGAGCGAGCTTTTTGATGATGAGAAATAAATCTTGAGATTTCATTAGCTTACACCACCTTACCTAAAAGAAGATGCTCCCCTAGGGTATCCCCTGGGGGAGCATCATTGCCTTCTTCTGATCTCTTGCCCGGTGCAAGAGCTTCAAGGGAAAAGAGCTTCAGACGTGTGGTTCTTCTCGCCAATTTTCCTCAATATCTCCTTCGCATGGGAGAAAAATGGTGGGCCAACCAGGATTCGAACCTGGGACCAACCGGTTATGAGCCGGTGGCTCTGCCAACTGAGCTACTGGCCCACGCTTCGGAGCGAAGTTCTGTATGCAGAATCGTGCCTATTTGTCAAGTCCTGAACGTATCCTATTGATGAGTGCGGTGGTGGAAAACCCTTCCAACAGGGGCAGACTGTGGACCTCGCCACCGTCTTCTTCCACAATGTCCCGGCCCACGATTCTGTCCAAGGACCAGTCTCCGCCCTTGACCAGCACCTGGGGCCGCACCGCGTCGATGAGTTCAAGGGGGGTATCCTCGTCAAATATGATAATGAAATCGATGCATTTCAGCGCAGCCAGCACAAATGCGCGGTGCTCCTGCCGGTTAACGGGCCTGTCCGCTCCCTTGCCCAGACGGCGCACCGAGTCGTCGCTGTTCAGCCCCAGCATGAGACCGTGGCCCAGCGCCCGGGCCCGGGTCAACAGATCCACGTGCCCGGGGTGCAGGATGTCGTAGCAGCCGTTGGTGAACACCAGCCTGTAACCCTCGGGAAAGGATTTTTTGCGCTCCAGGAACTCTTCGATGGTCAGCAGTTTCTTATTTGCGGGCAGCATGGCTACATTTTCGGTTTCAAGTTTTCGCACGAGCGGAACAGCATCAGCTCCAGCCAGTCGTACGCGAATTCGAGGGTAGCCTCGTCATCTTCCATGACGGCCTTCCGACGTTCCCCGTCCACCTCGAAACGGTCGAACACGCGCATGTTCTCGATCATACCCCGGAAATCGTCCAACTGATACAGGGCCAGCACCACCATCTGCACCATCTGGTCCGGCAGTTGCTTGCCGGTCTCCTTGAACCGGGCCAGCAGGTCCATGTAACGGTCGTTGAATCGCACATAGACTTCAAAGCCCTGATCCTTGAGCCACTCTTCGGAAGTCCACTCATCGGGTTCCTCAAATCCTCGGCAGTGAGGCTCCCGGACCACAAAGAACTGCTCCTCCACGCCGCCGTCGTCGTTCGGCCTGGTGGCCCGCCCCAAAGGATAGGTGCGGCATGCCCCCGGACGGTCCGGGTAGACCGAGCAACCCTCTGTACGTACAAACGGGCAGCTGCGCTTGGCGTTGTCGGTCATGCGCAGGCGCATGACCGGAAACCGGGTGTCCGGCATGACGCTGGTCTCGCAGTGCACATGCACGAAGTCGCGGCTGGCCATTTCCAAATGCCTGCGCAGGCGCAGCACGTCATAGGGGGTCATGACCAGATTGAGATCGCCGCAACATTCATTGAAGCAGGAAATTCCGGGATAACATTTGAAACAATACGACTCGCCTTTCTTCAGTTCGGGCAGGCTGTCCAGAAATTCCTTGGTTTCGTCTTTACTCATGTTCTCGCTCGTGGGCCTTGCAGACCGTTGAAAAACGACAATCCACTTCGTCAGCGTCAAAACACAGACCACATGTGTCTACGCAATACACTGTGCACCCTGTTCTTTCCACTTCCTTGCGTCTCATACTTTTTAACCGGTCCGCGGAATTTAATTTTTCAACAGTCGGATCAATATTACAATTTATCATATCCGAATCCGAGAGCCCTATATCTTCCAGGTCCTGTTGGCAAGATCAGCAGGTACAGCCCAGCCGCTTCTCCACCTCGCTCATCTTGCGGCGCAGATCCGCGTCCAGCAGGCGTTGTTCGTCCCCCGCGGCCCGGATGACGTCCGTACGGGCGTGCATGGTCTGCATCTTGTACCGATTGGCCAGGGCGTTGCCTTCGCTTGCGGCCGAAGTGCGGCTGGCCACGCCGGTACGTTTCTTGTGCCGCACGGCCAAATGTCCGGTGTAGACCGCGAACCTGCCGGCCTCAGCCAAGCGCAGGTCGTGCTCGTAGTCGTCGTATTGGGACGGAGAAAGCTGCAGGGCGAAATCTCCGGACTCCAGAAGCACTTCAGTGCGAAACACATGGCAGCAGCCGGTCACCGAGGTGCAGGGGCGCACGCAGTCCAACAGACCTGTGTCCAAGGTCTGCAGGTGCAGATCGGAAAGTTTGAACGGATTGGGCGTGTAACTGTTCAGAGAGCCGCCCTTGTGGTCGGCGTCCACCTGCAGGTGACCGTCGGCGTGCTGCACCAGCAGCGGATTGACATGGTCCACCACCTTGCAGCCCCAGACACCCGCGTCCGGATACAGCCTGACGGCGGCGCCCAACCGGCCCAGCCAATCTCCGGGCAGAGAGACGTCGTCGTCCAGGTAGACCACGTAGTCGCAGGCCGCCACTTCAGGCAAGTGCAGCAACCAGTTGCGGGCCACCGGCGCCCCCACGTTCACAGGCAAAGCCGTTACGGCCAAACGCCTGCCGAAACGCTGCTCCCAGAACTCCAGCACCTCGGCGGTTTGGTCCGTGGACCCGTTGTCGAGCACGAAAATCCTGGCTTCGTCCAGGTCCGAGGCATGCAGAGACTCCAGAGTGGCATCCAGTTCCGCGCCCTTGTTCCAGGAATAAAGCAGAATACCCACGCTGCCGGGAACCGGAGTCCTCTCCAGATCAACCCCGGCCAACAGGTCATGGACCCGCAGCAACAGGCTGGTGTTCCAGGGAGCCCTCTCCAGGACATCCAGAAACAACAGGGCCGCGGCATCGCGTTCCCCACCCTGCGCCAGACAAAGCCCGGAGGCCAACTCTGCGTAGGATACACCGAAGGCGCCGCCGGTCATTTCCGTGAGCCGGGCCGCAGTGTAGCATTCATGACGCAACCTGCCGAACAGGCCCCGGATGTTGTTGAAAATCGGTTCGGTCCCCGCCGGCTCGTCCATGTCCAGCCGGGAGGCGGCCCAGTCCAGGTCGCCCGAAACCATGCCCATGAATAACGCCTGCTCGCGCCAGAACAGATTGCCCGGCGCATCGGCGATGCTCATATCGATGAATTCCTTGATCTTGATGAAATCCCGCCGAGTACGCAGAGAGTCGTAATAGCCAAGATCGTCCGGTCTGCGCCAGTTCGCGACAAGGGCCTGAAGTGCGTCCAAAGTGGGTTGCGGCAAAACCGACCGTACCTGCTCCAATCCGAGCAGTTCCTGGGCCATGGCCCCATCCAGGGAATTTTCGCCGAAAGCCGTCTGAAGCAGGTCCGCGGCCATGGTCCGCAGGGACTCGCCCCCGGAGCGCAGGCACCATCCGGCCATGTCCAGCAAGTGCAGCTTGCCGGTGCACCCCAGGCGCAGCTTGCACCGAAGCTCTTCGGGCAGGGTGTCCCAGAACGAGGTCAGGGGGCCGGCTTCAGCCATCTAATCCAACTCCTCGATAGGCAGGTCCTGAACAATGCGCTCGCCCAGATAGACACGCATTAGATTCATGCCCTTGTTGTGAAGGGTCAGTAGGGAGCGCACCACCTTGCGGTTGATACCGCCCATTTCTCTGCGCAACTCGTAATCCTGGGCCAACTGATGCATACGCTTCGCCAAACACTCGGCGTTTTCGATCTCGCACAGAAACCCATTGACCCCGTCGCGAACGAGTTCAGGGATACCACCAGCTTGGGTACTGATCACGGGAAGTCCCCTGTCGAACGCCTCCAAAATAGTGTTGGGGAGGCTTTCCATGCGGGAAGTGACCACCAACATATCCGATGTTTTGATGAACTCAAGCACCTCGGCATGAGAACACCGACCCGGTGAATTTATCCGTTCCCGAACTTCCGGCAGCCCTTTAACCAAATATCTTTTGGTGGGCCCCGGCTTCAAGCCCACAGCGAGGAACTCCGTATCACGAAGATCGGCCAGTTTGCCGTAATGATTGCAGGCCTCCACAAACACGTCGAACCCCTTAATCTTCGCCTCATTCCCGATATACAAAAAACGGGTCGTTCGTTTCTTATACGGCTGAGAGTTGTCCGTGCCCGGCCTGGCAAAAGCGTTGTAGACCACGTTGAGCTGTTTACGCCGTACGCCGACTCGGGCCAGCACATCGGCGCACACCTTGGAATTGCATATCACCCCGTTGGACAGGGACGCCCACAAACAAAACAGGGCATTGGGTTTAGAAATCACGCCGCGGTTGATGTAATGTTTGAAACGCCCGCCAAAAACACGGGCCAGCACGCCCATCTTGTACGCTCTATTGTGAAAAGAGTGGACCACGTCAATGTCATGTTCCTCCACGAGACTTTTCAGGAACCGGGCGCTTTTCAACGGATTCTTGAATTTGTCGAAGGTAATCACATTGATTCCACCGGTGTCCCTGACCACTCTCCCAAGAGGGGACTTTGATGTGACAAGGACGTGCACCCGCACCCCCATATCCCGCATTGCGATGGCATTGTTGACCATTTGTCTGGCTCCGCCCGATATCTTCGACGAGTCCGTGGCGAAAAGAACGGATTCCACTTCCGGCCGCTTGCGGTGGAGTTTGAAAAAAAAGCGGGAAGTCGTTTCATTACCGTACATACGCAGACGACTCTGAATCCATTTGCCGTCCTTGCGGGCCCCCACACCGAGGCGATTCAGGTGATAGGGATTGGTGCCCTTGGTGTTCGCCCAGCGTTCCAGGGTAAAGGCCCCGGCATAGCCTGCCTTGCGAAGCTCTTCCTCGGCCAGAGCGTCGAACTGGCCCCACGGCCAGCAGAAAAGCTGCTCGCTGTAACGGTTCAGGTCGCGCATGCGCTCGATGCTGCGGGAAAAATCCTTGCGGCAGAACTCCCTTCGTTGGGCCCGGGACCTGATTCTGAACCGGGGGTCTTCTCCGCCGTTCATTTCCGGCCAGAATCCGTTGTATGCGTAGGCACTGCCCACACGAAACATGGGCCATCCCTCTTTCATGGCCGGGTAGATGCAGGAGGCTGCCCAATGGGCTTTGGGGCTGCCCACCGGTTTTTCAGGAACCAAGTTCACAAAACAGCCCTGATGCCGTGCGCCATGGGAATGGACTTCCATGCCCTTGGAAACCATGGCCCGGATCTCGGACTCATTGATGAACTGATCGCAATCCCTGTCGAAATGGGCGGCCCGGAAAGCATCCGGCATGGGCTGCATTTCCGGGGCGGTATCCAGGGTACGAACCTTACCAGTTCTGGTGAAGTCGGTCAGGGCAAAAAAAATCCCGGTCATACCCCGCTTTTCCAGTTCGGGCACGGCGTAAAGCCAGTTGCTCAAGTGGCCGTCGTCAAAGGTCAGCACCACGGACTTGCCGTCGATACGCCGCTCGCCGCGGGTGACGGCCAGCAATTCCCTGGCGGTGATGGTGCGGTATCCGGCGTCCAACATGGCGTCCAGATGCTCACAAAATTGTTCGGGGGTATGCCCGCCAACGTGGCTGACGGCATGGTAGCAGAATACAGGAACACTCCTGCGAAACATGATATATCTCTCTTTAACCGCCGGTATGAGCGGATTTTACGTCGATTATCCCTGCCGGAAGCAGGGTCCTGTAGTGGTATCAGATGGCCGATGTTCGGGCAAGGCGGACGCATTCAGGCTGACCACGCTAAAATTATTGAAATATATTCCGCTTATGGATAATAGAACAGATCATGTCGGACAGAACGATTCTTTTCATTGCCGAACCGCAATCGGTTACGGGCATCTTCCCGACGCTCAAGGAAGCAGGAGTGCAGGCGGGGCTCGCCGACAATCTGAACGGTGCGCTCGGTTTCATCAAGAAATCGCACCCGCTGCTCATCTTCTCGCGCCCGGACCTGCAAGGTTTCGACGCCCAGGCCTTGCTGGAGCAGGCCCGACAGGACGACTCCTTCCCGCCGGTGATCATCTTTTCCAAAACCGGATCCGCCGAAGAGGCGCAGAAATTCCTGGAACTGGGCGCACGCGACTACTGGCTTGAACCACTCATGTGGGAGAAGATCAAGCTGGTCCTGCCCGACAAGGCAACGGAACCCGCTCCGGCCCCGGAGCCCGAACCCACACCCCGCCCCGCCCCATCCGCTGCCCCGGCAGGCACAGCCGGAAAATTTCAGATCATCGGCAAACATCCGGCAGTGCTGCGAGTCCTGGCCCTGGCCAAAAAAGTGGCCCGATCCAAGGCCACGGTGCTCATTGCCGGCGAATCGGGCACGGGTAAGGAAATGTTCGCCCGTTATCTGCACCACAACAGCAACCGCGTGGACGCACCGTTCGTGGCCATCAACTGCGCGGCCCTGCCCGAGCATCTGCTGGAGTCCGAATTGTTCGGCCATGAAAAGGGCGCGTTCACCGGAGCCATCAACCGCAAGCTCGGCAAATTCGAGCTGGCGGACGGCGGCACCATCCTGCTGGACGAAATCACTGAGATGGACCTGGGGCTGCAGGCCAAACTCCTGCGCGTGCTCCAGGAGTCCGAGTTCGACCGCGTGGGCGGCGTGGAAACGGTCAAGGTGGACGTGCGAGTCATCGCAACCACCAACCGGGCTATCGAGGAAACCGTCAAGGAAGGCAAATTCCGCCAGGACCTCTACTATCGCCTGAACGTCATCCCCCTGAAGCTCCCGGCCCTCAAGGAGCGGGGCGGGGACGTCATCAATCTGGCGGAATTCTTCGTGAACAAGTATTGCGCGGCCTACGGCCTGAGCCATATGGCCTTCACCGAAGACGCCAAATCCTGGCTCACGGGCTACGACTGGCCAGGAAACGTGCGCGAGCTGCAAAATCTCATGGAGCGTGCCGTACTTCTGGCCGGGGACGGCCCCATTCAACGCAATCACTTCCTCATGGAGGAGGACGCGTGGGAGCCGGACGACATGAGTGCCATCGAAGAAGCCCAGGAAATCCTTTCCGAGGCGGCGCCTCCTTCCTCTCTGGACGAGGCCCTTTCGGTCATCCCCTTGCAGGAAATGGAAAAGAAGCTCATCCTCAAGAGCCTGGACGAGACCGCGGGCAACCGCACCCGGGCCGCGGACCTGCTCGGCATCTCCGTCCGCACGCTGCGCAACAAGCTCAACGAGTACAAGAAACAGGGCATCGAAGTTTAGCCCTGTTCCCAAAGGATACCCCGTGTTTTTCGACATCCTCAAGGAGACCGGCCTGACCTGCGCCCATCGCGGAGCGCGTTCCCTTGCCCCCGAAAACACGCTGCTCGCCGCACAAAAGGCCGTGGAATGCAAGGCGCATTTCTGGGAGCTGGACGTGCAGATGATTGCGGACAACCAGTTGGTGGTCTTTCACGACGACACCCTGAAACGCACCACGGACATCGAGTCCAGGCCGGAGTTCGAAGACCGCAGGGACGTGCACGATTTCACCTTGGAAGAACTGCGTTCCCTGGATGCGGGCTCCCACTTCCTGACGACCGACCCTTACGGAACCGTGAAATCAGGCGAAGTGCCGGAGGCGGAGCATGAAGTCATCCGCGCGCAGCGCATACCCACCCTACGCGAGGCCCTGGAATTCACGGTGCGCCAAAAACTGCCCATGAACCTGGAAATCAAGGATCAGACCGGATACGCAAGCGACAAAACAATTGTCCGGGCCGTGCTTGAGGTCATCCGTGAGACGGGAGCCGAGGAACTCATCCTGTTTTCCTCGTTCAACCACGACTACATGATCCAGTCCAAAACACTGGCTCCGCACATCCCCACGGCGGCGCTCCAGGAAGAAACGCATCCGGAAAACCTGGTGGAATACCTGCATTCCCTGGGTGTGTCCGCCTACCATCCGGACCACCGCATCACTTCGCCGGCACTCGTTCGCGAACTGAAGGCGGCCAAGCTGCATACCAATCTCTGGACCGTCAACGACATGGACACGGCCAAGGAATTCATCCGGGCCGGAGCCAAGGCCATCATCACGGATTTCCCCCAGCGACTGTAGCCGTTTCCCTCATTTTTCTGCTACCGTGGAATCATGATCCCAAGCAGAACCCGACAGATCAAAAGCGGTCCGCAACACTCCGGGCCGGTGGTGTACTGGATGCACCGGGAACACCGTGCCCAGGACAACTTCGCCCTGCTCTTCGCCCAGCAACAGGCCCTGCTGCGCAAGCAGCCGCTCTGCGTGACCTATGCCCTTGCTCCGGCCTTTCTGGAGGCCAGACACAGACAGTTCTCCTTCCTGAGCGCGGGCCTGCGCGAGACAGCCGTGGAGTTGGAAGGACTGGGCATTCCCTTCCTGCTGCGCATGGGCCTCCCCGCCGAAGAAATTCCCGCCTTGGTGCGGGAGCTGGGCGCCTCGATCCTGGTGACGGATTTCGACGTGTTGCGGCTCAAGCGCCAATGGATGGTCGAGGTCTGCCGCAGCCTGAACATGGATGTTTTCGAGGCCGACAGCCGCAACATCGTTCCCTGCTGGCTGGCGTCCCCCAAAAAGGAATACGCGGCGCGCACCATCCGGCCCAAGCTGCACGGGTTGTTGCCCGAATATCTCGTGGAGCCGCCCGTCCTGGCCCCGCATCCCATTCCATTGACCGAACGGCCAGCCTCGGCGAACTGGGACACTGTCTACCGGTTCGTGGCCTCACGGCCGGGTCCGAAGCCCACCAGATTCGCCCCCGGCTCCAAGGCAGCCTCCATAGCTCTGGCCGCATTCCTCCGCACCCGCCTGAACCGCTACGGAAAAGGCCGCAACGTGCCCACCGACCCGGTCATCTCTCGTCTGTCGCCCTACCTGCACTTCGGACAAATATCCGCCCTGCGCATCGCCCTGACGGTACTGGATGCAAACGCGGACAGAGACTCCAAGGACAGCTACCTGGAGGAACTCATCATCCGCCGTGAACTTTCAGACAACTTCTGCCATTACGAGCCGGACTACGACAACACCGACAGCTTTGCGGACTGGGCCGCCGCCACCCTGTCCAAGCACGCAAAGGACCCCAGGCCCCACCTCTATTCGGACGAACAACTGGAACAGGGCCTGACCCATGACCCGCTCTGGAATGCGGCCCAGATGGAAATGGTCAACACCGGGCACATGCACGGGTACATGCGCATGTACTGGGCCAAGAAAATTCTGGAATGGACGGAATCGCCGGAGCGGGCCATGCGCACCTGCATCGAACTCAACGACCGCTACCAGCTCGACGGCAGGGATTCCAACGGCTACACGGGCATCGCCTGGTCCATAGGAGGGGTGCATGACCGAGCCTGGCAGGAGCGCCCCGTGTTCGGAAAAATCCGCTCCATGACTTACAATGGTGCGAAATCCAAGTTCAAGATCCAGGAATACATCGACGCCCAACTAGGCAACAGCCGGAAGTCGCTACCTTGAGTCGGAGCGCTTCCGCATCTTCTCCACCATCCGCAACCCCCGGACGGCCCTCTGATTACGGCTGTTCAGGGACATGGCCAGGGTGAAGTATTCCTCGGCCCGATCATAACCGCCGGAGTCCAGATAGATATTCCCGAAATTGGCGGCCACCATGTCGCTGGCCCTGTGCAGCTCCGGGTTGAGTTCGTCTGCCCGCCGCAGGCTCCGCAGGGCGTTGCGGAAGTCTCGCCCGTCCTGATAGGCCAGGGCCATGTTGTAATGCAGCACGTCGTCGTCCGGCGAAATGTCCAGGGCCTGCTGGAAATT
This sequence comes from uncultured Desulfovibrio sp., assembly GCA_913063155.1. Lineage (GTDB taxonomy): Bacteria > Desulfobacterota > Desulfovibrionia > Desulfovibrionales > Desulfovibrionaceae > Pseudodesulfovibrio. Next base: position 80,938 of record CAJXYU010000008.1, read on the forward strand.
CTCCACGGCGTCCTGCCATTTGCCCTGGCTGCGCAGAGCGATGCCCAGCCGGTTGAAGGTATGGATGTCCTCCCTGTCCAGCCTGGAGGTCTTGGATTCAAGGACGGTCTTGAGATATTTCTCGGCCATGACCGGAGAAACCTGGGCCACGGACTCCGCGATGTGATCGGCCATGCCCGCCACCAGGGTACGGGCCTCCCGGCCCATGATCTCGATGCTCCTGTCGAAATATTCCTCGGCCTGCTCCAATTCCTTTTTCTCCAGATAGACCGACCCGATGTCCGCCTTGCGTTCGGGGTTGAGCGGGCTGAGAAAGTCGAGCTTCTTGAGATAGTCCAGGGCCCGGTCATTGTCCATGCCCCGCAGGGCCCTGACCAGCCGCTTGATGGGCTCCATGTACATCTCCGAAGCATGATGAGCGGTGAGGTAGGAGTCCAGGGCTGCGGCCCGGTCGCCCATGGCCAGATGAATATCCCCTTGAAGCATGAGTCCGGCCGGACTGCCCGGCTTGATGCCCAGAATCTGGTCCACCACCATAAGGGCCTCGTCGAAGTTCCCGACAGCCAGCAACGCCTTGCCCTTGTCCATGAGTTGTCCCAACTGACTGGGAGGACTGAGGGCAAAAGCCATTTTCTCGAGGATGTTGTTCATGGAGGCCGGTTTGCAGATGACGTTGGCGACGCCCAACTCCATGAAATAAGCGGTGAGATCCCGGCTGACCTCCCAGGCCAGCACCACGATTTTGAGGTCCGGGAATTTTCTGGTCAGCACGATGACGAAGTCCGTACTCGGCTCTTCGTTGACCATACGTTCCACAAAGACCAGCAGCGGCACCTTTTCCTTGTAGAGCTTCTCCACCACTTTCAGGGCGGCTTTACGCCCGGCAAAGGCGTACAGACAATCGCGCTTGGAACCGGCCACACGGTGAATGGCCGAACGCAGGGTACGGAAGAAAACCTTGTCCTCGGAGAGGACCACGGCAACACCCCTGTCGGCTTCGAAAAACTCGTGCAGCGTCCTGATGCAATATTCCGTTTTCATGTCCGCTCCGGGCAGGAGAATCGGGAGTTTTCCTCATCATGGCGCGCAATGCCGCCGGAGAAAGGGGCTCAACAGCCGGTTCAGCCCTTGAGCAGTTTCTGCAGAGCCGCCAGCTTGTCCTTGGCCACCTTGCTGGACGGGTTGATTTTCACGGCTTCCTCGTAGAACCGAAGAGCCTCGTCCAACCGCCTCATTTCTGAATACAGGTCACCGAAATGCATGGCCACGTTGACGCTGACCTTATAGAGGTCAGGACCGCACTGAAGCGCCTTTTCAAAACACTCCAAAGCCTTGCGCCGCTCGCCGCCGTCCCGGTAGGCCAGCCCCATGTTGAAATGCAGACCTTCGTCTTCCGGGGATATCTGCAGGGCGCGCTTGTAGTTGTCGATGGCCTCGCGCCACTTGCCCTGGCTGCGCAGGGCGATGCCCAGCTTGTTGAAGGTGGCGATGTCCTCCTTGCTCAGGTTGGCGCCCTTGGTCTCCAGCACCTTGTGAAGATACTTCTCGGACATCTTTGGCGACGACTCGGCAACGGCCCCGGCAATGCGTTCGGCCACGCCGGAAACCATGCTCATGGCCTCCTGGGTGGCGGTCTCGATGGCCTGGTCGAAATACTTCTCGGCCATATTCATTTCCTTGCGCCGGATATGGGCCGCGCCGATCTCGCATTTGCGCTCGGTATTGAGCGGGCTGAGACGGTCGAGCTTCTTGAGATACTTGAGATGCTCTTCCTCGTTCACGCCCTCGTAGACGTTTGCCAGCTTCTTGAGCGGCTCCAGATAGAGGCGCGAACTTTCATGGGCCTGGAGATAGGCTTTGACTGCCTTGTTGTGATCCTCCATGGCCAGGTAGCAGTCGCCCGCCAGCATGAGCCCGGCCGGGCTGTTGGGCTTGATCTTGAGGATCTTGGTACTGATCTTGAGAGCGCCCTGAAAGTCGCCCCCGTCCAGAAGCGTCTTCCCCTCGGACATGAGCTCGGAAAGCTTGCCCTGCGGCTTGATGGTGAAGGCCAGCTTCTCGATGATGTTGTTCATGGACGCCGGCTTGGAGATGACGTTGTTGACGCCCAATTCGTAAAAATACGCGATGTTCTCCCGACGAGTCTCGCCCACGAGCACAATGGTCCGCAACTCGGGAATCAGGTTCTTCATGGCGATGATGAAGTCCGTACTCGGCTTCCCGGCAATGACGCGCTCCACGAAAACCACGGTGGGTATGTTGCGCTCATGGCACTTTTTGATGAGCTTCACGGCGGAACTGGTGCTGCCGGCAAAGGCCAGACAGTCCTTTTTGGTGCCGATGATCTTGGTCATGGTCGACCGGAGAGTACGCTGGAATAATTGATCCTCGGACAGGAGGACGATGACGCCCCCGTCCCTTTCAATGTAGTCGTGTACGATTCTGTCGTACATTCCCGTGCTGCTCATGGCTCCCCTTGGCGGCTCCGACAGGCCGCCGCCACGCTGGATGTCGATACGGTATAAAGAGAAACAGGCTTCACGCCCGTAGTTTACGTCCCTACCCGGAAAAAGGTCACACCACCATTATAATGGCTCAAGTGCGACCTGCGGAAAAATTCATACTGCTTAGTGAGGGTGAAGTCTAATAGGAAAAGATCCAGCCCGGAGCGCGCAGCATGTGATGCAATTCAGCGGACCGGATGCCGATGAGTTCCTCAAGCAGCGTCTTTTCCTCGACAGGCCCTTCCACCAACGGCACGCGCTTGGTGATGCCGCACAGCCCCTTGAGCAACTCGATGGCGTCGTCCCGCCCCCCAAGGCGGTCCACCAGTCCGTAGACAAGGGCCTGCCGGCCGGTGATGCCCCGGCCGTCGGCAATGGCCTTGACCTCTTCCACCTTCATGTTGCGGCCCTTGGCCACGTCGGTGACGAACTGGTCCTGCATGTCGTTCATGAGTTCAAGGATCTGCCGGCGCTGCGCCTCGGTCAGGTCCTTGAGCGGCGTTCCGGCCGCCTTGAACCGCCCTGTGGCCAGCACCTCGGGCTTGATGCCCAGTTTTTCCAGGGCAGCCCCAAAGGTCATGAACTCGGCCTTGACCCCGATGCTGGCCGTGATGGAGCCGGGGTTGGCCACGATCTTGGTGGCCGGTGCGGACACGTAGTAGCCTCCGCTGGCCGCCACTGTGCCGAAGGAGGCGACCACGGGCTTGACCTCGGCCAGCCGCTGCACGGCACGATAGATCTCCTGGGAAGGCGCTATGGCTCCGCCCGGCGAATCAACCCGCAGCAATACGCCCTTGACGCTTTCGTCCTCACGCAGGGCGTTCAGCCACTCCACCACCGGAGCGGACTCCATGATGGTGCCGTAAATGTTGGCCTGACCCAGCTTGGTCCGGGAAAAACCGAAGGAACCGACTCCCGATGAACCAAAGAAGGCCATGGCCCCCGCAATGAGGGCCACGGCCAATACAATCAAGAGTACCCCAAAGATGAAGGGGTGTCGCTGGGAGAAACGAAGCTTGGCTTCCATTTATCCTCGCTACTCGGACTCTTCCTCCGAGCTGGCGGCTTCCAGCTTCTCGCGAAGCAGGTCGCCGAGGGTGGTGTTACCGTTTTCCGCGGGAGCGCCGCCGTAGCTCTTGGGCTTGCGGGGCTCATCTTCCTGGGTCTGTTTGATGGACAGACCAAGGCGACGTTCGTCGGCGGACACGTGAATGACCTTGGCTTCGATGGTTTCGTTTTCCTTGAAGATTTCAGACGGACTCTTGATCTTCTTCCGGCTGATTTCGGAAACGTGAACCAGGCCTTCAATGCCTTCTTCCACTTCAACGAAGAGACCGAAGTCGGTGATGTTGGTCACAACGCCGGTGACCATCTGGCCGACAGGGTACTTGGCCGGGACCTGGGTCCACGGGTCTTCGGTGAGCTGCTTGACGCCAAGGGTGAACTTTTCGTTTTCCTTGTCCACGGTGAGGACCTTGGCCTGGACGGAATCGCCGACCTTGTACACTTCGGACGGGTGGCGGATCTTCTTGGTCCAGGAGATGTCGGACACGTGGATGAGACCGTCGATGCCTTCTTCGATACCGATGAAGACGCCGAATTCGGTGATGTTCTTGATGGAGCCTTCAAGCACGGTGCCTTCAGGGTACTTCTCGGCAACCACATCCCAGGGGTTGGGGCTGACCTGCTTCATACCCAGGGAGATGCGCTTCTTCTCCTGGTCCACACCCAGAACGATGACATCGACTTCGTCGCCGACCTTCACCATCTGAGACGGGTGACGGAGCTTGCGGGTCCAGGACATCTCGGAGATGTGCACCAGGCCCTCCACGCCGGATTCCAGTTCCACGAATGCACCGTAGTCGGCCAGGTTGGTGACCGTACCGGTGTAGCGTGCATCCTGGGGGTACTTCTCGGCGATGTTTTCCCACGGATCGGGAACAAGCTGCTTGAGGCCCAGGGAGACCTTCTGGCCTTCCTTGTCGAAGTTGAGGATCTTCAATTCGAGATCGTCGCCCAGCTGGACCATTTCCTTGGGGTGCTTGATGCGCTTCCAGGACATGTCCGTGATGTGCAGCAGGCCGTCGAGACCGCCCAGGTCGATGAACACGCCGTATTCGGTGATGTTCTTGACCTTACCGGTGACGATCTGGCCTTCCTCGATGGTTTCGAGAAGCTTTTCACGCTGCTCGGCGCGCTGCTCTTCCAGCAGGACGCGGCGGGAAACGATGACATTGGAACGGCGGCGGTTGATCTTGAGGATCTTGAATTCGTATTCATTATCCACAAGAGCGTCCATATCCGGGACCGGGCGCAGGTCGACGTGGGAGCCGGGCAGGAATGCCTCGACGCCGCCCAGATCGACGGTGTAGCCGCCCTTGATGCGGCGGATGATACGACCGGTGACGACGCCGTCCTGCTCCTGGAATTCTTCCAGTTTATCAAAAAGCTGCATCCTCTTGGCCCGTTCGCGGGACAGGAAGATGGTGCCTTCGGCTTCGTCTTTGTTGACCACGAAGACATCGACCTTGTCGCCGACGTTGACGCTGACCGCGCCCTCGGCATCGGCGAATTCAGATACGGGGATCTGGCCTTCGGATTTGAAGTTGACGTCGACGAGAACGTGATCCTTGCCTACCTTGACGACTTCACCGGAAACGATGGTGCCTTCGTCCAGGTCGCCGAAATCGGAATTGAGGTAATCTTCGAGGGCTGCCTCAAAGCTCATTTCCATTTCTTGGGATTCAACAGTTTCTTCGGTTTTTTCCATGGTTAACCTCCAACATGGTCCTCGGACAAAAGTATTTAGCGTATATATGATCGACCGCAGTCCGCTACCGAAGGTTCCACCGCTCCGAGGTCCGGTTTTCCCTTTGGCGAGGCCGGCCCGCTGAGGACCGATACCGCTGCCGTAACGCCCAATGTCGAGCCGGGCGAAATGCGCCCCGGCCGTTGGGTACTATTGCAAAGAATCACTTCCGTAGCTGAAATCAAACCCACTGTAAACCGTTTTCTGCCGCGGAATCCTGCTATTTGCCTTTCCCTGTGATTTTAGCATGTTCCGAAAATGTAAAACAAAGTCAGGCCGACAGCGCGAAGGCCGCCGACCTGACTTATTGATTTTACTACTAAATTCCTAACCGCGGCACTGGTGTTTCATGTTGTCGCCTTCGACAATGAAGACCACGGACTCGGCGATGTTGGTAGCCAGGTCGGCAACCCGCTCCAGATGGCGGGCCGCAATGATGCAGTGCACGCCGCGCTCCACTATGCGGGATTCGCGGACCATGTCGCTGATGAGTTCCTTGAGGATCTTGACGTTGAGGGTGTCGGCCTCGTCGTCGGTGCGGCAGACATGATGAGCCAGGGCAACGTCGCCGTCCACAAAGGCCTTGAGCGAATCCGCCAGCATCTGCTTGGACACGGTGCTCAACTCCTCCATCAGGGGGTTGAAAGGCAACGGAGGACGGGAACTCAGGAATATGGAGCGGTGGGCCAGGTTCACGGCCTCGTCTCCCAGGCGTTCCAGGTTCACGGTGATGCGCTGGGAGCCTATGATGGTGCGCAGGTCGATGGCCATGGGCTGGTCCAGGGCCAGAAGCTCCAGGTTGAAATTGTCGATATCGTCCTCGAGGTCGTTGATGGCGCTGTCGCCTCTGATGACCTCCTCGGCCAAGTCGCCGTCGCCTTCGACAAAGGCCTTGATGGACTTGTGAATGGCCGTCTCGGACAGGGCGGCCATGCGCAGCACCCTGAGCTTGAGTTCCTCAAGCTTTTTCGTGAAATGAGCTCTCTGCTCCATGTATCCTCCCTCCTAACCGAACCGGCCGGTGATGTAGTCTTCCGTCTGCTTGTTCTTGGGCTTGGTGAACATGGCCTTGGTGTTGTCCACCTCGATGAGCCTGCCCATGTAGAAGAAGGCAGTGCGGTCGGACACACGCGCGGCCTGCTGCATGCTGTGCGTGACGATAATGATGGTGTAGTTCTTCTTCAGCTCGTGAATCAGGTCTTCAACCTTCTGGGTGGCGATGGGGTCCAGGGCCGAGGCGGGTTCGTCCATGAGCAGCACCTCGGGCTCCACGGCCATGGCGCGGGCGATGCACAAACGCTGCTGCTGGCCGCCGGAAAGGCCCAGGGCCGAAGTATGCAGCCTGTCCTTGACCTCGTCCCACAAAGCCGCTCCCTTGAGGGCTTCCTCAACACGGTTCTCGATGAACATCTTGTCCTTCACGCCGTTGACGCGCAGGCCGTAGGCCACGTTCTCGAAAATGGTTTTGGGAAACGGGTTGGGCTTCTGGAAGACCATGCCGATCCGGCGGCGCAGGGAAACCACATCGATGCCCTTGGCATAGATATCCTGATTGTCCAGGGTCATGGTTCCCTCGACCCGGGTCCCGGCGATGAGGTCGTTCATGCGATTGATGCAACGCAGGTAGGTGGACTTGCCGCAGCCGGACGGGCCGATAAGCGCACTGACCTGGTTCTCTTCAAATTCGATGGTGATGTCTTCAAGAGCCTTGAAATCCGAATAGTAGAAATTCAGGTTCCTGGAAGCCACCTTGACGGCATTTCCCATTACTTTCTCCGTAAATAGATTTCTTGCGGGCGCAGGCGCGGACGCCTGCAGTCACAGTCCATCTTGACTATCCCCCGGCCGTTACAGGCCAATGACCCGTTTGTTACGATTGCGTTACAGAGGACATTAATAACGCCATCGCGGCACAATCCCGGATTTACGTAGTGGACACCGTGGAAGGAGTTTTGACAACCCGTCAGTGAAGTTTCTAACCCACCAACGCGTGCGGCGTCGCCGCCTCTGACCGGCTCCGCAAGGCGGCGTAGAGCCGAAAATTGTCCACCTTGGATTCGCCGCTCAGTGGTCCAATAAAGTGGACCCACTTCTTACGCCGATTGGTTTTTTTGGCAACCTTGTGGGGAGTAGTGTGGGGACCCGCTCGATGTTGGAAAGAAAAAAGCACCTACGATTTGCTCGTAAGTGCTTGTTTTTTCTTGTGACGTCCCCAAGGGGGTTTGAACCCCTGTTGCCGGCGTGAGAGGCCATGTAACAAATGACGGAAGGTCGCTTACTTACGTCATTTCAGACAATTAGCTTTAGCACAGATAACACAAAAAACACGGTTTACACGGTTCGAGCCACACATGAGCCACGAGAAAACGGTTTGCCAAGGCCAGCTCAATCAAGAACTTTCAGTCGATTGATACAGCGGGCGAGGCTCGGTGAGTTTTGTTGCGCGGCATCAATATCCCAAACCTCTTCAACATACTTTTGCATGATCGGTCTGTAGTTTGGGCCGACCGAACCTCCATGCTTTGCATCTGGGATGATAGCACGTTTGATTTCATTGTTTCTTGATCGTCGAGCAAGGTTGACCAATGTTTGTTTGGGGTCTGCCTCGTTGTCAGGCTGAGCTGGCACCCTGTTGCTCTGGATTCCCAAGTAGTTTGAGATCCCATTCCGATCAGCCATAAGCCAGCTTTCTAACTCCGCTACAGTAAAACGAAGAAGAAAGGTGTCATTGGGGTGGCCAACATGATTTGTCAGATATTGTTCGCAAGCTTCAACTATGCAAGCACACTTCGTATCCATGAAGTCCGTCAATACGAACACAGCTTTGCCAGCTTTGGTTATTGAGTGGTATTTGTGGGCACTTTTTTTAACATACCCAAACCCCTTTTTGCCGAAACTGGTGCCAATCTCGTGACCACAATAAGTCACGATCTTCTGGGCTACAGGTTCTTCAAGGTGCCCCTCAAGCACAAGATCAACTATCATAATCGAAGAGAGTCAGCCTAGTTGCATTGTGTGGATTGGTTTTGGGCAAAAGGTATTCTGCCACACTTAAACCAGATTCCTGCATGATCTCAATGTCAGTGTCTTCTGGCGGGTTGACCTCAGTTCCATTGTCGCCAGGTGCAAGAATAAGAACTTCACCGGGGCCAACTCCTGGATCTTCTAGCATAGCGTAGGAATGGGTCGAGATAATGACCTGACGAGTAGTCCTTTTCCTGCCCCTATCCAGTTTCGCAAACATGGCTGGTAGCTGCCTGACTATTTCGTCGTGCAAAGACAGTTCTGGCTCTTCAAGAAGCAATGGCCCCCCAGTTTCAAGAAGACTCCACAGCAATGCAAGTAAACGAAGCGTGCCATCAGAGAAAGCCGCTTCATTTTGTCGTGCCCCATGCAACCGCCAATGCTGATATCGGGTTTCCAGATGCGCCAAACCGGTAGGTTGATCCATGTCAACGGTGAGGTCACTTAATTGAGGTACAGCGATTTGGAGAACGTCATTGATTTTTTTTAGTCTAGATTTGCGAGTTCGCGATGGCGTGTTCCATATCTGGGACACCAAATCCCTTCCAAAAGGGTCATCCGTCACTGAAACGGGGGAGAAGTCTCTAGGAGAACGGACAACTTGTGGAAGAATATGCCTGTACGAAACTGTCTTAAAAAATGTGGCTACTTCTCGGAATGGTTTGTTTGCATTGACCTGTTCCAACGCTGTCTGTGTGAGTCTTTCAGAGTCTTTTTTATCTTCTTTGTCTGGGCGGGATATAATTGCCCTAGAGCTTTTTTTGTATTGCTTTCTTACAACTTCCTTTTCAACCCTCGGTTCAGTCCCCTTTTTCCCCTTGATAACAAGTTCGTATGTCCACACGTCATCAATCCAGACCTTGATGGATATGTCTGTGACTTTTCTAGCTGCAAGGCACCGAAGCGCAGATACTCCATTTCTGGAGTTTACCGCTTTCTCCAGTCCGTCGCTGGCAACATCCGAAAGGAAGTTAAACACATCCAAAAAGTTTGATTTCCCAGCTGCATTAGGACCAATCACAAACATGCGATTGTTTAACTGGACATCAACGTCTTTGAAGTTCTTCCAGTTTTTTAGTTGGATGCGAGAAAAAATCATTCGTATGCTCCCAGATGTATTGAGACTTAAGCCGTCATAGTCTGATACACCTTTTCTGACATACTAGCAAAAATGAATTTATAACAAGGCGGGGAGGAGGCAGTGTCGTTAATCTAGGAGGTTTTGATATCCCCGTTGAGCCACGTAAATAGACACACAAAAAGAAAACGGGCTACGTCTTTCGATGTAACCCGTTGAAATTCTATGGCGTCCCCAAAGGGGTTTGAACCCCTGTTGCCGGCGTGAGAGACCGGAAACATTTCTCCCAGGTGAGCAAGCAATGCCGAATCGGCGTGCTGACTACAACAGCGCGCGCAGCGTCGCCCCGACCATGAGCAGGGCGGCAAGGCAGTTCACGCTCAGACGGATACGGTCGGAACGGAGGCGTTGCACCATCCAGGCCCCGGCCGCGCACCACAAGCAGTGGAAGCAGACCAGGGACACCGTGTACACGGCGGCAAAGGCGAGAAACTGGGGCGTCAACGGCAGTTCCGGATTGCTGAACTGGCTGAAGCCCACCACGCAGACGGCCCACCCCTTGGGGTTCAGGGGATGAATGAGCAGCCCGTCCCGGAAGGTGAACCGACGCTCGGTCGCGTCCGGCGTGCGGATGTTCATGCGCACCACCTTCCAGGCCAGATACAGGATGTAGACGAAGCCAGCCACCTTGATGACCATGGACGCCGTTTCAGAGGCCATGAGCAACTCGCCGAGACCAAAGGCCAGAGCAATGCTCATGAACACGAGACCCGTCGCCGTCCCGGCCAAAAACGGCAGGGCGCGACGAAAGCCCATGGCCTGGCCCACGGCCATGTGGGCGAGATTGCCCGGACCGGGCGTCCCGGTGGTGGCGACGGCAAAAAGAAGAAAGGGGTAACTCAACATGGGGACCTCTTAGTTCAGAACGCGCGGAAAGGCTACAGCAACGCGTGCAGGGTCACGCCGACCATGACCAGAGCCACCACGCCGTTGACCGCAACACGGATGCGGGCGGAACGCAGCACCCGGACCAGCGAAACACCGGCCACGCACCAGAGGCTGTGGAAGAAAATCTGGAAGAACATGAAGGTGAGCACAAATGCCGCCACCTGGGGGATCAGAGGCGCGGCAGGATCGCTGAACTGACTGAAAGCCACCAGAGCCATGGCCCAGCTCTTGGGGCTCAAAGGGTGAATGAGCGCCCCGTCCCGGAAGGAGAACCGCTTGACCTCACCCGGGGCGTCCACAGTGAGGTTCACGACCTTCCAGGCCAGATACAGGATATAGACGGCGCCCACCACCTTGAGGGTAAGAGCCAGAGCATCGGAAGCCATGACCACCTTTCCCAGACCGAAGGCCACGGATGTGTCCAGACAGACGCCCCCGAACGTGGTCCCGGCCAGGAACGGCAGAGCACTGCGGAATCCCGAGGACTGGCCGATGGCCATGTGGGCAAGGTTGCCGGGACCGGGCGTCCCGGTCATGGCTATGACGAACAATACAAAAGGCAATCCGAACATTTCAATTTCCTAGAAGAACGTAAGTAAAGGTTACAAAAGAAGCGCGTGCATGGTGACGCCGACCATGAGCAGCGCCACGGCACAGTTGACGCCAGTACGGATACGGGCAGACTTGAGCAGACGCACCAACCAGACGCCCGCAACACACCACAGGTTGTGAAACGAGGCCTGAAAGACAAAAAAGATGAACGCAAAAGCCGCAACCTGGGGCAGAAGCGGTGCAGCCGGGTCGCTGAACTGGGAAAATCCCACCACGGACATGGCCCAACTCTTGGGGCTGAAAGGATGAATGAACGCCCCATCCCGGAAGGTGAATCGACGGGCCGTATCGGGAGTGCCGATGCTCAGCCGCAATACCTTCCAGGCCAGATAGAGAATATAGGCAGCACCCACCACCTTCATGACGGAATTGACGATGGGCGAAGCCATGAACAGCTGCCCCAGCCCGAACCCCACTGCGAGGTTCAGGCAGAGGAACCCGAGGATGGTCCCGGCCAGGAACGGCAGGGCGCTGCGAAACCCAGTGGCCTGACCGATGGCCATGAGCGTCAGGTTGGCCGGACCGGGTGTACCGGTCATGGCCATGACGAATAAGATGAAAGGCAGTGCGAACATGGTCCTCTCCTCTGCCCGGCAACACATGAACCGGCTGCCGGGGCTGCATGATACTCTTTCATTGTGCACACTATTGTTGACATTGTGTGCAGTCAATCACTACATTGTATGCATGACAATATGGCAACCAGAGACAATGGGAAGCGAGGGCCCGCTCTATAAGGAACTGGCGGACCGCATAGAGCGGGACGTATCAGCGGGCAGACTCAAGCCGGGCCAGAAGCTGCCCACCCACCGCGACCTGGCGGACGCCCTGGGCATCAACGTTTCCACCATCACCCGGGGCTACCGTGAGGCCGAACGGCGCGGCCTGGTGGCGGGGACAGTGGGCCGGGGGACATTTGTGGCCTCGGACGCCACCACGGATTCCTTCATGATGAAAAAGGAATTTCCTGCGGGCATGCTGGAGATGGGCCTGAATACGCCGCTCTACGAGCATGACCCGGATGTTTCCGAAGCCCTGCTGCGCCTGGGGCGGCGCAAGGACATTTCCCAATTCCTCAGGTACACGGACCCGTCCGGGCTCAGGGCCCACCGCGAAGCCGGAGTCCAGTGGGCCGCCCGATACGGGCTTGAAACAACACACGACAAGATGGTGGTCTGCGCCGGGGCCCAACATGCGCTGTCCTGCGGCTTGAGCATCCTGTTCTCGCCGGGCCGGCGCATCGCCACGGATTGCCTCACCTACCCCGGCATCAAATCCCTGGCCTCCATGAACGGCCTGCGGCTGGTCCCCATTCCCATGGACGAACAGGGCATGACTCCCGAAGGCCTGGACATGGCCTGCCGCCGGGACGAGATACAAGGCCTCTACCTCATGCCCGGCTCCCACAATCCCACCAACATATTCATGCCTGCGGGGCGGCGGGACGAATTGGCCGAGGTGGCCCTGCGCCACAACCTGCTGCTCATCGAGGACGACGCCTATGGCCTGACCTGCGAACAGCCGGGGGTCCCCATGGCCGCACGCATGCCCGACAATTCCATACATATTTCCGGGGTAGCCAAGTGTTTCTGGGCCGGGATGCGGGTGGCCTTCGTCTCGGCGGCAAAGCCTATTCGCCGCAAGATCATTGAGGCGGTCGTCAACACCATCTGGATGTCTCCCACCCTCAACGCCGAACTGGTGTCCATGTGGATTGCCGACGGCACGGCGGAACGGGTGCTTCTGACCAAAAGGGCCGAAGCCGCAAAACGCATGGCCGTCGCCCGGGAAACCCTGCCGTCCGGTTCCTTTCACGGCCAGCCGTCAGGTTTCTTCATCTGGTTGTCCCTGCCCGAACCGTGGACCGGAGCGGACTTCGAGGCCAAGGCGCGTGAATTGGGCATCAATCTTTTCTGTGCGGAAAAATTCGTTGTTGGCGACGCCGAAGCACCGCGCGCCGCACGTCTGTCCCTGACCGGGGCCCGGTCTTCTGAGGAGTTGAGAAAGGGATTGGAGACCGTCAGCGACTTGATGGCAGGGGAATATCCGGAAACCGTTCCCCTTTTCTAGGGTCTGCATGCGAAGAATTCCATGCGGGGATCATCCCTTTATTTGATACAAAAAAGACCGGCAGGGCGTTTGCCCTGCCGGTCCATGTATTCCGAATACGCGACTTGCGCCGCCGAGGAATCACTCGGCCGGTGCGGAAATGTCGACACCATTGCCCTGGACCCGGATCACGGGTTTGCCCATGGTCCTCGGCGGTGTGTGGAAATGGACCACAAGCCGCAGCTTGTCATGGTGCTCGCCGACCACCACATGCTTGACTTTGCCCTGGTTGACGCGCACCACGTTACGGGCATGAAGTTGCCAACGACCCTGGATATCCACCACCAGCCGGGTCGGGTTTCTGAGCCAGAAATAGGTAACCTTGCCCATGGGGGCGTCGCCGGTCACATGCACGGTAAAGAAACCCTTGGCCGCTTTCTTCACCCCAAACTTGGTGATGGTGCCGCCCGCAGGCCCGGGCCGCTTGGCTGGAGAAGTCCTCTCGGCCTTCGCAGGCTGCCCGGGGGAAGGCTTTCTTTCGGCTTTCGGGGCAGGTTTGGGCGTATCCGCCCTTTTCGGATCGTGCCCCGGCGCCGGCTTCTCAGTCCTTTTGGGCTTTGAGGCCGGAGTCGGCACTTTCGCCTTGGGCGCCCCGTTTCCGCGTTTCACGCCCTTGGCAGGCTTGACCGCAGGCTGTGCAGGCATGGAAGCGTTGTCCCTTTTCTCCTCCATTCGTGTCAGGGCCTCGTCCGAGCCCTCGAATTCAATGATCCGCGGGTCCACGGGCATGCGCACCCTGTGCCTGCCGTCTCCGGCCACAACAACGCTCTGTTGGGCAAGAAGCAAAACAGCGGAGACCGCCAACGCGCACAGCGCAAAGATCGAAATTCGGGCCAGGGGAAACTTCATATACACTCCGGTTTGTTGAACTCACGGCTGCATAGCGAATTTACACGGGAAAGGCAAAAGAGCGAACGTATTGCACCACGAGAACGGGGATGTCCCGTCAGCAACGCTTCCAGAAGTCCACAAGACGTCGGGCGACAATGCGGTCTGACCAGTGGTTTTCCATAAAACCGCGGCTCCCGCGTCCGACCTCCGCGCACAGGCCGCGGTCCGCCTCCAACAGGGACAGTCGGTCGGCCAGTTCATCGCGGTTACAGGCCACCACCCAAGGAAGTTCCCCGGCGCCGGTAAATTCGGCGATGTTCAGCCGGTTCCATTCGTCGAGCCCGGCGATAACCGCCAGCCCCTGGCTCAATCCCTCCAGACTGCTGACCCCGTAGTAACCCTGCATATGATCGAAAAGCACGTGACAATTGCGCTTGCGCTCCAGGCATTCGCTGTTGGGCACGTCGTCGATGAGGTCCACGTCGAGCCGGATTCCCTTCCTGGCCAACTCATCCACCGCGGCCGTAAAATCGTCCGTGTTCTTGAGATCCTTGCGCGTCGGCGAATGAGCCACACGCAGGGGAACCCCGTCGAACTTCACGTCCGCCGGTCTGAACAGAGGGTCGTCGATGGGCACCAGATTGGGCATCCAGTACGCTTCAGGCAGCAACTTGCGCAGGTCCGGAGTGCTCACCAGCAGATTCCCGCGCCCCAGCCTCCTGTATTTGGCGCGGAAGCTGTCCGGGTCGGAACGGAAATCGTGATGCCCGTGATGGTGGTGGACAACGGCCTTGCCCTGAAGAAATTCGGCGGGCAGATACGGACCGAAGCGCACATGCTCATCACAAGTCATGTGAAAGTGCAGGATGTCGCTTTGCCGCAACAGATCTCCCAACTCGTCCAGCCCGTCCGCATTCAGATCCGGTACGTGCAGGTCCTTTTCCCAACCGTGGGTGTAGCGGGTTTCCAGGGTGGCGATGCGGCAGGAGTGGCCGCTGTGACGGTTCACGGCCCGACAGAACTGGATACCGGTTCCCGCGGGGTCATTGACGGCCAGCATGAGGATCTTCATCAGGGTTCATCCTCGTAAATCAAATCCATATTGTCCAGGTAGTTCTGGACCTGCTTGGCCAGCCTGTGGGCGGCAAGAAAATCCTGATCGTTTCCTGCCTGCTCCAGGTCGGCCCCCATGTCCGTAAGACCGATGAAGCCGTAGGAAGCGCCGGACCCTTTGAGGCGGTGCCCGAGGACGGAAACGGCGGCGGCGTCGCGGGCGGCGATGGCTGCGGTCAGTTGGGCCTGCTCCTGTTTCCGCAACTCAAGATAGCGAGGCATGATGGGTGCAAGCTCCGGATCGACATAAACCTTGAACCGTTCGCCCATGCCTTCTCCCTATTGTTTGCCCGCAGGAGCCTTTTCCACCGCGTCCAGCTCCTTTGCCCGATCCGACGTCAGGTCCACGGAATCGAAGTCCCTGCTACGGGGCAGCGCCAGCGTGAACTCGCGGATTTCGTCCACGCGGGCCAGCATCCCGGTGAAGGAGCAGTCCAGCACGTGGCCGCCCCGGGTACGGTCCTTGGTCAGAAAATGCCAATGAAAGCCGGGCACGTTGATTCCCTTGACAAAGGATGGCGACCAGAAGCCCACCAAGGTGCCCTCGACATTGGTGAATTTGACGATGATCTGGGTCTTCACCAACTCGCCCAGAGGTTTGTATGGTTTATGCTGACCAGGAATGGCCCGTGCCTTGACCATGGAAAAGCGTCCGTCCAGACGAATGGCGTAAAAGGAGTTGCGCGATGGCAGTCCCTCGACCAGCGCCTTGTTCATCGCCTCCATCGAATCGATTGCATCGAGTTTGAGAATGGTGTCCTCATCGAAACGGGTGACCACCGCAAAGGGAGTTCTGGTGAAGTCCGGGGCCACATCGGCCTTGCCGCCCGCCTTGATATGGTAGGGAACGCCGTCCAGCACCACCAGTTCACCGTCAAGGGTGTTCACGGTTCCCAGGCCGAAATCGCCTTGGCGCACCAGATCCCCGAGGGTCAACTCGCCGTCGTAAAGACCGGCCAAAAGTGCGTCTATGGTGGAATATTGATAAAGATGGTCCGCGGCATGGGCCGGAAACGCCATCAGATACAGGAACAGAAACGTTAAAAACCCGGCGACATGTTTTCTGGGCATCATCCCCACTCTCCTCGCCCTAAAATTCACTGCCGGCCAGGGGATCGCCCTTGGCCATGGCATCGGTAGTTTCCCCGGTCAGCCGCTTCATCCAGATCTCGCCCGTGCTGGAAAGAAAATGTATTTTGCGCCCCTGGCTGCCGCCAACATCCTCGCTTTCAATATCGAGACCCCAGTTGTGCAGAATCTTGTGCGCCATTTCAACGTTGCGTCGACCGATGTTGTAGGAACTGTCCTCCACGCGCCGCACGGCGATGCCGGACGCGCCGCCGAACAACTTGACCTGCAGCGTATTGATGGACACGCCCAATTTGGTCATACCCTGGAGCATATTCTCGATGGCCGTGTTCACGAACCGGCAGACCTGGGGATCGCGCTCCCCCCGGCGGCGCGACTCCTCGCTGTTGGGGAGGAAAGCATGACAAATGGCCCCGACGCCCCGGTCCCGGCTGGTCAGCGTAATGGCCACGCACGACCCCAGCACCGTGGTTATCAGCGTGGGCTGAACGGCGAGAAAACAGTCCCCGGTCTGCAAAAAAATCCGGGGATATTCCTTCATGACGTTATTCATGGTTCATGTTCCTCCCCCCGAAGGGAGCACTTCGCAGCACGTCAAAGTGAACCATGCCATGCGGACCAAGTCAATCCCATGAGCCTTTCTTGCGCAGTTGCCCGTCCACAAACTGGGCAAGCACCAGGGATACGAAACTGAGGACAGCCGCCCCCAGGAAGACGATTCGGTAATCGGCCATCCAGGCCAGCCCGCCCATGAAGGGAACCACCACCGCGGCGATGTGGTTGATGGTGAAGCCCACGGCCATGCCCGAGGCGATGTCCTTGGGATCGGCTATCTTCTGGAAGAAGGTGCGGACCGCCATAATGAAGTTGTAGAAGATGTTGTCCACCACGTAGAGCGCGCCCGCCACCCAGGGGCTGTCCGTGAGGGCGTAGGCGGTGAAGACCACCAACAGGCCCAGGTATTCCACGCTCAAGACCTTGCGCTCGCCGTAACGGTTCACGGCCTTGCCAATGAGCGGACTGACAAAATAGTTGATGATGTTGTTGAGCACAAACAGGATGGTGACCGTCCGCACCGAGTAATTGAACTTTTTCACCAACAGGAACACGACAAAGGCCACGAACACCTGCCGCCGGGCCCCGGAGAGAAAGGTCAGGACATAGAAAAGCCAGTAGCGCGAACGCAAAACCATCTTCTTGTGCTGAGGAGGCATGTCCGTGTGGGTGGGGTCCTGCCTGAACGCCCACAGTCCTCCGGCGACGGCCGCAGCCCCCATCAGGGCGAACAGTTCGGTGAACCCCATGTACTTGACCGCCACGAACACGAAACCGCCCACCAGGACATTGGTCATGGCGCCGACACTGCGCATGCGGGCCAACACCAGCGGGGACTCGTACCGGTCGAAATACTGCAGGGTCAGGGACTGGTTCATGGTCTCATAGTAATGAAATCCGAAACTCATGATCAGGGTGGTGGTGGCGATGCCCCAGACCGAGGGGAAAAGGCCGACCATGGCCACGCCCGCACCGAGCAGCATGACCGACAGCGCCGCCAGGCGATGTTCTCGCACCAGCAGAAGCAGGTACACGGCCAGCAGGGCCAGGAAACCAGGCACTTCGCGCACGGACTGGACAATACCCATCTCCAGCCCGGACAAACCGCCCACTTCCACGGCGAAGTTGTTCAAAAGGGTCCGCCAGCCCTGGAAGGCGATGGTGGAAGCCACCATCAGGACGAAAAGAAATATATACATCCGACGACTGCGATGATCCGCATTCATTTTTGAACTCCATTGTTGCGCATGCCGGAAAGGGGTAATAGGATGTTCGGACTTGTCAGCACCAAGGAACCTAATCACGAGGACTCACGATGTCTACTGATAAAAGATATGTCGTCAGCGCCTGCCTGGCGGGCGTGCACTGCCGTTACAACGGCGAGGGGCAGGAAGACCCGGAAGTCGTCCGGCTCCTCGGCTCGGGCCAGGCCGTACCGGTCTGTCCCGAGCAACTGGGCGGCCTGAACACGCCCCGCCCTCCTTTTGAACGGAAAAACGGGAGGGTGCAGGACAAGGACGGCAACGACGCCACCGAGGCCTTTGAGCACGGCGCGGAGGAAGCACTCCGTCTGGCGAAGCTTGCGGGCTGCACGGCCGCCGTGCTCCAGCCCCGTTCGCCTTCCTGCGGCTTCGGGCGCATCTATGACGGCACCTTCAGCGGCACTCTGGTCCCCGGCGAAGGAGTTTTCGCCGCCCTGTGCCGGGAAAACGGGTTGAAACTGTTCACGCCGGACGACCTCCGAAAAAAACGTCAATGACCGAACTGCCCCTGACCATAAAAGAACACCCGCGGGCCAAGAACGTGCTGGTCAAGCTGGTGCCCGGACGCGGCCTGGAAGTGGTGGTGCCGCGGGGGTACGACCGCACCCAGGTGCCCGGCGTGCTGCAGCGCAAGCAGGGGTGGATCGAACGAACCCGCCGACTGATGGAAGCGGACGGCATCCAGCTGATGCGCAACGAGGAGCTCCCCGAACGCATCCTTTTCCGTTGTATCGACGTGGAACGACGGGTGGACTATCTCCGAAAAAACGCCAAAGTGCGGATCACGGAAAACGGAACCAGGCTCCTGATCTCGGGCGACATGAAAGACCGTGACGCCGTGATGACCGTTTTAAAGCGCTATGTGGCCGGCCAAGCCCGGCTGCACCTGCCCTCCAGGCTGGCCGAGACCTCGCGCCGCACGGGCCTGGAGTACGCCGACACGCGCATCCGAACCCAGAAGACCCGCTGGGGCAGCTGTTCGTCCCGGGGCTCCATCAGCCTCAACGCCAAGCTGCTTTTCCTGCCCGCGGAATTGGTGGAACAGCTCTTCGTCCACGAACTGTGCCACAGAAAACACATGAACCACTCCCCGGCCTACTGGCGACTGGTGGCCTCCCATCAGCCAGACTACCGGCGCCTGGAAGAAGAACTCAAGAACGGCAACAGGTTCGTGCCCGGCTGGATGCTGGCCTAACCGCGAAAAAGCAGAACGGCCCGCAAAGCCTGTGCTTCACGAGCCATTCCGGTTCGTCATTCCCTGTCAAGGAATAAACTACATTATTTCGGCCCTGGAAAGCACCAGGATGAGCCGTTTGAGCAGGTCTGGGTCATATCTGTCCCGCTTTTCCTTGATGCGCGCAAGGGCTTCGAAAGGCGTGAACGCCTCACGCCACGGTTTGGGACGGGTCAGGTTGTCGTATTCGTCGCACATGCCCACCACCTTGGCGTGCAGGGGGATGACCTCTCCCGGTGCCTGGGAAGGAAATCCGGAGCCGTTCTCCAGCTCATGGTGAAAAAGGATGCAATGCAGGGCTTCCTGGGGCAGTTGCACCGCTGCGCACCGGCTCACCCCCATGACAGGATGGGAATGCAGGATTTCCAGTTCCTCCGAAGTCAAGTCGTCCGGGTGTTTTTCGAACACCGCCTCAGGCAGTCCAAGTTTGCCCACATCGTGCAGGATGGCCCCGGAGCAGACTCCGACCATGAAATCTATGTCGTCGGTCACCACGGTGTTCATAATCCCGGCCACCAGAACCATGACCCCGATGCCGTGGTGGTAGTATTCCCCGCCTTCGGCCACGAAGCTGGACAAATGTCTGAGCGCCTCCGGCCGGGCAAAAAACGGCAGGCTGTCGCGCAGGATGCGTTTGATTCGTGAAAAACGGACGTTGGTCAGGGACTTTGGCAAATTTCGATCAAAAGCTTCGCGGGCCAGGGAAGAAGTGACATCGAACCAGACCGAGGAGCGTTCCTCCACGGCAATGGACTCATCGGCCAGCAGGTCACCGAGATGATCCTGGACGAACCGCTCGAACTCCTCCTTGTCCGAGGATCGGACATAGAGGCGTTCCACCCCGCGTTCGGCCAGACGCTCCCGGTGAGCGGGCGTAAACAATTCGCCCCTGGCGGCATAGAGTACCATGCTGTCTCCCTGTTCAAGAAACAGATCGAAATCGCCGCAGCGGTCGGGCAGCAGCATGCTCGGAAGAACCGGATGCAAATCCCCGGAGTCCTGCCTTTCCCCGACGGCAGGCTCATGGGCTGCGGATATGGTCTTGGGCACGTATCCCCCCCTTGTTGCGTCCAACTCTGCAACGAGGCAAGGACAGGAGGGGCAGACGAGTACGTGGAAGGCGGCAACCGGCGGTAACCGCCCGAGAAGGGAGAGTTCGTCAGCATTGGCAACCCGGCTGTCTCACATGAGACCCGTGGCTTTCCGTCCCAGCCTCGCGGCAGGTTTGGCTTTCTCGTAACGGGCGCAACATAGATAAAAGAATTTTATTTGTAAAGCATGATTGAAAAAATCATTTTTACGATAATCGCCATCCAAAAATCCCCTGTTTTCCCTTCTCGTCTTGCAGAAAAGCTCCTTCCCCACCGGTTATAATTGCGAAGATCGCCAAAAACCCACACCGTTTCAGTATGGCAAAGACGTCTGGAGGTTCGCATGACGGAAGCCATTGACCAACTCGACATCCTGGACGAAGTCGACGCCCTGATAACGATCATCAGCCTTGAGGACCATACGATCCTCTACGGAAACCGAAAAATCCGCGAAGTTCACGGCAGTGACGTCGTGGGCAAAAAATGTTGGGAAGTCCTGCAGAGCAGAACTGAAGGGCCATGCGACTTCTGCGGCAATATCTGGACGCACAGGCACAGCAAGGCGGGAGACACCCATTGCTGGGTGGAAGAAATCGCAGGGACCGGACGGTTCTATGAACATCACGAAAAGCTCGTCCGATGGCGGGGGAACGTCCTTGCCCGGCTGATGATCTCCTCGGACGTGACCCAACGGCTGCAGTACGAAAAAGCGCTGGAGGAAAGCGAGGGGCGTTACCGCGTCATGTTCAGCCGGGCCCGCTCGGTCATGCTGCTCATCGACCCCGCTTCGGGCGAGATAGTGGACGCCAACCGGGCCGCCGGCGAGTTCTACGGCTACGAGGTGGAAACGCTCAGGACCATGACTATCATGGACATCAACACCCTCACGGGCGAAGAGATTCACGCGGAAATGGAAAAGGCGCGGAACGAGGAACGGGGACACTTCAAATTCCGGCACAAACTGGCCAACGGCGACATCCGGGACGTGGAAGTTTACAGCGGCCCCGTCACCATCCACGGCAGAGACCTTCTCTACTCCCTGGTCCACGACATCTCCGAGCGCATGGAACTGGAAAGGGAACTTCTTTTCAGGGCCAACCACGACAGCCTGACCGGCATCCTCAACCGCCGCAGCTTCATGGAGCGGGCCGACGAGGAAGTGAGCCGGGCCGCACGCTATCAGACCCCCTTCGGGCTCATCCTCCTGGACCTGGACCACTTCAAGATCATCAACGACACCTACGGGCACCAGGCCGGAGACAAAGTACTCACCGCCGTGGCCTCGGCCATCTCGGGCAACCTGCGTGACACCGACTTCTGCGGCCGCCTGGGCGGCGAGGAATTCGGCGTGGGCCTGCTGCACACCTCGCCCAAGGAGGCGGAACTGTGCGCCGAACGCATCCGCAAGGCCGTCGCCGAGCAAGTGGTGAAGACAAGCAGCTTTTCCATCGAAACGACCCTCAGTGCGGGGGTCACCTGCCACCACCCGGTGGACGACGACATCGACGACTTGTTCCGGCGCGCGGACGCAGCACTGTACCGGGCCAAGACCGAAGGCCGCAACAAGGTGGTGACCCTCATCCTCTAAGTGCTTGGCAGGCCGTCCTTCTTATGAAATAAACAAATCGCGCAGCACCTCTGTTTCCGAACCGACATTCCGTCATAGGGATCTCAGTCTCATGTTCTCACTTTCGCCGGGAATCCGCTCAATGCTCGTGGCCACAGCCTGCTACAGTTTCGGCACCCTGTTCATCAAGTTGGCCGGAGCCAGGCTGCCTCCCATGGAAATCCTGTTCGCCCGCTCGGTGGTGGGCTTCGCCTACTGCACGATTCTGCTCCGGCGAGAAGGTGCGGGTATTCTCGGGGAGCGCAAGCGCGGCTTCCTGCTCCTGCGCGGCCTGCTGGGTTTCGGAGCCCTGTTCTGCACTTTCTACGCCTACGTGCATCTGCCCCTGGCCGACGCCACGGTCATTTTCTTCGCCCACCCCGTTTTCGTGGCCATCTTCGCTTCATTCCTTCTCAAGGAATATCTGGAAGCCAAGGGAATCCTCTGCGTAGTGGCGACCATTGCCGGCGTGCTCCTGGTGGCCAAACCCTCCTTCCTGTTCGGCAACGCCTCGGTCCTGGACCCGTTCGCGGTCATGGTTGCAAGCATGGCGGCCGTGCTTTCCGCCTTCGCCATCATCACGGTGCGCTTCCTTTCCAAGCACGTGCACCCGCTGACCATCATCATCTACCCCACTCTGACGGCAGGCGTGCTCGGCCCCATTCTGGACGCCCGCAACTGGCTCATGCCCGACACTACGGAGCTGGTGTTTCTCCTGGCAGTGGGCCTGCTCATGAACATGGGGCAGCACTTCATGACTGTCGCCTACCGCGAGGAACGGGCCGCCGTCATTTCGGCCATCGGCTATCTGGAAATCCCCCTGGCCGCGGTGTTCGGGGCCGTGTTCTTCAGCGAAACACCGGACCAGTGGACCTATGCGGGGGCGACCCTGGTGGTGCTGGGCACCCTGACCCTGGGCATGGCGCAAAAACGAAAAGAATAACCAGGGTAAGACCGTCAACATATTGCTATAACGAATCCGATGCCGCATAATCCTGAAATGTCCGCTTCTCTCGCAAGACGCATGACGCGCTGGGCCCTGCGACTGACGCCCTGGCTGCTGGCCGCCCTCTTGGGGGCCGGGTGGTTCCTGACGTCCTGGACGCCGGGCTACCTGGAAAAACTGGTGCCCGAACTGGCGCAGGACATGGGACTGCCCCTGACCGAATTCCACATCCGCAGGGCCGGGCTCTTTTCCGCGGACATCGGGCCGGTGCGGCTGGGAGAGGCCACCAACGGGCTGACCCTGAACAACGTACGCGTGGAATACACCCCGGCCTCCCTCAAACAAAAGCGGGTCACCGCCGTCATCATCCAGGGGCTGCGCCTGCACTGCTCCTACGGCCCGCAGGGCCTGCGAATTCCGGTCCTGGACGCGCTGCGTCTCCAGGGCGACGATTCACCGGAGGAGAAAAAACTTCCGCTCCTGCCCTTCGACCGGCTGGAACTCCGCCATTCATTGCTGGACGCCACCGTGAACGACATCCCCCTGGCCGTTCCGGTGGAAGCCTTTGCAGAGCCGAAGGAGAACACTGTCCCATTCAAGCTCAAACTACGGCCCCGAGACCAAACCATAGACGTGGACGGCGTCTATGCTTCCGCCCCGAACACCCTTTCCCTGCAGGTGGATTCGCGCGGACTGCACCTGGGGGCCTGGGCCGACCTGCTACCCGCACCGGTCAAGGGAGCTGTGGACCTGAGCCTGCGTGCAGACCTGGCTCTCGGCCCTGCACAAAAGTTGCCGGATTCCCTCAAGGCAAGACTGGAACTCTCCCTGACAGCCCCGAATCTCTCGTCCCTGGGCATACCGTTCACGGACGACATGGCGTTACACGCGGACATGATCGGTTCCAATGCGGACTTTACTTTGTCCGCCGCAGGAATCGAATTGACGGGAACACTGGCCGCAACGCAACGGAATGGTTCCTGGCAGGTGGCCCTGAAAGCCGGCAGTTCCCAAAAAATCTCCCTGCCTGCGGGGGACCGTCAGGCGACCCTGTCCGGGCTACGGCTGGCGGCAAAAGGGACGACCGGACCTACCCGCTCCGAATTCCGCATCAAGATTTCGACCGGGGGCGTCGCCTACGGCAAGGAGCACCGCACCGGTTCCGTCAGGCTGGATATGCCCGTTCGCTGGCCCGCCCCGAAAAAAGGCGGCAAGGGCTCCCTGTCCGTGGCCGACATCCGCACAGGCAAACACCGCATCGGCTCCCTGCGGGCCACTCTGCGCCAGCAGGGCCTGGGCGCGAGCCTGCGCGGGACGCTCTCGTCCACCCTGCTGCCCGGCCTGAAGATCAGCCTTGACGGAAACGTTGCCGCAGAAACCCGAACCGGCGCATTGCATTTCAAGTCCCTGTACCTCCTCACCGAGGCGAATGATCCGTCCCGGTGGGTATCTGCACTGGCCGGGCATACCGTGACCGGCAACCTGGACATGGAGGGCGACGTTCGTTTCGGACCGGACGGTCTGGACAGCAGCGCCTCCCTGTACATGACGGACGGCACCCTGACCAACGCGGAGCAGGATTTCAAGGTAAGCGGCATGCTCCTCATCTTCGAGACCCCCGACCTCATGGAACTGCGCAGTGCGCCCGCCCAGCTGTTCGCCTTTGACGAACTCACTGCGGGCAACATCGGGATCAGCAACGGCCGGTTCTCCTTCCAATTGGAACCCAACGGCGTGATCCTGGCGGAATCCGGAAGTTTCGAGTGGGCGGGCGGGCATGTCTCCAGCCGGGCTTTCCGCGTGGTGCCCGGCCGAGAAGAGTACGACGTCATCCTGTTCTGCAACCAACTGAAGCTCTCCGAAATTCTGGCGCAACTCGGCCTGGCCAAGGCCCGAGGCGAAGCCGCCCTATCCGGGGAGCTACCCGTGTCCTGGAAGCATGGGCAAATTTCGTTCAACAGCGGATTTTTGCACTCCACACCGGGCGAAGGCGGAGTCATCCAGGTGGAGGGACTCCAAACGCTCCTCGACTCCATTCCCAAAGGGACGCCGCAGCGCGGCCAGTTGGAACTGGCCCAGGCCGCGGTCACGGATTTCGAATACAAATGGGTACGCATCAAGGCGGACACCGTGGGCCGGGACCTGCTCATACGCCTATCCCTGGACGGCAAGCCCAGGAGCACCTTGCCCTTTGTCTACCGCAAGGAAATCGGCGGGTTCATGCAGATCGAAGGGGACATGAAGGGCTCCAATTTCCAGGGGTTGCGGCTGGACGTGAATTTCAGTCTGCCCTTGGACCGCATTTTGCTTTATAAGGAACTGATCAAGCTGATCGAATAGGGGGTAACACCATGAAACTCGGTATCGGATTCGCGGCGTGCGCCGGCCTGCTCTGCACCGCGCTTTTCGCAACGGGCTGCTCCACCAGCCACAAGGTTGAGGTCGCACCCGTGGAAGTCAAGCCCATCCACATCACCATCGACGTCAACGTCAAGGTGGACAGGGAACTGGACAGCTTCTTCTCGGACATAGACGAAACCGCCGCAGAACATCAGGAGGAAACCAATGCGCAACAATAGACTCGTTATCACCGTCCTCACCGCCGCCTTGTGCCTGCTGGCCGCTACGGCCATGGCCGGCGGCATCAAGGAACGCATGAAAGCCCGCGTTCCGGCCGTCACGGCCCTCAAGGCCAAGGGGATCGTGGGCGAAAACAACAAGGGCTTCCTGGAATTCAAGGCCGCCCCGCAACAAGCCGACCTGGTCAAAGCGGAAAACACGGACCGGGCCAAGGTCTATCAGGCCATCGCCGCCAAGACCGGGGCCACCCCAAACGTGGTGGGGCAGCGCCGCGCCGCCCAGATCGCGTCCCAGGCTCCCGCCGGAACCTGGCTCCAGGCCCCGGGCGGCAAGTGGTACAGGAAATAATTCCTGTATAAAGTCTACAAGAGAAGCCCGCTCGGACGAACCGTGCGGGCTTTTTTCATGCAACTCGTATTTGTTAAAGAAGAACCACAACAGCCAACATCGCACTGAGCTCTGCCAGCATGATACCGGCCCCGAGAAAATCGCCGTTGGCCCCGCCCACCCGCTCGGCCAACCTGTAGAGAGGCAGGTGCGTGAGCGTGAGAAAGACAAAGCAAAGCAACAGGCTCCAGGAGGGCAGGCAGTAGAATCCCACGACAGCGGTAAACAACAGGGCCAGGAGCGAACCGTTGAAGGTGGCCCCGTCCATAAGCAGCTTGCCCAATCCCGGCCGGGACAAATGCTTGGCGAAATAGCCGAAGGACACGCACCCGAACCGGCCGAAAACGAACACGAATCCGATGGCCGCGTAACGTCCGGCATCCAGCAGGGCGTGAAACAGGATGAGCTGCCCGGCGATGAAGAAAATGAGCGCCAGCACCCCGAACGCGCCGCAACGGCTGTCCTTGACAACTTCCCAAAAGCGTTCCCGGCTGGTGTGGGCGGTGATGGCGTCGAAAATGTCGGTGAGCCCGTCGTAATGCAGGCCACGGGTGATCCAGGCGTTGAAGATCACCAGCAGCCAGGCCTGGATCCAGGGCTTTCCGGCCAGCAGGCCCAGCTTCCAGGGCAGGGCTAGAACCACGCCGAGCACCAGCCCGATAAGGGGCATGGTCAGCATGGATTTGCAAAGTTCTTCTTCCGGGACCACGCGGGCCGGAGCCAGCCGGGACATGAAGCCGAGGGTGTTCACAAAGATACGCAGAAATTTCATGCTTCCCACTCCAGTTCCACGCTGTCGCCGATGGACAGCCCGAAGTCGCGGGCCGCAGACCCCCGGTTCACGGCGATCTCCATGAAGCCCTGGCTGCCCTCCAACAGGCCGGGAGTGCCCTGGGGCAGGTCGGAATAGGTATCCACGGCCTGGAGCACGCGCCCCAGCGGCGTACGAATGGTCAGGCCGGAAAGCGGGCCCAGGCTGCCGGAGTGCAGGTTGAGCACGCAGTTGCCGAAGTGGTCCACATGCAGCACGTGGGCCTTGGCCCGTCCCGGCGTCACGGTGGGGCGACTGCCCGCATGACGCACCAGGGAATCCAGGGCAACCTCCGGCCCCAGATTCTCGGGCTTGCCCCCCGAAGCCAGCCAGGCCGCGATGGGCGAAAAAACGTCGCGGCCGTGGAAGGTGTTGGACACCTTGCTGACAGCTTCTTCGGCCGAGGTCAGATCATAGGCCTCCACGTCGCCGCCTTCCTCCAGAATGAGCCCCAGAAGCCCGTTGTCCGGAGCCACGAAAAACTGCTCGTCGCGTCGCAGGACAACGATGCGGCGCTCCGAGCCCACGCCGGGGTCCACCACGGTGAGCAGCACCGCGTCCTTGGCGAAATGCGGAGCGGACGCGGCCAGAAAAAAGGAACCCTGCAAAATGTTGAACGGCTCCACCCCGTGCGAGATGTCCACGATGGGGCAGGCCGGGACCAGCCGGGTGAGTACGGCCTTGACCTGGCCCACGTAGGGATCGGACAGACCGAAGTCGGTGATGAGCCCTATGGGGCGGCTGGCCGTCGGCTTCTTGTTGACGAAAAGCATCAGTACACCTTCCTTGCTGAGAATCCCCGCCCGAGCACGCGGAAGCCCGAGCCCATGATGGTGAACGCATCCGGGTCCACGGTGTAGACCACCTCCTCCAGCCGCTTGATTTGAAAACCGGAGACCATGGTCATGACAACCTGTTTCCTTTCCCCAGTATACCCGCCGCGTCCCTCGAGAAGGGTGACGCCCCGGTCAAGCTTCGCAAAAATCCCGTTGACGATCTCTTCCGGGTGGTCGGTGACGATGATGACCATGTCCCGCTCGCCGAACATCTTCATGACATAGTCGATGGACACGGCGATGACGAATGTCATGGCGATGGAATAGAGCATGATGCTCGGCTCCAGCCAGGCAAAGCCCGCCAGAAAGATCAGGAAGTTGAACCAGAACTCGAAGGTGGAAATGGAGAGATTCAACTTTTCCTTGCAAATGACCGCAAGAATGTCGGAGCCGCCCGTGGAGCCGAGTGTGCGCAGGGTCAACCCTACGCCCACGCCCAGGATGCCCCCACAGGCCAGCACGGCCAGCCAGACGTCCTTGATGGGCACGGTGTAGGTGATCATGTCCAGAAACAGGGCTGAGACCACCATGCCGTACAGACTGTAGAAAAAGAACCGGCGGCTGATGAACACCCACCCAAGCACGAACACGGGCACATTGAGCAGAAAATACCATTCGCCCGGGGTAAGACCGCCCACAATATAATAGACCAGAAGCGCGAACCCGGACATACCGCCCGTGAGCAGCCCATGAGGCACGGCGATGGCCTTGACCGAAAAGGCGATGAGCCACGAGCCGAGCGTGAGCAGGAACAGGTTCCAGGGAACCCCGAAAGTGATTTTTCTGAAGCGTTCTTCAAACGCGGGACTGAGCATGATTTCCTCCGCGACAATATCTAACCATAAAGAAATTATTTGAAAAGCATAATGAACAAAGTCCACTCCTTTGCCACGTGATCGGCACGGCATCAAATCAGAATTTCTTGCGATCCTCATCAAATTTTCCGTACCTGCCGTAAATCTCGAAACGACCGGAAAGCCCACGGTTTCCATTCCGGACCGGGGATGGTAGGCATGTAAAAACAAAACACGGCGATTCACGCAATGGACAGCAACGACAGAAATATCGCACTCCCGACAGAGCCGGGAGAAGTCGTCGAAGCCTGGGACGACTTCGTGCTCCACACCGACACCCACGGACGGGTGGTGCGCGCCAACGACACCACGCTGGCCTACCTGCCCGGGACCGATCCCGTGGGACTTCCTTTCTGGGAGGTGCTGGCCCTGGCCACCGGCACTCTCGCCCAGACCCTGGACCGCTACCCGCCGCTGCAGATTCACGAGGTGTCCTTCAGCGAGGACCACAACTTCCTGCTGCGGATCATCCCCCTGCCCCGCGAAATCGCCCCTGCGGGCGGCCATGTGGTCATCGCCACGGACAACCGGCCCATGGAAGCGCTTTACGAAACCTATGAGGAGCGGCTGGAAGACAACATCACTGCCTGGGCCGACTCCATCACCCTGTTCAACGCCCTGTTCGACACGGCCAAGGACGCCACCCTGCTGGTGGACGAGTCCGGAACCATCCTGACCGCCAACACCGCTGCCGTGGGCATGCACGCCGGGAAGGGGCAAGTGCTGGCCGGCAATCATGTGGAAACCCTTTTGGGCAAACGATTCCGGCCACTCATCCGCAAAGCGATGCGAGACATCCACCCCAAGGACATCCACACGGAAAAAGTGGTGGCCCTGGACAGCGAAGGCGAAGGATTCCCGGCCGAGGCCATCCTGCGCAAGATCACCTTCACGGACCACAGCCTGTACCAACTCCTCCTGCACGATCTTTCCGCCCAGGAAGAACTGCGGGAAGGCCTGCGCGACAAGCAGGCCGAGGTGGACAAGATGAACATTGCCTTGCGCCGGGTCATCCGATCCGTGGAAGAGGACCGCCAGGAGTTGCGCGAACACCTGACCAATCAGGTCAAGGCCCAGATGCTCCCGGCCCTGGAACGCATCGCCAAGGCGGATACCGCCGAGATCCGCGAGGGGTATAAAAGCATCATCGAGGAACAACTCGTGGACTTGGCCGACGACGGTTCGGGCGAACTGGACCCGGAGTTGCTGCGCCTCTCCCCGCGCGAGGTGGAGGTCTGTCAACTCATCCAGGTGGGCCGCAGCGGCAAGGAAATAGCCGAATTCCTGAACATGTCCTTTGAGACTGTGCAGACCCACCGCAAGAACATCCGCCGCAAACTGGGCCTTCGTGGCAGCAAGACTTCCCTCTACAAATACCTGCGCCAAAAGCCGTCCCTCGGCTAACCAATCGGGTATACCCGACTACCCGAAGCATACCCGACTATCCCCCTTGAGCGGAAGGGAAATTGTTGTTTTCATAAAATGTGAAAACAACGAGGCAATTCCAGACACGTCAAAACAACATTCTTGAAACAAAACATGTCAAAAGAAACAATGTTGCCCGTGTATGCCTCCATTTTTCTCATGACTACTGTAGTATGCATCTTATTTCCTGCAGCACATATTGCAGAACAAAAATAGAAAAACACCATCACTTCACAAAAGCAGTTCAACATCATTCCGAGAAACTGCTACCTCACAAACAATTAGGAGACACCATGAGGACCCTTTCACGCTGTCTGGTCGTATGTACGACCATGCTCATCCTGTTTGCCTTGAACGGCTGCTCCGAAGAAAACACTGATCCCCTGGCACGGATCAAAGACGCCAAGGAAATCAGTTTCGCCATGAGCGGCGGGTATCCTCCGTTCAACTTCTACAACTCGGACAATCGGCTGGTGGGCTTTGACGTGGACGTGGCCCGCGAGGTGGCGCAACGCCTCGGTGTAAAATTCAAGCCCGTGACCACCGAGTGGAGCGGCATCATCGAAGGCCTGCGCTCCGGAACCTATGACGGCATCCTGGGCAGCATGGCCGTGACGCAGGAACGCCTCAAAGTGGTCAACTTCTCCACTCCCTATTACTACTCCGGCGCACAGGTCATGATCAAAAACGGCGCTCCCTACAAGGGCGCGGCCGACCTGAAGGGCAAAACTCTCGGCGTGGTCACCGGCACAACGTTCGCCGAAGACGCGGCCAAGCTCGGCGCGGGCGACGTTAAGCTCTACAAGGACGACACACAGACCCTCATGGAACTGAACAGCGGCGTGGTTGACGGTGTCATCACCGACCGCGTGGTAGGCGTCAATGCCATAAACTCAGGCAAATTCGACATCGGCATGCTGGGGTCGCCCCTGCGTAGCGAAGACATTGCCGTGGCTTTCCGCAAGGGAGATGATTCCCTGCTGAACAGAGTCAACGAAATTCTCACGGCCATGCATGAGGACGGTACGCTTTCCGCCCTCAGCCGCAAATGGCTCAAGGCGGACATCACGGTGCGCTAGGCATCGGATCC
Organism: uncultured Desulfovibrio sp.; assembly: GCA_913063155.1. Classification (GTDB taxonomy): domain Bacteria; phylum Desulfobacterota; class Desulfovibrionia; order Desulfovibrionales; family Desulfovibrionaceae; genus Pseudodesulfovibrio. The sequence goes on from CAJXYU010000008.1 coordinate 111,732, forward strand.
CCTTTCCTGGGCGCAGCGCTCTTGTGTGTTCGCGCGCTGCGCCCGCCTCTCCCACCTCATACACTGGAATACAAAATGTACTTCGACATCGGCATCCTCCCGAAGTATCTGCCCTACTTTCTGCCCGCCGCCTGGATGACCCTCAAGGTTTCGGCCCTGGGCATCCTGCTCGGGCTGGGACTCGGACTGGGCACTTCGTTTTTGCGCATCTCCTCCAACCCGTTACTGAGCCTGCCCGCGCGCGGCTACATCTATATCATCCGCGGCACTCCACTCCTGCTGCAACTACTGTTTATCTACTTCGGCCTGCGCAGTCTGGCCGGCTTCAACGCCATCACCTCGGCGGTGCTCGCCCTGGGCGTGCACAACGGCGCCTATATCGCGGAAATCTTCCGCGGCGCCATCGTCTCCATCAGTAACGGCCAGATGGAGGCCGCACGCAGCCTGGGCATGTCCTATTCGAGAACCATGATCCGCATCATCCTGCCCCAGGCCTTCAAAAGGGCCATACCGCCTCTGGGCAACCAGTTCATCATCGCACTCAAGGATTCGTCGCTGGCCAGCACCATCACCATCAACGAGCTGCTGCTCAAGTCCCAGCAGTTGGCCTCAGCCAACTTCATGATGATGGAGATGCTCTTCATCGCGGCCATGTTCTACCTCATCTATACCGCCATATTCAGCTGGCTCTTCCACTGTATCGAAGACCGCCTGGATGTGAGCGCGGCCTAAGGAGATGCCATGCACCAATCACCGGTCATCGAAATTTCGAATCTGAACAAATGGTTCGGCGACCACCACGTGCTCAAGGGCATTGATCTGAACGTCATGCCCTCGGACGTGGTGGTGGTCATCGGCGCCAGCGGCTCGGGCAAGTCCACCCTGCTGCGCTGCGTCAACTACCTTGAGTCCTATGATGAAGGGGAAATCCGCATCTCCGGCGACCTGGTCCGCGGAGAAGACAAGTTCATCAACGCCCTGCGCGCCCGGGTGGGGATGGTCTTCCAACATTTCCACCTCTTCCCGCACATGACCGTGCTGAGCAACGTCATGGAAGGCCCGACCCAAGTTCGCAAGATTCCCAAAAAACAGGCCCGCGAACTTGCCCGCAACTATTTGGCGAAAGTCGGCCTGGAGGACAAGGAGCATGCCTACCCCGAAACCCTGTCCGGGGGCCAGAAACAGCGTGTGGCCATCGCCCGCGCCCTGGCCATGGAACCGGAGGTCATGCTTTTCGACGAACCCACCTCGGCCCTGGACCCGGAGCTGGTGGGCGAGGTGCTCTCGGTCATGCAGCGGCTGGCCGAGGACGGCATGACCATGATGGTGGTCACCCACGAAATGGGATTCGCCCGCGAGGTGGCCGATACCGTGGCCTTCATGGACCAGGGAATCATCCTGGAGCAGGGCTCTCCCGACACGATTTTCGACACTCCCCGAGAACCCCGTACACAGGAGTTCCTGGGGCAAATCCTTTAACAGGAGCAACACCACCATGACCATATTCAACGAACACCAGCAGGAAGTTGCCGAATCGCTCGGCGACACCACATCCAAGTCGGACTGGACCGACTGGAAGTGGCACATCCGCCACTCCATCAAATCAGTGAACGAATTCGAACGCGTGCTGGGCGTCACCTTTCCCGAGCGCAAAAAACGCATCTACGAGCAAACGCTCAAAAAATTCCCCATGTCCGTGACGCCTTACTACCTGTCGCTCATCGACCCGGACGACTACGCCAACGACCCCATCTTCATGCAGTCGTTTCCCAGCGCCGAGGAACTGAAGATAGAACGCCACGACATGGCCGATCCGCTGCACGAGGACGAGGACAGTCCGGCTCCGGGCATCACCCACCGCTACCCGGACCGGGTGCTTTTCCACATCAGCAACACCTGCTCCATGTACTGCCGCCACTGCACCAGAAAACGCAAGGTGGGCGATGTGGACTCCATCCCCTCGCGCTCCAACCTCGAAGCGGGCCTGGAATATATCCGCAACACGCCCCAGATCCGCGACGTGCTGCTCTCTGGCGGGGACCCGCTCATGCTTTCGGACGAAAAACTGGACTGGCTCCTGACCCAGGTGCGCGAAATCGAGCACGTGGAAGTGGTGCGAATCGGCACACGCATGCCCGTGGTGCTGCCCTACCGTATCACCGACGCCCTGGTGGAGATGCTCAAAAAGCACCACCCGCTGTGGATCAACACCCACTTCAACCACCCCTGCGAACTGACCGAATCCTCACGCAAAGCCCTGCGCAAGCTGGCCGACGCGGGCATCCCGCTGGGCAACCAGAGCGTGCTTCTGGCCGGAGTCAACGACTGTCAGCGGCTCATCAGAACCCTGAACCAGAAACTGGTCAAAAACCGGGTGCGGCCCTACTACCTCTACCAGTGCGACCTGTCCGAAGGACTGACCCACTTCCGTACCCCCATCGGCAAAGGCATCGAAATCCTGGAGAGTCTGCGTGGACACACCAGCGGCTTCGCGGTCCCCACCTACGTGGTGGATGCGCCGGGCGGCGGCGGCAAGATTCCGGTCATGCCCAACTACGTGGTCTCCTGGGGAACCAACAAGGTGGTGCTGCGCAACTACGAGGGGGTCATCACCACCTACAGTGAACCCGACTCTTACGAGGCCAACTACTGCGACCGGGAATGCTCCAAGTGCAACCTGCAACTCAGGGAAGACGACGCCGAGGAAAAGGCCATCGGGGTGGAGAAGCTGCTTTCGGACTGGGACGACACCACCAGCCTGACTCCAGAAAACAACGAACGCATGGAGCGGAGAGACGATGCGGCCTGATGCAGTCATCACCCTCGGCAAGTCCGTAATCCAGCACGGCCCTGCAAACGATCGCGTGTATTTGCTGAAACTGGACACGAACGACCTCCCCGAGATCGTGGACGATGTCTACGAACTGGGACGGGAACACGGCTATTCCAAGCTTTTCGCCAAGGTGCCGGCAGGAGGGGTTGAACACTTCACGGCCAGAGGATTCATAGACGAGGCCCGGGTGCCAAGCATGTACAAGGGAAAGTCCGCAGGATACTTCATGTGCAAATACCTGAACCACTCCCGGGCCGTACCCCGCAACATAGAGCGCATCACCAAAGTACTTGACTGTGCGGACCAGAGCCCCAGCGTCCCGCCGGCCTCGGTGGACACCGGCGATGTGGTGCGCCTCTCCCCGGACAATGCCGAAGAACTGGCCGCGCTCTATGACACGGTCTTCACTTCATATCCGTTCCCCATCAACGAGCCTTCGTTCATCCGCTCGACCATGGCGGACAACGTGATTTTCTTCGGCATCATGGAGGACGACCGGCTGGTGGCCGCAGCCTCGGCGGAACTGGACAGGGAATGGCGCTGCGTGGAAATGACCGACTTCGCGACACTGCCGGAACACCGAGGGAAAGGAGCGGCGCAAAAGCTGCTGATCCGAATGGAGGAAACCATGCCGTCGCTGAATATCCGAACGGCATACACGATCGCCAGAGCAGAGAGCTTCGGCATGAACATTGTTTTCGCACGGACCGGCTACACCTTCAGCGGCACCTTGCACAACAATACGCAAATAGCCGGCAAGCTGGAAAGCATGAACGTCTGGCACAAGGACATGCCCTGCAAAGCAGGGTGAACAAGGCTCGCCTCTTTAAACCCAGAGCCGACTTTCACTGAACAAGAATTAATTACGCCTTATATTAAAAATAAAGCATTTTTTCAGTCAAAAAAATCTCGCGAAAAAGAATAAAATTCGAAAAGCACAAAAAATGCTTGCCCCACATTCTGTTTTCATGCAGTTTCCTGCCCGAAAAATCGGTCGGATCACGAAACATCCGCCGGTAATACGGGAGACACCATGGCGAAGAACAACACGTCCGCGCTCCGGCCCCCGGCCTTCGGCTCGGACTTCACCTATTCCGTCCGCTGGAACCTGCTGCTCATCACCGTGGGGGCCTTCGTGGTCGCCTGGGGCACCAAGAGCCTTGCCGTGCCGCACAGCTTCATCCCCATCGGGGTCTTCGGTCTCGCCTCGCTGCTCTACTACGCAGGCGTGCCGCTGACCCCGGGCTGGATCAACCTCCTGCTGAACATCCCCCTTTTCGTATTCGCCTGGTTCAAGGTCAGCCGAAGATTCTTCTGGTACAGCGCCTATGCGGCAACGGTCACGTCGCTGTTCTATGAATTCACCACCATTCCCGTCCACGTGGAAAACGAACTCTACGCCGCAGTGGCCTGCGGAGTGCTCATCGGATTCGGGGCCGGACTGGTGCTGCGCTCGCTGGGGTCGAACGGCGGACTTGACGTCGTCGCGGTCTACCTGCTCCAACGCCGCAACATCGGCATCGGCAGAGCGTACCTTACCTTCAACGGAGCCCTTTTTTGCCTGAGCCTGTTCCAACTTTCGGCGGACCTGGTCATCGCTTCGCTCATCGCGGCCTTCATCACTTCAGTGGTGGTGGACAAGACCCTGGCCATGTTCAGCCAACGCAAAGTGGTCTTCATCATCTCGGAAACGGCTCAGGCCATCGGCCGGGACATCATGACCGCCCTGAACCAGGGTGCCACTTTCCTGAGGGGAGTGGGAGCACGGTCGCACAAGGAGCGGAACGTACTCATGACCGTCATCGACAACGTGCAGCTCAAAAAACTGGAGGAAATCACCTTCACGCACGACGAAAACGCCCTGTTCATCGTGGAGAACACCTTTTCGGTGATCGGCTCCACGTTTTCAAAACGAAAAATCTACTGAAATCAAAAGGCCGGTCAATCCGGCCTTTTCACTACTTTTTCCAGCCTTTGCCCTTGGACTTGGATTTCGACTTCCCCTTGCCCTTGAGGATCGGGCTCTCCTCCCCGGGCACTCCCTCGTCATCAGCGGGTGCACCTTTTTTGCCCTTCTCAACCTTTTTGTCTTTCTTTTTGACATTCGAGGCCGACCGCTTGCCCAGGGCCGAAGGATGCACATCCAACTCCTTGGCAATGGCTCCCCAACCCTTGCCGGATTCGCGCATGGCCCGAATTTCCCCCTCGGGCCTGCCCGAGGCGTTCGACAAGGCCTTGATCTTGGAGCCGTCATAGGCCGCCCGGGATGATTCCAACTCCCTGGCCGCTTCCTGCTCCAAGGCCTCGGGCGTAACGCGGCCCATGGATTTCCCGGTGCGTTCCAGTATTTCAGGAGGCACTTCTCCCCGCTTGACGGCCTCATAGGTCTCCCGGGCCCTGTTGTAACGTTCCATGGCTTTGTTCACTTCCTCGAGCACTTTGTCATCGGGATAGTGCTGTTGCGCCACGACAGGCATGACGGCCACCCCCGCCAATAACAGGAAAAGGGAGAAAAAGACGCTTTTTCCAAACATGGAAGGCCTCCTTGGTGCATGAACACACGAGGCCCACCATACATGGCAGGGGAAAAGAGGCTATTAGAAGTATGGAAAAATCAGCTCATCTCCGGCTCGGAACGCCAGGCGAACAAGGGTGTCAGAGGCGCGGCGTCCTCGAAGTCGATACGCATGGCCGAGAAGGCCCCCAGCCACGGCGGGTAGAAACGGTCATTGACATGCTTCCAGGGAAAAGTGTCCTTCCAGGTGCTCACCGGACCTGGCAGCACGGAATGGGCGATGACCGGATGGAAGCCGGTGACGCGCCAAGCCATGTGACGCAACTCAAACCAGGAGAGCAGCTTGGCCCGGCTCATGGTTCCGGCCGACTTGCGCACATTGCGCCAGTAGTAGAGGGAGGCCTTGTTCAGAAAGCCGACGATGACCCCCTTTTCGGCCACGCGGGCGGCCTCTCGAAGCATCCCTCTGGGATCATCGCAGAACTCGAGCACGCTCCAGAGAAAGACATATTCAAAGGAATCGTCCTCAAAAGGAAGGTGGGAACCGTCGCCCTGATGCAGAGAGGCCCGGTGCCCGAACCGCTGTCGGGCGGCCTCGATCATGCTGGCGCTCTTGTCGACTCCCGTGACGTCGAACCCCATCTGCCAGAGCATTTCCAGAAACAGGCCCGTGCCGCAGCCGATCTCCAGCAGGCGCTTGCGGCGACGCGGCCAGCCAGCCACCACGGCCTGCAGCAGCCGGGCTTCGCGCTCCAGCGCGAAGCGGCCTTCGTCGGTGTCGAACCAGCTTTCATATCGTTCCGCATCCCAATACATTGCTTTCCGCCTTATCTCCGCAGGACTCTAGCCTGCTCATGCGGACATGGCAACGCAAGAAGAGAAAAACATTCCTTCGACATAGAAAAAAGAATAATTATACCAACGGGCTTATGGTACGGCGGGCCACTGAGGGGGCCTTGGGAAAAACGGCCCTGCCCGGCCCTTTCCCCAGGCTCCCCGATACGCGAACGACCGCTTTCCCTTGAAACGCCCAATCACGCGGGCCTTTCAACAAAAAACAAGGGGCAACACGATGCTGCCCCCTGCCAAAGCTATAACCCTGCCAATGAACCGGGCTTGCGCCCTGGTTATTACAATTAATCCAGTCTGTGTTTTCCATGCCGCCCGCAGCCCCAACGGCAGCGTACGGCAGAGCATCACATGACAGTCGTGTCTCTTGTCTGGATGTCTCCTCCTTAACCCGTTTTGAGCGTTACTGGAACCGGCCGCCGCACCATGCGACTCAACCGGGAGCCGGGCGGTTCTGGCGAACAAGTTGGAAAACGATTGTCGGAACGTTTGTATCAACTCTCTCCACATTCGCCAGCCGCGCCTGGTCACGGCACTCCTTTAGCAACAGGCGTGACAAGTTTTTAAAAAGCAAAAATTACAGCATGATAAAGAGAAGAATACAGCATATCATGCTGAATTCACATCCAAACAAGTGAAACTTACTGCACAGAACTGCGCAGGAAAAGAGTAGGAAATTGCACTGCGAACAACATAAAAAAAGCCCCGTACGCAACGCGCATACAGGGCCTTGTTTCACAAAAAAAAGTTCGTTAGTCCTTGCAGTCCTTCATATAGCCGCAGACAAAGGATTCGGCGGTCATGGCCTTTTTGCCCTCGGGTTTGACCTCCGGGGTCAGATAGACCTTGTCGGCGGTGGTGACGGCCAGCTTGCCGCCAATCTCGCCGATGATGGTGCCGGGGGCGATAGCCCCGGAATCGTCCGCCCCCACTTCTCCGGGAACGACGTTGAGCCGAATCTTCCTGCCGGACTCGTTGACCCACTGAAAGTATGCACCGGGCCATGGGTACATGGCCCGGATCTGGTTGTGAATCTGTTCGGCAGGCCGGTTCCAGTCGATCTCCCCCTCCTGCTTGCTGAGCTTCTTGGCGTAGGAGGCCAACGAGTCGTCCTGTTCCTTCAGTTCGTATGCGCCGGTCTTGAGCCGGGACAAAGCCTCCACGATGCACGCGCCGCCGAGTTCGGCCAGTTCGTCGTGAATCCGTCCGGCGTGGTCGTTATGACCGATGCGCAGGGCGCGCATGACCATGACCGGGCCGGTATCGAGGCCCGCTTCCATCTTCATGATGCTGATGCCGGTGACGATCTCGCCGTCCTGAATGCAGCGTTGGATGGGGGCCGCTCCCCGATACTTGGGCAGCAGCGAGGCATGCACGTTGAGCGGCATGCACTTGGGGACGTCCAGCACGGATTGCGGCAGGATCAGGCCATAGGCGGCCACCACAAGCACATCAGGCTCAAGCGCGGCCAGCTCGTCCACGTCCTTCTGCTCCTTGAAGTTGACCGGCTGGAAGACATCAATGCCGTTTTCCAGTGCCACCCCCTTGACCGGCGACGGCTTGCACTGGCGGCCTCGGCCGCAGGGACGGTCCGGTTGGGTATAGACCGCAACGACTTCGCACTCGTCCGAAGCGATCAGGGCGCGCAGACTCTCGGCCGCGAAATCGGGCGTGCCCATGAAAACAACACGCGGTTTGCCTTGCTCACCCATGATTGCCCCCTATGCCCACTTCTTGGCCTTCTTGCGGTACATGGCCTTTTTCAGGTTGCTGGAGCGGTCCACGATGGTCACGCCGTCCAGGTGGTCTATCTCGTGCTGAAGGATGATGGCCAGATAGTCCTCGACCTCCATGCAGATCTCCTTGCCTTCACGGTCGAGAGCCTTGACCGAAATCTTCTGGGAGCGTTTGACCTTGCCCGTGAATTCCGGACAGCTCAGGCAGCCCTCCTCGGAATCCACCTGACCCTCGCAGGACGTGATCTCAGGATTGATCATCACCATCAGATCACCACGTTCCTTGGGACCGGTCTGGTCCACGCAGATCAGGCGGATGGATTCGCCCACCTGCGGGGCGGCCAGGCCAACGCCCTCATCCTCATACATGGTCTCGATCATGTTTTCGATCAACTCCTGCAATTCGGGAGTGATCTCTTCAATGGCTTTGGCCTTTTCCGCCAGCACGGGTTGCGGCCACTTGCATATTTCCAGCTTCATGTTGGACTCCGGTTACTGGGGAAAGGGGAGAAGGAAACCTTTCGTGAAAGGTTGTCCCCCTCCCCTTTCCCCAGACCCCTGTCCCCTCACCCTTTCAAAGCTTTCTGATGATCGCTTCGCGATGGTGGGACAGCGGTCCGTTTATATTTATTGTTACCCCACTCCACGTCGCGCGCGGCGTCTCCAAAAAATTTTGAAGTTGGGGGTCCGGGGGAAGAAACTTTTGAAAAAGTTTCTTCCCCCGGGGCATATTGATTTATTCCTGCACTTTCTCGCGCAGGCGGATGCCCAGTTCGCGAAGCTGCGAGCTGGCCACTTCGCCGGGCGCTTCGGTCATCAGGCAGGTGGCCTTCTGCGTTTTCGGGAACGCGATAACGTCGCGAATGGACTTGGCGCCGCACAGAATCATGATAAGTCTGTCCAGGCCGAAGGCAATACCGCCGTGGGGCGGCGCACCGAACTTGAGGGCGTCCATGAGAAAACCGAACTTCTCGCGCGCTTCCTCTTCGTCGATGCCCAGAGCCTTGAACATGACCTCCTGCTGCTCCGGAGTATGAATGCGGATGGAACCGCCTCCCACCTCGTAGCCGTTGAGCACCAGATCGTAGGCCCGAGCCAGGGCGTTGCCCGGATCGGACGCCAGGGTCTTCATCTGGTCCGGCTGGGCCGAGGTGAAGGGATGGTGACGGGCCACGTAGCGCTTTTCGTCGGCGTCGTACTCCAGCAGCGGGAAATCGGTCACCCACAGGGGGGCAAACGCGGACTCGTCGATGAGCTCAAAACGCTCGCCCATCTTCACGCGCAGGTTGCCCAGCGCGGTATTGGCGATGTCCGCCTGACCGGCCTGGAAAAAGAGGATGTCGCCCGGCTCGAGCTGAACGCGTTCCTGCAGCCTGACCTTTTCGTCGTCCGAGAAGAACTTGACGATGGGCGATTGCCACTCGCCGTCTTCCTTGACCTTGATCCAGGCCAGGCCCTTGGAGCCATAGATCTCAACAAACTTGGTGAACTCGTCGATCTCCTTGCGGGAGAGCACTGCGCCGCCGGGCACCTTCATGACTTTGACCAGCTCGGCAGCGGCAAAGACCTTGAAGCCGCCGCCCTGGAAGATATCGGTCACTTCCACGAGCTTGAGATCGAAGCGCACGTCCGGCTTGTCCACGCCGTAGTCACGGATGGCTTCGGCGTAGGTCATACGCGGGAACGGCGCGGGCAGTTCCATGCCCAGGGTGTCCTTGAACATGGAGGTGACCAGACCTTCGGCCATGCCCTGGATGAGATCCTCGTCGGCAAAGCTCATTTCGATGTCGATCTGGGTGAACTCGGGTTGACGATCGGCGCGCAGGTCTTCGTCGCGGAAGCACTTGACGATCTGGAAATACTTGTCCAGGCCGGAGACCATGAGCATCTGCTTGAACAACTGCGGGGACTGCGGCAAGGCGTAGAACTGGCCCTGAGTCACTCGGCTGGGAACCAGGAAGTCGCGCGCGCCCTCGGGGGTGGACTTGGTCAGCACCGGAGTTTCCACTTCCAGGAAGCCGAGGTTGTCCAGATAGCGGCGCGCGGATTGGGCGGCCTTGTTGCGCAGGATGAAATTCTTGGCCAGGGCCGGACGGCGCAAGTCCAGAAAACGGTACTTGAGACGTAGGTTCTCACCGGCTTCCACGCGGTCCTCGATGGGGAACGGCGGGGTGTCGGAAGTGTTGAGCAGCTTGTACTCGTCCACGACCACCTCGATCTCGCCGGTAACCAGATTGGCGTTGGTCATGCCCTCGGGTCGCGGGCCCACAGTGCCCTTGATGGCCAGCACATATTCCGAGCGCAGGGCATGGGCGCGCTCATGCACATCCGCGTTGTGCTCGGGACTGAAGACCACCTGGGTCAGCCCCTCACGGTCGCGCAGGTCGATGAAAATCAGGCCGCCGTGATCGCGCCGGAACTGCACCCAGCCCATAAGCGTGACCTGCTCGCCGATGTTGGACGCATTGAGTTCATTGTTGTGGTGGGTGCGTCGCCAACCACCCAAATCCTCAATGATCCGGTATTCATCGTAATCGCGTTCTTCCATATGCTCAGACATTGCTGCTCCTTATTGTGCCTCTGCGCCGCCGTTTCCGTTGCCGAACCGACTGCGGCGAACTCAGCTAGAGGCCCTTGAGATATTCTTCTCGTGTTGTCGTATATTGTTCGGCGTCTCCGATCATGTCCTTGATCGTGACGGTTCCGTTTTCGAATTCATCCTGACCGATGATCAAACAGGCCTTTGCGCCGGACTTGTTGGCGGCGCGCATGCGGCTCTTCATGGAGCCGCCGCCGTAGCTCACGTCACCGCGCTGCCCCTTTTCCCGCAGTTGCTGCGCAAAGAGCATGGCCGCATTGGCCGCGTCCTTTTCAACCACGGCGAGATAGAAATCCGGGGCTGGAGTTTTCAGGTCACCCAACAGTAGAGCCAATCGCTCCATGCCGCAGGCGAAACCGGTGCCGGGACAGTCCGGGCCGCCCAGGTTCCTGACCAGGCCGTCATACCGGCCGCCGCCCGCCACCGCGGTCTGAGAGCCGATGTCGTTGCTGGTCACTTCGTACGTGGTGCGCACGTAGTAGTCCAGGCCGCGTACCAGACGGGGATTGAGGACATATTCCACGTCCGCGCCGTCCAGCACGGACTTCACATCCGCAAAATGCTGTTCGCACTCCCCGCAGAGATGATCCGAAATGTTCGGGGCGTCCTTGACCAATTCCTTGCAGGCCGGGACCTTGCAATCGAGCACGCGCATGGGATTGGTGTCGATGCGACGACGGCAGTCCTCACAAAACTCCTCCCTGTTCCTGCTCTTGTAGTATTCGGTCAACGCCTGCCGGTACATGGGGCGACATTCGTGACAGCCCAGCGAGTTGAGCTCCACCGTCAGCTTCTTGAGGCCGATCTCGTTCAGGAACGTGGCCAGCATGAGAATGAGCTCGGCGTCGGCCTGTGACTCGGGCGCGCCGAAGATCTCCACATCCAGCTGGTGGAACTGGCGCAGACGGCCCTTTTGCGGCCGCTCATAACGAAACATGGGGCCGGTGCAGAAATATTTGCTGACCCTGCCGGGCTGGTGCTCCTTGGACTCGATGAAGGCGCGGACCATACCGGCGGTGGCCTCGGGGCGCATGGTCAGCGAGCGACCCTTACGGTCCGGGAAGGTGTACATTTCCTTGCCCACCACATCGGTATCCTCGCCGATGGACTTCTGGAACAGCTCGGTCTTTTCCAGAACCGGAGTACGCAGTTCGCCGAAACCGTAACGGCCGAACACCTCACGCGCGGTGTTTTCAAGAAAGGTGAAAACATCCGCGTCCTTGGCGAACATGTCCGCAAAACCTTTGATCTTTTGTATTTTCGACATCAGTGAATCCAATACATAATTATTATTGTGGTGCGGGAAACGGTTTTGGTTATGCTATCCGGGGGGGATTGTCAAAGGAAGGTGAAGCCGGGCGACTGAGGCGGGCGCCGGAAAACCGGTTCGGAAACCCGCACACGCATCATACCACAATGCCGGTAAACCATCTGCAATCCGGCTCACCGGCATCCCGCAAGACACCCATTGAACAACCTCAACACTTTCTCGTCCCTGTCGAGCCTGATGCGTGCCGGGCGACTCAATTCCACATGAATGAATCCGCCCTGCCCGGCATCACGCAAAACCCTGCCGGTGACATTGGTCCGTGCTCCCAATTCGCCAACCCCGTCGGGATAAGTGCAGGTCGAAAACTGCATGTCGTCAGCAAGACGGTCCGCAACCCGCTTCGCCGCCGGGAGCAGATCCAGTTGCCCGGAGCTGACGATTATATCGGCCTTCCGTCCCTCCGACGTCGTTCGGTTTCTGCGGGCGAACCCGTGCAGCTGAACAACCCTTGGCGAGTCCGTCTGCCCGGCAATGGCCTGCGATAGCGCTGTGAAATAAGTGCCGTTCAAATGGGCAAGATCCTGATTCAGCCTGACTTCCTTTTCAAAGACATACCGCTTTCCCGTATTGAGCGCCGTCAAAAGGAAACCACCTTGCTCCGCCAGCTTGAGCGCAATACGGCCCGTCAACACATCCGTGAACGAATGGGGGGCCATGAGATACACCGGAGCAGATGCAGCACTGCAATGGATATAAAAACCTCGACCGGTTTTCCTGTCGCTTTTCTCACGTATGATGGTCAGTTCATTGCCTCCGAGCCGTACAGGGAGCATTTCCATGTGGAGCGACTCAAGCGCATCGGCGAATGCCGCGGTATCCTTTTGCCCGGCAAGCAGAAGTTCAAAGAGTCGCTGGGCTTCGGCGAGTTCCCGCTGCGACGGCATGACGAATTCCCCATCGGAAGCAGCCTCCCGAAAAAACGGTTCGAGAGATTGCCCCCGAGCAGAAGAGATGGAGCACGTCATACAGAAAACAAACACAAAATGCAGAGACACAACGTGAATCATGCTGCACAACTTCACATCCCAACTCCTTTGATGAAGACAACCGATTTCCACGCACGAACAAGGCCGAAAAAGGGAAACGCTTTTCAGCCGGACAACGATCCCGGTTCGACACGACACGTTCCATCAAAGTAGCAGACTTCATGCCAACCGCCGCGACGGCCAAGGAGTTCGCCAACACAAAATCAATGTCGGCCGGCCCGTATCTTGGCTTGACATCCACCCCGATCCCGATTCAACTCTGCACTTCAGAAATCGTAAGGAGAGGAATCCAATGAGAAGCAAGAAAATGACCGGCGGGCTGGAAAAGGCCCCGCATCGTTCCCTGCTGCACGCAACCGGGCTCACCCGTGAAGAAATGGACCGGCCGCTCATCGGCGTATGCCATGCCGCCAATGGCATCATTCCGGGCCACGTGCACCTCAGGCAGATTGCGCAGGCGGTCATGGACGGCGTACGCATGTCCGGCGGCACGCCCATAGAATTTCCGGCCATCGGCGTGTGCGACGGCATCGCCATGAACCACGAGGGCATGAAAATGTCCCTGCCCAGCCGCGAGATCATCGCCGACTCCGTGGAGATCATGGCCACGGCGCATCCCTTTGACGCGTTGGTGTGCATTCCCAACTGCGACAAGATCGTGCCCGGCATGCTCATGGCCATTCTGCGTCTGAACATCCCGGCCATCGTCGTCTCGGGCGGTCCCATGCTGGCCGGCAACCAGGGCAAATCCGACCTCATCACCGTGTTCGAGGGCGTGGGACGCGTCAAGGCTGGGACCATGACCGAGGAAGAGCTTGGGGAGCTGGAGGAATCCGCCTGCCCCACCTGCGGTTCCTGCTCGGGCATGTTCACGGCCAACTCCATGAATTGCCTGTCCGAGACCATCGGCCTGGCCCTGCCCGGCAACGGCACCATTCCGGCGGTCATGGCCGCGCGCACCCGTCTGGCCAAGACTGCGGGCATGCGCATCATGGATCTGCTGGAAAAGGACATCAAACCGCGCGACATCGTCACGGAAAAATCCGTGCACAACGCCGTGACCATGGACATGGCCCTGGGCTGTTCCACCAACACGGTGCTGCACCTGCCCGCCCTGTTCCGCGAGGCCGGCCTGGACTTGAATCTGGACATCTTCAACGAGGTTTCCCGCAAGACCCCGAACCTGTGCAAGCTCTCACCGGCCGGTCCGCACCACATCGAAGAGCTGGACCGCGCAGGCGGCATCCCGGCGGTCATGACCGAACTGGCCAAGAAGGACCTGCTCAACCTGGACGCCATCACCGTCACAGGCAAAACCGTGGGTGAAAACCTTGCCGACCTCAGGGCCGCCAACAAGGACGAATCCATTGTCAGGCCCATCGACACTCCGTACAGCACCGAGGGCGGCATCGCCATCCTTTACGGCAACCTCGCCCCGCAGGGCTGCTGCGTGAAGCAGTCCGCAGTGGCCCCGGAGATGATGCACCGCACCAGCACGGCAAAATGCTTCAATTCGGAAGAGGAATGTGTGGAAGCCATCCTGGGCGGCAAGATCAAAGCGGGCGACGTGATCGTGGTCCGTTACGAAGGCCCCAAAGGCGGCCCGGGCATGCGCGAAATGCTCACCCCCACTTCGGCCATTGTGGGCATGGGTCTCGGAGCTTCCGTGGCGCTCATCACGGACGGACGATTCTCCGGCGGCACGCGCGGCGCGGCTATCGGCCACATTTCCCCCGAAGCTGCCGCGGGCGGCCTCATCGGTCTCGTTGCGGACGGCGACCAGATCGAGATCAACATCCCGGAGCGGTCCATCAATCTGCTCGTGGACGACGCCGAACTCGAAAAGCGTCGTGCTTCCTTCAAGCCCGTGGTCAAGGAGCTCAAGTCGCCTTTCCTCAAGCGATACACCAGGCTCGTCACCTCCGCCGCGACAGGCGCTGTTTTTGAAGAATAAAAGATGCGAAAGAAACACCTTTTGAAAAGGTGTTTCTTTCGCACGCTCTTCCGAAACTTTTAAACGAAAACGCCCGGCGGTTCTGCAGCCCGCCGGGCGTTTTGTCTCTCTTTTTCAAAACCTCCGCAAAGCCGAAGATGCGCTCACAATCCAGGGTTTTCAAAGGGGATCATCTCCTTTGACCGCCAAAGGCATCCTTCACCAATAAAAGGCATCCTTATCGACCGATTGTCGGCCCTTGTCAGACCCTCACAAATCAAATATTGAACCGAGTGAACGTTGCGACTTCGCCAACTCGGCGGTTTTCCATGACCAAGCCGAAAAAACAGGCTCCCGCCAAACCGCAACCCTTCAAGCAAAAACACATATTATAATAAACAACGACACGAAGATCTTATGAATAACATATTGCTGACCACCCGTGGCTGGGCAAAAAGCGAAGAACAGGGCTGTACGGTCCAAGCCAAGGGATACGGATTCCGGGATGCCCGACTCCTCAAAGGAGACGATCTGGCCGCTCATGTGGCGCAACAAATGCGCCAAGGTATTCCTTTCGAAGCAATATTGAAAAAGCTCAAAGGGCACTTCGCACTCGTGGGCGAAGTTGATGACAAAGTCTATTTCGGCGCAGACACCGTACGCTCCTACCCTCTCTTATACCGCACCGACAACAATTCCATCGCGGACGCCATTGCTTCATTGGTCTCCGAGGAAGACACCATGGACATGGACTCAATGGCCGAATTCAGTTGCGCAGGCTATGTCACGGGCCAAAACACCATGTACGCAGGAATCAAATCCCTGCAGGGCGGCGAGTACGGCGTGGTGACTTCAGACGGCATTGTCGTTCACAGATACAAAACATACACCTGCACTTATTCCAACGACGATGAAGAAAGCCTGTGCCGAGCACTGGACACCGTGATTGAAAATATTTTCGCCAGATCCATCGAATGGTGCGACGGCAGACAGGTGATAGTTCCACTGAGCGCAGGTCTGGATTCACGCCTCATCGTCACCGCGCTCAAACGGTTCGGATATGAAAATGTCTTGTGCGTGGCCTATGGCCTGCCTGACAACTTCGAAGCCGTGAAAAGCAGGCAGGTGGCCGAAGAGCTCGGCTACGAATGGTTACAGGTGGAATACAAGCCCGAGGAAATGCGGCGCGTCTTCCGCAGTGAGGAAATGTACACCTACATGGAATACGCGCACAACGGAGTGTCGTTTCCGTTCATGGACGATTGGATGATGACCCGGGAGTTGAAAAACAGAAAGCTCATTTCGGAAGATGCTGTGTTCATGCCCGGGCACACGGGAGATTTCATAGTAGGCAGCCATTTGAAGTATCTGCTGGACCCGGAATTCCACGATGACGCCGAAGACGTCGAAGGCGCAATAATCGGGAAGCACTTTTCACTGTGGACGGATCTCATAAGCCAGCCGGCGATACGCCAAGCCATCCTCGAACGGATCAGGGGCCAGTATACGCAGTGGCCGATGCAACACACGGAACAACGCGCCGCCGTGTATGAAAGCTGGGAGTGCAGCGAACGGCAGTTCAAATACTGCGTCAATGGGGCGAGAGTCTTTGAATATTTCGGATATGATTGGTGCCTTCCCCTGTGGGATGACGACATGGTGGAATTCTGGGAAAAGGTCTCGATCGGGCTCAAGATGGACAGCTATCTCTACCGCAAGTACTTGGCGACATACGACCTCTTCGGACTTTTCCAAAGCGACCTTCGAGACGAACGTTGGGACCGGGAGGCTGCGATCCGAGCCCGGCAGGAAAAACTGTCGTGCTCAAAAAGCCGGCGCTTGGAAGATTTTCTGAAAAACATCCGAGTACTTGACGCTGTTTTCAAGACAAAACGTCTTCATCGCAGCCACAGGAAATTTTATGAAAAGCATGCTTCCGGATTCCCAAAACTATACGGCTACTGGCGGTACACATGGAGAGAGCTTCCCAAACGGCACCATATTTCCCTCTTTCTGAACGACGTCATCAAGGAACTCTACGGCGCCAGCGGGCATAAGCTGCTGGCGAGGCTGGACTGACGGCAACGACGCGCCGTACGGCCACTTCTTCGGGATAAACGGAAGTTTCGTGATGAAGGTAGCAGTGAAGCAGACTATCCTTATGTCCTCACTGTCGCGGCATGCCCCTCAGTTCGAGGCCAGCGCATTGATCCAGTCCACCCGCTTCTTGTCCAACAAAAAATAGTTGCTGGTTTCCTGCACCCTCCCCTTCTTTATGCGGCGAAGGAATCGGCTGTTATACTTCCACTTGTAAAAACTGAATTTTCTTTTGGCGAGGTTCTTTTGAAATATGGAAACTCCCGTAGGATTTTCCTCCATTAATTTCAGGGCTATTTCTGCGAACTTGGTCAATGCATTCTGGGACTCCGGGAAATTTGCTTCCGCCTGAAGAATGTCCAGGGCTCTTTGAGGGATTGCCCTGTTATGGGTTTCGGAATCTCCATTCACGATTTCAATCAGCTCATCCATGCTCTTTGGCATGAGAAGCAAACTGTTCAATTCATTTCCGGCATCAAGCCAAGGAATGGTATGCCGCTCTCTCCTTTCGTCCATGTCTCTGAGACAAATCGGATATTTCCCGCAAGCCAAGCAATCATAAAAGCTGGTTGAGGGCGGTCCGACAACAAAATCCATTTCACTTGCCCAATGCGCAAACGGCTGGTCCCATGGAGAAAATACGATAGGAACATCCTTCTCCTTCAGGAGTTTTTCCCAGCTTCTGTAATTTTCCCGGGGGTGGGATCTGACGTGAAGCTCGACATCTTCTCCCAATTTGGCAGCAAACTGGAAAAGAATCCGTAAATCTAAAGCTTGCGTGTAAAGGATGTCCTCCATCTCATATTCGTCACGAAGAAAGAAGCGCTGACAAGACGCTGCCATGCTGTGTACAACCTCCAACATGTCAGCACCATCAAACGGAATGATGGAAGAGAACTTTCCTATGTACCCGATCTTTTTTTTGCCGGAATTGTCCTTCTTCCTTCCGGATGAAAGACAGTGGCTGTCCATGCGCGGCTGGCCGATGACATGGCACCGCTTGGCAATATCCGGCACCTTTTGTTCCAATATCTCTTTCTGTGCCTGCCCCCAAAGAAAAAAGGCGCTTATCCTGTCGGCCCAGCGAAAATCGTTCTGCAGAGTATCCTTGCCACAGGTATTCCAGAGTACGTATTCCGGATCATTGGAAAGCACTCCGGCAGATTCTGTGAGTAGAGTCACTACCGGAGGAAACGTGCGCTCATGATCTTTGACGTAATGTTTAAAATAGGAGGTCTTTGGAAAAACAACCAAATCAAATGCATCTTGGCATCTGGGCAGAAACCACTCGGAAAACTTCTTGTTCCCGAAGCAGACCTCTACTCCATGGCGTTCAAACAACTTTTTGAGATTGGCCCCAACAACTGCGTCACGGGCAAGTTCGTCAATATGAAAATATACGGTTCGTTTCATAAAATATACTTACTTTTTTAGCCCCATACGGATGTAAATGAAATCCGACCTGCCGGACTGTTCCAACACCTGTTTCCAGTGCTGGTCAAGAGGGCTGAACAACTTTGTTTTTCCGACGCCTGTTGGAGCCCCCTCTTTGATCCAATGCAGTGCGTTGGAGACATCGTATCTGGCTTTGAAAACGACCGATTCGATCTCGAGTCCGGCCATGTCGGCGAGCCTTTCCAACGAGGCAAGGTTGAAATACCAGCGGTGTGCCCTGCGGTAAAAAAAACGTCCGTACTGCTCGGGTAGAAATTCCAACAGCCAGTCGTCCGCATTGGGGGTGCTGAGCACCATGGCGCCACCTTCGGCCATGAGGGCCGCCGCATCCCTGAGCAGGGCCAATGGATCATCTACATGTTCGATGACCGCAAAACAGGTCAGCAGGTCCACCCCCCCCTTGCGGTCTTCAAGGGCGTCCGAGACATAAGAGTAGACCTCATGGCGCTGGGCAAGGCTTTCCTGATAACTCCTGCAAGGCTCGATGGCGATGGTCTTTCCGGCAACGCCGTAAAGCATATCCAGAAACGACCCGCCTCCACAGCCGATATCGGCCACCACCTTCCCTCGCAACCCGGCCGTGCCGATTACGCCGACTTTTTCCAAGGATTCTGCGTCATGCAGCGAGTAAAAATGATCGATTGTGCCACAGCCGTCGGTCTCTTCACGGTAATTATCGCCCTCATAGTCCTGCCGGGCGTCGGGCAGAAAGGCTGCCTGGCATTGGGAGCAGCCCCAGACGGTCTCTTCATGTTCGGACCAGTGTCCATGCCGCCCTTCGCGCACGAGCCCCAGGTAACGCGGTTCAAGCCTTTCGCTTCTACAAATGGGACAAATCATACCGTTTCTCTTCCCAGCAGCCATTCGGCCATTTCTATTTCGAATTCATCATCTATGTTCACGACAGGCCTTTCCACGACAACGGCGCGACAGTCGTCTTCGATGATGGAGCCTTCCATGAGGGTGGAACGGCGAAGCGCATAACAAATGCCGTTTCGGTGGTAAAGATCGGGAATTCTCTGTCGGATGGCGTACTGCGCCCCCTGTTCCAGGAAAAAACCGATACGCTCGTCCTCCACAACAAGGCTCTTGTGCGGGGTGTAGTGGGCCGGGGTAGGACTGACCGTGGCGGCCGCCTTGGCTCCCGAGGAAATCAGTTCCTCCACGGTGCGCCCGATATCCCCGGCTCTGCGACAAGGGCTGGTTGGCTCCAGGTACAGGGTGATGTCTGCCATGACACCAAAATGCTTTTCCGCCTCAAGCAGGGCGTGCTTCCAGGTATCCGCCGCAGTGGCCGTATCGTGGGCCAGCTCTTCCGGCCTCAGAAAGGGCGCGGCGATACCATACCGTTCAGCTTCGGCGGCGTATTCGGCGCTATCCGTGCTGATGACCGCGCCATCCAGCCAGGGCAATTTTTTGAGCACGAGCCCCACACGACCAATGAGGGAATGCCCCAGAACCTTGCGCATGTTCTTGTGCCTGACCCCCTTGGACCCGGAACGAGCCGGAACCACTGCGAGCACGGTAAGCCCCTTGTACGCCATGTTCCCTCCTAAAAAATTACCACAGCACCCGAGTCGGAGCTTTCACGCACTGCCTCGATAGTGCGCATGACCCTGAGTCCGTCGGCGATGGTGCAGCTCGGTTGAGCACCGTCCACAACGCCGAGAAACTCTCGGGCGACGTCCATGAACATGTCGTTGCGATCGTTGTCGAAAGCTTCCTCCCGCCACTCGCCTTCCATTGCGGCCGACCAGGTGATTCTGTCCACTTCCCAGCGCAGAGTGCCCTTCTCGCCCACAAAGGTGATGGATTTCTCGTGGGGGCGGGTATAAAGGTCCAGGTGGAGCATGACGCGCTTACCGTCTCCATATTCCGCAAAAACGTCCACATTGTCATCGGAGGAGATTTCCAGGTCGCTGATCTTCTCCACCCGGCCGAACAGAGACTCGGGCATGCCGAAGAAAAGCAGCATCAGATCGATCCAATGGCTTTCGTCCAGTAGCGCGCCACCGCCGAGACTTTGATCGGACATGAAGAAATCCTGATAACGCTCCCACGGATGCCAGTCGGCCAAGTGGGCGGCCATGACGAAGCGAACGCTGCGCAAAGAACCGACAATGCCCTGTTCCAGCAGTTCGCGCACCCGCATCAGAGCAGGCCACCAGCGCCAAGTATAGCCCAGCAGAAGCGGAGCTCTGCCCTTGGTCACCTCGGCCTCAAGGCGCTGGGCGTCGGCCAGGTCGATGGAAACCGGCTTTTCCAAAAGCACCGGCAGTCCCTTTCCCAAGGCTGCAATGCTCTGATCCACGTGGAAGGCCGTTGGCGAGGCCACTACCACGCCGTCCAACTCCTCAATAGCCAAGGCCTCATCCAGCCCGGTACAGCCGTGAACTAAATCAACACCGCTTTTCCGCACGTCCGCAAGGCGGCTTTCCTGTGGATCCATACAGGAGATCCTGCACCCGAGCTGCTGGAGGTTGTGGGCGTGGCGTTTCCCCACACTGCCACCGCCGAGAATGAGAATGTGCTTGGGCATGTGACTACCTTTCGATGTAGAATTTTTTCTGGATATCCACTTCCGTGCCGGCCAGGATGTCGGCGATCTGCTTGCCGGCAGTGCCGTCGCCGTAGATCGGGTCGGATTCATACCGGCCGTTCTCCAGGTGTTTACGGATGGCCGCAGCGATCTCGTCCCGAGAGTAGCCCACATCAATGACGTTCTTGCCGCGTTGGCGCCCAAACTGTCGGGTGCCTATATTCACGGCAGGCACGCCCAGGAACGCGCCTTCGCGGATACCGGAACTGGAGTTGCCCACCAAGCAGGCGCAGTTGGCAATGAGCCGAACATAGTCGTCGGGAGAAAAGTTTCTGTAGAAGTGAATGTTCTTGGGCTGATGCTTCTCACGATAGACACGCAGTCCCTTGGAGATCTCGTCGGAACCGGCATCCACGTTGGGCCACAGCCAGACCACCTGGTGGCCGCTGAACTGTTCGATGCCCTTAAGGGTTTCATAAATATGATCGAAGCCCTTGCCAAACTCGGTGGTCACCGGATGCTGCAGCACCACAATGTAGGGCTTGCTCTGGTCAACGGCTCCCCCCACGCCGCCGTAGCTTTCAAAAAAGCCTTCAGGTAAGGAGGTGTCCAGCCGGGCGCAGAGATCGATGGCCGGACAACCGGTCAGAAATACGGTTTCCGGGGCCTCGCCCATCTGGATGACACGATCGCGCGCATCCGAGGAAGAGGGAAAATGAATGTGCGCCAGCTTGGTGATGGCATGGCGTACGGACTCGTCAATGGAGCCGGTCAGTTCGCCGCCTTGGGTGTGGGCCAGCACGATGTTCATATAGCTGGCGGCCACGGCCGTGGCCATGGTCTCAAAGCGATCGGCCACGGTAAGCACCACGTCCGGGCGCAAGTTCTCGAAATGCGTGGCCAGCTCCTGGATGGCCAGCCCGGTGGACTTGGCCATGGTGGTCAGATTCTCCCCTTCCACAATGGAATAAATGCATGCACTGGGGGTGAAACCGTCTTTTTCGATGATGTCGATGACTTTGCCGTAGCGGTACAGCAACGCCGATGCGCCAACGATCAGTTGCAATTCCAGGTCTTGGTGCCGGTCAACGGCCTCCAGCATGCTCTTGATGCGGCCGTAGTTGGCACGACTGTTGACGACCACGCATATTTTCTTCTTATTACTCATCAATATCCTCCGGACGCAGCAGCCTGTCGCAGCGTACGTCGCGCACCAGCCGCTTGCCCACCAGCGCGGGAAGCTGGTCCGGGGCAAAGCCTTCGCCGGGTTTTTTCAGTGTCAACATCTCCCTGGTAAGCACCGTGCCTTCCGGCATGTCCTCACGCAGGGTGACGCTTTTGGAAAAAAGCTTTCTCATGGCCTTCATATCGCGGGCCACTGCATCCTTGTCCACGGGATTGGAATCCATCTCCCAGAGAGCGTCGCGAAAACGCACCACCGATGCGAACCCATCCGGGGTCAGGGACGAAGGAGCGTCCGGCCCGAAGCACCGCTTGTCGAACACGATGTGGGCTTCAAGCATATCGGCCCCGCGGGCCAGCGCCGCAATGCCCGCGTGCACGCCGCCGGAATGGTCGGAAAGCCCAACAGGACACCGAAACCGCTCACGCATTTCCTGCATGACGTTAAGTCCCACCTTATCCAAAGAAACGGGGTAGCTGCTGGTGCACTGGAAAAGTGCGTATCCCAGGCCACATCCCTCGATGACCTTCACAGCGTCCGCAATGTCCTGCCAAGACGACATGCCCGTGCTCAGCAGCACAGGTTTGTTCGTGGAGCGCATAGCCTCGAACAGGGAGTCGTTAAACACCTCACCGGAACCGACTTTCCAGGCCGGGACCCCGATGGCGTCGAGCATTTCCAGGGCGGCCACGGAAAAAGGCGTGCTCAAAAATTCCAGTCCCGCTTCGCGGGCGTGACCATACAACCCCTGCCACTGCTCGGGGGTAAACTCCATACGTTGCCAATAATCGTAACGGGTGGCGTCCTGGTAACTGAATTTGACCCGAAATTGCTCATCCCGGGTGGATTCCTCCCGGGCGATATGGGTTTGGAACTTGATGGCGTCGACCCCAACCTCGCGGGCCAGTTCGATATAGGCATGGGCGGCCCCAAGAGATCCGTCGTGGGCCTGACCCACTTCGGCTATGATGAACGGGCGCGCACCAGGGCCGATGGCAGCTGCACCGAGAGACAATTGTTTCATTGGGCGTCCTTGCAAAAAATCCGCGGCATCCCCTAGCGGACGCCGCCTACCATATCCCTGTACGCTGCGGGATCAAAAAAGGTTTCAAGAAAAAGCGGACCTTTGCGGTCCCAGCCGGAAAGAGCTTTTTCCAATTCACCCTCGTTACGGGCGGATACGGACCGTACGCCAAAACCCTCCATGACCCCGACCCACGACGGATCGGCAAGGGTAAGGGGAGCCAGGGACAGGGAATCCTTTTCCGCCCGAGGCCGCAGAGTCCCGAGCATGCCGTCGCTCATGAGCACCACGACCAGAGGCAGGGCCTCCTTGACAGCCATCTTGATTTCTGCGGCATACATACCCAATCCGCCGTCACCGGTAAAGAGCATCGTAGGAACAGCCGGGTCATACAAAGAAGCAGCAACGGCCTGGGGAAGACCGACGCCCATGGACCGGGCCTGTCCCGAAGCTACGTACAATTCGGAACTCTTTACCCGGCAAAGATGCTCGCCCACGACGCAAAAAAGCCCCGTGTCCAGCACCACGCGCAATTCTCCTCCCAAAAAATTTTCGGCGGAGGCAAAAACTCGGGCCGGGAGATACCCCTGCGCCAGTAAATGATCGCGCAACCGGGCATTGAGGGATTCCACAAGCCCCAAGCCCCACTCACGGTCGGACAGCCTTGCGGCAAGCTCCTTTCCCAGCGATTCATCCCAACCGCCGAACTCATCCGGAGAAATACCGATCCAGACGCTCTCGTCCGCTTCGTCGAAAAGTACGCAGTCGCAGTTGAACGGCCCCACGCCGAGAATCTCGTTATGGCGCAACCCCAAGCCTATGACCAGGTCCGCCTGTTCGAGAATTGTGCCTTCAGGGGCAAGCTCTTGCCCCGCGCCCGTGTACACCCCCGCCGCCTGAGGAAGGGTTTCGTCCACCACGCCTTTGGCCGCAGCCGTAGTGAAGACGGGAATGCGAAGGCCGTTGAGCAAGGAGGAAAGCCCTTTGCGGTCCGCCCAGGAACCGGCGATAACTATCGGATGCGCGGCGGCGGCCACCATGTCCAGGGCCTTGGCCGAAAGCGACGATGCCGTCTCCTGTCTCCCCGGGCAAACGGACTCGCCCTCGGCACACGCGGCCAGGTCCAGTTGTACCGGCCCCGGCACTTCCGCCTCGGCAAAACGCGATATGGCGTCAAAAGAAAGTTCGTCGCCCAGGCAGAAGCGCCCCTTGCTCACGCCCGAAACCAACGCAGCGTGGTCCATCCGCTTATGGGCTTTCCAAAACGGAACATCCGGACCGTAAGCCTCGGAGACAGAAACCATGGGATGGGCATCCAGCAAACATTCGCCCATGCCCGCAACGGCATTATACAGACCGGGCCCCTTGATGCCGATGCTCACGCCCGCCTTTCCGCTCAGGCGCCCCACGACACCGGCCATGATTGCGGCCGAGCCCTCAAAGTGAGTCAAATGGAACCGCACGTCCTTCTGCATCAGGGAGTCAATGACCGTCAGACTGGTGCCGCTGCCGGGAATGCCGAAAACATGTTTGACGCCGTTTTCAGCTATCTGACGGGCGAGCTCTTCAAGCATCTAGCCCTCCAGTTCCTTGAGAATTTTATTCATGGCGCAAGAACAGACCAGCTTGACCGAGTCCGGCGAAAACCCACCACAATGCGGGGTGATAAGCAGGTTGTCATTGGCGGCGGCGTATTTGACCAGTGGATGGTCGGCAACTTCAGGCTCGCCTTCAAGCACGTCCAGCCCCGCAGCGCCCACCTTGCCGGACTCCAGTCCGGCAAGCAGGGCATCTTCATCAATGATGCCGCCCCGGGAGGTGTTGACCAGGATGACCCCGTCCTTCATGAGCTTGAATTCGTCCTCACCGAGAAGGCCGCGGGTTTCGTCCGAAAGATGGACGTGCACGGAAATGACATCGGCCTTCTGTGCAATGGCAGCCAGATCGGCAGCCTCCACACCTTCAGGGAGTTCGTCGAGATAGGGATCGAAGCCCAGCACGGTCATACCGAAAGCCCGCGCATAGCGGGACACCCAACCGCCGATGCGGCCGCACCCAACTAACCCCATGCACTTGCCGTTAAGCATGACGCCGGGGAACTGTTCACGGTCCCATAGTCCCTGTCGGGTGTGCTCCACCGCTGAAACCAGCCTGCGGGCACAGGCCATGACCAGGGCCCAGGAAAGCTCGGCAGCCGGAGTCAGGTTGTTGAGCACATCCCGGTTCTCGCGCAGGGTACGCACGGAAATCCCCCTGCTGTCCAGCTCTCCCCGATCGATGTGATCCGAACCGGTGGTGGCGCAGGAAATGATCTTCATGCCCGGACAGGCCGCGAACATGTCGTCCGTAAGTGCTGTCTTCATGGAAGCGTCCAAGACGGCATGAGCGCCCTTCATGGCCTCGCCGACCTCGGATGTGCCCGGCATCGGGGTCAGCAGTTCCACACTGGAAGGCAGTTCGGGGCGCAGGGCCTCGGCCGCGAATTCAGGTCCGAGAAATACTATTTTTTTCATGATGTCACTTCGAATATGCTATAGATTGAATATTCTCAATATCTTTGCGCAACGCAAGCAATGCGTTACGGTGTGTTCCTCGTGCAAAAGCACCCGGCAGGAAATATTTTGTCTGCATAAAAATTAATGATCTGATTCGGAAACAATTTCCCGAAGAACTCGGATAGCCAAAAGGACACGAAAGGTAAAGCTCTCTGAGGACGAAACAACTTCGCGGGCGCCAACGGCAGCCGGTTGACGGGCCCTTCCCTGTGACGTAGTGACCTGTCGGCATGGAGCCGAAAACTTTTGCAATCATGAAAGACAACCATCCAGCACAATTCGCCGACAGCATGAAAGACATCTTCATACCCGAGCTCCCTGGCGAAATATAAAAAACGACGATGACCGCACTGCGCACGATACTCTTCATCGAAACGGGGATTGTAGGCGGAGGCTCCTTTGAAAGCCTCTACCAGATGCTCCGCAAACTGGACCGGCAAAAATTCGATCCCCTGGTGTGCTTCCTGAACAAGACCCGATACATGGACTTGATCCCGAAGCTGGACATCGAAACCAGGCTGCTCTCCGATCTCGTCTATTCCGTCAAGATACCCAAATTCATCCGCAGGCGCATGGAAAAGCGCATAGACAGAGTTTTCCTTGAGCAGCCGGACAGGGCTGAACGAGTGTTCGGATTCTGCCACGGCCCACTCATGAGGCAGCTGAAAAGAATCATTCGTGAAAAACATGTGGACCTGCTCTACTGCAACACCCAGGTCAACCGGGACATGTTCGGCTGTTTTGCGGCCAGGGACATGGGCATTCCCATGATCAGCCATCTGCGCAGCGTGGACGGAAAAACATTCGCCGGCGCAAAAAAGGACTTCGCAAACAAGTATGTCAGCGCCTACATCGCCAATTCCAGCCCGGTAAAGGACTATTGGCTGGAAAGGGGAATCTCCATGGAGAAGACGCATCTGGTTTTCAATGCCATCGACGATGCCAGACAGTTCCCCGTGGATGTCCGCAAGGAATTCGGATTGGCCGACGATGCGCAGGTGATCACCTGCACAGCCCGTTTGGTGCCGTTCAAGGGGCACACCTTTCTCCTGAATGCCTTTGCCCAGCTCAGGAAGACCAATGCAAAAGCGACACTCCTCCTTCTGGGGTCCGGCCCTGAGGAACAGAACCTGCGGCAACAGGCTGAACGGCTCGACATAACGGACTCCGTCCACTTTGCCGGTTTCGACACGAGAGGCCAAGCCGTTATGGCCGGGTCAGACCTTGCGGTGCTCCCTTCCGACTTCGAACCCTTCGGCAGGGTGGTCATCGAAGCGATGCTGGAGGAAACCCCGGTGATCGGCACTGCCAAGGGAGGGATTCTCGACATAATAAGAAATGAGGAGAACGGCCTGCTGGTGGAGTACGGCGACACAGACGGCCTGGCGACGGCCATGCGGCGCCTGCTCGAAGACGCATCCTTGCGTGACAAATGCATTGAAGGCGGAAGAAAAAGCGTCCGCACCACATTCAACCTTGAGGCCCGGACCAAAGATATCGAGGCCATCATGGAACGCGTCATTCACAGCTATCCGACTTAAGTACCGGCTGGAAAGACGAAAGTGACATGCCGGACAGAGCCTGATAATACACGAGCAATACAAACGGCAGATGCATTCAAGCACTCCGGGCTAAACCAAAGACCATTTCAAAACCATGAAATTAGCAAATAAAAAAATACTGGTGACCGGCGCTGACGGCTTCATCGGCTCCCACCTGACCGAACATCTGGTACGCATGGGCTGCGACGTCCGGGCCTTTGTCCTCTACAACTCATTCAATTCCTGGGGCTGGCTCGATGAAAGCCCGGACGAAATCCGTAGGGAACTGAACATCTTTTCCGGCGATGTGCGCGACCCCAACGGCGTACGACAAGCCATGAAAGGTTGCGACGTGGTCCTGCACTTGGCCGCCCTCATCGCCATCCCGTATTCCTATCACTCCCCTGACACTTACGTGGACACCAACATCAAGGGAACCCTGAACATAGCTCAGGCCGCACGCGACCTGGATGTTGAGCGGGTAGTTCATACCTCCACCAGCGAGGTTTACGGCACGGCGCAGTTCGTCCCCATCACCGAGGAGCACCCCCTGCAGGGACAATCCCCCTACTCGGCCTCCAAAATCGGGGCCGACCAGATCGCCATGAGCTTCTTCAATTCATTCGAAACGCCCGTATCCATCATCCGCCCCTTCAACACCTACGGCCCCCGGCAATCGGCCCGGGCGGTCATCCCGACCATCATCAGCCAGATCGCCAACGGGGCAACGAGCATCAAGTTGGGCGCACTGCACCCCACCCGCGACTTCAACTACGTCATGGACACGGTCCGCGGCTTTGTCGCCGTGGCCGAAGCGGACGCCTGCGTGGGGGAGGTCACCAACGTTGGCAGCGGCTTCGAGGTTTCCATCGGAGACACGGCAGCGCTTATCGCCGAAGTCATGGGTGCGAATATCGAAATCCAGTGCGAACAGGAACGACTGCGCCCTGAGAAAAGCGAAGTCGAGCGGCTCCTGGCGGACAACAGCAAGGTGGAGAAGCTGGCCGGTTGGGCTCCGGAGTTCGCTGGCATCGACGGATTCAAACGCGGCCTGAAGGAGACGGCCGACTGGTTCCGTAACCCGGAAAACCTCCGCCGCTACAAATCTGATATCTACAATATTTGACCATGATTGAAGAAATCATCGCCTTTATTCGGCAGGTGCACAAAGCTCCGGAAGAATTTCTTCCCCTTCACGCACCGGTTTTTTCCGGTAACGAGAAAAAATACCTTGCCGATTGCATTGACAGCACCTTTGTCTCCAGCGTCGGAGCCTATGTCGGCCAGTTCGAGGACATGGTCCGAAAGCACACCGAAGCGGCAGAAGCCGTGGCCGTGGTCAACGGCACCTGCGCATTGAATGCGGCATTGTCGATCGTGGGCGCGGGGCAGGGCACCTGTGTCATCACCCAAGGCTTGACTTTCGTGGCCACGGCCAATGCCATCACCCATACCGGGGCGCATCCCGTCTTTCTCGACAGTGACAGGGATACCATGGGCCTGAGTCCGGACGCCCTCCGCAGCTTCCTCCATGCTTCCGCAGAGCTTCGAAACGGAACGCCGTTTTTCAAAGAGACCGGCCAACGCATTGCCGCCTGTGTTCCCATGCATGTCTTTGGCCACGCCTGCCGTATCGAGGAACTGATCCGGATCTGCGACGAATGGAACGTCCCTCTGGTGGAAGACGCGGCCGAAGCTCTGGGCAGCACTTACAAGGGGCAAGCTCTCGGCACCTGGGGCAAGCTCGGTATTCTGAGCTTCAACGGCAACAAGACCATCACCACGGGCGGCGGAGGCATGATCCTCACCCGGGACCATGAACTGGGCAGGCAGGTCAAACACTTGGTCAACACCGCCAAGGAACCCCATGCATGGGAATTCTCCCACGATGCGATAGGGTGGAACTACCGCATGCCGAACATCAACGCGGCCCTGGGCTGCGCTCAGATGGAACGGCTGGAGTCCGTGCTGGCCAGAAAACGCGAAACAGCCGAGGCGTATAAGGACTTCTTTTCGAAAATACCAGGCATGGAGTTCATGGCCGAACCAGACGATTGCCGTTCGAACTATTGGCTGTGTGCAGTCCTTTTCCCAACCAAGAACCTGAGGGACGAATTCCTGCGATACTCCAACGACCACGATGTCATGACCCGTCCGGTGTGGAAACTGATGCCCGACCTGGATATATATTCGAAAGCAGTCAACGACGGCCTGAAAGTCGCACGGGAACTGGCCGATCGACTTGTCAATCTTCCGAGCGGCGTGGGAGGCGGCACATGATGGACATCCTGATTTTCGGAGCCTCCGGGCACGCCCTTGTGGTCATCGACGCCGTCGAAAAACAAGGCACATACCGCATTTCCGGCCTGCTGGACCCCAATGTGGCCGCAGGAGAAGAACGCATGGGATACCCCGTGCTGGGCAAAGACGAAGACTTACCCGCCGTCATGCGCACCACCGGCGCACAGGGCGCCATCGTGGCATTGGGCGACAACAGACTGCGCAAAAGGGTGGCAGAGAACGCCGCAGCGCGCTGCCCCGACCTCGTTTTCGTCACGGTCATCCATCCAGCCGCGGTAATCGGCCGAACCGCCGGCATCGGTCCCGGCACCCTGGTCATGCCAGGAGCAGTCATCAATGCAGGGGCCCGGGTCGGCATGCACGCCATCGTCAATTCCCAGGCGGTCGTGGAACACGAATGCAGACTGAACGACTATTGTCACATCGCGCCCGGTGCGGTGCTGGGTGGCAACGTCACAGTGGGCGCCGGCGCCCTTGTGGGACTGGGCGCACGAGTACTCCCCGGCCTGCGAATCGGGGCATCGGCAGTGCTCGGCGCAGGGGGCATGGCGATATGCGGCATTCCGGACAACGACACCTGGACCGGCGTCCCGGCCAGGGCAAAAGGATAAAACAAGGGTATGCGCAAAGTTTTCATCATCGCCGAAGCAGGCGTGAACCATAATGGCGACATGGAGATCGCCAAGGAATTGATCGATGTTGCAGCCGCAGCTGGCGCCGATGCGGTCAAATTCCAAACCTTCAAGGCCGAACGGCTTGTCACCGAGCAGGCACAAAAGGCGACCTATCAGAAAGCAACAACCCAGGCTTCGGAAAGCCAGCTTGAGATGCTCAAACGCCTCGAGTTGGACACGACAGCCCATGAACTGCTCATGACTCACTGCGCTCAGAAAAAAATCGCCTTCCTTTCCACCCCGTTCGATGAACAGAGCGCAGACATGCTCGTGAGCATGGGACTGGGTATCATCAAGCTCCCTTCCGGCGAAATCACCAACCTGCCCTACCTGCGCCATGCCGGAAAGCTCGGGAAAAAAATCATCCTGTCCACGGGCATGAGTACGCTGGAGGAAGTGGGAGACGCCGTCACTGCATTGGAAAAGGCCGGAGCGCAGACAGGCGACATAACCATTCTGCACTGCAACACCCAGTACCCCACCCCCTACGAACACGCCAACCTCAGGGCCATGGGCACCCTGCAAGAGGCCTTCCCCGACTGCGAAATCGGCTTTTCCGACCACACCCCGGGCATAGAATGCCCCATTGCCGCCGCCGCACTGGGCGCAAAGGTCATCGAAAAACATTTCACTCTGGACCGCACCATGGACGGGCCCGACCACAAGGCCTCCATCGAACCGGACGAACTCAAGGCGCTGGTGCAGGGGGTCAGGAACATAGAATCCGCCATGGGCTCCGGACGAAAGGAACCCTCGCCTTCGGAGCGGGACAACATCATGATTGCGAGAAAATTCCTGGTAGCCCTCAGGTCCATCGCGAAAGGCGAACAGCTGACGCCGGAAAACACCGGCTGCCGCAGGACCGGCAGTGGCGGCATCTCGCCCATGCGTTGGGATGAAGTGCTGGGCACCGGGGCGATACGCGACTTCGACCAAGGAGAAGGTATCGAAATATGAAAGTCTGCGTTTTCACGGGAACCCGGGCGGAATACGGATTGCTGCGCCCTGTGATCCAGCGGCTCGACAAGGATGACGAATTGACTCTCGACATCCTTGTCAGCGGTTCCCACCTCTCTCCCCATCACGGCATGACCGTGCGGGAAATCGAAAACGACGGCTTCACCTGCCTGGAACGGGCGCCCATCAACCTGAACGACGACAGCAGGCCCGGCGTATGCAAAAGCACGGGTCAGGCTGTGGAGACCCTGGGTGCTTCCTTGGACAAGTTACGACCGGACATGCTTGTGCTGTTGGGAGACCGTTACGAAGCCATGGCCTGTGCCCTGGCCGCCTCTCTGATCGGCATTCCCGTAGCCCACATACACGGGGGTGAAACAACGGAAGGAGCGGTGGATGAATTTTTCCGGCACAGCATCACCAAGATGAGCCATCTCCATTTCACAGCAACGGAGACTTATCGAAAACGAGTCATACAATTGGGGGAAGCTCCGGAACGAGTCTTCAATGTGGGGGCCCTCGGCGTGGAAAACATCAGGCAAGTGACCCTGGCCCCAAAAGTCGAACTTGCCCAGCAATTGAACTTTTCGCTGGACAGGCCCTATTTGCTGGTCACCTTCCACCCGGCCACCCTGGAAAACAACACGGCGGAAGACCAGTGCAGGGCAATGCTCAATGCATTGAAAGCCACTGGCCTTGCTGTCATTTTCACCAAGGCCAACGCCGATTCTCATGGAAGAATGATAAACACCCTGGTGGATGAGTTTTCTGCGGCGGAACCATCCAAATATCTTTCGGTTACTTCTCTGGGGCTGACCCGTTATCTCAGCGCCATGGCCAATTGCACGGCAGTGGTCGGCAACTCCTCAAGCGGCATTATCGAAGCTCCCAGTATGCGCGTGCCCACCGTCAATATCGGCATACGCCAGCAAGGACGGGTCAGCGCCGAAAGCGTCATTCATTGCGGCACTTCCTACGACGAAATCAGTGCAGCGTTGAAACAATGCCTCAACCCGGAATTCAGACGGATGTTGACAAAGCTCGACAACCCTTATGAAAAAGAAAACACGAGCGCCCACATAGTGGCGCAGATCAAACGATACTCGGGCGGGATCATCAAGTCATTCTATGATCTGCCCACTCTATTTTGAGGAATAATACATGAAAGACTGGAATTTGGCGAAACTTCCACTCGGAGCGACGATTCAGGACGCGGCAGAATCGCTCAACACGTCCACAATGCAGATAGCCCTCATCGTCAGGGAGGACAACACGCTGGTCGGCGTCGTCACGGACGGCGACATCAGGCGCGGGCTTCTCGCCGGACGCTCGTTGGATTCCGATGTCCAAACAATCATGAGCACATCCTTTTCCATCGGGCATGACGACGATGACGATTCCGCACTGCTGGAAAAGATGAAACGCCTCAAGCTTCGCCAACTTCCCATTCTCGATATGCAAGGCAAGCTTGTGGGGCTCAAGACCTTGTTGCAATTGGTCACTCCTCCCAAATGGGACAACTGGGTCGTTCTCATGGCCGGCGGGCTCGGCAGCCGACTCAGGCCTCTGACGGAAAATTGCCCGAAACCCCTGTTGCACATTGGAGACAAGCCCATACTGGAAACCATCATCTGCCAGTTCGTTGAGCAGGGCTTCAGCAACTTTTATATCTCCATCAACTATATGGGTAAAATGATCCAATCCTACCTGGGCGACGGCTCGCAATTTGGAGCCAACATCAGGTACCTCGAAGAAAAGGAAAAGCTTGGTACGGGCGGAGCGCTGGGGCTGCTTCCCGACAAACCGACTAAGCCTGTTTTCGTCATGAACGGAGACCTCCTGACCAACATCGACTTCAGAAAAATGCTCGCATTCCATTCGGAGCAAAATTCCTGCGCCACCATGGCCGTCCGGACCTTCGACATGCAGGTTCCCTTCGGAGTGGTCGGTGTCGAGAACAGCATGATCACGAACATAGAGGAAAAACCCCATTACCAGTTCTTCGTCAATGCTGGAATCTATGTTCTTTCCCCCGAAGTGGTCAGCGGTATTCCCAACAACCGATTTCTGGACATGCCGACACTATTTCAGGGACTGCTAAAGGACCAAAAAAAGACGGCCGCCTTTCCCATTCACGAATACTGGATGGACATCGGCCAGAAGCAAGATTTTGACCAAGCCAATTCCGATTATTGCTTTCACTTCGCCCCAAGGGATGAGTCCTGACCATGAACACTCTCATCATCGGGTATGGATCCATCGGTGCGCGACACGCAAAACTCATCCAAGATTTGGGGCACGACATATCCTGCGCCACAAGCAATCCGTCCTGTCCGTTCCGGCGGTTCAACTCCATCGCTCAAGCACTTTCTGACTGGCTTCCGGAACTTGTCATCGTCTCGACCCCTACGGCGGTCCATCACGCCAGTCTGACGTCACTGGACAAGGAAGGGTACCGAGGCACCACCCTCGTGGAAAAGCCTCTCTTCCACAAATCCGAAACGAATACGCCACTGAAAAATCGCGACACCTTTGTTGCCTACAACCTTCGTTTCCACCCCATAATAATCCGAACTCGCGAGCTCCTCAGAGGCAAAAAAATCCTCAACGCACGCTTCCATGTCGGCCAGTACCTGCCGGACTGGCGACCGGGAACGGACTACAGAACCAGCTACTCCGCCGACAAATGCAAAGGTGGAGGCGTACTGCGTGATCTTTCCCACGAGCTGGACATGGCCACGTGGCTTCTGGGCTCCTGGAAGCGCGTCACTGCCATCGGAGGGAGGTTCAGCGAGCTTGAAATATCT
Source organism: uncultured Desulfovibrio sp. (assembly GCA_913063155.1). Taxonomy (GTDB): domain Bacteria; phylum Desulfobacterota; class Desulfovibrionia; order Desulfovibrionales; family Desulfovibrionaceae; genus Pseudodesulfovibrio. The sequence goes on from CAJXYU010000008.1 coordinate 145,646, forward strand.
TCGGACGATACCTATTCCCTGCTTTTGGAAACCGCCCACTGCCCCTGCGTCAGCGTCAGCCTCGACTACCTGTGTCGAAAAGCCTCGCGCGGCTTCACCATAAATGCCGAGGGGCTCACAGTGCATGGCAGCTTTACCCGCGGGACTCTTGCCGTCAACGACAGGGAAGAGACCTTTACGACATACCGGGATACAACCTATGAGGCACAGTTGAGGGCGCTTCTGGAAGGTCGGACAGAAAATATGTGTACGTATGAGCAGGGCATGGATGTGGTTACCCTGATAGCCGCAGCGGAGAAAGCTGCGCAGCAGCAAACCTGGATCGAAAAAAAATGAAGATAATCGGATTTATTTTCGCACGGGGGGGCTCCAAAGGGCTTCCCGGGAAAAACATCATGAAACTCGGGGGGATTCCCCTCGTGGCACACGCAGTGCGCGCCGCAAAGGAATCAGGGCTCATCGACCGGGTTATCCTCTCCACCGACGACGAAGAGATAGCCGAGGTGGGCAGGGAATATGGCGCCGAGGTCCCCTTCATGCGCCCCAAGGAACTTGCATCGGACAAAACTCCCGAATGGCTTGCTTGGAGGCATGCCATCAACCAGCTCGATCCTTTCGACATATTCGTGTCTCTGCCCTGCACTTCTCCACTACGATCCGGACTCGACGTCCGAAAATGCATTGAACTTTACCGGAAAGGCGGGTGCGACATGGTCGTTACCGTCCGCGAGGCGGAACGCCATCCTTCCTTCAACATGGTCACCTTGAATAAACAGGGATACGCCTCTTTAGTCATGCCCCCCGAAAAATCAGTATCCAGACGGCAGGATGCAGCGGAGGTTTTCGATATGACCACAGTGGCCTATATCAGCAGCCCTCAATTCATCCTCAATCATGACAACATATTCCAGGGCCGGGTAAAAGCCGTGGAAATCCCAAAAGAACGCGCAGTGGACATCGACACGGAATTCGATTTTAAATTCGCAGAATTTCTGCTTACCTACAAATCAAAGAGATAAATTATGCGCTCCATTCAAGAACTCATGAATCTTTCAGGAAAAACAGCCCTGATAACCGGAGGCGCAGGCCACATCGGCAAGGCCGTTGCTGATGCACTGGCCGAAGCAGGATGTTCCATCGCCATTGCAGACATAGACGCAAGAAGCGCGGAAGAAGTCGCGATGGCACTCAAGGAAAAGTTCCAGATCAAAACAGCGGGATACGATGTCGACCTAGCTGAAGAATCACAGGTAAGAGAACTCCCCGAGAAAGCCGTCACGGACTTTGGCTCCTTGGACATACTGGTCAACTGTGCCGCCTTTGTCGGGACCTCCGATCTTGAAGGCTGGGTGACTCCCTTCAAGGAGCAGAGGACAGAAGCGTGGCGCGCGGCCTTCGAAGTCAACCTGACGGCATGCTTCGCCCTGATCCAATCGGCAACCCCCTTTCTGGAAAGGACGGGCCACGGCTCAATCATAAACATAGCTTCCATGTACGGCTGCACAGGCCCGGACTGGAGGCTCTACGACGACACCCAAATGGGCAACCCGGCAGCCTATGCAGCCAGCAAGGGCGGCCTCATCCAGCTAACGACGTGGCTGGCGACGACCCTGGCTCCCAATATACGGGTCAATGCCATCAGTCCTGGCGGAATCTGGCGCAATCAGCCGCAGCGATTCGTCGAACGATACGAAAAGAAAACGCCATTGGGACGCATGGGAATCGAGGAGGACATGAAAGGTGCGGCACTGTATTTCGCAAGCGACCTTTCTGCCTACGTAACGGGCCAGAACCTTCTGGTAGACGGTGGCTGGACTGCGTGGTGACCTCCTCTTTTTCCCCGCCTAGCCGTCCGTCAGCAAACCCTCCAGCTGCGGCAACAACTGCTCCCAAAAGGTAAGCTCCATATTGACTCCGGGCGGAACGACATATTCCTCCAGAAACCGCCTATACCGTTCGGCATCGACCTTCATGTCCATTCCCGGATCCAGATCGTATTCTCCGCTGATATTGATCAACCGGGTGCCGAACAATTCTGCGTAATGCCTGATGATTCCTCCCAAACGATAGGTCTCGAATTCATCAGTGGTTACGGTCAGTATCGCCTTTCCCAACAAAGCGGCAAAACTGATCGCCGTGCTGTACATATTAACAACCAGATCGGCTTCAGAGGTCAGCGGCAATGTCTTTCCCTGCACCAGTTCAAAACCGTCATAATACTCCAGCCAGCCTTCCCTCTGGGCTCGGGGATGAGCAGCGACAACAACGCGCATCCCCAAGTTTTTAAACTTTTCAAGCAGCTTGCGGACGTGAGGATACAGACCCTCTTCTGTTATGGGTCGACGATGGCCGGGGCGTCGAAGATAGTCTGGATGACGAGGGGAAAAGCTGTCGATGTACGCCACCAAAGGCCGTCCGTCAGGGACAATCCCCGATCCAGGAGACCCGCTCCTTCTCCAACGCACAAACTCATCGTAGTCCATACTCGGAACCATGATCATCCGAGTCTTCGGGCCAATGGGATAACAAGACTTGCGAGGCCTCACGCTGTTGACGACCAAAGCATTCACACTGCGAACACCAACCAACTCCGCAGGACTGGAGGAAGACAGGGCTACCGTCTTTTTTATCTTGTTCAATGAACCGAAATTCTTGCGCAACGCCCTGAGGCTGAAATCCCGTGAATACATGTTCCGCAGAGAATCTTCAGGCAACGGACAGTTCTTGGGATGAAAAGAAATCATGACGCCATCGAACTTCCTGCACGCTTTGTAAAACGCATGAGTACACTTGTCATAATGCAACAGATTGATGACCAGCACATCTTTTCCCACTTGACCGATGGCCCGGCTCAAAGACTCCAGCCTGGCAAAGCTCTTCCAGGGGCAGGCGCCCGCCGGTGCGTCCGGCCGGTACTTCTTTGCAGACACCGGGGTAAAAATATCCATAGTCTCCCACACTTCCACCTCATGCCCGGCGGACAAAGCCGGGGCAACATATGTGGCATGAAACTTGAGATCGTATCTGGCACCTATGATATACAAACACTTCAAAAGGAAAACTCCATCTCAGGCTTTTCGAAACAGACCAAACCAACACAGACCAAACCAACTGTTGAAACACTTATATGGGGCATCCCCAATCTTCAACGACGATATCTGTTCACCAAAAGCTGTAGTCATGCCCAACAAATGAAGCAAGCCCAAAGCGCCTGCTTCAACCGGCTCAAGCGTGGTAGCTTTCTCCGCTCCGGAATGCTACTTTTTCATCCGGCACATACCAAAAAGATGTGGCGTTTCTCATAACTGAGGCACATTACAGGTAACACCATGAACATAGCCAGCATCATCTCGGAATCTCTGCTCAAGGCGGGCGGATACGAAATATTCACCTACAACCTGCTGAACGCCCTTGCTCGCAAAGGGCACCAGGTAACGCTTTACATCTCAGACCGTGAAGCCCGGAAAAATGGAAATTTTTACAAGCAGGCCCCGTTCAACTATCGCCCACTGCCATGGAAAAGCATGTCCGTGTTCAAACGGTGTCCATCGCTTCTTCGTCGATGGTTCGAGCGGCAACAGAGACGGCACGGATACGATGTCTGGCAAGTCATGGGAGCTTACCCCGAAGGAGAGCTGGTTTCCAATCTGAGCGGAAAGGTTCCCCTGGTGCTGCGCACCCATGGCGACGACATTCAGGCAATGCCTGAAATCAGCTATGGCATGCGTCTCGACCCGGTGCTTGACAAAAAAATCCGGGCAGTCCTCGGCCGCATGGACCGAGTCATAGCGCTCACGGACAGCGTCACCGATGAACTGCTGGGACTCGGAGTTCCACAGGAACGCATCAAGGTCATCCCCAACGGTATCAATGCCGACCACTTTGCCAAAGAACGCGACATCCCCTCATGCCGAGGCGGGTATGGCATCAAACCCGATGATTTCCTCATAGTCACCGTAGGGCGCAATCACCCCAAAAAAGGCTTCGATCTCATTCCAACCGTAGCTGCGGCGCTTGTAAGGCAAGGGATGAACTTCAAATGGCTCGTAGTGGGCCAGAATTCCGAGGCGCTCAGGCCGCAACTGAAAGAAAAGCAACTTCTCGACCGGGTGCGGACTGTGCCCAGCATCACTCCGAAGGCCGAAAATGGCGTCCTCGATTTCGAGCACATGCCGCCCGAGGAACTCGTCGAAATCTACGCCATGGCTGACCTGTTCTTCTTTCCTTCGCGGATTGAAACCTTCGGTCGGGTGCTCCTGGAATCCATGGCTGCGGGTACGCCGGTCGTCACCACCGATTGTCTCGGCTGCCGCGATGTGGTCGCACACGGAAAATACGGAGTCATGGTCCCCGTAGACGACACGGATGAGATGATCCGCGCGCTTGCCACACTTACCCGAGACCGAAAGTCCCTCCAAGCCCTGCGCAAAGCAGGACTTGAACGCGCCAGGCAGTTCTCCTGGGACATCGTCGCCGACCAATACCTGGTCCTTTACTCCTCACTCAAGGAATCTCTCAAAACGGGGAAAGAGGGTGGAACATCCAGGCAGGCACATACCATCACGGCATAACCAAATATCCTCCCCGCCCCTATACAGCACCACTGTGGCGCGGCTTGGGTGGTCGACAAGGAGAACTCTTTTTGATAAAGTATTTTACGTTTAACTTGATCTATAGTTGGTCATTAATCGCAAGACCATCCATTAAAATAAGAGTAAAAAATTTCTTCTAAATACAAATCCAGATTGTGACATAATCAATCACGCCCAGCAGCTTTGCTCCTGCCCCTGTAGATGGAAAAGGCACGCTCCAAGTCAAGCCCCCATCCATCTGACTCGCCAAACAACGAAAACCATTCAGTCAAAGTCAGTATGAAAGAAATAATTCTCGTCCATTGCGTTGATACCGAGGGCCCTCTTTATGAATCATTAACCGCCACCTTCGAAAGAGTGAAGGCCACGTTCGGACTTGAGTTCAAACCCTCGAGAGAACAGTTGGCCCGCCTCAAACGAGGAGAAGACATCCCTGACCAACTCAAGGACGTGGTCATGGATTTTGTCTCCGACGAACGGCTGAGCTACAACAGCACATGGACGGAAGTCGATGCCATGCTGGACGAACTGATGTCGGAGGAATGGAGAAAAACGCATGTCGACGACTTCGGTAACGGCTATACCTTCTCATGGTTCGTCATGGATCACGTCGGTTTTGAGACCAACCCACGCCAGCGGGCTCTGGGCTTCCATTCCATTTACGAACATTACCTGGAAATGTTCAACCGCCACTCCCCCCGGCAGGACGCCCTTTACTGGCATTTTCATCCGGTTCCCTTTTCCCGTGCGGCCAACAGGGCCGCATGTAACTACAGCTTCACAAACCTTCATATTGAATCCATAAGCCGCCGCCTGATCGATCATCTGGATTTCCCCGCGGCTTTTCGGCCCGGGCTCCATTGCGAACGCCCGGATATCAACCTTTTTCTTGAAATGTGGATTCCTGTGGACTATGGGAATCAGGCGATCCGGGAAAGGGCTGAAGATGCTCTGCAAAAAGACGTCTGCGACGGCAGGTTCGGAGACTGGCGTCGTGCTCCGGCCCAGTGGGGGACCTACCATCCGGACTGGTACGACTACCAAACCCCGGGGACCATGAAGCGGTACATCGCGCGCTGCCTGAACCTCGATGCCCGCGTCCGCCCCATAACGAGGGAGGAAATACGTGAAGCATTCGAACAGACCGGGGGAAATTGTCCCACCATACTTTCGGTTACAAACCATGACCAAAAGGAAATGCGTCCCCAGATAGCCTCCTACATGGACATGATACGCGAAATACAGCGGGACTACCCGGACGTGAAGATCCGCCACGCCAATGCGGTGGACGCCATCCGTCGTGTTGAAACGCTACACGCCGAGCCCCCTGTCCATTTCGACATATCCTGGAGCGGCAACAGGCTGGATATCAAAACGGACAAACCAGTTTGGGGGCCTCAGCCATGGCTCTGCTTCAAAACACTTGACGGCCGGTACCTCCATGAGAACCTGGACCGCCAGGGACGTACCCACTGGAGCTTTATATTCGATATCGACTCGATCCCACTCAACACTCTTGAGGCGATCGGTCTGGCGACGAACGATGATTATTTCAACACGACCGCCTGCCGGATTTCTGTCGAAAACGGCGTTCCCGGAGAAGCGTCGATACGTTTCCGCAATACTCGAAGTGAGGACAGCCAAAGCCAGCCCGAAAAGCAGGACCGTTGATGTATTCCTACAATGACATTCAAAATACCCTGACGCAGCTGGGCATAAAAAAGGGTGACACCGTCCTTGTACGCGCCGACCTGCGCTATTTGGGAACCTACGACAAGGGATTCAGGCAGCTCCCACAAGACTGGTACAACGCCCTGGCATCTGTTGTAGGGCATGCAGAGGGAACCATCGTCACCCCGACGTCGAACATCAGCTTCTGCAACACGGACAAGGTCTTCGACCCGGCCACCACTCCCAGCGAGTTGGGGGTGCTGGCGGAACACATCCGCAAACTGCCTGGAACGATCAGAAGCTTTCACCCCTTTCTTTCATACACGGCCATTGGGAAAAACGCTGCGACCATCTGCAAGGAAGTAGCTCGGCATGGCTTTGGACCGGAAACCCCCAAAGCCCGCATGATCGACATGGGGGCCAAGCTCGTCAGTATCGGAATACCGCCTAACTACAGCTGCACCACTGTACATCATGTTGAATTCATGATGGGAGTCCCTTATCGCTATGTGAAAGAATTCATGCAGCCTGTGACGAGAGACGGCGAAATCAAAATTGAGCCGTTCTATCTCTATGTTTGGTATCGCGAATGCGAATTGAAAAAAAACCTGAACAAAAAGACTATGGGCAGCTTTACAGGTCTTCAGGAAGTCGAACTGGGAAGGGGCAAGGTGGCCGCATACAACCTCGCCGACTTTTACAAACATTGCGTAAAAATGTATTCGCAAGACATCTATTGCTGGCTGGACACCCCCCCCAAGACCCGCCCGTACAGAAAATGACCGCTATGAGCAAAATGCACACCAATCTCCCATTCTGGGGTAGTAGAACCTACCTTCAAAGTTCACAATTGATTGATGAATTAGGGCGGATTCTTCCCCACTTCTCGCAGGAAGAATGTCATTCACTGAATGTCAAATTCCGTTCTTTCCTCCGTTCACAGGGCGAATTTTATCTCCTCGACAAGGATCGCGTCGAGCAGGCTCATCAGGGGATATTCACCCTCAGGACGGATGGGGGCAAAATCACTCTCGGCCTCAGGGAAACCGATATTCCCGTCGCCTCCCGCATCGACGACGACGAGAAGCAGCTCATGGAACCTTGCGAAATCCTGCCCAACGAGAAAACAGGCCGCATCAACGAATACGACCCAAAACGTTTTTTCGCCGTCACCGTCGCACTGAACAAACGGCTCATACAGGAACTTTCCCCCCCGGAGAAAGGTCAGGCGTGGATTCTTGCCGCACTGGATATGGATAACCCCTTTGCTCAAGCCGACTGCAAGCCAGAAATACAATGCAGGGTGATCAGTGTCATCGCCAACAAAATGATCAAGACGCAACTTTTGATGAACGGAGTGAAAGCCGGGAGTACGGTCTTCACAAAGGTTGAAAAGCCATGATTGGAATCACTGACATAGGACTCTATCTGCCCGCTGAAAGAATAGATACGGCGAGCCTCAAAAGCAGATTCGACGTCGATGACGCGTTTATTCAGCGCAAGACGGGATTTTCCTCTCTGGCGCGAAAGAATGCGGATGAAAGCGTAGTCGACATGTGTGCCGGTGCTTTCGCGGATCTGGAGAAAAGCCACTCTGCCGATATTGATAATATTGATGTCGTTTGCGTTTGCACACAAAATGGAGACAAGGCCCTTCCCCAAGCCAGTGCAATGCTGCAGGAACGACTCGGCCTTTCCGAGAGTTGCGCCAGTTTCGACATCGCTTTGGGCTGTTCGGGATACGTATATTCCCTGACTCTTGTTGAAGCCTTCATGGAGCGTAACGGCTTGACGTCAGGTCTCGTCTTTACCTGTGACCCATACTCACCGCACTTAGAAGCCAAAGACAAAAATACACAACTTTTGTTCGGAGATGGCGCGACAGTCACCTATCTCTCCAAAGCTCCCGTATTCACCATGCACAAGGCGACTTTTGCAACCATCGGAAGAAAAGCTGACGCACTCACAAAAGAACCTTGCGGCACGATTCATATGGACGGCAGGGAAATCTTCAACTTCTCCATGCGCAATGTTCCGAAAACATTAAAACAGTGCCTCAAGGCCAACAACTGCTCCTTTGAAGACGTTGACCTGTTCATTCTGCATCAGGGAAGCAGGTTCATGCTGGATAGCTTGCGGAAATCTCTGTCCATAAAACCTGAAGCACTGCCTTTTTTTGCAGGAAGCTACGGAAACACCGTCTCTTCGAGCATTCCCTTCGGACTCAAACAGTACCTTGACGGCGACCAAGACACCATTGCACTCTGCGGGTTTGGAGTGGGCCTCAGTATCGCCTCAGTAATTATCAGGAGAACATGACCATGGTAGATTATCGAAAAGAAATATTTGAAGTTTTGGAAGAAATGGAAGCCGAGGGACTCGATGTGCAAGCTCTCGATGAGAACAAAAGCCTGTTGGAACAAGGCCTTGATTCTCTTGATATGATGGATCTCTATTTCAAACTCGAAGAGCGATTCAACAAGAAAATCAAATTCGATGACAACGCTACACAGCATGCTCAGTGGTCGACTATCACCGATATTGCTGAGGGGCTCAGCAAGCTGTAGAATTTGCCCACGCCAGGAAGCATCGTACGGCTCTAACGCTTGCGCTCAGGTACGACACGTCTTCGCCCTTGTCTTGAGCGTATCGTAGTACATGCTGAGATTTATCCGGAAAACGCCCGGCGGACCATCAGGCCGCCGGGCGTTTTCAATTCCATGCTCCAAAGTCGCCGGAGACGTTCCTATTCATAAATGACTTGGACTTTATCCAGATAACGATAAACGTCAGCCAAGCACAAACGCAGGCTCGACTCGTCCTTGGCGTCGGCGAGAAGTTCAATCTCCTTGCACAGGCGGCCGAGCCCCTTGAGCCCGAAGCCGTAGGCTGCGCCGCCCACCTTGTGGCCGAGTCGCCGCACCACCGGGAAATCGAGCTGTATGAGTGCATCCTCCATGTCCTTGCAATCGTCCCGGGTATGCTCGATAAACGGCCCTATGAGCTCTCGGAAAGTTTCGTTGACCTTTTCCTGTGGCCGGGCGTCGGCCGTCAAGGCGTCCCCTCCGGCATGCTTGGCCAGGGCGTCCAGCAGAGTCATCTTCTTGACCGGCTTGACCAGGTAATCGTCGCACCCAACCCGGCGACAACGCTCGCGATGCTCGGCAAAGGAGTGGGCAGTCAGGGCGATAATGGGCGTATGCTTCCTCCCGACCTCCTTTTCCATGGCCCGCATGGCCTCGGTGGCCGCATAACCGTCCAGCACCGGCATTTCCATGTCCATAAGCACAATGTCGTATTCGTTTTCCCTGAACAGATTCACCGCCTGTTCGCCATCTTCGGACATGTCCAGCTTCACTGGGGAATTCATGAGGTAAAGCCTGACGATCTCACGGTTGGATGGATTGTCTTCGGCCAGAAGAATACGTAACGGCGGCAAAAGCTTCTCCAAATGATGGGCATTTGCCGCTCCTGTGATATTGCCTTCGCCGGTAGCCTCGAACACGGCCCGAATCAACTCCCTGCGCTTCAGGGGTTTCTGGCAGCAGCTGTTGATACCCAGCTGCGGGAACATATCCTGGCAATCCACATACCCCTGCGTGAGCATGACTATGGGGGTCATCATCCCCTCGAATTCGGCACGAATTCTCTTGGCAAGGCTCAAACCGTCCATACCGGCCATCAGTTGATCGATGAACAACAGGGAATAGGCGTCCAAACCGTGCTGGCGCAACAGTTCCAGAGCCGTCTCGCCGTCCCTGGCCCCATCAGCCTTTGCCCCCCATGCGGCCAGGCATTCGGAAAGCACATTGCGGCTGCTGTTATTGTCGTCCACCACCAGCACCCTGCTGCCGGAAAGCTCGGGCGCAGGCTGCGACTTGGAGTCGGATGCCTTGGGCATGACAGCCGTGAAGTGGAAATCCGCCCCTTTGCCGGGCTCGCTTTCCACCCAGATACGGCCGCCCATGAGCTTGACCAGCTGGCGACAAATGGCCAGCCCCAAACCGGTTCCGCCATAACGGCGGGTGGTGGAGCTGTCGGCCTGCAGGAACGGATCGAACACGGCTTCGAGCTTCTTGGCGTCAATCCCAACCCCGGTGTCGCGCACGGAGAACAACAGGGTGTCGACGCCCATGGAAGCCGGGGCAGGCTCCACGGAAAGTTGCACCTCCCCCGTTTCCGTGAACTTCACGGCATTGGCGAGCAGGTTGAGCAGAATCTGGCGCAGACGAGTGGGATCGCCCACCACGTTTTCGGACACCCCCGGAGCCACACGGCATATGAGTTCCAGGCCCTTTGCGTGTGCCTGGGAAGCCAGGGTTGCGGCTGCGCTTTCCACCTCGTCCCGCAGGGGGAAGCGGATGTTTTCCAGCTCGATCTGGCCCGCTTCAATCTTGGAAAAATCGAGAATGTCGTTGATAATGGCCAGGAGGGTCTCACCTGAGCTCTGCAGCAGTTCCACATAGCGCATCTGCTGGCTGGTGATCTGGGTCTCACCCAGCAGGTCGGCGGTGCCGATGATGGCATTGAGCGGCGTGCGGATCTCATGGCTCATGGTTGAAAGGAACACACTCTTGGAGGCGTTGGCCTCTTCGGCGGCCACTTTGGCCACCCGAAGCTGTTCCGAGGTGTTCTTGTGTTCCTCCACTTCGAGACGAAGGTCTTCGGTTCTACTTTCCACAAGTTCGCCCAAGGTCTTTTTCTGAGCCTCGGTGGCGCGCAGACGCAACTTGATGCCCAGCCAGATGCCCACCACGAAAACCAGTATGACCAACGATCTGAACCACCAGGTTTTCCAGAAGGGAGGCGTGATGATCACCCGGACGGAAGCGCCCTCTTCATTCCAGACACCGTCGCTGTTGGATGCGCGCACCCGGAAGGTGTACGTACCATGGTCGAAGTTGGTGTAGGTCGCGGTCTGAACCGTGCCCGAATCGACCCACTCCTTGTCGAAACCTTCAAGCATGTACTGGAAGCGGTTCTCCGAAGGATTGTTGTAATCCAGCGCCGCAAAGGCGAAGGCAAAGAAGCGGTCCTTGTAGGAGAGAGTGATCTCCTTTGTTTCGGTGATGTTCTCTGCCAACTCGGCAGGTTTGTTCATGACCTTGAGCCCGGTGATGACCACGGGCGGCGGTACCGTGTTCAGCTTTATCTTTTCAGGGTCGAAAACCGTGACCCCCTGGGTGCCTCCGAAAACCACTTCACCCTTCTCGGTGCGGGTGTAGCCGTTCATCCAGAATTCATTGCCCTGCAGTCCGTCCTTGACATCGAAATCGAGCACCTCGCCGGTCGCCGGGTTCATCTTGAAAATACCCTTGTAGGTGCTGGCCCAAAGCGTACCGCGTCTGTCCACCACCAATCCCTGGATGGAGTCGTTCCTGAGCCCGTCTTTGACCGTATACCGCTTGAAGGTGCCGGCGGCCACATCGAAACGGTTCAGTCCCTTGTCCGTGCCCACCCAAATGCCGCCGTCCGGAGTTTCCACTATGGGCGTGGCCCGGTCATTGGAAATGCTGTTGGGGTCGGACGGGTCGTGCTCCCAGTGCCGTGCTTTTCCCGTGGCGCGGTCAAAGAGATTCAGCCCGGCATTGGTGCCGATCCAGAAATTCCCCTTACTGTCCTCGAAGATGTTGCGGATGCGGTTGTGGCTGAGGCTTTCCGGATCGTCATCGTGATGCAGGTAACGGGTGAACGTCTCGGCTTCCGGGTTGAATTTGTTCAGTCCGCGCTTGCTGGTGCCCACCCACAGGGTTCCTTCCCTGTCTTCATAGATATACCAGACATTGTCCATGCTCAGGCTGGTGTCGTCCTCGGGGTCGTGGCGGTAGACCTTGACCACCTTGGCCGTGGCCCTGTCCATGGCCACCAGGCCGGAATTCTGTGTCCCTACCCAGAGCATGCCCCTGGAGTCGCCGAACACGTAGTTGATCTTGTTGCTGGGCAGGCCGCCGTTTTCCTCGTTGAAACGGGTAATTTCGCCTGTGGAACGGTCCACCCGGTTGAGGCCGTTGTTCAGGTTGCCGACCCATAAAATATCCCCTTCGCTCCAGACAAAGGGAGCCACCGGACCGGCCAGACTGTTTACGTTCCATGGCTCGTGCCGATAGAGGCCGAAGGACTGAACCTTGGGCGAAAGCCTGGAAGCGCCGTTGGCATAGGTCCCCACCCAAAGCACTCCGGAGAGGTCCTCGAAAATCACCCGCACTTCGTTGTTGCTCAGACTGCGGTCATCAAACGGATTGTTGCGGTAGAACTCGAAATCCCACTTGCCGGAACCGTCCTTACGCGGCTTGCGCAAGGCCAGTCCGTCTTCGGTGCCCACCCAGAAAAAATTACGGCTGTCCTTGTAGATGGCGTCCACTTCAAGGGGATCCAAAGAGGGTTCAAAGACGCCGGATTCGATGTCCATGAGATGCAGCCCGCCTTCCTCCGTCCCCACCCAAAGTTCACCGGGCCGTTCCGCAAAAAGGCTCAAAACAAGATCGTGACGGAGCCCTTTGGCCCCATTCTCGCCCGCCATGTATCGGGTGAAGCTTCCTGTGCCCGGATCGAATCTGTTCAGGCCGTGTTCGGTTCCCACCCACAGGGTTCCGGAAAGGTCCTCTGCAATGACCCGAATTTCGTTGTTGCTGATGCTGTCCGGATTACCGGGGTCATTCCTGTAGCTGGTGAAGGTCTCGGTGTCAGGATCGAACCGGTTCAGTCCGTTGAATGTGCCTACCCAGAGAGTTCCCTTGCCGTCCTCGTACAGGGCGCGCACGGAGTTGCCGGAAATGCTGCCGGGATTTGTGGGATCGTGTTTGTAGGCCTTGAATGTGCCGGTTTTCCGGTCATACCGGTTCAGTCCTCCGGTTTTGGTGCCCACCCACAGGGCGCCTTTGGAATCCTCGAGCAGCGCACGGATGTTGTTGTCGGAAAGAGAGCGGGGATCGTCGAGGATGTTCCTGAACACCACCACTTCATTGCCGTCGTAGCGGTTGAGGCCCGAATAGTTGCCGATCCAGATGAATCCCTTGGAATCCTGAATCATGCACAGCACATGGGACTGGGAAAGACCGTCCTCGGTGGTCAGCCGGTCAAAACGGAGGGTCTGGCTGACCGCATGGGCGAAACCGGCGTTCGCTATAAAGGCAAGCACCACAACCAAAGCCGCAAGGGTCCTGACAATACGTCGCATCAACTCTCTCCCGAAACCGGAAAAAAATGCCTTACCCCCGCCTTCGTGCTTTTGTGGATCGCCCTTTCCACCATATGCATGAACACATACCACGAAAACGTACCTATTTTTAATCCTTGACCAAAGATGACCGAAAGTAAGCATAAAAGCCAGCGAAGATCTAATATATTATATTCTTGCCGCAATCGGCATATAACTTGAAGGGATTTCCAGAGCGTCAAATAGATGAACACCCCCTGGAGGTCACTGTCATGAAAAAAAACTGTTGCTTATGCGGCGAACGCATCCACCAAGACGATTTCTTCATGGACCACGGTCAGGGAACCATGTGCAGCGCCTGCCTTGTGGGCCTGGAGACCCCGACCATGGACATCTCAAGCCTGTTCAGGGAAAAACGTTTCTCCGAACGCCCCAAAGAGGAACCCACCGAGCAGATCGTTCTGGATGCAGTGCTCGCAATATCATAGGGATTTCAAAGAAACGTCTCCGGCGGCCAAAGGGGATCATCCTCTTTGGAAGCCTTTGCCTGTTGAACAATGTGAAACTCCGTATGCCGTTTTTTTATTTTCATGAAAAAAGCGGCCAGGTTTGCCCGACCGCTTTTTTATCCTCGTGGAAACGCCAGAATTCAAGAGAACTTGGCCCATTGACGAAATGCAGGGACAACGCCCCGGCAAAACTATCCTTCCACGTCGAATCCGATTTTTTTGATCGCCTCTTTCACAATGTCCTGTGAGACCGGTTTTTCTTCGTCATACTTGGCGATGCCGCTGTCCAGATCCACGTTGACATTGACCACGCCATCCAGACCGCCGAGGGCGTCGGTCACGGACTTCACGCAATGCTGGCAGCTCATGCCTTTCACTTTCACTTCAGCCATCTCATATCTCCTATGTTTAATCCTTATCAAATTCCTTGAAACAAAAGTCGCAGCCGGAAGGAAATCTCCCGTCACTCGGCGCCGTAGAACCGCAGCCGCAGGGCATTGGACACCACGGTCACCGAACTCAGGGCCATGGCCGTTCCCGCCATCATGGGGTTGAGCGTGGGACCGCCGAACGCGTGCAGCACCCCGGCGGCGACCGGAATGCCTATGGTATTGAAAGCGAACGCCCAGAACAGGTTCTGCCTGATGTTGTTCATGGTGGTCCGGCTCAGGCCTAAGGCCGTGAGCAGCGCGGTCAGATCGCCCTTCATGAGCACCACGTCCCCGGAGTCCACGGCCACATCGATGCCGGAGCCCATGGCCATGCCCAGGTCGGCCAAGGCCAAGGCCGGAGCGTCGTTGATGCCGTCTCCAACCATGGCGGTCTTGAGGCCCTCGGCCTGGAGCTTTTCCACTTCCTCGGCCTTACGGTCCGGCAACACCTGGGCGATGACCCGGTCAATGCCCGCCTGTCGAGCCACAGCCTCTGCCGTGGCCCGATTGTCGCCGGTGAGCATAATGACCTTGAGACCCATGTCGTGCAACCGGGAAACGACCCCCGGCGCTTCATCACGCAACTTGTCGGCGATGCCGAACACCGCGGCCATACTCCCGTCCACAGCCATGTACAGGGCGGTCATACCCCTGGCCGACAGAGGGTCGGCCGCCTGGACGGCCGCGTCCACGGTGTCTGCGACGTTACTTTCTTCCATGAATTCACGGTTGCCCATGAGCACCTGTCGGCCACCGGCAACGGCGCGCAGCCCCCGGCCGGGAACGGCCTCGAAGGAATCCGGCGCGCCCGCCTGTATTCCTTCCTGAGCCGCCGCTCGCAGCAGGGCCTGGGCCAGAGGGTGCTCGGACTGGGCCTCGGCCATGGCCGCCAGATGCAGAGCCTCCGCCCGGTCCATGCCGCGAAAGGTGACGGTTTCCAGCAACTCGGGCCGGCCATGGGTCAAGGTACCGGTCTTGTCGAAAACCACGGCGTCGATCTTTCCGGCCTCCTGAAGGGCGCGCCCGCTTTTGATGAGTACGCCCAGTTGCGCCCCCCTCCCGGTTCCCACCATGATGGACACCGGCGTGGCCAACCCCATGGCGCAAGGGCAGGCGATGACCATGACGGCCACGAAAATGCGCAGGCTGAACGGAAAACTCTCACCGCCCAGGAAATACCAGAGCAGCCCGGAAACAAGAGCCACAGCAATGACCGAGGGCACGAAATAGTAGCTGATGCGGTCGGCCAGGTTGGCGATGGGAGCCTTGGAGCCCTGCGCTTCCTGAACCAAACGGATGATGCGCGCCAGCATGGTGTCCTGGCCCACTAGGTCGGCGCGCACGGTCAGCGCCCCCGTGGTATTCAGGGTGCCGCCGGCAACAGCGTCGCCCTCGTCCTTGGACACGGGAACGGACTCGCCCGTAAGCATGGACTCGTCCACATGGGAACGGCCCGAAAGCACCACCGCGTCCACGGGAACGCGTTCGCCTGGGCGTACCAGCAGGGTGTCTCCCGGCTCCACGTCATCCACCGGAATCTCCAGATCGCCTTCTTCGGTCACCAGGGTGGCCGTGTCCGGGGCCAGCTTCATGAGCGACCGGATGGCGTCCGAAGTCTTGAGCTTGGACCGGGCCTCGAAATACTTGCCCAAAGAAATCATGGCGATGAGCACGGCAGCGGATTCGAAATAAAGATCAAAGGCCCGCTCCACGGGTTCCACGTCAAGAGCGATCTCCAGGGTGTTCCACAGAGAATAGGCCAGGGCCGCGCCCGTGCCCACGGCGACCAGGGAATCCATATTCGGCCCGCCCCGCAGCAGGGCCGGGATGCCTTGGGTATAAAACCTCCTGCCCGACCAGACCACGGGCAGGGTCAGGCCCAGTTGAACCAGGGCGAAAGTGAGCGGCTGCATGAAGGGATCGATCCAGGACGGCAGCGGCATGCCCCACATATGCCCCATGCTGAGAACCAACAGCGGGAGGGCGAAAAGAAAAGCGGGAACAAGTTCCGTCCTCTGACGGCGCAGCCGTTCCTCCGCCTCTTTACGTCTGGCCTCGAAACGCGACGTCCCGGCGCTCTGCGTTTCCGTGGTGAAGCCTGCGTCATGAATGGCCTTGCGAATGTCCCGGCGGCTGATAACGGACGGGTCGAACGTGAAGGAGCCGGTTTCGGCCGCCAGATTCACACCGGCGTTTTCCACACCGTCCAGGCCGGAAACGATTCGCTCGATGCGCGCGGAGCAGGCCGCACAGTGCATGCCGCCGATGGCCAGATCCAGGGTCGATCTGTCGGAAAGGAATTCCGCCTCGAACCCAAGGCCCTTGATGCGGTCGCCCACCTGTTCCAGACCGAGCTGCTCCGGGTCGAAACTCAGATTCATGCTCTCTGCGGCCAAATTGACGTTCACGGCTTCGACGCCGTCCATGCCGCCAACCACCCGTTCAATACGGGAGGAACATGCGGCGCAATGCATTCCTTTTATATTCGCTTGAACCCTGTTCATGCCGAACTCCAGTGTAAATTTTCAACGCGACACAGTTGAAAATAATTATCACCAGGCAAAAGGCAAGACAAGGGAGCAACTGAATTTTTTTGGAATTTCACGGAAAACTTCAACGAAAACCCTTTCAGGTCTTTCGCGGGCTCAGACTGCGGCCTGAAAAAGGGTGCCCGGAAGAGGGGATTCAGGCTGGGCGCTGTTGTTGTAGGCGGCCATGCCCCGGCGGAATACGGATGTCGAGCTGGTTTCGGCGCTTCCAAGAGCGGCCTGCCGGGAAGCCACGGCCTGCCGGGCAACCTGGGCGCGCAAGCTACCCACCTGACGCTCCGCGTCAAAAGCGTTGGCCTTGCGGCGGGTCTCGACGGCTTCGGGAGAAAGAGAAGAGTCCAGTTCCACGTCGCTGGAAGACAGTTCGATGCCGAGCTTGCCAAGGGAAAGGCCCATGGTGCGGCGCTTGATCCGCGCCTGGGGCGCGTCCCGCCCATCGGCGACGCCATTTCCTCTTTCCTGGGGAATGGACTGGGTGTATTGGTACTGCCGGATGGCATCGACGTTCATGGTTGAACCTCAATCCTCTGGCCCGGTTTCTGAAAAGAAACCAAGGCGCGGCCTGTGAAGCCCGGCAGTCCCTGCGGCTGGCGCCGCCCTCACTCCAGAAGGGACTTGCGGTCACCTTTCCGGTCCATCGGAAAGGCTGATGCATCAGTTGCAAATATCATAGCCATCCAGGAGCCATTTGACAAGAGGCATTTGAGTTTGTACCAAACAACCCCGGCCTTCCGGTCGGCACTTTTCAACCCCCAATTTCAGGACAGGCAAACAGCATGGGATACAAGATCTTGCAAAAAAAGGAGCTCATCCCCGGCCAGACATCGCTCTTGGTCATCGACGCTCCGCAAATCGCGAAAAAAGCTCAACCCGGCAACTTCGTTATCCTTCGCATCGACGAACAGGGTGAACGCGTTCCCCTGACGATCGCCGACAAGGACCGTGAAGCAGGCACCATTACCATAGTCTATCTGGTGGTGGGCAAATCCACGGCACAGCTCAACGACCTCTCCGAGGGCGACGAAATCCTGGACGTCTGCGGCCCGCTGGGCAAAGCCACCCACATCGAAAAGCAGGGCACCGTCATCTGTGTGGGCGGCGGCACCGGCATCGCCGCCATGCACCACATCGCCAAGGGACACCATGAAGCGGGCAACCACGTGGTGGCCATCATCGGCGCGCGCACCGAGGACCTGCTTCTGTTTCAATGCGAACTGGACGGCTTCTGCCCCGAGGTCCTGGTCGCCACGGACGACGGTTCAGTGGGGCACAAGGGCTTCGTCACCGAGGTGCTCCAAAAGCGCCTGGAAGAGGACAAGACCGTTTCCGAAGTGGTCGCCATCGGCCCCGTGCCCATGATGGAAGCCGTCGCCAAGGTCACCAAGCCCTTCGGCGTCAAGACCACCGTCAGCCTCAACTCCATCATGGTGGACGGCATCGGCATGTGCGGCGCCTGTCGCTGCACCGTGGGCGGCGAGACCAAATTCGCCTGTGTGGACGGTCCCGAATTCGACGGCCAGAAAGTCGATTTCGGCGAACTCAAGTCCCGCCTCTGGCAGTTCCGCGGCCAAGAGGAAAAATCCATGGATCACTATAAAAACGGAGGCTGTCGCTGTCATGGCCACTAACGCTCCCAAGAAGCCGTCGGCAGTGGGCCCGCGCGTGGCCATGCCCGAGCAACCGGCGGCCGAACGCATCAGGAATTTCACGGAAGTCGCCCTTGGCTACACCAAGGAGCAGGCCATGGAAGAGGCCCGACGCTGCCTGCAGTGCAAAAAACCCCTGTGCCAGCAGGGCTGCCCCGTGTCGATCGACATCAAGACCTTCATCGCCAAGATATGCGAGGACGACCTGGAAGGCGCGTACAGCACCATCCTGGGCACCAACGCCCTGCCCGCAGTCTGCGGACGCGTCTGCCCGCAGGAAAACCAGTGCGAAGGCAAGTGCATTCTCGGCAAAAAGCACGAGCCGGTGGCCATCGGCCGTCTGGAGCGCTTCGTGGCCGACACCTTCATCGCCGCCGACTCCTGTGAGGAAGTCACCGGCGCCAACGCCTGCGTCGTGGAACGCAACGACCTCCAGGTGGCCTGTATCGGCGCCGGTCCGGCTTCCCTGACCGTGGCCGGATACCTGGCCTCCAGAGGGATCAAGGTCAAGGTCTTCGAAGCCCTGCACGAGCCGGGCGGCGTGCTCATCTACGGTATCCCCGAATTCCGCCTGCCCAAGAACATCGTGGCCAAGGAAGTGTCCGCACTCAAGGACCTGGGCGTGGAAATCGTCACCAACTGGGTGGGCGGCAAGACCATCACCATTCAGGACCTGCTGGACGAAGGCTACGACGCCATCTTCATCGGCGTGGGCGCAGGCCTGCCCCGCTTCCTGAACATCCCGGGCGAAAACCTGGTGGGCGTGTTCTCGGCCAACGAGTACCTGACCCGCGTCAACCTCGGCCGGGCCTACAACTTCCCCAATTTCGACACCCCCACCTACATGGGCAGGAACGTGGTCGTGCTCGGCGGCGGCAACGTAGCCATGGACGCCGCGCGCACCGCCCAGCGCATGGGGGCGGACAAAGTCTCCATCGTCTACCGCCGCACGCAGGATGAAATGCCCGCACGCGCGGAAGAACTGCACCACGCCATCGAGGAAGGCATCGAGATCAAGGCCCTGTGCGGCCCGCTGGCCTTCAACGGCGACGACCAGGGCAACTTGGTGTCCATGACCGTGCAGAAGATGGAACTGGGCGAGCCCGACGAGTCCGGCCGCCGCAGTCCTATCTGCATCGAAGGGGCCACCGAAGAGGTGCCGTGCGACATGGCCATCATCGCCGTGGGCACGCGCCCGAACCCGATCCTGCTGGACGCCACGCCGGACATGGAGCTCAACAAGTGGGGCTACATCAAGGCGAACGAGGAAACCGGAGAGACCTCCATTCCCAACGTCTTCGCCGGAGGCGACATCGTCACCGGATCGGCCACGGTCATCTCCGCCATGGGGGCCGGACGCCGCGCCGCCATGGAGATCGCCGACCGCCTGCTGCTCTGCAATTAATGAAAAAACAGGGGGAACCTTTTGAAACAGGTTCCCCCTGTTCCCCCACCAAAACTTTTCAGCAATCATGCCTTCCGACGTGTTTTTTTGTGTGCTCGCTCTCTCCTTTTATCTCTTCCCTCAACTGGCCCTTGAAACAGATAAAACCATCGTACTTGCTTGATTCGGTTGGAGGTCGGCGAGCCTTTTAACCCAACAAACTCATTCCCTTCCACCCAACTTTCCGGTACTAGACGCCTCGTCAGGATATCCATACAATCACCCCCACAATGAACGCACCCAAGAAAATCAGAAAAGCCCGCAAACGCCTGTTCATCGGCCTGATCAGCGCAGCCTGCTTCGTGGTCTGCCTGCTGCTCGCCCTGCTCTGGATCATTCCCTACATCGGCCTGGACGCCATCCACCCGGTGGCGAAATGGATACTGGGCGGACTGGTCATATTCCTCGGTGGACTGGTCTGCTGCGCATACTGGGGTTTTTTCTTCAATATCGTCCTCAAACGGCACATCCCGGGCGCGCAGCGCTTCCGGGGCCTGACCGTCAAACTATTTCTGCCCCTCATGGTCCTGCTGGGCAAGGCTCTGGGCATAGACAAGAAATCCATCCTGCTCTCGTTCATCAGCGTCAACAACGAGTTGGTGCTGGCCGAGGCCGGACGTTACGATCCCAAGGACATCCTGCTGCTCATGCCCCACTGCCTGCAGTGCAGCACCTGCGACAAGCGGCTGACCTACGACATCAACAACTGCGCCCGCTGCGGCAAATGTCCCATCGCCGGGCTCCTGGACCTGCACGACAAATACGGCGTGCACCTGGCCGTGGCCACGGGCGGCACCATCGCCCGGCGTATCGTGGTCCAGCTGCGGCCCAAGCTGATCATCGCCGTAGCCTGCCAGCGCGACCTGGCCAGCGGCATTCAGGACACCTACCCCCTGCCCGTGTACGGCGTACTCAACGAACGGCCCCACGGCCCCTGCCTGGACACCACCGTGGCCCTGGACGTGGTGGAAGAGTCCCTGCACCGCTTCCTCAAGAAGGACGCCCGCTCCAGGCCCAAGGGAGTGGCCATCGGCACGGGAGAAGCCGTCCGGCTCTAGGCCTGCTCCGAACAGACGGCGCTCCCTTGTGAGGAAGTGGGATTGCCGCAAGCGTTTAACGCCGTCGAGTCAACCGGGGCTTGCAGTATTTCCCAAAGATTTCTATTGTCCAAATCATCCGGAATGATGGCACGGGCCGCCCCTGCTCGCTGAGAGCGAGGAGGCCCAGGAATCGCGAAGAACCTTTACGGCCAGGAGGTCGACATGCATCAGGTTCCGGAAAACGGAGGCCTTTCCTGCCCTTATTGCGGCCGGGAACCCATGGAGCCGCCCCACGAATACCGGCTTTACGGGCGATTCTTCATGCCCAGCGACCTGACCGCCTGCCATTGTGAACAATGCGGCCGAACGGTTTCGCGCTTCACACGCTCCGGCCTGGTGACCAACGGCGTCATGGGTATGGCTTCGACGGCGACCGCAGCCATCCTGCTGTACCATGCGGTCAACATGATTCATGCGGAACTCAGCGGGGAACCGACTTTGTCCCGGCTGCTCTTCGCCGGGGCGCTGCTGGTGCTGGCCCTGCCCTTTGCCGCCTATGTGCGGGCCACGATCCGCGTGCTCATGGACACCCTGTACCACGGCATTTCCCAATCCGTTCCCAGCCGGCCCTCACGTTGGGAGTTGCTGCGCGGCGTGCTCTTCAGCACCCTGTTCATCCTGCTGGCCCTGTCCGTGATTTTCCTGTCCGACCATTTCGACATCCACATCAGCGGATTCGTGGAGCTGCTCACGGGCAGCCTGTTCCTGCTGACGCTCATGACCGCCCGATATTTCGACACCCGTATGCGCGTCACCAACTCGCTCCTGCTGGTCTGGCTGGCGGTATTCCTGTTGGCAGCGGCGCTGCTTACGGACAGGCATCATCCCCTGTCCATGACCCTGCGTGACATCAGTTGGCGCTTCGAAGGCGGCGACGGCCCAGCCCCCGGACTGCTCATGACCGAAGACGACCACTGGGGGCCGGTCAACGCCGTGGCGGTCTCACCGAACGGCCGCATCCTGGCCTCGGCTTCCCAAGACGGCACGATCAAACTCTGGAGCGCCAAGGATTTCACCCTGTACGCCACCTTCCAATGCGACAACCCGGCCCGGGACGTACAGTTTTCCAACGACGGCCAAACCCTGGCCGGACGCACCGACGCGGGCGACATTTTTCTCTGGGACGTGCTCCGGTCCACGCAGCTCACCAAGCTTAAGGGCACGGAATATTCAGCCATGGCCTTCCAGCCCGGCACAGACAGTCTGCTGACCGTGCGCGACAAAAGCATGGCCCTGCATCCGTTGCCTTACACGGTTGCCCGATGGAACGCCGACGCCCCCTATGCCGTACGCGATGTGCGCTTTTCCCGGGACGGCCGGTCACTCATGGCTTCGTTCATCGACGATGACGAGCGCGGTCTGGCGGTCTGGCGGATCAGGGACGGCAACCCCGAAGGCAGCCCCGAATTCATCGGCGGCCGGATCAGGGCCTTTGCGCCCCTGGGCGACGACCTGGTGGTCATGGTGGGCCGAACCTCGGGCTCGCCCCTGCTGCTCTGGGCCCGGGAAAGCGGAACCATGCTCGGCGAACTGGGCCTCACCACCGGTTTTGTGGACACCATTGCGACGGCCCCCCGGCACCGGCTGCTGAGTATCGGCGGCGAAAACGTCACACCGGCCATTTGGGACGGCTCCACAGGCCTGAGCGTACAAATGACCGGCCACAAGGGAAGCGTTCGCGGCGTGGCCTTCATGCCCGACGGGCAACGGATGGTCACCGGCGACGACAGCGGGGCCGTCCGAATCTGGAATATTCAAGAAATCTTCAGGAGAAAATAAATGCCTTCCCCCAAAAACACCGTGAAACGACTTCCCCCGGCGCGAGAAGCCGCCCTCGAGGCCCTGCACCGCTGCCTGGGGTCGGGCGTCGACATCCAGGGCGCTCTGGACCGCGCCATCTCCAGCCGCAGCAACATGGACCCACGCGACGTGGGGCTGGCCACGGAGCTGTGCTACGGCTACCTGCGCCTCAAGGGCAGGCTGGAATACATCCTGTCCCGCTACCTCAAGGACCCGTCCAAACTGCCGCCCAAAATGCGGCTGGCCATGGGAGTGGCCGCCTACGAGTTGCTCCATCTGGAGCGCATCCCGGCCTATTCCACGGTAAACTGGGCCGTGGACTTCGCCAAGACCAAGCCCAAGGCACGGCTCACCGGCCTGTTCAATGCCGTGCTGCGCCGCGTTTCCGAGTTGGGGGACGAGGTAAACGACTTGGACTGGTACCGGGAGGGGGCCACGGACATTGAACACCTGAGCCGCTACTATGCCTGCCCGGAATGGATCATCGAACTGTGGCACAACGGCTACGGCGAAGAGACCACCCGCCATTACCTGGAAGCCCAGGTTCAAGCTCCCGCCATCGGCCTGAACCTCTACCGCCACCCGGATGCGGACGTGCTCTACAACGAGCTTGCCGCCAACCCGAACATCATCGATATCGACGGCATGAGCTTCGCGCTCAAGGCCGGAACCCAGCTGCCCGACGCGGCCCCGCCCATGGCCCGCCAGAGCTTCGCGGCTCGGCAGGCCGTGGAAATGCTCAGCCCCAAGCAGTGGCCCACGCCCATTTGGGACGCCTGCGCCGGACGCGGCGGCAAAAGCAGGGTGCTCAAGGAAATGGGCATCGACGACATCTTCGCCAGCGACGTGCACATGGGCCGATTGTCCGCGCTGCACCGCGAGTTGCCCAAGGTACCGGCCTTTGCGGCCCGGGCCGATCTGGAGCCGCCCATCAAGGGCGCAGGGACCATTCTGCTGGACCTGCCCTGCTCGGGACTCGGCGTACTCTCCCGCAGGCCGGACACCAAGTGGCGGCGCACCAGGCACGAAGTGGCCGAACTGGAGCAGCTCCAGGCACGCATTCTGAACAATGCAGTCGATGCGCTCAAGCCCGGCGGCGTCATCGCCATCATCACCTGCACCCTGAACCCGGACGAAAACGAACACCAGCTCGACCGGCTGCTCAAAGCACACGACAGGATCAAGAAAGGCCCCACCTGGACGACGCCCGCCGACTCCCCGCTCAATGAGTTCTTTTGGGGCGCCGTGGTAAAAGTTTAAGGCTGCCGATAAAGGCACGTCTACTTTGTTGCTGCAAGCAAGCCGATTCCTCACGTATTTGAAAATACGCTGCGGACCGGCTTGCTTTTGCGCCGCGTATCCGCTCCCCTTCTCGGCAGCCTTAAATTATTCGGAAATACAAAATGTTTTGCCCCGGTTTGAACGGATTCCCTCAGAACGGGGCCAATCGCAAAGACACGCTGACAAGTCAGGGGGCAGGGGGATTATATCCCTTGTCCGCCGAAGGCCGACTCAACCCAGCAAAAACATGGGGAACAGTAGCTAATCCTCTTTCCAGCGGTACAGAAAATCACAATGAGGCGCGCCTTCGGCAATGGTCTGAGTGCGTATGAGTTCGATACGGCTGCTGTAGCCGTGAGCGAACGGCTCGTCGCGACAGCAGGAGATGGTCCGCACCAACTCGTCGGGCAGCCCCATTTCCCGATACGCCTTGACGTATCCGCACCAGGTGATGTTCAGCCGAAGAATGCCGGCCCCCGCTTCAAACACTTGATGCTCCACGGCGCCGCCTGCGGCCCACTGGCCCACCACGTTACTGAAATGCTCCAGGCAAGGGCCGTCGGGCGCGGTGCGCGCAAAGGCCTGCCCGGCCTTGAAGGCCGTCTTTTCCAGACCGGACCGGACCACGCCCAAAGCGACCTCGGGCGGCATGGCTTCACACATCTGCGCATAGAGCAACCCGATCATATCCGCTTCGATTTCTCTGCGTTCCAACTGGGTGATCCTCATGAATTCCTGAGTAGCACAAGAAATTTTCCCCAGCCAGTTCAAAAGCTTCCGCCACCGCTCGACAGGTGAATCATCAAAAAAAATCACCCAACGCGCGAAAATGTCTAGATAAAATCTATTCCTTGTCATTTCGAGAGGATGCAGTAATTTTGTGCCGAAGGGAAAACAGCAGCCGAGTTGTTCTTTTCCCTGTAATTGAGTAATAATCGCTTAACTAAATAAACAGACCGCCGATAAGGGTTTTACGCCCCTAAGGCATGGATATGACGAGATTATGACCGATCTGGAAAAAGAATTGGCCGAACGCATGGCTCGCGTGAAGGAAGAAGTGGCCGAGGCGGCCAGGGGCTGCGGCAGGAACCCGGAGGATGTGACCATCGTGGCCGTGTCCAAAATCCATCCCGCCGCCTCCATCCGTGCACTGCACGCCTCGGGCCAGCTCGACTTCGGCGAAAATTACGTCCAGGAAGCACAGGCCAAGCAGGAAACGCTCGCCGACCTGGAGCTTCGTTGGCACTTCATCGGCGGCCTGCAGAGCAACAAGGCCAAGTTCGTGGCCGGAAAATTCGCTCTAGTGCATAGCGTGGACTCTCTCAAGCTGGCGAAGATGCTGCATAAAAAAGCGTCGGAACGGGGAAAAGTGCAGGACATTCTGGTGCAGGTCAACATAGCCGAGGAAGAGCAGAAATCCGGCATCCATGAAAACAACCTCTTTGAAATGATGGACGAGGTCATCGGCCTGGATGCGTTACGGATTGTCGGACTCATGACCATGCCCCCGTTTTTCGACGAGCCGGAACGGGCCCGCCCCGTATTCGCGCGGCTCCGCGAACTTCGGGACAAGCTGGAACCCAAGCTGAACATGAAATTGCCCCACCTGTCCATGGGCATGACCGGCGACTTTGTTCCGGCCGTGGAAGAGGGCGCGACCCTGGTGCGCATAGGGACGAAGATATTCGGACCGCGGCCTTATAAGAAATAATCGCAAAAAAACGCAGGTTGTTCATGAATGTCCAAGGACATGAAGCCGAAGTAAAGCAAGGTCGAAGCGTGCTCTCATGACACGCGGGGAGCTGCTTGCTACGGCAAAACGGACGGACGTTTAGGGACAACCTGAAGAGGGCGGTATGGATCTCGGAACCGTAATCGGCATAGTACTTTCATTCGGACTGGTTCTGGCGGCGATCATGACCGGCAGCAGCCTGCTGATCTTCATTTCCGTACCGTCCGCGCTCATTGTTCTCGGCGGGACCATCGGCGCATCCCTGGTGAACTACCCCATGAACTACGTCATCGGGGTCATCGGGGTCATCAAGAACACCTTCTTTTCCTCCCTGGACAGCCCGTCCATGGTCATCGACCGTTTCAAGGACTACGCCAACCGCGCCCGCCGCGAAGGCATCCTCTCCCTGGAGCCGCTGCTCAAGGAAATCGACGACGATTACATGCGCAAGGGCCTCCAGCTCACGGTGGACGGCTTGGAGCCGCAGACCATCCAGGAAATTCTGGAGACCGAAATATCCTACCTGCAGGAACGCCACGAGACCGGCGCGGACGTGGTGGCGGTCATGGGTACCCTGGCTCCGGCCATGGGCATGATCGGCACGGTCATCGGCCTGGTGCAGATGCTCCAGACCATGAGCGACCCCAGCACCATTGGTCCGGCCATGGCCGTGGCCCTGCTGACCACCCTGTACGGCGCAATCCTGGCCAACCTCGTCCTCAACCCCATGGCCGGAAAGCTCAAGGCGCGCAGCAAGGAGGAAGTGCTGCTGCGCGAAATGATCCTGGAAGGCATCCTGGCCATCTCCAAAGGCGAAAACCCGCGCATCATCGAGGAAAAGCTCAACAGCTACCTGCCGCCCAAAGACCGGGTGACCGAAGGCTAGCCCGCGCAGGCGGGCCTGGAGCGAGGCATGGCCAAGAAAAAGAAAAAGCAGAAATGCGAAGAAATGGCGCCGTGGCTGATCACATTCACTGACGTCATGACCCTCATGCTGACCTTTTTCGTGCTGCTCGTTTCCATGGCCAAGGTGGACGAACGCCGAAAACTCATAGCCCTGGGCTCCATCATCGGCACCTTCGGCTGGCACGACCAGTCCTACGAAGTCTTTTCCAAGAAGGATACGCGCCGTACCGTGGAACCGGGCCCCATCGACACCGGCGATATCATGCCCTTGCAACCCCTCCTGTGGGACTACGCCGATGACGACCTGAACTTCCAGTCCAGCCGCTTCGTACAGGTTCTTTCAGTCAATGCGGACGTCCTTTTCGAATCGGGCAGCACCACCCTTTCCCCGGAAGGCGTCCGGTTCATGCAGACCGTGCTGCCCACCATACGAAACGTGCAGTATCCGCTGCTCCTGGCCGGGCACACTTCGGAGATGCGCGACGAACTGGGACAACTCTACAAGCCCGGCGACGAAGACAGAGTCCCCGATCTCTCCTGGAAGATTTCACTGGCCCGCTCATTGGCTGCTTATCGCTGGCTTATCGATAATGGAATGGACCCGGAAAAACTGAAAATGGAAGGCTACGGCAAATTCGCTCCGCACTATACCATGGACACGCCCGAGGGACGGCGCATGAACCGGAGGGTGGACTTTGTTCTGGACAAGCGTTCATCCATCGAACGTGACCGCATCGAAGAACTGCCAGAACGCACTCCGGAAGATCCGGGCGTCATTGACATAGACGGCTTTATCTTCGACGTGCGCGATCAGACGCCGGAGCCTTAGCCATGGCCAAAAAGAAAAAAGAAAAAAAATGCGCTCCCCTGGCGCTCTGGCTGGTCACCTTTTCGGACCTGACGACCCTGCTGCTGACCTTCTTCGTGCTCCTGCTGACCATGTCGTCCATGGACAACAGCATCCTGACCACCGTGACCCTGACCACGGCGGACCTGGGCCTTCTGGAACGACGCGGCTCAGGCAAGGTCACGGCCTCGGAACGGCTGGTGGTCGAACTCATGGACAAGCCGTGGGAGGTGCTGGACAAGAAAAACCGCATCAAGGACCTCCTCTATCCCGAAGACGTCATGCCGCCCGAGTTGAACAGGGCAACCTTGGATGAGAACGTGGAAATCCTGGCCCGCCATGACGGCGTGGCTCTGGTCATCACCGACGGCTTGCTGTTCAAGGAGGGCCAGCGGGAGCTTTCCCCGGCCGGCGAATTCGTGGTCGAGCGACTGGTGCCGGTGGTCGGCTACATGACCGCGCCCGTAAACGTCATCGGCTACACCGATATTCAGGAGGCGGGCGTGGACCCTTATGACGTCTCCGAAGACCGCGCCCTGTCCGTGCTCGGCTTCATGGTGAAAAAAGGCATAAGCCAGAAACGCTTCACCCTGTCGGCCTACGGCAATGACCGTCCCCGCTACGAGGGCGACGATCCGACGCTGCGGGCCAAGAACCGCAGGGTGGAAATCCTGCTCAAGACCAATCGGCCCGTAGGGGGCTATCCCTAGTGGATAATCCCGGAATTTCAGGGTAGGGAAGAATATATCAACGAAAACAAAGGTGGTAACCGTGGCAGACGAAGAACTCCAAGACCAAAGCGCAGGCGCCAAGAAAGGCGGCAAACTCAAGTGGATCATTCTGATCGTGCTGCTGCTCGGGCTGGCCGGCGGGGGCTACTTCGCATACACCAAATTCTTTGCGGCCCCGGCCGAGGAAAGCCAGGCCGAAGCCGAGCCCGCGGACCAACAGATGGCGGAAGAGGCCGAAGGCACCTTGGTGCCCCTGCCCCTGTTCCTGGTCAACCTGGCGGACCCCCTGGGCCGGCGCTACCTCAAGCTCGGCCTTGAGGTGGAGGTTCGCGACGAAAAGGTCACCGAAGCCCTGAACAAGAACGAGGCCAAGATCAAGGACACCATGCTCCTGCTGCTTTCCAGCAAGACCTTCGACCAGCTCTCCACGCTCAAGGACAAGGTGGAGCTCAAACAGGAGATCGTCCGGAGGCTCAACCAGATTCTGGGGAACGGCGCCATTCTTCGCGTGTACATCACGGAGATGGTCATCCAGTAGCACGGTTATTGCAAAAGCACTTTCGGACCGATCCGGAAACGGACCGTAAACGAAAGAAACCATTTTCGAAATGAGGTAAGGCACCATGTCTGACGATCAAGACAAACTCGCTGAAGAATGGGCCGCAGCATTGGGCGGAGACGAAGATATAGAGAACGCCGACAACGGCGATATGGCTGCCATGGCCGCTGACGCCGAGGCTTCGGAAGGTTCGGACGAGGCTCTGGCCGACGAATGGGCCGCAGCTCTGGCCGATTCCGAAGCCGACGATGTACGCGACGAAAAGGAACAGGCCTTCCTGGCCACCCAGGCGCACCCGGCCCAGTTCGAGGACATGACCGCAGAAGCCAAGGCGGGCGCCGGCGAAGGCGGCAAGCGCGACCTGGAGTTCATCCTGGATATCCCGCTGGACGTCTCTGCGGAGCTGGGCCGCACCAAACTGCTCATCAACGAACTGCTGCAGTTGGGCCAGGGGTCTGTGGTGGAGCTGAACAAACTGGCCGGCGAGCCGCTGGAAATATACGTCAACGGCAAGCTGGTGGCGCGCGGCGAGGCTGTGGTCATCAACGAAAAATTCGGTATCCGCCTGACCGATATCATCAGCCCCATCGAACGGGTGAAGCAACTTGGCTAGTCCGACCATGGCGGGAAACGCCACGGCCATGGGGCCGTTGGTGGATACGGGAACCAGCATCTTCACCACCGCCGGTTACCTGTTTCTCATTCTGGGTGTCATTTTTCTGGCTTATTGGGTGCTCAGGCGCTACGGCCCTTATGGGGCGACCCCGGCCGGAAGCGGTGGAAACACCCCAAAACTCCTGGGACGGCTCCTGCTCGGCAGCAGGCAGAGCGTAACGGTGGTGCGCTACAGACACAAAACCCTGGTGCTGGGCGTCACCGAGGAAAACATCAATTTGCTCACGGAGTTGGAGGGCGAGGAAGAGGACGAAGAGGAAGACTCCCTGTCCCTGAATTTCGCCAACCTGCTCAAAAGGAAAGTCGATGGCACGGATTCGTGATTGTTTCTGCATGAAACCCATCATGGCTCTTGCGGCGGCAACGGGTCTGCTGGTCCTTGCCACAACCGCTTTCGCGCAAGATCCGGTCATCCCTAAACTGACGCTCAACCTTGCCGCGGGACAGGCCGAACCCAAAGAGATCTCCACCCTGCTGGAGGTCCTGTTCCTGTTCACTGTACTGACCATGGCTCCGGCCATCATGCTGACCATGACCTCGTTCACGCGCATCATCATCGTCTTCCACTTCCTGCGCCAAGCCATGGGCACGCAGCAAATGCCGCCGAACCAGATCATCGCCAGTCTGGCCATCTTCATGACCATGGTAATCATGTGGCCCGTAGGCTCCCAAATAAACAATCTCGCGCTCCAGCCCTACCTGGAGGAAGAGATCCCCTTCGACGAAGCGCTCAAGAGGGCCCAGGACCCCATCAGAACCTTCATGTTCAAGCACACCAGGGAAAAGGACCTGTCCATTTTCTATTCCATTTCCAAAATGGAACGGCCCAAGAACAAGGAGGAAGTCCCCCTGATGATGCTGGTGGCGGCCTACACCATCAGCGAACTCAAAACCGGTTTCACCATCGGGTTCCTGATATACATCCCGTTCCTGATTCTGGACATGGTGGTGGCCAGCATCCTGCTCTCCATGGGCATGATGATGTTGCCTCCGGTCATGGTCTCCTTGCCGTTCAAAATTTTGCTGTTCATCCTGGTGGACGGCTGGAACCTGGTCATCGGCTCGTTGGTGAACACCTTCCAGTGACGTAATCCAGGCAACATCCGAGGAGTAGTCCGTCATGACACCGGAATTCGTCATCGGCTTCGCACGGGAAGCCATTGAAACAACCCTCATGATCGCCCTGCCCATGCTTGCGGTGGGCATGATCGTGGGCCTGACCGTCAGCATCTTTCAGGCGGCCACTCAGTTGCAGGAAATGACCCTGACCATCGTGCCCAAGATCATCGCCATTTTTCTGGCTCTTCTCGTCGCCTTCCCATGGATCATGGACAAGATGATCTCCTATACGACCAATCTCTTTCTGAACCTGCCCAACTACATAAAATAACTCATCTTCATAAAGGGCCTCCCGGCCAAGCCTCGGCCGTCCCGCCCTTTGTGAACTTTTTCTTTTGCAGAACCCCCCTTGACGAAATCCGTCCGAAGTATATGTTCCCGCAAACATACCTGCGGAGAATAGAAATATGACGATGGAATTATACTTTGTTTGCGGCCTGTTGGCCTTTGCCCTGACCAAAGTGCTTATTGGCTTGGAGCACTTCGTGGCCACCCACTGGCTCCACAAACATTCCCTTTTCCGCAAAAAACTTAGAAATTTTGAGAAAAAACATCCCCACCTCTGCGACAATCAGGACGTTTTCTACTGCTTCTTCAAACGGGATTCCTTTCATTAAAGCCACGGCGCAATCCTCGGCTCCGCCCATGAGCATGGACAAGACAACGGCTCACATTCACATTATTTCTCTCAGTTTTCCCAAGCAGATACCATAGAACAGTCCCACATCTTCACAGGGGGCGTCTCCCCTGTGAGGCCCCGGGATGAGCGTGTACTTTTGGGCGCACCGCTCATCTGTCAAACGCCTCATTACAGGTCAGGCCGCCAAACTTCCTTTTCCAGCCGGCAGCGGCTATACTGAGCCATTCAACAGCCGTCACAAGGAAGGACGATGAGCGAACACTCGCAAGATGCCCTGCTCAAAAAAATAGAGGAACTCGAACGGGAACTGGCCCAGACACGCAACGGTTTCGCCGAGCGGGAAAAAAGCTGCCAGCTGGCCTGGGAGAAAAGCAGACGCAACGAAGAGCGGCTGCAAATCGCCAACATCATCATCAACAAAAGTCCGGTCATTCTCTTCCGTCGCCGCGCGGGCGAGGACGCCACGCTGGAATTCGTCTCGGAAAACATCAGCCAGTTCGGATACAGGGCCCGGGACTTTCTGGACGGCGCCATCTCTTTCAGGGATATCGTCCACCCGGAGGACGCGGAGCGGGTTGGACGAGAGGTCGAGTTTCACACCGAAAGGGACGCCGACGAATATCTGCAGGAATACCGCATTCTGACCAAGGGCCGGGAAGTCCGGTGGCTGACGGACAAGACCGTGGTGATGCGCGACAAGGCGGGCAACAAACTCTTCCACCAAGGCATATTGGCGGATATCACGGCCCGCAAAAAAGCGGAAGACCAGCTCCAGGCGGAAAAAGACAAACTGAACCGCATCCTGGAGACTGCCGCCCAAGGGTTCATACTCATGGACCTGGACCTGCGATACGTGGAAATCAACGAAAGTTACTGTACCATGTTGGGCTACACCAGAGAGGAACTTCTCGGCAAACGGCCCTATGACGTAGCCACCCCGGAATTCAAACTTTATTTGAGGACCCACGGAGAACAGCTGCTGCGCCGGGAAAAACGCAAGTTCGAGGGCAGCCTGATTCACAAGGACGGACACACCGTGCCGGTCATGATCCACGCCAACACCCTGCGCGACGAGAACGGGATTCCCATCGGCAACGTGGCCTTCGTCTCGGACCTCACCGAACAGAAAAAAGCTCTGCAACTGGCGGAAGAAGTGCAAAAAAGCCTCCTGCCGACACAGGCGCCGACCTACCCCGGCCTGGACATTGCCGGGCGCAGCCTGTCCAGCGACGTCGTGGGGGGCGATTATTTCGATTACCTGGAAGGCGTCGACGGCCTGAACATCGCGGTGGGGGACATTGCCGGACACGGCGTGGACGCCGCCCTGCTCATGACCTCGGCCCGGGCCTTCATGCGCATGCGCGCTTCCCAGCCGGGATCCCCGGCCCAGATCGTGGATGAGATGAACCGCCACCTGGCGGCGGACCTCTTCGGCACAGGAAGATTCATGACCCTGTTCCTGGTGCGCTTCGACCCGGAAAACGGCAGGGCCAGTTGGGTGCGAGCAGGACACGATCCCGCTCTGATCTATTGTCCGGTGCAAGACACTTTCGAAGAAATGGGCGGCTCGGGGCTGCCCCTGGGCGTGGACGAGGACATCAACTATGAGGAACAGTTCTCGGAGATGTATCCCGGCCAGATCATCGCCATCGGTACGGACGGCATCTGGGAGGCGGAATCGCCGGACCGCGAGATGTTCGGGAAGGAGCGCTTCCGCGACCTGATCAGGAGAAACGCGGAAAAGCCTTCGGCAGCCATCCTGGACGCCATCTACCGGGAAATCCAGCATTTCACGGGCGAACTCAGACAGCGGGACGACATCACCCTGGTGATCATCAAGTACCGTTCCGAATAAACACCGACATTCCCGCAGGTTGGCGAAATCCCGAATTCGACGCGCTCATCGGGTTGCCCTTTTGTGCGCGAGCATGTAGAGAAAGCCACTGACCGCAGGCGCTGCGGGCTGTATTTTACTCAGGAGGATTAGAACGTGGCTGCCACAGTAGACGAAATCACCATCAACTATACCGAGGACGACCAGCTCATCGTCCAGGAACTGGACAAAGTCGTGCTCTCCAAGGGCGCATGGACCACCATCCTGTTCCGATATCAGGAATGGAACCGCGCCAAAGAAGAGTACGGTCCGGAAAAATATTCCATTCGCCGCTACCAGAAGGTCAGCGGAACCTACCGGCCCAAATCCAAATTCAACATCTCCAGCAAGGCCCAGGCGGAAAAGATCGTCGAAGCGCTTAACAGCTGGATTCAGTAGTGATACAAGGGAGACTTGGTCTCCCTTTTTTGTTCTCCAGACCCGAAGCGTTCGGAGCCCTCATGGACAAAACACTCTTTTCCGCTCTCGCCTTCGTGCTCTTGCTCAGTGGAATGGCCTTTGCCGGTTCCCTCAACACCACGGACATAGGTCCGGGCATGGACTGGAAGACCCACGCCTGCATCAAACCGGCTCCGCCTCCGGTGCCATCCATCACCGACGCCAAAAGCTACGGCACGGCCATCAAGGTCTACAACGCCTATGTGAAAATGGTGAACGAATACATCAAGTGCGTGAACAACGAGGCCCAGCAGGACGCCAAAAGCGTTATCGAATCCATCAATCAGGGCTCGAAGGACACGGTTCGCTCCATCACCAAGGACGCCAGGAAGCTGCTGCAAAACATCGAGGCCAAACACCCCGATAACAAGACACTGTAAGGATCTACTTCTGAAGCAATCCGGCAATGCGCAGTGCGTCGTCTCCCATGTAGGCGATGATGGAGCGCGCGTTGGGATAAATGAAGGACGGCTTCTCTCCTTGAAAATCCTCCTCCTTCCAGGAGGAAAGATGCCGTTCATGTTCATTGCCGAAGGCAGCCCCCTGCGCGGCGACGTTCCTGGGCACGGACACAAGCACGTTGCGACTCACACGCCGGCACTGGCGGAGCACCCCCTCGCCCTGCTCGCGGGTAAAGTGCTCCAGCACATCGGACATGACCAGCAGGTCATAGACGGCATCGGCCATGCCCGGCAGCAATTCCGCCGCATCACCTAAGTATATATTGTCATAGATGAACTCGTGCACCGGGGTCAGGTATTGTTCAAAGACCTCGATGCCGTCGATGCGCACCTTCCAGTCGTGGTAGCGTTCCTCCTCACCCCACAATTCCAGGTATTCCCGAGCCAGGAAGCCGAACTTGCCAAACCCCACCCCCACGTCGAGCATACTCTCGGGCCGGGTCATCATGATCATGGTCACGATTTCGTTGAGTTGTGCAGGATGGCTTGTAGGCATGGCGTCTCCGGAGGAAAAGGTGTCAACCGAGAATTCCCTTGGCGAACTGGGCGATGAGAATGGCGCCGGCCTGGGCCACATTCAGGGAGTCGAATTCACGGGCGAACGGAATGGCCAAGGACAGATCGCAATGCTTGGCCACGCCGGGCCGAATGCCTTTTTCCTCGTTACCCAACACCAACACGGCAGGCAGACGCAGGGGCGAGGTATATGCGTTTTCCGCTCCCTCGCCCGCTCCCGCGCCGTAAATGGTATATCCGGCCTTGATGCACTCTTCCAGGGCGCGGCTGATGTTGCCGACCTTGGCCACGGGCATTTTGTTCAGTGCACCTGCGCTGGCCTTGACCGCCCCGGTCCCCAAGTAGGCCCCGTGATGACGACCCACCACCAGCCCGGCTCCGCCCAATGCATAGAGCGTACGAGCCAGCACGCCCACGTTGCCCGGGTCCTGCACCTGGTCCAGCACCACCACCAGCGGCAGGGGCGCGTCCGGCGCATCATTCAGAATCCGGTCCAGTTCCACGTATTCCAGGGCCGCGGCCTGGGCGATGACTCCCTGGTGATTGCCCCGGTACATGCGGTCCAGACTCTGACCGGGCAAGGACTTGAAAGGCACACGAACCTTCTTGCACAGGTCGATGATCTTATCCAGAGCCTTGTCGTGACGGCCCTTCTTGAAATAGACAAAGTCCACGCGGGACGGGGAATCCTCGAGCAATTCAAGTACTGGTTTGTTGCCAATGACGAACGTTTTGCCCCCTTCCGAGGGCCTGTCGTCTCTTTTTTTCATTTTTTCTCCGAAATCTGAGGTAATCGACGCTCACGCGTTATGCGCCTGAGTAGCCCTTTCGGGCAGCTATTGCAATCCATCAAAAGGTAGGATAGCACGTTATCACGGACGACCATTACCCTTAAGACATTCTCTAGACTTTCCACGAACGCGCACTTCTGGTAAGTTAAGCGCAATTTTGGAGGTTTTTTTGCATATTTTCAAATATTTTCGGACAACTACACTAGCGCTGACCTTTTTGGCGCTTCTGGCGGCCTGTACTCCGAAAAACGTTACACCGGACCAGACCGCTGCAGAAGGCGAGCTCTTCGGCCCGCAGACGGCCGAGGAAAAGCTTGATCCCGAACTTCAGGCCGAACCCGAAACCGGCGAGGCCAAACTTACCGAAGCGGAAAAAACCGTACTGCGGGCCAAATTCGGTCTGCTCTTCGACCTGGAACCCCACGAAAGCAGGGAGGTGGAGCAATACTTCACCTACTTCACTCACAAGGCGCGCAAGACGTTCGCCCGTTGGCTGAAGCGCTCCGAACCTTACCTGCCCTATGTCCGCAAGACCCTGACCCGCTTCGGCCTTCCCCAGGACCTGGTGCTGCTGCCCTTCACCGAATCCGGCTACAATGCACACGCATATTCCTGGGCCGGCGCCGGCGGCATGTGGCAGTTCATGCCTTACACGGGCCGCAAGTTCGGCCTCAAAGTGGACTGGTGGATCGATGAACGCCGCGATCCGTACAAAGCCACGGAAGCGGCAGCCAAATACCTCAAGGCACTCCATGACGAATTCGGCGACTGGTATCTGGCCCTGGCTGCATACAA
Source organism: uncultured Desulfovibrio sp. (assembly GCA_913063155.1). GTDB lineage: Bacteria > Desulfobacterota > Desulfovibrionia > Desulfovibrionales > Desulfovibrionaceae > Pseudodesulfovibrio. The sequence continues at coordinate 181,929 of CAJXYU010000008.1, forward strand.
CGCGGGTGAAGGTAAAATAGCCCGCGCCCTCAAGGGAACCAAATCCAAGGACTTCTTCGAACTCTGCGCCAAGAACAACCGGCTGTCCCGCCGGGCCCGCCTGAGAAAGGAAACCAGGCACTACGTTCCAAAATTCATCGCCATCTCCAAGATTTTCCAGAACCTTGAGGCGTTGGGCTTCGAACCGGTCCGATGGGACCAGGGCAACGAAATCATCAAGGTGGACGTACCGGGCGGCACCGATCTGCTGGCTCTTGCCCGCGCAGGCAAGCTGAGTTGGAAGAAGTTCCATGCCATGAACCCGGCTTTCCGCCGCCAGGTCAGCCCTCCGGGCGCGACCGCCACCGCCTATCTGCCCGTGGAAAACGCGGACAGAATGATCGCCTACCTGGCCGATCCGTCCTCGCGCCCCTATGCCGGCTATATCCGTCACCGCGTGCGCAACGGCGACTCCTGGTGGCGCATCTCTCGCAAATACGGCGTGCCCATGGCCGTACTCAAAAAGGTCAACAACCAGCGCTCAAACACTCTGCGTCCCGGCCAGCACGTTATGGTTCCGGGCAGGGGAGCCTCCCGTTCCCTGGCTGCCTCCGCGACCAAGCCCGTGCCCACCTCGGGCAAGTACAAGGTGCGCAGAGGCGACTCCTGGTGGACCATTTCCCAGAAATTCGGCACCACCGTGACCAAGCTGAAGCGGGCCAACGGGCAGTATTCCAACACGCTGCGCGTAGGCCAGACCGTCGCCATTCCGGGTACTCGCGCCGCGAAAGCCGCACGGGCGAACGTCAAGACCAGGGCAATCGCCGAACAGCGTTCCAACTACGTCGTCAAATCCGGCGACTCGCTGTGGTCCATTTCCAAACGGTTCAAACTCAGCGTGAACACCATCAAGAAAGCCAACGGCCTGGGTTCAAATGCGCTCAAGCCGGGCATGAAGCTGTTCATTCCCAACAACACCGGTGCAGCCACCCGTACGGCAGCCAAGCAGGCCGAAAAAACCAAGGAACAGCTTGTGCGCTACAAGGTGCGCCGGGGCGACACCCTGTCCAAAATCGCCAGAAAGTTCAGCGTCAGCATCAGCGACCTCCGTCGCTGGAACAGCCTGAACAGCAGAGGCACCATCTACGCGGGACAGCGGCTCAAGGTCTACGTCCGCTAGGCGAGGGACACTCTCCCAGACAACAGACGGCCACCTTCGGGTGGCCGTTTTTTTTGCAGGGAAAAATATCACCGCATTGCTGAAAGGCGAATTTCCGTATTATGGGGAAAGAAACCCAACAAAGGAGTCCCCATGCGCATTCTCCTTTCCTGCACCCTGGCCGTCCTCCTCTTGCTGGCCGCGGGGTGCTCAAGCGGCCCCAGGATCGACGGTTCTTCGCCCGAGGCCTTTGCATCGTCGCTGAAACATGCCGCAGCCGAGCTTGCCCCAAAGGAAAAAGCGCGATTCAATGCGGCCATTGCGCTCATCACATTGAACATCGGCGGAAAGGCCGCCATGGAGGGCAAGGACCCCGTGAAGGCCCTCGGCGACGAACTCGACGGCCTGACCGCAGAGGAAATCATCGGGTTGGGCGACAGGATGGCCAAATCAAAACAATGAGTTGAGCACATGGCCGGAAACAGGAAAAGGCGGCCTGTTTGGGGATGGCCGCCTTTACCAAGCGAAAGGCTTCGGGTGGGGAGAAGCCTTCCGCGGTTCACAGGGCCTGCGGAGGGCGCAACCCTGTGAAGCCAGTGAAACCGTTGCTCAAAGCAACCTTCACGTCACTTGTCGTCACACTCCATTATAATCATCCTTCGAGATAAAAAAAGCGGCGTTGGGGAAACGCCGCTTCCGCAGGGAACAGAAGAAGAGAAAGCAAAGAATCAGCCAAGAGCCTCCAACAGAACCTTGCGCGCCTTGCCCGCGTCGTATTTCCGTCCGGTCCAAAGTCGGAATTGCGCCAACCCCTGGTGCAAAAACATCTCAATGCCCTCAATGACGGTGCAGCCGGCCTGTTCAGCTTCGTTCAACAAACGGGTACGCAGGGGGTTGTAGACGATGTCGTAAACAATGGATCCGGTCGGGAAATCCCCTTCCCACGGAGTCAGCCCGACCATATCGCCGGACATTCCCAAAGGGGTGGTGTTGAGAATTATTCCCGGGGATAGTTCATGACGCTTTTCCCAGTCCACCACCCGGATATTGAAATCGTGCCCCAGGATTTCCGCTTTGCTGCGGGTGCGGTTGGCGACGATGATTTCACCGACTTCCAACTCGCGAAGTCCCACGACGGCGGCCCGGGCGGCCCCGCCCGCACCCAACACAAGGGCGCTTTCAGGCAGTTTCTTCAGCAGCCTCAGCGGTTCGATGAGGCCGTCTACGTCGGTGTTTTCGCCCCAAACCACTCCTTCCCGCCAGAAAATCGTATTCACAGCACCCACGGATTTCGCCCGAAAAGTCATCTCGTCCAAAAACCGCATGACCGTCCTTTTGTGGGGAATGGTCACGCTCAAGCCCTGCACTTTGTCGTCGCGAAATCGCTGCATGAAATCGGAAAGTCCGACGGGCTCCAGGGGCCAGGCAACGTACTCCGCGTCAATCCCAAGCCGTTTAAACCCGGAATTATGCAGTGTCGGACTCAAGGTATGCCCCAAAGGCCAGCCGATTATTCCGTATTTTTGCGTCATGACGGTCCCGCTTTTTGCTATTTTATAAAGGATAAATCAGGCAAGGAAACCAGATCGAACCTTTTCAATCGTTCAATACGATGCATTCTTAAACAATTCCCTCTGGTTGTTCAAATGGGTCAGGCCGCGGCACAAAAAAAGCCAGTTCCGCAGGAACTGGCTTTCTTGAAGTGACAAAATAACCGGGCCCGCTTGGGCGACACGGATTAAATGCCCATGATGTTGTATCCGGAATCCACGAAAAGGACCTCGCCGGTGGTGCCGGTCGAAAGGTCCGAGGCGAGATACACGGAAGTTTTACCCACATCGTCGATGGTGATGTTCCGATGCATGGGGGCGCGCTCCTCGATCTTGGCGAGGATGGTCTTGAAACCGCTGATGGCCGAAGAGGCCATGGTCTTGACCGGCCCGGCGCTGATGGCGTTGATGCGCACGCCCTTTTGGCCGAGATCCACGGACAGGTAACGCACACAGGCTTCCAGGGCGGCCTTGGCCACGCCCATGGTGTTGTAGTTGTCCACGACTTTGGTCGCACCGTAGTAGGTGAGCGTCTGCACGGAGCCGCCTTCGTTAAGCAGGTCCTCGTAGGCCCTGCACAGGGCCACCAGGGAGAAGGAAGAGATGTCCAGAGCCAGCTTGTAGCCGTCACGGCTGGTGTCGATGAACCGACCTTTGAGGTCCTCACGGTTGGCAAAGGCCACGGCGTGCACGAGGATGTCCACGTCGCCCCATTTCTCCTTGACCAGATCCACGCCCTGAGCGATTTCCTCGTCCGAAGTCACGTCACATTTGAACATGAACTCGCCGTCCAGCTCCTCACAGATGGGTTCGAGCCGCTTGGCGATGGGCTCACCGGCATAGCTGAATGCCAGACGGGCACCCTGCTCCTTGAACTGCTTGGCGATTCCATAGGCGATGCTTCTATCGTTAACAACTCCGAATATCAGTGCTTTCTTACCTTCAAGTAACATTCATTTCTCCTTTGCTGGGGCGCAGTATAGCATAAAACGCGCTAAGCTAAAGACTTTTTCACTTCCCCTGCATTTCCCGGCACTTGCGAATTATTGAACAAAAAGAAACAGGGATTATTGCACCTTTTTCGGCTTTCATTCCATGTGAGCATGCAAAAAAGGGGAGCCGTCTCCTCCCCTTCCGTGCGGACGGCATCCCGTTCTAATTATATTTGGTTTCGTCGGCCTTGCGGATCTCGGCGCGCTTGATCTTGCCGGAGATGGTCTTGGGAAGCTCGGCCACGTACTCGATGATGCGCGGGTACTTGTACGGCGCGGTGATCTTCTTGACGTGATCCTGAAGTTCCTTGGTCAGTTCGTCGGTTCCCGCATATCCCTGCGCAAGCACCAGAGTGGCTTTGATGGCCTGGCCGCGCACCGGATCGGGCACGCCCGTGACCGCTGCTTCAACCACGGCGTCGTGGGAAACCAGAGCGGATTCCACCTCGAACGGTCCCACGCGATAGCCGGAGCTCTTGATCAAATCGTCGGTACGCCCCATAAACCAAAAATAGCCTTCCTCGTCCTCCCAGACTTTGTCGCCGGTGTGGTAATGCCCGCCCGCCTTGACCTCGGCCGTCTTTTCCGACTCGTCCAGGTAGCTGGCGAACAGGCCCATGACACCATTATTGCCGGTTTCCGTATGCAGCCTGATGCAGATTTCACCCTCTTCGCCTTTGGGAACAGGCGCGCCATCCTGGCCCAGCAGAACGATATCCCAGCCAGGAACCGGGCGGCCGATGGACGACGGCTTGGGTTCCATGAATTTGAAGGTGGCCACCTGCAAGGTGGTTTCGGTCTGGCCGTAGCCCTCGTACAGGGAGAGTCCCGTGGCCTCCTTCCAGGCGTGAAACACCGAGTCGTTGAGCAGTTCGCCCGCAGTGGTGCAGTGCCGGAGGTTGGACAAATCGTACCGTGTCAGGTCTTCGCGTACCAGAAAACGATACACCGTGGGGGGCGCGCAAAAGGTGGTCACATTATGTCCGGCCAGCATTTCCAGGAGCTCCGCAGGAACGAACTTGCCCCGAAAATCCCAGACAAAAATGACGGCCCCGGCCATCCACTGGCCATAGAACTTGCCCCAGACGCACTTGCCCCAGCCCGTGTCGGACAGGGTCAGGTGAATGTCTCCGGGCTCCAGGTCGTGCCAATAGGCGGCCGTTGTGTAGTGGCTGTAGGCGTAAGTGTAGGTATGCAACACCATCTTGGGCATGCCCGTGGTGCCGGAGGAAAAAAAGATCAGGAACGGATCCTCGCCGCCCGGCGCACCTTCCGGCCGGGGGTAGTCGGCCGCGCCGCTCTGAACCACGTCGTCCCAGGCTTCCCAGTCCTGGTTCAATTCGCCGTCCACCTGCACCAAGGTCCTGAGCCCCGGGCATTCCTTGCGGGCCTTGTCCACGCGACCGCATATGGAATCCTCGCAGATGAGGCCGGTGATGTCGGCATAGTTGACGCGTTCGCGGATGTCCTTGTCGGTGAGCAGGGACGGGGACGGGATGGGCATCGCACCCAACCGGTGCAGGGCGAGCATGGCGATCCAGAACTCAACGCGGCGGTAGAGGATGAGCATGACCCGGTCGCCCTTCTGCACACCTCTGTCTTTCAGGGCGTTGGCCAGGCGGCAGGACTGCTCTTTGAAGTACCCGAAGGTATAATCGCGGCGGCCCCCTTCGGGGTCGATATGGATCATGGCCAACCGCTCGGGCTCCCTGGCCAGTTCATCCAGAGTATCGAAGGAAAAGTTGTAGTTTTCCGGGATGTTCAGTTCATAATTTTCAACGAAATCCTCGTAGGACTCGAATTTCTTTTTCGTTTCCATCGGTCGATTCTCCGTGGTTCTCTCAGGGTTGACGTTCCATTGTCCGAATGTCGCAAACTGTGGGGTTTGTAACGGGCGGACCGGCGGATTTCCGGTCAGCCCTAGAGAATCACGTCGATAAAAACGGCGTCGCGGCCATCCAGCCCGCGCAGGGCGTGAGGCGCTTCGGAATTGAAATAAATACTGTCTCCGGGCTCGAGGATGAGCGGCTCGCCGCTGATGCGCAGCTCCAGGCGGCCTTCGAGCATGTAGATGAATTCCTGGCCCTGATGGCTGGTCTCGGCCATCTCTTCTCCGGCCTTGGAGGGCACGCGGATGAAGAAAGGCTCCATATCTCGCCCGGCGAACTTGTAGCCGAGGCTCTTGTAGTCATAATCCTTGCGGCGGTCCACGGCGAAGCCCTCGTCCCTGCGCACCACGGCATAAGATTTGAGGTGCGGCTCCCGGCCCGAGATGAGCGTGGTCAGGTCCACCCGACACAGGCGGGAGACGTCGAGCATGTAGCCCACCGGAATCTCCACGCTGCCGGACTCGAACTGCACCACTTCCTCGGCAGTACGCCCGAGCTGTCGGGCCATCTCCTCCACGGACCAGCCCATGTCGTCACGAAGGCCGGCCAAGCGTGGGGCAATGTCCTTATACTGTTCCATAATCCCCTCCCTTGATTTGAACCCATCTCCCCCCAGCCAAAAAACTCCGGCAGGGAGAGCGCGAGGGGGAAAAACTTTTCCCCCTCGTATTCTTTCTGACTACTTAAGCATCCGGGAAGAGTTCTCCCCCCAGATCACGCAGCTTGTATTTCTGTATCTTGCCGCTGGCGGTCATGGGGTATTCGGTGACGAAAGCCACGTACCTGGGAATCTTGTACCGCGAGATTTTGCCGCGGCAGAAGTCCTGCACGTCCTCGGGCGTCACGTCGGCCCCGTTTTTGAGAATGACGAACGCGCCCACTTCCTCGCCGAATTTTTTGCTCGGCACACCGGCCACCTGCACGTCCTGGATGTCGGGCATGGTGTACAGGAATTCCTCGATCTCGCGCGGATAAATGTTTTCGCCGCCCCGAATGATCATGTCCTTGAGCCTGCCGGTGATGGACAGATAGCCGTCCTCGTCCATGACGCCGAGATCGCCGGAATGCAGCCAGCCATTCTGCTCCACGGCCTCGGCCGTGCCTTCGGGATTGTTGTAGTAGCCGACCATGACGTTGTAGCCCCGGCAGCAGACCTCGCCCTGCACGCCGCGCGGGCATTCCTCGCCGGTTTCCGGGTCCACGACCTTGACCTCGATTTCGGGCATGGCCTGCCCCACGGTTTCGGTCATGTGCTCCAGAGTGTCGCCGATGACCGTCTGGGTCATGACCGGGCTGGCCTCGGTAAGTCCGTAACAGATGGTGATCTCGCTCATGTTCATTTGATCCATGACCTGCTTCATGACCTCCACCGGACACGGGGACCCGGCCATGATGCCGGTACGCAGGGACGAGAAATCGAACTTGTCGAAGGTCTTGTGCTGAAGGGTGGCGATGAACATGGTGGGCACGCCGTAAAGGGACGTGCACTTTTCCTGCTCCACGGAAATCATGACCTGCAGGGGGTCGAAATCCTCAAGAATGACCATGGCCACCCCGTGGTTCACGCAGGCCAGCACGCCGAGCACGCAACCGAAGCAATGAAACAAGGGCACGGCCAGGCACAGACGGTCCTCGTGCGTATAGTTCATGTTTCTGCCGATCCAGTATCCGTTGTTGCCGATGTTGGAGTGGGTCAGCTGCACGCCCTTGGGGAACCCGGTGGTGCCGGAGGTGTACTGCATGTTGACCACGTCCTGCGGGTCCAGGGAATCCTGTCGGGCCTGGTAGTCGGCCTCGTCCACCACGGCGGACATGCCGATGACCTCGGGCATGGAGTACAGACCGCGATGCTTTTCCGCGCCGAGATAAAACACGCGCCTGAGGTGCGGGAACTTGGCGCTTTTGAGAAATCCGCGCTCATGCCCGCGCAGTTCGGGAATGAGTTCGTAGGTGGTGTTCAGGTAATCATGATCGCGGAACTCGCCGATGGTGACGAAATTCTCGGCCTCGGAATTTCTGAGCAGGTACTCCAACTCGTGGGTCCGGTAGTGGGTGTTGACCGTGAGCAGGACGGCCCCGATCTTGGCCGTGGCGAACTGCAGCGCCACCCAATAGGGAACGTTGTTGGCCCAGACGGCCACCTTCTCGCCCTTTTGCACGCCCAGGGCCATGAGCCCTTTGGCCATGTCGTCCACCAGCGTGCCGAACTCCTTCCAGGTCATGCGAAAATCACGGTCCACGTAGATGACCGCGTCGCTGTCGGGCCACTTTTCAACGGCTTCGTCGAGAAGCCGACCAAGGGTCACTTCCCTGAGTGCTGTCTCTCTCATGGCGCTCTCCTTATTCCGGCGGGAAGTAGAGCACCGCGTAGATCTCACATTTCTCGTCGCCGGCGGCGGAGACATTGTGCGGCACGATGGAGTTGAAATAGATGCTGTCGCCGGGTTCCAGAATCTGCTCTTCCTTGCCGTAGGTCACGGACAGCTGCCCGGAATGAACGATCATGAACTCCTCGCCCTCGTGGGAGGAAAGATGCTTGTCCTCGCCGGATTCGGGTAACAGTTCGATGAAGAACGGCTCCATGTGGCGGTCGCTCTTTCCCTTGCCCAAGGAGAAATAACGCAGCTCGGTCACATCCTTGTTGCGTTTCATGGTCATTTCCTCCCGACGCTCGTCCAAACGGACGATAAGCGGATCGCGGGAGACGTGATCGTCAAGGAAGGTGCCGAGACGGACGCCGAGGGCGCGAGCGATCTTGAGCAGGGGCCCCAGGGAAGGGTATAATCCTTCATCCTCGACGGATTTCAAAAAGTCCGGATCCAGGCCGGTTCTCTCGGCCATGGCTTCGGGCGTCAGCTCCAGCTTTTCCCTGAATGCCTTGATTCTCTTCCCTATCTTGTCCTGCATCAATGCGTCCTCCATACTCTGCCCCGGCGGGCGCGCGGCACCTTTGCCGTCTCTGGTTCCTTTCAAAAAAAACTCTTCCCCCAAAGCCCAGCTATGTAATCGAAAAGCCTTCGAAAGTCACGAAACCTACGCACCTGCCCGCTCTTGAAAAGCGGTCCATTCGCCCCCTGTTGGCGGTTGCAAACCGCCTCCCCCCTGTGTATCATTGCAAGAGTAGAATTTTCATTAATGATCATAGACAGTTCTCAAAGGAACCGGTTGTGGCGGAAAAAGACAACACCCTTGATCTCGACGAAATCGTCGAGCCCGCGACCCCTGAAGGCCCCGACCAGGGCGGCGAAGACTTCTCCATGCCCGAAGAGGCCAAACACATCAGGATACAGGGCACCTTCTCCTCCCAGCAGGTGGACAAGGTCGGCACCGGCACGACGACGCGCAAGACCGTGAGCAAGACCTTCTGGTACTGCGAGGAACGGGAGGACGGCATGGTCGAACTCCAACCCCTGAACGTGAACAACGTTCCCTCCGGCGCCAAGACCGAGATGCCGCGCGAGGACGTCATCAACAAGTTCAATCCGGAGCCGGAGTATTACCAGCAGAAGGTCTTTCCCAAACTCAAGGAACTGAACGAATCCCTTCAGCGCGCCGAAGACCAGCGCAAGAACGGCTCGTTCTACAGCGCGGAATTCGAATTCAAGCAGGCCCTGGACGTGGACGAAGACAACGTGCGCGCCAACTTCGGGCTGGGGCTGACATATATGGAGCGGGGCGAACCCAACAAGGCCAACGACATGTTCCGCCGTCTGGTAGGCCTTGAGGCGGCTTTTTCGCCGGAACACAAACACCTTTTCAACGAGTTCGGCATCAACCTGCGCAAGTCCAATCTCTTTGCCCAGGCCATAGAATATTACGGCAAGGCCATCGAGACCGCGGACGAGGAAGACGAAAACCTGCACTACAACATGGCCCGGGCCTTCTTCGGCAAAGGGGAAAAGGAGCAGTGCGCCGAGCACCTGCAAAAGGCGATCGGCATCAACCCGCAATTTGAGGAAGCCCGGAAATTCCTCGAGTACCTCAACAAGAAAAGCTGAGCCCATGATCCTGGAACTCGACAGCATCTCTTTCGCCTACCCGGACGGAGCCTCGCTGTTCGAGCATGTGGACCTGTCCTTAGAGGCCAAAGAATTCCTGCTCATCCGCGGCCCTTCCGGTACGGGAAAGTCCACCCTGCTGCGCCTGCTCTGCCGCCTGGAGGAACCGACTGAAGGCACCTTGCGCTTCGACGGCATTCCTTATGCGGACATGCCCCCTGCGGAACTTCGACGCCATGTGGCCTACGTGCAGCAAACTCCCACCCTGATGGACGGCACGGTGCGCGACAACCTGCGCACGCCCTTCACCTTCAAGGCCAACAAGGCCCTGGTTTCGCCCGACGACCCGACCCTTCAGCAATATCTCAACGACTACCTGCTGAGCGGAGTGAGCCTCGACATGGAGGCAAAACAGCTGTCCGTGGGCCAGGCCCAGCGGGTCTGCCTGATCCGGTCCCAGTTGCTTTCACCCCGGATACTGCTCATGGACGAGCCCACCTCGGCCCTGGACCCGGACAGTGCGGCAGTGGTCCTGGAAACGGCCAGACGCCTCAGAAACGAAGGCATGACCATTCTGATGATCTCCCATTCGGAAACAACTCCGGACGGAGTGACCGGTTTCCTGAAGATCGGCGGCAAAACCGTGGAGCGCTCATGAACACCGTCATCGACATCGGACCGGTGCAGCTGGTCCTGTGCCTGGTCTTCGTACTTGCAGCGGGCGGGGCCTCCCTGGCCCACAACCTGGGGCTGGGCAAGGACCTGGCAGTGGGCACGGTGCGCACCTTCGCCCAACTCTTTCTCATGGGCTACGTGCTCAAATTCGTGTTCAAGCTGAACATGGCCGCTCCGGTGCTGGGCGTGTTCCTGCTCATGGTGGCCGCCGCGACCCAGATCATTCACAGTCGGGTCAAGCAGCGAACCGTGCCCTTCCTCCTGCCCACCTTCCTGTCCATGTTCATCAGCTATTCCGTGATCTCCTACCTGGTGGTGGGCGTCATCGTGGGGGCCGCCCCGTGGTGGAGCCCGCAGTATTTCATCCCTCTGGCAGGCATGATCGTCGGCAACTCCATGACCGCCATCGCGGTCTCCCTGGAACGGCTCTTTTCCGAACTCAAAAGCAAACACGCCGAAGTGGAGATGCGCCTTGTGCTGGGCGCCACTCCGGAGGAAGCCAGCCGCGAAATCGTGGCCGACGCGGTGCGGGCGGGCATGATCCCGTCCATCAACTCGCTCATGGGGGTGGGCATCGTGTTCCTGCCGGGTATGATGACCGGGCAGATCCTAGCCGGAGCCGATCCGCTGGTATCCATCCGCTATCAGATCGTGGTCATGCTCATGCTTGTGGCGGCCACGGCCATCGGTTCGGTGCTGGTGGTGGGCCTGGTGCGCAGGCGATGTTTCGGCAAGGCGCACCAGCCGTTGGTGCGTTAGCTGCAGTCCCGCCCGCCAAGCGAGGCGAGCCGTTCCAGCATTTCCATGACCGCCGCCCAGGCCGGGAGTGAATAGCCGTTATTCTGCAGGTACATGTGGGCGAAACCCGTCAGGGGTCTGAGCCGCGCCGGACTGTCCTCCCAGAAGGATTCATCGAGGATGGCTCCGGTACGCAGCCCGTGGCCGAATTGCCGGGACATGACCGGCACATGGGAGAGCATCTCCCCGGCCGCATGGGGAGCTGTGCGCTGCACGTCCGCCCAGGCCGCAACGCAGCGTTCATCGTCCCAAAGGCCGAACCTTCCACCGAACCAGGCGGTCCAAAACCGCTCCAGGACGCGCTCCTCGCCCTCACTCCCGCCTCCCAACGCCTGCAGGTGATACAGGCCGTCCGGAGAGACGCCGGTTTGATAGAACTCCAGTCCCGGCAAATGCAGCTTGCCCAGCTTGACGGAATCGCCGCCCGCCACCATCCTGGCGGCCAGCACGGCAATACGTCTGGCGTCAAAGGGGGCGTGGCATTCCAGGCTCTCCATGGTGCATGCCCAACAGCCTCGGGCGCACTCCATGTCGGCCCGCAGCACGTAATGGCCCGGTGGATAGGGGCCGGTCTCCCACGGGGCCACGTTGCCCATGGACAGGTTCAGGCATTTCAGTCCGGTCCAGGCCGCCAGATGCATGGGCCCGGTGTCCGGAGTGATGAACAGGGCCAGGGTCTGTCCCACGGCCCCGAATTCGCCCAGGCCGAGCTTGCCGCACATGTTCAGGACCGGCCCGTCGAAAAGGCGCTCCACTTCCCGGCTCGGCTCCACCTCGGCAGGCCCGCCGAAAAGCACGGGCCGCAGTCCCCGGTTGAGCAATTCGGGCATGAGCTGCGCCCAGAATTGCGGCGTGGGACGCTTGGCCTCCTCGCTGGCCCCAAGAAACAGGCCCACCTTGTTGCTCCGCCCCGCCATATCGCGCGGGGTCTCGAAGGAGGTGGCCGCCATGCGGGCAAGCGGAATGACGTCCAGGGCGTTGAGATCGGCCCAGTGGAAACGGTTGTAGCGGTTGTTGTGCACCAGCCCTGCGCGATAAAGTTGCCAGTCGCCCCGGATGTGTTGTCCGCCGCCATCCTGGAGCATGGGGCCGATTTTGTCTCCGGCCTTCAGCTCTGCGGCCAGGCCCGCGGCCTCGGGCCGAATGCTCAGGTTGATGAGCAGCTCGTACTCGTGCCGCCTGAGATGCTCCAACCCGCTCCAGGGAATGAAGACCACCTGCGGTGCCAGGGGCATGAGCGGCTTGTAAAAACCCTCCTCGGCAACCACCCAGACGGGATGACCGGGAAACTCCCGCTGCAGCCAGAGGAACAGGGGAAAGGAAAGGATCAGGTCCCCCATGCGCTGCATCTGGAGCACAAGGATCGGCTTTTTTCCCATTGCTAACCCAGAGTCTGATTCAGTTTGTCGAGCAGAGTACAAATTCTGTGATCATAGGTATGCTCGGCCAGAACCCGTTTGCGCCCGGCTTCGGCCACTTTGCTGCGGGCCTCGGCGTCGTGCAGATATTTCTCCAGCAGTTCCGGAATCTCGTCCAAAGTGCGGTAAAAAACCACTTCAGCGCCGGGCTCGAACAAGTCCTCGATCTGGTCACGGTGGTCCGTAAGCAGGAACGCGCCGCAACAGGGAACGTCGAACACGCGCTGGTTGCACGCACCTTTCATCTGTTTGCTGGTGCAGTTGAAGTTCACGTCGCTGGCCAGGTAGAAGTCGGGCAGTTCGTCGTAATAGCGCAGCTCCTTGTGATAGCGCCAGCCCTGGACGTGCTTGTATATCTCCTTCCACCCCTTGTCGCCCACGATGAGCGGCTCGAAGGGCATGGTGCGCATGATGCACTCGCGGCGGTAAAGGCAGGTGGCCAGCCAAGTCAGGTAGGTCTCGTAGGCCAGGACGCGCTCACGCGGCAGACGATCCATGTCGGAAAGCACGTCGGGCCGCTCCCGGCGCATGTATTCGCGCACGGTCCGGTCCCCGGATTCGACGAACCCTTCGGCTATGTCGAATCCGGCCTCCACCATGAGGAAGGAGGGTTGCGCGGCCACGAAACGCATTTCGGTCTTTTTCTTCATGGAGTTGCCCACAAAGGAGACCCGGGCCTTGAGTTCGTCGGGTACTTCGCGGCCTTCGGGCCTGAACCTGTGCGGGTCCGCTCCCAGAGGCAGATGATGCACGGCCTCAAAACCCATGTCATGCAGGCTTTCCACGGTGTCCGCGTCCCAAGTGAAAAGAATGGTGCGCCCAACGTCCAGATTGCTGTAGGCGTCCAGAATCAGATGCGGATTGTCCACGAACCAGCTTGCCAGCGGCACCTTAAGCTGGTTCAGGATGGACATGAGTACGCCCTCCCGGTCCACACCCAGGTGATTAACCGTGAGGACCACGTCCGGCTTGAACTCGACCAGGGTGTTGGTCATGAGTTCCACGAACTCCCGCAGGTCCATTTCCTTGGCAGCCAAATCGAGCAGACGATGGGGCACGCCCAGGCGCTCCATGGCGGCCACAAGCTCGCCCATGATGAAATACTGGCTGGTCAGCAACAGAATGCGCGGCATTTTCCCGCGAAACTTCGGCTGGTTGGGTACTATGTTCTGTTCCATAGCTTCGACATGTACCTTTGTGAAGAAGCTATGTCTAGAAGACGGCTGAAGAAGGGGGAAAAAATGTGCCATGCCTTTCAGGCAACGGCGTAACCACAATTGCAGGAACGGCTTCGAGAATCATTTGAGGAAAGAACGAAAAGAGAAAAAAACACAGGCCCAATGCGTATCCCCGCTTTCGTTTGTTTAAATGCAAACCGCTCCGGCAGCTGAGGCGCCGGGCCGACAAGGCACAAAAACGATCAAGCCCCAATGGACAACTCAGGCAGGAAAGAAGCGGTCGAGCGGCAGGCGCAAAAAAAAAGAGCAGGGCCGACGCGTATACCCAATACGCGAGGGGTTGCTCTTTTTGCAGCAACGAACTGATCGGCTGCTTATCGCCTGCCGGAAAACGAGAAGGCCCCCGAGGGACCTATTCCCTGGGAGCCTTTGGTTTCTCGTATTGCAAAAGAAGGATGCTTTTCTATTAGCATCGGTCGTGCCAAACTCTTGCAAAACACCAAAATTATTTTTTATTCCTTATATTACAAAAACTTATATGATTAAAAATCTCCCCTCGTTTAACTTGAAATCCCTGAAAACAGTACAAAATCTTTGACAAGACCGGCTTCCTCCCCGTGAGGGACAAAAATTTTATACTTGGACGAGAAGAGCCCAACCGATCAAAATCGTTTCCCATCCCGCTGTATCAGTTCAAGAGGGTGAGTATCTTCCGGCCCGCCAGATAGACGAAGATCGCCAGGGAGCTAAACAGCAGCGCATTGGTCAGCCAGGAGTTGCGCAGCTCGCCCACCAGTCGGGACCGGTTGTTGAGGACAAGCAGGGTGACGCCCAGGAAAGGCATGAACAGGGCCGCGGCCACACTGTAGGAGATCACCACCCAGACCGGCTTGCCCAGGAACAGGATGGAGGCCGGAACCGTGCCGAGCAGAAGGAGATAGGCCACGTAGGGTTTGGAGCGGGTGTCCACGGCTTGCCCCGGATTCTGTTTGATGACGCCGGTAACGAAATCGGCAAAGAGATAGGGGACGCCCTGCCAGACCCCGAGCATGGAGCTGAACACCGCCCCCCAGAAACCGACGAGAAAAAGATTCCTGCCGACGGGCCCAAGCGCCGCCCCCACCTGGTTGGCCACGGCAAGGCCCATTTCCGCACCCTTGACCTTGTCCGGACTCACCTGTGCGGCAATGACGATGACGGCCATGCCGAACAGCCCTGTCAGCAGATATGCCGCGCCCAGGTCCAGGCGGGTGCTCCGGATCCGCTCCGGCGTGTCCCAGCCTCGCTCGCGCAACCAGTAGCAGTAACACATGATGGTCACGCTGCCGCCCACGCCGCCCATCATCCCCAGTAGCATATGCGATCCGCCCGCCGGAACCGTGGGGACGAGCGAGCCGCTGATCACGGCCCCAAGGTCGGGCTTGAGGGCCACGGCACAGGCCAGCACCGTGGCGAACATGAGGCCGATGAACAGCTTCATGGAACTTTCAAAAAATTTATACCGCCCCACATAGACCAGCACGATGGCGACCAAAGAGTGGATGACGCCCCATGCCTTGACGCTGAGCGCAGGCGCGACGGCATAGGCCGCCAAACCGCAGGCAGCCATGAGCGCGCCGCCCACGATATAGGACCAGAACAGGAAGTAGAGCATGAACACGGCGAGCACGGTGCGGCTCAGATGCGTGGCCCAGCCCTCCAGCAGCGTGGTGCCGGTGGCCAACTGCCAACGGGCGATGCCCTCGTTGAGGACAAATTTTGCAACCGCACCGAAGGCCGCCGCCCAGAGCACCACCAGCCCGAAATCAGCGCCGGACACGGCCGCCGCCACGATGTCGCCCGCGCCCACACCCGTGGCCGCCACGGCAAAGCCCGGCCCCAACATCGCCAAAACCGCCCAGAATCGATTCATGTGCCCGCCTGCTGAATGAGGATGAAAAGGAATACGAGTATCGGAAAGATACAAGAAAAGGGGGATAAGGGCAAAACGGCGGTAAACAGAAGTTTGAAGCGTGCTGAGGTTCACTTTGCCTTTTGGTAAGAACCAAGTTGAGGAAAGGGGGCAAGTGAGACGGCCCCGGGCCGGCGCGTATACCCAATTCGCGAGGGGTTGCTCTTTTTGCAGCAACGAACTGATCGGCTGCTTATCGCCTGCCGGAAAACGAGAAGGCCCCCGAGGGACCTATTCCCTGGGAGCCTTTGGTTTCTCGTATTGCAAAAGAAGGATGCTTTTCTATTAGCATCGGTCGTGCCAAACTCTTGCAAAACACCAAAATTATTTTTTATTCCTTATATTACAAAAACTTAGATGGTAAAAAATTCTCCCCTCGTTTAACTTGAAATCCCTGAAAACAGTACAAAATCTTTGACAAGACCGGCTTCCTCCCTGTGAGGGACAAAAATTTTATACCGGATTCCGAGCCGAAGTTGGGGGAAAAGCAACCGGATATTGACCGGTTACGGCATCCAGTCGACGATGCCGGGGTTGGGATGCTCCTCCTGCCACTGCCGGAACTCCTCAAAGGTCCGCACGCCATCGCGAATTACGGCCTGATATATTTCAATCCCCATGATCTTGACCTCCGGGGTACGGCGGCTCTTGATCTCCAAAATGGCAGCTTTGGTTTCCGGGGTCAGGACGGCGGCAATACGATCGGCCACCTTCTCAAAATATCCGGCGTACGGCGACTCCTTAAGAATATGAATCATATCGATCTGCCAAAGGTTGTCCTCTTCGTCGTTGTACCAGGCATGCCACTCCAGGCACTCCTCTTCCGTGTTCAGCAGGTTGGCGTACTCCACCCGCTTGATCCGGGGATTCTCGGCCAGCTTTGCAATGGCCGCGAAACTGTCGGCCAGCACAAAGGAATCGGAATAGATGTGAAAATCGATGTCCAGGTTGTCCACGAGCAGCCCGGTGCGCAGTGAGCCCACAAGCTGGGCGTCCGCACCCACGGACTTCCAGATATCCACGATGCCGGTTTCGTCGATGATGCGCCGGGCCTTTTGCTGGTTGATTTCGGAAACGGTCAACAGATTCATGAAAACCTCCTGAGGTGATCCCCCTGCCGTTTTGCAGGGACTTTCGTGTAAACAAAACGGCTGATCATCTACCGCAACACAGAAAAAAAGCAACAAAAACAACACGGGCACCTTTCAGGATTGAGCGAAAAATTCAGGCATGAAACAAGGTTGTCGCTCAATCGTGATCAAAATGATCAAGCCCGCCCATAACAATTATATAAGAATGCGCGAATTCGACTTGCCAACTTTTTAAGAATGTTTACTATCTGCCGATGACCAAACAGACCCAGAACAATTCCATCCATATAGAAGGCGCCCGACACCATAACCTCAAGGATCTGACCCTGGACATCCCCCGCGAAGAGCTGGTGGTCGTCTGCGGTCCGTCCGGCTCGGGCAAGTCCACGCTGGCGTTCGACATCGTCTATGCCGAAGGCCAACGCCGCTACGTTGAATCCCTGTCCGCCTACGCCCGGCAGTTCCTACCCCAGATGGATAAACCCCAGGTGGACAAGGTCGAAGGTCTCTCCCCGGCCATCTCCCTGGAACAGCAGACCACCTCGCGCAACCCGCGCTCCACCGTTGGCACGGTCACGGAAATCTACGACTTCCTGCGCGTGTTCTTCGCCCGGCTGGGCAAGTTCTACTGTCCGAAGTGCGGCAAGCCCATCGAAGCCCAGACTACGGACCAGATCGTGGACGAAGTCATGGCCATGGGCGAAGGAACGAAATTCCTGCTCCTGGCGCCGCTGGTGGAGCACCAGAAGGGCACGCACAAGGACCTCTTCAACAAGCTCAAGAAGGAAGGGTTCGTACGCGTGCGCGTCAACGGCGAGACCGTGGGCCTGGATGACGTTCCCGAGCTGGGAAAGAACAAGAAACACACCATCGACCTGGTGGTGGACCGCCTGGTGCTCAAGGACGGCATCAAGAAACGCGTGGCCGACTCCGTGGAACTGGCCCTGAAGTACGGCGAGGAGCGCATCATCATCTCGGTGGTGGGCGGCGACAATGCAGACGACCGGCCCATGAGCACGCTTTCCACCTGCCCGTCCTGCAAGATATCCATGCCACGCCTGACGCCGCAGCTTTTTTCCTTCAACAGCCCGCAGGGCGCATGCCCCATCTGCAACGGCATCGGTTCCATGGACTATTTCGAGCCCGACCTGGTGGCCCCCAACCGGGGCCTGTCCCTGAACAAGGGCGGCATCATTCCCTGGAAGTCGGCCTACCGCCAGAAGCAGTACGGCCCGCAGCTGGAAAAGCTGGGCAAGAAGCACGGCTTCACCCTGGACACCCCCCTGGACCAATTTTCCAACAAGGCCTGGAACGCGCTGTTTCACGGTTGCGACAAGACCGGTTGGACCGGCGTCATCCCCATTCTGGAGTACGGCTTCCACCAGGCCGACGTCTGGGACCACTGGATGACCACCTTCCGCCAGACCCGGCCCTGCCCGGACTGCGACGGCGCGCGTCTGCGCCCCGAGGCCCTGGCCGTACGCGTGCAGGACAGGAACATCTCCGACTTCGTGTCCATGTCCATCCGCCGCGCTCTCGAATGGCTGGAAGGCCTGACCTTCAAGGGCCACGACACCCTCATTGCCGAGCCGTTGCTCAAGGAGCTGAAGCACCGCCTCAGCTTCATGGTCAATGTGGGCCTCGACTACATCAACCTTGGCCGGAACATGAGCACGCTCTCAGGCGGCGAAGCCCAGCGCATCCGGCTGGCCTCGCAGCTCGGTTCCGGGCTGGTGGGCGTCACCTACGTACTGGACGAGCCGAGCATCGGCCTGCACCCGCGCGACAATGAACGGCTCATCGAAACGCTCCGTTCGCTCCAGCGGCGCGGCAACACCGTGCTGGTCGTCGAGCACGACGAGCCCACCATCCGCCACGCGGACCACGTCATCGAGCTGGGCCCCAACTCGGGCATGCTCGGCGGTGAAATCGTGTTCGAAGGCAAGGTGGACAAGCTGCTCAAGTCGGATTCGCTCACCGGTAAATATCTGCGCGGAGACATGAAGATCGAGATTCCGGAAGAGCGTCGCAAACCCAAGGGCAAGATTGCCCTCAAGAACGTGACCACCAACAACCTCAAGGGCGTCGATGTTGACCTGCCCCTGGGCATGCTCACCTGCGTCACCGGCGTGTCCGGCTCGGGCAAGAGTTCGCTGGTCATGGATTCGCTTTACAAGCACCTGCTGCTGCACATGGGCAGCCGGGCCGACAACCCGGGCCGCATCGGCGGCATCGAAGGACTGGAACAGGTGGAAAAGGTCATCTCCATCGACCAGACGCCCATCGGCCGCACCCCGCGTTCCAACCCGGCCACCTACACCAAGATATTCGACGAGATCCGCAAGCTTTTCGCCAACTCCAAGGAATCCAAGAAGCGCGGCTACCAGCCGGGCCGGTTCAGCTTCAACGTCAAGGGAGGCCGCTGCGAAGCCTGCCGCGGCGACGGCCAGATCAAGATCGAGATGCATTTCCTGCCGGACGTGTACGTGACCTGCGACACCTGCAAGGGCAAGCGCTACAACGCCCAGACCTTGGAAGTGACTTACAAGGAAAAGAACATCGCCGAGGTGCTGGACATGACCGTGCGCCAGGCAAAGGTCTTTTTCCAACACCATCCCGCGCTCCTGCGCAGGCTGGAGGTGCTGGAGCGGGTGGGCCTGGAATATCTGCGCCTCGGCCAGCCCGCCACCACCCTTTCCGGCGGCGAGGCCCAGCGCATCAAGATCAGCCGCGAGTTGGGCAAGCGCAGCCTTCCGGGCGCGCTGTACATCCTGGACGAGCCCACCACCGGCCTGCACATGCACGAGGTCGGCAAACTCATCCGCGTACTGCACCAGCTCGTGGACAAGGGCGCCACGGTCATCGTCATCGAGCACAACACGGACGTGATCATGAGTTCGGACCATGTCATCGACCTGGGGCCGGGCGGCGGCGAGCACGGCGGCCGGATCGTGGCCTCGGGCACGCCCGAGGAGATCATCGACAACCCGGATTCCGTGACCGGGAAGTTCCTCATCTAGAGATAAGGAAGGGGAGCGCTGAGCGCTCCCTTTTTTTGTGCCTCCGGCGGCCAAAGGGCTAAGCCCTTTGGAATCCCGGCATGTCAGTGCGTCTTTGCGGTTCGCTTCGCTTACACGCAAATCCGCGCTGACCGGGATCAATACAGCCCGAAAATGGCGCCTTTCCACGGCGCAAACAACAATCTCAAGGCTGCTCAGAAAGCGTCAGATGCAAGGTGCAAAAAAAGACCAGTCCCGACGTGTATTGGAGCATACACGAGGGGCTGGTCATTTTGCAGCAACGCCGTAGATGGCGCTTTATCAGCAGCCTTGCTCAACTGCGAAAGGCCAGGCCATGATCCCCCCTTCCATGACCTTTACGTTGTTCCAGCCGTGGGCCTCCAGCACACGCTGGGCCTCATAACCGCGCATGGATATCTTGCAGAAGGTGACGACCTCCGCACTCTTGTCCTGCGGCAGCTTGTCCAGCGAGTTGCGAAGCGTGCCGAGGGGAATCAGGGTTTCGCCCACATCGAGGCGCATTTCCTTGAATTCGCCCGGAGCGCGAACGTCGAGAATGAAGGGCGCACTGCCCGCGTCGATACGTTCCTTGACCTCGGCATTGCTGATGCCGGTCATGCGTCCGGCCATTTTGTTCTGCAGAACGTGGGCGGTGGCGATGAAATGGTCGATGGCCAGGGAGAACGGCGGCGCATAAGGAAGGTCGGCCACACCTATGTCGTGGACCGTGTTGCCGTTCATGACCGCCATGGCGGCCTCGGCCACCTGCCGGTTCACCTCGCCGGGACCGACGCACTGAAAGCCGAGGATGCGACCGGTCTTCGCTTCGGCCACCATTTTGGAAATAAGCGGCTTGGCACCCATAAAGCCGGGCTTGTCCGGACTGGCGTTGGTGGCGGTTACCACCTCGTACCCCTCTTGCCGGGCGCGGCTTTCCGACAGCCCGGTAGACCCGGCGCTCAGGTCGAAGACCTTGCAGATGCCGCTGTTGACCGTGCCGGGAAAAACAACTTCGTCGCCAAGGACGATGTTGTCGGCCGCCACCCGGGCTTCCAGATTGGCAAGGTCGCCATAGGGCGCATAGGTTTTCTTACCCGTGATGCGGTTGGAAATCTCCACGCAGTCTCCTGCGGCATAAATATCCGGATCGGAAGTCCGCATGTGCTCATCCACGACGATGCCGCCGAAACCACCGATCTCCAGTCCGACTTTCTTCGCAAGATCGGCATTGGGGACCACCCCGATGGAAACAACCGCCAGATCGCAGGGAACCACGGAACCGTCATTCAATTTTACGCCCGTCAAGCGACCATTCTCGCCAAGAAATTCGGCCACACCGTTTTCCGTGTGCACGGTGACGCCTTTGGACACCACATGTTTTTCCACCAACTTGGCTATTTCCCAATCCAGGAACAAAAGCAGCTGGGAAAGCATTTCAACCACGTTTACGTTCATACCCGACTCGACCAGGGCTTCGCAGACCTCGATGCCGATCAGCCCGCCGCCCACGATGACCACATCCTTCACCTTGCCGGAATCGCGCAGTTCGCGCAGCTTGTCGGCGTCGCGCATCTCGGACAACGACTGCACGCCGTCCAGATCGACACCCGGAATGGGCGGACGACGCGGCACGGCTCCTGTGCAGAGGACCAATTTGTCATAAGGAACGGTGGCCTTCTCGCCGGTAAGCACATTGATGCAGGCAACGGTTTTCCTGCTGCGGTCGATGGCCGTCACCTCGGTATTCACACGGGCATCCACCCCTTTGGCCGCCGCGAAAAACGATTCGTCCCGCACCACGCCGGTGGGGGTGGACAACAATTGATTGCGCTCGTCAAAATTACCTCCGATGTAATAGGGATAGCCGCAGGAGGCCATGGACAGTTCCGGAGCTTTTTGGAGCAGCGTGACGTTCGCATCGGCATCCAGCCGCTTGCTGCGAGCGGCGGCCTTGGGGCCGGCGGCGGAACCGCCGATAACGACAATGTTCTGTGAACTCATAAAATATCTCCTCTTTGCAAAATGTTATGTACTCGAGGACAGGGGGCCCGCCTTTCCTGGTCCGCCCGGCAACAGGAGGGACCGCACAATTCCCCCATGCGGGAGAGTATTTTATGCCCAACACAATCGCAAGGCATTGATCCCGATCAATGACAACTCCCTTTTCCCCTCTCCTGCCGGAGACGGCTAAAAAGTCGAGATGAACGGCTTCCTCTTTTCTCATTGCTCCCGATTGAAAGCATGTTGTATGGGGGAGGGAAACATAACCTTTTTTCGGAGGCAGCATGAACAAACCGATCCCCACACTGATATTGGCCCTGTTCCTGTTCGCCGCAGCCGGTTGCGGCTCCACGACCTACAAGGTCGTCACCGTGGACCAGACATACGTGGCGACCGAAAAACCCGAGTACGACAAGAAATCGGAAACCTACACCTTCACAAATGAAGACGGCAACACGATCACCATCAAACGGGAAGACATGAAAGTGATCCAAGAAGTCGAATAAGGAGGCCCCATGATTTCAAAACTGAAATTCATGATGACGGCTCTTGTCGCCACACTCCTCATGCAGGGCTGTGTGGCTGCAATCCCCTTGGTCGTCGCAGTCATGGATGACGGCGCAACGGTGGTGGCCGACGTGCCGGTGAGTGCGGAAAAACTCTATGAGGAGGCGCTCAAAAGCATTGATGAAAATCCGAATGTCAAAATCGTGAGCCAGGACGATGAAAAGCGGCATGCGACCGTGGAGCGCGATGACGACCAGGCCAGCCTCCAAGCCATCCCCCTGGCTGCCGGCAGGACCCAGATGATTATCATGACCGACATTGCCGGCGAAGACGAAGAAGGCAACAGGAAGTTCGCCCTGAACATCGCAAAGAACATATGTGAAAAACTTGGTGTGAGATACGAAGTGGTGGAAAATCCATAACCCGCCGCAACGGATCAGATTATAATGAGAAGCCCCGGCAGAGTCGTTTGCCGGGGCGTGTTTTTTTGTGCTACCCTCCTCCCATGCTCAGGAGAATCTACGATTGGGTCCGGGGCTGTTTCGGACCGGAAAACAGATCGCGCAGCCGTGTCGCCGTGGGGCATGAGGCCTTTATCGAGATAGGCGATGTGGTCACGCCCGTGACCCTGCACGACCTGAGCATGAACGGCGCACTCTGCCGGGGAGCGGACAGCTTCCGTCCGGGCCAGCGCTGTTCCCTCATCCTCCCGCTCTCGCCCGGGTTGCGCATCGTCATCGAAAGCGAGGTGGTCCGCGCCGAAGAGGGAGGTCCGGCCATCCGCTTCCTGAACATGGGCCCCGACAGCTTCTCTCATCTGCGGCGCCTTGTGGAGCTCAACGCCCCGGATGCGGACGTCATAGAAAGCGAACTCCGAGGCAAATAACCCCCTTTCCCAGCCGCTCCCTTCAGGCTCTCTACCGGATTTTTTTACCCCCAAATAAACGGCGCCGTCTTTGCCCCGGCAAAAACTACCCTGTCCATCCACAATCCATCCCACTGTTTTCAAAGCATATTTTTTTGGCACGCCCCTTGTATAAATCGGGCCAAGGAGTGAGCCATGCAGAATATTCCTTACGTAGACACCGAAACATATACGCAACTGACCCCTGCCAACATGGCGGATAGAATTCCTGAAAAGGCCAAGACCGACCTTTTCGAGGATTTTTTCAGCCAGCAGATCACCTATGCGCAGCCCACGGCCGACGACGCCGAGGAAGCGCTTTGCAACGACCTGTTCGAGCAGCGGGACACTTTCGTGGAAAAAGAACTGGCAACGGCTCCCGTCTCCACCGATGAACAGATGATCGAAGCGGCCCCCGAAACCGAGAACGCCGCTCCGGTGGAAGAAAAGGAAGTGCTCAAGCCCGCGGAATCCTGCATCAGCGAACATCCCGCCGACACGCAGATGACCCGGGAAGATTTCGAGGAAGTCCGTGACGATCTGGAAGAATACGGCCTGAGCGAAGAAGAAATCCAGGAACTGGAAGACAAGGTCGACAGCGAAGAAGGGCTGACCTGGGGTGAGTTTGTGGAAACCCTCAACGAAAAGATCACCCAGAGCAAGAAGGTCGAGCTTTCCCCGGAACAGACCGAACAGCTCCAATCCCTCTTCGCAAAGCTCGGATTCAATGACAGCCAGTCCAAAAAGCTCATCAACGATCTGAGCAACGGCGACTCCAAGAAGGTCCTGGACACCATCATGAAGAAGCTCGACTCCCTGCCCCAGGACAGCAAGATCCTGCTGGACAAGGGCGAAGTCGAAGCCTTTGCCGCAGCGGTGAACTCCTCCAAGGAGTTCACCGCCGAGATCAAGAAGATGTTCAGCAAGGCTGCCCTGCCCAAGGATATGAAGGAGGCTTTCTCCTTCATCAATCAGGAAATGACCAAACTCGACCAGAAGGAAGTCCGCCTGGTCCGCGCCATCGGCGAAACTCTGGTCAAAACCATGGGCAAGGAACTCAAGGCCAGCACCGCAACCGCCGAAACCAACCGCCCGGTGGACCTCGGAGAACGCACCTCAAAGAGCGACAAGAGTGAAGGAAAGGAAAAGTCCAAGGCCGATCACACCGCCAGGGAACATGTGCAGACCGACCACGCTGCCGAAAAATCCGACAAGCACTCCGACAAACACACCATTAAGCAAGTCACTGCCGAGTCCAAGGGTGAAACCGGGCAGGTCGAGATCAAGCACACTTCCGCCAAGGGGCAGGAAAACAGCACCCACAAAAACGACCAGGACGACAAGAACACGCTGGCGCAGCACAAGCAGCACAGCGAAAGCGGCGCCAACACAAAGCAGGACGACTCCGGTCAGCCCTTTGCGGAGAAGGATGGCAAGCAGAACAGCGCCTGGAACCAGTTCTTCAGCAAACTGAGCAAGACCGAAAGGGCCTCGGCGCACCACTCTTTCAGCAAAATCGAAGACCTGGCCAAGGCGATCAAGCACGGCGGCAAGGAAAATGCCAAGACCGCCATCGCAGATCTGACCGCCTCCACGCACAATACACGCGCCTGGGAAAAGATTTCCGCTCCCAAGGTCATGAAGCAGGTCAACACCGCCCTGTTCAGCAACCTGGGCCAAGGCAAAAAGCAACTGACCCTGCACCTGAAGCCGGAAGCGCTGGGTGCGGTCAAGGTCATCCTCCAGGTCCAGGGCAAGGAAGTGAACGCTTCCCTGCGGGCCGAAAGCGCCGACGCGGCCAAGGTAATTGCCGACAACCTGGATGCCATCAAACAGAACCTGGAAAACCAGGGACTTAAGGTAAACAAGCTGGAAGTGCAGACCGGTCTGGCCGACAACAGCAACCAGAACTGGCAAGGCGAGATGCAACACAACCAAGCCAGAGACCGCGATCAGATGGCCCGCATGCGCCAGCGCATGAGAAATCTTCGGGGCGAAAGCGGCCTTTTGGCCCGCGACATGCAAAATATGACCGACACGGCAAATGTTGCCGAAAAGGGTTTACACGTCATCGCTTAGGAGAAGGGGCGAGGACGGTCCGCCTAGGGGTAGGCGGATGTTTCTCTCACACACAAGCAGCATGTTCCTCTCGGGAATCCGGCCACTGGGGAGTGGTCGCCCGGACACAGAGATCGGCTGCAAGGGGAAGAAGTCATGGGTTATATCAACACCGGCCACATACTTGGCCAGCACGAGCAGTATCTTGCCGAGACCAACGCTCCCAACCAGGAGAAGAGCGCCAACAATCAGGCCACCTTCCTGAAGCTTCTGGTCGCGCAACTCACACACCAGGATCCCATGAATCCCATGGAAGACACGGATATGACCGGGCAACTCGCCCAGTTCTCCAGTCTTGAAAAACTCACCAGCATCAACGAAGGCATCGAAAATCTGGGCCAGGCCCAGGAGCGCACGGACATGCTCAATGCCGTGAGCTTCATAGGCAAGAGCATTAAGGCTTCCGGATACAATATCAGCAAGGAAGGCACCACCGTCAGCAAGATCTTCTACGGTACGGGCGAAGCCCTGGGCGGGGTCAAAATCAATGTTTACGACGAGGACGGTGCCATCGTCCGCACCGTGGTGCTGGGGGCCAAGCAGCCCGGTTCCTACGAATTCGAATGGGACGGCAGAAACGACAAGGGCACACTGCTCCCCGACGGGACCTACAGCGTAGGTATTCTCGGTGAGGACACCGAAGGCAAGGCGGTCATGATTCGAACGGAAATGGCCGGAGAGGTTTCGGGAATCGTTCAGGAAAACGGCACGAGCTACCTGCGCCTCAAGGATGGACGCTACGTGAACTTCGCCAACGTCACTGAAATCGTCAGTTCCGGCAGTACCGAGGAGGACGGCACGGACGACGGTACGGACGACGGCAGCAGCGACGCATAGAATTTCGTAAAACAAGCCGGCCAGGCATCCGGGACAGTATGGCGCCAACTTAGGGGTAAGGGAGAGCGCCGCGGGAATACTCCCCGGAAAGACGGACAACCGGCGCCAATTGGAGAATAGATAGGAGGTACATCATGGGTTTGTCAGCATCGTTATACTCCGGTATCACCGGACTTTCCGCACACGGTGAGAAGATGACCGTCATCGGCAACAACCTCGCCAACGTCAACACCACCGGCTTCAAGGCTTCCCGGATGCATTTCGAGGACTTTGTAAGCCAGGACTTCCCAACCACGGCGGGAACCGCACAAGTGGGACGCGGCGTGCGCGTCGCAGCCATCTATGCGGATTTCGGCCAGGGAGCCCTACAGACCACCTCGGAATCCACGGACATGGCCATTTCCGGCGATGGGTTCTTCACGGTCTCGCCCAAAGGCGAGGACGCCAATTACTACACCCGCGCCGGCGTGTTCCGCTTCGACAACGACGGCTATCTGGTGGACCCGCACGGCTACGTGGTCCAGGGCTGGGAAGTTGAGCAGTCCACCGCCACCGTGGCGACGGCGACCACTGCAGACCAGACGACTTCTTCCACGGGAGCGCGCATCATCGGCACTCCCACGGACATCCGCCTGGAAAACTTCCAGTCTCCGCCCAAGGCGACTTCGCAGGTTTCCATGATCACCAACCTGGACCCGACCACCACCAGCCGGTCCAACGACGCGAGCAACCCCTATTTCGCCCTGATGCAGAACTGGGATGGCTCGGCCGAAACACCGCTGGCCGCAGGCAACTACGCATATTCCAGCACCATCAAGGTATTCGACGACGTGGGCGCCGCCCACAACATGACCGTGTACTTCGACCAAGTGACCATGTCCAACGCAGGCGGCGACACGGTCTGGGAATACATGGTCACCATTGATCCGCTGGAAGACAAACGCATCATTTCCGGCGCCGACGGCAACCAGACCGCCATGGCGGGCACCTCCGCGGCGGGACTGCTCATGACCGGGACCCTGACATTCCGCACCGGCCAACTGGTGGGCATGAGCGCGTTCACCCTCCAGTCCAACGGCGGAATCAACGGCGGTTCCATGAGCCTCAATTCCTGGCAGGCCGCGGACTTCTCGTCCCAGGGCTACCCGGTATTGGCCGCCAACTTCCTGGGACAATCCAACGCCAGCACCACGGGGTCGGCCAACGCCTCGCTCGTGGAGCTCAACTTCGGAATCAGAAACACGGATCTGACCAGCAACGGTTCAGGCGAATGGACAACGGGTTGGTCACAATCCACCGGCACCTTGATGCAGACCGCAGCGGACGTGTCCAACAACATTTCCGACTCGGGCGTGATCCCCAACTTCAAGGGAGTCGAACTCAGCGCCCTGGCCACCCAGAGCTTCGACACCGGCGGTTCGTCCACCCTGTTCCAGAATCAGGACGGTTATTCGGCGGGGGTGCTCCAAGGAGTTTCGGTCTCCAGGGACGGCATTCTGTCCGGACGGTACTCCAACGGCCAGACCATAGAACTCTACTCACTGACCCTGGCCACCTTTACCGACAAATGGCACCTGCGCCGCGAAGGCGGAAACCTGTTCTCCGAAACGACCGACTCGGGACCGGCCCTGACCGGCCAGGCCGGAGACAGCGGCAAAGGCGTAGTGGACGGCAACTCGCTCGAAATATCCAACGTGGACATGGGCGACGAATTCGTCAAGATGATCACCACCCAGCGCGGCTTCCAGGCCAATACCAAAGTGATCACCTCCGCCGACTCCATGCTCGGCGAAGTCATCGCCATGAAGCGCTAGGAATGACCCAAACGGAGTATGCAATGGTAACGACCCATTAAAAGAGACTCCTTCTCCAATACCAGTTCCCGCGCCGCCCCGCGCGGGGACATCCGGAAAAATCAGCCCCGGCATGCCACTTCATGCCGGGGCTGATCTTTTGCCTGATTGGCGAGCCGTCTTGAACGCGGCTGTTGCCGCGCACCATCGCGCGCACTCCGGCAATCATCGGTCATTTCGACAACATTAATAATCCTTAAGATACATAGGCGTTCTCTCTCCGGACTTTGCAAAACCGAACCGCTCGTAAAAATCCTCTTTACCTTCCAGAGCGACAAGAACCCTGCGAGCCACGTCCCTGTAACGGTCCATGAGTCGATTCATGATTTCCGTGCCGACTCCCCGCCCCTGATAGTCGGGATGCACGGCCACAAAAGAAACGTACATGACCATGTGACCGTCCGAAACGGCGCTGGCCATGCCCACGAGCCGCTCGCCGTCCCAAGCCGTTATCAGGCTGTGAGAATTTTCCAGCCCTCTGTACAGCCGCTCACCTTGAGCGCCCGAGGTCCAGCCCAGTTCCGTGAACAGCGCCGCAATCTGCTCATGACCTTTCGATCTGTCATCACTGTAGGTTATCTGCATTCCGATCTCCTGCCTCTCTTCCCTTCGCACCAAAGGAACCGCCTAGGAATTTTTTTCTCATCAAGCCGCCAAGAGCCTGACGCAACAGCTTGGCAAAGCGTTTTTTTCCGCCCGGAACCCTTATCTCTAGACTTTATTTAAATTAATAAAGCTTTATTTTTTTTAGATTTATTAACCTTGGCACGCATGATGCTGAATATTGGACAAAAATGGATTTGCAGAGCATCAACAAGGAGGTTTACTGATGTCCCTCGTTATCAACCACAACCTTATGGCAATGAACGCCAGCAGAAACCTGAGTGACTCGTACGGCTCACTGGCCACGTCCACCAGGCGCCTGTCTTCCGGCCTTCGTGTCGGCACTGCTGCGGACGACGCCGCGGGCCTGGCCATTCGCGAACTCATGCGTTCGGAAATTTCCTCCCTGCACCAGGGCGTGCGCAACGCAAACGACGCCATCTCCATGATCCAGACGGCGGACGGCGCCCTGCAGGTTATCGATGAAAAGCTGGTGCGAATGAAGGAACTGGCAATGCAGGCTGCAACCGGTACCTACAACTCGGACCAGCGTCTGATCATCGACTCCGAATACCAGGCCATGGCATCGGAAATATCCCGAATCGCCAGCGCCACCGACTTCAACGGCATCTATCTGCTCAACGGCAACCTGTCCGGGCAGATATCGGACCACAACGGCCAGATCCTGGCCCCCACCGGTCCGATCAAGATCCACTTCGGCACCGGCAACGACTCGTCCGAAGACTATTACTACATCGCCATCCAGGCGGCCACTTCATCCGCTCTGGGACTGGGGCACGCCGCAGCCGCCAAGACCGGCACCGGCGACGCCGTCAACGCGGGCAAGACCGTCTCCACCCAGGGGCTCGCCCAGTTGGCAATGCAGGCAATCAACGATGCCATCATCTCCAAAGACAAGATTCGAGCCAACCTCGGTTCCCTGCAGAACAGGCTGGAAAACACCATCACCAACCTGGAAATCCAGGCCGAAAACCTGCAGGCCGCGGAATCCCGCATATCCGACGTGGACGTGGCCACCGAAATGACCGAATTCGTCCGCCAGCAGATTCTCACCCAGTCCGCAGTCGCCATGCTGGCACAGGCCAACTCCCTTCCGAGAATGGCCATGCAGCTCATCGGCGGTTAGGAAAGATAAGAAAAGAAGGGATTTGGGATATCAGGAACCGGTTCGGGGATCACGCCCCGTCCGGTTCCTGATGTTCGGTTTTCTCGTATTCCTTCAGCCATTCCAAAGCCGCCCTGGCAGCCGTCTGCTCGGCCTTTTTCACGCTTGTTCCGGCCCCGGTGAATTTTTCCCCGCGCGGCAGGGTCGTTTCCACCTCGAATATCTTTTCATGCTCCGGGCCGTAGGTGTCGGTCAAGACATAGAGAGGTCGTTCCTGGAACAACCGCTGTGTCACTTCCTGCAGGCGGCTCTTGAAGTCCTTGGTCTCAGGAAGCACGGCGTTCTCGGGCCAACGTTCCCGGAAGATATCCCTGATGACCGCCCGTGCGGCCTCAAAGCCACCATCCAGGAACACCGCCCCCAATACGGCCTCGAAGGCGTCGGCCAGAAGGGAATCCCGGTCACGTCCTCCCTGCATGTCCTCGCCCTTGCCCAGCAGCAGATGTTTTTCCAACCCCAATTCCCGGGCTATGGCTGCCAGACTCTTCTCCTTGACCAGATTGGACCGGATGCGGGTCAGGTTTCCTTCCGACACATGGGGATAGCGTTTGTACGCGTCTTCGGATATGCACAACTCAAGCACCGCGTCTCCGAGAAACTCCAACCTCTCGTTGTCTTCGGCTTCGCCCTGTTCGTTGGCGTACGAGCTGTGCGTCAGCGCCATTTTCAGGTGCTTGACTTGGCAAAAACGATGGTGGATACAATTCTCTAGTTCAATGATGTCCATAACCACTCCAAAATTCAGGTCGTAATGCAGCCCGTAGACAGATTCCAAGCACTTTTCAATCCGCACAGCATCGCTGTGGTCGGCGCGTCCCGTCATCAGGACAAGCTCGGGCACATCATTACGGCCAACATCCAGGGCTCAGGGTATAGGGGGAAATTGTTTCCCGTCAATCCCAAGGCGGCAGAAATCCTCGGCCTCAGGGCCTACCCCAGCCCGGCGGACCTGCCCGAGGCCCCGGACCTGGGCATCATCATCCTGCCCCGCGACCAGGTGCTGGGAGCCATGGAGGAGTTGGCCCAGGTAAAAGTGGGCGCCGTGCTGGTCATCAGCGCAGGCTTCCGGGAAACGGGCCGCCAGGGATTCGAACTGGAAACCCGGATGGCCGAACTGGCCGCCCGCAAAAAATTCATTCTGCTCGGACCCAACAGCCTCGGGCTGGTGAACACGGCCATGGATCTCAACGCCTCCATCGCCTTGGAACCTCCCGCCAAGGGGAACATAGGCTTCTTTTCCCAGTCGGGCGCACTCTGCGCCGCCATTCTGGACTGGTCCCTGGGGGAAGGTTTCGGGTTCTCCAAGTTCGTGAGCCTGGGCAACAAGGCCGCGCTTTCCGAAGCCGACGTACTGGAGGCCATGGGCGACGATCCGGACACGAAGGTGATCATCGGCTACCTTGAATCCGTGGAAAACGGACGCGAGTTCATGCGCGTGGCCCAGCGGGTCACGGAAAAGAAACCCGTGATCATGATCAAGGCGGGCACCACCCAGGCCGGTGCGCGAGCCACCTCCAGCCATACAGGCTCCGTGGCGGGGTCCATTGAGGCGGGCAAGGCCGCCTTCGCCCAGGCGGGCATCATCCAGGTGAACGACGTGGAATCACTCTTCGATCTGGCCAGGGCCTTTTCCTGCCAGCCCCTGCCCAAGGGAGCCAACCTCACCGTGGTCACCAACTCGGGCGGACCGGGCATCCTGGCGGCGGATGCCTGCGAGGCCGCAGGCCTGCACCTGGCAACCCCCAGCGCGGCCACGGTCGAGACACTGCGCGAGGCGCTGCCGCCGTATGCTTCGCTTTACAACCCCATCGACATCATCGGCGACGCCGGGGCAGACCGTTATCGCGCCACCCTGGAGGCTGTGGCCCGGGACCAGCTCACGGACGCGATCATGATTCTGCTCACGCCTACGGCGTCGGCCCAGATCACGGAAACGGCCGAGGCCGTCATAGAAGTTTCCAAGACCACGGACAAACCAGTGTTCGCCTGTTTCATGGGCGACGAACGCATCGGACCGGGAAGGAACATGCTCATCGAGGCGGGCATTCCCTGCTACGCCTACCCGGAACCGGCAGTGCAGGCGCTCACGGCCATGGTGGCCCACCACCGCTGGAGGCACCGGCCATGGTCCG
This sequence comes from uncultured Desulfovibrio sp., assembly GCA_913063155.1. Taxonomy (GTDB): domain Bacteria; phylum Desulfobacterota; class Desulfovibrionia; order Desulfovibrionales; family Desulfovibrionaceae; genus Pseudodesulfovibrio. The sequence continues at coordinate 213,768 of CAJXYU010000008.1, forward strand.
TGGAAGTCTGCTTCCGCCGCGACAAAGGCAAGGCGGACAAAATCATCGGCGAAGCCCAGCGCATCCATCTTTCAGAACTGAGCCAACCCCAGGCCTTTGACGTGGCCATGGCCTACGAACTGCCCGTGCCGGAGTCCACCCTGGCCCGCACCAGCGACCAGGCCGCGCGCGCCGCCAAGAAAATCGGCTATCCCGTGGCGCTCAAAATCGTTTCCCCACATATCGAGGGACGCCGGGCACTGGACGGCGTGGCCCTGAACCTGGAAACGCCCGCTGAAGTGCGCGCAGCCTTCAGGGACATCACGAGCCGGGTCATGCGCAAACGCCCCGGGGCCTATATTTCCGGCTGTCTGGTCCAGGCCATGGGCCCGAAAAAGGCGCGCGAAGTGGTCATCCGGCTGCGCCAGGACGCCCATTTCGGACCGCTCATGGGCTTTTCCATGGCCGGTCCCTCGGCCGAAATCCTGGATGACATCGCCTGGCGCCTGGCCCCTCTGACCCTGCAGGACGCCCAGGAAATGGTGCGTGAAATCAAATCATTCCCGCTGCTGCGAGGCGTACGCGGCGAGCCCCCCGTGGACTTCGGGGCAATCGAGGACATCCTGCTGACGGTGTCGCAAATGGCTGTGGATTTCCCGGAAATTCGGGAAGCGGAGCTCAACCCCATTCTTTTGAGTGAAGACGGGGCGCTGGTCACCGACCTGCGCTTGACCGTAAGCTGATTTTTGGCAATAGATTTGGAAAAGGGAGGAACAGGCATGCCAGGTCTCTACATCGGATCCACCACCGGGTACTCGGGCAAGAATATGATCGTCATGGGACTGGGTCTGCGGCTCCAGAAGGACGGTTTCAACGTGGGCTACATGAAGCCCGTGGGCGCCATGCCCGTGGAGATTGAGGGCAAACTCGGCGACGACGACGCCCTCTTCGTGCAGGACGTGCTCGGCCTGGACGCCGATCCCGAAGACGTCACTCCCGTGGTGGTGACCCAGGACTTCAAGGTCAAGGCCTTCAACGGCAAGGTCGAAGGGTTGGTGGACGCCATCGGCGAAAAGTACGCCCTGGTGTCCGAAGACCGCGACGTCACTCTGGTGGCCGGTTCCGGCTCCATGTACTCCGGCAAGTACTGCGACACCGACGCCGTGACCGTGATCAGGAAACTCGGCATCAAGACCGTGATCATCGACCGCTTCCAAAAGGAACTGAAATACGACTACCTTGCGGTCATGAAGGAAGCCCTGGGCGACCAGCTCCTCGGCGTCATCCTCAACGACATCCCTCCCCATTTCATGGACGAGGTCAACCAGCTGCTGGCGCCGTTCCTGGAAAAACGGGGCATCAAGGTCCTGGGAGTGATCCCGCGCGACCCGCTTATGGGAGCCATCAAGGTGGGTGATCTGGCCGACCGCCTGGGCGGCAAGATCATCTCGGCCCACAACAAGTCGGACCGGGTGGTGGAAAGCTTCCTCATCGGCACCATGCAGGTGGAAAACTTCATGACCCATTTCCGCAAAAAGAAAAACTCGGCCATCATCGTGGGCGGCGACCGCTCGGACGTGCAGCTCGTGGCTCTGGAGGGCGACTGCCCCTGTCTGGTGCTCACCGGCAACCTCTATCCCAACGACATCATCCTGACCCGCTCCGAGGTGCTGGAAACGCCCATCATCATGGTCCGCGAGGACACCTATTCCGTAGCCAAGAAAATGGACTCCATCCTTTCCCGCCACAAGCTGCGCGACGCCATAAAGATCAAGCAGGGCGCGGACCTCGTGGCCAACAACATCGATTTCCAATACATCAAGAAAGAGTTGGGGCTCGAATAATCCCTTTTCAAGAACGGCTGCAAGGCCCGCCCGTCTTCGGACCGGCGGGCTTTTTTATGTTTTTCAGGCTCGTTCATGCGTAAAATCATGGCCGAAACACGTCAAAGATGTCTTACTGACAGAGAAGGCAAAAGGCTTTTGCTTGGGAGGAATGCATGAAGGGCCTTTTTCGTCTGTTGAGCAACAATCTCTTCCCCCTGCTGCTCGTCTGGCTGGGCTTCTGCCTGTACTCCTGGCCATTGCTGGGCATTGCGGACAGCGGCGGCCGGCTCCTGTTCTATATCTTCATTGTCTGGGGCGCATTCATTGCCCTTGCCTTGGGCATGTCCCTGGCGCACAGGAGGGAGAAAGCGCCATATCAGGAAACCGCCCCCCCTGAAGAGGACGACACATGCTGAGTCCTCTGACCATACTTTTCGCCATTGCGGCTTACCTGCTCCTACTCTTTTCCATTGCCTTCTTCGTGGAGAGGAACAAGAGGTTCTGCAGAACCGTGGCAGACAGTCCCGTCATCTACTCCCTGTCGCTGGCGGTCTACTGCACCACCTGGACCTTCTACGGCAGTGTGGGCAGAGCCGCCACTTCAGGTCTGGACATGCTCGCCATCTACATTGGTCCCACTCTGGCCTTTCTGGCCGCCTTGCAGATCATCCGCAAACAGGTAGTCATCAAGGACCGATTCAAAACCACCAGCATCGCGGACTTCATTTCCGCCCGCTACAGCAGGCCCCACCTGCTTTCGGCATTGGTGACCCTGGTCTGCATGGTAGGCATCATGCCCTACATCGCCCTGCAACTGAAGGCCGTGGTCCAGTCCATGTGGGTGCTTTCGCCGAGCATGGGACCGCATGAGCTTTGGATAGGCAAGAACTTGGGATTGATCATCGCCCTGGCCATGATCGGCTTCACCGTACTGTTCGGGGTGCGCAGGCTCGACCCCACCGAGCGTCACCCCGGCATGATCACGGCCGTGGCCCTGGACGCGGTGGTCAAGCTCACGGCCTTTCTGTGCTGCGGCATCTTCATCATCTTCGTGGCCAACGACGGCTTCAACGACGTGCTGCGAAAAGCCCTGGCCACGGACCCCTCGGCCATGAAGCTGCTCTCTTTCAAGGACGACGGCGCGGACGGCTATCTGACCTGGGGCACCCTGCTCATCCTGGCCATGTCGGCCATCCTCTTCCTGCCGCGCCAATTCCATATGACGGTAGTAGAAAACTCCAATCCAGCCCACATCCGCACGGCCATGTGGCTCTTTCCGCTCTATCTGCTGGTCATCAACATATTCGTCATGCCCCTGGCTCTGGCGGGCATAGGCGCGGGCATCCCGGTGGCACGTTCGGACGTCTACATGCTCAGCCTCCCCCTGCACTATGAAAACCCGATGCTGGCACTGTTCGTATTCATCGGCGGTTTTTCGGCAGCCTCGGCCATGGTCATGATTTCGGCCATGACCATGGCCACCATGATCGTCAACCACCTGGTGCTGCCCATGGCTTCTCGCGTGGGCCTGCTGCACGCGGCGGGCCGCAGGTTGCTGCAACTGCGCTGGGCAGCCGTCGCGCTGGTCATCCTGTTGGGCCACTGGTTCCAGTCCGAAGTGGGTGAATCCTACGCCCTGGTGAACATGGGGCTCATCTCCTTCGCAGCAGTGCTCCAGTTCGCGCCATCCGTACTGGGAGCCCTGTTCTGGAAGCGGGCCAACTTCGCCGGGGCACTGGGCGGCCTGCTGGCGGGCTTTGCGGTCTGGTTCTACACCCTGCTGCTGCCGGCCTTCATCAAGAGCGGTTGGATCGGACCCTCCCTGCTGGAAAACGGCCCCCTGGGCCTCGGATTCCTGCGGCCCGAAGCACTGTTCGGCCTGGAAGGGCTCCCGCCGCTGGTCCATTGCGTGTTCTGGTCCGTGTTCCTGAACACCTCCCTGTTCGCCATCCTGTCCCTGGCCGTGGACCGGACCGACCGGGAACAACAGGTGGCCGAGGAGTTCGTCGATGCGCTGACAGGAAATCCACTGGATCAACCCGCTTCCCATGTGGAGGTGGACTTGCAGGAAAAGAGCCTCAAGCTCATGGGTTCACTCCAGCGGCAACTGGCGCCGGGCAAGGCCTCGGCGCTGCTCGCGGAGTGCGCGGCAAAACGGGGAATGGCCCAAAGCAAAACTGTGGACGTGGTCGAATACGCCCGTTTTTTCCGGGAGGTGGAGCGGGCCCTGTCCGGCCTGTTCGGCTATGCCATGGCCAAACAGGTGCTCAACCGGGACTACTTTTTTACGGACGAAGAGCAGCGGGCCCTGTCGGAAGGGTACGGCCGCATTTTGGCCCGACTCAACCTGCCGCCCCGCAAACTGCTGGAACGCATCGACTACCATGAGGAGCGCGAACGCCTGCTCGAAGAGCACGGCCGGGAACTGGCCCGCAAGGTCAGGGAGCGGGATCAGGAACTCAGGATCCGCATGGCCGCGGAGGCCGCCCTGAAGACCTCCGAGGAAAAATATCACAGCATCTTCGACAACGCCGTGGAGGGCATCTTCCAGTCTACCCGGGAGGGAAGATTCATTGCGGTCAATCCGGCCATGGCCCACATGATGGGATATGACTCTCCCCAACACATGATAAACTCCATCACCGACATAGCCCGAGACTTGTACGTGGATGCGGGGCAACGCAAACGCCTTTTCGAACTCATCGACGAAAAAGGGAACATCAAGGGATTCCAGGTCGAGGTGAAACGCGCCGACTGGAGCAAGAGATGGCTGGAGCTTTCCCTGCGCCCCATCTACGATAAAAAAGGCAACCTGCAGTACATAGAAGGCATCGCCATGGACATTACCCGCAGGATCATGGCCGAACAGGGCCTCAAACGCTACCATGAGCATCTGGAGGACCTGGTTTCCGAACGGGAGAACGAATTACAGGACAGCGACCGGCTGCTCAAGGACATCATGGAGGGCATGAACGTCGCGGTTGTCATCATGGACACCGAAAAGCATACCATCGTCATGGCCAACGAGGCGGCGGGAACCCTGCTCGGCACGGAAAAGGCCAACATCGTGGGCCTGCCTTGCGAGGCCATCCCCGGGCTCTCCCCGGACGGCGCCGCGTGCATCATTGATCCGGCCAGGGTCGGGGAGGGCCGGGTCCGGAGCGCCATCATCTCGTCCAAGGGCAGAGAGATCTCCGTGTCCCGCTCGATCATCGCCACCCGTCACAGGGGTCGCGACGCTCTGGTGCTGATGCTCATGGAAATCCAGGACAATTAGATCTTTCATTGTCTCGGGCCACCCGAAGCTGTAGATTCCGACAATGGACCACAAAAGCGATCTCACCACCGGCCCCATCCCCCAGCTCATCCGCCGGATCGCCGTGCCCACCAGCGTGGGCATGTTCTTCACCACCATGTACAACGTGGCGGACACCTGGTTTGCCGGACTCATCGGCACCGAAGCGCAGGCTGCCCTGTCACTGTCGTTTCCGGTCTTCTTCATTCTCATGGCCGTGGGGTCAGGCATTCAGGTTGGCTCCACGGCCCTCATCGGCGCGGCCCTGGGCGAAAAGGACCAGGCCAAGGCCGCGTCCTTCTGTGTGCAGGCAGTCAGCTTCGGCCTCGCGGTCAGCGTATTTCTGGCCGTTCTCGGTCTCCTGGTTTCGCCTTTTCTGTTCCGACTCATGGGGGCCGAGGGGCGGTACCTGGAAACCTGCATGGCCTACATGGGGCCCCTCTTCAGTTGTGCGCCGGCCTTCCTGTTCCTGTACATGTGCAACGCCACCCTCCAGGCCCTGGGAGACACGCGCACCTTCCGCAACTTCATCGCCGCCGGGGCCGTGATCAACTGTGTGCTGGACCCCTGGTTCATCTACGGAGGGCTCGGCCTTCCGGCCATGGGTGTGGCCGGGGTGGCCTGGGCCACGGTGGTCATCCACGCCGCCGGGGGCGTGTACCTGGCCATGCGCGTACGGCACACCGGCCTGCTCAAAACCGACAAGGGCCGCAACCTGATCCCCAAGCCGGGGCTCTATGTGGCCATCGCCCGCCAAGGTCTGCCCGCCTGCGTGAACTTCCTGACCATCGGCATGGGGGTGTTCGTCATCAACGCCTCCATCAGCGATTTCGGTCAGGCCGCCGTGGCCGCCTACGGCGTGGCCATGCGGGTGGAGCAGATCGCGCTCATGCCCACCATCGGCCTCAACGTGGCCACCCTGTCCATCATCTCCCAGAATTTCGGAGCCGGAAACTACACACGCATCCGAGAAACACTGCGCCTGTGCCTCAGGTACGGGGCATGGATGATGCTGCCCGCGGCGATCCCGGTCATCGCACTGGCCAAGCCGTTCATGGCCGCATTCAGCTCGGACCCGGCCGTCATCGAAGCCGGGGCTTCCTACCTCAGAATCGACGCCCTGGTCTTCTACGGCTACGTGATCATCTTCGTGGGCACCTCGGCGCTCCAGGCCATCAAGAAGCCCATGTTCGCGGTCTGGCTTGGCCTGGGCCGCCAGTTGGTCGCCCCCGCCCTGCTCTTCTGGCTGTGCACCCGCGTTCTGGGCCTCGGCATCATTTCCATCTGGTGGTCCATTTTCGTGATCGTCTGGTGCGCGGCCGGCATAGCCTATTGGTTTGCCGGGAAAAAATTGCGGGAAGCCGCAGCCGAGGCGCCCCGACTCCACTAATCGTTCCCTGTTCGTCACCGAAAAAAGCTTGACTTGGCCGGGCTGCACCTTAATTTGAGCACCGGAGCGAGCGCATGAAACCTTTTCTGATTTTCACCGTCACTGTGGCCGCAGCCCTGCTGGCGGCCCCGTCCGACGCACTGGCCTGGGGGCCCGGCGCCCATCTGGCTATCGGCCAGGCAGCGCTGGAAAACCTGTGCCTGCTGCCGCCGCTCATCGCACAACTCCTCATGCGCCATACCAACGCGTTCCTCTACGGCTGCCTGTGTGCCGACATCTTCATAGGCAAAGGCACCCGCTTCAAACCCGGGCACAGCCATAACTGGACCACCGGATTCAAGCTCCTGCACACGGCGGAAGACCAGCCCACCCTAGCCTATGCCTACGGCTACCTGACCCATTTAGCCGCCGACGTGGTGGCCCATAACTACTTCGTGCCCAACATGCTCTGGAACATGCCTTACGGAGGCAAGGCCAGCCACCTTTACGTGGAAATGCATACGGACATGAAAATCGACTGGAGCCCGGAACTGGCCCTGAAGCTCTTCCGTACGCCCAACCGCGACGCAGAGGGCATTCTGCTTTCGGCCACAGCCCAAAAGCGCTGGACCTTCATGATCAAGAAACGGCTCATGATGGGCAGTCTGAACCTGGCCAGCCGCAAAACCTGGGACAACTCCCTGGACCTGGCCGAACGGATGCTGCCCTGGCCCCACAACACGGGGTATCGCCAGGAAATGCTCGACCTGGCCACGCGCACGGTCCTGCACTTCCTCAAGGATCCAAACTCCTCGCCCGCCCTTGCCTACGACCCCATCGGCAGCGGCAACCTGGCCGAAGTCCGCGGGCTGCGCACGGGCACATTGTGCTCCACCCGCAAGACCACGCTGCTTTTTGACATCCCGGACACATTGGCCGACATCCCGGCCATCCCCGCACCGCCGGTCTCGCTCTCTCGCGTCCAAGGCCTTTAGCGCCCAGTTTATCATATTGTCATATCCGGCTTTCTGGTAGTGTCACACCAGTGACGTCAAGCCAGCTCCCACGGAGGTGCTCTTGAAACGCTCGACCGCGGCGGTCCCTCTTGCCCTGTTCGCCGTCTTCATGATTGCGGTGTTCATGCTCGAACGGGCCGAGACCCAGCACTACCGGAACAAGATACGCCTGACCATCTTCTATGAACTCAGCGCGATCCAGAGCCGGTTCGAAACCGCCCTTGCCGGCAAGCTCAACATCCTGCGCGGCATGACCGCCGTGCTCTCCGGAGCGCCGGACATGCCCGCGGTGCGCCTGAGCGCCCTGATCAAGAGCCTTGCATATGAACAGCATGGAATTGAAGCCATCCTCGTCATCCGCGACAAAGTCATCGCCTACACCTACCCAACTCACCCCGAGCCAAGCCTGGCGGATACGGATGTCGGCACCCCACTTCCCCCTGCTCTTTCACAAGCCACTCAGAGCTGTATCGCCCGACGCGGCATGATCGTCATCGGCCCCGCCGAATTTTTCCCGGACAAACAGGTCATCCTGACGGCCATGCCCGTTTTCGAACAGACCAAAGGCGGCACGGGCAACGGCCCGTTCTGGGGCTGCGTAGCCGCAGTGCTGGACCCGAAGGCCCTTTTTCAGGAGACCGGACTCATCAGCGACTATCCCGAGCTCAGCAAGGGGCTGAAGGTTCCCGACGCAGACGGCAGCGGCTGGAGGGTGGCGCAAGGAGATCCGGCCGTCTTCGACAATGACCCGGTGACCATGCACATCATTCTTCCACAGGGCTACTGGCAGCTGGCCGCAATTCCGGCGACGGGCTGGATTCCTTCTCCCTACTCCGCATTCATATACGGCGTGGGAACGTTCCTGGCATTCGCCCTGTCCCTGGGGCTGTGGTACACGCTGCATCAGGCCCGCGTCCGGGAATTGGCAAGGGAAGAATATTTCCACTTGGTGCAGACGGCCCGAAGCATCATTCTGCGTTTAGACACCGCCGGACGTATCCGGTTCATCAACGAGTACACCCTGTCCTTTTTCGGATACGACCGTGAGGACCTGATCGGCAAACCCATGGTGGGGACCATCTACCCGGAGTTCGGTTTTGACGGCAAAAACATTTCCAACCTCATCAACCGCCTTATCCGCGACCCGGCTTCGCTGCCCACCTTCGAGATCGAAGCCAGAAAGAAAAGCGGAGACATCGTCTGGGTGTCCTGGACCAACAGACCGTCTTACGACCCACGTCATCGTCTACGGGACATCATCTGCGTTGGCACCGACGTAACCAAGCGACGGCAGATGGAAGAGGCCCTGCGCAAGAGCGAAAGCAAATACCGGCTCCTCACCGAAAACATCACCGACGTCATCTGGGGCCTGGACGCCAATCTGCACTTCACCTACATCAGCCCGTCGGATAAACAATTGCGCGGGTTCGACGCCGTGGAGGTGTTGGGGCGGCCGCTCTGGGACTACATCGCGCCCAATTCCAGGCCCGTCCTCCTCGAAACAGTGGCTGGCCTGGAGCGCAAACTGCACAAAGGGCAGGACCTGCCCGACACCCTGACCCTGTCCCTGGAAATGATCTGCAAAGACAAAGGCACGGTCTGGGTGGAGACCCGCGCCACAGTGCTCTACAACGACGATGGCGACATGGTCGGCATGCAGGGCGTCAGCCGCGACATATCGGACCGCATCCGGGCCGAAGCCCTGCGCGAGGACATGGAACGAATCGCCCGGCACGACCTCAAAACGCCCCTGGGAGCGGTCATCGGCCTGCCCGAGGAGATCTACCGCGAAGGGAGCCTGACGCAACAGCAGAGCAATATGCTGGAAGTCATCCGCAAAGCGGGCGTGTCCATGCTGGAACTCATCAACCGGTCCCTGGAGCTCTACAAGATGGAGACCGGCGCCTACCCTCTGGAGCTGCAGCGGGTGGACCTGCTGCAACTCATCGACTTCATCGGCGCCGAGGCACGTCCCATGCTGCGCGACAAGGGAATCAGCATCGGCGTCGAAGTACCGGGCGGGGCCAAGGAATTCCCGGTCATGGGTGAAAAGCCGCTGTTGCAATCCATGCTCGCCAACCTGCTCAAGAACGCCATCGAGGCCTCTCCCGAGGGCGGAACCGTGCGGGTGCGGTTATGGCGCAGCGACGGGATACGCATTGCCGTGCACAACGAAGGCGGCGTCCCCGAGGAGATGCGAAATGTCTTTTTCGACAAGTACGCAAAGTCCGACTCGTCCAAAGGGTCCGGACTGGGCACATACTCGTTACGACTCATTGCCCGCACCCACGGCGGCGACGCCCGCCTCGATCCCTCCACACCCGGCGAAACCACCGTCAACGTCATCCTGCCCGACAGGCCCTTGAAGTAACCTTCGACGACCAAAGGAAAAAACGGACTCAACTTTTCGCGCCCCTTTGCGGTTCGATTCGCTCAAGGAAAGGCGCTCTGGTATGAACGGAGGAAAATCCGGAGATAAAATTTTATCTTGACCATCAAACTAATTTCCCATTATTACATTTTGAACATCAAATAACTTGGAGTTCAAAATGTCTATTGATGCGCTTTTCATGGTGGCCCTGCAGTCAAGCCTGATGCTCGGATTGATCCACGGCGTAAACCCTTGCGGACATTCCTGGGTGGTGCTCGCCCCGTTCGTTGCCGGCGACAAAAGCGGCAGGCGGGTCTCGATCCTGACCGCGTCCTTCATTTTCGGCACCACGCTGGGTTGTCTGGCCATCGGCCTGGCTCTGGGAATGCTTTCCGCCAGGCTGCCCGAGTCCGTTCGCTTCTTCACGGACATGCTCACCGGCGGCATCATCATCGTGCTCGGCGCCATCCTGCTCTGGCGACCACATTTGCTTCACAGCCATGATCACCACGACCATTGCCCGGAGCATGGACACGACCATGACCACGGAGGACACTGCTCCTGCCATTCCCACCATCACCACGACGACCACGAACACCAACATGATCATAACGGCCATTCGCATACACCGCTGTCCGCCAAGAGGTCCACGGCCTGGGGTCTGGGCACCCTCGGGTTCGTGAACATGATCGTGCCCTGCCCCACGGTGGCCATCATGTATTCCTATGCCTTGGAGTCGGGCAGCGCGACCAAGGCCGTGGCCGTTTTCGCAAGCTACGCCGTGGGCACGGGATTGGCCCTGGCCGGGGTCATCTTCGCCATCTACAAGGTCACAAGCCTGATCCGGCGCATGCAGCAGTCCTGGGTAGAACCGGCCATCATGCGCACGGTTGGCGTCATGACCATGGCGTTCGGGGTCTACACCTTGTACGGGGATTTCATATAATCAAGAAAGGGAAGGGGTATGACGAACTCTGAAAAGCTCACGCAACTCATTGTGGAATTTTATGAAAAACTGTCGTCCTGGGAGCACAGCGTGGTGCGCGACAAGGGGCTGACCTTGCCCCAAATGCACACGCTGGAGATCCTCGGCATTCACGAGGCATTACGTATGAAGGAATTGGCCGAGAAGATGGGCGTGACCACAGGCACGCTCACGGTCATGGTCGACCGGCTGGAAAAAAACGGCATGGTCCGCCGCAGACCGCACGAAACCGATCGACGGTCCATTCTGGTCGAATTGACCGATGCCGGGTTCGAGTTGTTCCTGGAGCACGACAAGCTGCACGAGCAACTCACCGAAGACATCACCTCCACGCTCACCGAGGCCGAGCGCGAAGGGTTGACCGCATCATTGAAAAAAATGAATGAAGAGTTTTAAGTGTCGCGTGCGGGCAAGGGGAATGATCCCCCTTGCATCTCCTAAATAGCCCGCATGAAAAACTTTCAACCAGGTCCCCAGCTTCCTACTCCTTCAAAGCAGCATCAAGAAACGCCGCCACACGCCAGGAAATATCCTGAGAATAAAGCATGTTCACGTGGCTCATGGGGCCGCAGACCTGCTCCTGCCAACCGTCGCGGCCAATCTTGAGACAACTCAGCGGAAACACATAATCGTCGAACAAGGTGTAGATTGCCAATCTGGGCGCGTCCACGTCAGGGGTGTCCTCCAGGATCGAATCGATCCCCCTGCCGGGATACAACGAACGGGCCATGGGCCCCATGCCGATGATGGCCAACTCGCTGCCGTGATGTGGTGAACCGAGCGTCACAAGCGCGGCGACCTTTCCTTTGAACCGAGGCTCGGCTACGGCCCGGCGACAAACAAGACCGCCCAGACTGTGGCCGATGAGCGCCACCTTTTGCCCGGGGTTGTCTGCCAGCACCTTGTCCATGAATTCGGCCAGCCCCTCTGCTGCGGGCGCAAAAGGTCTGGTGAAACTATTGTACCCGTAGAAATGGAAATTCCCATGTCCAGCCCGGGCCAGAAAAATACGGAAAAAAATCCAGGCCGAGGTGTTGTGGTAGAGGCCGTGAACGAAAATGACGGGAGTGCCGCCGCCGGGATTGCTGCTCTTGAGCAACCGGGAGAACGGGAGCATGAGCACCACCAGGGCTTCACTGAACACGGCCGTGCAATAGGCCCGAAAAAAGGACGCCCGAAAATTCTCGCCGCAGCGCGTCCTGATATCCCGCAGTTCGCGGGTGCGCTTGTTGGACAGGTAGAATCCCACATAGCGCAACAAAGGCAGGCAGATCAGGACGGCAATGATGACCAGGGGAATGCTCATGCTAAAAAGGTGACCCAGCCCAAGACTCCTGTCAATGGCCTTGCGTCCGAAGAGCACGAAATGTACCCTTTTCGAAACTGCGAGAAAAGCCATGAACACAACCACACTTTGCCTTGATATCGGCAGCGGCACCCAGGACGTGCTGCTGTACAATCCGGAAACGGAACTGGAAAACTGTCCCAAGTTCGTGCTGCCCTCGCCCGCCCTGCAGATCGGCAGACGAATCGCAGCCCTCACCGCCCAGGGCAAGTCCATCTGGCTGCACGGCCGCAACATGGGCGGCGGGGTGACCCGATTCGTGCGCGCCCACCTGAAGCAGGGCCTGGCGGTCGCGGCCCAGCCTGCAGCGGCCCTGACCATGGGGGACGACCTGGGACGCGTGGAGGAAAGCGGCGTCGTTTTCAGCGAACACTGTCCGGCCGGATTCGACCCCGTACTGCTCGCGGACTTCGACACAGCCTGGTGGAAACGGTTCTTCCTGGCCGCGGAACTGGACTGGCCGGATTCCATCACGGCCTGTGCCCAGGACCATGGATTCCACCCCGCCGAATCCAACCGCCGAGGCCGCTTCCGGCTCTGGGAGGACCTGCTGACCGAAAGCGACGGGCGCCCCGAAGCCCTTGTATTCAGGGAAACTCCGGACATGTTCACCAGGCTCAAGGACCTACAGGACTGCATCGGAGGCGGCATTGTCACGGACACCGGCGCAGCAGCCGTGCTCGGCGCACTGTTCGTGGACGAAATCGAAGAGGAAAGCTTCAAGCACGGCCTGACGCTCGTTAACGTCGGCAACAGCCACATCATCGCCTTCCTGCTTTACCGGAGTCGCATCTACGGTGTCTACGAACAGCATACAGGCGTGGTGGACAGTGAAAAGCTATGGGCCGACCTGGAGGCATTCCGCATGGGCGATCTGGGATTCGAACAAGTCTTCGCCGAAAACGGACACGGCTGCCTGACCATGGCACTCCCCCCCGACGCCAAGGGCTTCAAGTCCGTGCACGTGCTCGGTCCCAAACGCAGCCTGCTGCGGGGATTCAATGTCTCTTTCCCGTCCCCGGGCGGAGATATGATGCTGGCGGGATGCTTCGGACTGGTCAAGGGCATGCAACTGCTCGACTGACATCGCCATATCGCACAGGCTATAACTGGTGTGCCTCTTGCACGGAATTGGAACGGAAAATTTTTCCCATTCTGAGCAGGAGAAAAAACATGATCAATTCCATCCAGGCCGGCTATCGGACACAAACCATTGCCCCGGTCCAGCGCGAGAGGGAAAAGGCGGCTGCCGAATCCACGACCAGAACGCAGCAGGGCGACACCGTTTCCCTGTCCACGCCCGGCAAGATGATCTCCAAACTCCTGACAGACATGGGCGGTGATCCCAACAGCTCTTCCATCTCCCTTGAAGAAATGGAATCAAACCTGGAAAGCAAACGGGCACAGCTTGAAGACAACATTACAGCCCTGTTCCTGCAGAACGGTATCTCCACGACTCCACCTGTGGAGCTGACCAGCGACGGGGAAGGAAAAATTCGCGTCAAGGGCGACCATCCCCAAAAGGATAAAATCGAAAAACTCTTCGAGGAAAATCCGGATCTTGCCAACGACTTCAGAGGCGTCAGCGCTCAGACCGACTTCGTGGAGGCCGGCAAGGAGCATGTAGAATTCGCCAAGGAATACGCGAAGAACCCTTATGCGGCCGTGGCAAAGTACAACAGCTTGTTCAGCACCCTGCAAACGGATGAATTCAGCATGATATTCGACAGTGAAGGACAGGAAGACGCCGCTTAGAAACTTTCAAGCGCCATGGGCAGCACCACGGTGAAAACCGTACCTTCCTCGCTGTCCGAAGCGAAGGATGCCTTGCCGCCCAGGAAGGATTCCGTGAACAGCTTGATGCTGTAGGTGCCCAGACCGCGTCCCTCTCCCTTGGTGGAAAAGGAAGGGGTGAAAATCTGGAGCTGTACGTCCTCAGGGATGAAACCGGGGTTGTGCACCCAGAAGGAGACGTCCTCGCTAAGCCGGTCGCAGCCGATGACCACGGAACCGGACACGGGAGTGGCCTCCAACGCGTTTTTGAGCATGTTGCCCAGTACCCGCCCCAGCAGGGTGGCATCGCTGATCATGCTTACATCGTCGAGATCGGAGGCGATCTCGATTTCACGTCCCCGGGCGGAAGAGTGCATGGAATACAGGCTCACAACGGATTCGACCATGCTGCGGCTGGCCAGGGATTCCGGCCGGAGCATCAGTTCCCCGTTCTCGGCCTGGGTCAAGGCCTTTTGGGCACAGATCTCCTCGAACAGGGAACGGGCCGTAAAGGACATGGCTTCGGACAGGTCCGGGTCCACCTTGTCCAACTCCCTGGAAAAGGCCCGCATGACCCCGTCCAGTCCACCTGCCAGGTTGAGCACGTCGTGAAAGAAAAGCCGCTCCATGGCCTTGCGCCGCACATCGTGGCTCACGTCCTTGGCCGAAAGCACAGTCAGGGATTCCCCGTCCACTTCCAAAGGGGCGGTCGAGACCTCCAGATTGAGCCCCTGCACACCATTGGCGGAACCGCGTAACAGACGGCCCTGATCCGCACTCGCCTTGCCGGACAGGCTGGAAAGCGTGGCTTTGACCGTGCCGCAATAGGCGCAGAAGGCCGAAGCACCGCAACCGGCCTCCATGTCGCAGGCGTGAACGCAGCCGAGCATCTCGCCGAGCCGCTGCCCCAGCACTTCTTCCATGCCCGCAGCCCCCACCATGGCCAAAGCGGCGTGGTTGGCGAAGACCACCTGGCGCTGACGGTTGAGCATGAGCAGCATGTAGGGCAGGGAGTCGGCCAGCGTGGCGGCCGAACTTCTGCGCACGCTCTCTGACTGGCGGAGAACTGCGGAAGGCTCGGCCCGGTCGGGCGCGGCAAAATAGGTGGTCAGGTTTTCGTGCATGGGTGTCCTTACGCCCGCAGGCGCTCTCCCCTCATAGATTCAACCTGCGGCAAAGTCAAAAGGAGGGCTTTGAAGGTTCGCGAAAATAATATTCAACAGACGAAACAAAAAGAAAGAATACAGGTAAAACCATCCCCTTTTCACCAAGGAGGTGATCATGGCGACCTTCTATGTCATCCTGGGGGGAGCTATCATAGCAAGCTACTATCTTTACAAATTCTCCAGATGGAGTGCGGAAGACGCGCCCCTGTACAAACTTCCGCCGCGAAACTATGCCCCGGCCTGCCGCTTCTTCCTTGTCGGCGTTCTCTACATGTTCATCTTCCTCGGCCTGTACCTGCTCATCGTATTCAGAAGCGAAGATTTCAATCTCATTGCGGAAAAGTTCTCCTCATCCCTGGGTCTTACCGATATCAAAGCCCCGGACAGCTCTCCTCCGGCCGAGGCAGCAGCAAAAGGCGCCACGCAACACACCAAGGAAACGGTCCTGTGGGCGATCGTTTTCCTGACATCAGTGGTCGGAGCGGCCCCGCCCCTGCGCAAACTGGAACATCGGCTCAGGAAAACCATGCACAAATGGGCCCGCGTCCCCACGCATGTGCATTCGATAATCCGCAGGATAGCCCAGGACGCCACCTTTCATCCGGCCCAGGGCGAGTTCGAAACATTTCAACAAAACATACTGGAAAGGATGCGCTGCCCTGGAGACAGCCGATGCCTGACACAGAGCGCCCTGTTTCGGCCCTACGCCAAGGCTCTCTATCTCCAACAGCAACTGTCCACTTGGAGTCCCGGACAGAGCAGCGGCTTCCTGGGCGGCACGTGCAAGAACCTTTTCAAGCACTACCAGGACAGCTTGCAGGAAGTTCGCCAGGAAATGGAAGCCTACTGCAAGACAACGGAACGGAGCATCCTCCTGGAAGACTTTGAGCGGAGAATGAGGCCGCGCCTCAACGATATTCTGGAGATCGCCTACGAGATCATCAGCTGCGGCGTCAACAAATGCAAAATAACGAAAAACTCGAAACAAAAGGAGTACCGGCACTTCGGACTGCATCCCGATTTCCTGCCCACCCTGCCCGTGACTTACGGGATATCCTTCCTTCTCGTCTTCATCGCCAGCGTACCGGTCTTCATCGGGGCCGCCTTCCTTCCGGGAGCTCCGTCTCCCTCGGGCCAGGAGCAGGCAACCCCGTTCATATGGGCCGGAATCACCCTGGCCATGCACTACCTGGCGATCATGGCCGCCAACATACTACTTAAACTCGATGTGGATCAGTACGGAGCTCAGGGAGCCAACATCCTCGAAAACCCAACGGGAATTCTGCGCAAGACGACCTGGGGCTTCGTGGGAGGGAGTGTTGTCGGATGTGCGATTCTGGCGGGAATCATAGGCCCGAGGCTTGCCACGCAATGGCATTATCTCATCTGGGCCCTGTGCCCCGGCGTGACCGGTGCGGCAACCGCCTACTACATCCTGAGAATCTACACGGAACGCCCAAGCGTCGTGTATGGCCTCATACAGGGCGGCCTCAGTCTGGCAGCCGCCTTTCTGGCCCTCCTAGGCACAGGGCAGCGCGACCAATTGGGCAGCACTATCAACATCACGCTCCTCGCCTTGCCGCTCCTCGTGGGCTTCATCGTGGGATTGCTGTTCACGCCGGCATTCAAGAGACGCCTGCGGGAAGCCGGGTACATGCCTCCTGCCCCCACTCCCGGAACTAATACATCAGTCCCGGCAGAAGCAGAATGATCTGCGGGAAGACGAACAGGAGTGCAATACCCGCAATGATAGCCGCCAGAAACGGCAAGATGCCCTTGAAGATTGCCTCCAGCGTGATGCTGGGGGCTATTTTCTGGGACATGCCGTAAACCACGTAGACGTTGATGCCCACAGGCGGGGTGATGACGCCGATCTGGGTCACGAGCACGATGATGACGCCGAACCAGATGGGGTCGTATCCCAGGCTGGAGACCACCGGGAAAAAGACCGGAATGGTCAGCATGATCAGAGCCAAGGCGTCCATGAAGCACCCGCCGAGAAAATAGATGGCGATGATCAGCGCCATAACGGCGAAGGAGGGCAGGTCAAAGGACGCAACCCAGGTGGCCACGTTGAATGGAATGCGGGTCACGGCCAGGAACTTGCCGAACACACCCGCTCCGGCCACCAGGAAAAGCACCATGCAGGAGGTACGCAAAGTCTCGTAGCAGGAGTTGACGAAGGCCTTCCAGGTAAGCTGACGTTTGAGCACCGAGATGGCCAGTACGCCGAGCACGCCGACGCTGGCGGCCTCGTTGGGTGTGAACCAACCGAAAAACATGCCGCCGATGACCAGCAGAAAGATGAGCAAGGTATCCAGCAGCCCAACCAGGGACCGAAGCCTCTCGGCCATGGTGAATTTTTCGCCCGCCGGTCCCAACTCGGGACTGAGCCAGCACTGGAGGGCTATGGCGACAATGAACAACACGGTGATGAGCAACGCCGGGAGTATGCCGGCCACGAACAGGGCGCCGATGGACTGTTCGGTAAGCACGCCGTAGATGATGAGCACCACGCTGGGCGGCATGACCATGCCGAGCCCGCCGCCCGAGGCAACGGCGCCGGCGGCCAGGGAGTCGGCGTACCCATAGCGCTTCATCTCCGGAATGCCGACGGTGGTCATGGTGGCTGCTGTCGCCGGGCTGGACCCGCACACCGCACCGAAGGCCGTACAGGCCGAAACCGTGGCCATGGCCAGCCCGCCGCGGATGTGCCCCAGAAAATGGTAGGCCGTGTCGTAAAGCCTGCGGCTGATGCCGCTGTTGAAGGCCAGCTGTCCCATGAGGATGAACAGAGGAATGGTGGCCAGGCTGTAGGAGGAAAAGGCGTCGTAGATGCTACGCGAGAGCAGATTGAACCCGCCCTTGAAGGAGATAAGCAGGGAAAAGCCCACGAACCCCACAAGGGTCATGACATACGCCACTGGCATACGGGTCATGAACAGCAACAGCATGACTCCGGTTCCGATGATTCCGGCGGTAGTCGGGTCCATATCAGCCTTCCGCCTCCCTTCCCTTTACGACGGATTTAAGCGCGCCCCTGAGCAGGCACAAGGAAAAAACCAGAAAACAGAAGCCCAAGGCATAGACTACATAATAAGTGGGCAGTTCCAGGTTCATGGACACCTCGCCCGACTCCCGCAGGCTGTCGCCGTACAACCACATGCGCCAGGCAACCAGACCGAAGAGCGCACCGCCGACAGTGTGCGTAAAGATATCCAGCACACGACGACCGGCGTTGCCGAGCCGGGAGTACAGGGCCTCCACACCGATGTGGCTGCCCTGGGAATGGGTGTATGGCAGGGAAAAACCGGCCACCAGCACGGCCAGAATGGTGACGATTTCCTCGGTACCGAAAAGGGGCGTATTCATGACGCCACGGCCCACGACGTCCACGCCGGTGATCACGGCCATACCGACCAGACAGGTGGCGGCGATGATCTTCATGACCGTTTCGATCCTGTCCAGAATACCCGGCCTACTCATTGATTCCATAATACGCTCTCATGAAAAACGACGCGCCCTCGGAACCGCGCCGTTTGGTTGTCTCGTCCTATTGGGCCTTGAGAGTTTCGACGGTGAAATCCAGAACCGCCTGGCCGTCGAGCTTCTTCTTGTTCGCCATTCCCACGTATTCCTGCAGCATGGGAGCTGCGGCGGCCTTCCAGGCGTCCGCGTCGGAGAGTGGAATGATCTTGCCGCCGTTCTCCAGAAAGTAAGCGCGGCCGACCTTGTCGCTTTCATCCCAGGCCTGACCGTGTCTGACGGCCCATTCCTTGTTGAGCTCGGTGATGATCTGTTTGTTCTTGTCGGACAATTCGTTCCACTTATCCTTGTTCATGACCACGAAGAAGGTGGTGGTGTAGGCCACCGGGAAGGTCTCGGTCATATAGTCCACAACTTCGGCCATCTTCCACCCCTTGTTGGTTTCCACCGGATACATGCCGCCGTTGACAACACCCTTCTGGATGGCCTGGTAGGAATCGGACATGGACATGCCCACGGGCGTGCCGCCCAGAGCCTTGACCAGCTTGCCGGAGTTACCGGTGGCGCGCAGCTTGAGGCCCTTGATATCCTCAAGCTTTTCCACGGGCTTTTGGGCCGTGTGCAGCAGGCCGGGGCCATGGGCGTGGAAATACATGACCTCCACGTCGCGAAACGCCTTGGGGCGGAACTTCTCGTAAACCGCGTTGGCCACGGCGGTGGCGTCCACACCGGACGTATAGCCCAGGGGCAGGTCCACTGCGGCCATGACCGGGAAACGGCCGCGGGAATAGGCCAGTGCGGACATGCCCACGTCTGACATGCCTTCGACCACGCCGTCGTAACACTGCTTGGCCTTGGTCAGGATGCCCCCGGGATAATATTCGACCTGCACCTCACCGCCCGTGCGTTTGTTCACTTCCTGGGCCCACTCCTCGGCCAGCTTGGACTGCACGTGGGTGGGCGGAAAAAAATTGGAATAACGCAGGATCACGGTATCGGCGCTCATGGCCGGGGCCGCAAAACACATCACTGCCAGAACGGCGCACAATGTCATCAGTCGTTTCATGCTTTCCTCCGGATAAAAAAACTAACCGCTTTGCCTGATTCCCTTTTCCAGGGCCAGTGCAATAGCGGCTTCGCGGACGTCATGCAGATTCAGTACGCCTGTTTCCAAGGCGTTGTGAACCATATAACCTTCGAAAAGGGCCGTATTCAAAGCCCCGATCTTTTCGGCCGGGTAATCCGAGGTCACGAACCTGCGAACCAGTTTGGCAAAAAGGCTCTCGGAAAGCCGGTATTGCCGCCGACGCATCTCCGTACGCAGCTCCATGTCGCGCGCGGAATGAACGGTGAACTCCAGAAAGACCTTGGCCCACTGTCTGTCCAGGGCCATGGACTCCAAAAAATCCCAGATGATGTTCAGGGCCTCTTCCAGGTCATGGGCATCCTCAATGCGCCTGTCACGAACGTTGCGATACTCGTAAAGCTTCTGCTCGACAATCTGTAGGAAAAGCTGATTTTTGCTCTCCCAGTGACGATAAAAACTGCCCTTTGCATAACCGGCCCTGGCCGTAATCTCGGCGATGGAGGTCTGGGCGAAGCCGTTCTCGCTGAAAAGCAGCATGGCCGCGGCCATGAGCTCTTCCATGGTCTGTCTGGATTTTTCCTGTTGTCTGGTCGGCATCCATCATCCTGTGTACAGCTTGGATGACCGACGGTCATATTGTGACCATCGGTCATTTTCAGGGGAAATAATCTGAAAAATATTCACGTGTCAAGCGCGCTACAGGGAGCAAAAAAGCCGCCCGAAGACGGCTTTGCACCCTACATGGATGGAGAGCTACATTTGAATATCGCCCCGCTCCAACTTGGCCCTGAAGTCCTTCAGGGCCTTGATCATAAACTCCTTCATGACCAAATTCACTTCAGTCATGTATGGTCCGAATTTGCTCAGGATTTTCTTGCCCATTTCACTGCCGTAGAAATCCGCCAGTGCATTGAGTTCTTCCG
The DNA here is from genome assembly GCA_913063155.1 of uncultured Desulfovibrio sp. Taxonomy (GTDB): domain Bacteria; phylum Desulfobacterota; class Desulfovibrionia; order Desulfovibrionales; family Desulfovibrionaceae; genus Pseudodesulfovibrio. The sequence goes on from CAJXYU010000008.1 coordinate 234,389, forward strand.
TGGTGAAATGCTTGGCCATGAGAATAATGGTGCTCTTCTCCAAGGCGCCATCCTCCACCATGCTTCCCATGAACGACCTGAAGGCTTCGGCTTTCTCGGGGGGCAGGGTCCGGGCCACGCCGTCGGTCATCTCCTGGAAAAGCTTGGGAAAATTGGTGGTTTCAGCGTACCGCTTGGCCGCTTCCAGACGCTCGGAATCGCTGTTGCCTGCAAAACACAGGGTCGGCAACAACAAAATGGCCAGACACAGAATGACTTTTTTCATGCCCCACTCCTTTTAAGAGGAACCAAAAGCGTACACAGCTGCCCATGTTCTGACAACCATGTTATTCTTTGCGCTTATGACTCCAGTGGCTGACTCTCCTTTCGGCACTGCCCAGCCAGAACTTTATGCCGGCCGATCGCTACTTTTCAGCCACCGCGCAATATTCAGCGATGTCCTGATCGGGCTCGGGGTAAATCCGTACCGAGTTGAACCCGGCCTGCTCCAAGAGAGTCTTGAGCTCGACATGGGAAATGGGAGTGAATACCTCCATATCCAGCGGCATATTGTCCATCTTGGCCTTTTCCACATAGGCGATGACCAGCCTGCCTCCAGGCTTGAGGACTTCGAAAATGCGCGCGGCCGTCAACATGCGGTCCGGCCAGAAGTAAATGGTATTGGCCGTGCAGACCGTGTCGAAACTCTCCGCCGGATACGAGGCCTTGTCGAAATCGCCGTGTACCAGTTTTACTTTTCCTGTTTCAATGTGCTTCCGATTTTTCTTTTCCGCAATGTGGAGCATGTTTCCGGAAAAATCGATGCCTTCAACACGACCGCCGTCGAGAGCTCCAGCCATGGCATGAATAGCGCCGCCGGTCCCGAAGCCTATCTCCAGGATGCGGTCTTCACCGGAAGCCGCAACCAGGTCCAGCATGCCCCTGTTGAGCCCTGCATTGCCTTTTTCGAAGATTCTTGCGGTTACGAAACGTCCAAAGAGCCCCGAGGGCTTACGGGCCTGTTTTGAAAAGAATTTCTTGAACATGGGAAATATCTCCGGTTGGAAAGCAATGTTTTTCTAGTGTTACGCATTCATAAATTGTACTACCGAGCAAGTAAACAAAAAGCCCCTTTTACGAGGGGCTATTGCATAAGCGGGCTTGGTTCGGCCCGGGGAATTTAGG
>CAJXYU010000009.1 GCA_913063155.1 uncultured Desulfovibrio sp.
CTGTCCTCGCTGTCGCAGATTCGCGGCCGGCCGATCATCGACCGCAACCGCGTCTACGCGATCAGCCACAGCGGCCTGACCGCGGCGATCGACCTGCGCAGCGGCCAGCGCATCTGGGACGCCGAGATCGGCGGGCCGGAAAGCCCCTGGATCGCCGGCGATTACCTGTTCCTGCTGACCAACGACTTCGATCTTCTGTGTCTGTCGCGCGATACCGGCCGCATCTTCTGGATTCGTCCCCTGCCCCGTTTCGAGGATCCGGACGACAAGGAGGACCCGATCGTCTGGACCGGGCCGGTCCTGGCCAGCGACCGGCTGATCGTTGCCGGATCGCAGGGCATCGCCTACGCCATCTCGCCCTATGACGGGCGGATCATCGGCGAGCAGGAACTGCCGGACGGCGTGTCCGTCGCGCCCATCGTGGCCAACGACACCCTGTACGTGCTGACCGACGACGCCGAAGTCGTCGCCCTGAGATAATCGCGACAGACGCGTCACCTCAGTTACCCCCAAGGGGATATCGAACGGAATGACCTTCACCGTGGCCATCATCGGCCGGCCCAATGTCGGCAAGTCGACGCTGTTCAACCGGCTGGTCGGCAAGCGGCTCGCCATCGTCGACGACACGCCGGGCGTGACCCGCGACCGCATCTACGGCGATTGCACCATGAAGGACGTGAAGTTCTCCCTAGTGGATACCGGTGGCATGGTGCTGGAAAGCGAAGCGATTCCGGAACTTTCCAAGGACTTCGAAGATGAGATCTTTGATCAGGCCAGGGAGGCTCTGGAAGAAGCCCACGCCCTCATCTTCGTTGTGGACGGCAAGGAAGGCCTTTCCCCGCTGGACATGCAGGCCGCAGAGTTCATCCGTAAAAGCGACAAACCCATGCTCATGCTCGTAAACAAGGTGGACGGCGCTGAACATGAGGATACGGCCCTGGCGGATTTCTGGCAGCTCGGCCTGGAGATGATGCCCGTGTCCGCCGCCCACGGCTACAATCTGCAGGAAGTGCGCGACACCGTCCGCAGGATGGTCAAGGGCCTGAATCTGCCCGAGGAAGAGGACGACGGCATTGAGCGCGGCCTGAAGATTTCCATGCTCGGCCGCCCCAACGCGGGCAAGTCTTCCATGGTCAACAAGCTCATCGGCTCCAACCGCATGATCGTCAGCGACGTGGCGGGCACCACCCGCGATTCCATCGACGTGACCGTGGATATCAAGGACAGGCGTTACACTTTTGTGGATACGGCCGGTATCCGCAAACGCGCCAATATCACGGACTCCCTGGAGCGCATCAGCGTGCTGCGCGCGCTCAAGAACAGCAGACGCTCGGAGGTGACCGTGCTGGTCATCGACGCCACCCTGGGAGTGGGGCGGCAGGATAAACGGCTTATCGACTTCCTGGCAAAGGAGAAGGTGCCGTTCATCGTGGCCGTGAACAAGATCGACATGGTGCCGCGCGACGAGACCGAGTTCGTCATGCGCGGTTTCGAGCACGAGTTGCGTATCGTGCCGCACGTGCCGGTGGTCATGACCTCCACGGTCAAGGGGCTGGGCGTTCACAAGATTCTCAAGCTGGCCGGGCAGATCGTGGAAGAGGGGCAGACCCGCGTGGGAACCGGTGAACTGAACCGGGCCATGCAACTGGTCATCCAGAAACACCAGCCGCCCGTGGTCAAGCGCCGCAGGCCAAAGTTTTTCTACATGACCCAGGCCAAGGACGAGGATGTATTGACGTTCGTGTTTTTCGTCAACGACCACACCATCGTCAAGGCTTCCTACGAGCGTTACCTGGAAAACCAATTGCGCAAATTGTTCGGCGTCAAGATGGCTCCCATCAACGTGATATTCCGCTCCAGCCACGACAAGAAGGAGTGGGAGAAACGCCGGGGCATTTCCGCCATCGGCAAGACCGGGCCGGGCAAGAACCTGGGCACGGCCAAGAAGCGTTCTCATGTCAAGGAGCAGCAGAAGGTGCGCCAGGCCCAGTGGGAGCAGCGCGTTGAATTGGAAAAATCCAAGAAAAAATAGCTAATTTGACCATGCGTTCTTGACAAGCGGCGGGGATAAAGGTAGACGCTTTTTCCCTGACGCCGAAAGGCGCGGGACCATAAGCGGAGAAGTGGCCGAGCTGGCTGAAGGCGCACGCCTGCTAAGCGTGTATAGGGGAAACTCTATCGGGGGTTCAAATCCCCCCTTCTCCGCCATAAGAAACAAGGACTTACGCGGTTTGTGCGCAAGTCCTTTTTCTTTGCTGTGCCCCCTTTCCGTGCCACAATCCGTGCCACAATGGGGAAAAAAGGGGAGAGCTTGGCTTTGGTTTCCCTCTCCAAAAAAAGAAATGATGCTTGCATAGATGACAAAATATAGTTTATCCTCTTGATAGGCGGTGCCCATTTGAACGTCTCCAACCTAGGTAGCAGGTCAAAGCCGGTTAACAATGACGGCAATGGCCCAGAAGAATGACTTCTTAGTTACCAGGATGGCGACATATGAATAGTAAAAAGCTGTTCGAGTGGGCTGCAAGGCTCGCCAAGCTTGCCGAGGCAGTCGTTAGGCTGATCTTGGTTTGTATGAGCGAGTAGGGGGTCCACCTAGATGGGTACCGCCCTTCAACTAAATGGTTTGGCCAGCTATGTAAAAAAAGGGGTGGCCTACTTGACCACCCTGATATTTTTTTGCCTTTTTTCGACTTGTCGCTCTCGCCGTAATTGCTCCAGCTTTTCCGCTGGGGCTTGGTCTACCCGCATTTCGTCTAGATATATGGATGTGGTGGTTTCCCGTTGATGTCCAAGCATGTTCCCAATCTGCTTTTGTGAGACTCCATTAGCATCCAGTTCATGGGCTCCCCAATGGCGTAGGGCGTGGCCGGTGATCTTTTCCACCTTGATATCCATTTCATCCTTTATGCGCTCCTGAAGGCGCGAAAAAAGGTCCTTGATGAATCTGTTGTTGCGATAGAAGCGGTCTCCTGTCTCGGGATTTATGAATACGTATTGGTCGGCGTCTCCTCGACGTTCAAAACGTTTTTTCAGGATGTCGAGCATTGTATCATTGAGATAGACCCAAACCACTTTTCCCCCGCCGCCTTTTCGCTTTTTATGGACGAAGCCGGCCTTTCGGTCTGCAAAGTGGATCAGGTCCCAAGATAGGCAACGGACAGAGCGTCCGCGTTGGATCGTGTTGCACATTATTTCAATGTAATCGGATTCATCTCCCTGTGCCGCCGCCCGGTAGAGCTCCACGGTTTCAAAGGTGGGTACCGGGCGGACATAGTGGTTTTCCGCAAAGGGTTCTATGTCCCGGCAAGGGTTGTTGATGTTCTGGCGTATCCGTTCGGCTCCCGTCAAAATCCCACGGTTTATAATATGGTTGAATACCGCGCCAATTTCCCGCTTATGCCTATTACTCGTTTTTGACGAACATTTTGGTTTCACGGCTAGTTCGTACATGTGTCGTTCGATCAGGGCGGATGAAATTTCTTCCGGCGCGGCGTTGATCCCGTCCGGGTGGTTGACTTTAAGGAAGGCTAAAAAAGCGCGGTAGACGCCGCGCTTGTAAACGTATGTGTTTCTATCCCAGCGGGGTTCTCCCCAGCTTAGATAGTCATTGGAGGCCGACAAGTAGGTTGTGACGGTCGGCGCATTGGCTTTTTCCCACTCCTGGGTCATCCGGGTTTCTTCCTCGTTTGCCCACTCCTTCGCTGCCTTCTTTGTTGTAAACCCTTGCTTGCTTGCCAGTCGTTTGCGGCCTTTTTTGAGCCACACCCGCCAGCGTTGCCCTTTTGCCGTTTCGTACTTGCTGAATGCTCTTGTCAGTTCCATAGTAATTTATCCCATTGGTGCGGATCAGGTAAGCTTCTACTTCAATAGGGTTGAAAAGGGCGGAACGAAGATTACGCCCTTTGGTGGCAAACGTGTGTGGCCATTCCTTCCACACCTTGCGGGCGGCCTCAAATCCCAAGCCTTTGATATGTTCTTCTAGCAATGTGCGGATATCAACCAACATTTTTCAACCCTCGGCATGTTCCGGGGCCGGGTCTCCACACCCTGCCCCGGAGTTAATTAGGCAATGACCGTAACGCCTTCCGGCAGGGTCTCCTCCAGCCAATCTTTGACGCTCAAAGCGGCTACCTGCTTCCACGCGCCGCCGTCCGCTTCAATGAGGCGGCAAGACGCATTATCCTTCATGCGGAAAGTGAACAGGCGGTTGGGCTGTTCAACGTCGGGGAACGTGCAGTAAGGCTTCAGGGTCACCGGGTTGGGGATTTCCGCGCTTTCCATGAACGCGGCTCCGGTTTTGATTGTGACAGTCTGCGTCATGCCGTCGTCTTTGAGGTCGGCACCGTTGTCGATCCTCACGGATCCGAGCAGTCGGAGCAGTGCTTTCTGGTGGGGGGTCTCCAGGAAAAGCGATTGCAGTAGGGGAATGAAGTCTTCCGAGGCCCACCAATTGTCCAGGGCGCGTCCGTAGTCCGGGAGCATGGGTTCAGCTACCAGATGGCATGCGCGTTGCTCGAAATCGCCCAGCAGGGTGGAGAGGACACGCACCTTTGTGGGGCCAGCAACGTGCACGATCAGGGTTTCAATCGCCAGATTGTCCCGGTTGGAGTGCAGGTAGTCCTTGACGGCGGTCAATGTGCTGACTCGCAAGGTGTCCGGTGTCGGGTTCAAGACGGGATGCACCTTTCCCGTGGTGTAGGGACGACCATCCAGCGTGATTTCCTTGGGTTCTGCCAGCGCCAACACGTCATGCATCATGTCGGTGTTCATGTCGTTGAATTTGGGCATGGTTAGTTTGCTCCCTGCGCCCGTTTGAGGGGCGTTACATTGTCTGCGGTTTCCATTTCGGGGCGTTCGTCGTTTTCTTCAGCGTCCTCAGTGGTGCCGGGTAAGAGGTGTTGGTTGGGGTTAAACGCACCGTATTCGGCAGCGGTTGCAAGTCCATTTTCATCCCGGCCAAAGCCCACCTTGGCGTCAATAGGAGCCTGGGGTGCGAGTTTGGCAGTGGGCTTGATTTGCACAATGCCAACTTCCCTGTCTTTGTCCGGTGTGAAAATGACTTCCAGAACTACCTTGCGTTGGGCGGTTGCCTTAGTGTTGGGGTCCATGACGTTTTCCCACACGTCCAAAAGCAGGGCGTCAACGGCTTCGATGGCTGCGCCTCCCTTGAGGGTGGCAAGGGTGAGAGGTTGGTGCATTCGCTCTTCCTCCGGTTAAAGGTTTCGTCTTTGTCGGAGCCTTGCGGAGTGCGGCGACCTATTCGCCGCACCCGGAACATATCCTGATAATTAATCGTTGCAGGCCGGTCCGATCCCGACCCCGGAAGGCTCCGAAATATCCGTCTGGCCCTGGCGCAGCATTTTCACGCCTCACCGTTGCCCGACGTCTTAAGGTGTAGAACTTAATCTGCTACTAGTCAATAGAAAAATAGCAGTATATATGCTATTAAACTAGGCCTAAGTAAAGTTTGGGACGTAGTTTTGCAAAGACGTTTTTTTGATTGATTAAGGTATAAGCGTGGACGTTTTAACTATGGAGACAATAAGGTCATGAATGGGAATATAGTATTCGAGGAAGACATAGACCCACTGTTTGAAATCATGCAGTTAAGTACAGCGCTGGAAGCAATAGGGGTATTGCTCTCACGGGGGGGAGGGGGGCTAGTGCCGCAACAAATTAGAAGCTTGGCCTACGTGCAGCGCATGGTTTCTACAGCTATTTTTGACTTGGTAGGGGAGGTGGACAGCTAGGGGGCTTTAGTCCTGTCTATCAAAATCGTCGGCGGTCCAGCCCTGGTCTATTAGCATTTTGGCTTCAAGGGCAAGCTCAGGGAAGGATAAGTCGACCACTTCGCAAAGGGCAACCGTATCGCTAATTGTTATGCGCTGCGGTTGTCTTGTTTTTGGTGCGTTTCGAATAGCGCGCCAAGCCACGCTAGGGGAACTGAGGTGCGGCCATGCCTTTTCCGCAACGGGTTTGTGTTTAAGTCCTTTCGTCTTCATTTTATTGACGATTAGGTAAACGATGCACCGTTCAAAATGGTATGCTTTCGAATTCATAGCTCTAGCTAGCATATTATATACTACCCTAAATCATATAAATTCTGCTTGCTATAGTAGCAGTTTATATTCTATTATCTCTCTATGGATATTTCAGCGCTTCTTAGGCTTGTCGGACAACGCGCCCTAAACTCTGAAGATTTTGAAATCCTTCGGGCGCGCTTCGGAAATCATTCCAAGGTTGCCCGCATTCTCGGGATCAGTCCAGCTCATTACCGTTTGGTCCGTGCAACTGGCGGCACCTCGCGGATTACGGCTAATTTGATTTGTCTACTTTCCGATTTGATTCAGGCAGAAAACAAGAAGTTGCCGCCGAAATCTACATCTAAATCTTAGAAGATGAGTCTCTATCTGGCGAGTGGAAAAAACTACTTATAATTCATTCAAACGAGTAAAGCCCCGTCGGGTGGGCATATCCTGGCGGATTAATGTCGATTTTGGAGGGAAAGCAATGATGCAGGAAAAGAACGGATTGCAGGCATGGGAGATGATGAACGAGGCAAAAGAGGCTATAGGCATGTCTGCCCTGTCCCGTATTTTCAAGGTAGGGTATCAGGCTTTATATAAATGCATGCGCAACCCTGAGTATTCCGGGGATAGCGCCCGCCCGCCTTTCCAGCGTGTCCGCATGCTGCTTCATGATCTTCATACCGCAGGGGCAACCGATCTTGCCCACGCGATGCTAAACTATATGGCCTCTGCACTTGATATGCATGTGGTCCCCAACGCTGTGGGCATCCCGGATAAGGACGATATTGCCGGGGAGTGCCTTGACGATTACCCACCCCTGACGCGGTTGCATGATGCAATCAAAGACGGGGCGGATGTGCGTCAAGTAGAGGCATTGGCCGAAGTGGTGACCCGCGAGGTAGCCGAAACCGTCACCTTGTACCGGGACAAGCTGGAGGGATAGCCATGAAGAACCGGGACACGATTTTATCAAACCTGCTGTTGTTGCTGGCTGCTGCTGGCGTGGGCCTACTGGTCTACTTGAATGATTACCTGACCATATTGGGCCTTTTCGCCGGTTGCATGCTTTTCGTGCCGTGGCGGTCCGTTTTCTCTCGCAAGTCAGGGGTGGATCATGCCTAGATTCAAATACGTCTGCCCCGAGTGCGGCACCCTCTATCGGGATTGGGACGATCTGGCCCATGAAGTTGATTGCCCTGCCTGCAATGTTCCTGCGGATTGCTGGTGGGAAGATGCGACCGAGAATGGAGGGTAGGTTTACAATGGCTATCAAACCCATACTTTTCAGCGGTCCTATGGTGAGGAAGATTCGCTCCGGTCACAAGACGCAGACTCGACGGGCTGTGAAGCCTTACCCGGTCTTCTCCAAGACAGAACTGGGCGTCGACTATTTCGTCTTTGAACAGAACGGTCCGCTGCCCGTATCTGGTATGACTCCCAACATTCGCATGAACGCTCTTTATCAGGTCGGTGACATCCTTTGGGTGCGTGAAGCCTTCGCCGCGTTTGACGCGGATTGGAAGCACCCAGGAAAGCCTAGCGATCTGGAAGACGGTCCATGGCCGAATATTGCCTACGCTGCCGACGAGCCGCTTAAAGGTTTTGGCCGTCCCTCTATCCATATGCCTCGGTGGGCATGCCGTCTTTTCCTCCGCGTTGTCTCTGTGCGTGTCGCACGACTCCACGCCATGAGCGAGGAAGACGCATACGTGGAAGGTGTCGTGATTGGCTCCGCCCCCTCTGACTCTTGCTATGATGGATTCCAAAAACTTTGGGATGACTTCTACGGCGAATGCCAGAGCGAGTGTTGGGATGCCAACCCATGGGTATGGGTCTTTGAGTTTGAACGCACCACCAAGCCCGCCGGATGGCCGGGGAATTGATAGTTCTATGACACTCACAGTTGGAAGTCTTTTTAGCGGGTTTGGCGGCCTGGAACTCGGCCTGGAATGGGCCGGAATGGAAGTTCTCTGGCAAGTCGAAAACAACCCGCATTGCGTCCGGGCCCTGGAAGCGAATTGGCCCCACGTCAAACGGTACGGAGATATAAATGAACTCGACTTCACAAGCCTTGCTCCCGTTGACCTCCTCTGCGGGGGATTCCCCTGTCAGCCCTTTTCCAACGCCGGGAAGCGAAAAGGCAAAGCGGATGACCGCTACCTCTGGCCGAGAATGCTTGAGACAATCAAGGCTGTCCGGCCCACTTGGATTCTTGCTGAAAATGTTGATGGAATCCGATCAATGGTCTTCGAGCGAACACCTTTTGAAGTGGTCAGCCGAACCGTTACCCGCGGTGAGGACCGTGACGATTTCCACTCTGTACTCACACAACAAGAAATCATGCAGCTTGATCAAGTATGCCAAGAAATCGAAGAAGCGGGTTACGAAGTCCAACCGATTGTTGTTCCGGCTTGCGCCGTTGATTCACCGCAAATCAGAGCCCGTATTTTCATCGTGGCCCACGCCAAAAGCTTCGGCCGGCGGACCGGATTTCGCCAAGGTGGAGAGGAGCCCGAAATCGGGGTTGTCTCTCCCGACAGTGGCCGTGTGGTCAACGCCGATTGCCAGCGACGGGGAGAAAGGCGGTCCGAACATGAGGTACAGCAACGGCACTCTGGGCCTTCCGGCGCAAGCAGCGAAGGCAGTATGGGCAACACCGACCGTTTCCGGGAACGGGAATCGGAAGGGTTCCTCTCAGAAGGCGGGGGACGGCTTGAGTACCCAGGCGAAGGAAGCCCACTTGACTTCTGGAAGGACCACGGAACCGTCTACTGCCAGCACGACAACAAAGTCAGACGCACCCCCTCCATTGAATCCGGAATTTGTCTGTTGGCTGATGGGGTTCCCGGAAGGGTGGGCCAAATCAGTGGGTTCGGCAACTCAGTCAGCCCCGTCGTCGCCTACCAAATAGGTGGGGCCCTGGTGGCAAGTCACAAGCAATACACGTTTTCAAAATAATATGACATTTTTCGCTCTGGCTTGGCTGGTTGTGGCAGTGCAGCGTTTGGTTGGGCAGGGCGTGGCTAGGCAAGGAAAGTATTTAACGAGGCAAGGCGTGGCCGGGTGCGGCACAGTTAGGCAAGGCTAGGCGCGTCGAGGCAAGGAAAACAACAAAGGATTCGTCATGGAACAGATCAAAGTAAAGATTACCGGCACATCCCCGTTGCTCATGCACAGTGAACGGTTGAGCAATCCTTTCGACCCACTGACCAAAGAGCAAAAGAAACTCTCTTCCAAGCGCAAAAAGACGGAAGAGGACCACGAGGAAATGGCAAAGAACGAGTGGACCGGGGGTCTGTATCACGACAAAGAGATCGGCCCCTACATCCCCGCAAGAATGTTGAAAGCTGCAATCCGAGACGGTGCGAAACTGTCACGTGGCGGCAAGAAAATTAGCCGCGCCGTTCAGGTTTTGGAGAACCGTTTGCCCCTTCAATACAAGGGGCCGCGCACGGTCAAGAAGTTGTGGGATGATGGGCGGTTTATGGACATTCGTTCTGTTGTTGTCCAGCGTTCCCGCCTCATGCGCTGCCGCCCTGTATTCCATGAATGGTCGGTGGAAGCCACTCTCATGTTCATGGCTGACCAAATCGACAAGGCCGACCTTGTTGCCAATCTTGAAACGGCTGGCTTGCTTATCGGCATGGGCGACTTTCGCCCCGACAAAGGCGGTGACTTTGGCCGTTTTGATGTTGAGGTCGTAGCATGAGCGAACTCGAATACGTCAAATACAAGGACTATTGGAAGGCGGCAATAATCGAACTTCGAGAAATGGGCCTGTCATACGGCGACAGGATTACGCATGAAGACATGTATGCCCTGCTCGGCATACCCCGCCCCAAGGATTTGAGGAGCTTTGACGATATCAAAAAGTCTCAGCTTGCCTATGTCCACAATGTTGAGTGCATCCGGCGCGAACTGCTCGAAGACGATCAAATGGATATGCAGAATGTCCGAGGCTTCGGCTACGAGATTGTCAAGCCGGAAGTACAGACACAAAAAGCTGTTGGCGACCTCATGGACGAAATCAAGCGGGCAATGCGGAAGACGGCCAAGCGAATCAGTTACGTGGACATGTCGCAACTGTCAGCCGAGGAACAGCGGGAAAACACCGATGCGCGGGCGCGGCTTTCATTTTTCAGGAAGTCCATGCGTAAGGGTTTGCCCGAATAAATCTTACTATCAGCAGTAAGGAGATCATCATGGATAAATTCAAGGTAGGCGATTGGGCCGCACAAAACAGTTGCTTTGGCAAGCAGTTCGGAAAGGTCAAGAGTGTGTACCCGGACGGCAGTATTGATGTCGTTATCTATGACCTTGACGGTACGCGTCTTGGACGAACTTCACCGGCCATGGGTGGCCCGAAGCATTTTGAGCCATACTGCGCCGCTGACGGGTGGATAAAGGTTGAAGATGGTGAGCCTGATTTTCCCGTTGATTCCTGGGGCTTTGATGACAACTACATCAACGTCCACTGACATGAGAACATTGGTCGGCATACCCCAAAGAAGCGACGGGGCATTAAAAAAAATGGAAAAGCCCCGGCGGCAACCGGGGCAAGACGAAAGTAACGGCAGCATTGAGCCGCCGTCTTTTCATAGCAACGGTCAAGTAACACAAGGAAAACCCATGAACAAGAACGTTCAACACTGCGCGGATGATCGGTGCCCTTCCAAGGGCGAATGCGCTCGGTATTGCCCTCTCTCCAGGGCCGAGGTTGGCACGGAATACGATACCAATCGGTTCCGGGGGAATAGGGGAGGGAACACCTTTTGCGGCTATCTTTTGGCCTCAGTGCAGGCCGAGGGCGAAAAACACTCATAAGCGACCGTGGAGGGAAGCGTAATGGTATATTCAGACAGGATTCAACGCAGACAACAGGGGAGGGCATAATCATGGCACGGCTCAAGTATCGTAAGATTTCCCCCTACATTTGGAATGATCGGAAATTTAAAAAATTCCCTGAAAAGGCCCAATTCCTGATGCTGTTCATGTTGACACACCCAAACATGACCCCGCTGGGGGCGGTCCGGGCCAATATGCCAGGGCTTGCGTGTGAACTGAAGTGGACTCTTGAAGCCTTTGCGGAAGCCTTCAGGGAACCCTGCACACAGGGTATGGTTAAGCATGACGAAGAAGGGCCGCTTTTCTGGTTCCCGAACTTCCTGAAGCATAATTTGCCCGAGTCTCCCAATGTAATCAAATCTTGGGCGGGGGGCTGGCATGAGCTGCCGGAATGCGACTTGAAAGAGGAGCTTCTGGAACATGCCGCATGCACGGTTGGCGGACTTTCCGACCCCTTTCAAAAAGCCTTTTCAGAAGCCTTTGACGTAGACTGCCGCCAGCCTTCCCCCGACCCTATCGCTAATCAGGAACAGGAACAGGAACAGGAACAGGAACAGGAAGAAGACACAAATACGTCACCCACCACGGTGGGAGACGCCCCTGCGTGTGATTCTCCCGCGGGTTTTCCCGAAGAAAAAAATCCGGCCACCCCGCTCGAGGAAGAACCGGAGCCTGCCAAGAAGTCCGGTCCGAAGCCGTGCCCTTTCCAGAAAATTGCCGATGCGTACAACCGCAATCTGCCGCAGTTGCCGCAGGTGAAAGAGGTAACCGACGCTCGCAAGAACCGGCTGCGTATCGCCTGGAGGGCCAGCAAGGAGCGTCAAACGCTGAAGTGGTGGGAAGAATATTTCCAGCTTGTGGCGAGGTGCCCTTTCCTGCTGGGCGAAAGCAAGCGGGGGTGGAAGGCCGGTTTTGATTGGCTCCTCACGCCCACAAACATGGTCAAGGTGCGGGAACGCAACTTCTTGCCCGAGGAAGGCGGCAACAATGAGTCCTTGCCGCCGGAACTCCGTAACGCACCGCCGCAGAACGACAGCCTTCCGCCGGAACTGAGGGGGTAACGCATGGACTACCAGAAACAACAGGAAATCCGGTGGAATATTTTCGTGAACACCGTTGACCGAATTTATCGCGTATTCGGCATGGAGCCGCCAAACAAGCCAGTCAAGGACGCCATATGGCCCCTAGTCAGCAATATCCCTGACGACGCTTGGCTCTACATTGAGCGCAATATTTGCGCCATGAACGAAAAGCCCAAAAACCTCGGGAAGTGCATGTATGCGCTTGCGGTGAAGTGGCGTGATTCCCGCGCAAACCGGCAGAGCTACCCCGGTGGAAGGGCTATAGCTCCAAGCGGCGGGAGGCACTTCCAAGCCCCCAAAAGTCCCATTGGCGACCGGGTGGCGCAGATTCGTCGGAACAATCCCGGCCTGAGTACCGTGCAGGCGCTGGGTATGGCTTTAGCCGAAACCAAGGGGGTTCCGAATGTTCGATGACGTATCTCCTTCGCCGCGAACGGATCGTATCGTGATTTGCGAACATTGCGCCGGGTGCGGTGTGGTGGACCGAATGGACGGTCACCCGCACAAGCCCGAGTACACCACAGAAGTGTGCCCCAAGTGCAAAGGCACGGGCCGTTTGCTGCGGACTGTTGAAATTTCAGAAAGGCCGTATCGCGGCGAAGGAGTCTAGAAATTGTTTAAACCGAAGTCCTTCCGTCTGGAAGAATTGTTGCCGCCGTCCAGCTTTTTGCCGGTTCGCCTGCGGGTGGTCTACCAACGTGACCCGGAACGCCTCTGGAGATGCTTCCCCGTGCCTTTTCTCTGGACTCTGGACGCCTTGCGGGAGCGTTACGGCGTCATGACCGTGAACAACTGGTATTTTCTCAAATCCGAGGAGTGGGATAAGCCGTATTGCCGCCGTTGGTCCGGGTATCGCCCGCTTGATTGCGAGGTTGGCGCAGAGCTTTCCGAGCACCGCTTTTTCAGGGCTTTTGATACCATTTTTCGGGACGTGCAGCCGGGTGAAGTGTGGGCGGATATGCGGGACAACCCGGACCTGCCATGCTTTAGTTACATCCAGCGGATTGAAGCATATGAGGGGATGGGCTGGTTTCATGCGGACTTTGGGACGCATGACCGCTTCGGTAAGGCTATCCGGGTGATCCCCTACAAGGGCAACCGTGCCGGGCTCCCCGAGTACATAGAGAGGGCGGCTGCATGAGAGGATGCCGTCCGTTGACCGACGCGGAGATACGCCGCGCCCTGGACTCTTTTACAGGTCGCCATGCGGTGCGCAACCGCTGTTTGTTTGTGCTTGGGCTTGTCTGCGGCTTTCGCGTCTCGGAAATGCTTTCTCTGCGTGTCCGGGACGTGGTGGCCGCTGGCCGGGTGCGATTTCTGGTAACGGTGCCGCGTCGGAATATGAAGGGCAGCAAGGAAGGTCGGACAGCCTTCCTTCCTCCCGAGGGGCAGCGGGCGGTTTTAGATCAGGTCCGGGCGTTGGAATATCCGGCCCCGGCCTTTTTCTTGTTTCGGTCACAACGCGGCGAAAATAGGCCCATAAGTCGGGCGCAGGCGCACCGGGTGCTTGTGGAGTGTTTTACGGCCTGCGGTATTGTGGATCAGGTGGCAACTCATTCTTTGCGCAAGACCTTCGCAGACCGCACCTATTCGTATTTCCTGGGGCTGGTGGCCGCCGGTGATGGTGTGGACGCATTTACGGAAACGTCGCTTGCGTTGGGACATTCGGACCCGGCCAGCACTCGCTATTATCTGAGTTTTCGCGATGAAAAGCGGCGTGATGCAGCCCGAGAGATTGGGAGAAGTCTGCATGTCTGATGTAATTTTGACTGTGGCCGACGTGGCGGATCGTCTGAAGGTACAACCCAAGACAGTACGCAAGTTTATTCAAGCCGGAGCCTTGAAAGCCTCAAATATAGGCACAAGGAAACGGCCACGGTATGCCATTAGGGAAGCCTTCCTTGAAGCCTTTCTTGAAGCCCGCGCAGTGACGGGCATTGAGGAAGAAGGGGAAGAGTAATGCTTGTTTGTCCTAAATGTCTTGCTGATTCGCGTGTTTTACGCTCTTTTGACGATGATAGGACTGTTGTTCGTCTGCGAGAGTGTAAGCGGTGTTCTCACCATTTCATGACAACTGAAATGATAAATAAAGATGTTATGGCGATAATGGAGATATTGGCAAAGCTTCATAAGGATGAAATGCAAGAATAAAATATTATAGTGCATATATGTTCGTATAGGCGTTGTCAAAAAGGCAACGCCTTTTTTATTTACATTGCATCATCACTAACAGCTAATTGGAGGATTTTGCAATGTATGAAATTTTTGTGCAGAGGATTAAAGGCGCTGCGGTGCCTTTCATGCTTGTTGTTATGGTGGCTATGTCACTTGCAGCATGCAATGGATTTGAAGAGAAGTCTTACAAGTCTATCAAATCTGCGGCTATTGCATATGACGCGGCAATGCAGATTGCAGCCGAGTATTACAAGTCCATCGACGATACGGACGAACAAGCCGAGTTTTGGGAGAACGTGGAAACCGTTGCCAAACCGGTACGCGCGAGCATCGTAACGGCAAAAACAGCTTGCATGGCTTACTCCAAAGCCCTGGCCGCGTACACCAGCGCCAAAGCCGTCGCAGATGAAAAAGAGGATTCCGGCGAGGAATTGACCGAAGACGAGGAAAATACCCTCTCCACCCTCACCGCCGAACTGACCGCCGCAAAGGCCGCAGCTACTGCCGCACTCAATGCCGTGGACGCTGACAGCCTTGCCGACGCCATTCAGACCATCATTGACCTGTTCTAGGGGGACGCATGAGCATTATTTCCATCCTCACTCTGTTGGTTAAGGCCTTGCAGTACACCCCCGACGCATATAGCGCGGTCCAGAAAATCGTGGCGGTATGGGAGGAACAGACCGGCGAGACGATCACGGATGAAGAGTGGGCCACTATCGACGACCTACTCAAGTCCCCGAGCGAATATATCTCCGATTCGGAGAGCTAAAATATGCCGGATCGTCTCTCATCCATAGCACAGTTAATAGGGGGCATTGCGCCCCCTATCCTAGTGGCTCTTGGCGGCGGGGCTGTGCGTGTGCTGCGTGGGCCTGGACCATGTTCCCTTCGGTATGTTTTCGCAACCATCGTGACCGCTGCATTCACCGGTTACCTGACTCATGCAGCCCTGTCGTCCGTGCCTGCCGTACCGGACGGGGTGCGGACCGCCTGTGTTGGTATCGCCGGATATGCTGGCGGGAAACTGTTGGACATCGTGGCCGAACGCTTTTGCAAGGTCGCTGGCAAGGTCGACTTGGAGTAGGGCATGCAAGTCGCTGAACTCCCTCCAACCGCTCAAGTCGTGGCCGAGGTGATAGGCAGGGATATGACTTTACGCCTAGCCCGTGCCGTCAAGTTTCGATCCCTGTATGTCCCCAAGTATTTACCCACGCGCCATTGGCTGCGGGACGTGCTGGGGGATCAGGCAGCCGAAACGCTGGCACATGAGTTCCAGGGCATGCAGTTGCCGCTGGCCCGTTGCTCCAACGTGTACCGCGCAGACCGTGACAGGAAGATTCTCGCGATGCGTGAGCAGGGGCAGTCCGCCAAGGACATAGCCTGCGCTCTGGACCTCAAGGAAAGCACTGTCTGGACAGTCATTTATCGTAAGCGCCGGGCGCATTAGGAGGCATTCAGGGTTTGAAATGTAACATTCCCTACAAACATAGCGGATTGAACACCAAAAGCACCTAGACGGACATAAACGACCCTAAACGCATCTACGGGTCCTTTCCAGGGGGGGAGGTATGAGGGTGAATGCTGCGCGCAGGTTCTTTTTTGTGCGAGGGGAATTGCCGTAGTTGCCGTAGTTGGTGCAATTGAAGCTGTGGAAAAGTATACTAGGTGGTTGGAATGAAAACGAAAACAACAACGGGAATTGAACGGCAAAAACAGGTTGTTGACCGCAATACCCTTTCCGTTGCTTTGGGGATTGCGGAGAACACCGTGTTAGCGCGAGTCCGTGAAGGCATGCCTTATGTTCAACGGGGCAGCCGGGGCCGCCCTTGGCAATTCGATATTGCCGAGTGTGTGGCGTGGGATCGTGACAGGGCGGTGAAGAAGGCAACCGGCGTGGTCAAGGGGGACGAGACTGACGCAATGCTTAATCGTCGGTTACTCACGGCACGGGTCAAGCGTGAGGAGATAGAGGCGGCGAAGGTGGCCGAGGAAGTTGTGCCGGTGGATGAAGTGGAAACCGCCGTGGTATCAGCCTTCACCGGGGTACGGCAAGCCATGCTTGCCTTGCCTGAACGGTCGGCGCTTCGGTTGCTGGCTGCCCAGGATGAAACCGAGATCAAGGAAATACTGCGCGAGGAAATAGACCTTGCGTTGCACGCCCTGGCTGACTTGGACCTGTTGGAAAGTTGGGACGATGATACAGGCGATTAGCCCGCGCATAACCAACAGGCGCGCGGTTAAAAAGATTTTTCACCGGGCGGGGCGGCACCTTCGTCCGCCGATCCGTTGCTCTGTCTCGGAATGGGCCGACAAGCACCGCATTGTCGGTGCGGCCAATGCTATGCCCGGCCCCTGGAGGACGGCGAACGCTCCGTATCAGCGCGAGCCCATGGACGTGATGGGTGACCGGCGGACAAGGCGCGTGACCCTCATGTGGTCCGCTCAGACGGGGAAAACAGAGTGTATTAATAACGCCATTGGCTACTATATCGCCCAGGACCCGAAAAGCGTCATGGTCATGCAGCCGACCCTTTCCGACCTCAAGACCTGGACCGAAACCAAACTTACCCCCCTGATTGTTGACACCCCCGAGGTGTGCGGAGCGGTCGCCAAACCGCGCGCCCGCAATGGCGTGAACAATTCGACCATGAAGAGTTACCCGGGCGGGTTCCTCATGTTCGCGTGGTCGGGCAGCCCAAACACCATGCGGGGCCGCTCCGCGCCGGTCATCATAGGCGACGAAATAGACGGCTATACCATGACCGAGGAAGGCGAGCCTATGGAATTGCTCTGGCAGCGGGCGGCCACCTTCGGGGACCAACGCAAGCGCATTGAAACGAGTACGCCGACCATCAAGAATTTTTCAAAGGTTGAAAAGGCGTTCGAGGCGGGCGACAAACGGCGCTATTTCCTGCCCTGCCCACATTGCGGCGGGCGTCAGCATCTACAGTGGGCGCACGTCAAGTGGGATAAGGACGCCGACGGCAACCATTTGCCGGAAACCGCCCGCTATATCTGCGAACATTGCGGCGGGGAGATACACGACAAACACAAACCGGCCATGCTCCGGGCCGGGGAGTGGCGCGCCGAAAAACCTTTCCGGGGACATGCGTCTTTCCACCTCAACGAACTGTATTCGCCGTGGCGTACCTTTGCGGACGTGGTGCAATCCTTCCTGGACAAAAAGGACGCCGGAACCCTGCAAACTTTTGTCAATGTGTCCCTTGCCGAGACATGGGAGGAAACCGGGGAAACCGTGGACGAAACCGGGCTTATGGACCGCAGGGAGAAATACGCCGCTCCGGTTCCCATGGGCGGCGTGGTCCTGACCGCCGGGGTGGACGTGCAGCCCGACCGCCTTGAATGCGAGGTGGTGGCCTGGGGGGGGCGTGAACAATCGTGGTCGGTTGATTACAATGTTTTATATGGCGACCCGGACCGGCCCGAGGTGTGGCAGGAACTTGACGACTATCTTGACGGACGATGGAGGCATGAAAGCGGCGTCGAGTTGAGCATATATGTTACCGCCATCGACTCGGGCGGCGCGAATACCCAAGCGGTTTACAACTATTGCAAAAAGCGCAAATCATCGCGGCGGTTCGCCATCAAGGGCAAGGGCGGGGAGGGTATCCCCATTGTCAGCGCGCCCACCAAGCGCAAGACGGGCCGCCGCGCTGGCCGCCCGGTTGAACTGTTCACCCTTGGCGTGGATCAGGCAAAGACACTGATTTACAAGCGGCTCCCCCTGGAGGGCGACGGGCCGGGGCATTGTCATTTCCCGGAACACTACCAAGAGGAATATTTCCGGCAGCTAACGGCGGAGAAGTGCGTCACCCGTTATGTCAAAGGCTTCCCCAAGCGGGAATGGATCAAGACCTATACCCGAAACGAGGCGTTGGATTGCCGAGTGTATGCGTATGCCGCCCTGCTTATCATCCATCCCAACATTGAACGCCATCGCTCTCGGCTTCTGGCGAGAGCTGAGATGCAAGACCCGCCCAAAGAAGAACAGCCCGTAATTGCTCAAACCGCAGTGGTGCAAAAAGCGGAACCCCGGCAGAAACGGAAAAAGATCAAGAAAAAACGCCGTAACCGGCGGAGTTTTGTAACAGCATGATACAACAAGCCATCCCATCCAGGATCATAGCAGGGTCAACTACAACATGTAGCATATCCTGCGGCTTCTCTCCCCAAGAGGGGTGGGCGTTATCGCTCGCCCTTCGCGGGGCGGGGGACCCCATGGACGTGGACGGCATCGCCTACGGTAACGGCTTCCAGGTTGATTTGCCGTCTTTGTCCGCCGGGCGGTGGTGGTGGCAGGTCAAAGTTACCGACGGCACGGAATCCCATATGCCCGAAACCGGGGAACTGTTGGTTGAATCCAACCTGTTTGATGAAAGCGGTTCCTACGACGGGCGGAGTGAGGCGCGTATTGCCTTGGACAATATTAACGCTGTCCTTGCAAACAAAGCCACCCAAGACCAGCAATCATACACCATCAAAGGCCGCACCCTGCAACGCTACACCGTAGCCGACCTGCTCAAGCTGCGGACTTTTTTCGTGGCGCGGGTGCGCAAAGAGCGTGGAGATAGCGGCTTCCGCAAGATAGGGGTTCGTTTTTAATGGGCATTCTTTCATGGCTCCGTGGAGATAACCCCGCCCCGGCCCGTCAGCGCCGTCATTTTCCCCGTATTGTTTTTCGTGGGTACGGCGAAAAGGCAGGCATGCCCGAGGCTGGGGATACGGACCGTTTGACAACCGGGTGGACGACAAACCCGGTTTCCATCCTGACCATCATTGAGCAGAAGTGGCGCGTCATGTGCGCCCGTGGCCGCGAAGCCGCGTTTAATACGGACCACGGCAAGCATTTTTTACGGTTGGTCAAGCAGAACGTAATCGGTCCTAAAGGCGTGGTTGTGGTCCCCACGGTGACGCTTGCAGACGGTTCACCGGATACTATGGCGCGGAAAGCTCTTCGCACGGCTTTGGATGAATGGGGGCGAGAACCAGAAGTAACCGGAACCATGTCAATAGAGGACGTGGAAAATTTGCTTATCGAAACCGCTGCCAGAGACGGCGAAGCCTTTGTTCGGCGGTTGAAAGGCCGCCGGTACGGGAAATTTCATTATCAGCTTCAATTGATTGACCCGGTACGGGTGCCGGTTAACTACCGGACCAAGTTGCCTAACGGTAACCGGGTTCGCGCCGGGATTGAGTTCACCGCAGAAGGACGGCCAGTAGCCTACTATGTGCGCACTGATCTGGATGATTTTGTGGAGGCCGTGGAATATTCCGGGGCCAAATATGAACGTATTCCAGCCTCTGAAGTGTGGCATCTTTTTGTGCCTGAGTTCATCAACCAGCCGCGCGGCCTGTCCTGGATGGGAACTGCTCTGACTCGGCTGCATCACCTGAGTAAATTTGAATCCGCTGCCGTTATCAATGCCCGCCTGGGTGCTTCGAAAATGGGCTTTTTCGAACCGAACCCGGAGTTCGTCGACTTTGAGGATGACGAGGATTCGGAAGAAAGCCTGCCCATGGATGCCGCCCCCGGAACTTTTGAGGAGCTTCCGCCCGGTTATTCATTTCGGGAATGGAATCCGCAATACCCGCAAGGCGATTTTGAACCCTTCACCAATGCTGTGTTGCATTCCGTGTCGGCAGGGCTGGGAGTAGCTTTTGCTTCCTTGTCGGGCCACTTGGGGGAGGGCAGCTATTCCAGCAACCGGAGCGGAGAACAAACAGAACAAGACCGGTGGGTTGGTATACAGTGGTGGTTTATTCGGAAATTTGTCCGCCATCTTTATGAAGAATGGGTGTCTATTGCCGTCCTGGCCGGGGCTGTGACCATCGGCAATACGCCTTTGAAAGTGGAGCGCGTGGCACAGTACAAGGCCGCTCGCTATCAGGGCCGCCGGTGGTCTTGGTGGGACCCTAGCAAAGACATTCCGGCTCACCGTGCGGCCCAAGACGGACGGATGAGGTCCATATCTTCCACCATCCGGGAACGTGGAGAGGACCCGGACGAAGTGTTCGACGAGATAGCGGAGGAGCGGGCGAAAATGCGCGAGCTTGAAATTTTACCCGCATCGAAGGCCAGTACACCAAAGGCCAAGAAAGCCGAGGAAAACGAGGAAATAGAACATGAACAAGCCGAATATTGACCAGATAGCCGGTTCCGTCCAACGGGCTTACTTCCCTACCGAGGCAGTCCGCACGGTTGACGAGGAAAAACGCACTGTTGAATTGGCGTTTTCTTCGGACCGTGAGCTGGAACAGTGGTGGCATACGCTGCTGGTGTTGGAACATACCGCCGATGCCTGCGATCTAATCCGACTTAACAACAGCGGCGCGGTCCTGTTTAACCACAATCGAAATGACCACGTTGGCGTGGTGGAGTCGGCCCGTATTGATGCGGACGGCAAGGGCCGGGCTGTTGTTCGGTTCGGCCACAGTGAACGAGCTGAAGAAGTTTACCGCGACGTGAAAGATGGCATTTTGCGGCATGTCTCCGTGGGCTTTGCGGTCCAGGAAATCAAGCTGGTGGAGGAGCGGGAAAACGACATTGACGTATATCGGGCAACCAAGTGGGAGCCCTATGAAATATCCATAGTAACCATTCCGATGGACGATTCCGTCGGCGTTGGACGCGCTCTTGAAGACGGCGGCGCTTTCAACGAACGCACGATCAAACAGGAGGAAGATACCATGCCCCCCGAAGGACAGACCGTACAGGTTGACGTTGACGCCGAACGCGCCGCCGCCATCCAGGCCGAGCGCAATAGGACCAACGGCATTCTCGCGCTCGGGCGCGAGTACAACGCCCCGGATGATGCTCTCAAATTTGCCGAAGAAGGCAAAACCCCAGAGGACTTTCAGCGCCATTTGCTGGGCGTCCTGAACCAGCGACAGACCCAGCCGAGCCCGGATGAAATGAATGCGGACATCGGCCTGACCCAGAATGAAGTGGCCCGCTACTCTTTCGTCAAGGTTCTTCGCGCCTTGGACCCCAACAATCTGGATGCCCAAAAGGACGCGGCCTTTGAATTGGATTGCTCCAGGGCTGCGGCTCGGAACCTGGGCCGAACGATTCGCGGCATTGTGATTCCGCCCGACGTGCTGAGGCGTGCTTATACCACGGACACCACGGCGGCACCTCATGGCGGCAATTTGATCGGCACTGACCTGCTGGCAGGCAGTTTTATCGAAATGCTGCGCAAGCGGTGCATGTTTCTGCAACTGGCGACCTCTTTGGGCGGTCTCGTCGGCAATGTCGACATCCCCAAACAGATTTCCGGCGCAACCGCCTACGTGGTGGGCGAAGGTGATGCCCCGGACGAATCCTCCGGCGACTTCGGGCAGGTTGGAATGACCCCGTATACTGTGGGTGCCCGCTCCAATATATCCCGTCGCATGCTCATGCAGGCCACCCCGGATATTGAAGGTCTGGTACGCCTTGACCTTGCAAAGGCCGTCGGGACAAAAATTGACTATCTCGGCCTGTACGGTTCCGGTACCGACGAACCCACCGGCATCCGGTACACCGACGGCGTGAACGCCATCACCTTCGCCGCTGATGGCGCACCGACTTGGAAAGAGTTCGTATCCATGGAAAGCGAAGTCGCCGCCGACGACGCCGACGTGGAAAGCATGGCTTATCTGTTCAATGCCCGCATGCGCGGACATTGCAAAACCGCCGTGAAATTCGAAAACACCGCCCCCACCATTTGGGAGGATGGCAACACCGTGAACGGTTACCGCACTGGTGTTACCAATCAGGTCGAGGACAGTGATTGCTTTTTCGGCAACTTCTCCGACGCCTTTGTGGGCCTTTGGGGTGGCCTGGAACTGACGCTTGACCCCTACAGTAAGGCGGAATCCGGCACTTTGCGCATTGTCGCCTTCCAAGATGTGGACGTAGCCGCACGGCATGGTGAGTCCTTCACCTTCGGTACCTACAGTGCATCTTAAATTAAGAGGATAACATGAGAAAGAGCAAGAAAGACAAAACGATGACTGTTGAAATACTCGGCTCAAACCCGAACGTCGGGGTACTGGTCAACGGTGAGATTTGCAAGCCCGGTGATGTGGTGCCAGCGGGAGTGTTGACCGGCAAAGGGTTGATTCACCGAGGGCGGGCAAAACCTTATACCGAGGCATCCGCAAAGGCTTCGGCCAAGGCTTCCAAGTAGCGGAGGCCCCCATGCAGGAAGACTTTAACGCCTTCCTTAATACTGATGATTTCGCCGTGGAGGTGCAGGCGGTCAACCCGGCCCGCACCTTCCCGGCGATTTTTGATAATGAGTTCACGCTTGCCAGCTTGGGGGGGATGGAGTTGGAAACCACGGTGCCGCAGTTTGAAACCAAAGCGGAAAACGTGGCCGATTTCGTTCGGGGGGAAACTACGGTCACGATACCGGGTATTGATGATCCTTTTACCGTGGAACGTGTGAAGCCTGACGGGACCGGCTGGGCCGTTGTGGAGTTGGTTCCGTGAGTGAGCCCCATCTGTTTAAGGTCCAGGGCGGTGATGTGGATATGGCCGCCCTGGTCAATTCGTGGCTGCCGGACCAAAAGCAATTGCACAACGCGGTCCGTTCCGCCACCCGCAAGACACTGCGTTGGGCGCGAGCTTTGGCCGTGCGGGAAATACGGGCTGAAACCGGGCTCCCGGCGGCAATATTGCGGGATCGGATTATTCTGCGCTTAACCAATAACAAAGACCGGGCGCGGTTGTTCTTTGGCCTTCGTCCGGTTCCTGCCACGCGGTTACATCCTCGCCAAGGTAAAGCCGGGGTTAAAACAAAGGGCGGCGGCCTGTTGTCCAGTGCGTTTCTGGTGGACCTAGGCGCATATGACGGGGTTTTCAAACGGGTGGGGAAAGAGCGTTATCCTTTGGCCTATCAACGCGTGTTTTTTCATAAGCAAGCGGAGCGTGTTATTCGGGGGACAATTATGCCGGGCTGGCGTGATGTCTATTTGAAAAATTTGGAGCAGGAATTGAGATGGCGGACACGTTGACCATTGAAGACATTCATGAGGGCATCAAGGAAGCCTTATCAAAAGCCTTTCCGAGCCTGGAGACGGTGGACGACTACCCCACGGAAGAGGGGAAGATAGCCACCCCTGCGGCATTTCTTAATTTGGCCGCCATTGAGCCGGACGACGAAGGCGACGGGGACGACGGTACCGAGCGCCTTATCAGTACGTTACGCTGGGAACTGTCTTTAGTGCTGGGCAAAGTCCCCACCAAAGAAATTAAGCGTCAAACCCGTGTTATGGCCGCCAATGTGTCCCTTTGGGTAAAAGGTAACCGTTTTGGGCTGCGTGTTCGCCCGGCGGCGTTTATGCGGGCGGAACCAGACGATTTTTCACCGGTTCTGTCCCGCTATGCCCCTTGGGTGGTGGAGTTTGAGCAAACTGTTGCCCTAGGTGAATCCGTTTGGGATGACACCGCCGTGGTGCCTGATGCCATCTATGTGAGCATGGTCCCCTATACCGGCCTGGAACATGTGGATGATTATGTGGAGGTGACCGCATGAGCTACCCTCTTGCTGATCTTGAGCGCCGCCTTGCCAATCTCCTCCGGGTGGGTACTGTGGAAGAAGTAGACCATAACAATGCCCTTGCCCGCGTACAGCTTGGGAACAATCACACCGTTGCCTTGCCGTGGCTGACCCAACGTGCTGGAGGGGACCGGACATGGTGGCCGGTGGAGGTAGGGGAACAAGTGGTGATCCTTTCGCCATCTGGAGACCTGACGCAAGGCATTATCCTGGGTGCGCTTTACAGCGGTGCCGCTTCTGCTCCGTCGTCTTCGGCTGGCGTGTACCGCACCGAGTACAGCGACGGCGCAGTAATCCAGTATGACCGCAATACCCACCAACTGACCGCCGATATTCCCGGCGACGTGTCT
Source organism: uncultured Desulfovibrio sp. (assembly GCA_913063155.1). Taxonomy (GTDB): domain Bacteria; phylum Desulfobacterota; class Desulfovibrionia; order Desulfovibrionales; family Desulfovibrionaceae; genus Pseudodesulfovibrio. The sequence goes on from CAJXYU010000009.1 coordinate 24,054, forward strand.
GTAACCGCTAACGGGAATATTTCGGCCCAAGCTGGTGGCGATATAACGGCCACTGCCGTCGGGAATATAACCGGCACTGCCGGGGATACGATCAGTCTGGACGCGACCAATATTATTTTATCTGCTGGTTTGATTCGTCTAGCTGGGCCCATGGTGGCCGCTGGCCGGAATGGGGAGTCATACAGCGCGGCATTTTATGGCCCTATTACTCATAAAAATGGGGACTATACCAACGAATCCGGTGATGTGGTGGCCGAGGATATTTCTCTGAAGAAGCACACCCACACCGAGCAGGGCGACCTGGCCGAAACCAGCACACCGAACTAGCTGCAATTGCTCAAACCGCAGTGGTGACGGCTGCGGGCTACGGGTATCCAACCCGTATGCGCGGAATAGAGAATACAACGGGCAAAGCTTTGGAGGGGTTGGACCACCTCAAGCAGTCTTTGCAAACTCTTCTTTCAACCCCCATAGGCTCGCGGGTTATGCGCCGTGACTATGGCAGTAAATTGCCGCGCCTTATTGACGCACCGACGAACCAGACAACTAAGCTGGATGTTTACGCGGCCTCTGCCGAGGCAATCCAGAAATGGGAACCTCGTTTTGATCTTAAAGCCACTTCCGTAGCCTCCTCGGAACCGGGAAAACTCTTTTTGGATTTGAACGGCTACTATCTGCCCGAGGGCAAGGTTATTACTCTTGAAGGGGTGGAGGTGACCGCATGAGCACTTTCTCGTCAATTGACCTCTCCGGCCTGCCCTGCCCGAACGTGGTGGAAGCGCTCGACTTTGAAACGATTTTCGCGGACATGCTCGCAAAGTTGCAGTCCTTGGATGACTCCTTTTCCGCCCTGGTCGAATCCGACCCGGCTTATATTGTCTTGGAGGTGGCCGCATACCGTGAGCTTAACTTGCGCCAACGGGTGAACGACGCGGCTAAAGCCGTGATGCTGGCTTATGCTACCAAAACCGACTTGGACAATCTGGCTGCCTTGGTGCCTATGGAACGTAAGGTTGAAGTGGTAGGCGACGACACTGCCGTACCGCCCACCGAGGACGAAATGGAAGAGGATGATGATTTTCGTTCCCGAGTACAGCTTGCCCCCGAGGGATTCAGCACTGCCGGGCCTGACGGTGCTTATATTTATCACGCCTTGACCGTCTCGGGTGTTTCTTCGGCTTCGGTTGACTCTCCTACCCCCGGATGTGTCGTAGTCCCCATCCTTTCCAATGAGGGGAACGGAACCCCGAGCGCGACTTTGCTGGCCGAGGTCGAAGGGGTCCTGTCCGCAAAGAATATGCGACCGCTGACTGACAATGTTAGTGTGACGGCTGCAACCATCATTGAATACACGGTTGTTGCAACACTGACTCTTGAAGACGGCCCGTCAACCGATACGGTGCTGGCTGAGGCGCAGAGAGCGCTGGAAAGCTATGTGGCCGCGCGTCACGGTATGGGGCTGGCTGTTCCTCTGTCCGGCATCTACAACGCCCTTCACGTTTCCGGCGTGGTGAGCGTTGCCCTTGCATCACCAACCGCAGACATAGCCGTGGAAGAAACAGAGGCGGCTTATTGTACCGGCATTACCGTGTCCGTGGAGGCTGCATAGTGTCTGACTTGCTGCCATCCAATGCCACGGCCCAAGAACGGGCCATGTCCAACGCAACGGCACGCATTGGCGAAATTGATGTCCCCATAAATACTTTGTGGAACCCCAAGACTTGCCCGGAAGCCTTTTTGCCTTGGCTGGCTTGGGCGCTCTCTGTGGATGTTTGGGACGAGTCCTGGAGTGAAAAGCAGAAGCGCGCAACTATAGCGGCGTCTGTCAGCGTTCACCGAATTAAAGGGACGCGTGGAGCCGTTACCGCCGCGCTTGATGCTTTGGGCTATGCCGTAACGCTGGTCGAATGGTTCGAGGATGACCCGGAGGGTGATCCGTATACATTTCGGCTTGTGATCGAGGTGGACGACAGGGGCGTGGACGAAGCTCTGTACACCTCTTTGGTACAGGTGGTGAACCGCACCAAAAACACCCGCTCACATCTTTCAAAAATTTCCGTGGCTGCAAAAAGTTCTGGCACCACGTTTGTGGGCGGCGTTCCCATCCTCGGGGATGTCGTGACCGTATCCCCCTGGTCGATCAGTGAACGGACAAACGAAAGTCCTACTCGCGTGGGCTCGACTGTAGCCGCTTATGACATACTGACCGTTTCGCCTTTGGAGGCATGATGTCCGACGATTCGAAGTATTACAGCATATTAACAAAGATTGGTAAGGCGGAGGTGGCGAACGCCACGGCCCTGGGCAAAACGGTGACCCTGACCAAAATGGCTTTGGGTGACGGTGGCGGGGCGGCAGTTACTCCGACTGAAGACATGGCCGCTTTGACCAATGAGGTCTACCGGGCCGAAATCAACACTTTGGCGGTTGAGAATGACGTCACCATGCGGGCGGAGCTGGTTGTCCCCACGGATGAGGGGGGCTGGTATGTGCGCGAGGTGGGCTTGTTTGACGAAGACGGCCAATTGTTTGCCGTTGCCAGCCTGCCGGAGACCTACAAGCCGGCCTTGTCCCAAGGTGCTGGGCGTGAATTGACCATTATCCTGTTAATGGAAATTTCTGATTCCGAATCTATCACGCTCAAAATAGATCCGACGGTGATACTGGCCACGCGTGGATATGTGGATGACTCCATTGATGCCCATAACAGCGACGAAGATGCCCACGGCGGCCATGCCGCCCTTACCGACAACCCGCACGGTGTGACCATAGCTCAAGCGGCGGCGGCTGGGAATCTCTTGAATAAAGCCATCGAAGAGCCGTCCGCCAGCATCGATGGCGACATAGCCACGGATACCGCCCTGAAGAAACGCAACCGCTTTGCGTGCAAACTTACGGACAACTACGAACTGCCCGTATTGACGCCGCCATTTGAAAGTGAGTGGGTGATTCACATTTATCCCAATGGCAACAATCTGACCCTGGCAAGCGGGTGGTCGGACATGTTGTCCGGCGAACCGGACAGTGACGCGACATTGGTGCGGCTCAATCTGTCGCATGACAGCATCGGCACCACCCTGGTCGTTCAAAATATTACCAAGGGGGCGTAGGGTGTTGACCCCTAAATCCCTCATTGTCTCCGGCGGCAACTGGTTCGGTGACGGTTCGGACGGACATATTCGTATCACCAGCGACGGCGCCGAACAGTCGTTTGACGGTGTAGTTTGGGCGGCCATATCCGGCTGGCAGTCGTCCGACGACACCGTGTTTGTCCCGTCCATCGAGGACGGGGACATGGTGGTGCTCAATGCCGTCACCCTGCAGATCGACGCTGGCATGACCCTGACAACGCTGTATCGTTGCCGGGGGCTGCTCATCTATACTCAGTCTGACCTAACCAACAACGGCACCATATCCATGACGGCAAGGGGATGTAGAGCCAACCCCGCAGACGTCGAGGCCTCGGACGACACGCCCGTGGCTCCCACCGACGGCAACGCCGTGCCCGAGGGCGGTATCGTTATCCGCAGATTGGCGGACGGATACACCGACACTCATACCGATGACACGTTGATGCAGGGGTGTGGGCTGGCCGCAGTTACATCTGAGGCCAATCAGCCCGTTGCCCAGGGTAACGGCATCGTTATCCAGATACCCCGCGTAGGCGGATCGGGCGGCACCTCGCCTACAAGCGGGACTTCCCGCACCGGGCTGACTGGCGGAGCCGTGACGCGCGGTACGGGAGGCGGTGGTGCCGGATCAGGCTTACGTGCAACACCGGGGTTCGGCAGCGCTGGTACATGTTTTAGCGGCGGTGCGGGCGGCGGTGGCTGCCAGGACGTGGCCGCCTTCAGTGGGGCCGAGTATGGTGGACAGGGCGGAACTGGACGATGTTCCAACAGCTCCGGCGGAGGTGGCGGTGCGGGCAACCCCGCAGGCACAAATAAATCTCCGGCGACGGACGCTGGAGACGGTACTGGTGCGCTGCTATTGATGCTTGTCGGCGGGGATCTGCTCGGCAGTGGCACAATCGTCAACAACGGCACTCAGGGCGGTGGGTATACCGTCAACACATCAGGCGGCGGCGGATCGGGGGGCGGCGTTACCGTAGCCCTGTACGCTGGAGCTAATCAATTTACCGGCACAATTGAGGCTGCGGGGGGGCTCGGCGGCGTTGGGTCGTCAACCTCCATCGCAGGTGCGCCCGGTGGCGACGGTTCGGTGATCGGTCCCCACAAAATTGATCCAAGGAGTTGATATGTCGTTTGATGAGTATTGGATAGTTCCAGACATCGGGAAAGTAACGCTGCTGCCTCATGTTCAAATCAGCAATGAACTACCTATCCCGACCCGGTGGTCTGATGGGGAGGATATCGCCAAGACCAACGGCGCACTGTTTTGCCGTGATGAGCGCTTGCCAGAATATTACAGCCATCCCGAGGATGGAACCGCCTACGTGGAGGAGACAGAGGACGGCGTAAGATCCCGGACCCTGGATACCTCGTTGCTGGTTTACGATGCCGCCGCCCATTACAGCGCGGTCAAGAAGGCCAAGCAGGACGATATTGTGGATAGCGCAGATGCGCTGCTTCAGTCCGTGGGCTCCGAATATAGCGAGTCGGAGCGCGCTGGGTGGGATCAGCAATTTGATGAAGCGCAGAGATATCAGAACGACAATAGCGCAGACGTGCCCATGCTGAAGGGGATTGCCACTGCCCGAGGCGTTACGGTGGCCTATTTGGTCGAACGTGTCATTGAAAAGCGTGATGAATGGGTGGCAGCTTACACCGCTGTCATTGGTGCGCGGCAAGCATATCAAGACACCCTGGACACTGCTGTGGCCACCTACAAAGCCGCCGAAGACGACGACGCCAAAGCAGAAGCGATAGCCACCATTCAGGATATTGAAGTGTCCTATTCCATAACCGAAACCGAAGAAAGCGAGGAATAGCCCATGAGTGAAGATTTCCTTCATGGTTTGGAGGTGCTGGAGATTGACGATGGCTCCCGCACCATTACCACCGTCAAAATGTCCGTTATCGGTATCGTGGGCACCGCCCCGGACGCCGACGCGGACAAGTTCCCGTTAAATACGCCGGTTATGGTGGCCGGGAATCGGACCAAGGCCGCCTATCTGGATACCGTAGGCGACGGTAACGGAACCCTGCCCAACGCCATGGACGCCATATTTGACCAGATCGGTGCCGCCGTGATTGTCGTGCGTGTCGAAGAGGGCGCGGACGACAATGCCACCATGACCAATATTGTCGGCGGCACGGACACCGACGGCAACTATACCGGCATGTATGCTCTGCTGGGTGCCCAGTCTGCGGTTGGATACAAACCGCGTATTATGTGTGTTCCTGGCTACACCCACCAACGTGAATACGACGAGGACAATTCGACGTATCTCGCCAACCCGGTTGCAGCCGAACTACTTAGTATTGCCGAGCAGTTGCGGGCCGTTGTCATTGTGGACGGTCCCAATAGCACGGATGATGCCGCAGTTTCCGCAATTGGGGACTTTGGGTCCGGGCGTATCTATATGGTTGACCCGTGGGTCAAGGTGTACCGCAACGGGTCCTATGTCAACGAACCTGCAAGCCCTCGCGTGGCCGGGGGTATTGCCAAGATGGATAACAAGAAGGGATTTTGGTGGTCCCCGTCCAATCAAGTCATTAACGGGATCAGTGGCGTGGCCCGGTCCGTTGATTTCACCATGGGGGACGCCAACTGCCGCGCCAACCTGTTAAACGAGCAGAACATAGCTACAATCATTTATGAGGACGGCTATCGTTTGTGGGGCAACCGGACACCCTCTACGGACTCCAGGTATAAATTCTTGTGCGTCCGGCGCACTGCCGACGCCATTATGGACAGTATCCAGACAAATCATCTGTGGGCCGTGGACCGTCCCATAACACGCACGTATGCGGATGATGTGGCCGAAGGAGTTTGTAAATACCTGCGCACTCTTAAAACCAAGGATGCTATTTTGGGCGGTTCCTGTTGGGTTAACAAGGAATTGAGCACTTCGGACAATATTCCCGATGGGAAAATATATTGGGACTATGACTTTTGTCCCACCTATCCGGCGGAACGGATGGTTTTCCGCTCCCGCCTGAATACTGACTACATTGAGGAGGTGTTTGACTAATGGGAGCCGCCGAAAAAGTTCTCAAAAACTTCGCCCTGTCTCTGGATGGTTACGGCTTTGCAGGGAACCTGGAGGAAGTTCAGTTGCCCGAGTTGACCTTGATTACCGAGGGTTTCCGGGGCGGGGGCATGGACAGCTCCGTGCCGGTTGAAATGGGCATGGAGCCCCTGGAAATGTCCTTTACCACTACGAAAATATGCGCGGATACGCTGCAACTGTTCGGCGTGGCCGAAAACAGTTTTATTTCCTGCGTGGTGCGCGCCGCTCTGGAAGATTTGGACGGCACGGTGACCGCCGTAACTGTGACCATGACCGGCAAGGTGACCAGTATAGCCCCGTCGGCCTGGAGTTCGGGCAGCAAAGCGACGAATCAATATAAATTAGGGCTGGAATACTACCGGTATGTCCAAGGAGATACCACGATTCACGAAATCGATATTCCCAACATGATCAGAATTGTCAACGAAACCGACCAGCTGGAAGCCAAACGCAACGCTCTTGGCATCTAGCCTCCTCTACAACCGGCGGGGGCTCCGGTCCCCGCCATTCAAAAAGGAAGACCATGCAGGATAATACTCTGACCCTGAAAACTCCCATTGAACACAAAGGGCATACCTATTCCACCCTGACCATGCGGGAGCCTCGGGTGCGTGACACCGTTATAGCCGATAAGCAGGGCGGCACTGACGCGGAAGTTGAAATCCGCATATTTGCGAACCTGTGCGAGGTGCCGCCCGCCGTGGTGGAAAATATGGCTATGCGTGACTACCGGGGGCTGCAAAGTATTTATGAAGGTTTTTTATCCTAGGCCGGGACGCTACCCGGCAAGCGGTTCTTTTCCTGGCCCATTATACCGGTTGGAGCCGTTCCGAACTCATGGACATGCCCGTATCGGAACTTTTGTGGTGGGTTGAGGCCATCCCCCAAAGTGAGCATCAATGAGCAGTAAAAAATATTCCGCCATTTTTGAAGTGGGCGCTACTGTGGCGTCCAGTGTTTCCACTGTCGGCAAGGCGGCGCGCGGGGATTTTTCGGGCATGACCAAGGCCATGCGCGATCTGCAACGGCAGCAAGACAAATTGAATCAATATGATCCGCAAGGTGTGCGCTCCATGGGAAGGGAGTACCGCGACCTGAAGCGGGACGCGGCCAAGCTGACCAGAGTGTTTGAAAAATCCAAGAAACCGACAAAGGAAATGAGGCGGGAAATGCTGGCCGCCCAACGTTCTGCGGATAAAGCGGGCAAGGCTTTTCATGCCGAGCGGAAGCGCCTGCAGGCCCTTGAAATCGAATTGGAGGAATCTGGTGTAAACACTAAAAACTTCCGGCAGGAACAACGCCGCCTTGCCACAGAGGTGGATCGAACCAGCAATAAACTGAAAAATCTTCAAGGGGTTGTTGGAGCCGGGGCCGGGGTGGGCTCCGCTGTAGCCTCTACAACCCATGAAGTAGGTCGTTTGGCCGCCGGGTTTGGTTTGGTAGTGGGGGCCGCAGGTACGGCCCTGACCATGACAAACAAAGTCACGGCGGAGCAAGAGGCGTTGGCGCGGGCCGTGGGGGTTTCCTCCAATGAATTTGACGCCTGGGCGGGGCTGTCCCATGAAATGGGCTTTGAAGCGGACAATGTAGGGGATATGGTCGAAGAGATGAATAACAAGCTTGGCGAGTCCGCCGGGCTTGAAGAAATTTCGGCGGTCAAGGACTCCCTGCAAATGCTTGGCTTGGAGTTTGACGATATCCGGGACATGGCCCCCGAAGAACAGTTCCGCACAATAGCAAAGGCCATCAAGGAGACAAACGACGCACAAACAGCCGTTTCCGCCGCTGACATGCTTTTCGGGGGGGAAGCAAACAAGTTCTTTGGCTATCTGCGCAGCCGCAAGGAAGGCGTAGACGACCTGCTGGCGCAACAAAAGGAACTGAATCTTCTTTCCGATGAAGGTCGGGCTGGTGCCGCCGCTTACAACACAGCCTTTAGTCGCCTGACTACCGTTGTAGGCTCCGCCGCGCGTGAGGTTTCCGGGTTGGTTGGTGGTGCCCTGGCTCCCTACGTCAAGGATATTGCCCCTAAAGTTGGGGCTTGGATGAAGGAACACCGGAAAGACGTTGTAGACTTTGCGAAAGGTATAGGGGAAGCCTTGCCGAAGATAGGGGCTTTTGCTTCCGGCTTGCTAAGTGTTTTGGGTTCGGTCGGTTCCGCTCTGGACACTGTAGCCGGTGCCCTTGGGGGATGGGAAAATATGGCCTGGGTTGTCGGCGGGCTGATTTCATCTAAGCTGGTTGTATCCATGTTTACCCTGGGTAAGTCTGTTTTTACTCTTTACTCGGCCCTGACCCCAGTCATAGGCTCGGTATTGCCCGCCCTTGCCGTAGGCATCAAAGCCGTCGGCGCTGCTGTCATGGCAAACCCCATAGGCATAGTTATCGGCGCGGCAGTCATTGCCGTATATCGGCTGGTCACGGCTTGGGAAGATCTCAAAAAGTCTTTTTCCGTTGGCGGGGTATGGGGAGCCGTGAAAACCTTTTTTGGAGCCGGGGAGGACGCCCAAAACAATGGGGCTACGGCTGGCTCGCCCTCGGCGGCCCCGGCAGTGCCGGCCCTGCCCGCAGCTGGTGGGGGGCAGAATATCAGCGTCCGACAGGAAATCCCGATACAGATTCATGCGGCCCCCGGCCAGTCCGCCGAAGAGGTCGCGGAGCATGTCATGCGTAAAATGGACGAACGGCAGCGCGATGTTGGGCGCGGCGCACTGTATGATGGGGCTACGGCATGAGCAATCACACCAGAATTATGATGAAGCTGGGGAGCTACACTTTTGGCGTGGACACCGCCGCGTATCAAAGCCTATCGCGGACCACTAAATACCGATGGGCCAAACATGACCGCCCTGGCAAAAGGCCTCGTTTGGAGTGGAGCGGGCCGGGCGAGGAAATCATCTCTTTGCCCGGCACGGTGTACCCAACCTATGCGGGAGGCCTGGACCAGATTGACGACATGCGCGAGATAGCCGGGGCTGGTGATCCGCTACAGATGGTGGATGGATACGGGACTGTTCACGGATATTGGTGCATCACCAATATCCGTGAAACCGGGCGCTATTTTCTGCCCGGCGGTGCCCCCCAAAAAATCGATTTTACCATGGACCTTATCTATTATGGAGCGTCATTGTCGTGACCACTTACACAACCACAGACGGTGATACCCTGGACGCGATATGTTGGAAATTCTATGACCAGCAATCCGGGGCCGTGGAAACAGTTCTGGTCGCTAACCCTGGGTTGGCGGCCAAAGGGACGATTTTGGAAGCGGGGGTAGTCATTACCCTGCCCGAGATTGATACCTCCGGGAAAACCGAAGGGGTCAGCTTGTGGACGTAAAGCCCTGGCGGCCTACGTTCGTTCTCCAGGCGGACGGTTCAGACATTACTGCCACGATCAAGCAAAATCTCAAAAGCCTGACATTGACCGATGAAGCGGGCATGTCCTCGGATGCCCTGACTATTGTCTTGTCCGATGATGACATAGCGCTGCCCCCCACTGGCGCAGAATTGCGATTATGGCTCGGCTATCAGGGGGCTGTCCGCTATATGGGGCTTTACGTGGTGGATGAAATTATTTTGAGCGGTCCGCCTGACATCATGACTATCAAAGCCCTTGCCGCCCCGTTTAAGAAATCATCCACGTATGCCGCGCTTCAGGATCAAAAAACGCGATCCTGGGACCCTTGTACCGTGGAAACCCTGGTCAAGACCATTGCCAAGGATCACGGCTTGACGGCGGCGGTATCAACGGCCTTGGCCGGAATCACCTTGGACCACATAGACCAGACCAACGAAAGCGATATGAATTTGTTGACCCGCGTGGCCCGCTCTATGGACGCCATTGCCAAGGCTGGGGGAGGGCGGCTCATTTTCGTGCCGCAGGGGGAGAATTCTTCGGTATCGGGAAAGAGTCTTCCCACTGTTTCGTTGGCTCGTTCCGAATTGGATAATTGGGGGGTGACGATCAGCGACCGGGGGAATTACGCTCAAGTCGTGGCCGTGTGGCGAGACAAGAAAGCGGCGGAAGATAAAGAGGTGACCATAGGGGAAGGGACGCCATCTTGTAGACTTCGGCATATCTATCCTTCGGAAGAAGCCGCCACAAGGGCGGCCAAAGGGCGCTACAAGAGTATCACGCGAGGAACAAGCAAGCTTTCCCTGACCATGAGCGGACGCACGGACATTTTAGCGGAAAGCCCTCTGGAAGTGTCGGCGGTGCGTACCGGCGTTAATGGATCTTGGAGCGTGACGCGCATCACCCATACCCTCAACAATAAATTGACCACCACTGTGGAGGCAGAGGTGCCGAATTAAGTTTTCTGACGGAGTGTTATAACTTGTAGCGGATAGTTGATAATAAAGGTCGTATGTTTATTCTCTTTTTCAAAAAGGAGGTTTATTATGGCTGATAAATTGCAAAAACCGGGCGAGACACCAGACAGGCCGGGCGAGTATTTAGAAAGAGGCCCTCGCGGAGGAAAAGTCCATAAACCTCGGCAAGTCACAATTGAACCAGGTGACAACCCACTTCCACCAACTCAAGAGGAAGGGCGCACTTGGGAAAGAATCGGACCTCCAAAATCCAACAAATAACGATCTAAAGGCCGTGATGGGGAAGGTTTACGCTTCCCCACGGGCTACTTTCTTTGATGCCGAAACCATGAATGCAGTGCGGTCTAGGTGTCGGGCGGCGGCAGCGCTGTCGATGATGGCAAGGTCTATTTCGGAGACGCGCAAGCTGATAGGACGCCGCGTGACCTGCTCCGGCACGGACACCAGCACAACCCCATAGAAACCTTCATCTTCCGCATGGGTGGCATACACTTCTTCAAAGCTGCTGGGGGCTGGGATCGTATCGCCGTCCTCGCGCATTCCCTCAAGGTGGAATTGCAATGCCTCACGCGCCAGGGCGTCAACTTCCCCCAAAGAGTCGGCAGCGGAGGTGCAGCCGGGCAGATCGGGCCAGGATACGCCGTAGGTGCTCCCCTCGTCCTTATGGATAACTGCAAAATATGCGGGCATGTCTCGTCTCCTATATATTGTTGTGGAGTAGGGCCGCTGGCCCTACCTTAATTTAACCCCGGACTGGTTTTCAATGCTTTTCAGGGTCCCTATAGGCATGTCCTTTCTTGGGTGGGTCACTGTCACGCGTCCAGGCTTCGTGGGATGCTTGAATTGTTTGTGGTCACCGCTGTGAGCCACTTCATACCAGCCGTCTTTTTTGAGCCGCTTTATGATTTCCCTGCTGTGCATAAATACAATGTATATACAGTCAGTGGGCGTGTCAAGTGAAAAATATACATTGTACATACGAAAGTTGGAGGGCGGGGGAAAGGGAAAAGCCGTGTCACAATCCGTGCCACCAGCCCTTAAAAAGCCCTCATTCTATCCCATTGTGGCACGGTTGCGGCACAGTTATTTCAATAACTTACTGATATTATTGGTCTTGGACTCTGCCTGCTAAGCGTGTATAGGGGAAACTCTATCGGGGGTTCAAATCCCCCCTTCTCCGCCATAAGAGAATAAAAGGACCGGATGATTTCGGTCCTTTTTTCGTTTTTGATGGCGAATTCCCTTTATCTGTTCCGTTGAAAATCGTCCTTCAAAGAGGTAGGAACAGTTCCCGTCTGATAAAACAACCCAGAGGAGTTTCCATGTTTTCCCCGAGCACCATGATCAAGGACCTGGACCAGCTGCGCGAGAAAAAGCCGCTCGTCACCAACATCACCAACTACGTGGTGACCAACTCCACGGCAAACGCCTTGCTGGCCATCGGAGCCTCGCCGATCATGACCCATGCGGTGGAAGAGGTGGAAGACCTCATGAACATCAGCAGCTCTTTGGTCATCAATCTGGGCACGGTTGCCCGAACCTATCTTGAAGCCATGCCCGCGGCCTGGGCGGCAGCCAACAAAAGGGGCGTTCCCGTGGTGCTCGATCCGGTGGGGGCGGGAGCCTCCCGCGTGCGCACCGAAGCGCCCGCAAGCATGCTCAGCAAGTACCAGCCCGCCATTGTCCGCGGCAACGCCTCGGAGATCATGACCCTGGCCGGTGAGTCCGGGGAGGCCAAGGGTGTGGACAGCACCATGGGAGCCGACGCCGCCGAACTGGCCGCCAAGGCTTTGGCCGGTGTGCACAAGTGCACGGTGGTGGTCAGCGGCGAGGTGGACGTGGTCACGGACGGCGAGCGGGTGGTCCGCGTGGCCGGGGGCAGCGACATGATGCCGCAGGTGACGGGACTGGGCTGTACCGCCAGCGCCTTGTGCGGCGCGTTTGCGGCGGTGAGCGGCAGCTTCCTCGAAGCTGCGGTGCACGCCATGGCGGCCATGAATGTGGCCGGAGAGATTGCCGCGGAGCAGGCCAAGGGGCCGGGAAGCCTTCAGCTCCATTTTTACGACGCCCTGTACTCCATGGGGCGGGACGACATTGAAAAACGCATGCGCATTGAAGGCTGATGAACAGGCGAGTCGATTACAGCGTCTATCTGGTCACCGACCGTCCCCTTTGCGGCGCACGGGACCTGCTGGACGTGGTCGCCGAGGCCGTTCAGGGGGGAGTGACCCTGGTGCAACTGCGCGAGAAGCATGCGGACACGCGTGAATTCATTGAGCTTGCCCGTGGGCTTCAGGCCATCGTGCGACCGGCGGGCATTCCCTTGCTCATCAACGACCGCATTGACGTGGCCCTGGCCGTGGGCGCGGACGGCGTGCACGTGGGGCAGAGTGATATGCCCTATGAACAGGCTCGGCTGCTGCTGGGTCCGGATGCCGTCATCGGCCTGAGCGTGGAGAACATGGAGCAGGTTCGCGAGGCCGTTGCCTGGGATGTCGACTACCTGGGCGTGAGTCCGATTTTCGCCAGCGCCACCAAAACCGATACGGGCGCTCCCTGGGGGCTGGACGGTCTTGCGGCAGTGCGCAAAGCGACCAGCAAGCCCTTGGTGGGCATCGGGTCCATAGGCCCCTTGAACGCCGGGGAGGTCATCTGCGCCGGAGCGGATGGCGTGGCGGTTGTTTCAGCCATCTGCGCAGCCGAATCGCCTCGGGAAGCAACCAGCATACTTCGTCGGTCCGTAGCCGGGGTCCGCTAGAAGGGGGCGGTCTTTTTTAACTCTTCACGAAATCTTGTTTTCTTGCCTTCCGGGGGTCCCGACTTATATAGGAGAAGGGGAGATGCAAGGTATTGTTCTTGCACGATTCTTCCCATGAAGTTCTCGACGGAAAAAAACTCCATGACCAGGGTGGCGTATCGGAAATGACACCTCTCGGACAGCTTGATTATCTGCGTGACGTGCAGCAGACCTTTGCCCACGGATCGGGACGCCTCGAACTTGTCGAGGTGTTCGGCATCATTCTGGCCATTGTCGGACCTTTGGTGCTGCTGGCCGCCCTGTGGTATTACCGGCGTTATCTTTGGTTCCTGATTGTGCGCGGTTTCACCCGCGTGTTCATGTTCAAGCGGCAGGGACTTATTGAGACCTACCTGGTTTCCAAGGGCATCATCCTTGAAGTCTCCATCCTGGAAAAAGACGGCACAGTGGGACGGCATGTCTGCTATGCGCGTATCGAAACCGTTCTCGGCGGCAAGCTCATGCTTCAGATCGTTGAAGCCGCGCCAACCAGGGTGGATCTCCGCGGCAAGCGGGTGATCTGTTTCGTCAAGCAGTTCGCCCTGCGGGGGAACAAGTACAATTCCTTTGTCACTTACATTCACAGCTTCGACCGCAAGGGAATCGTGCTCAAGAAGCTGATCCTGCTCACGCCCATGCGCTACCGCTTCATCATCCGGCGCAAGCATGTGCGCAAGAAGGTCAATCGGCCGGACATCATACGGGTCAAGGCGTGGGATGTCGTGAAGCGCCATACGTTCGCTTCCAAGAAGCCGGACCTGTACACGGTGTCGGAGCCCGCACGCTACAAAGGCAAGACTTACATGCAGGTGGGGAACATCTCCCCCGGCGGCATACGCCTCTTTGTCTTCAATCCCCGCAAGGAACTTCCGCCCATGCAGGTCGGCGACCAGCTGGTGCTGCGGATCAGCATCAAGGACCCGGGGTCCCGACAGTTTTTCTTTTTCACGGTCATCGGTACCATTCGGAGCCGGTTCAAGGGCAAGGACGGTTCGATCGGGCTGGGAATTCAATTTTCGTCGTTGGGAGAGAAGATGCCGGACGGCAGTGGGCGGTTCCACTGGAGGAAGGTTTCCGACGAAGTTACTGTGCTGAAACGTTTTTTGGAGAAATTCAAGTAGAATGAAAAAGGCGGCCTTGAGGCCGCCTTTTGATTTGCTATTTTATTTGCCCTTACGGCAGTCGTTGCATATGCCGTACAAATACATCTTGTGGCTGGAAAGTTTGAACCCTTGTTCCTTGGCGATCTGCTCCTGGCGTTTCTCAATGGTCGGATCCAGGATTTCGATGTTCTTGCCGCAGACCGTGCAGATCAAGTGGTCGTGATGCTCCTCGCCGTAGGAGGGCTCGTAGCGGGTTACGCCGTCCGCAAAGTCCAGGGGTTCCACGATGTCGGCGTCCACAAGCAGTTTCAGCGTACGGTAGACCGTGGCTTGGCCTATGGAAGAATCCCTCGCCTTGACCTTGGCGTAAAGTTCCTCGGAAGACAGGTGGTCCTTCTGCTTCAGGATCGTATCCAGGATCAGGCGGCGTTGCGGCGTCGCTTTCAGGTTTTTTTCAGCCAGATATGCGTCGAAGACTTCTTGAGGCTCTTTCATTATCAATATCATCCGGTTTGTTTAATCAAGTATTCCGACAAATACGGAAGAGAGTCCAGAGTGTCAATGCAATTCATTATCATTTGTGGGGGATTTTGGGGGCACGGCAGTGTGTGTCCGCTGTTTCTGCTTGACAGGGAGGGCGTTCTGTACAAAATAATGCACCTCAACCACGCGGCGGGATGTCCGAGTCCGGTTTAAGGAGGCGGTCTTGAAAACCGTTGACCCTTCACGGGGTCCGTGGGTTCGAATCCTACTCCCGCCGCCATTTGATAGTCCAGCCTCGTTCAAAGAGGTGCAGAAAAGCCCCGATAAAACGGGGCTTTCTTCGTTTTTTGCGTCTAATAAGGCCCCGAAAGGCGAACTTTTCGAGTGGGGAGGCATCGACGACGGCCTCGACATCATCGTGAATATCCCTGCCAAATGATCGAACCGGATCGTTTGGTATCGGGGAAAAGGCCTCAAACCTGGGTCAGAGAAGCCGGTTCCCGACCGAAGGGCAGGTAATTGTCCCCCATTCTATCCTTGAGTTCCACCCCGCTTCCCTGAATGCGGAACGCCTCCTCGATGAGATAAGCCAGCTTTCGCACGGCCTCCGGAACCGACAATCCCGCCTTGCGTATATTGGAGATACAGTTCCGGGCTTCGTCCGTGGTGCCCGGCTGGGGGGTCCATGTCAGGTAGATTCCCATGGAGTCCGGCGAACTGAGGCCGGGACGTTCGCCTATGAGGATCACGGACAGCCTTGCCCCGAGCAGTTGTCCGACTTCGTCGGCCACAGCCACGCGTCCGTTGCGTACCACATTCACAGGCGACAGGGTCAGGCTGGTGGAGGCCAGGGTTTCGGCGAAGGTGTTTATGAACGGCGCGGCGTTCTCATGCACCGCCCGTGAGGAAAGGCCATCACTTACCGCCAGGCAGATGTCGAATCCTTTGTGTGGGTACTCTTTTAACCGGGCTTTGGATTTTTCGCTTAAGCAGCGTCCCTTGTCAGGCCGGGTCAGATATTCGTCCCGGCTGGATACGGCGGAATGCAGTTCCAGGCATTCAAGCCCGTCCGTCTCCAGTTCCCGGATGAGCTCTTCGGCCTGAAAGGGGGAGTGGACGGCGTCCCGGGCGCGGGCATGATCCAAACGAAAGGAAAGGCTCTCACGAAGCGGCAGGCTCACTCCACTGCGCCCCAGGGCGATGCGTGCGTCTGTAAAGCATTTGAGGCCGTCCCAAGGGTCATCGGAAATGATGTTGGCGTCGATTTCTTCGACAGGGGGGGGGACGTTTTTCTTGGTCATGGCATCCTCACTGAATTGCGTCGGGCAGGGCCAACAGTCCATTACCGGGTTGCATGGGGCGCAGTTTGCCTGTTTCGTCCAATACTCCTGCGGAGCGTAGCCATGCTTCGAATTCCGGAGCGGGGCGAAGCCCCATAAGACGCCGCAGGTAGGCCGCGTCGTGGAACGAAGTTGACTGGTAGTTGAGCATGATGTCGTCGGCTCCGGGAACGCCCATGATGTAAGTACAGCCCGCCGATCCCAACAGGGTGAGCAGGGCATCCATGTCGTCCTGATCCGCCTCGGCATGGTTGGTGTAACAGACGTCTACCCCCATGGGCAGGCCCAGTAGCTTGCCGCAGAAGTGATCCTCCAGACCTGCACGAATGATCTGCTTGCCGTTAAAGAGGTATTCGGGACCAATGAAGCCCACCACCGTGTTCACCAACAGGGGATCAAAGCGGCGGGCCACGGCGTAGGCCCTGGCCTCTATGGTTTGTTGGTCCACTCCGTGATGGGCCCCCGCAGACAGAGCGCTGCCCTGTCCCGTTTCGAAGTACATGACATTGTCCCCCAACGTGCCGCGTGCAAGCGACCGTGTGGCTTCCAAGGCTTCCTGAAGCAGCGGGAGGTTCACCCCGAAGCTGGCGTTTGCCCGTTCCGTGCCGGCGATGGACTGGAAGCAGAGGTCCACAGGTGCTCCCCGCTCGATGGCCTCCATGGTGGTGGTGACGTGGGTGAGCACGCAGGTTTGCGTCGGAATGTCGTATCGTGCGATGAGGTCGTCGAGTATTTCGGAAATGCGTACGATGTTGTCCAGACTGTCCGTGGCCGGGTTGATGCCTATGACGGCGTCGCCGCAGCCGTAGCAAAGACCGTCCAGGGTGGAGGCGGCGATCCCTTTGAGGTCGTCGGTGGGGTGGTTGGGCTGGAGGCGGACGGAAAAGGTGCCGGGAAGCCCGATGGTGTTGCGGAATCGGGTAACCACCCGGCATTTGGAGGCTACCAGAATGAGGTCCTGAAGCCGCATGAGTTTGCTTGCTGCGGCAACCATTTCAGGAGTCAGGCCCGGTGCCAGTGCGGCCAGGGTTTCAGAGTCGGCCTCCTCGGTGAGCAGCCAGTCGCGTAGCTGCCCCACAGTGAAGGAACGCACCGGGGAAAAGGCGTTTTCATCGTGGGTGTCGATGATGAGTCGAGTGATCTCGTCCTCCTCGTAGGGAATGACGCACTCGTTGAGGAAACGGGTCAGAGGCACGTCCGCCAGTTCCATCTGGGCCCGGACGCGTTCTTCCTCGCTTGTGGCGGCCACCCCGGCCAGAACATCCCCGGAGCGAAGAGGAGTGGCCTTTGCCAATAATTCCTTGAGTGTCTTTTGCGGTGATGCAGTCATATGAAGTCGTTTGCGTATGGCCTGGGGGAGGTGTTTCCCCCAGGCGGTTTGGGGTCATACTATCCGGCAAAGTACAAATCGGGCAAGTAGGTTGCAATTTCCGGGAAGGCCATGATGAGCCCCAGCCCGGTGGTCATGACAATGACGAAGGGCACAATGGAGGCGTAAATGTCCATCAATGTGATTTCCTTTGGCGCCATGGCCTTCATCAGGAACAGATTGTACCCGAAAGGTGGGGTCATATAGGCTATCTGGCAGGTGATGGTGTACAGGACGCCGTACCAGACCGGGTTGAAGCCCAACTGGATGATCAGTGGGATATACAGCGGCGCCACGATGACCAGCATGGCCGTGTCGTCCAGGAACATGCCCATGACGATGTAGGATAGCTGCATCATGATGAGCACTCCCCAGGGGCTCAGTCCCCAGTTTTCCAGGAACAGGGACTTGATGGCGTTGACCGCGCCAAGTCCGTCGAAGACGGCACCGAAGCTCAACGCCGCCATGATGATCCACATGAACATGCAGCTCACGCCCAAAGTGTCGTGAAGTGCGCTGTTCATCACCTTTCGGGTCAGGCGGCCTTTGATGGCGGCGGCGATCATGGCTGCAGCGGCGCCCACGGCCGAGCTTTCCACCAGGTTGGTGACACCCATCATGAACAGCCCGGTGACCGAAAAGACGATGAACAGCGGCATGATGCCGGCGCCCAGCAACTTGAGCTTTTCATTGAAGGGCAGATTACGTTCTTCGGGGGGCAGGGCCGGTCCCATTTTGGGCTGGAGCTTGCATCGTACAATAATGTAGATGGCGAACATCGCCGCCAGCAACAGGCCCGGGAAGACTCCGGCCAGCCACAATTGGCTCACTGGCTGCCGGGCGATCATGCCGTAGAGCACCAGCACGATGCTTGGCGGAATCATGATTCCCAACGAACTGCCTGCCTGGATGACGCCGGAGATCATTTTCTTGTCGTAGCCGCGTTTGAGCATTTCCGGCAGGGCGATGCTGCTGCCGATGGCCATGCCGGCCACGCTCAGGCCGTTCATGGCGGAAATAGCCACCATGAGGACGATGGTGCCCAAGGCCAGTCCGCCGGGAATGGGTCCCATGAAAACATGGAACATTTTGTACAGATCACTGGCGATGCCGGATTCCGACAAGATATACCCCATGAAGATGAACAGGGGCAGGGTGAGAAGCGGATACCAATTGAGCAGCACGATGGCCGCGTTGAAAGGCATTTCCGCACCTCCGTCACCCCATAGAAGCAAGGAGGAAGCTGCCGCAACGAAACCCACGGCTCCGAAAAAGCGTTGCCCTGTTATGAGGAGCATTACAAGAGACAAGAACATCATCAGGGCGATCATTTCGTAGCTCATGACAAATCCTCACCGCGCGCTTTGGCGAAATCCTTGAAGAAAGTGGCGATGGCCTGCAGAAGCATCAAAATGATCCCGATGACCATGACTATTTTGATCGGGGCCAGGGGCGGAGCCCATGCCGTGTGGTTATGCTGTCCGTATTTCAGGGAATAGGAGGCGCTTGAAATGCCGCCATAAAGCAGTACCCCGAGATAGAAGAGCATGAAGAATATGGTGAAACGATCCACCTTGGCTTTGGTTTTGGTGAACCATCGGCTGTAGAGTACGTCCATCCGTACATGCGCCCGCATGAGCAAGGAAAATCCGCCGCCGAGCATATAATATGCCGCCATGGTGAATTGGGCGGATTCCATGGTCCAGATGTGCGGGGTGTCGAAGAACGTCCGCGATATGGATTCGCACAACAGGATTCCCATCATCAGAAAGATCAACAGCATGGCGAATTTTCCAACGATGGTATTGAGCCTGTCAACGAACCGTACGTAGGCTCGAATGGGCCGTAACAAGGAAGTCCCTCCTCTGTTTAATGTGAACCTGCAGGAGACTGTCGCCTCCCCGGAACTTCCAGGGAGGCGCTGTCCGTGCCTGCACGGGGATGCCGGGCCCAGCGCTTAGTAACGGTAGGGCTTGCCCGCCTTGCGCATTGTTTCCACGTAGTCCTTGAGGATACCGACAACCTTGGCGTTGCGGGGGCTCTTGGAGGCGATATCGTCCCAGAACTTGAAGGCTTCGTCCTCGACGGTCTGCCATTCCGCGTCCGGGATGGAGGTGAGTTCGAGCTTTCCGCCTTTGGTGCGGTAGTGGGCCTCGCCCCACCAGTACCAGTGCAACCGGTAGTAGTTGGAGCTGTCCATGCTGAGTTTGAAAAGGGTCTTGAGGTGGTCGGGCAGGGCGTTCCATTTGTCGCTGTTTGCGAAATAGGAACCGGCCCATGCTCCGGAAATGTTGTTGGTCAGGTAATACTTGGTCACATCGGCCCATCCCACGGTGTAGCATTCAGTGATGCCCGACCATGCTATTCCGTCGAGTTCACCGGTCTGCAGAGCCACCTGGACGTCTTCCCACGGCAGGGTCACGGGCACTACGCCGAAGCGCTGCAGGAAACGGCCGCCGGTGGGGAAGGTGAAGACTCGCTTGCCCTTGAGGTCCTTGATGCTGCGGATTGGCTGACGTGTGGCGAAGTTGCAGGGGTCCCATGCTCCGGCTGAAAGCCAGCTCACCCCTTCCACCTCGTTGTAGGCCTCTTCCCATATTTCCTTGAGTCCGTAATGGTGGAACAGAGTGGGAATGTCGAGGGAATAACGAGAGGCAAAGGGGAAGTAAGCCGCGAAAACAGCCACGTCCACCGGCGCCCCGATGGAGTCGTCGTCGCTCTGGACTGCGTCGATGGTTCCGCGCTGCATGGCTCGAAAGAGTTCGCTGGTGGGCACGAGCTGATCGGAGTTGTACAGTTCGATGACCATTTCGCCTTTTGCGGCCTTATTGAAGGCGTCGATCTGCGGCTTGATGACATGTTCGGCAAGAGCCGGGCCGGCATAGGTCTGAAGACGCCATTTGATGGTGGTTTTTTTTGAGGCGTGCACAAAGGGGGCATTGACAACGGTCGACACGGCAGCGGCTGTCGCTCCTGTTCCGGCTGCCTTGATGAACTCCCGTCTTTTCATAAACTTCACTCCTTTTTTCGTATTCTTACAAGAGCTTGAGAATGCTCGGCGCCGTCTGCTTATCAGGGGGGGCCAAGCCGGCACTATTCGCGGAATCCCAATGGGAACAATAGGCAGCCACCGGGCAATCCATGTGCCATCGTTGAAAAAGATGTGTTATATTAACTGGTTGATTGTATGTTTTTGAAAATATGGCGGTTTTGTTTTTTACGTTTATTGTAAAAATAATTGAGTTTTTTGTAGCGTCAATGTTAAAAAATTAACATTTTTGTCTTTATTTTTACGTATTAAGTTTATGCATCGGGCCGATGTGAGTGGGACGGGACGATCTTTCAGAGAGTTTTGTGTGGAGTGGGGGGGGGGCGGTGTCAGGGCGGCAGCTCTTGATCCATTGTAATTATTGGTTTTATTTTGACTTTTTCCGAGCGCCGAATCCATGTCTTGGTCGCTGCTTGATCACAGGGGGATCCTCATGTTCCGGGAAAGGTCACGGAAATGCAGAGCCTGTCTGATTTGGAGTTTCGGGGTTGACACGTTGTGGATTTCGTGAAACCCTGTCTCACATAGTAGAACATTGTTCCACATAGTGGAACGGAGGGGGCATTGAGATGAAAAAAGAGCCGAAGCTCGCGCAGACCCTTGAAAGAACAAACACGATTCTTGACGTATTGGGCCGGCAGCCGTCAGGGGTGTCGCTTGCCATGCTTGTCGAGCAGACTCAATTGGCGAAGAGCACTCTTCACAGGCTTCTCGCCAACCTTGTCCATTTCAGGCTCGTGCGGCAGGACCCTGCTACCAAACAATACTTCCTCGGTTTCAAGTTGTTGGAACTCGGCAATATCCTGTTGCGGCAGATCGATATCAGAAGGGAAGCAAATCCCCTGTTGACCAGGTTGAGCCATTCCATCGGCGAAACCGTCCATCTGGTCATCCGCGAAGGGGGATCAGCCATCTATATAGACAAGGTCGACTCCGGCATCCAGGGGGGGCTGCAGATGGCCTCCAGGGTCGGCATGGCCATTCCGTTGTATTGCTCGGCGGTAGGCAAGGTCTTTTTGGCCCACATGCCCGGGAGTGAAGCCAGGGCTCTGCTTGCAGACGTGGAGCTCGCCCGGCTGACCGAAAAAACGATCACCGACATGGACGATTTGTTGAAACACCTGCAGGAAGTGCGGAATGCCGGGTTTGCCGTGGACGATGAGGAGAACGAATACGGCATCTGCTGCGTGGCCGCTCCCATCAAGGATAGCACCGGGCAGGTTGTGGCCGCCATGAGTGCATCCGGCTCGTCCGCCCAAGTCACTCTTGAGAGGATCAGGAGCGGTCTGGCCGAGCAGGTTATTGATACGGCCCGTAAAATATCAGAGTCCCTGGGTTGTATGGACTATTGAGCGTGAGGACTCATTCCATACGACTTCATGAATATTGCCGGGCGGGCGCCTGGCGGCAACTGGGGGAAGTCCAACGTAAGTGTCAAGGAGGTATTATGAAAAAGGCAGTATTTACAGTTTGTTTGGGGCTGATTATGTCGGCCATGGTGTTCGTTGTCGGCGGCGGAGCCGCCCTGGCGAAAAATCTGGAGATCATGGTGGCCTACTCAAACCAACCGGGTGAGCCTGTTGATCAGGCCGTCACCCGTTGGGCCGAGTTGTTGGAAAAGGAATCCAAGGGAACCATCAAACTCAAGCAGTTCCCCAGCGGGCAGCTCGGTGGCGAAGTTGTCGTGCAGCAGCAGGCCAAAATGGGCGCTCCCATTATCGCCATCGCTTCCTACGGCTCCCTTGCCGACCTGGTCCCCGATCTGGGCGTCATCAACGCCCCCTATGTGGGCACCAACGTTGCCCAGAAAGTCGATCTGGTGCGGTCCGAAAAATTCACCAAGCTGATCAACCAGCTTGAGCCCAAGGGCTTCCATGTGGTCGTTCCCGACTTCTATTACGGCACCCGTCAGCTCCTGGCCAAGCGCAAGGCCATGAAGCCCGAGGACATGAAAGGCGTAAAGATCCGCGTCCAGAACGCAAAGATCGCCAACTACTGGGCCAAGTCCATCGGCGCCGTGCCCACTCCCATGGCTTTGTCCGAGGCCTACACTTCCATGTCCCAAGGCATCGTGGACGGCATCGAGAATCCCGCAGGCACCCTGTATGGCGGCAAGTTCTACGAGCAGGCCAAGTACCTTGTTCTGACCAATCACGATGTTCACATGACGCCGTGGATCGTCGGCACCGCTTTCTGGAAGTCTCTGACGGACGAGCAGCGTAGGCTCATCAGCTCCACCGGTCGGAAGATGTCCGAGTACGGTTCCGAGCTGATCAGGGGCACCGAGCAGGGCTACATCGACAAACTGGTCGCCGGTGGCGTCGAAGTCGTCAAGGTCGACATGGGGCCGTACGTTGAAAACGCCAAGAAGGTGATGAAGGGCGCGTTCCCCGAGTGGCCCCCCGGACTGTACGAAGAGACCATGAACAGCCTGAACTAATTAAACTTCCGCAACTTCCCCACGGCCGTTGCGGCGGCCGTGGGGAAGTCCTGCGGTGGAAGAGACTATGAGAACTTTTCTGGGAAAATTTTTTGCCGTGACGGACAGGATAGGCCGCATCGACATCGCCATATCCTCTCTGCTCATGTTCGGCATCGTCTGTATTTCGGTATGGGGAGTGATCGCCAGGTATTTTCTGGGCAATCCGTCCGGCTGGGTTGAGGAGCTTTCACTGGCGATGTTCGTATGGTTGTCGTTTTTCGGCCTGAGTCTTCTCGCAAGGCGGGGAGAGGTCGTCAATATCGAATTTCTGCTGAGTCTGGTTCCCAGGGGAGTGGCTTTTCTCCTGAGAAGGATTTTGTCGCCGACTCTTTTTGCGGCATGCCTCGTGGTGATCATCTACCTGGGCTTCCAGCTGGTGCTTTTTTCTCACGACAGCTACACGTCCATTCTCCGTATCCCCTACAGTTACGTGTATCTCGGCATTCCGCTGGGCTCGCTGTTCACCCTGTATCACGTGTTGCGTCATGCAGTGATCGGCCCTCAATTTTTTGAAGAACTGGATACAGAGTTATGAACGTATATATTCCCATCGCCGTCATGTTCATTCTGCTGCTTCTGGAGTTCCCGGTGGCGTTCTCCATTTTTGTCAGCACGATGACGTATTTCCTGTTTTTTTCCTATCTGCCCTTGATGATGGTGGTGCAGCGGATCGCCGAGGGCCTCAGCTCCTATGCGCTCCTTGCCATCCCGTTCTTCATCATGGCCGGTATCTTCATGAACCATTCCGGCATAAGCCGAAGGCTGTTGTCGTTCAGCAGCCTGCTCACCGGCCATATGGCGGGCGGCCTCGCCCAGGTGAACATCGTGCTGAGTACTCTCATGGGCGGCCTGTCCGGTTCCAACCTGGCCGACGCGGCGATGAACGCCAAGCTCATTGTCCCGTTCATGCTGAAAAAGGGCTACTCCAAGGGGTTCTCCGCAGCGGTCACTGCGGCATCCTCCCTGATCACGCCGATCATTCCTCCGGGCATCGCCCTCATTCTTTTCGGCTACATCAACAACGTGTCCATCGGCAGGCTCTTCCTCGCAGGCGTCATGCCTGGGGTGATGATGTGCGTTCTGATGATGCTGCTGGTCAGCAGGATCGCCAAGAAGCGCGGTTACCTTCCTGAAAGGGAAAAAAGGGCGAGCATGAAGGAGATCGCTTTCGGTCTCAAGGACGCCGCCATCGCCTTCACCCTGCCGATCATCATTATCGTGGGCATTCGTTTCGGGGTGTTCACGCCCACCGAAGCCGGAGCCATCGCGGTCCTTTTCTCCGTGATCATCGGCGCCTTCGTCTATCGAACCATGAACCTGCGGAAGTTTCAGATGGGGTTGGTGGAATCGGTGCTGGCCTCGGCCAACGTGCTGGTCATCATTGCCGTGTCCTACGGCTTTTCGAAGTTCCTGACCTGGGAACAGCTCCCCCAGAACATAGCCGCATTCATTGCGGCCAATGTGCACAGCCAGACGCTGTTTCTGATCCTGGTGAACTTCATTCTGATCATTCTCGGCATGTTCATCGAAGGAAACGCCATTCTCATCGTGCTGTCGCCCCTGCTTGTGGCGGCCGCCAAAGTCATGGGGATTGATCTCGTCCATTTCGGCATCATCGTGATTCTCAACTGCGCCATAGGGACGCTCACGCCGCCCCTGGGAACGGTCATGTTCACCACCTGCACCATCGTCAAGGTCCAGGTGACGGAGTTCATCCGTGAGGTCCTGCCGTTCTGGTTGATGCTCGTCGTGTCGTTGATCCTGGTCACGTTCATTCCGCAAATCAGCCTGTTCCTGCCGAATCTCGTTTTCGGCCAATAACAATAATAAAATGACGCAATTTGCAAGGAGGCGGTCATGAAAGCTTTCATGATCAACAAGCCGGGCGAGCACAGCATCGCCCACAATGTGGAGAAACCGACCATCACTGAGGACGAAGTCCTCGTCAGGGTCCGGCGCGTCGGCTTCTGCGGCAGCGACCTGAACACGTTCCGGGGCACCAACCCCATCGTGCAGTACCCGCGCATTCCCGGTCATGAAATCGCCGCGGAGGTCGTGGAGAGGGGAGCGAATGTTCCCGAGAAATTCCGGACGGGCGACAAGGTGCTGATCCTTCCGTACACCACGTGCGGAGAATGCTGGTCGTGCCTGAATAATCGTCCCAACGCCTGCAAGTCCAACAAGACGCTGGGCGTGCAGCAGGATGGCGGCATGACCGAATATCTGGCTGTTCGGCACGAAAAACTTATCGGCGGCATCAACCATATGTCGCTCGACGAGATCGCGCTGGTCGAACCGCTGGCCGTCGGGTTCCACGCCGCTTACCGGGGAGAACCGAAGAAGGGCGAGACGCTCCTGGTCTTCGGCTGCGGCCTTGTGGGCCTTGGAGCCATTGCCGGCGGGAGCCAGGCCGGAGCCAAGGTCATTGCCGTGGACATAGACGACGGCAAACTGGAGCTGGCCAGGAAATTCGGAGCTTCTCACGGCATCAATTCCATGACGCGGAATCTGGAAGAGGAAGTGATGAAGTTGACCGACGGCCATGGCGCCTCGGTTACCGTTGAGGCCATCGGCCTTGGGCAGACTTTTGTTTCCGCCGTGAACCTCGCCGCCTTCTCGGGCCGCGTCGTGTATGTGGGGTACGTCAAGGATGCGGTGGCCTTCGACACCAAGCACTTCATCATGAAGGAGATCCAGATCCGCGGTTCGCGCAACGCCCTCAAGTCGGACTTTGAAAATGTCCTGAAGTTCATGAGCAGCGAACAGCCCCCCCTTGATGAACTGATCTCCATGGAAGTTCCGCTGGAAGAAGCCGGCGCTGCCCTGCAGCAGTGGGCCGACAACCCCGGAGCGATTACCAAGATTCTCGTGTCGTTCGATGAGGACGGCAAGGAAGGGTAGTAAGGATATGGGAAACACCGTGACGAAACTTGAGCGCAAGGTGACGCATCCGGAAAGAATCCTGCAGGTCGGCAGCGGCAACTTCCTGAGGGGCTTTGTCGGCTGGATCGTGGACATCCTCAATGAGGGAGGCCTGGATTCCGGTATCGTCATTGCCCGTCCCACCTCTTCCGAGCCACGCTCGGAGTGGGCGGAGCAGCGGTACCTCTACACCACGGTCATGCGGGGGTACGATTCGGAAAACGTTCTGCAGAACGAGAAGAGGGTCATCTCGTCGGTCAACCGTGAACTGTCCACATACCGTGACTTCGAGGCGTTTCTTGATGTGGCCCGGAACCAGGATATCCGTTTCGTCTTTTCCAACACCACCGAGGCGGGTATCGCATTCGACGGGAACGACCGTTTCGACGACGTCCCGCCCGGCTCGTTCCCAGCGAAGATGACCCGTTTTCTGTACGAACGGTTTACGGTTCTGGGCGGCTCCGCCGAATCCGGACTCATTTTCCTGCCCTGCGAGCTCATCGACAACAACGGAGATGCGCTCAAGGAATGCATTCTGAAATATGCCGAGGCTTGGGGGCTGGAAAGCGGTTTCACTGATTGGGTGAGAAACGCCAACACCTTCTGTTCCACCTTGGTGGACAGGATTGTCACGGGTTTTCCTGACGAGGATTTTCCGGCGATTTCACAGGAACTGGGCTATGAAGACCGGTTCATGGTCGCGGGCGAATTCTACCACCTGCTCGTTATCCAGGGGCCGGAGTTTGTCGGCAGGGAACTCAAGCTGGAGGACTGCGGCCTGAATATCCGTATCGTCGAGGATCTGAAGCCGTACAAGGAACGCAAGGTCGGAATCCTGAATGGGTGCCATACGGCCCTGACGCCCGTGGCGTTGCTCGGCGGCATCGACCATGTCCGGGAGGCGGTGACCGAACCCCGCCTGGCCGCGTATCTGGACAGGATGACCAGGGAGGAGATTATTCCCTGCTTGAATATGTCTGCAGATTCCCTGGCCGAATACGCCGCCGGGGTCATGGGGCGTTTCAGGAACCCGTTCATCCGACACCGTCTGCTGGATATCTCCCTGAACTCCATGTCCAAGTTCAAGGCCCGTCTGCTTCCGCAACTGCTGAAGTACCATGCCGAAAACAAGGCCGTTCCTCCGTTCATGTCCCTTGCCCTGGCGGCGTTGATCTGCCTGTATCGCGGCAAGGGCGAGGGAAGGACGTTCCAGCTCAAGGACGAACAGCGATTTATGGACCTGTTTTCCGAGCTGTGGGATGCCGCCGGGAACGAGTTGCTGACGGCTGACCGGGCCCGGACCATCTCGGAAAAGGTGCTTTCCCTGGAAAGTCATTGGGGAGTGGATCTGACTTCCCTGGGCGGGCTGACGGAGAAAATCGCCGACGACATTCTGAGTATCAGGAACCAGGGTATGATGAAGACCCTGGAGGAGTATCTGGCATGAGCACCCTGTACCGAATCGACGAAGCCGACAATGTGGCCGTCACCTTTCATTCCCTAGAGCGGGGAAGCGAAGTGAGCTTGGACGGCGAATCCTTTGTGGTCGCCGATGCCGTGGCCGCAGGGCACAAGATCGCCTTGCGCGATATCAAAAATGGGCAGGACGTCGTGAAGTACGGGGCCTCCATCGGGGTGGCCAGGGAAGACATCGGCAAGGGGCAATGGGTCCACACCCATAACGTGCGCACCGGGCTGCAGGAGGAAATGAAGTACGCGTACACTCCGGTGGAAGCGGCGCCGTCCTCCTTTTCCTGGAAGGAATCCACTCCGCTCAATGTTTACAAAAGAGCCAACGGCAAGGTCGGCATCAGGAACGAACTGTGGATCATTCCCACTGTGGGCTGTGTGAACAGCGTGGCGCAGAATATCGTCGATGCCTTCAAGGCGGCCGGGCCGTACGAGGGCATCGATGGAGTGTACTGCTTTTCCCACCCCTATGGATGTTCACAGCTCGGGGATGATCATGAGAGAACGAAAAGCATTCTGCAGAACATGGCTCTTCATCCCAATGCGGGGGGAGTGCTGGTCCTTGGACTCGGTTGCGAAAACAACCAGGTGGACCGTTTCCGCGAGACCATGCCCGAGGTCTTTGATCCCGAGCGGATGCTGTTTCTGGAAGCCCAATCGGTCCAGGACGAAGTCGAAGCCGGTGTGGAAATGCTTCGGCAGTTGTACGGCAAGGCCTCCAGGGACAGGCGGGAGCCGGGGGCGTGGAAGGATATTGTTCTCGGCCTTGAATGCGGCGGTTCGGATGCGTTTTCCGGCATAACCGCCAATCCGTTGATCGGCAGGGTGTCCGACTATGTCGTCGAGAACGGTGGGACAGCGGTTCTGACCGAGGTCCCGGAAATGTTCGGGGCCGAGCAGGTGCTGATGAACAATAGCGAGAACGAAGATGTTTTCGACAGAACCGTGGAGATGGTCAACGAGTACAAGCGCTACTACAGTTCACACGGCCAGCCGATCTACGAGAATCCGTCCCCGGGCAACCACGCCGGGGGAATAACGACCCTTGAGGACAAATCGTTGGGGTGCATCCGCAAAGCGGGCACGTCGAAGATTGTGGATGTGGTCGGAACGGACGCCCGGGTGGGCCGGACAGGCTTGAACCTGCTCTACTCGCCGGGCAACGACCTCGTGGCCACCACCACCCTCGGCGCCGCCGGGTGTCAGCTGATCCTTTTTTCCACCGGGCGTGGAACACCTCTCGGTGGTTTTGTCCCGACCATGAAGATAGCCAGCAACTCCGCCCTTGCCGAGCGCAAGCCTGGGTGGATCGACTTCAACGCCGGAGTGCTGGCCGATGTCGGAACTGATCATGACGCGGTCTTGTCCGAGTTGTTGAAAAGCATCGCAGGAATCATCAATGGTGTCCCCACTTCCGCCGAACAGCGGGGCGATCGGCAGATAGCCATCTTCAAGACCGGGGTCACCCTTTAATATTATTTTTAACGGAATCAACGTATTGAGTTGTTTCTGTGTGCAAGGAGGATTTTGGAATGACAAAGACATTGCACGACGCTTTGACCAGCCGTCTTGTTCCGGTGGCCGTCATTGACGACGCGGTCCATGCCGCTCCCTTGGTGGACGCCCTGAAACGGGGCGGACTTGCCAGTATTGAAATAACGCTCCGCACTTCCGCAGCCCTGGAGGCCATTTCCATCGCCGCTTCCGAGGCCGACTTTTGCGTGGGAGCCGGAACTGTTCTGACTGTGGAGCAGGTTGACGCCGCAGTTGAGGCCGGAGCCGGGTTCATTGTCGCCCCCGGATTCGACTCCAAGGTCGTCCGGCACTGCCTGGACAAAGGAGTCGAAGTCATTCCCGGTGTCTGTACTCCGTCCGAGGTGCAGGCCGCCATGGGACTCGGCCTCAAGCTGATCAAATTTTTCCCGGCCGAGGCCATGGGCGGCCCCAAGCTGCTGAAGGCTCTCGGCAGTGTTTATCGGGAGGTCCGCTTCATGCCCACCGGCGGCATCTCGTCCGCGAATCTGAACGACTACCTTAAGCTCGGCAATGTGGCCGCGTGTGGCGGCAGCTGGATGGTGAAGAAGGATCTCATGGCCGCCGGCGACTGGGAGACCATCACCAGGCTGACAAGGGAGGCCGTTGCTTGTGCGGAAGGTTCAGGGGCGTAGAATGGGAAAGCATCCGGATATTATTGCCCTTGGGGAACCCCTGTATGAGTTGAGTTCGACCGAAGAGGGCGACCTCGGGTCCGCCAAGTCGTTTCAGGTCGGTTTTGGAGGGGATTCCTCCAACTTCGCCGTTGCCGCCGCGCGTTCGGGAGGCTGTGTCGGATACCTGACGCGGTTGGGCGCCGACTCCTTTGGCGACGCCCTCATTGATCTCTGGGAGCGTGAAGGGATCGACCATTCGCATGTGGTTCGTGACAAGGACGCCAAAACCGGCATCTATTTCATCAGCCGGGGCAACGGGGAACACTCGTTCACCTATTATCGTGCGGATTCCGCCGCCAGCCGCATGCAGCCCGGTTTCTTTCCGGATGCTTACATTGCGGAAGCCAAGCTCCTGCATATTTCCGGCATTAGCCAGGCGATCAGCGATTCGGCCCGCGCCACGACGATCCGGGCCATGGAAGTGGCCCGTGAGTCCGGCACATTGATCAGTTACGATACCAACCTGCGGTTGAACTTGTGGCCGCTGGAGCAGGCCCGCGAGACTATTCATCATGCAGCTTCACTTTGCGACATCTTTCTGCCGAGTCATGACGACGTCACCCGGCTTACCGGTCTGGAAGATCCGAAGGCGATAATCGATTTTTATCTGGAGTTGGGCGTCAGGACCATTGTTCTGAAGATAGGCGGCGAAGGGGCGCTTCTGGCTCATGAGGGCGGTATTGAACACGTTCCCGGTTTTCCGGCGGAGCAGGTGGACGCCTCCGGGGCAGGCGACTGTTTTTGCGGGGCCTTTGTGGCCAAGTTGATCAGCGGCCACAGCATGAGGGACAGTGTGCGTTATGCCTGTGCCGCCGCCGCAATTTCAGTGACAGGGCTCGGTGCCGTACCGTCTTTTCCCCGTCAGGAGGCGGTGAAGGCGAAATTCCCGGAAGTCGAAGGCGTTTGATTCGTCGATTTTCGCGGGGAGGCACATTGTTTGGAAAGGGGAAGGGATATGAAGGATTCCAAAAGAATTGCTCTCGTCGCCCATGACAACTGCAAGAAAGCTCTTCTTGAGTTTGTCGAAAACAATCTCGAGGCGCTTCATGTGCATGAGCTTATAGCAACGGGAACAACGGGTGGGTTGATTGAACGACTCTTGAACGAAAGAATGCCGGAACGGGAAAAGGAAAGGGGCGGCGTCTTCAAGCTGAAGTCCGGTCCCCTGGGGGGAGACCAGCAGTTGGGAGCTCTCATCGCCGAAGGCGGAATAGACGTTTTGATTTTTTTCTGGGACCCGATGGAGCCCCAGCCGCATGACGTGGACGTGAAGGCGCTTCTTCGTCTGTCCGTGCTGTACAACATTCCAACGGCAAGCAATATGTCTTCTGCGGAATTTCTTGTCGGCTCACCATATTTTCATGCCGATTACACGATCCGGGAAGGATATTTTTCGGAGTATCTCGGACGAAGTCTCTGACGCCCCTCACGCGTCCATGAGGCCCGCAGCAAGTGCTGCGGGCTTTTTCTTGCAAAATAAATGTATTACAAATCGAGGAATTGTAAGGTATACATTTCAGTTGTAAGGGTGTTTTTGCTTGATGAATACTTATGGAGATCGGTCCGATTTTCCCAAAGGGGTTCATATTGCGAAGGCTGCGGGGGATCGTTTTTGGAGCGTTCATTGCGATCGTACTGGTTATGTGGTTTGCCGGGCCTCAGGCGTACGCCGAAAAACCGCTGGTGATTGATTACCCTGATTTCTATCCCTTTTTTACCCGTGACGCATCCGGCCGGATGACGGGTTTTTTCTATGAAATCATCACCGGGGCGCTGACGGAACGTATGGGCATAGAGGTCGAATGGCGACGTTTCCCCTGGGGGCGCTGCCAAGCCAATGTGCGTGATGGATTTGCCGACGCCATAGTTACGGTCCCGACGAAGAAACGTCTGCAATATACGCTTACCCATCCGACTCCTTTTTATAGGAAGTCGCTGCATCTGTTCACCCGGAGCGACCACCCCAGGATGGGTGATGTTCTGCGGGTTAAATCCATTGCCGATATTGCGGAGATGAAGTTTTCCGTGGTCACCTATGTGGCCAACGACTGGAATAAAACCCATGTGGAGTCCCTGGGGATCAGGACGTATAAGACGCCGCAGCTCAATGGGGTTTGGCTGATGCTGGCCGAGGGCAGGGGTGATATAGCCATTGAGTGGCCTTTCGCGGCTTGGCCTGAAATCAAGGAGCAGAGTCTGTCCGCTTTGCTCATCGACACAGGGACCGTACTCGGTTCCATGCCCTTTCATCTGCTGGTCGGCAAGGAATCGGCCTATCTGTCCGTTCTGGGGGAGTTTGAAAAGACCATCCTGGATATGAAGGCGGACGGCGTCATTGATGCCGTCGTCAAACGGTACAAAAGAGAGCTGGAAGCGGAATATCTTCACTGAGGAGGGCAGCCCCGCCCCCCCTGAACGCGAAGAGGGGGACGGGGACGTCCGGAAAAGGCGTTATTCCCGGCGCTGCTAGATCGTCATGTTGGAGATGACCCCCATGCCCGTGTAGGCGCTGAGGACATCCTTCTGGAAGTTGTAACTCTGGGACATGCCGGTCTTGTCGGACCCGCCGCCCGGGTTCATGTAGTCCAGTGTTTTGCTGACGAGAGCCCCCTCAAAGGATGTTTTGTCCACCGGAGCGGGGCTGCTGCCACTGCTGTTCATGTAATCCAGGGTCTTGGTCACAAGTTGGGCATTGAACAATTGCTGGTCCATACCCGTGCTCGTACTCCCGACCCCGCCTGAGATTGTGTTCATTGTCTACCCTCCCGGTCACAGGCCGGAAATAACGCCTATCCGTCATATCGGACATATTCTGAAAGACTTTATATTCACTCCTTAGAATCTTGAGGCGGCGGCTCTTGATGCCGGGGATCGGAAAAGTCGTATGGTCTGGCCGGGAGTGTTCCCGATGCAGCGTTCATGGGACACAGGCGCGTTGTGTGCGGGAGTATTCAAGATGTAGTGCGGTCCGCGATCGCTGTTGCCCGACTTGGCCGGAGGCGGGGAGGGTGGCGTATTATCTGCTGAAAATGTTGTTGGAGAATGCAGCGAAGGTGCCGCCAATGTCTTTTGAGAGGGAAGGTGCTTGTGGAAGGGAGGCATTTTCGGCAAAGGGACCTCCCTTCCACAAGAATCTATTCTTTCACTTCGTCCCAGAGGGCATTCATTTGATCGAGGGTAAGCTCGGAGAACTTCAACCCCCGTTCTTCGGCCAGGGCTTCCATTTGGGCGAATCTGCCCAGGAACTTCTGGTTGGCGAAGTCGAGGGCGGCGTTGGCCTTGATTCCCTTGCGGCGGCCGAGCTCCACGAGGGTGAAGAGGTAGTCGCCGAACTCCTGCTCGGACGCCTGCTCGTCACCGGCCGCCAGAGCCTGTTGCCATTCGTTCCATTCGGACTTGAGTTGTGTTTCCACGGCTTCGTCGCTGTCCCAGGTGAAATGGTTGCGCGCAGCCTTGGAGTTGATGCGGTAGGCCCGGAGAAGGGGAGGGAGTCCTTTGGGCAGCGAGTCGAACACGTGCTTTCTGCCGTTCTCCCGGTTTTCCTCGCGTTTGGTCTTTTCCCAGTTGTCCCAGAGTTCCTCGATGTTGTCGAAGCTCTTGTCGCTGAATACGTGCGGATGACGTCGGATCATTTTGGCCGCGCTGTAACGCAGGCTTTCGGTCAGACTGAAAGTGTCCTCCCTGGCGTAGAGCGTGGCCATGAACAGGAGGATGAACATGACGTCGCCGAGTTCCTCCATGGCCTCGCGGGCATTGTCCGCCCTGATGCCTTCAATGAGTTCGAAAGCTTCTTCAGCCAGATAGTCGCACATGCTTTTGGGGGTCTGCTTCTGGTCCCAAGGGCAGCCGCCCGGGCCGAGCAGAGCCTCGATGACATCCAGCAGTTCTTCCAGTGCCGCTGCATGAGGCGTTCGCGTGTCGTTCATATCGTATATTTTCCTTATGTCTGTTTGGGGAAATGGAAACGGGGACCGTTTAGCTCTGGTCCCCGTTTATGGTCTGGTCGATCTTCTCTGCGGCTTCATCCGCCTTTTTTTTGACAGCCTCCGCATCGGGCAGTCCCAGCTTGTTGAGCGTCCGGCCCAGCCTGGAGGGCTCGAAGTCAGAGAGGGCGTCGAGCGCGGGTTTGGCGCGCGGCGCCAAGGTAGACTCTTGCATGAAGCTTGCATTGGGGAAGTAGTTTTGCAGCAGTAACAGGCACAACAGGGCGATGAGCACCCCTTCGGCTGCACCAAAGACCGCCCCGGCCGTGCGGTCGAGCCATCCCAGCAGGGCAAGTTCGAGAAATTCGCGGATGAGTTTGGCGATGATCCAGCAGACCACCAGCACGCCGATGAAGATGATGACGGTGCTCAAGGCCCAGATGGTTGTTTCGTTGGTGATGTAAAGTTTCAGATGCGGTTCAAGCAGGTTGTTGTAGCGGGTCGCCAGAAAGTAGGCCAGCCCTATGGAGGCCAGG
The DNA here is from genome assembly GCA_913063155.1 of uncultured Desulfovibrio sp. Classification (GTDB taxonomy): domain Bacteria; phylum Desulfobacterota; class Desulfovibrionia; order Desulfovibrionales; family Desulfovibrionaceae; genus Pseudodesulfovibrio. The sequence continues at coordinate 58,268 of CAJXYU010000009.1, forward strand.
GAAAACACTTCCTTGACGAAGCCGCGGAGAAAGCCGCGGACCAGGAAGAGGGCGGCGACAATGATGAGGATTATGTCCAGCAGGTTCATGGCAGTCCTTTTCGGGTTATGACGAATTTCGTCTCTGGAAGGAACTAACAGACTGGGCGCTGAATGTGAACAACAGAGCATGGTTTTTTCCCGTTCAGTAAAAAAAAGGGCCGACAAGCTTGTGTCGGCTTCGGAACTTGGATAATCATTCATCAGATCGTCATGTTGGCGAATGATACGAGGAGGATGCATGAAAGTTACTGAAACTTCGTTTCCGGGGCTGCTTGTTCTGGAGCCGAAGGTGTTCAGGGATAACCGGGGATTTTTTCTGGAAAGTTATAACCGGAGCAGGTTCCTGAAGGCTGGAGTCGATGCCGATTTCGTGCAGGACAACCACGCCTACTCCCGTGATGCCGGTGTTCTGCGCGGTTTTCATTTTCAATTGCCGCCGGCTTCCCAGGCCAAGCTGGTCTGGGTGACCCGGGGAGCGGTGCTTGATGTCGTCGTGGATCTCCGAAGAGGAGCGCCTACGTACGGGGAGGCCTATTCCACCGAACTTTCGGCTGAAAATTTCAAGCGCATGTTCATTCCTAAAGGATTCGCCCACGGCTATTTGACTTTGCAGCCGGACACGGAATTCATATACAAGGTGGATGCTCCCTATTCCCCGGAGCATGACTTCGGCCTGAAGTACGACGATCCCGATATCGGTTTCGACTGGGGGGGGTATCTGAAGGGAGCCGAGCCGATTCTATCGGAAAAGGACACCAGGCTTGGTGCGCTGGTCGATTTTGATTCCCCTTTTACCTATCAAGGAGACTAGGGCATGTCTGATGCCGGTAAAGAAAAGAAGGTTGCCGTTATTCCCGATTGTCACGCCGTCATTCTCGCGGGCGGTTCCGGTACGCGGCTGTGGCCCCTTTCCCGTAATCTGCTTCCCAAACAGCTGCTGGCCCTGGACGGAGACGAGACGCTGCTGCAGCAGACGGTAAAGCGCACCTTGGACCTTTTTCCCGCGGACAATATCTGGATCGTCACCAATGAAGAGCATGTCTTCGAGGTGCGCAAGCAGGTCAAGGAGATCGACGAGGCTCTGCTTGAGCAGATTTTGGCGGAGCCTGTGGGGCGCAACACTCTTCCCGCCACCCTGCTGGCCATGAGCCGGGTCGTGGAGGAGGAGCCGGAAAGCACTGTAGCGGTTTTCCCGTCCGACCATCTCATCAACGAAAACGGGACCTGGAGGAAAAACATGGTCAAGGCCGGAGAAATGGCCGCCAAAGGATACATGGTCACCTTCGGGATCGAACCTTCCAAGCCCGAAACCGGTTACGGGTACATCGCTTTGGGGAAGAAGATTGCGAATGGGGTTTTCGAGGGGAAAGGTTTTGTGGAGAAGCCGGATTTTACCGTGGCCAAGAAATACTACGAATCCGGCAGCCATTATTGGAACAGCGGTATTTTCCTATGCCGGTGCGATGAATTTCTCAAGGCCGTGGCCCAGCATCAGCCCGAGTTGTGGAATTGGTGGGTCGGCAGGGAGGAACGTCCGTTGGAGGAAGGGTTCGGTCGTATACCGGACATTTCCATCGACTATGGTATCGCCGAGATGGTCGAGAACATGGCCGTGGTCAAGGCCGGGTTCGGATGGGAAGACCTGGGAAGCTGGGAAGCCATGTACCGGCTGGGCAAGAAGGACAAGGACGGCAACGTGATCCAGGGCGACGTCATGGCCATGGACTGCCGCAATTGCCTGCTGGTTTCGCGGGGCAGCAAATTGGCGGCCGTGGGCATGCAGAACATGATCATGGTTCAGACCCGGGACGCCACTCTGACCTGCCCCATGCCTCATGTGCAGCGGGTTCGTGAAATCGTGGACAGGCTCAAGGCCGAAGGCAGCAAGTTGGTGGAAAGCCCCGCCCTGGTGAACCGCCCTTGGGGCAATTATATTGTTCTGGAAGAGGGAAACAGCTACAAAATCAAACGAATCGTGGTCAACCCCGGCGCGCGCCTGAGTTCCCAAATGCACCACCACCGCAACGAGCACTGGGTGGTGGTGGAGGGCACGGCTGCCGTGGAAATTGATGGTAAACGGGAGATTCTTATTGAAAATCAGTCTGTTGACATCTTGAAGGCGACCCGGCATCGTTTGGGGAATCCCGGCAAGGTTCCGCTGGAAATCATTGAAATACAAAGCGGTCCCTACCTGGAAGAGGATGACATCGTGCGTTTCGAGGACGCCTACGGCCGGACGGATTGCTGACCGCTTTCACGGAAAAACACAAAATAAGTCTGTTATTTCTTGAAATAGCAGACTTTTTTTAGTATAAACCACTCGTGAATTTTTTCATATGTACTTGACATGGAAAAGAACTTCGACGTAAGCAGTCGTAGTTCTATGGTTTGATTTATTTCATTAACTTTAGGAGTGATGGGGCGAGGTTATGGAGGAAAGAAAAATGTCCGGAAGGTGTGGAGGTGTGCTCCCGTTCTTCTTGGGTTTCCTGCTTGCCTGCATCGTTGGTTGGGCCGTGTTTCCGCCTCTGTTGTATACAGACGTGGAGCAACCGGTGAGATTCAGCCACAAGGTGCACGTGGAGGGGCAGGAAATGGAATGTGACAGCTGTCACTTTTTCAGGGATGACGGCTCTTACGCCGGTTTTCCGACCAACGAGCAGTGTGCGGAATGTCACGCTGTCGACGAACCTGAAGCTGTTGTCGAAGCCGTTCGTGGTGTGGTCGGCGAAGACGGCAAGCTTGAGGACATCCTCAAACTCCCGGTGGACGAAATGCCGGAAGAGCTGACCGAATTGGTTCAGAGTGGTGACGAGGCCGATGTGAAGGCCGAACTGGACTATTTGGTGAAATACGCCATTCAGGGCAAAGAAGTCCCTTGGCTGAACTACCAGGCTCAACCCGACAACGTGCTTTTTTCTCACAAGGCGCACGAAGGCCTGACCTTTGAAATGCTCAAGGAAAAGCATGTCGATCTGAGTGGTATCGTCGACGACGCGGTCATGGAACAGGGCGGCGATTACAACTGTAATCTCTGTCACCTCAAGGATATCGAAAAGACCGACACTCCGCCTGCCTTCCAGCGCAATGTCCTGACAACCTACAGCAAGATCACGATGAAAATGTGGCAATGTGAGCGGTGCCATGCCCAGATGGGCCAGGTAAACGCCTGCTATGTTTGCCATAAGTAAAGAGGGGTGCATCAATGGGTTTTGATCGCAGAACATTCATACAGGCTTCTGTAGGCGTCACCGTTGGCATCCTGTTCACTCCGGTGCCTTGGAAGCTTGCCGACGACGTGTCCATCTGGACGCAGAACTGGCCGTGGATTCCGAAATTGAAATATGGCGAGCAGCTCGACAAGCCCGCCGTGTCCAAGCTGTGCGATTCCGGTTGCGCCGTGAATGTCCGTACCGTCGCCGGCAATGCCTTCGGAACCGAAGGCAACGTGGACAATCCGCTCAGCCGGGGCGGCATCTGTCCCATCTGCGCCAATGGCGTGCAGGTGATGAACAGCCCCAACCGTGTCAAAGGCCCCATGAAGAAAGTGGGCGACACGTTCGAGCCTGTCACTTGGGACGATGCACGGGCCCTGCTGGCCGATAAGCTGGCCGCCGGCGGCGGTAAGGTCGCCGTCATTTCCGGCGACCAGACCGGCACTGCCAACGAAGTGTTTTCCGGTTTCCTCGCCGGATTGGGCAGTGAGGACTTCTTCCAGATGCCTTGCGACATGCAGGCCGCCAGCCGCGCCTACAACGGTGTCATGGGCGGAGCCGGCCAGGTTGGGTATGACCTCGAGAATGCGGACTATGTGTTGCTCGCAGGAGCGGACGCTTTTGAGTCCTGGGGACCGACGGTTTCCAACATGAAGACTTTCTCCGCCACCGCCGCAAAATATGTGTTCGCCGGACCGGTGCAGACCCGTACCGCTTCCGTGACCGCCAGGTGGGTGCCCGTGCCGGAAGAAGGCATGGCCGCATTCATTCTGGGCATCGCCCATCACGTGTTGAAAGCCGGCAAGAGCGTTGCTGCGGCCGATTTCGCCAAGTTCCGCTCCGTGGTCATGGATGGTTTTAGTCCGGCCAAGGTCGAGGCCGCCATCGGCGTCAAAAGCGCCGTCACCGCCGCCTTGGCCCAGGATCTATTGGCTGCTTCCAAGCCGGTCGTTGTTCCATCCGGTCTGTCCGTAGCGGCTGCCAACGCCGCCTTTGCCCTGAACCTGCTGCTGGACGGCGGCATGGTTTCGGTTCCTGAGTTCCCGAAAGTCATCGACTCCGCACTTTCCGTATCCCAACGTATGGAAAAGGATCTTCTGGCTTGGGTCAATAAAGGTTCCAACCCGGCGGTAGCCTTGGTGTACGAAGCCAATCCGGTCTATGCACTGCCTGAAGAGTTCAAGGCAGGTTTCCTGGTCAGCTTCAGTTCCGTTTGGGACGAGACTTCCGAAAAGGCCGACCTGGTGCTTCCTGCAACGTTCACCTACGAGCGTTTCGACGATATCCAGTCCCCTTACGGCATCGCCAAGCCCGTCTACACTGCGGGTGTCCCGGTCTCCAGGAAGTTCCTGGACGTCATGACGCCCGCCGACTTCATTCTCGGCTTGGCCGCCAAGATGGACATCGACCTCGGTTTCGAGACCTTCGCGGAAGTTATCGCGGCCAAGGCCGAAGCCGTGGGCGCAGACTATGACGAGGAAGTCGGCGGATTTTTCGAAGGCGAAACTGTCGTTCCTGAAGTGGCGACTCTCGGTGCTTCGGTACTGGCCCGAGGCGCTGCGCCGGTCCGCGGCACAGGCGCCGTTTCCCTGGCTCCCTACAGCCAGCTCATCATCGGCAGCCAGAATGTGGCCACCACTCCGAACGCTCCTTGCGTCATCAGCAACAACCAGCTCGTGGGTACGACCATGGTCGTCATGATGTCCGGTATGACCGCCCAGAAGCTCGGGGTCGCTGCAGGCGACAAGGTCAAACTTTCCGGAGGCAACGGTGAAGCCACCGCCCTGGTCAAGCTCAACGAGGGCGTTCTGCCCGGCGTCGTGGCCGCACCATTCGGCTTCGGACATACCGTCGGCGATGAATTCTCCAAGGGCAAGGGCGATAACGTGTACAAGATTCTCACGGTTCGTTTTGAAGCCGCCACTGGCGCGAGCGTCTGGAACGGCTCCACCGTGAACGTCGCCAAAATGTAGGGGACTACCTCATGCAGACAAAAGAATTCAAAGTAAAGTGGGGCATGGTCATCGACATTGACAAGTGCACGGGTTGCGGTGCTTGCATGGTCGCCTGCCAGGTGGAGAACAACATTGCTCCAATGACCGCCAAGGACCCCCATAACTATGTCCAGGCAATCACCACGGACAGGGACGACGCTTCCAACAAGCTGCGTACCCTGACCTGGATGAACGTCTATGAACTGTCCAACGGGAAAAGTTTCCCGGATCACGAAGTTGCCTACCTGCCCAGGCCCTGCATGCAGTGTGAAAATCCCGCATGCGTCCCTGTGTGCCCGGTCGTGGCCACGGACAAGAACGAAGAGGGCGGCATCGTCAGCCAGATTTATCCGCGCTGCATCGGTTGCCGGTACTGCATGGCTGCATGCCCGTACCACGCCCGTTACTTCAACTGGTGGGACCCGCTTTACCCTGTGGGTATGGACAAGCAGCTCAGCCCTGCGGCCTCTCCGAGACCCCGCGGTGTTGTTGAAAAGTGCAGCTTCTGCCACACCCGTTTCCAGCAGGCAAAAGACTTGGCCCGTCAAAATGACGAAGACCCGAACAATCTGCCCGATGGCGCGTACGTCACCGCATGTACCGAGGTCTGTCCGACCGGGGCCATCACTTTCGGCGACCTGAACAATCCCGAGCACGCCGTGCACGATCTGGCCAAGGGCCCGAACGCCTTCCGGCTGCTTGAGAAGCTCGGTCTTCACCCGCAGGTCTATTACGTTTCCAAGCGTGAGTGGGTCCGCAAGCAGGGCGACAACTACAAAGCCGGCGACAAGCACTAGGAGGGGCGACAATGGATAGCAAACTCTTCCCCGAAGGCGTGCAGCGCTGCTCTTTCGGACAATTCGCGACCTGGATGACTGTCATTACGGCCGTTTTTTTGGTGGGCGTATATTCGGCAGTCCTGGTCCTCTATAACGGCATCGGCACCACCGGCCTGGACAACTACTTCGGGTTCGGCCTGTGGATCACCTTCGACCTCGCGGTCATTGCCTTGGGCGCCGGCGCGTTCTTCACCGGCTTCCTGAAGTACATTCTCAAGATCAAGCAGCTTGAGAAGATCATCAATCTGACCGTCATCGTGGGCTTCATCTGCTACTCCGGCGCCATGCTCGTTCTGACGCTGGACATCGGCCAGCCGGGACGCGCATGGTTCGGCTATTGGCACCCGAACGTCCACTCCATGCTCACGGAAGTTATCTTCTGCATCACCTGCTACTGCACCGTGCTGGTCATCGAGTATGTCCCGCTGATCCTTGAGCAGAAGCAACTGAACAAGATTCCCTTCATTCATGCTCTCGCGCACAACATGCACGTGAACATGGCTCTGTTCGCAGGATTGGGCACTTTCCTGTCCACCTTCCACCAGGGCTCTCTGGGCGGCATGTACGGTGTGCTTATCGGGCGTCCGTACGCCTTCCGCGAAGGCTTCTTCATCTGGCCCTGGACCTTCTTCCTGTTTGTGCTTTCCGCCGTCGGTTCCGGCCCGGTCTTCACTGTGCTGGTCTGTACCTTCATGGAAAAGCTGACCGGCAAGAAGCTTGTCGAATACAAGGTCAAGGCACTCATGGGCAAGATCGCAGGCACCATGCTCACCATCTACATCTTCCTGAAGATCCTCGACACATGGGCATGGGCCACCGGTTACCTGCCGTCCGTGGGATTGACCTTCGACGACATGTTCTACGGCGTTGCCTACGGAAAGTGGATGATGTTCACCGAAATCGTGCTTTGCGGCGTGGTTCCGGCCATCATGCTCATCACCCCGGCCATCCGCAATCGTCCGTTCCTGTTGTACACTGCGGCGTTGCTGGACTGCGCCGGCGTGACCATCAACCGTTACGTCTTCACCGTCCAGACCATCGCCTTCCCGGCCATGCCCTTCGACAAGTGGTTCGTTTATTACCCGAATTGGGTGGAATGGGCCTCTTCCATCATGATCGTGGCCTACGGTTTCCTGGTGCTGAGCTTGTCTTATCGCTACCTGCCGGTCTTCCCGCAGGAGCGCCGGCTCAACTACAAGTAAGCCGGATACGCTTTTGAAACTCAAGGGCTCCGCTTTGCGCGGAGCCCTTTTTTTGTGCTTGTCACTTTGTATAGAGAATATGGTATACTCTATGCCGAACTTTTATGCGAGGAGGCTAGCCATGGCAGATATCAGGGGAAAGAAGAGGGTATTCATCAGCGATATTCATATGGGAACCGAAGAGAGCGTCCAGGGTGTGGGAGACCTCAGGCCGTGGGGTTGGCTCGGCCCGGGGCGGGCCCGGAAACTCGGAGATTTCCTGGACCGGGTGGAACAGGATGCAAGTATCGGCGAACTGATCATTCTTGGGGATCTTTTCGATGATTGGATCATTCCCAGCCAACTCGACCCTGAGCCGGGGGCCATCTTCCGAAAGATAGCGACAGCCTCCCAGAACGGACCGATCATAAGTGCCTTGTCCAGAATCGCCGAGGGGAGCCAGAAGCTTGTGTATGTCAACGGCAACCATGATATGCTCTTCGGTCCCGAGGACATGGAGGCGGCTCTCGGTACGGACAGATTCGAATTCATCCGGACATCCCCGGGAATCGGTGTCTATGAGGCGGACGGCATTGTTGCGGAGCACGGCAATGCCTACTGTCTTTTCAATGCTCCGGACCCGAACAGTTGCGAAGGGCATTGTTTGCCTCTCGGTTACTTCATTTCCCGCGCCGTGGCTCACCGTGCGGCAACCAGGGGAGAGGAACTGGACGTTACCGACGTACTGGCCGAGTTCATAGACACGTACAAGCAGAGCTCCGAAGTGGCCAGGGCGGTTTATAACGCGGTTCTCGAGTATGCCGGGCCGGAGTCGGGCGCGTATCTCATGAACGGGGTGGACCGATATTCCGGAACCATGGCGGCGGTCAGTGTTTCGAACACGTTCGGGGATATTTACGGTCGATGGAACAGCGTGAAACCAGGCAATGTGCGGGCGCCGATCTCACTTCTCGATGACGCCGGGGTGCTCCAGCCAGCAGCCGATCGCATTTATTACAAGAATACGGCTGCCAAGATAGTTCTTTTTGGCCATACGCACCGGGCGACCATGCTCCCCTCACCCAACCTGGAGCCGGGAAGAACCTCCGACCGCACCTGTGAATTCATCTACGCCAACACCGGTACCTGGATCGGCGGCAAACCCACCCATTATGTGGAGACCATACTGGACGAGGACAGTGGGCGGCATGATGTGCGGCTCATGCGTTTCAAGAAACTGGCCTTTGGTTTCGAGGACTCGCTTGTCATGCAACGCCATGTTTATCTGGATTAACGGAGGATGCACTGTTCGAACGCGGCATTTTCATGCTAAAGACGTGACAGGTTCGTTCAATTTCAGAAAAGGGGCAGAGCCATGAGAAAAAGCGTTTGTCTGGCGATAGCGTTACTGGTGATCATGAGCGTGGGGGCAAGGGCCGATACGAAGCCTCCGATGCAACCCATGATGAAGCAGCAGGTTCCCCCTGCGGTCATGCAGAAGATGGCCACCGACCCCATGCTTGCCGCCCAGCGTTGGCTCAAGAGCATAGGGTATAACTTGACCATGGACCAGATGAAGACCCTCAAACGCTTGGTGCTTCAGAAATACTCCCTGGATATCACTCCCAGGATCAACGACGACACCATGAAGCATGTCAAGGTCCTCACTGGCCTGGAGATCATTCAGATACCACGCCAGATCACGGACAAGGGTATCAGGAATCTTTCCGGGCTCTCCAACCTACGGGTGGTCAACATGCCCATCTGCGGGGTGACCGATGTGGGCATGGGGTATGTCGCAGGCCTTCCGCGCATGAACAATCTGGTAGTCAGTGGCTGCAACATAACCGACGAAGGAGTTCGGAAGGTGGCGGGGCGGCATTTCGCAGTGCTCAATCTGACGCGTACCAAGATTACGGACAAAGCCATCAACCACCTCAAGGGGCATTCCATCGACAAATTCTTTGTTTCCTTTACGGATGTGTCCGACGCCAGCGTGGATACACTCATCTCGTTTCGGCCGTCCCGGCTGGACATCCAGGGTACCCGAATTACTCCGTCCGGGTTCCGGCGGCTCAAGGCAGCGCTCCCCAATTCCAAGATCGTTTACCCGTAAAATAAAAAGGGCCGGACATTGTGTCCGGCCCATGTAGTACTGCATTGAAAGCGGTGTTTACTGCTTGCATTCATCGTTCACGGCCCCGAGTTCGGACAGGGCTTTGAACATGTTGTAACGCTCGTTGTATTCCTTTTCTATCTCCACCCGCAGCTGTTTTGATTCCTCGGGGAGCATTCGTTCCAGCATGGCGTAGCGGTTCTCGCCGGACAGGAAATCCTGCAGGGTGCCGTCCGGAGCCTTGGACTCGAGAACGAAAGGATTCCTGCAGTCGTCGGCCAACTGCGGATTGAAGCGGTAGAGCGGCCAGTACCCGGAATCAACGGCCAGTTTCGCCTCAAGCTGGGACTTGCCCATGCCCTTGCGCAGGCCCTGGTTGATGCAGGGAGCGTAGGCGATGATCAGGGACGGTCCGGGATAGGCTTCCGCTTCCAGGAACGCCTTCATCATCTGATTCTTGTTGGCGCCCATGCTCACGGAGGCCACGTAGACATAGCCGTAGCTCATGGCCATGCGGCCCAGATCCTTTTTGCCGGTGCGTTTGCCGCCCGCCGCGAACTTGGCTACCGATCCGGTGGGGGTTGCCTTGGAGGACTGACCGCCCGTGTTGGAATAGACCTCGGTGTCCATGACCAGAATGTTGATGTCCTTGCCTGAGGCGATGACGTGGTCCAGGCCGCCGTAACCGATGTCATAGGCCCAGCCGTCGCCGCCGAATACCCAGATGGATTTTTTGGTGTACAGGTCGGCGTTTTCGCGGATGCTCACCAGCAGGTCGCTCTTTTCCTCTATCTTGGCCAGTTCAATGCGGATTTGATCACCGTATTCCTTGGACTTCTCGGCATTTTCCGTATTTTCCAGCCAGCCCTTCATGGCTTCCACCAGGGCCGGGGAGAGCTTTTCGGCTTCCAAGGCCTGGCGCATGCGCAGGGCCAGCCGTTCGCGGCGGTTGGAGATGGCCATTTCCATGCCGAAGCCGTACTCGGCGGCATCCTCGAAGAGGGAGTTGCCCCAGACCGGGCCGTGGCCGTCCTTGTTGGTGCAGTAAGGGGCGGACGGTGCGGACGCGCCCCAGATGGAGGAGCAGCCCGTTGCGTTGGCCACGATCATGCGTTCGCCGAAGAGCTGGGTCAGTACCTTGACGTACGGGGTTTCGCCACAGCCGGAGCATGCCCCGGAGAATTCCATGAGTGACTGCTGGAACTGGCTGCCCTTGACCGTGGTACGGGACATGACATCTTCCTTGTAGGAAATGGTGTCGCTGAACTCGAAGTTGGGTACTTCCGCCGCGGTTCGTTCGGCCAGCGGCTTCATGACCAGGGCCTTTTCCTTGGCCGGGCAGATGTCCGCGCAGTTGCCGCAACCCTGGCAGTCCATGGCGTTGACCTGCATGCGGTATTTGAAGTGTTCCAGGCTTTTGCCTTTCACATCGATGGTTTCGAAGCTGTCAGGAGCATTCTTGAGCTCATCCTGGGTCGCCAGGACAGGACGCAGCGCACTGTGTGGACAGACGAATGCGCACTGGTTGCACTGGATGCAGTTGTCGGCGATCCATTCGGGGACCATGATGGCCACGCCCCGTTTTTCGTATTTGGTGGTGCCCACCGGGAAGCGTCCATCCGCTTCAAATGCGGAAACCGGCAGGCTGTCGCCTTTCTGTTCCAGCATGGGACGCATGACCTTGGAGACGAATCCCGGTTCGGCGCGGTTGGGAGCCGGTCCGTCCTCGGCCTTGGACCAGCTTTCCGGGTAATCCACCTGCGCAAGGCTTTCGATGGCTTTGTCCACGGCGGCGATGTTCATGTTTACGATCTTGTCGCCCTTTTTGCCGTAGACCTTCCTGATGGAGTCCTTGAGCAGGGCCACCGCCTCCTCGAAGGGAATCACGTCGGCCAGCTTAAAGAATGCGGTCTGCATGACCATGTTGATGCGGTTGCCCAATCCTACTTCGCCGGCGATCTTCACGGCATCGATGGTGTAGAATTTGAGATCCTTTTCGGCGATCAGTCGCTTCAGGGAAGCGGGCAGTTCCTTTTCCATGTCAGCCACGGTCCAGGGGCTGTTGAGTACGAAGGTCCCGCCTGGTCGGATGCCCTCCAGCAGGTCGTACTGATGCACGTAGCTGGGGTTGTGGCAGGCGATGTAGTCCGCGATTTCCACCAGATAAGTGGACTGGATGGGCTTTTCGCCGAAACGCAGGTGCGAAACCGTGATGCCGCCGGATTTTTTGGAGTCGTAAGCGAAGTAACCCTGAGCGTAGAGGTCGGTGTTGTCGCCGATGATCTTGATGGCTTCCTTGTTCGCGCCAACGGTTCCGTCCGATCCCAGGCCCCAGAATTTGCACTGGACCGTCCCTTCGGGGGTGGAGTCCAGACAGGACGGGATGGACAGGGAGGTGTTGGTCACGTCGTCCACGATACCCACGGTAAAGTGGTTGCGGGGCTTTGCTGCGGCCATGTTGTCGTACACGGACTTGGCCATGCACGGGGAGAATTCCTTGGAACCGAGACCGTAGCGGCCTGCATACACGGGCAGGTCGATGCCGCGCTCCTTGAAAGCGGTACAGACGTCCAGGTATAGCGGGTCGCCCAGGGAGCCTGGTTCCTTGGTGCGGTCCAGCACGGTGACGGATTTTGCGGTCTTGGGCAGGGCTGCCAACAGATGGTCCACGGAGAACGGACGGTATAGCCGCACCTTGATGAGGCCCATCTTGAGACCGTCATTGGAATAGTGGTTGAGGATTTCCTCGATGGTTTCGCAGCCGGAGCCCATGGCCACGACCACATGCTCCGCTTTGGGGTCGCCCACGTAGTCGAAGAGCTTGTAGGGGCGGCCTGTAACTTTGCCCACCTTTTCCATGACCTTTTCCACGATGCCCGGAAGGGCGTCGCGATACGGGTTGCCGCGTTCGAAGTTCTGGAAGTAGATGTCCGGATTCTGGGCCGTGCCGCGAATGTGCGGGTGCTCTGGGTTCATGGCCTTCTGGCGGAATTCGTGGATTTTTTCGAAGCTCGTCAGGGCCCTCATATCCTCGTAATCGATGACTTCGATCTTCTGGACTTCGTGGGAGGTCCGGAAGCCGTCGAAGAAGTGCAGGAACGGCACGCTGGATTCGATGGAGGCCAGATGGGAAACCAGGGCCAGATCCATGACTTCCTGAACCGAGCCGGAGGCCAGAAGGGCGAAGCCGGTCTGGCGGCAGGCCATGACGTCCTGGTGATCGCCGAAGATGGACAGGGCGTGCGCCGCCACGGCGCGGGCGGAAACATGGAACACGCCGGGAAGAAGTTCGCCGGCGATTTTATACATGTTGGGAATCATCAGCAACAGGCCCTGAGAGGCCGTGAAGGTGGAAGTCAGGGAACCGGCGGCGAGGGAACCGTGCACAGCTCCTGCCGCGCCTGCTTCGGACTGGAGCTGGCGGACTTCCATGGTGGTGCCGAAGATGTTTTTCATCCCCTGCACGGCCCATTCATCTGCAAGCTCGGCCATGGGGGAGGACGGCGTGATCGGGTAGATCGCGGCGGTTTCGCTCATGGCGTAGGCTACGTAAGCGGCGGCTTGGTTACCGTCCATGGTTTTCATTTTCTTAGCCATTTTCAAACTCCGTCAGTTTGCATAGGTTGGATGTTATATTCTCCGCAATCCCTCAATGGTGCGTAATACGCATAGGTGAAAGGACTTTAGCCTAGTGCGGCGCGAGATGCCAGTGCGATTTCAAGTTCTTCGTCAGTGGGGACTACCCACACCTGAACGGGGCTTTCGGGCCGGTGAACGGAGCAGGCTTCGGACTTGCGGCCTTGGTTGGCTGATTGATCAATGATGATGCCTAGTTGCTCCAGCCCCGAACAGGCCGTCTCGCGTACGAAATCGTCGTTTTCGCCGATGCCGGCGGTGAAGACGACGGCGTCGGCCCCGCCGAGTACGGCAAGGTACGCCCCGATATATTTTTTGACTTGGTATGCGAACATTTCAAAGGCCAACTGCGCTTTGGCATCGCCATCGTTGCGCGCATCGTGAATGTCGCGCATGTCGTTCATGCCGCAAATCCCTTTGAGGCCACTCTGTTTGTTGAGCATGTCGTCGATTTCGGCAATGCCCATGTTCCTGTTCTCGGCCAGGAAGGCGTGGATGGCAGGGTCGATGTCTCCGCATCGCGTGCCCATCATGAGCCCGGCCAGCGGGGTCAGGCCCATGCTGGTGTCCACACACCTGCCACCGTCCACGGCGGTGATGCTGCTGCCGTTGCCCAGGTGTACGGTGATAAGGCGGGTTTCCTCCAGGGGCTTGCCCAGCAGCCTTGCAGCCGCTTTGGCGACGTAGCGGTGTGATGTGCCGTGGAAACCGTAGCGCCGCAGGCGCAGCTCTTCGTAAAGTTCGTAGGGCAGGGCGTACATGTAGGCCCTGGACGGCATGGTTTGGTGAAATTCCGTATCGAAGACAGCCACCTGCGGGCATTTTGGAAAGAGCTCCAGGGCCACTTCGATGCCGGTGAGGTTGGCCGGGTTATGCAGCGGAGCCAGGGGAATGTTTTCCCTGATGGCTTCGATGACGTCCTTGTCGATGACCGCAGGTGCCTTGAAAGTCTCGCCGCCCTGGACGACACGATGTCCCACCGCGTCGATTTCGGAGACATGGGCCACGGCTCCGTGGTCCGGATGGGTCAGATGGTCCACGGCGAACCGAAGGGCCACGTCATGGTCCGGAATGGGATGATCTTCCTTGAACTTCCGTTCGCCGTCGCAAAGGGCCTTGTGGGTGATGAAACCCACGTCCTCGCCGATGCGTTCCACCATGCCCGAGGCCGGAGCGGTTCCGGTTTCCATGTCCAGCAGCCGGTATTTGAGGGACGAACTGCCGCAGTTGATGACCAGGATCTTCATTGTCTTGTCCCCTTTCCTGACGGCTACTCCGGTTGAGCCTGCGCCTGGATGGCTGTGATGGCCACGGTGTTGACGATGTCGCGCACCGTGCAGCCCCGGCTCAGATCGTTGACCGGCTTGTTCAGGCCCTGCAGCACCGGGCCGATGGCCATGGAGCCGGGAACCGAACGTTGCACAGCCTTGTAGGTGTTGTTGCCGGTATTCAGGTCCGGGAAGATGAACACTGTGGCTTTTCCGGCCACAGGGTTTCCAGGCATTTTGGTTTTGGCCACTTCCGGGTCAATGGCCGCGTCGTACTGCAACGGGCCTTCCAGGGCCAGGTCAGGCTCCATTTCCTTGGCGATGGCTGTGGCCTCGATGACCTTCTGCACGTCCTCGCCGGTGCCGGAGTCGCCCGTGGAATAGGAGAGCATGGCCACCTTGGGGTCGATGCCGAAGACCCGGGCCGTGTGGGCGGAATTGATGGCGATCTCGGCCAGTTCCTTTTCATCGGGGTTGGGGATTACGGCACAGTCGCCGTAGACCAGCACCCTGTCGTTCTGGCACATGAGGAAGACCGAGGAGACCTGGGATGCGCCGGGCTTGGTCTTGATGAATTCAAAGGCCGGGCGGATGGTTTGGGCCGTGGTGGTCACCGAGCCCGAGACCATGCCGTCCGCATGGCCCTTGTGGACCATCATGGTGGCGAAGTAGGTCGGGTCGCTCATGCGGTCCTGGGCCATGTCGCGGGAAAGGCACTTGTGCTTGCGCAGTTCGAAGTAGGTGTCCACGTAGTCTTCGAAATGTTCGGATTCTGCGGGGTCGATGATGACGGCGTCGCCCAGGTTCACGCCGATGTCCGCAGCCAGTTTGCGTACCACCGCGGGATCTCCCAAAAGGATTATCCGGGCTACGCCGCGGCGGGTCAGGATATCCGCGGCCTGGAGAATGCGTTCGCTGGAGCCTTCGGGCAGCACGATGCGTTGGCGTTTGACCTTGGCCTTTTCTATGAGTGTGTATTCGAACATGAGCGGGGTGATGCGTTGGGACTTGGATTCGACCAGTCGGGTACGCAGTTCATCGGTGTTCACATAGGATTCGAAAAGTCCCAGGGCGGATGCGATCTTCATGGGATTTTCCGGGTCGATGGTGCCATGCAACCCATTGAGGGTCTGGGCCACCTTGTAGGTATGCCCGGATACGGAGAGGACGGGAATAGGCACCCCGGTCCAGCCCTCGATGAGCCGGTGTACATTTACCGATGGCTGGATGCCGCCGGTGAGGACGATGCCTGAAATGTCCGGGTAGGATGCGGACAGGCGCGAGGCCAGGCTGGCCAGGATGATGTCGGAGCGGTCGCCGGGCGAGACGATCAGGCTGCCCTCGCTCAAATATTCAAGGTAGTTGCTGATATGCATGGCCGCCACCAGAATTTCCTCCACCTGGGAGTCAAGTCTGCCGTGGCCGTAGAGCACCCGGGCGTCCAACCATTTCACCACGTCGTTGATGGTCGGGTTGCCCAGGCTCTTTTCGTCCGGGATGGCGTAGGCCAGCAGGGGATGTTTGGTGCGCGCACCTTCGATGATTTCTTCTGTGACGGAAAGAGGCACGTCCGAGCCGATGCGGTTGATGATCACGGCCATGACCTCCAGTCCTTTTTCCCCGAATGTCTCTATGGTGCTCAGAGTGGATGCGCGGATTTCATCGGCGTTTTTGCGAAGACCGTTGACCACGGCCAGCACCGGGCATCCCAAATTGCTGATGATGGCCGCGTTCATTTCAAACTCCAGGGCAGCCTCGCCGCCGAGGTAGTCCGTTCCTTCGCAGAGTACGAAGTCGTATTCTGCCTCCAGCTCCTTGAATTTGTTCAGGATGGTTTCCAAAAGCAGGGCCTGCTTGCCTTCATGGAGCATCCTTTTGGCCTCGCCCAGTTTGTAGGCGTAAGTTCGCTCGTAGGGAACCGGGAGTTTGAAGTGTTTTCGGATCAGGTTGATGTCATGGTCGTTCTCTTCCGTGTCGCTGATGATGGGCCGGAAGATGACTACTTTGCGGATGTGGGCCAACAGCAGCTGCATGACGCCCAGCACGATGGCGGACTTGCCGCTGCGGGCTTCGGTGGCTGAAATGTACAGGCTTTTGGACATGCTATTCTCCTCGGTGCAATGGGGATTGCCCCCGGCGGGGCCTGCCTCTCTGTTCGAGACGCGGGGTTCTGTACAGTGCATGACGTCTTTGGGGCGTTCGTCATGCGGGGATTGTGCTTTCGCAGGCAATCCCACCGGGGGTGCGCCGTGGATACAGGGAGGCATTCACGGTGCGTTGTCCTGGCGCGCTTTCATGTATCCGGGCATTACTCCCGTAGATTTTGTGCGGCGCCCGGCTCCTTGCGCACATCCCTGTCGTAACAGGTCAGCCCGCACCGCAGGCATCGGTCCGCCTCGGTTCGAGCCTCGCTTTCCGAGAGCGCGCCCTCAACTTCGTTGAAGGTTCGGTTGCGGTCGTCACCATGACACAGGTGCGGCATATGCGCCCTTTCCTTGCGGCTCACCCCGTCTATTTCAGAAAACAGAGTATAGGGGATAAGTTCGCGTTGTACCAGTTCGGGTACGGGAATTTTGCCGTCTTGCTGCAAATAATAATGGATGGAACGGGCCGCCTTGCGCCCGTCGCCTACCGCCGAGATGACCAGGTCCGGCCCTGTGTACACGTCCCCGGCCGTGAAGACGCCGGGCACAATGGTCTGGAAGGTGTCGGGATCGGCGACGATGGTCTGCCAGCGGGTGGTTTCCACCGGGCAGGTCTCGGCGTTCTCGTCGTAGAGGCAGGTCAGGTCCGGTTTTTGGCCGATGGCCGCAATGATCAGGTCCGCTTCCATGAGGGTTTCCGAGCCTTCCACGGGAACGGGGCGGCGGCGTCCTGAATCGTCCGGCTCGCCCAGTTCCATCATTTTGTATTCCAGGTGAGTGGCTCTGTCGTTTTCATCACCCCTCACCCTGGTGGGGGCGGCCAGGAAGGTGAAGGTCACGCCTTCTTCCTCGGCTCCTGTGATTTCTTCGGGGTTGGCGGGCATCTCCGTTCGGGTGCGGCGGTAGAGCATGGTCACTTCCGCGCCCAGGCGAACGCAGGTTCGCGCGCAGTCGATGGCCGTGTTGCCGCCGCCGACCACGATGACCTTCCTGCCCACGTCGATCTTCTGTCCCAGAGCGTGCGCGGTCAGGAATTCGATGCCGCCCCAGACGCCCGCCAGATCTTCGCCCTCGGCGTACATGCCGCTGGCCTGCCATGCGCCGATACCCAGGAATACGGCCTCGTAGCCGTCCGCCTTCAGGGAGTCGATGTCGTAGTCTTTCCCGAACTTGGATTTCAGGCGCACGTCGATGCCCAGATCAAGGATGCCTTGGATTTCCCAATCCAGATCTGACTTGGGCAGCCGGTATTCCGGAATGCCGTAGCGAAGCTGTCCGCCCAGGGCGGGCATGGCGTCGAAGATCGTGGGGTTGTGTCCCAGTCTGCGCAGGAAATAGGCGCAGGAAAGCCCGGCCGGTCCGCCGCCGATGACGGCAATCCTGCGGCCCGTGTCCTTGGCGCAGGGAATGGACAGGTGCGAGCCGGAATGCATCTCCCGGTCGGCCACGAATCGTTTGAGCATGTTGATGCCCACGGGCGCGTCCACGTGCGAGCGACGGCAGGCCGTTTCGCAGGGGCGTGGGCAGACGCGTCCGCAGGCGATAAGCAGCGGATTGCGTTCACGGATGGTGTTCACCGCTCCCTCGAAGTCGCCGGCCTTTACCTGCTCGATGTAGCGGGGAATGTTGATCTGTCCCGGGCATTTCTGTCGGCATGGAGCCAGGCAGTCGGTGGTTTCGTTGAGGTGCAGCAGTCGGCTGGACATACTGACCACGGAGATGACTCCGCGCGGGCAGGCGTCCGCGCATTTGCCGCAGGCCCTGCATTCGTTGGGGTTGACCACGGGCAGGCCTTCGGGCCCCATGTGGATGGCGTCGAAGGGGCAGACGCTGACGCATGTGCCCAGGCCCAGGCAGCCTTCCGGGCATATCTTGGAGCCGCCGTGCAGCATGTGCGCTGCCTGGCAGTCCATGACGCCCTTGTAGGCGAAGCGTTCCTCGGCCCGTGCGCCTCCCGTGCAGTCGCGGAAGGCGATTTCCGGTTCCCGTTCTTCAATTTCCTGGCCCATGATGGATGCGATGGCGGCCATGGATTCCAGGTCGGCGACAACACAGGCCCCGGCTGCGGCCTTGCCCGCCACAATGGCCGCAGCGCATCCCGAGCAGCCGGGGAAGCCGCAACCGCCGCAGTTGGCGCCGGGCAGCAGATCCTCGACCTTGGCGATGCGCGGATCCTCCTTGACGAAGAGAAGTTTGGAGGCCACGGCCAGCACGGTGGAAGCGCCCAGTCCCAGGCCGAACAGAGTCAGTGCGGAAGTGGTGATCATATCTGCGTTCCTCCTAGATCATGCCTTTGAAGGCGAAGAAGGCCAGGGACATGAGCCCGGCCATGACCAACCCCACGGGCGTGCCGCGCATGGCTCTCGGAACCCGGCGTATTTCCAGCTTTTCGCGAATGCCGGCCAGCACCACCAGGGCGAGCATGAATCCCAGGCCCGAGGCGGTGGCGAAGGCCACGGCTTTCACGAATCCGAATTCGTTGCGTTGGCAGATGAGCGCGATGCCCATGACCGCACAGTTGGTGGTGATGAGCGGAAGGAAAATGCCCAGCGATTTGTACAGGGGCGGGACCATTTTCTTGAGAAACATCTCCACGAACTGCACCAGGGAGGCGATGACCAGGATGAAGGCCAGGGTCTGGAGGAAGCCGAGGCCCAGCGGCGCCAGCAGGTACTCCTGTACCAGCCAGGTGATGGCCGCGGCCATGACGGCCACGAAGACCACGGCCCCTCCCATGCCGATGGCCACGCTGGTCTCCTTGGAGGTGCCTATGAACGGGCAGTTGCCCAGGTATTGGGCCAGGACGATGTTGTTGACGAATATGGCGGCTATGAACAGCAGAAAATACTCTTGCATCGTCATATCCTCCTATTTGGAACCGCAGGCGCCACAGGAACCGCAGTCGTGCGTGGGACCGTCGATGGGAGCCAGTCCCTTGCGCTTGCGTTGCAGGTTGGTGAAATAGTTCATGGCACAAAGCAGCAGCCCGAGGGAGACGAAGGCCCCGGGCGCTTCGGCCATGAAACTGACCGGTTCGAATCCGGCCCAGGCCACGTGATGTCCGAAGAGTTGTCCATGGCCGAAGAACTCCCGCAGGCCGCCCAGGAAAGTCAGGGACATGGTGAAACCGATTCCCATGCCCAGACCATCGGCAATGGCCGGCAGAGGCGGGTTCTTGGAGGCGAAGGCCTCGGCCCGGCCCAGGATGATGCAGTTGACCACGATGAGTGGAACGAAGATGCCGAGTTGCTGATAGAGAGGGTAAACATAGGCCTGCATGAGCAGTTCCACGGCCACCACCAGGGAGGCGGCGATGACGATGAAGCAGGCGATGCGAACCTTGGCCGGGATAAGATTGCGTACCAACGAGACCAGCAGGTTGGACAAGGTGAGCACGAAGATGACCGCCATGCCCATGCCGAAACCGTTTTCGGCAGTGGAGGTAACGGCCAGTACCGGGCAAAGCCCCAGCACCAGCTTGAACGGCGGCAGATCCTTCCAGAGCCCCTTGGAGAATTCCTTCCAGAGTTTGTTCATGACAACCTCCGTTACGGCCAGGTCTTGGCTATTTCGGGTTTCAGGGCGTCAAAGAGCTTTGCGGCTTCCTGCACGGCGGTCACCGTGCCTGTTGAGGAGATGGTGGCCCCGGCAATGGCGTCAATGTCTCCATTGTGAGCCTTGAGCCTGGCCCGTCCGGGAGACAGCCCTTTGAATTGGGAGGTGAAGCCGTGCTTGGCTATCCGCGCTCCGATGCCCGGGGTTTCCTTCATGGTGGTGATGCCTATGCCGGACAGGTTTCCGGATGCGGTGTCGAAACCGACCATGACCCCGATGTTGCCGCCATATCCCTTGCCGAAGATTTCGAAGGCCAGACCCGTGAGTTTGCCGTCCTTCATGGCCGGAAAGAGAGTGATTTCATCTTCAGCGCCGGGACGGGCGAACTTCTTTCTGTCCTTGATGGGATTGTTGTCGTAATCGTGCAGCACCTGAGTCAGGGACGGGGCCTGGACATAGGTGAGCACCTGTTCTTCGATCCGTGCCTCCGTAGCGTTCTTGAGGGCGGCCAGGGTCAGGCCCGAAAGACCGCAGATCACCGACAGAACGACCATCATCTTGATCATTTCCTTCATGTCAGAGTCCTCCCTGCGGCCTTTTTGCCGAACGGTTTCGGCTTGATGCGGTCCAACAGCGGCGCAGCCAGGTTGGCCAGCAGGATGGCGTAGGGCGTACCGTCTGGATACACGCCGTAGACCCGGATTATGATGACCAGGACTCCGGCCGTGAGCCCGAACAGGGCGGCCGGGATCTTGCGCATGGGCGAACTGGAGGGGTCAGTGGCCAGGAAAAAGGCTCCGAATATAACACTGCCTGTGAGCAGGTGGAACATGGGCGAGGCGTATTGTGCGGGATCGGCCATGCGGAACAGGCCTGCGGTGAGGAGTACGCCCGCGAGCATGCCTACGCTTACGCCCACCTTGATGTGCTTGCGGATGGCCAGAAACAGGCCGCCGATGAACAAGGCTCCGGTCTGCACTGCGCCCAACCCGCCGAGCTGCCTGCCCACCATGAGCGAGTCGAGGTCGTAACCCTTGATGGCTTCCACGCCGAAGTGTTTGAGTTGCGACAGCGGATAGTTGAGTTCAGACGTCAGCATGGAGGCGTTGATATCCATGTGCGCGGGCCAGGAAAGGCTGCACACGGCCCAGCCCACAAGCGGGGCGCAGAGGGGACTGCCGCCCAGGCCGCCGAAGATCATTTTGCCCATGATGATGCTCACGGCGCTGCCGAAGACGACCATCCACCATGGGGCGGAGGCGGGGAGCAGAAAGCTGAAGGTCAGGCCCACGGTGAAGGCGTGCAGGTCGTCCACCTGGGACCGGCGTTCCATGATCTGATCGCAGAGAAACTCGGCCACCACTGCGGCGGCCGCGCCCAGACACATGACGCGCAGGGCATCCATGCCGAAGTGGTGCACCGCCAGCAGGGCTGCGGGCATCATGGCGATGAGTATGGCGCGCATGCGGCCCTTCACGGTTTTTCCGCAATGGGCGTGGGGTGGCGCAGTGACGGTCAGGGTAGGGGGCAACGGTTTCATCCTATCCCTCCCTTTGGGGTTCGAGTTCGCACTGGGCGGCAAAGGCCAGATGTTGTTTTGCCAGCCGGATGTATTGGAGCAGGGGGCGGCGGGAGATGCAGAAGAACCCGCACATGCCGCATTCCATGCAGGCGTCGATGTCGTGGTCGGCGCATTTTTCGTACATGCGGAACTCGGCATAGCCCGAAATGGTGGACGGATCGATGCGGGCCGGACAGACCTGAATGCATTCACCGCAGCCAATGCAGGGGGCATCGATCACTGCCGGGTATTCGCCTTTCCTGATCACGAACAGGCCGTAGGTGTTTTTGTCCACGCCCTGCTGCGGGGAGTGGGCCGCTTCGCCTCGCATGTGTCCGCCGAGTACCAGGGTGTCGCCGTCCCGCACGCTCAGGCCCGCCTCGGACAGGACTGTGTCGGCAGGAGTTCCGACGGTGACCACGAAGTTCCGCTCGTTGGCCGTGAGGACCACGTCCACGCAGGGCAGGCCTGTTTCCATGATTCGGCCCAGTTCGAATAGAGTTCCCACGGAGAGGACCACCGTGTCCTCAGGAGCTTCCTTGCCGGTGACGGCCGCAACCACCAGCGGATTCAATCCGTTGGGGTATCCCTCCTTGATATGGACGGGATCGCAGCCGTTCAGGCTGTTGGGTCTGCCTTGCTCCACGGCCAGGACGCATTTTGCGGGGTTATAGATTTTCCTGGCGGTCTCCAGACCCAGGCTCAGCACGCTGCCGAATTCAGTCAGCATGTGGGTGAAGGCCGTGACGCCCGGCTCCGGGTCCACACCGTTGATGATGAGGGTGTCGGTCGGACCCTGCGGGAGCTTGGCCCCCAATTCGCCGAGCACCTGCCGCAGAGCGTCGCCCCTGAGGCCGGACAAGTCCTTGGGCACGGGCTGTACTTCTTTGCCTGCCGTGATGCATATGTAATAAGGATGAACCTCGGTGATCGTGCCGGAAATGGGAGCATAGCGTCCTCCGCCGATGTGGACGCCCCGGGCCACGTCCTGTCCGCACTGGACTTCCGGGCGGTGGCAGGACATGGGTACACGAACCACCTGGGGCGCGGGCAGGACCTTGAGGGGCCCCTCGCGGACGATGGATTCAAAAAGTTTCATGGCTTTCTCCATCTTATCGAATGTGACACTTGTTGCAGGAACCTTCGCCATAAGGTCCCCTGCCTTCCTTTTCATGGCAATCCATGCACTGGTCGTGGAAGGCGTTCATGCGGGTGAGCACGAGATCCTTGGTGGGACCGTCATGGCATTGGGCGCATGAGGAATAGTCGCCCTGGTATAGGGTCATATCCACTTCCTTGTGGCAGGATTTGCAGCTGGTGAGCCCCTGCTCGAACATATCCTCGTGACAGGTGTGGCAGCGGGCGTGGGCGGCTTCGGCCAATCCCGGCATGTCCCCGTCCCGCTGGCCTTCGTGACAGTTGCCGCACTTTTGGGGTTCGGGCTCTATGCTCTCATCGTGGTGGCAGGACCGACAGTCGTCAGCATATTCTTCGTGTTCGTCATGGTCGAAGATGATTTCGTCGTATTCGGTATGGTGACATTGCACACAGTATTGTTTGTCCGGAAAGGAGGCGATGTGCCTTTTTACGAAATCGTCGTCGAAGGCCACCGGATGACAGGAACCGCAGGCCAGGGTCTGTCCCCCTGCGCCTGCGCTTTCATGGTGGCATTCCGCACAGGCTATTTCGTAGTTTCGGTGGTGAACAAGGTGGGAGAAGATGACGTTGCCGCCGTTGTTCTTGAACAGAATCCTGACGGGCATCTCGGTTTTCGCTTCTGTTCTCATGTAACCCACCGCAGCCGTTGCCAGGAGCACGGCAACCGCGACGGCTGTTGGAACGTATCGCCTGTTAAACATGTATATGTTCTCCGTGCGAGTTCAGCTCGGTTCAGGTTGATGTCCGTTTTGCAATTGCGGCGGCCATCCGGGGGGAAAGCCGCCGCAAAAAGGGGTGTTCCTATTTGGGGATCACCGCCCACTCAGGCAGGACGTGCAGATCGATGCCCCACAGGGCCGGGAGCAGGTAGACGGTGAACGCCGTGATGAGCAGGGTGCCGATGATGTTCAGCCACAGGCCTGCCTTGGCCATCTGTTTGATGGTGACGCAGCCGGAACCGAAGATGACCGCGTTGGGCGGGGTCGCCACCGGAAGCATGAATGCGAAGGACGCCGCAACGCATGCGCTCACGATGGTTGCGAAGGGGTGTACGCCCATGGCGATGGCGGCCGAGCCCATGATGGGAACCAACAGGGTCGCCGTTGCGGTGTTGGAGGTGATTTCCGTGAGGAAAATGGTGATGAGCACGACAGCGCCGACAAAAATGATGATGCTGGCTCCTTCCAGCCCGCTGAGCTGGCCGGCGATGTAAGTCGCCAGGCCGGTCTTGGCGAAACCGTTGGCGATGGCCAGGCCGCCGCCGAAGAGCAGGATCACGTCCCAGGGAATTTTGACCGCGGTTTTCCAGTCCAGGAGGAATTCGCCCTTTTTGAAGTTGGATGGGATGCAGAAAAGCAGGAGAGCGCCCAGGATACCTATGGTGGCGTCATGGATCATGCCGAAGTGAGGAATGGTGTCCTGCACCCAGGCCCATTTCTTCATGAAACCTCGGCACAGCCAGAAGGCGGCCACAAAGGAGCCGGTGAGCACGATGCGCATTTCTTCCTTCTTCATGGGGCCGAGCTTGTGCAGCTCTTCCTCGATGATGGCGCGGCCGCCCGCCAGTTCCATATCTCCGGTGGGGAACAGAACCTTGGTCATCAGCAGCCAGGAAATGGCGAGCATGATGACGGACAGGGGAACGCCGAACATCATCCACTGGCCGAAACCGATTTGTACCCCGAACATCTTTTCGACCATACCGACCATGACCGTGTTCGGCGGGGTGCCGATGATGGTGGCCACGCCCCCCATGGAGGCCGCGTAGGCGATACCCAGCATCAGGCCTTTGCCGAAATTGTATTCCGGGCCGGTGGAAGGGCAGGCCTTCAGAGTCTTGGAGTCGAAACCGGTGGCCTGCTGGATGACGGCCAGTCCGATGGGAACCATCATCATGGTGGTGGCCGTGTTGGATACCCACATGGACAGGAAGGCCGTGGCGATCATGAAGCCGAGAGTCATACGTCCCGGGCTGGTGCCGACCATGCGGATGGTGTGGATGGCCACACGGCGGTGCAGATTCCATCGTTCCATGGTCACGGCGATGAAGAAGCCGCCCATGAACAGGTAGATGAGATGGTTGGCGTACGGTGCTGTAGCCGCGTTGGATTTCATGACCCCGAGCATGGGAAACAGGGCGATGGGCAAAAGCGATGTCGCCGGAATGGGAATCGCTTCGGTGATCCACCAAATGGCCATCAGAACAGTGACTGCCGCCACTTTCCACGCCTCGGGTTTCATGCCTGCGGGTTCGGGCAGCAACAGCATGACGATGAAAATGGCGGGTCCAAGGAAGAACCCTATCTTTCTGCCGTTGCCTGCATCAGCGTTTGCACTCATATCATCCTCTCTCTTGAGCTTGTGCAGCCGGGAGGCTGCATACGGAATCTCTTAATCCTCTGCCGTTGTCGGACCGGCTTCATGCGGCGGGGAGGGCCCTGTCCAGGGCCCTCCTCATGGCTGCGGTCTAGATGTCGATGCTATAGGTCCCTCCGAATGTGCCTACCCGGTCCCTGGAGGCTGCCAGACGTTCCCGAAGTTCCTTGCGGTATTCGTCCAGGTCCAGTTTTTTGCGGGCGACGCCGGTTTCCATGGCCGCCTTGGCCACGGCTGCGGATTCCCACTCGATGAGCCGCAGGTCCAGCGGCTTGGGAATGATGTAGTCCATGCCGAATTCCAGCTTGTCCACGCCGAACGCTTCGCAGACGTAATCCGGAGCGGGCTCTTTGGCGAGGTCGGCAATTGCCCGGGCGGCGGCGATCTTCATTTCCTCGTTGATGGTGGTCGCGTTGACGTCCAGGGCGCCGCGGAAGATGAAGGGGAAGCCGAGCACGTTGTTGACCTGGTTTGGGAAGTCGGAGCGGCCGGTACCCATGATGCAGTCCGGGCGGGCTTCCTTGGCGTCGGTGTAGGTGATCTCCGGGTCCGGGTTGGCGCACGCGAAGATAATGGGGGAATCGGCCATGGACTTGACCATGTCCTTGGTGACCATGCCTTTGACGGACAGTCCCAGGAACAGGTCCGCCCCCTTCATGGCCTCGGCCATGTTCTTGTATTCCTTGGCCGTGGCGAATTCCTTTTTCTGTTCGTTGAGATCGATGCGGCTTTTGTTCAAATGCCCTCGCGAGTCGAACATGGCGATGTTTTCCGGCTTGATGCCCAGGGAGACGTAGAACTTGGTGCAGGCTATGGCTCCTGCGCCGGCGCCCGAAACCACCAGGCGCATGTCTTCGATCTTCTTGCCGGTGATTTCGGCCGCGTTGATGAGGCCCGCGCCGGAGATGATGGCCGTTCCATGCTGGTCGTCATGGAAGACCGGGATGTTCATTTCCTCCTTGAGGCGTTCCTCGATGTAGAAGCACTCCGGGGCCTTGATGTCTTCAAGGTTGATACCGCCGAAGGTGGGCTCCAGGGCCTTGACGATTTCGATGATCTTGTCGGGGTCGGTTTCGGCCAGGTTGATGTCGAAGACGTCCACGTCCGCGAAGACCTTGAAGAGCACACCCTTGCCTTCCATGACCGGTTTGCCCGCTTCCGGGCCGATGTTTCCCAGGCCCAGGACGGCGGTGCCGTTGGAAACCACGGCCACCAGATTGCCGCGTCCGGTGTATTTGTATGCCAAATCCTTATCGCCGTGGATGGCCATGCATGATTCGGCGACACCCGGGCTGTAGGCCATGGACAGATGTTTCTGGGTTGCGCACGGTTTTACGGGCACGACTTCGATTTTTCCGGGTCTTCCTTCGGAATGGTAATCCAGAGCTTCCTGTTTGGTGAAGAGAGCCATTGTTTCCTCCGTATCAGGTGGTGTTTGCAGGTTATTCTATGCCGGCGGCCTTGCGGTCCGGCTGTACGTACAGTTCTCCGCCATGGGAGTCGTTGATCACCAGCAGGGGGAAGTTCTCCACGGTGAGTTCGCGGATGGCTTCCGGTCCCAGATCGTCGAAGGCAATGACTTCGGCCTTGGTGATGCATTTGGAGAGCAGGGCGCCCGCGCCTCCGGTGGCTCCGAAGTATACGGCGGTGTGATCCTTGAGTGCCTGCCTCACTTCTTCATTGCGCTTGCCTTTTCCCACGCTGGCCTTCAGGCCCAAGCCGTGCAGGCGAGGAGCGTATGTGTCCATGCGGTAGCTGGTGGTGGGGCCTGCCGAACCGATGGGACGGCCCGGAGGGGCCGGACTGGGGCCCACGTAGTAGACCACCGCTCCCTGAAGCTCGAAAGGCAGTTTTTCACCCTTGTCCAGCAGGTCCACGAGCCGTTTGTGGGCTGCGTCGCGGGCCGTGTAGATGTGGCCGGTGAGTTTGACCACGTCCCCAGCCTTCAACTTGGCCAGATCCTCGTCCTTGAGCGGTGTTTTCAGTTCGTATTCAGCCATTACAGTTCCACCTCCTCATGCCTTTGGGAGTGGCATTGGACGTTGACGGCCAGGGGCAGGCTGGCCAGGTGGCAGGGTTCCACGGCCATCTTCACGCCCAGCACGGTGGTCTTGCCGCCCAGGCCCATGGGGCCGATGCCCAGCTGGTTGATGTCCTCTTCCAGTTCCTTTTCCATGGCCGCAATCTGCGGGTCAGGATGGGTGTCGTCCAGGCGGCGCAGGAGTGCCTTCTTGGAGATACGCGCCGCGTGGTCGAAGGTTCCGCCGATACCGATGCCGATGATGGTGGGCGGGCAGGGGTTGGGCCCAGCCTCGGCAACTCGGTTGATGACGTATTTCTTGATGCCCTCCCAGCCTTGGGCCGGGGCGAGCATGGTCACGCGGCTCATGTTTTCGGCGCCGCCGCCCTTGGCCATGTAGGATATCTTGAGCCTATCGCCGGGCACGATGTCGAAGTGGATGATGGCCGGAGTGTTGTCGCCGGTGTTGGCGCGGGTGAACGGATCGCAGGAGGATTTGCGCAGGAAGCCGTCGCCGTATCCGCGACGCACGCCTTCGTTGATGATCTCCTTGAGGTTGCCGCCCTCGACGACCACATCCTCCCCGATTTCCACGAAGAAGACCGCGAGTCCTGTGTCCTGGCACAGGGGCAGTTTGGTTTCGGCGGCCAGGTCCGCATTTTCCAGCAGCTGGCGCAGCACTTCCTTGGCCGAAGGGGAGTCTTCCTCTGCCATGGCCTGTTCGAACTTGGCCCGCACGTCGTCGGGCAGTTCGGTGTTGGCCTTGATGCACATGGAGGCCACGGCCTCGATGATGTCTTTTGCTTGGATGGTTCGCATGACTATTTCCTGAAGATTTCCTTGATTGCGGTTATGCCCATCTTGCGGCGCAGGAACCCGAGCTGGTTCTGCAGGGGCAGTTCTTTGGGGCAGACGTCTTCACAGGCCAGCAGGCCCATGCACCCGAACACGCCGGCGTCGTTACCCACCAGTTCGAAAAACTGTTTATCCGAGCGTTCGTCGCGCGGGTCTATGTGGAAGCGGGCGATACGGTTCAGGGCCGCTGCGCCCAGGAAGTCGTCGCGCAAGCGGGCCGTGCCGCAGGCGGCCACACAGCAGCCGCATTCAATGCAGCGTTCCAACTCGTAGATGTCCTCGGCCACCTTGTTGTCCATGCGTTCCTCTTCTTTGGTGGGATCGAAGATCTTGGACGTGTGGACCCAGGATTCCGTCTTGGCGTACATTTCACGAAACCAGACGCCCGTGTCCACGGCCAGGTCGCCGATGAGCTTGTAGACCGGCAGTGGATGCAGGGTGATCTTGCCGGACTGGTCCTTTGTCTTGGTCTGGCAGGCCAGGCCCGGTCGTCCGTTGATGACCATGGCGCACGCACCGCAGATGCCAGCTCGGCAGCAGAAGTCGAAGATCAGGCTCGGGTCCTGCTCCTCGCGCAGCCTGTTCAGGGCGATGAACAGGGTCATGTTCGGCGTTTCTTCAAGCTTGTAGGTCTGCATCCGGGGGGCAACCTCTGGTTTCTGAGGGTTGTACCGGAATATTTCGAATTGCAGTTCTCGTCCCATGATTGCTTCCTCTATTGGAATGGGTTGCTACTTTTTGGTGATGGTCCGTTCCTTGACCATGTTTTCATCCGCCGGGATGATGGTGCCGCCGCCGTAGCCGCGATCGCCCGGGGGAATTTCGAAGATCTGGGAGGAATCCTCGTACATGAGGTCCGGCTTGGCGGCGTCTTCCGTGGGCCAATAGGCCAGGGTTCGGGTCAGCCAGTCGCGGTCGTTGCGTTCCGGGAAGTCTTCACGGTTATGGGAACCGCGGGATTCCGTGCGGTTCAGGGCGGCTGTGGCGATGCACATGGCCAGCTTGATCTGTCCCCGGATCTTGAGTGCGGAGCCCAGTTCGTGGTTTACGCCCGCGCCGTCGGAGTGCAGGCCAACTCGAGACGAGCGGTCCAGCAATTTTTCCAGGGTTTCGACGGTCTCTTCCAGGTCCGGTCCGTTACGGAATACGAAACAGCCCTTCATGAGTGCTTCCTGCATTTCGTGGCGCACGTCGTAGACGCTTTCATTGCCGTTGCGGCCGGAGATGAGATCCTTGATGCGCTGCTCCTGACGTCTGTACTGCTGGTTGATGATTTCTGTCTTGAACTTGGTCTCGTATCCCTTGAGGAATTCCACAATCTTGTCACCGATGATACCGCCTGCGACCACGGTTTCGGCCAGGGAGTTGCCGCCCAGGCGGTTGAAGCCGTGCATATCCCAGCAGGCCGCCTCGCCCGCGCTGAACAGGCCTTTGAGGCCGTAGGCCGCGCCATCCTTGTTGGTGCGGATGCCGGCCATGGTGTAGTGCTGGGTCGGACGAACCGGAATGAGTTGTTTGCGGGGATCGATGCCCAGGAAGTGGTGGCAGATGTCGTCCACTTCGCGCAGTTTGTGGGAGATGTGCTGGTCGCCCAAATGCCGGATGTCCAGCCAGAGGTGCTCGCCATAGGAACTCTTGACGCCCTTGCCTTCGCGCATGTGATGGGTCATCCAGCGGGAGACCACGTCGCGGGAGGCCAGTTCGGCCTTTTCCGGCTCGTAGATGTGCATGAAGCGTTCTTCATTGACGTCAAGCAGGGTGCCGCCGTCGCCGCGGCAACCTTCGGTCACCAGGATGTCCGTGGGAACGATGCCCGTGGGATGGAACTGGATGGCCTCGGGATTGCCGATGGGCACCATTCCGGTGTCCAGAGCCAGGATGTGGCCTCCTCCGTCGCAGATGACCGCATTGGTGGTGGCCTTGTAGATACGGCCGAATCCACCGGTGCAGATGGCAGTGGCCTTGGCCAGATATGTTTCCAGTTTGCCTGTGCGCAGGCAGCGGACGATCGCCCCCATGCAGGTCTCTTCATCGTGTATCAGGGCGACGGCTTCCTTGCGGTCCATCACGTTGATGCCCAGTTCGGCGCAGCGGTTGTCCATGGTGCACATGACTGCGTGACCCGTTCCATCCGAGGTATAGCAGGTGCGCCATTTGGCGGTGCCGCCGAAAGCCCGGGCCGTAATCAGTCCCTCATTTTCCGGGTTTTCGAATTTTTCGAATTTCTGGCCGCCCTTGAAATAAAAGGACTGGCCGGGAACCACGCGATTCCAGGGCACGCCCCAGTGGGCCAGGCGGCGCATTTCAATGGGGGCGGCGTCCGCGAAGAGCCGGGCGACTTCCTGGTCGCAGCCCCAGTCGGAACCCTTGACCGTGTCGCCGAAATGCACGTCCGTGTTGTCGCCTTCGCCCATGGCGCAGTTGCCGAGGGCCGCCTGCATGCCCCCCTGCGCCGCCGAGGAATGGGAACGGCGGGCCGGGACAATGGAAAGACATATGACGTTGAAGCCGTTTTCCGCGGCTTCGACCGCCACGCGTTCACCGGCCAGGCCTGCGCCGATGACCAGGAGATCGGAATAGAATGTCTGCATGTTTGAACCTCCCTAGCCCAGAAGCATGAAGCGGATCAGGGTGATGACGCCTATGACCATGAAGGTCAGGAAAAGCGTATTCTCGCCCTTTTTGAAAGCGGAGCGGCCGCTGTCCTTGACGAAACCCCATTTCACGGCAATTCGGTAGAACCCGATGCTCACGTGCAGTTCGACGCAGGGCAGCAGGATCATGTAGAAAATGAACCAGAATCCGCTTTGGATGCGTGCTGCGGACTTGGCGGCGGTGATGGGCAGGTCGGTGAGTACCACCCACATGTGAATGGAGCCGAGCACCAGGATGACCATGGCGGTGACAGCCTGGATGACCCACAACCAGGTATCTCTGTGCTTTATCATTCTGGCGTGTCGCCAGATGGTGACTTGCCCATCGGCCCGGAAGGGGATCTTGCGCGCCGCGAGCACAAAGTGCAGCAGGAAGGTCAGGAATATGAGGGGGCCGCCCACCTGAGCCATGTAGGTGGCTTCGAAAAAGTATGCGATGGCGTTCATGATTTTCGGTGAGATGACCACCGACGAGACCAGCAGCATATGGCACCACATGAACAGGATAAGCCCTGCTCCGGTGAGCATCTGCAGCCAGTCGAGAACAGCGTCGCGTTTGGACGGGCGCACGACATGCATGGTTGCATCCACGGACATAACTACTCTCCTTTTTTGCGGATTCTCCGCAGTTGATCCAAGTGTTTCGGGTGAATCTCAAGACCCCGCATGCCGGGAGCATGTGGTCCGGAGAAGGATATCCAAAACAGTATAAGGGGCCGATCAACCTACATCCGGCGCAGGCCGTTTGCGCGCCGGATGCCGGGTTAGTTGCCTATCATCAAGCCCGGCAGGGCCTTGAGCGACTTGGATAATCGTATATTCTTATGCCTATGGGAATTGGTGCGCGTGATCTGTCTGGCGGTGATGAGGGCCGCCGAACACGCGTTGTCGAATTTGAGCCGTCGAACGAAGAAAGTCCGTTCGGGAATGGAAGGGGCAGGCGCCGTTGTCCGGCCCGTGCGCCCCTCGCTTCGAAGTTGTTGAAGCAGGGGCCGGTTACAGTGAATGCCGCCTGGATACGAAGCCCTGTTGCGGGTTCGTGGGGGCGGAGAGTAGGGTGACGATGCTTGCGGGATGGGGCGCGTTGCAAACCCCGGGATTGATGCGCAGTGAAACCTGAACTGGCCCAAAGCCTTCACCGGAGTGGCGGGCGCACTGACGACGCGCTTGCCGCCGTTCGGGCGCGGGCGCCTGGACCGCAGGGAAAATCTTGTAGCCGAATACCTGTTTCCGATGTTTCGTTTTGTCGCGAAGCGACGTTTGGTACGAATCGGATGCATGGTCTTCGCCTTTCCGGAAAATCCGGTGATTATAGGTTGTTACGCATTCTTCGACTTGTCACTTGTTTACATTTTTGAGAAAGCGGACAGAGCTTGTGGCAAGAATGTAAACCTGATAACCCTTGTAACATGGCTTAATTGAACGGTCAATCAATTCAGTGAAAATACTTGACTTCTTTTTCATATTTTGACCTTTATCGTGTCTTTTTCTTACTTATCCGCTTTGGATGGCGCACTTTTTTGTCAAATCAACCAGGAAAACAAGGTTTCGATTCGTTTCAGGATTGCTCACCACGGAAGTGGAGATCGGCGGAAAACGTGAATAGATGCCCAACCTATCCGATTGTATTGTCGGAAAATATATTTTGGCTTGATGTAATTTTTTAAGCATACTAATAAATTGGGATTACATGCTGTGCATGGGGCGACGGCCTTTGCTCTTGTGAGAAGACCGTCGGGGGGCCATGGATTGTGGGATACCGGCGCGGCATGTGCATTTGGAAGTTATTTCGCCGCGTTTTCGCGGCATGTTCTTTAAGAGAGTAGGGTATGACCAAGAAAGAAAACATCCTTGTTGCAGCTCAGGAACTGTTCGCCAAGTACGGATACGCCGGCACGACCATGAAGATGATATCCGAGCGGGCGGGGGTGGCCGCAGGGTTGGTTTCCCATTATTACGGCAGCAAGGAGAACCTGTTCATGGTGGCGGGGCAGGAAATGATAGACTCCATGCTTCGGATGTTGCGAACGAGGACGGCCACGGCCGAGGATGGCAAACAGGCGGTGGGCCTGTTCGTCAAGGCATATCTCGATTTCACCCTGCAGAACCAGGCAACTTTTCCCACCTTGATCCGCTGTTCCCCGTTCAGCGACGACAATCCGGACCTGGACCGTGAAACGATCGGCGAAAAATTCAAGCTTCTCATGGAGGAGATAGAACTGCACTTGCGTCGAGGCATTGAAGACGGCTCGATTGCGGCCGTTCCCGTGGAAGAGACCGCCTTCATGATCTACGGCTGTATTATCGGTGCGGTCCGTACCGTATTCCTGACTCCTTATGATGTTCCCGGACTGTATGAAGAGGCCTGCCAATTTGTCATGCGCAGCCTGGAAAAACATTAGCGGCTTTCAACAGGAGGTGCCTTGTGAATAATGGCGCCGCAACCAATACAAACGCCGTGACCGCAGTCATGGTCGCCGGTTTTCTCGGAACCGTAGGCCTTGGGGTGCTTTCCTTTGCGTTGCCCCTGTTCGGCTTTGACGCCAAGGTGGGCGGGACATGGATAGGAACGGCCTTCTCCGGGTATTTTCTCGCCCGCCTCATACTCGCGCCCCTGGCGGGCTTCTGGGCGGACCGTCTAGGGCCGCGTCCGGTGCTGCTCTGGGCTTCGGTGGTCGGCGCGCTCCTCCCCCTGATGCATTTCTTTATTTCAGGAATTTACTGGTTCCATGTGCTCCAGTTCGGCCTGGGCCTGGCCGGCGGGTTCATCAAGCCCGTGAGCATGGCCGTTCTCGGGGCCGCAACGTCCAAGGACCGGCTGGGCGTGGTTTTTGGACGCTATTCTGCCCTTATGAACGCAGCCTTTTTTTTGGGGCCGCTCCTGGGTGGAGTGCTGTACTATAACCGCTCCTTCACCCCGGTGATTCTCTTTTTGTCCGCAACCATGCTCGTGGGGTTGGCTGTTTTCCTGCGTTATGTCCCTCAAGACCTGCATACCCGTCTGGCTCAGAAGCCTCGGCAGGAATCCGAAGCGGCTCCGGAGCAGGAGACCGGGTTCGCCGAATTGCTGCTGGCCATTGTGGGACGCACCGCCGGAGTGGCCGTGCTGCTGGCCTTTTTTCCAGTCATGTTGGCCCAGGAAATTTCCAAGGACAGTTTGGTCATTGGGTTGATTTGTACGGTACCGAGCTTCGTGGCATGCGTGGGGTTGGCCCTTATTCCCGGGCGTATTCGGCTTTCCGGACAGGCGCTGACCGCGGCTCTCGGCATTCTGATCAGTTCCGTGAGCCTGTTTCTGCTCGGCGAGTTGCATTCCCTGTGGGGCGTGGTGCTGTCTGGAGCTGGAATCGGAGTTGGTCGCGTCATTTCCATCCCCGCCACCATGAGCCTTGCGGCCCTGTCCAGCCGCGACCAGGGGCGGGTGTTCGGGGTTGCCAACGGTGCGGCCAGTCTTGGGTTCGTGCTCGGTCCGTTGGCCGGGGGGCTGGTGCTGGAGCATTCCATGGCCGTGGCTCCGGTGTTCAAGATTTTCGGCATCGTGGGGCTGGCGTTGTGCGTGCCCATGCTTATGAGTTCTTTGCGCCGCAGTGAAGTGTTCGACCGTCGGACTGTGAGTGGTGTGGGGCTGGCCGTCATGGTGGCGCTGTTGGCCTTTGCTCCCCTGCAGTTGGATGCCCCTGCAAAGCAGAGCGCCGACGGGCTCTATCATTATGGCGGCTCGGCCATGGGGACGGTGCTGCACATGACCTTGGAGGCTCCGAACAAAGACGTGGCCGACAAGGCTGCCACCAAGGCCAGGGAACGTATCGCCACCTTGCAGCACGAATTCGATTTTCGCTACCGGGAGGGCTCGGTCGGTCGGGTGAACCTCAGGGCCGGAGGGCGCGGCGCACGTGTCTCCGAGAATGCCTACGCCCTTATCGAGCGCGCTTTGGACTTCGGTGGGAAGACCCATGGAATCTTCGACATCACCATTGGCGCGGTCACGGTGTCGCCCTTGTATTTCGCACGCAGCGAAGAGGTGGCCAAGGCCAAGCGTACTCTCATCGACTACAGGCTTGTGCGGCTTGATCCCGGGGAGCGGAGGGTGACCTTGCCCAAGCATGGCATGGCCATCGACCTTGGCGGCATCGCCAAGGGGGCCGTCATTGACGCTGCCGTTGCCAGCCTGCGCAGAAGCGGGATCAAGGCCGGCATCGTGGAGGCAGGGGGCGACTTTTATTGCTTCGGGGACAGGGATTGGACCGTGGGTATCCGACACCCGCGGGAGGATCGTGTCTTGGGCGCCATTTCCGTGCGTGAAAAGGGCGTCTGCGGCTCCGGTGACTATTATCAATATATAATTCATGAAGAAAACGGGAAGGAAGTGCGCAGGCATCATATTTTGGACGTGGGAACTTTGCGGTCGGCATCGCAAAGCATCGGCGTCACGGTGGTGGCCGAAAATGCGGAATTGGCCGATGCCCTGGCAACGACGCTTTTCATCGCCGGCCCGAATGAGGGCCGGGACATTTTGCAAAAATCCTTTCCGTCGGCGGCAGCCATGTGGGTCCTCCCTGATCTGGGCGTCGAGTTCACGGATAATTTCCCCTCAATATCCCCTGAAAAATAGAAAGGGCTGGCTGAAGTCTGGCGCGTGTGCTAATTTCAGCCATATTTTCTCATGCGCGAGTTGTCTTTTGGTGTTTTCGCAAAATGAGAATTTGTTTTTGGTCTGTTTCCGAACGGAACTGGATACTGGTGAAGGAATGAAAACCTTGCCCGGCGGGCCTTTTGGCGCTTCTTGTCTCTGTGGACGACAAGGGGAGGGGTGAGTGTGGTTACATAAATGGAAACAAGTTGGGTCAAGTCTCTTGAAATTACTTGTTACCTTGACTTTTTTGCAACATCAGAGCATAAGTGTTGGGCTAATGTGGAGACCTCCCCGACACGGAGACCGCGCTGGAACTGTTGCGCGGTTTTTCTGTCAGGGCATCATACAATATTTTGGAGTGAATCTATTATGGCAATGATCGAAGTTAGCAAACTTCACAAGTGGTATGGCGATTTCCATGTCCTGCAGGGCATTTCGGAAAAAGTGGAAAAGGGCGAGGTGCTGGTCATCTGCGGCCCGTCCGGTTCGGGCAAGAGCACGTTCATTCGCTGTATCAACCGTCTGGAGGAATACCAGAAAGGGACCATTCTCTTTGACGGCAAGGATATCCATGACAAGAGCGTGAACATCAACAACCTGCGTGCCGAGATCGGCATCGTGTTTCAGCAGTTCAATCTTTACCCGCATCTGACGGTTTTGAAGAACGTCACCCTGGCCCCAATCAAGGTCAAGGGTGTGGACAAGGACGAAGCCGAAAAGGTTGCCCTGTCTCTCCTGGAGCGTGTCGGCATCCACGACCAGGCCCACAAGTATCCCGCCGAACTTTCCGGCGGCCAGCAGCAGCGCGTCGCCATCGCCCGTTCCCTGGCCATGAAACCCAAGGTCATGCTTTTTGACGAGCCCACTTCGGCCTTGGACCCGGAGATGATCAACGAAGTGCTTAACGTCATGAAGGACTTGGCCCGCGAAGGCATGACCATGCTCTGCGTGACTCACGAGATGGGCTTCGCCCGCGAAGTGGCGGACCGTGTCATCTTCATGGATGGCGGGGCGGTTGTCGAGCAGGCTCCGCCGGATGAATTCTTCAAGAATCCCAAGCATGAACGTACAAAGGCTTTCCTTAAGGAAATCCTGTAATACATCCCGCGACTGCGGATAAAAGTAACAACAATCTGAGGAGGTTGTAAGATGCTGAAGACGTTCGCCAAACGGTTGATGCCTCTGATGGCGGCCATTATGTTGCTGGCGTTTATGGGCTGCTCCCAGGCCCCCGACAAGGCCGCTCCCAAGGCCGACAAGGACGCTCCGTCCGAGCAGGCCGCTTCCAAGGATCGCCTGGAAGCCATCAAGGGAAAAGGCGTACTGGTCGTCGGCGTCAAGGACGCTGTCGTGCCGTTCGGCTATGTTGATGAAAAAACCAACCAGATCATCGGCTTTGACGTGGACGTCTGCAAGTACATCGCCGACGAACTGGGCGTGAAGCTCGACGTCAAGGCTGTTACTTCCGCAACCCGCATTCCCATGGTCGCTCAGGGCTCCATCGACATCGCCGCCGCGACCATGACTCACAAATTGTCCCGCGACGACGTCATCGACTTCTCCATCACCTATTTCATGGATGGTCAGAAGATTCTTGTCGCCAAGGACAGCGGCATCAACTCCGTGGCTGATCTGGCCGGCAAGAAGGTCGGCACCGCCAAGGGGTCCACCTCCGAAAAGAACATCAAGGCCGCGCAACCCGATTGCACCGTGCTTTCCTTTGAGGGCTACCCGCAGGCCTTCCTGGCCCTGAAGCAGGGCAAGGTCGCCGCCGTGACCACCGACTCCACCATTCTGCTGGGGCTCAAGAACTCCGACGAAAATCCGGACAACTGGGTCATCGCCGGCGACTACATCTCCGCTGAACCCTATGGTCTCGGCCTGCCCGAAAATGAATCCAACTTCCGTGACTTCGTCAACGCCACACTCATGAAGATGTGGCGCACCGGCGATTACAAGAAGACCTACAACAAATGGTTCGGCAAGGACACCAAGTACTATCTGCCTCTTACCTGGCAGATGGAACTGTGGCCGTAAGCCGCGCCTGCTTTTAGCTTGTGAGTAAACGGGGCGCGCCTTCTGGGCGCGCCCCTCAAACGGAATGGATCGGGCTTTGAATTATCAATTTGATTGGCAACTCGTCTTGTCTGGGGAATACGCGGACTGGCTGGTGAGCGGTGTCATCACGACGCTGGAGATCTCGGCCTTGTCGCTTCTGCTCGCCATGCTGCTCGGCACCATCGTGGCGGTCATGCGCATGACCAAGTTCAAGCCGCTGGAGTGGGTCGGCCTGGCCTTTACGGAGTTTTTCCGGAACACGCCGCTGCTCGTGCAGATTTATTTCTGGTATTACGGCTCCAACCAGGTGCTGCCGGAAGCCGTGAACAAATGGCTCTATGCCCATGACTTCGAGTTTGCCGCAGGCGTCATCGCCCTGACCGTCTACACCGCCGCGTTCATCGCCGAGGAAATCCGTTCCGGCATCTACAGTATTCCCAAGAACCAGCTTGAGGCGTCTCGTGCGGGCGGCCTGTCCTTCATTCAGGCCTATCGCTACGTGATCCTCCCCCAGGCTTTCCGGATCATCATTCCGCCGCTCATCTCCCAATCCCTGAACCTGATCAAGAACTCGTCCCTGGTCATGGTCATAGGGGTCATGGATATCTTCTACATGGCGCGGCAGATCGAATCCTACAGCTTCCATGGTTTCGAGGCCTTTACCGTGGCCACCTTGATCTATCTGTCCATCTCGCTTGTGGTGTCGTTGTGCATCAACCTCTACAACAAGCATTTCCTGAGACAAATTTCGTACTAGTGGGAGCCCGCCATGCGTTTTGATCCGGTAATAAAGAATTTCGATTATTTCCTCTGGGGGGCGTTTCCCGAAGGGCCGCTGGGTGGTCTGGCCATGACCATCCTGTTGGCCGCCGTCTCCATTTTTCTGGCCTTCTGGGTCGGCCTCGTGTTCGGCTTGATGCGCAACAGCAAGAACAGGATCGTCCGTTACGTGGCCATGGTTTACATTGAGGTGGTGCGTGGGACGCCGCTTCTGCTGCTTATTTTCTGGTTCTACTTCCTGGCTCCGGTCATCGTGGGGTATTCCGTGCCCGAGTTGCAGACCACGGTGGTCGCTCTGGTGGTATTCACCGGTGCCTATATCGCCGAGATCGTGCGCGCGGGCATTCTGGCTTTGCCGAAGGGGCAGATGGAAGCGGCTCGCGGCTCCGGCCTTTCGCACATCCAAGCCATGCGTTTCGTGATCCTGCCGCAGTCCCTGCGCAACATGATTCCGTCCTTCGTGAACCAGTTTGTGTCCCTGACCAAGGACACCTCCCTGG
Source organism: uncultured Desulfovibrio sp. (assembly GCA_913063155.1). GTDB lineage: Bacteria > Desulfobacterota > Desulfovibrionia > Desulfovibrionales > Desulfovibrionaceae > Pseudodesulfovibrio. Next base: position 96,852 of record CAJXYU010000009.1, read on the forward strand.
CGTCCACCATCGGCGTGCTTGAGTTGACCCGCTGCGCCGAGCAGGTCAGCAACAGGACTCTGACGGCCCCCATGGAAATATATCTGACTATCCTGGTCATGTATTTTCTGATCTGTTATGTCTTGACTTCGTACAGCCGTAAGTTAGAAAAACAGCTGTCACGATACCAAGCAAGGGACCGCTAAATGACCAAAAATCAGTCGGATTTCGCCAAAAAGATAGAGTATGCGCTGCTCAGGCCCGAAGCCACGGCGGCAGACGTGGACACGGTCTGTTCTCAGGCCGTGCGCCTGGGATGTTACGGAGTGGTGGTCAACCCGGTGCATATCAAGCTGGCCACCTGGCTGCTCAAGAACGAAAAACCGCTGCCCATCTGCACGGTGAGCTATCCCACCGGCGCGACCCTGCCGAGGGTCAAGGCCTTTGAGGCGAAAGAAGCGGTTAAGCTCGGTGCGCGCGAAATCAGTATGGTTCTGGACCTGGCAGCCTTCCTGGCTGACGACCACAAGACCGTGACCCAGAGCATTCAGGGCGTCATCACCGCCACAAAAGGCGAGGTTCCGGTGAAGGTCGTTGTGGAGGCCGGGTTGCTCTCTCCCGAGCAGGTGGTCTCTGCGGGCAAGCTGTGCGTGGAAGCCGGGGCAAAATACGTGGTCACTTCCAGCGGCTACGGCCGGGAAAGGGTCATGGTTTCCCAGGTACGCCAGTTGCGCAAGGCCGTGGGACCGGACGTGGGCATCATCGCCTGCGGCGGTATCCGGGGGTACAAGGACGCCATGGCCATGATCGAAGCCGGTGCCGACCGCATCGGTTCCTCCGCGGCGCCCGCAATCCTGGGCGTTTCCACCGCATCATGACCGGCGACATCATCATCCGGCAGGTCTCTCCGGAAGCCATAGAGACCGAATCCTTTCGTATCATAGATTCCGAGGTGCCCGAGCCGCGCCCGTTCCAGGGCGTGCAGTGGGAGATCGTGCGCCGCATGATCCATACCACGGCCGACTTTGAAATGCTCGACATCGTCCGCTTTGGTGGCGACGCCGTGGAGGCCGGGCTCAAAGCCCTGGAGCAGGGCTGCACCATTGTCACGGACACGGAAATGGCCCGCCGCGGTATTCCCGTGCGCCGTATGGACCCTCTTGGGTGTGAAGTGCAATGCCTCATGAACGACGGGCGTGTCACCGACCTGGCACGTTCCCACGGCACCACCCGTGCGTTTGCTGCCGTGGATGTGGCAGTGGGCGCCATCGCCCCCGCCATTTGGGTCATCGGCAATGCGCCTACGGCTCTCATGCGGCTGGTGGAGCACATCACGGAAGGCCGAGCAGCCCCCATGCTGGTGGTGGGTATGCCGGTCGGCTTTGTCAACGCCTCGGAATCCAAGGAGTTGCTCATGCAGCTCGATACGCCCTTTATCTCCATCAAGGGCAGAAAAGGCGGCTCTCCCCTGGCTGCCTGCGTCATAAATGCGCTCGCCGACGTGATCCTCAGAAGATAATTCATCAATAAAAATTCCATATCTCTTGCTTTACACACCTTGCGGTGCTAGGTGCGAATCCTATATGTAACGGTTACCTAGCAGTAACGTTTAACTTTTCCATTTGGAACGAGGTTATGGCCAAAAACAGCAAGGGACAAAGTAAAATTACAGTCTATCCGGACTGGTGCAAGGGCTGTGGCGTCTGCGTCGAGTTCTGTCCGAAAAAGGTTTTGGAGCTTGATGTGCATGGGAAGAGTTCGGTCGTCCGTGAAGATGACTGCATTCACTGTGGTTTCTGCGAACTGCATTGCCCTGATTTCGCCATCGTGGTGACCGACAAGAAACCAGGGGATTCCAACAACTCCTAAGAACCGAGGAATTGCAAGCTCATGCCGAGACGCAAGAAGCACAAGGAAATTTTCGCTCAAGGCAACGAAGCGGTTGTCGAGGGTGCATTGATGGCCGGATGCTCCTTTTATGGAGGTTATCCCATCACACCGTCGTCCGAGATCATGGAGATAATGGCGAATCGCCTGCCCCTGACCGAGGACGGCGTTTTTATTCAGCTTGAGGATGAAATTGCATCCATGGGGGCCGTGATCGGTGCGTCTTTGGCCGGGCGTAAGGCCATGACCGCCACCTCCGGGCCCGGTTTCTCCCTCAAGCAGGAAAACCTGGGGTACGCGTGCATGGCCGAAGCTCCACTGGTGTTGGTCAACGTCATGCGCGGGGGGCCGAGCACCGGACTGCCTACCAGCCCGGCCCAGGGCGATGTGCAGCAGGCCCGCTGGGGAACCCATGGAGACCACCCCATTATAGTGCTCTCCGCTTCCGATGTTCAGGAATGTCTGGAAATGAGTATCACGGCCTTCAACATGGCCGAAAAATACCGCACTCCGGTCATTTTGCTTATTGACGAGATTACGGCGCATACCCGTGAGAAAATCAAGATCCCGCATCCCAACGAATACGAGGTGGTTTCCCGTATCGTGCCGTCCATGCCGCCCGAATGGTACAAGCCGTTCGAAGAGACCGTGCGCGGCGTGGCGCCCATGCCGCCCCTCGGTTCCGGCTATCGTTTTCATGTCACCGGACTGACCCATGATGTGAATGGATTTCCCACGTCTCGTCCCGACGAGGTGGTGGACCTGATGGAGCGGCTGCATCGCAAGATCGACCAGTTCTTCTACGATATTCAGCTTTACGAGGAATTGCAGACCGATGACGCGGAGGTGGTGGTCATTGCCTACGGCAGTGTGGCCCGCTCCGCGGAATATGCCGTGCTGCAGGCCCGTGAGGCAGGGGTCAAGGCCGGGCTTCTCAAGCTCAAGACCCTGTTTCCGTATCCGCGCCGGGCAACGGAGAAGATTCTCGGACAGGCCGGCAGGCTTGTGGTGCCCGAGATGAACATGGGGCAGATGTCCCGCGAGGTGAAACGCGTCGCCTGCGGCAGGGCCTCCATCCGCACCATCAACCGTATTGACGGGCAGATCATCGCTCCGTCCGAAATCCTCAAGGTCATCATGCAGGGGTAGCCATGACAATAACCGGCAATGAAATCATTCATCAGTACCTGAGGCACAACAAGAAGTTCCCGCATGTGCTTTGCGCCGGCTGCGGCCACGGTATCGTGCTTGGAACCCTGATCCGCAGCGTCCATCAGCTCGGCCTGCCCAAGGATGACGTGGTCATCGTGGCGGGCATAGGCTGTTCCGGCAGGCTGGCGGTTTATGTGGATTTCAATACCATTCACACCACTCACGGCCGCGCCCTGACCTTCGCTACCGGCGTCAAGATGGCCAACCCCAAGCTCAAGGTCATCTGCATCATGGGAGACGGCGACGCGCTGTCCATCGGCGGCAACCACATGATTCACGCGGCCCGACGTAATATCGGCGTTACCGCATTGGTGCTCAACAACAACATCTACGGCATGACGGGCGGGCAAAGCTCTCCGGCCACTCCCATGGGCTCGGTTTCCATGACCGCTCCGTTCGGGCAGTTGGAAAAGAACTTTGATACCGTGGCCCTGGCCAGCGGGGCTGGAGCCAATTACGTGGCTCGCGGCACGGTCTTCCACGTCCGGAAGCTGGAGAAGCTCATGGTCAAGGCCATCGAACGCCCGGGCTTCAATATGCTGGAGATAATCACTCCCTGTCACACCCAGTTCGGTCGCAAGAACAAGTACAAGACTCCTGTGGACATGTACAAGTGGATCAAATCCAATGCCGTCGACATCGAGCGTTTCAACGAGATCGACGAGGGAAAACGGGGAGAGAAATTCCCCATCGGCACCTTTGTGGAGCGCGATCTGTCCGGCCTGGAGGAGCGGTACTACAAGCTCAAGGCGGAAATGCGCAAGGCCAGGGGAGAGAAATAGATGAAGAACCAGATAGACTTGCAACGATTCGAGATCAGGTTTTCCGGGCTCGGCGGACAGGGAATTATCACTCTTGGCCGGGTCATGGGGGCAGGGTTGGCTTTGGGGCACGGTTATAATGTGACCCAGACCCAGAGCTATGGTCCTGAAGCCCGCGGCGGTTCCAGCCGTTGCGATCTGGTGATCAGCACTGAGCGCATCAGTTTCCCGAAGGCCGAAAACCTGGACCTGCTGGTGGCTTTGTCACAGGAGGCGTGTAACACTTATTATCCATACCTCAAGCAGGGCGGGGTGTTGGTCTTGGAGTCCGATCTTGTGGCCCAGCCCCCCACCAACCACTATCTGGCGCTGCCGTTCACCAGGATGGCCAAGGACAAAATAGGTGTGCCGCAGGCCATGAACACCATTGTACTCGGTGCGCTTTCCCGTTTGTTGCCGTTCGCCAGGCAGACCGTCATGCGCAAGAGTATGGAGGAAGCCTTGCCGGCCAAGATCAGGGCCGTGAACGTCAAGGCCTTCAACCTGGGCTTCAGGGAGGCCAGGAAACACTTCGGAGAGACGCCCGCGGCATGGGAAGCAATGGCGGCTGAGGCGGAAAAGCTGGAGAAGAAGGCCAAGCCGGCGGCCCAAAAGAAGAAATAAGGTTCAAACGCGAGAAGGACCGCCGAGCGGCGGTCCTTTTTTTATGCTCTCTGATTCCGGGGTCGGAAATGGGATTCCTGTTTGTCCGGCTTGCCTGTCCGGGGCTTGGGAGTGCTGGCAAAAGCGGAGAAGGCCTTTCGTGCGAAAGAAGTCGCCGACTTGGAGGAAATGGAAAGTTTGTTGCTCATGAGTTCGCACCCTGGTTTGTGTTGGCCTTGGTTTGGTTTTTTACGATGGATCGATAAAGGTGATTGTCCTTTCCTATTTCCAAAATCACGCACTCAAGGGCTTTGTCGAAATGCCGACTGGCTTTGGCCGGGTTGTCGGATATCAGGGCTGCCAGGCCCAGATTGTTATGGATCTTGGCTTCGTTGAGCCTGGTTCGGAAGCTCTTGGCCTTGTCCAGCGCCTGGGACAGAAGGAACGTGGCGTTGCCTATATTCCCGTCGGACAGGGCTTTCATTCCCTCCCTGTTCAGTATTCCGAGTTCTCTTGCTGGGGTCATGGGGGTTCTCCTCGTTGCGTTATCGCCATTGTGTTTTTAATGATATTGAGATTCAAAATCAATTTCAAGTCAAAAATAAAATAAAGTGGAAAATGCTCAGGCTGCTCAAAAAGTGTCTCGGACAGCAGGTTCCAATCCACCGCGTTTCTTCAGTTGGGGCAGGAGTTCGCGGACATTGTCGTTGATGGGGAGCGTCCAGCTTTTGCTGGAAATGACGACGTTGTCTTCAAGGCGGATGATTTTTGCGTTCATGTAAATGACGGTGTCGCCGATGTAATAGGTTCCAGTGAGCATGGCGGGCCTTGGGCTGACCTCTTTCCCGCTCTGGAAGAATCCGGTATCTTCCTCTGTTGCGTTATCCATTGCAATCTTGGCCGGCTTCACTGGCAACGGCTTCGGGGCTCCATCGGTGATGAGAAGGTTGTGCTGAGCAAGACGCGTAGCTACCTGCTTGGCGGTTACCCGGCCGAAGCGGGACGTGTCGTTCGGGTCCTGTTCGTTGGTGAAGTGGTGTACGTAGACGGGGGAGCCTTCGGGGAGTTCGTGATGTTGGCTGATGTTGTAGAACAGGCTGTCCGCTGCATCGCTGTTCAGTTCGATGATGGGGGTGTCGTCCTCGGTGAACATGGGCCCGGATTTGGGTTCCCGATCGAACATGAAATCGTACGTGTCCTTGGCGCCCTCCTTGATGGTGGAGCAGCCCGCCATGAAAAGAGTCGCCAGAAGAGCGGCAGCAAGGAAGCAAACGTCGCGTTTCATGCAATCATCCCAAGGTAATATGTTTTACTGTCGGAAGAATACCATGGGGCGGATTTCATCTCCACCCCATGATATGATCGGCTGACTAGTCCATATTCTTTAGGATTTCCGTGACGAGCGGAATCATGTCGGCCGAAGCCCTGTCCGCTTGTTCCAGTACCTGCTCGTGGGTGACTTCCTGGATGCAGTCGGGCAGGTTTTTGTTGGTCAGGCAGGAAATGCCCAAAACGCGCATGCCCATGTGATGGGCCACTATGGCTTCGGGCACGGTGGACATGCCCACGGCGTCCGCACCCAGGGCGCGGTACATTCGGGTTTCCGCCGGGGTTTCCAGGGTGGGGCCCATGACGGCCAGATAGGTGCCCGTTTCCATGCGGATGCCCAGACGCAGGGAACATTTCATGGCCAGTTCGCGAAGCCCCCTGTCGTAGACGCAGCCCATGTCCGGGAACCGTTCGCCCCATTCGTCGTAGTTTTCGCCGCGCAGAGGATTGTGTCCTACCATGAAGTTGATATGGTCGTTGATGAGCATGGGGGACCCCACGTCGAAAGTGGGGTTGACGGCGCCGGCGGCGTTGGTCAGCACCAGGGTGCGTACTCCTGCTTCCCACAGGGCGCGAACGGGGGTGGTTATTTCGCGGGCGCTGAAGCCTTCGTAGAGGTGGACGCGCCCGGCCATGGCGATGATCGGTTTGCCTTCCAGGGTACCCTGGATGAGCTTGCCCGCGTGTCCCTGAACCGTGGATGCCGGAAATCCGGGAATTTCGTCGTAGGGCAGTTCCACGCGTCCCTCAATGCGGTCGGTCAGGCCGCCCAGCCCGCTTCCGGTCACCATGGCCACGGTTCCGGCTTGTATTTTGTTCAACTTTTCTTGTATATACGTTGAAGTATGCTTTACTGATTCGTAGTAATTCATGCATAAACTCCTTTGATCGGACTTGGTGTCGCGATCGGGGATCGGTTATAGATAACAATTTAAGGTGCGGTAATTTATGGATATTGCGACTCTACTCGGTTTGGTTGTAGGTCTTTCGCTCGTTGTCGGCGCCATCATCCTGGGCGGCGCTGTTGATATTTTCGTCAATATCCCCGGCATGATGATTGTCATAGGCGGAACACTCGCCGCAATCATGGTCGCTTTTCCATTTGAAGAGGTCATACAGGCCTTTGTCGCTGCTTTCAAGATGTTCCAGCAGCGAAAGACCAAGGCCCGCGACGTGGTCAACATCATGGTCAAGGTTGCGGAGATCAGCCGCCGTGAAGGCCTGCTCGCCCTTGAAAATGTGCAGACCGAAAATCTGGTGCTCAAGAAATCCTGCCAGCTTATCGCTGACAACGCGGATTCGCTACTCATTCATGCCACGCTGGCCATCGAAATCAACGGCTTGCGGAGGCGGCATCAGGTTGCGCAGGATGTCTTCAAGCGGCTTGCCGCCTTGGCCCCGGCCTTTGGGATGATGGGGACGCTTATCGGTCTGGTGCAGATGCTTTCGCGTCTCAACGACCCCAAGGCCATCGGTCCGGCCATGGCCGTGGCGCTTTTGACCACTTTCTACGGCTCGGCCATGTCCACATTGATTTTCATTCCCATCGCGGCCAAGCTCCGCGCCCGCACCTTGCAGGAACAACTCAACCTGGAAATCATTTTCGAAGGCGCGAAGTCCATCCTGGAAAACAACAACCCGCGCCTCGTGTACGAGAAGCTTTCGTCCTTCCTGGCACCTTCGGAGCGGGGAGAGTAGGCCATGTCCGACGACCGTATGATAAAACCCCCGCAGGATGAGGAAGGCGAAGGGCAGGAGTGGCTGACCACTTTTGCCGACCTCTCCATGCTCCTGTTGGTCTTCTTCGTGCTTCTCTACTCCATGTCCACCATCGACACGGAAAAGTTCTCCAAGACGTTTTCTTCGGTGACCCAGGCCATCAGTGGGAAGCTCAGGGAAATCTCCACCAGTCGTATTTCCCGCGAAGAGGCCGGAGTGCTCATCGACCAGGCTCTCATGCACCGCCAGATTGTGGAATCCCAGCGCAAGGTTTTTGCCGAAGTCAAGACGCTGCAGACCAAGAAGGGCGTGGAGGGGCTGGTGAGCGCCCATTTCGAGGACGGAGTCATTACCCTGCGCGTGCCGGGCGACGTCTTGTTTCGGTCCGGGCAGGTGGCATTGACCGACAAGGGAAAACAGGTCATTCTCACTCTGCGGAATTTCTTCATCAAGCATCCCGACCAGCAGATCAAGGTGCTTGGGTATACGGACGACACCAAGCCGTCCGGACGTGGCCGATTCAAGGACAACTGGGAGATTTCGGCCATGCGCGCCGTAAACGTCCTGCGAGAGTTGCTCCGGATGGGTATCAAGGCCACGCGGTTGACCGCCACGGGCTTGGCCGACATGAATCCGATCTACCCCAATACTTCGCCCGCATCACGTGCAAAGAACCGTCGGGTCGAATTCATTCTTGAAAAAAGGGTGGGCGGACGGTAGAGAATTCCTGCCTGGGGGGAGCCTTGGGTTGAATAATGAATCAACCATGTTTTGTTCAGGGGATACCAATGGATTTTGAAATCAATTTGCCCAACGACGATGCCCGCCAACGGCAGGCGTTCCGAACCAAAGTGCCGGGCTTCAATGCTCGCTTCGAAGGGGTCGAGGGCGATTTTCCGGTCAAGGACCTGAGCGCCACCGGGTTTGCGATCATTGATGCTTCCAATGCTGTTTCCGAAGGCGTCGACCTTGTGGCGACACTTTTACTCAAGGAAAAGGTTTTTTTGGGCAAGGTGCCGGTCAGGGTCATGCGTGTCATGGGAGATGGCCTGGTTGGATTGAACTTCGAGAACATTGATCGCAGGCAACAGATCAAACTCGATAAACTGGTCCTGGAAGTGCAAAAGCGCCTTATCGCGCTCAAGAAGGCGAAACGCGTCGAACAGGACGACTAAGGTCCAGCAGTGAGTGCAAAGCATAGGGTCCTTATTGCCAACCGAGGCGAAATAGCCATGCGGATCATGAAGGCGTGCGCCCAGCTCGGCCATGACTTCATCTGCCTTTGCACGGATGTGGACAGGGAATGCGGACATGTGGACATGGCCCGTGAACTGGGCGGGGATTCCTGTGTCTACACCATCAGCAACTATCTGGACGCCAACGAAATATTTTCTGTTGCCGACCATGCGCAGGCCACAGCCATTCATCCAGGGTATGGTTTTTTCGCCGAGGATTTCCGTTTTGCCCGGCGTACCATGTCCCGCGACCGTTCCATGATTTTCATCGGCCCCTCCTGGTGGGTCATTCGCGAGCTGGGCGACAAAATCAACACCAAGCGCATAGCCCGTAGCTTGGGCGTGCCGACCATTCCCGGTTCGGACCGTCCGGTCTATAATGAACTGGAGGCCGAGAACATCGCCCGCAACCTGTTTGATTTCCAGGCGGCGCAGGGGATCCGAGACGGCATGGTTCTGGTCAAGGCCTCCGCGGGCGGCGGCGGCATGGGTATTGAAGAGGTGCAGGACCTGGATCAATTCCGTTCCGTGTTCCGGCGCATTCGTAACTACGCCAAGCGAAATTTCAATGACGAGGGTGTGCTCATTGAGCAGCGCATCTTCGACTTCAATCACCTGGAGGTGCAGGTTGTTTCCGAGCGCGGCGGCCGGAAGCACGTTCATTTCGGCACCCGCAATTGCTCGGTGCAGAGCACGGGCAAGCAAAAACGCATCGAGGTGGCCCCGGGGTTTGCCCCTGGTGATCTTCCATACGCGTTTGACGCCGCCAAGGTGCTTGAAGACATCACCCATCATTCCCTGACCATGGCCCGGGAGGTGGGGTACGACAATGTAGGCACCTGGGAATGGATCGTTACGCCCAAGGGTGAGCCGTTCCTCATGGAGGTCAATACCCGTATCCAGGTGGAAAACGGGGTTTCGGCCGTTATTTCACGTGTGGGCGGCGAGTTCGGGGTGAACATCATCAAGGAGCAGGTCCGCCTCGGCCTGGGCGGTGAGCTTTCCTACGATCAGGAAGATATTTCCTTTGACGGCGTGGGCATCGAGTACCGCATCATCGCTGAAAATCCGGACGATCGCTTTTCTCCCTGCTCGGGCGCCATCACCCGTTTCGGCTGGCAGGAGGAGGATTGGCTGGAATTGTCCACCCAGATTCCCCGGAACAGGGTCTATGAAATTCCCATGGAGTATGACCCGAACTTGGCGTTGGCCATTGTTTGGGGCGAAAGCCTGGAACAGGCCAAGGAACGGGGTATCCGGTTTCTTGATTCGGTGGTATTGGAAGGGGAGTCCGGGGGGAGCGCCGCCGAGTTCCGTACCAATATCGCTTACCTCAGAGACCGCACCGCCAACCTTTTGGAATTTTAGCCGCCATGGATAGCGACAAGAGAGTACAGGTTCTCAAGGACCGGTTGACCTACATCGAAGATATTTTTGGCGCCAAGCGGGTGGAAACCGTGGAGCTGCTCGGGGCCAAGTTCGGGGAGTTCCTGGACCGTCTCCCGGTCATGGATCACAGTGTTCGCGTTCGGGAATTCAAGCAGATCGAGGACCTGTTCGCCTTTGTCGAGCGCAAACTCGAAACCGAATTGACTCCCATGGATCGGGTCCGCATCGTTCGGCACCCGCAGCGCATCTGTCTTAAGGACATCCTTGAGAACGTCTACGATAATTACACCGAAATCGGCGGGCGCGGCGAATTCAACATCGACCCCAGCATGCTTATCGCCCGGGCCAATATCACCCGGCGCGTGGGCAAGAAGGTGATCAACCAGCCGGTCATGGTGATCGGACAGGAAAAGGGACACGGCGAGGGGTTCCGCAATGGAGGTTCGGCCAAGCCCTGGGGCAATGCCAAGGCCCTGCACTACATGAAGGTCGCCGAAACCGAGAATATTCCCATCCATACCTATGTTTCCACGCCGGGCTCATTTCCCATTGAGGACTATCCCGGTGCAGCCCAGCAGATCGCGCGCAACCTTTACGAAATGGCTACACTGCGGGTCCCCATCATAGCCGTGTTTTCGGAAGGGGGGTCCGGCGGCGCCGAGGCCGTGGGGCTGGCGGATCGCAGGCTCATGTTTTCCCACGGGTATTATTCGGTCATTTCGCCGGAAGGGGCCGCCGCCATCGAGGGACGCTTACGCACCGGACAACGCGCCACTCCCGAACTGGTGGAGAAGTGCGCAGCCCAACTCGGCATCACTGCCGAGGACAATTTGAGAAACGGCTACATCGACCGTATCATTCAGGAACCTTCGCTGGGCGCGCGGCCCGAACATTACGACTTTTACAAGGACCTGCGCCGCGAAGTGGTTCAGGCCACCAACGAGGTGGTCTCAAGCGTCAAGTCCATGAAACTTTTTCGGGCCATGGCGCTCAAGAATCGCAGACGACGGAAGGGCTCGCTTGATCCGGAAAGCATATACGTGCGCTGGCACTTGAGTAACAAGGCGCGGGGACGGTTGCTTGAAAAGCGCTTTCAGCACTTCCGGGAAATGTCCCATCACGCCTACGAGGACGGCAGGTCCTTTTGGGACCGGGTGAAGAGCGGTATGGAACCCCTCGGCTGGACCATCCATTCCTGGTTCAGCTACGGCTTGTTGCGGCGCCCCAGAAAGCATATGGAAGATTTCATGGAGGAGATGCGCGCCGAGGCGCATCTGGTGCGTGAGAAGGTGGTTCGTCCAGTCAGGGGCACCTTGCAGCGCATGAAGGTGGTCAGGAAGAAGCCTTCCAGCAGAATTCAGGAAAGGGCTCGGGAGGAGTTGACCCGTTTGTCCTGCCCAGAGGAAGGGGCCTGCATCATCGACGATTCCTGGCTGTGGATGAGTCCTCGTTCACAGGAGGACAAGGCGGTTTCCTGTCCCAATGCCCGCACCCACGGTTGCCAGGATCTTTGGGCGCCGGACCTTTTTGCCGAGTTCGCCGGGGTCTGCACCACTTGCGGCCATCATTTTCCCATGGAGTACGAATGGTACTTCTATAATATTTTCAACTATGTCGAAGCTACGGAGTTCAATGCGGACATCGAGTCCCGCAACCCGCTGGGCTACGAAGGTTTCGAACTCAAGTTGGACCAGGCCAAGAAGCGGACCGGCCGCAAAAGTTCCTGCGTGACTTTCGAAACCACTATCGACGACATCAAAGTGGTGGTGGCAAGCCTCATCGCCCCTTTCAGGGGCGGCACCGTAGGCGCGGCCGAAGGGGAAAAATTCATTCTGGCCGCAGAACGGGCGCGCAAGAAGCATTATCCGTTCATCGCCTATGTGCACGGCACGGCCGGAATCCGTATCCAGGAGGGTGTCAACGGCGTCATTCAGATGCCGCGCTGCACCTTGGCCGTGCGTCGGTATATCGATGCCGGAGGACTGTATCTGGTGCTTTACGACACCAATTCCTACGCCGGTCCCGTGGCCAGTTTTCTCGGGTGCTCGCCGTATCAGTTCGCGGTGCGCTCCTCCAACATAGGTTTTGCCGGTCCGGGCGTTATCGCCGAGACCACCGGCATGGAAGTTCCGCCCAAATATCACAAGGCGGATCAAGCGCTTTCGCGCGGTCACATTCAGGGCATCTGGGACCGAGGTGAGATCAGGAAAAACCTGTATCAGGCGCTCTTGACCATGGGCGGTCGGAACCTCTATTATCGCTAGTTGCCTCAAGGCGCTTCTTTCAAAAAACATCAGGGGAATAGAATTGCTGAATATCAAGGAATTGCTTGAAGATATAAAAGCCAACCCGTACAAGGAAATCGTCATCAAGTCGCCGCACACCGGTGCCGTGGAATTCGCGGACATCAAGCCCGGCGACAAGGTTCGGGGGCGTTCCGGCAGCTATAGCGAAAAGCCGGGCACTTTGTTGGCCAATCTGACCAGAGAAAAGAACAGGAAGCCCATCAACGCCCCGGAAAAGGGCGAGGTGGTCAATATCCGTACCGAGCTGGAAGGGAAGTTCGTGGAGGCCGGTGAGGAACTGCTCACCATCCGTCACTTCCTGACCCGCAAGGAAGTCATCGAACTTATTCTCAAGAAAGCCCTGCATCTTTTCCGAGCACCCGAACGCGCCAAGTACTACTTCATCCCTGAAGTGGATCAGAAGCTCAAGGTTTCTGGCAAGCGTTCGGTAAAGGTCCAGGACGGCATGGAGATGCTTATCGTCTCCCGCATGAAGCGTGAAACCCCGCTTGCCTACAGCGGCCCCGAGGGCATCATCTACTCGGTCTACTTCACCCGCGGCGACAACGTGGATGCCGGCGAGCCGTTGCTGGGCATCTGCCCCGAGGACCAACTGACCACCATTCAGGACGTGGTCGCCAAGGTCCAGAGCGAGTGGGACGAGGAATAGCTTTACATGGGCAGGATTCTCCAGATACGCGTTTCGGCGACGACCTTTGACGAAAAGGCCGTGGAGAAGGCCTGGCCCGTATTGAACAAATTGGTCTGGGAAAAAGGGGAGTTCATGAACCCCTCACGGGGAGTCATGGAGTTGGCCCATGCTGCGTTTACTGCTGTGGACGCCGGGTTGCTTCCCTCTCAACAGGCCGGAGCATTGGAAAAGGACGCGCGCCGTGCCGAGGAAATCCGGCGTTCACTCGAACAGGCGCTGGGTGATTGGGACGCCAAGACGGCGGACCGACTTGCCTACGAATTGGAAGACGTCCTGGATGAATTGGAACAAACCGCAAAAGGATTGTGATCGCTTCGGGCGATCGTGAGTCCACGCAGGAGGAGAGATATTATGGCAGGCAGCCTGAACAAGGTTATTCTGATCGGCAGAATCGGGCAGGACCCGAAAGTTTCCTATACCTCGTCCGGACAGGCCGTGGCCAACTTCAGCGTGGCGACCGACGAAGGTTATCGCGACAAGAACACGGGGCAGCGCGTGGAGCGTACTGAATGGCACCGTGTGGTGGCCTGGCGTCAGGCTGCGGAGTTTGTGGCCAACTATCTCGGCAAGGGCCGTCTGGTCATGGTCGAGGGAAAGCTGCAGACCCGCAAGTGGCAGGACCAGAATGGTCAGGATCGCTATACCACCGAAATCGTGGCCGACCGAGTGCAGGGACTTGACCGCGCCCAGGAAGGCGCCGGCGCTCCGCAGCAGGGCGGTTACCAGCAGAACAACTACCAGCAGCAGGGAGGCGCTCAGGGCGGTTATCAGTCCCAGCCCCAGGGCGGCTACAACCAGGGCGCACCGCAGCAACAGCAGGGTGGCGCTCCTCAGTCTCAGGATGAAGACCTCGGTCCGGCGTTCCCGTCCGAAGCTTCCGGCATGGACGACGTACCGTTCTAGCCAGGCAGTAGAAAAAGGCCCGTCTGCTTTGTTCCACCTAAAAAGATCATGGCAGAACCTTTTTGAACAGCCTGAGGCGTATGGCTGACCAGAAAATAAAAAAAGCGGACCCCGGTCCGCTTTTTTTTGTGTCCTAGTCTTCTTTTTCCGGGGCGTAAGCCTCGGCCTCTCCCTTGAGATGAATGTCGAGCCAGCGCTTCATTTCCCAGATCATGTGCATGATTGACTCCCGGCCATAGTAGGAATGGCCTTCATGGGGGAGCATGACCAGCCGGGCGGTTTTTCCCAGTCCCACCAGCGCCTGGTAGAACCGTTCGGACTGCTCGGGGAAGGTCCCGGCGTTTTGGTCGTGTTCGCCGTGGATGAGCAGCACCGGATTCTTCATACCCGAGACGTAAAAGAACGGGGACATCTTTTTGTACAGTTCCGGTTCGGTCCAGAAGGAGCGGTGTTCTCCCTGGAACCCGAAGGGAGTGAGGGAACGGTTGTAGGCCCCGCTTCTGGCGATTCCTGCGGCGAACAAGCGTGTGTGGGCCAGCAGGTTTGCCGTGGAAAATGCGCCGTAGGAGTGTCCGCCCACAGCGATTTTGTCTGGTGAGGCCACCCCGATGCGCACCAATTCGTCCACAGCCGCCTGGGCGTCCAGCTGCAACTGGTCCAGGAACGTGTCGTTGGGAAGGGAATCCTCGGACCCTATGATGGGCATGGTCGGGCTATCCAGCAAAGCGTATCCCATGAGGGGCCAGAACATTCTGGAGGTGCGCCCCAGACGCATGAAGGAGTTCGATTCCCTGATGGCTTTTTCCGCTGCATCCCGGTTTGCATATTCTCGGGGATAGATCCAGACGAGTACGGGAATGGTCCCGTTGTCGACTGCATAGCCTGGAGGGAGGTACAGGTCGCCAGCAAGCCTGACGCCGTCTTGCCTCTGATACTCCAAGTGCTCCTTGCGCACGTTCAGCAGTTCGGGCGCCGGGGGGGCGAAGGTCGTAACGGGCCTGACTTCGGTGTTGTCCTTGTTGCGGATGAAATAATTCGGCGGTGCGGTGAAGGATTGGCTGAGAATCAGCCAGGTGTCGTCCTTCTTGTCCATGGGCTGGATGGGGGACTCCTCCGAATCCGGATTTCCTTGCCAAACCAGTTCCTTTACTCCCGTTTCCAGATTCAGGGAAAAGAGAATGTCCTTTTCCTCGGTCATGGAGGTTTCGCGTCCCACCAGGTAGATCTTCTTTTCGTCCGAGGACAGTCTGTACTGTTTGAATGGGCCGTCCTTTGCCAGGATCATGGGGTGCAACTGGCCCTCGTTGAATTGCGACCATCCGGTTGCATTGTCCTGCGGAGTGAGTTCTTCCCGGGCGGTAGTCACGATCCAGGCATTGGCGGAACCAGTGTCTGGGGCGGTCCCTGTGGCCACGATAAAATTTCCATTACCCCAGTACAGGGCCTTGAAACGGTCGGGCATCCTGAGCTTGGAAACAGGAGCCGCATCGAACGGTTTCTCCAGCGATAATATTTCATCTTTGATGAGGGCATCCTTTTCCCGGCCGCCCGCATCCCTGGATTCGACCCACCAGATCTCGGCGGATTCAGCCGGGTTCCAGGCACAATGGCGCGCGCCGTTGCGTACGCCCCAGCGGCCCGAGGGGATGGTTGAGGCCAGTTGCAAGTCATCCACCTGTCGCACTGTCTTACCCTCGTTGAGTTCGACGATCTCGACCCGGTACGGGAACCGGTTCACCGGGAAAGTGTAGGAGTATGGCCGGTGAATGGTTTCTGTCAGGAGGTACTCTCCGTCGGGAGAGGAGCTGATTTTTTTGAACAGGCCCGGATTTCCGATCGGCCTGTGTTCGCCGTTCAGTCTGATGTCTGCAATCCGGGAAGTGGCCAGATATTCGAAGAGCAGGATGTCGTAACCGCTCTGCAGCAGGTGCTGGTAGGTTCGGGCCGGTGTGGCCGTTCCGGATGAGTCTCTGACGCGGGGGCCGAACTTGTGCTTCGACATTTCAGGCTGGGAGGTGCGTTCCTCGGGAACGGTCAGGGCCAGGATTGACTCGCCGTCGGGATTCCATACGTAGGGCGTTCCCAGAATGTCGTTGAGGCGGAGCTCGGACAGGCGTCGTGCTTCCAGAGACCGAAGGTCGGCAATCCAAAGTTCCAGTCCGGTTTCCGTGTAGACGGTCATGGCAATGTGTTTCCCGTCGGGAGCCCAGGATATGTGAGCCAGGCCGCTTCCTTCGGGGAGGTTCACAACCTGTCTTTTCTCTCCGTCCTCCAAGTCATAGACGTCCAGGGAACCGGCCAGATTCAATGGCCTTCGGGAGTTGCTTTTGGTGTCGATGAGGATGCCGGCCAGTCCCACGGTGGGATGGGTCAGTTCTTCCACCGAAAAGAGTGCGCCGTAGTTGATGAGCAGAAGATTTTCTCCGTCCGGACTGGGAACGCCTTTGGGCGGTGCAGGAACGTTCATTATCTTCCCGACAGGCTCGGGCACGGTCTGGTAGGATATCTCAGCAGCGCATGGAGCGGCGAGAAGAAGGGAAACTGTCGCAGTTAAGAGGGCGTATAATATGCTATTCATGTCTTCGCGGTGTTGAGTCTTGTCTCTTGAATCCAGCGTGGACTCTTCCTGCCACCGGTTGGGAGTGGCTTGTTCGGCAAAAAAATCAAGAGTACGTGACTCAACACATGAGTCAACCATGGGAACGAAACTGCACTTTGAAAACTGCTGATCCTTCAGGCGGCTCGTGTCACTCGCTTGAGGAGGAAAGAAAAAAACAGTCTTCGCCGCCCCAGGCATTCGCATGGAGGTGCTGTGTCATATGCCGTTGTCCGTTGTGGTCTCCGCCTCTTCTTCTATTGCAGGCCGCAAGCGGGTTGAGCCATCGGACCTGGCGGACATGCAACTTATCGTCACCCCCAGGGTCTGGAACGCCCGCCAAGCCATTGAGCAGGCTTTCCGTGAAGACGGTGCCGTCCCATACTCCGTGGCGCAGTGCGACAACATGGAGATCGTTAAGAGTTGTGTCCTGGACGGGCAAGGCGCTTCGGTTCTTCCCGACTTCACAGTGGCCGAGGAAGTGCGGCGGGGGCGGCTGGTCCGCCTCAGTGTGCCGCTTCTCCTGGCGCATGCGTCAGAGAGGGGAATTCCCGTAGTCGGCGAGGCATTTATACGGATTGCTCGTGAACTTTTCCGAGAACCTGGGGCATGAGGGACTTTTTTGGATTTTTCGTGAATGCCTTGGGAACGGGAGGATTGTCCGTTTTTTATTCGGACTTTTTTTCGTCGTGAAGTTGATTGGCGATGCTGATGAGCAGGGTATCCATGTCCACGGGTTTGGCCAGGTAGTCGTTGAACCCGGCCTGGATGATGGATTCCCGGTCGCCTCGCATGGCGTAAGCCGTAAGGGCCACCACCGGGATTTCCCGATGGGCTTCGCCCCCCTTGCCGTCGCGGATGGCTTGGAGTGTTTCCAGACCGTCCATGGTGGGCATCTGGATATCCATGATCACGCAGTCGTAATCGTTAACCTGCAGCTCTTCCAGCACCTTTTGCCCGTCGTTGACGCTGGTGACGTTGTGCCCGGCTTTTTCCAGGAAACGACTGGCGGCCAGTCGGTTGACCGGATTGTCCTCCGCCAGGAGGATGGAATACCGTTTGGAAACCGAGAATTCCGGCACAATGCAGACATCGCCCATATGATCTGGAGCTGTCCCAGGTCTGACACTCACGTTGAAGCGTATCGAAGTTCCTTTGTTTACCGTGCTGGTGATGGAGATGGCGCCGTGCATGAGGTCCACCAGTCTTTTCACGATGGCCAGGCCCAGGCCGGTGCCTGCAAAGCGCCGGGTCAGAGCGCCTTCCACCTGGGTAAACGGTTCGAAAATGACGGCCAGCTTGTCCTTGGGAATTCCTATTCCCGTGTCGGATACCGTGATGTTCAGCTGGATTGATTTGTCGACCACAGGATCGGGGCGGGCTAAGGCTTCCACCCTTATTGAACCCTTATGGGTGAATTTGACCGCGTTGCCCATCAGATTGAACAGAATTTGCCGGATGCGCCCCGCGTCGCCCAGCAGCCACTCCGGGGTACCGGACTCGATGCCCCAACTCAGAGTGATGTCCTTGTCCTTTAGTTGCTGGTTGAAAATGTTGGCGACGGAACTGAGCATTTTGGAAAGCTGGAAACTGGAAGGCTCGATTTCCATTTTTCCGGCCTCTATTTTTGAGAGGTCGAGGATGTCGTTGATGATTTCCAGCAGGCTCTTGCCCGCGGTCTCGGCATTCTGGATGTATTCGAGTTGTTCCGTGCTGAGCTCGGTGCAGGCCAGGAGCTGGAGCATGGAGAGTACGCCGTTGAGCGGGGTGCGTATCTCATGGCTCATGTTCGCCAGGAATTCCGATTTTGCCTGGCTGGACTCTTCAGCCTTGAGCGTCAGTGTGCGGAGGTCCTTTTCAATGGTGTGGCGTTTGAGAGCGGCGCTAAGGATGCTTGCCGCCGTTTGCAGGGCGTCGAGTTCGGCAGAACTCCAGTCCCGCTCGGTCCGGCATTCGTCAAGGCCGATGAACCCCCACCAGTGGCCGTCCAGGTAGATGGGAGCCGCAGCCAGGGAAATGATGTCCTGCTGCTCCAGAAGATTTCTCTCTTTTTTGGGAAATTCGATTACATTGCCCGCTATCATCTTGTGCTTCAGGAAGCGTTTTTTCCAGCGTCCGGCCCCTGCCTCCTCATAGCCGATATCCAGGAATTTGGTTTTGCCGATTTTACGCTGCACGCCCTTGGCCCCCCATTCCACCAAGGGAGTCATGCGTTCGGAGCCGTCCTGGGCGTAATAGTTCTTGAACACATGGACACGGCTTACGTCCGTGGCTTTGCCCAGTCGTTTCAGGAATTCCGGTATATGTTTGTGCCAATACCCCTCGGCCAGGAAACGTTCCGAGGCCCAGTTCATGGCTTCCAGAATGGCGTCGCGTTTAAGGAGCGCCAGTTCGTTCTGCTTGCGTTCGGTGATGTCCGTGGCGATTTCCAGGCGTACCAGACGACCGTCGGGCCAGTGTATGGCCCGATCCTGAATGTAGTACCAGCGGCCATTGCTCGTATTTTGGAATTCCCAGATGTGGACATCCTTGGGCTTGCCATTCTGATCCACGATCTTGTCGTTGGTGCAGAAAGGACAGGGGCCGGTCTGGTCCCGCTGCAGAACCTCCCAGCACTTGCGTCCGATGGCGTTCTGGTCGACACCCACGTCGTTCATGCTTTTCCGGTTCAGGAAGATGAGTTCATTGGAGGCGATATCCGCGACGTAGACGACCGCGTCCAGGCTGTCGAGTACGGTGAACAGACGCTGGAAGTTCTCCTCCGGACTGCTGAATTGAAAGACCGTCAACTGATCTTCGTGCGCCATACGCGTTCCCTGGATTGCTTTCGTTGAAGGCATCGCAGTGTGAACAATACCCGTCCCCATAATCATGGAGTATTATTTTTGAGGGAGAAAGCGCTCTGTGCGGCGGGACGGAAAATCAGAGTCGTTTACGGGTGAACAGGGTGTTGTAGGTGATGGTCAGCAGCACGGCGAACACGGCCGATCCAACTCCAAGCACGGCCTTGTAGTAGGCCGGCGCGGTCAGGGCCATGCGGATGAACAGGGTGGAAAGAGCGAATCCGGAGTTGCGGAATACGGCCCTGAAGGTGGGAAGGTAGCGCTGGGAAATGAGCACCAGCAGGATGTCGCTGAAAATCAGCACGGTGTAGAAGGCTTCGAAAAAGCCGAAGTCGTGCCCGTGTCCGTGGGCGAAGAGCCAGCAGTTGTATAAGCCCATGCCCAGGAAGGCGGCCAGCAGTACCAGGGCTACGATTTTCTTGGCGGCCACGAATTTGAAGAGCACGGCGCCCTTGGTGGCTTCATCGTCGGGATCGCGGCGGAGCAGGGTATAGACGCCGAGCAGGGCGAATATGAGCAATGCGGAACACCCGTCCGCAACAATATGCTTCACCGCTTCGATCTGCGCTTCACCGATGTGGATCGGCTCCGGAAAGTGGACGAGTTCCTTGAAGGAACTGCGCAGCAGAATCAGGGCCAGAATCTCGAATTGCTTGCCCACTGCCTTGGAAATGGAGCAAGGCAGGGTAAAGATGAGGCTGACCACCTCGAGAATGAGCACCAAGGTGAAGGCCAGGCTGATGGCCATGTAGTGGCTGGTGGGCGTTCTGGCGGCGATCGAGTTGGGCAGCAGGCCCTGCCTGTTCAGTTCGATGCCCAACATCCCCAGCAGGAAGACTATGACCAGCAGACCGGCGACATTGCGCTGGGTCCGGTCGCTTTCCCACCAGTGGTGCAGGGGATCGAAGAGGTAGGTAGCTCCGTTGTAGACCCGGTGCATGAGGCCGAGGCCCTCGCCGGCCGACTGTGGTTTCAGAGCCGCCACTGTCCTATACCTCGAAGAGCATTTCCAGGTCGTCGCGCGTCAGGCTTTTGAGCGCGGATTGTCCCGGAATGATGGCTTCGGCCACGTCCTTTTTCATTTCCTGCAGTTTGAGGATTTTTTCTTCCACCGTGTTCTGGCAGATCATCTTGTAGGCGAAGACCTGGCGTTTCTGGCCGATGCGGTGTGTACGGTCGGTGGCCTGGTTTTCCACGGCCGGGTTCCACCACGGGTCGTAGTGGATGACGTAGTCCGCAGAGGTCAGGTTCAGACCGGTGCCGCCGGCTTTGAGCGAGATCAGGAACAACGGGATGTCCGGCGAATCGTTGAAACGGTCGACCTGATCGAATCGGTCCTTGGAAGAACCGTCCAGATAGCAGAAGGGCATGTCCTTGATTTCCAGCCAGGAGCGGATGATGTGCAGCATGGACACGAATTGGGAGAAAACCAGCACCTTGTGTCCGCCGTCGATGATGTCGGTCACCAGATCCTTGAAGGCGTCGAACTTGCCCGACGGCAGGTTGGTCTCGATGCCCGGGATGTCCAGTTTCAGAAGGCGCGGGTGGCAGCAGATCTGGCGCAGCTTCAACAGGGCGTCCAGAATGGACATCTGGCTTTTGGCCAGGCCCTTTTCGTCCACGTCCTTGAGCACTTGGTCCTTGAGCCGCTTGGCCAGGGCGCTGTAGAGCTCCTGCTGCTCCTCGATGAGGTCGCAGTAGTGTGTGGTTTCTATCTTGGGCGGCAGATCCTTGGCCACTTCGGACTTGGTGCGGCGCAGGATGAACGGCTTCACCCTGGAGCGCAGGTAGTCGAGGGTTTCTTCGTCACCATCCTTGATGGGCTTGACGATACCGCGCTGGAAGGAATGCTGGGAGCCCAGGAAGCCGGGCATGAGGAATTCAAACAGGGACCACAGCTCGAACAGGTTGTTTTCGATGGGGGTACCGGACAGGCAGAGCTTCATATCCGCGTCCAGTCTGCGCACCGAACGGGCAGTGATGGTGTTCGGGTTCTTGATGTTCTGGGCTTCGTCCAGGATGACCGCGTTGTATTTGTACTTGAGCAGTTCGTCCAGGTCGCGGCGCAGCAGGGCGTAGGTGGTGATGATCAAGTCCGAGTTCTTGATGTGCTGGAACAGATCCTCACGCTTGGCGCCGTAGATGGTCAGGCGGGTCAGATCCGGCACGAACTTCTGGGCTTCACGCTCCCAGTTCGGGAGTACGGAGGTGGGGACGATGATCAGGTTCGGCCCGGCATTGCCCGACTCGGCAATGGATTGGATGAAGGACAGGGTCTGGATGGTCTTTCCGAGCCCCATTTCGTCCGCAAGAATGCCGCCGAAACCGTATTCACGCAGGAAGTTCAGGTAGCTCAGCCCCTGCTGCTGATAGGGGCGCAGCGTGGCGTTGAGATTCTTTGGCTGGTCAACTTGCCTGATTTCCTTGAAGTTTTCTATTTTCTGGCGCAGCTCGACAAAGAATTCGTCGGTCTTGGCGTGCGGTATGTCATCCAGAATCTTGTCCAGCACCGGAGCTTCGAATTGCTGGAATTGCTGCTGGGGCGGTTTCTCCGGGTCGTAGCCAAGAGCCTTGAGTTTGTAGCCCAACCGCTTGAGCCAGCTCTCAGGCAGGCTGGTATAGGAGCCGTCCTTGAGCTGCACAAAGCGTTTGCCGCTGGTCCATGCCTTCCAGATCTTGTCGATGGGCACCCGCTGGTCGTCGTATTCCACGGCCAGATCCAGGTTGAACCACTTGTTTTCCTCGTCCGTTTCCACCTCGGCCACGATTTCCGGCTTGGAGTTGCGGACCTTGTAGCGGGTCAGGTTCTTTTCACCATAAACCCGGTATGCCTCGATGAGCATGGGGTAATAGTCCAGCAGGAAGTTGATGGCTTCTTCCTGCTCCATGAACCAGATGTGATTGCTGCGCGGCTGGAATCCCATGCTGGCCAGCTCGGCAAGGAGCATGGCTTCTTCCTGCTGTTCGCGGCGGATAAGGTAGCTCTTGCCTTCCACATGATAGCTGCCGGTTTGCAGGTCCGGGTTGGGGCCGGGCAGGCTGAATTCGCCGTGCTCGTTTTCGTAGATGTTCTGGACCTTGAGGGTCAGCAGGCTGCCTTCTTCGTCCAGGTAGAGCTTCGGGTTGTAGTGTGCCGCCTGGAAGATGGGGCCGACCCGCTCCAGGAAGTCTTCCTGGCCGTAAAGGTCGGACTGGGGGATTTTGGTCCAGACGCGATCCAGGAATTCGGAAACATCCGAATGGGGGATGATGGGCTCCTGCTCCACCATGTCCTGAATCAGTTCCGGATCAAGTCCGGTCTGTACCGGGTAGAATCCCTGCTTGCGGTAGACCCACAAGGGCAACCGGCCATAGAAAAAGACTTCGTCTTCCGCCTTGATGGGGAAGGGGAGTTTGTCGTCGCGCGCCAGCATGATGTCGAAGTTCAGCCCGTCTTCGGAAAGATGGGGTGAAAGCTTGAGCTGCATGGTCTTGTTCTCGATGCGAACGGGCTGGTCGGATTCGCGCAGGTAAAGGTAATATTCGCTTTTGATGGAGCGGAAGAACCAGGAGTGCAGACCGGCCGGTATTTCGACCTTGTGTCCCCAATACTCGAGATAGTGACCGATCATCTCGGCCACGCGGGGCAGGAAGGGAGAGGTTTCGCACCAGTCCGGGTTTTCCACGATCTGTTGCAGGGTGACTTCGTTCTGTACCTGGGAAATGCCGGACTTATTTTGGCGTGCGCGGAAAAAAGCCACCTGCAATCTGCCCAACTCGGGGTAGATGCGGTAAATGATGTAGTGCTTTCCCGCTTCGGGTTCCAGTTCGGTGGCAAAAAAAGGTCTGAAAGTCTGGTGCCAGTCAGTTCTCGGGGCGGGGATCTCCTCGCCTTGTTCCGTATCCAGGGATTTGAGCAGCTTGACCGCAGTGGCCGCCACATGCCTGCATACGCCGGAGAACGAGTCCGGGCAATTGCAGTAGTAATTGACGGTGTTGTCGCTGAGATTGATGCCGATTTCCGAGGAGTAGTTCTGGAAGTCCTCACCCTCGACCTGTCCCTCAATATCCCAGTACCGTTCTCGCTGCTTGAGGTCCATTTTCTGAACCCCGCCCGAGGCGGCAATGCTTTGTCCCATCTCCAGGATGTAGTCCGGGACGGTGTCGTTCACAAATCCCTGAAGTATCTGTTTGACAACTGATTCTTCGCCGTTGGCCATTTTTCTCGAAAGCTCCTTGGTATTTTCTCCCTCGACCATGGGGCAATATCCGCTATGGCGGGGGCGAAAATTCTATGTAATACTTGGGCTCATGGAGTATTTAGGGCAGAAAATTGTGGAAGTGTGTTTGCCTCCCCCCAAGAGCTAATTGTATATGATCGAATAACCCCCCTTTGGCAAGAAAAAATGAAAGCCGTAAACTTTGTACTGGTATTAGTCTTCGTGTTTCAGCTGTTCGGATGCTCCGACCCAGGCCCCCGGCCCGCCGAGCGGGGAGCGCGCGTGGTTGATGCCGTGATTCCTGACACTCCTCAATACGGCGGCCGGTTGGTGGTGCCCTCCATTGGGGCTTTCACCAACTTTATTCCGTATCTTTCCACGGACGCAGGAGATCATAATATAACCAAGAAAGTCTATGTCGCTCCTCTTCGCTACAATAAAAACATCGAACTTGTCCCCTGGGCGGCCGAGTCGTTCGAGGTGCTCGACGGCGGCAAGCACCTCAAGTTCAAGCTGCGGGAGGACATCTACTGGTTCGACGGCGTGCAACTTACGGCCGAGGACATGGAGTTCACCTACAACCTGCTCATCGATCCCAAGACGCCAACGGCCTATTCCACGGACTGGAAGGCCATCAATGAATTCCGCCGCACCGGCAAGTTCACCTTCGAGGTCTTTTACGACAAGTCCTATGCCCGCGCGTTGGTGACCTGGGCTTTGGACATTCTTCCCAAGCATGCCTTGGAGCACGAGGATATAGCAAACACCAAGTACAGCAGGGCTCCCTTGGGGGCCGGAGCATACAAGCTCAAGGAATGGATTCCGGGCCGCCGGGCGGTGCTGGAATCCAACCCTGACTATTTTCTCGGCAAGCCGTATATCGACACGATAGTATATCGCAATGTCAGCGATATCGCCACCCAATTCCTGGAACTCAAGGCCGGGAATGTGGACATGATGGGCCTGACCCCGCTTCAATACCTGCGCCAGACCGTGGGGAAAGACTGGGCGGGATACAACAAGTACAAATATCTGTCTTTTGGATATTCGTTTCTGGCCTACAATCTCAGGCATCCATTTTTCCAGGATAAACGGGTCAGGCAGGCGCTGGATTATGCCATAGATAAACAGGAGATCGTCAAAGGCGTGCTCATGGGCTTGGGTATCCCGACCATCGGTCCTTACAAGCCCGGCACCTGGGTCTACAACGACAAGATCAAGGACCGCGGCTACCATCCGGACAAGGCACGGAAGCTGCTGGCCGAGGCGGGCTGGAAGGACACGAACGGAGACGGACTGCTGGACAAGGACGGAAAGCCGTTTTATTTCACCATACTGACCAACCAGGGAAATTCCCAGCGGATTAAAACCAGTGTCATTATTCAGGAGCGTTTGCGTGATATTGGCATCAAGGTCGATATCCGCGTGGTGGAATGGGCTGCATTCATCAATGAGTTCATCGACAAAGGGCGTTTTGACGCCATTGTTCTGGGGTTCACCATCACCCAGGATCCAGATTTGCACACCGTCTGGCATTCTTCCCGTATGTCTCCAAACGGTTTGAATTTTATCGGGTACAAAAACGAGGAATTGGACCGGTTGATCGTCGAGGGCAGACATACTCTGAACCAGGCCGAACGTAAGAAAATATATGACCGTGCCCAGGAAATATTATTTGATGAACAACCGTATTGCTTTCTGTACGTTCCCTACGCTCTGCCCATTTTAAACAGCAAGGTGCAGGGAGTGAAGCCGGCACCGGCGGGAATCGATTATAACTACACCGAGTGGTGGATACCGAAGTCGCTTCAATTGCAGCGCTAGACAATAAACAAAAATGATTCGAATCAACGACATAACCGACAAGGTTGCGACTTACATAGACAACCCTGACCTTGCCCTGATCCAGAAGGCCTACATTTTTGCGGCCCAGGCCCACGAAGGTGTGGTGCGTCTTTCGGGTGAACCCTACATTTCCCATCCCATGTCCGTGGCCTACCAGCTCTCGGAAATGCAGCTGGACGAGGCCAGTGTGGCTGCGGGGTTGCTGCACGATACGGTGGAGGACACGGACACCACCATCGACGAGATCGAGGACCTGTTCGGCGAGGAAGTGGCCGACATCGTGGACGGGGTGACCAAGATCAGCAAGATGCAGTTCGAGTCCAAGGCCGTGGCCCAGGCCGAGAACATGCGCAAGATGATTCTGGCCATGGCCGAGGACATCCGTGTGCTCATGGTCAAGCTGGCGGACAGGCTGCACAACATGCGTACCCTGGTTCACATGAAACCCATCAAGCAGCGCATGATCGCTCAGGAAACCCTGGACATTTACGCGCCGTTGGCCAACCGGCTTGGTCTGCACCGAATCAAGACCGAACTGGAGGACATGTGCCTGCGTTTTCTCAAGCCCGACGTTTATGAGCAGCTTAGTGAAGCCGTGGCCCGGCACAAGTCCGCGGGCCAGGAATACATCGACCGGGTCATCGGCCTTATCGAGGACATGTTCAAAAAGAACAAGATAGAAGGGCGGGTCTACGGGCGTACCAAGCACCTCTACAGTACGCACACCAAGATGCAGCAGCAGGAATTGAGTTTCGAGGAGATATACGACCTCATCGCCTTCCGCATCATCGTGCCCTCGGTCAAGGACTGTTACGCGGTGCTCGGCCTGATTCATGCGGAATGGAAACCCATTTCCGGTCGTTTCAAGGACTATATTTCCATCCCCAAGGCCAATATGTACCAGAGCCTCCACTCCACGGTCATCGGCCCGGAAGGGGAGCGCATCGAAGTCCAGATCCGTACCGAGGAAATGCACCGGGTGGCTGAATACGGTGTGGCCGCCCACTGGCAGTACAAGGAAGCGGGCAAGGGCAGCAAGCAAGGCAAGACTGCGGGCCAGCGCGACGCCGAGCGTTTTACCTGGCTGCGGCAGATTCTGGACTGGCAGCGGGAGCTCAATGATCCGCGTGAATTCATGGCCTCCCTGCGGTTCGACCTTTTCCAGGAAGAGGTCTACGTATTCACCCCCAACGGCGACATCAAGGAATTGCCGGACGGGGCCACACCCGTGGATTTTGCCTATGCCATCCATTCCCAGGTGGGCGACCATTGCGCCGGAGCCAAGGTCAACGGACGTCTGGTGCCGCTGCACACTCCGCTCAAGAACGGCGATTCCGTCGAGGTCATTACCGACAAGAACCGCGCCCCCAGCAGGGACTGGCTCAAGTTCGTCAAGACCGCCAAGGCCCGGACCCGCATCAAGCAGCATATTCGCACGGTCGAGCGCGAACGCAGCTTGGGCCTGGGTAAGGAGATGCTGGAGAAGGAAGGCCGCCGTGTGGGAGTCAATGTCGCGAAAGCTGTAAAAGACGGCACCTTCCTGGAGTTGGCCAAGGAATTCAACTGCACCAGCGCCGACGATCTGGTGGCCCAGGTCGGGTTTATGAATCTGACCCCCAAAAAGGTGCTCAAACGGCTCTATGCGCTCCTGCATGAAGAGGAGGAAGTCGCGCAGATCCCGGAGAAGGCTCCCGAGCCGTCCAAGGCGCCGGGCAAGTCCGACGGTCTGAGTTTGAGCGGCGTGGACGAGATGCTGGTGCGCTTTGCAAGCTGCTGCAACCCTCTTCCGGGCGATCCCATCACCGGATACATCACTCGGGGCCGGGGGGTGACCATCCATCGGGTGGACTGTCATAATGTCAAGAATTTCGAACCGGAACGTCTGCTTCAGGTTTCCTGGGAAGGGGAGGAGGATAAGTCCTACCCGGCCAAGATCAAGATCAAATGCCACAACCGTTTGGGCATGCTCGGTAAAATTTGTTCGTTACTGGCCGAAGCCGGGGTGAACATCGATTCCGGAAGCTTCACCTCCCAGGTGGACGGCACCTCGCTTCTGGAGTTCACCGTGGAGGTCAAGGATCTCAATCAGCTTTACTCCGCGCTGGCCAAAGTCAAGAATCTCAACGCGGTCATAGAGGCTCTTCGGGTGTCCTAGCCGATTCGTCTTTCGTTGAAACAAGGAAGCCCGCCGAGAACCGGCGGGCTTTTATTGTTCCGGTTTGGAGGAGGCGTCCGGAACAGAGGGGAGCTGATTCATTTACTTCTTCACATGACACTGCCTGCAGGAGGTCGGTGCCTTGATGTTGCCTGCCTTTTTGGCAGCCTTGTGGCAGCCGACGCAGCTCTTTTCGGACCTGGAGTCGTGGAAGGCCTTGTAGAAGCTCATCCCGTCCTTCTTTCCCGGTTGATCGTGACAGCCGGGACTGCCGCACTTGCGCATTTCCGATGCGCCGTTCCAGGTATGGTGGCAGGTCTTGCATTCCAGGCCCTGCTTTGCGTGCAGTGTGTGCGAAAAGGGTACATCCGGCTTCCTGGCCTGCATGCCGGCCGGGGCTACCAACATCATGTCCGCCGGAGCCGTGGTCCCTGCGTAGGCATTGCCCACGCACAAAAGAAAGGCGATCGTAACGGCTATCTGGAATATCCTTGTTCTCATGGCGTTCTCCTAGCTTGGGGAGTCCCGTTGATCCTTCTCTTTTGCTGCAACAAGAAAAGCAAGGCTTGTGCCATATGTGTAGTGGCTTGAAATAATAGTGTTTTTATTATTTTGTGCCTGTGCGTATGGCAGGATGTGTACGCAGGCTGCACGTGTACGTGTGTTTTTTGCCCACAAAAAAAGCCTCCCTGCGGAGGCCTTGGATTTCGGCTTGTGTGATTGGGTCAGCCCCAGAGGAAGAGCTTGGTGGCTTCGTCGTAAACCCGGTTCAGCGGTTCGCCGGCCACTTCCCGGATGAAAGCTTCGCCCGCGAAGATGATGCAGCCTTCCATGGCATGTCCACCCAGTGCCGCACCGGTTGCGTCGGAAAGGGTCAGGTGCAGATGCACGAACACTTCGTCGTCCTTCAGGGAGATGTTTCCCATTCCGAACAGCAGTTCCACGTTTTTGTCCACGGGATGAGATTCGTATGAAAAGGTGTTCTGGTTGTAAAAGCCCAGCTCGGCCTTTTCCAGGGCACCGATGACCTGCACGGTGCCGCGGGTGATGTTGTTTTCCTTGGCGATTCTGGTCAACTCGGTTACCAGGTCGCCGCCCTTGGGCAGTCGGGTCAGTATTTCCTTGCTCATATCGTGCTCCTTTGGGAATTTTTGAAATGGGTGATAGGCCGCGTCGGGTTTTCTCTACCCCTTCACGATGTCCTTGAAAAGTGCGCACCACGGATTTTATTGTCATGCAAACAAAAAAAGGGAGGACCGGGGCCCTCCCTTTTCTTTGTCGTTTTTCCCGGACTACATGTCCAGGCGAACCTGTTCGGGACTGAGCTTCCTTTCCAGATGGGTGGCGTATTTGCTCATGCAGTAGCTGCAGACGAAATACAGGAAAGCCACCGTGGTATAGATCTCGAAAGGGTACATCATGATGCGGTTGTTGATGGCGTAAGCCGCGCGGGTCAGGTCCATGACCCCGATGATGTAGATCAGGGAGGTGTCCTTGAAGTCCGCGATGAACATGCCCACCAGGGCCGGAAGCATCTGCTTCAGGGCCTGGGGGAGCACTATCTTGCGCATGGTCTGGAAATAGCTCAGCCCTGTGGACTTGGCAGCCTCCACCTGCCCAGGGGGAACGTTCTGGATGCCCGCGCGCACGATTTCCGCGATGTAGGCCCCGAAGAACACGGTCAGTGCCCAGGTACCCGCCCAGAACGCCTTGAGTTCGAATTTGAACATGACCGGAATCAGGAAGTAGACCCAGGTGATGACGATCAGGAGCGGGTTGGCGCGGATGAGTTCGATGTAGGCTGTGCAGGGAATGCGGATGAATTTGAATCTTGACGTGCGGCCCATGCCCACGAAAAGCCCGATGAGGAAGCTGCCGGTGATGGATATGACGGCCATGAGGACCGAGACGGCAAGCCCCCCCAGTCCGTAACAGAATTCGGTTTCACCACCTTTCGGGAACCGCCAGATGAGCAGGGATTTGAAATTCTTGGCGATGACTTCCCAATTGAAGCCCAAAAGCGCCGTGGCCGTCTTGTAGAGCAGGAGGCAGAGGAAGAGCAGGAACGCGCCGCGTGCAGCCAGGGTGAATCCTTTCCAGAACAACTGCGCCAGGCGTTCTGCCGGTGAGATTGTCTTGGAGGCTGCGCGCCTGCGGGCGATCCTGCGTTTGGTGCGCGAGACGCGGCTGTAGACCATGCCGAAGGGCGCGAACAGGAGGTCGGCCGCCTTGCGGGTCAGGTTTTCCTGTCCTCTGGGAACAATTTTGAGCTTGGCGTTGACCAGGTTCATGAATCCGGCGATGAGCAGGGACAAGGAAGTATAGATGACCGTGCCGATGGTGAGGGCTTCGAAGCTGTGATAGGTCAGCGAAGTGATTTCGTTGATGGCCCAGAAGACGTCGGCCACGCCGATGGTCATGGCCAGGGACGAGTTCTTCATGTTGTTGAGGAATTCGCTGCCCAGAGGCGGGATGATCTCGCGGAAGGCCAGGGGCAGGATGATTCTGCGCAGGGTCTGGCCGAAGCTCAGGCCCGAGGAATAGGAAGCCTCCAGCAGCCCCTTGGGCACGGACTGGATGCCCGAACGGATGATCTCGGCCATGAATGCGCCGGTGAAGATGCCCAGACCGCCTACGATGACCCAGAACTCGAAGTCGAGTTCGAAAAGTCGGGCGCGAATTTCCTCCGGAAACGCATAGGGCAGGGCGAAGTTCCAGAAAAACAGTTGGATGAGCAGCGGAGTATTGCGGAAGAGCTCAACGTAGCAGGTGGCGAACCAGTAGACCGGTTTGAATTTGGAAAGGCGCGCCAGGCCGAAAAGCGTGCCCAGCCCGAGGGCGAGGATCGCCGAATACAGGGAGATGGTCACGGTCAGGTTGAGGCCGTTGATGAGCAGGTCGCTCATGAACCCGTAAGGGGTTTCCTTGTATAGGATGGCCCAGTCGAAATCGTATTTGAACTCGAAATGGAAGCCGAAATAATAGACCACCAGTCCGAGCAGGGTCAGAAGGGCCGCGTTCTGGACCCACTCTTTTTCAAAATAACGTTTGAGCATTGTTTTCCGTCAGGTGAAGGTCCCGGGGCAGGCCCGGGACCTTGGTTTCAGTTCGTCTGATGGGCTAGGGCCACATTTCGATCTTGGAAGTCAGGGGGAAGGGATACTTGGAGTCCGGACCGAACCACTTGTTGTAGATCTTTTCGTAGGTACCGTCCTTCCAGATATCCTGCAGGGTGAAGTTGATGGCGTCGCGCCATGCGGAGTCGTCTTGAGGCAGGCCGATGCCGTAAGGTTCGTCGGAGATGAAGTCGCCGACCAGTTCGAACTGGCCGGGCATCTTGGCGGCGTAGCCGAGCAGGATGGTGGAGTCGGTGGTGATGGCCTGGACACGGCCGGAGCGCAGGGCTTCGAACATGGCCACTTCGCCGTCGTAACCGATGACTTTGGGGTTGGGGTTGCCGAGCTTCTTCAAGTAGGCTTCGGCGTTGATGATGGAAGTGGTGCCCTGCATGGAGCCGACCTTCATCTTGGTAAGATCCTTGATGTCTTTCACTTTACCCTTGCGCGCCAGGAATTTCTGGCCGTCAAAAAAGTAGGTGATGGAAAAGTCGATCTTTTCGTCGCGAACGCGCTTGTGGGTCATGTTGGACAGGACCATGTCGACCTTCGGCGGATCGGTCTGCAGGAAGGAAATGCGGGTGTTGTTGTTCACGACGGTGGGTTCCAGCTTGACGTTCAGGCGCTTGGCGATTTCCTTGGCCATGTCCATGTCGAAACCGGTCCATTCGTTGTTTTCATCAATGAAACCGAAGGGAACGCCCTGGTTGGAGATACCGGCGCGAACGACTTTGCTTTTCATGACGCGATCGTAGGTGGGGCCTGCGAAAACCAGGGATGCGCTCACGAGCAGCATTGCCGCGACGAGAGCCGGAAGCTTGAAACTACGCATAGAACCTCTCTCCTTTGTTGGGTTACGTGTATAAAAGCCCGGATGTTGCGGCCCGGGCCGTTAAACGGCTAGTGTGAAAGAATTTTGCTGAGAAAGTCCTTGGTCCGGTCGCTTTGCGGATTGTGGAAGAACTCCTCCGGGGTGTTCTGTTCGATGAGCAGGCCACCGTCCATGAAAATGACGCGATCGGCCACTTCGCGGGCAAAGCCCATTTCGTGGGTGACGCAGATCATGGTCATGCCCTCGCGGGCCAGGGATTTCATGACGTCGAGAACTTCGTTGATCATTTCCGGGTCAAGGGCGGAGGTAGGCTCGTCGAAGAGCATGATTTTCGGTTGCATGGCCAAGCCCCGGGCAATGGCGACGCGCTGCTGCTGGCCCCCGGAAAGCTGGTTCGGGAAAGAATGGGCCTTGTCGGGGATGTTGACCTTCCGCAGCAGTTTCATGGCGATGGTTTCGGCCTCGCCGCGCGGCATGTGCCGGACCATGACCGGGGCCAGGGTGATGTTGTCCAGCACCGTCATGTGCGGATAGAGGTTGAACTGCTGGAAAACGAAGCCGACCTCTGCGCGGAGCAGAGTCATGTTGGTTTTGGGATCGCTGACGTCCATGTCGTCGACAAGGATGTTGCCCTGCTGGATGGGTTCCAGCCGGTTGATGCAGCGGATCAGAGTGCTTTTTCCGGAGCCGGACGGCCCGCAGATGACGACGACTTCGCCTTTTTTGATGTCCAAAGATACATTCTTGAGGACATGCAGGTCGCCGAACCATTTATTTACATTTTTGAAAGATATCACGTTATTAATTCTCCCCAGTAATCCTGTTCGATAAGGCACAAGGGCAACTAGCAGAATTACCTATGGCGGGCAACAATTTTGACGTTTGCGTGACGGGAAGAATGTTACGAAAAATAGGTGTTTCGGCGTATGGTTTGTCTATTGTGCGCAATCAAAAACGTAAAATATTGTTTTTTGCGAAGTAAGGTCTTTTGCTATTTTATCATTTTGTAAAAAATGAGTGGACTGAACTAATTTTCGTCCGTCTTCCATTCTCTGGCTGAAATATCCTGATCCGGCATTTTGAAATGTATAAATATTTGCCGCAGGTCAGCATTCTATGACACTTACCGCCAAGCCCCCGAGGGAGGTCTCCTTGTATTTTTGCGACATGTCGCGGCCTGTTTCCGCCATGGCCCGGATGACTTTGTCCAGGTCCACCATGTGGTAGGCGGCTTCCACGGAGCTGGCGATGAGATAGGCGTTGTAGGCCTTGACCGCCCCCATTGCGTTTCGCTCAATGCAGGGAATCTGCACATAACCGCCCACCGGGTCGCAGGTCAGCCCCAGATGGTGTTCCAGTGCGATTTCCGCAGAGTTTTCCGTGATTTGGAAGCGGTATCCTCGCGCATAAGCTATCATGGCCGCTCCCATGGCCGAGGCCACGCCAACCTCTCCCTGGCAGCCTACCTCGGCCCCGGAGATGCTGGCGTTGTTCTTGGCCAGGAAGCCGATGGCCGCCGCGGCCATGAGTCCCTGGCGGATCTCGTCGGTGAGTGCGCCCATGTGGCGTTTGAGCATGAAAAGCAGCCCGGGAATGACACCGGCGGCTCCGGCGGTGGGAGCGGTGGCTATGCAGTGTCCCGACGCATTTTCCTCGGAGGCGGCCATGGCGTAGGCATTGAGGGCCTTGAGGAAGCCGGGGCCCTGGAAATGGGCCTTCTTGGCCTTGGCGTAAAGGGTGGGAGCCTTGCGGTACAGTCCGATGGGGCCGGGCAGCCTGCCCTCGGTCTGGATGCCTTTTTCCACTGATCGCTCCATGACCATGATGATGTTGTCCAGCCGCTGGTTGATTTCATTTTCAGAGAGGCCGGTGATGGCCATCTCGTTTTCGAGAATGAGTTCGTGCAGCCGGATGTCATGCATGACCAGGTGTTTCTTCAGTTCGGCCATGTCCTTATACTTGAATCTGGGCTCACCGACTTCGGGTTCCTTCCACCCTTTCCAGCGCAGGAAACCGCCGCCGATGGAATAATACTCCTGTTCGTACAGGGGAGCGCCCCCTTTGCCGAGGCGAAAGAGGAGAGTGTTGCTGAAGGGAAAATCGTGGTGGACCGCGTCGAAAACGACCTCTTCGGCTTTGAAATCGATGGTTTTGGGGCCGATATCCAACTGATAGATTTGGGTCGGGTCGAGGTCCAGGCTGTCGAGCACATCCGGGGGGCAGGTTTCCGGCTGATGACCCAGAAGTCCGGAAATGACCGCGCGTCGGGTGCCGTGTCCTTCGCCGGTGGCGCTCAGGGAGCCGAAAAGGTGTATATCGATGACGTCGGCCTGTTCCAAAAGGGCTGTGTCGAGTTTGCGCACTGTCTCCATGAAGTGATGGCCGGCTTTCATGGGGCCGATGGTGTGGGAGCTGGAGGGGCCTGGGCCGACTTTGAACAGTTCGAACAGTGACGTCGTGATGCGGGGCATTGTCATTCCTCGATTGGTGACCTAATGAAACTGAAATGCAAAAAAGAATAAATAAATGGTCAACTTTCCGTAATTATGCAAATATAGAATGGTTCTAATAAGGAAGCAAAGGAAATTCGGCAACGAAAGGAGCAGTGAATGGAATTCTTTATCGATACCGCCAGTATTGAGGAAATTCGCGAAGCCAATGCCTTGGGGCTCATCGACGGCGTGACCACCAACCCGACCCTCATGGCACGCGAGGGAGCGGACTGGCGCAAAGTGGCGCAAGCCATTTGCAGCGAAGTGGACGGCCCGGTGAGCCTTGAAGTGGTAGGGTTAACCGCCGACGCCATGATCAAGGAGGCCAAGGAGCTGGTCAAGTTCGGGCCCAATGTCGTGGTCAAGATTCCCATGTTGCCCGAAGGCATGAAAGCGGTGCGCACCCTGACTGAAATGGGCATCGACACCAACGTCACCCTCGTCTTTTCTCCCAACCAGGCTTTGCTGGCCGCCAAGGCCGGGGCGACCTACGTCAGCCCGTTCGTCGGCCGTATCGACGCCATCGGCGGCAACGGCATGGATGTCATTTCCCAGATCCTGACCATCTACGGCCAATACGAGTTCGCCACCAAAGTGTTGGTGGCCAGCGTGCGTCATCCGGGCCATGTTCTTGAATCCGCGCTTATGGGAGCCGATGTCATCACCATTCCTTTCGGCGTCATCAAGCAACTCGCCAAACATCCGCTTACGGATACCGGGCTGGAGGCGTTTCTCAAGGACGCTGAAAAGCTCGAAAAGTAGCAAATGGACAAAGGGCGGCCTGATATGGGCCGCCCTTTTAAAATGCGTCGAAATCAGGGTAGTCGAAGCCCCACTTCTCGAAGATGGATTTCAGCTTACCGTCCTTGTGCAGGCGCAGCATCCCGTCGTCGTAGAGGCGCATGATCTTTCCGCCTCTTGGGGAATCATTGAAGACCGGATGATAGCTGCGACTGCCGATCGACTGAATGTCGAACAGAGTGGGGTTGAAGACGATTCTGCTGTTGCGGATGCTCTCTTCGATGAGGTTGACGTCGTCCACATAGAAATCGGCTCTGCCCAGTAAGACCATTCCAAGCGCCTGGGAGCCGGTGCTCAGTTCCCTGTAGTCTATAGAGACGTCGGCGAATTCTTCGGGGAGGTAGTAGCTGACTCTCCAGACAAGAAGCCTGTTGCTCAGGCTGGCGCGTCCTTTCCATTTCCCGATCCGTTGCTTGTTGAAAAACACATGATAGTGGTTGATGAACATGGGATAGCGGCCAAGGACGAGCGGCGGGGACACCGAGTGCGCCTTGCAGGTCATCATGTCCGCGGTGCCGTCCTCCACGGATTCATATGCCCTTTGGGAAGGCATGTATTCCCTTTTCACCTCGATGCCGTAAAGGTCGAACACGGCGTTCAGTATCTCATGATAAAGCCCGGTGCCGTCTTCGTTGGTGAATTGTTCCCAAGACGGTCCGACCACCCGGACGGTGGTGATGCGTTCGTCTTCCGCGTCGGCGGGGCTGCAGACGGGAAGCAGCAGGAGTGCAAGATAGGTGATGAGAACTTTTTTCCGCAAAAGAACTCCAGTCTGAAAATTTGATTACCAGTCTAATCCAGAAGGCGTCCGATGGGAAGAGGACCGGAATGCTTCCTTGGTGTGCGCCGATAGTTTTCCATTGTTTTGGGAGAGGTGGATTCCCGCATGACGAGGGGCTTTGGTGAAACGGCCCTGGCTGTTTTCATTTTTCCTTGTCGGGAAGTTTGTTTACTCCAGGATAAGGTAAAGCCACCCATTTTTTTGGATGGCTTGTGTGGAAACGTTCCCTCCCGGGAGCAGTTGGAGGGAACGTTGTTCATCCCATTGCTGCAAGGAAGCGAGGGTCAATGCAGCAGGCTGGGGAGGAATGTAATGACTGCGGGACAAAGCGTCAGCACCGCCAGGGTGACGAGCAGTGAGATGAGGTAGGGCATGGAGGCCCGCATCACCCGTTCGAGGGGAACTTTGGTGATTGCACTGGCCACGAAGAGGTCGAGCCCCACCGGAGGCGTAATGCAGCCGATGGCGAGGTTGATGACCATGAGCACGCCGAAGAACAGGGGATCAATGCCCAGTTTTTGCGCCACGGGCAGGAAGATGGGGGTGAGAATGACCACTGCGGCGGATGCGTTGATGAGGGTTCCGATGCCAAGCAGGAGGACGTTCATCAACAGCAGGAACACCAGGGGCGAACTGGTCATCGAAACGATGTATTCACCGATGCGGTGAGGAATCTCCAGGTTGGTCAGCATCCAGCCGAACACCTTTGCAGCGCCGACGATGAACATGATCAGGGTGGTGCCGATGACCGCCTTGAAAATGATTTGCGGGAAATCCTTGAGCTTGAGTTCCTTGTATATGAACAGGCCCACGAAGATGCCGTAGACCGCCGCCACGGCTGCGGCCTCGGTGGGGGTGAAGATTCCGCCGTAGATACCGCCGATGATGATGACCGGGGTCATGAGGGCCCAGAAGGAATCCTTGAAGGTCCTGGCGAGCTGGATGAAGGAGAAGTTGCCTTCGGCCGGTATGCCTTCGCGCTTGGCGATGACCCAGCTCACGGCGCACATGGTCAGGCCCATGAGGATGCCCGGCACCAGGCCGCCCACGAACAGGTCGCCGATGGAAGTGCCTGCGATGACCCCGAAGACTACCAGGGTGATGGACGGTGGGATGACGATGCCCACGGTGCCGCCTGCTGCCACGATGCCGGTGGCCAGTTCGCGCCGGTAGCCTTTTTTCTCCATCTCATTGACCATGGTGGAGCCGATGGCCGCCGTGGTCGCCGCGGAGGAACCGGAAATGGCCGCGAAGAACATGCCGGAAACGGCCACTACCTGGGCCAGCCCGCCGGTAAAGGAGCCGACCAGGGCCTGGGCGAAGTTGACCAGGCGGGAGGTCACGCCCCCTGCGGACATGAAGGTTCCGGCCAGCATGAAGAAAGGTACGGCCATGAAGGAGAACGAGTCCACCCCGGAATACATGATCTGAGTGATCATGACCTGAGGCATGTCCAGATATTGGTAAAGAATGATGGACACGGACAGGGCCAGGGCGAACGCCACGGGGACGCCCACGGCGGTCATGCCCAGGAACGAAAAGAGCAATACAGCTTCCATGCCTTCCTCCCTAGCTTTCTTCGCTCACCGCCGGGTCCAGGACACCGTCGGTTTGGCGGTTGCGGGCCTTGATGGCCTTGATGATCCTGACGGTATCCTTGAACAGGTAAAGCATCATGAGACATGCGCTGACGGGCATGATGACGTAAACCGCGCTCATGGAGATGCCCAGCCCGGGTGCGGTCTGGAAGGTCATGACAGAGGTCATTTTGGCCCCCTGTACGAGCAGCAGAAGGATGAATGCGTAGCTGCACAGGTTGACGAAGATTTCCAGGGCGATGCCGGGGGCGGTTCCTTCCAGCTTCCGGGCGAGCAACTGCACGGAAAGATGGCCGGATTCGCCCATGATCAGGGCCGACCCCAGGAAAACGACCCAGACGAACAGGAACCGGGACAGCTCCTCGGACCACTCGAAGGTGTGTCCGAAAAAGTAGCGCGTGACCACCTGGAGGAAGATCAGGACGAGCATGAGGGTCATGGCCGAGACCGACACCCAGTACAGCGCGCTGCGCAGGCCGTTGAACAGTTTATTCATGTTTGTGTCCTCGAAACCGGCGCCCGGCGGGAAATCCGGACGCCGGGAGTGGTTACTTTTTGAGGGCTTCGACGGCGTCGATGTTGTCCTGACCCACCACATCCGCGAACTTGGCGTACACTGGGCGGGTTGCCTCGGCGAACGGAGCGCGATCCACCTCGATCACTTCGATTTTGCCGGTTGCCTTGATCTTGTCCCAGAATTCCTGGTCCTGCCTTGCGGAAAGCTCGCGCTGCCACGCAATGGCTTCAGTTGCGGCTTCCTGAACGATCTGGCGCTGCTTCGGAGTGAGTTTCGCCCAGGTGAGCATGGATATGACGACCGGCTCCGGGGCATAGGTGTGGGCGGTTTTGGAGGCGTATTTCTGGACTTCGAAGAAACGCTTGGTCCAGATGTGGGCGCTGGGGTTTTCCTGGCCGTCCACGGTTCCCTGCTGCATGGCGGAGTAAAGTTCGCCGAAAGCCATGGGAGTGGGAGAAGCGCCGAGAGCCTTCATCATTTCAATGTAGATCTTGTTGGTCATGACCCGGATCTTGAGGCCTTCCATGTCGGCGGGGGTCTTGACCGGGCGGATGTTGTTGGTCACGTGGCGGATGCCGTTTTCCATGTAGCCGAGCATTTTGATCCCTTTGGGCTCAAGATCCTTGGCGATCTTCATGCCGACGGTGTCCAGGGACTTGTACGCGTGTTCCCTGTCCTGGAAGAGGAAGGGCAGGTCGAACAGGGATATCTGGGGTTGGAATTGACCGAGCACTGCGGTGCCCACCAGGGCCATGTCCACTGTACCGAAAATCAGTCCTTCGATGAGGTCCTTTTGCCCGCCGAGCTGGGAGGTGGGGAAGACCTTTACTTCGATTTCTCCGCCCGATTTTTCCTTCACCAGCTTGGCGAAGTGATCTGCGCCCTGTCCATAGGGATGGATGGGTTCGGCAATGTGGCCGAGTTTGATGACCACCTGTCCTGCGAAGGCCGGGACCGCAAGGGCGACCGTCAGGACGACGATGAAGAAGATGGTTGCAAGACGTTTCATAGCAGCTCCTCGTTAGTTGAAAATAAAGGTAGGGGAGTCATGAAAGCCCCCCGAGCCTGAAGTTGCTTCTACGATGTCTTGGATACACGGTTCCCTTTTAAAAGAATTGTTTGGAACGTATTCGGAAAAATGTGTTTTTAGAACATTTTGTGCATTTTGCTCACGGCGGAGGGAAGTGCCGGGCGTTGCGAAAGTCGGCGGAAAGCCTGGGCGGGATGGGATGGAGCCGGAATCAGGCCCGGAAATATTTGCGCTCGGGACGGCCCACGCTGCCGTAGACCACGTCCGCATACACGAAGCTCACCGAAACCAGGTATTCGAGGTAGCGCCGCGCCGTGGACCGGCTTGCCCCGATGCGCGCTCCTGCGTCTTCCGCGCTCAGTCCCATGGTGCGGGGGGCGTCCTGAAACAGGCCGCGGACCTTGCCGAGGGTCAGGGCGTCGATGCCTTTGGGGAGCGGGGGCGCAGCAGGCGCTGAGGGGCAAGCCGGTCCCGGTTGTCTGATGCGGTCCACGTCGAGTTGTTCAATCGTGTCGCAGCCGGACAGGCGCGCACGGTACCTGCGGAAGTTTTCCAGGCAGGCGTTGAAGCGTTCGGTGATGACCGGCTTGATGATGTAGTCGAACACGCCTCCTCGAAGGGCCTGCTTGAGGGGGTCCACCTCACGGGCGGCCGTGATCAGGATAATGTCGGTTTCCATGTCCCTGGAACGGATGAAGTGCAGCAGGTCCATGCCCGTACCTTCAGGAAAGTAGAGGTCCAGGAGGATCAGGTCCGGCTCCAGGGCTTCCACCATTTCGTGGGCGTCGTCCAGGCTGGTGGCTATGCCCACCACTTCGCATCCCGTCACCCGTTCCGTGAAGCGGCGGTGCAGGTCCGCTATCTTGGGGTCGTCCTCGACAATGAGTATTTGTATGGTGCTCATGCTTCTTCCGGTTTGATTTTGGGTATGGTCACGGTAAACAGCGCTCCGCCCAGACGGCTTTCCAGGACCATGATCTGGCCGCCCATCTTCCTGAGGCGCTCCCGTGCCAGGTAGAGGCCCAGTCCGCGCTGTTCCCGGCCTTTGGTGGACACCCCGCGTTCGAAGATTTCCTCGCTCTGCTCCGGTGAAACGCCCGGCCCGGAATCCTCCACTTCGAAAACCAGATCGTTGCCGAGATCCGTGAAGGACAGCTCCACTTTCCTGTTGTCGCCCGACTGGTGCTTGACCGCATCGAATGCGTTGTCCAGCAGGTTGCCGAGGATGGTGACCACGTACTCCTGGTGAATCCAGTCCGGCACGTCGGTCAGGCTGCTATGGCTGTCTATCTCCAGGCCTATCTTCAATTCCTTGGCCCGGTTGTACTTGCCGAGCACGATGGCCGCAATGACCGGGTGGGGCACAGCCTGGTTCAGGAAGCGGATGATTTCCTCATAGCCCGATGACTCGGTGACCACAAGTTCCAGAGCTTCCTGGTAGGCCTGTATCTGGATGAGTCCGGCGATGGTATGCAGTTTGTTCGAGTATTCGTGGGTCTGGACCCTGAGCAGTTCCGAGTATTCCTGCACCCGTGAGAGTTCGAAAGCCAGCCGGTCCAGTTCGTCCTTGCGCCGGAAGCTGGCCACGGCTCCGCGTACCTGCGAGGAGTGAATCAGAGGCACGATGTTGAAGATCAGGTCCCGTCCGTTGACGGTCAATTCATGGTCGTGTTCGGTTCCGCCGGTCTTGAGGATGCGGGTCAGGCCGGTGCCGGGCATGACCTCCCGGATATTCCTGCCTTCGCTGAGCACCTCCGGCTCCAGGCCCGTGTAGCGGTAGGCCGCCTTGTTGGTCAGTCGCACGTCGCCCTTGCGGTCCACGGAAATAATGCCCTCGCGGATGGCTTCAAGCACCGCACTGCGTTCCAGATACAGGGAGGTGATCTCGGCCGGCTCCAGGCCCAGGGTCATTTTCTTGAGTTTGCCTGAAATGATCAGGGCGCTGGCGATCCCCACCAGGATCATTGACACGATGTAGAGCAGGGGCTTGTTCAGGTGGGCCGGTACGGCCTTGCGCACGCTGTCCAGCAGGTAGCCGACGGAAACGAAGCCGATGATTTCGCGGTCGTGAATGATGGGCACGATGCCGCGCAGGGACGGTCCCAAGGTACCCACGGCCTGGGAAACATAGGATTTGCCTTCCTTGAGGGCCGGGCCTGTGTCGCCGCCCACGAATCTTTTGCCGATGCGTTCCTTCCTTGGGTGGGAATACCGTATGGCGGCGGTGTCGCCCACCACCACGTAGGACGCGCCCGTGACCATGCGGATGCTTTCGGCCATCGTCTGTATGCTGCCCGTGGGGTCTTTTGCCAGCAGGGCCGTTCGGATTGACGGCATCAGGGCCACGCTCTGGGCCGTTTGCAGGGCGCGGCGGCCTATCTGCTGGTGCAGTATGTCCGTGGCCAGGCGGGAAACGGCCAGCCAACTGACCACGGTCTGGATGGCCACCAGGGCCAGCACCATGTGGATGAGGTAGGATTGGATGGTTTTGGGCTTGATGCGTTCATACAACTTGGCAAGAAACATGGATGGACCTCCGGGCAACGGCTCGCGATTGAATACCGGCCTTCTTGGCAGATTCAAGCGCTCAACGCAACTCGCGGAGGACGTTTTGATGCCCGAGGTCTACAATTCGACCTGGACCCCGATTTCGATGGCCCGTCCCGGCGGGATGCCGAAGTAGAGGGCCGGACTCATGCTGTTGCGGGCCATGAGACGGTACAGGAGTTTCCAGAACCGGTGTTTTGCCGGGACCACCACGGTTTCCCGCCCGAGGAAAAAAGTGCAGTCCTCGGCGTTGGCCGGAACTCCCAGGGTGCCCAGTTCGGACAGGATGAGCCTGACGTTGGGAGTTTGGAAGTAGCCGTAGCGGGCGATGACGCGGTATATGTCGTCGCCGATGACTTTGACCACCAGCCTGTTGTTCGTGCTTACCCTCGGTACGGGTTCCACAAGACAGGTCAGGAGGATCACGCGTTCCTGCAGTGAGCCGGTCAGGTCCAGGGTGCGCTTCAGGATCGGCGGTGTCTGACGGGGGGAGGCGCTCAGAAAGACCGCCGTGCCGGGAGTTCGCGCCACATTTTCGGCGGTGAGAAGGGGGCGGATGTCTTCCACGGGCATGCGGTATTGTTCGAGCTTCCGGCCGATGCTCTCCCGGCCCTTGAGCCACGACACCATGAGCAGGCAGATGCTTCCGGCCACGACCAGGGGAATCCAGCCGCCGCCGTCCAGCTTGGCCAGATTCGCCGTGAACAGGCTCGCGTCGAAAATCATGAAGAATCCGCACAGCCCCAGGGCGGCCGGTGCATGCCAGCCGCGCACGCGCATCAGGTAGAGGGCGTAGAGGCCCGTGGTGATGACCATGGTGGTGGTGATGGCGATGCCGTATGCCCCGGCCAGGTTGTCCGAGGTGCGGAAACCCAGCACCAGCAGTACGCAGATGACGCCCATGACCCAGTTGGCTTCGGGGCAGTATATCTGTCCCTCGGACTCTTCCGAGGTATGCCGGATATGCATCCTGGGCAGGTAGCCGAGTTGGATGGCCTGGCTGGTTATGGAGAACACGCCGGAAATGACGGCCTGGGAGGCGATGATGGTGGCGCATGTGGAAAGGGCGACCAGGGGAATCAGCAGCTGGGGCGGCGCCAGCCCGTAAAAAGGAGACGCCGTGGCCGAGGGGGTGGCGGTCAGCA
Source organism: uncultured Desulfovibrio sp. (assembly GCA_913063155.1). GTDB lineage: Bacteria > Desulfobacterota > Desulfovibrionia > Desulfovibrionales > Desulfovibrionaceae > Pseudodesulfovibrio. Next base: position 139,402 of record CAJXYU010000009.1, read on the forward strand.
GGGCCCCCTGTCCGAAATAGTTGATGAGTAGCGCCGGCATTGCAACGCCGTACCATGCCAGCCGTATGGGCGTTCTGCCGAAGTGGCCCATGTCGGCGTACAGGGCTTCTCCGCCGGTGACGCACAGGACCACCGCCCCGAGCACGATGGTCGATTCCCACCCGTTGTGCAGAAAGAAGCTGACGCCGTACCAGGGATTGATTGCGGCCAGGATGCCTGGATTGCGGGCGATGGACATTCCCCCCAGCACGGCGAGGGTGGCGAACCAGACCAGCATGACCGGCCCGAACACGCGGCCGATGCGGTGGGTGCCGTGGTGCTGGACCAGGAACAGCCCGGCCAGCACGGCGCAGGTGAGCGGGACCACGTAGGGGCCGGCATCCGCCGTGACCGCGGAAAGGCCTTCCAGGGCGGAGAGCACGGAGATGGCCGGGGTGATGAAGCCGTCGCCGTAGAGCAGGGATGCGCCGAAGAGCGCGGCGAGCAATGCCCAGGCGCGTTTTGTGCGGACGCTTTCCGGCAGCAGGGAGAACAGGGCGATGATGCCCCCTTCGCCCCGGTTGTCGGCCTGCATGATGAAGGAGACGTATTTGAGGCTGATGACGACGGCCAGGGCCCAGAATACCAGGGACAGCACTCCCATGACGTTGGCCGGGGTGACGGGCACGGCGTGGAAGCCGCTGAAACAGGCCTTGAGGGTATAGAGCGGGCTGGTGCCGATATCGCCGAACACGATGCCCAGGGCGCTCATGGCCAGGGCCTTGGTGGATGGTTTGCCGTTCATGGAAATCCTTTGCTTGTTTTTCCCATCACCGAGTATTTTGTTTTTATTCCGTACCGGAAAAAGATATGATTATTATGGGACACCGTAAAGGAATCCCGCGTGACAAAGAGAATAAAACCTATTACCTAGCCTGTGCCCGCCGGTTTTGTCCCCATGCATGGGCAGGGCGTTTTTTATAACAAATGGAGGATGAGCCTGATGATCGAAGCTTCCCGGACTTTCCAGCCTGGTGACGCGTTGTTGATTGTGGACGTCCAGAATTCCTTTTGTCCCGGCGGCGAGTTGCCCATTGAAAACGGCGACCAGGTGGTGCCGGTGCTGAACCGGTTGACCCGTGCCGCAAAAGAAGCGGGTGTCCGGATATATCTGTCCCGGGATATTCACCCGGAGCTCCACCCGAGCTTTGCTCCGCAGGGCGGAGAGTGGCCCCCGCACTGCATGGAAGGCACGGAAGGGGCGGCGTTTCATCCGGATCTGCATGTTCCCGAGGGAAGCACCATCGTCACCAAGGGCATGAGATTCGATCAGGACCAGTATTCCGCATTCGACCAGACCGGCCTGGAGGCCCTGATGAAGCGTGACGGAATACGGCGGATATTTGTCGGCGGTCTGGCCCTGGACGTCTGCGTACGGGCCACGGCGCTGGACGCCGCGAAACACGGATTCGAGACGCATGTCGTTCTCGACGCCTGCAGGGCCGTGACGCCCGAGGGCGGATTGGAAGCAGTTGAAGCAATGAAGCGCGCAGGCGTTGTCATCGAGGAACGGGTTTTATGAGTGATCACGCGAAAAGGCGGGCTCCCTTTCTGGATATGGACCCCGCATTGTTTACCGATTTTTACCAACTGACCATGCTCCAGGCCTATTGGCGGGAGGATTGGAACAAGACCGCCGAGTTCAGCCTGTTTGCCCGGCGGCTGCCCGAATGTCGCAACTACCTGCTGGCCTGCGGGCTGGAGGATTGCCTGACCTATCTGGAGGAACTGCATTTCTCGGAGCCCGCTCTCGAGTACCTGCGTTCCCTTGGGCATTTTTCCGACGATTTTCTGGATTGGCTGAAAGACTACTCCTTTTCCGGGGATGTCTTTGCCATGCCCGAAGGGACGGCGATCTTCGGCGGGGAGCCTGTTCTGGAGATAACCGCCCCCCTGGCCGAGGCGCAACTGGTGGAGACCTGCCTCATCAACCGCATCAACGCCCAGACCCTGGCCGCGTCCAAATGTTCCCGGGTGCTGACGGCCGCGCAGGGTCGCGCCGTGGTGGACTTCGGCCTGCGCCGCATGCACGGCACCGAGGCCGCGGTCAAGGCGGCTCGCGCCTTCTATATCGCAGGCGTGGCGTCCACCAGCAACGTCATGGCCGGATCGGCCTACGGCATTCCCGTCTCGGGCACCATGGCCCACAGCTACATCCAGGCGCACGAAGATGAAGCGCAGGCCTTCCGACGGTTTGCGGAGCTCTATCCGGAAACCACCTTGCTGGTGGACACCTACAACACGTTGGAAGGCGTCCGGAACGTGGTCCGCATGGCGCAGGAGCTGGGGCCGGACTTCCGGGTGCGCGCCATACGCCTGGACTCCGGGGATCTGGCCGACCTTTCGATACGCGCCAGGGATATTCTGGATGCGGCCGGGTTGGAGAAGGTGCGGATTTTCGCCAGCGGCAATCTGGACGAATATTCGATTTCCCGTCTGCGGCGGAGCGGAGCCCGGATCGACGGATTCGGCGTGGGCACGCTCATGGGCATCTCCGCCGACTCCCCGAGCCTGGATTTCTGCTACAAGCTCACGTCCTACGACGGAAAGGACCAGTGCAAGTTTTCCACGGGCAAGGAAACGCTTCCCGGCGCAAAGCAGGTCTTTCGCGTGGAGGAGGACGGCAAGTACGTCCGTGATATCCTGGCCGGCCGGGAAGAGTCCCATCCGGGCCGCCCGCTGCTGGTCAAGGTCATGGAAAACGGCAAGCGGATCGACACCGATGCCGCGGACATGGTCGCCGCCCGCGAACGGGCCAGGGAGGACCTGGCTCGGCTGCCCGAGTCCCTGCTGGGCCTGGAGCAGGTGGAGCATCCCTATCCGGTGGAGATCAGCGAATCGCTTTCGGCGAGGCTGGAACGCCTTCGGGAAAAGAGAGGGAAATGATTTCAGTGCTGTCTTAGCAGCTTGTGTTCATGGAAAAGCGCCTGCGATGTTTCTCGCGGGCGCTTTTTTATGCGAGAAATTTTAGTGCAACATTTCACCATAAACTGTGGCCCAGTTTCGTAGGTCCACTTCTATGTGCGCTTACCATTTGAAAATTAAACCATGCTTAGATATAAATAAAAAATGGTCCACTTATATCGTGATAAAGCCAAATCCTACGTCATCGTGCTTAGTATAGCCACCATAATTGTTTCGGTTGGCTATGGCCTTTTGACTAGGGTCATTCAGCCGAATGTGATTGTAGTCACGACATCAGGGAGCGTTGAAGGTTGGCTAAATCAAGCTAGGGCCAAATATAAAGACTTTTGGAGACATCAACATAGGCTAGTAAGGAAGGACCTTAAATTTTGGTTTGAGTGGCCTCAGAGGTATGCAAAGAGGAAAGAAATAGAAGATGAGATGGAGGCTCAACTCAAGAGTATGGAAGATAATTTGCGACAGGAACTAGGCGCTGAGAGTCTCGCTATTTACGACCAGATCAAGAAAGAAAACAGACTGATCAATGAGGTCGAAAAATTAAGGGACGATCTTGAGATGGCTAGTTTTTACAAAATGATGATGGAACACAGAAAGAACGAAATACGAAGACTATTAAGCATCAAAAAAGCAATCGAAGAAAAGATGAAGTAATCCTATTGTGATTGTCCAAAAACAACTTAAACCTTAGCTAGTATCTCTATCATTTTGAAACAGCATGGGTTTTTGGTAGAAAAATCTGAGCACCTTATAAACGCTACGCTTTCCGCTCTTCCCCCCATGCCCCTTTCCACTTCCACACCGGGCCGCTTTTAGCCCTGCCATGCATAACGCGACTGGCCCCTATCATACCAACACTCGTGACAATCCCCGTTACAACTCGACATGAACCCACGGAACACGCCACATTTCAGGGGATATTATATCCCTTGCCGTCATACCGTTTGGACCTGATGGTAGTCGAAGGTTTGCAGGACCTCTGTCAGGAGGTTCAAGCATTGAATGAGAGATTGAATTATTTTGTAGGTCTGAAATATCATCACTTCAAATACTCACCTTTCTTGATAGCTCTCGCCATAGCCCTTCGGTTAACCAAGGCAACTTACATAATGAAAAACGATAGTAAGTAGGGGGAGCTTGTGGAGAGTAAAAAGAGGGGGGAGTGCTCCTAATGCTACCGAGGAGTTTGAGTTGTGGATTGTCTCTGTGGGTAGCAATGGGGTAGCAAAAGAGAAAAGGGTTTATGGCTTGTTGCCATAAACCCTTGATTTTTCTGGTCGGGATGAGAGGATTTGAACCTCCGATCTCTGCGTCCCGAACGCAGCGCTCTACCAAACTGAGCCACATCCCGTGTGCGAGAGGTGTGTTTAGCTAACCTCGAAGACGTTGGCAAGAGAAAATTTCACTTTTTCACTTTGTTGGACATGTGATGCGATTAAGCATACTATTTCCAAGCAGAAAGCTGAATGAAATCATATCTTGTCGCGGCGAACTCATGTAGCGTGCCCACGATGGCTGGCAGTCGTTGAATGACAAGCATATTCCCGCTGTAGAATTCCAAAGGAGTCTCGAGTGATTAAAGTTGTGGTCGTGGATGATTCCGCCTTCATGAGAAAGGCGATCAGCACGATGCTGGACAAGGACCCCGAAATATCCGTCGTGGCGTCCGCCCGGAACGGGCAGGAGGGGCTGGACCTCATCCGCAAGCACGATCCGGACGTGGTGACCATGGACATCGAAATGCCGGTCATGGACGGCCTGACCGCCCTGCGGCAGATCATGATGGAAATGCCCCGGCCCGTCCTGATGGTCAGTTCCCTGACCACGGAAGGCGCGGAATCGACCCTCAAGGCCATGGAACTGGGCGCTGTGGATTTCATCCCCAAGCAGCTCTCCAAGGTTTCTCTGGATATAGTCAAGATCGAAAGGGACCTGATCGACCGGGTCAAGACCGTTGCACGGCGCAAGATGCGCCACGCTCCGGGCCGCGCGGGCCTGAAGTGTCCCGCAACCGAGGCGGCGCCGGCTCCTTTGGCGGCCAGGAGAGGCGCGGTCAAGCGCGACGTGGTGGCCATCGGGGTCTCCACGGGCGGCCCGCCCGCGGTGCAGAAGGTGCTTTCCGCGCTGCCCGAGGATTTCCCCGCGGGCATCGTCATTGCCCAGCACATGCCGGCGGCTTTTACCGGGCCTTTTGCAAAACGGCTTGACAACGTCAGCAAAATCAAGGTCAAGGAAGCCGAGTCGGGCGACGTGCTCAAACCGGGGCACGCCTTCGTGGCTCCCGGCGGCAAGCACATCGTGCTGGACCAGAAGGTCAGCCGCATCGACATCGTCGTCACCGAACAGCCCAAGGACGCGCTGTACAAGCCGTCGGCCAACGTGCTCATCAGCTCCGTGGCCCAGGCCGTCGGGCGCAGGGGCCTGGGGGTCATCCTCACGGGCATGGGCAACGACGGCATGGAGGGCATCCGGGACCTCAAGGGAAAAGGGGGCAGGGCCATCGCCCAGAGCGACGCCACCTGTGTGGTGTACGGCATGCCCAAGGCCATCGTCGATGCTGATCTCTCGGATGAAGTCATCGACATCGACGATATGGCGAATGCTATAATGGCAAATTTGTACAAGTAAGTGCAGTGTTGAAGGGGAAACTGAACTTGGCTTGGAGGCTGTGACATATGAGCGATTGCAAAGAGTACCTGCCGCTGTTGGAAAGCGACGACATGGAAATCGTGCGCGAGGGCGCGTTCAAGGCGGGAGAAAATAATTGTACCGAAGCCGTGCCCAGGCTGGCGGAACTCCTGGCCATGAACCATCTGGGAATCCAGGAGGCGGCCGAAAGTTCCCTGCGCAAGATCGGCGGCAAGGAGACCATTGCCGCCGTCATGCCGCTGCTGCGTTCGGACGATGCGCCGGTGCGCAACCTGTCCATGGATATCCTGCGCGAGATCGGCCACCAGGACGTGAGCGCCCTGATCGGCCTGCTTCATGATGAAGACCCGGACATGCGTATTTTCGCATCGGACATTCTGGGCTCGTCCGACAACCGGCTGGCCGTGGAGGCTCTGTGCGAGGCGTTGCTCAAGGACCCGGAAGTGAACGTCCGCTATCAGGCGGCCGTGAGCCTGGGCGACCTGGGCATGGGAGAGGCCGCGGGTTGCCTGAACAAGGCCATGGAAGACGACGAATGGGTGCAGTACTCCGTCATCGAGGCCCTGACCAAGATCAAGCATTCCAGTTCGGTGGACGCCCTGGTCAAGGCTTTGGACCGTGCCTCGGACCTGGTGGCTTCCATGATCATCGACGCCCTGGGGGAAATGGGCAACGTCAAGGCCGTGACCATGCTGCTGCGGCGCATGGAGACTTCACCCACGGCGCTGCGCAACAAGATCGCCAAGGCCGTGGTCAACATCCTCGGCGGCAAGTCTCTGACCCTGCTGACCAAGGACGAGCGTGAAAATTTCCGTCAGTATCTGCTGGTGGCCCTCAAGGACGAGGACGTGGACATTCAGGACGCCGCCATCAGGGGACTGGCCTATGTGGGCGGCGAGCACGCCTCGCAGGGTATTCTGGAGATAGCTTCCGCGTTGGATCAGGACCATGACCAGGAGCGGCTGGCCGATATCATCGCCAACCTGGCCCGCATCGGGCTCACCGAAGCCCTGAAGCAGAGCATTGCCAGCGACGACCAGAATTTGGCCCGCGTGGCGGTCCAGGCTCTGGCCATGATCGCTGAAAGGGGAGACGGTGGGACCTGTTCCGAGGTCTGCCTCGTGCTTGTCGACCGTTTCTGGAACCTGGGACTGCCGGTGCAGCGTCAGGTGGTGGGTGTCCTAGCTTCCTCCGCGTCGGAAAAAGCCAACGATTTTTTTGTCGACATTCTGGACAGGCACGATGACGGCACCGTGCTCAAGGGAGCCGTTCGGTTCCTGGGCGTGAAGATGCGCAACCAGGATGTTGTGGACAAGATATTCCCGCTGCTGGACCATCAGTATGACGATGTCAAGGAAGCCGCACTGGAGGCGCTCATCGCCATCAACGGCGACGAGGTCCGCCGCCGCTTCGTGGACATGTCCACCAGCGAAGACCCCATCCATCGCCTCATGGCCGTGTTCGCCTTGGGCAAGATCGGTCAGCCCGGAAACCTCGAGCAGCTCAAGATCGCCCTGGAAGACGAGATTCCCGATATCCGCAAGGTGGCGGTGGAAGCCGTCGCCGAATTGTGTGGGGAGAGCGGCGATTGGAGCACCCATGTGCTGCCGAAGTTGAGCGACGAGAACAAGGATGTCCGGCTGACCGTCATCGAGATTCTCGGCAGGTGTTACGAGAAGGAGTTCCTCCCGCATTTGCTCCATGCCCTGGAAGACGAGGACGACTGGGTCCGCATCCGGGCCATTGACGCCATAGGGGAACACCGCGCCGAGGAAGGCGTGCCCAATCTTTTGGAGCTGCTGGAAAATCCCAACCAGTTCGTTGTCATGAAGGTCATCGAGGCCTTGGGCAACATCGGCGGTACCGTGGCTTTCCGTTCGCTGCTGGAAATTTCCGACAGCGATGAGTACGAGCTTGTTCGGGCCGCTGAGGATGCAATAGCCAAGATTCAGGAATCACAGGAGAAGTAGACTGGAATGTCTTCCCTCTTTTCCAAGACGATCTCTCTGGGAAAGGAACTCAAAATCTCGGATTCCGAGTTCCGCGACCTGAGAGACTTCATATATTCCCAATGTGGGATCTACATAGCCGACAACCGGAAGTACCTTTTGGAAAACCGGCTTGCCAACCGGCTGAAGCGCTTGAATTTGAAGGATTTCGGCGAATATTACTATTTCCTGCAATATGACAGCGGCAAAACTCAGGAATTGAGCAGGCTCTTTGAGGTCATTACCACCAACGAGACCAGTTTTTATCGCAATCCGCCGCAGTTGAAGGTCTTTCAGGAAAATATCCTCATGAACGTGATCAATGAGCAGCGGAAAAACGGCAAGACGTCGCTGCGCATCTGGTCGGCGGGATGTTCCACAGGGGAAGAGCCTTATACCCTGGCAATGATCGTCCATGAGGCGCTCAAGAGCGAAATCTCCGCTTGGGACATCAAGATCACGGCCAATGACCTGTCTGCCCGCGTCCTGGATTCGGCGCGTAAAGGCATGTATTCCGAATACAGCCTGCGCACGACCCCGCCGGAGATCATACAGAAGTATTTCGATTCCGACGGCAGGAATTACAAGATCAGGCCCGAGCTCAAGAGCCTTGTCTCCTTTGGACAGATCAATCTCAAGGACAAGGCGCAGCTCAAGCGGGTGGAACGTTCCGACATCGTGTTTTGCCGAAACGTGATCATTTATTTTGACGATGAAATGAAAAAGCAGGTCATCAGTGCCTTTTACGATAATTTGCTTTCGGGCGGTTATCTGATAATCGGGCATTCCGAGTCGCTGCACAATATCAGCAGGACGTTCAAGCCAATCCATTACCCAGGTGCGATTATCTACCAAAAAGAAGGGTGAAAACGGATTTGCCTTGGGGGGGCTTGTCGGATAATGTTTATCTTTGGTGTGGTAATATAAGGGGGAACAAATGCCGAAGCATGTTCTGATCGTTGATGATTCGAAAACAGTGCGCAATCTCGTCGCCTTCATCATGAAGAAAGAGGGCTTCAAAGTCACAACGGCGGAAGATGGACTTGACGGTTTGGAAAAACTGTACGGAGCCGGTGAGGTTGATCTCATCGTCTCGGATATCAATATGCCGAGGATGGATGGGCTGACATTCATCAAGACTATCCGGGAACAGGACGCATACAGGGATATTCCCATAGTCGTGCTTTCCACGGAAGGCCAGGACAAGGATATCCAGACCGGCCTGACTGTGGGGGCGAACCTGTACATGGTGAAACCGGCGCAGCCGGAGAAGCTGGTGCGCAACGTCAAGATGTTGCTTGGCTGATGAAGCGGATGGCGAAACCCGTTGTTTCACTGCAAACGTTACGAGGTGCCTGAATGGGGCAGGACTTTTTGGATCCTGAAATATTAGCGGATTTTTTTATCGAGGCCAAAGAGCATTTGGAGACCATTGAGCCCAACCTGCTCGAGCTGGAAAAAAGCCCCGATAACCTTGGCTTGCTCAACGAGATATTCAGGCCCATGCACTCTCTCAAAGGTGCGTCGGGCTTTTTGGGGTTGAACAAGATCAATGGACTGGCCCACAAGGCCGAAAACATTCTTGACGAACTGAGGCAAGGGGCCATCAAGGTGACTCCGGGCATCATGGACCTGATTCTGTCCGCCACGGACGCGTTGAGGACCATGGTGGACAGTCTCGAGGTGAGCGGCGTCGAGGGGGATGTGGACACTTCGCCCATTATCGCCCGGATCGAGGCCGTTCTGGAAGGCCAGGAGATCGGCGACGTACTGGAAGAAGGCGGGGAGCCTGTTCCGGATTTCGAGGAGGACGCCCAGGATGTGCTGATCCCGGAACTGGTTGAGCCGGAAGTGGAGAGTGAGCTCATTGAACCGGAACTAGTGAACAGTGAACCTGAAGTTGCCTATGAGGCCATGGAAGTGGGGGGCCAGAACATGACTGATTTCAATCCCGTACCCAACTCTGATTTTGATGACACTCCTTATGCGCTGACCACGGTGGGGGAAGGGCACCTTTCTGATTTCTTGGAAGAGGCGCAGGAAATTATCGATGACCTCAATCGGTCGCTCCTGGCCCTGGAAGGGGACGCCACCGGCAATGACGAGCTTATCAACGATACCTTCCGCTATTTCCATAACCTCAAGGGCAACAGCGGCATCATCGGCTTCAAGGAGCTCAACGGGCTGACCCACGAGGCTGAAACGCTTCTGAACAAGGTCCGCAAAGGCGTCATGCCCTCCAGCCAGGGGCTGGTGGATCTCCTGCTGGCCGTAGTGGACCTCATCGAAGACCTTGTGGACAAGGTGGATGTGGAATCGGGAAGGGTGACTCCATTGGATACGAGCGTTTTCGAGCAGGTGCTCCAAAAGGTTACCGAGACCGAAGACATTTCCTATGTGCAGGCCGTGCTCGGGGACCAGGCCAAATCGGATGCCGAACCGGCCGTCGAGCCTGAACCGGCTCCGGCTTCGCCTGCCGAAGCTTCGGCCCCGGAAGCGGTTCCTCCCGCCGGAGGCGACTACGATCCTGAAGACGTGATGCTCTTCGAGCAGACCATCGGCCAGCAGATCGAAAACGCGGAATATGCCCTTGTCGAATTGAAGAAAGATCCCTCCAAGGCCGACATCGTGGACGGTCTCTACAGGACCCTGCAGACCATCCAGAATTCCGCAGGGTACATGAATATGGAAGATATCCGCACGTATGCGGAGCGTACTTCCGGGCTTGTGGACCAGGGAAGAAAGTCCGACATGGACTTCGGTCTCATGGTGGACCTGTTGGAACAGGAATTTTCCATTTTGAAGGACATGCTTTTGAAGGCGCTGTCCGCAATCAGGGGTGAGACTCCTGAAGCCGCCGCCGAACCGGTGGCGCCGACTCCCCAGGCCGCGACGCCTGCGCCTGAACCCATTCCGGAGCCTGAACCGGCTCCCGAACCGAAACCGGCCCCGGCTCCCAAAGCCGCCGCTCCGGCACCGAAGCCCGCGCCGAAACCTGCTGCACCGAAGCCCGCACCGGCTCCGGCAGCTACCAAGACAACAATGCAGAACGCCAAAGCCGCAGTGGCCCAGGCGGCAGCCGGAAATGAAGCTGCCGCCCCGGCCAAACAGAAATCCTCCACCACTATTCGCGTGGACCACCATAAGCTCGACCACCTCATGAACGTCATCGGCGAGCTCATCATCAACCGCAACCGGTACTCCATTCTTGCCCGCGCTTTGGAAGAAGGGCAGGAGGATGTTCACGTCATAGCCCAGCAACTCACGGAAACCACCTATGCCATGGCGCGCATTTCCGATGATCTGCAGGATACCATCATGAAGGTCCGCATGGTTCCCGTGCAGACCGTGTTCTCCCGCTTCCCCCGTCTGGTTCGCGACCTGAGCCGCAAAAGCGGCAAACAGGTGGAGTTGATCATGGAAGGCGAAGAGACCGAACTGGATAAAAGTGTTGTGGAAGAGATCGGCGATCCGCTGGTTCACCTTGTCCGCAACGCCGTCGACCATGGCCTCGAGGATGAAAACGAACGCGTCGCCGCAGGCAAGTCCCCCAAGGGGCATGTCTGGTTGCGCGCCTACCATAAAGGCAACTCCGTGGCCATTGAGGTGGAGGACGACGGCAAGGGGATTGATCCCGACAAGATGCGGGCTACAGCCGTGCGCAAAGGCGTCATCTCCCAGGAGGAAGCCAACGCCCTGGACGATCGCGAAGCCATTGAATTGATCTTTGCTCCGGGATTTTCCTCCGCCGAAAAGGTCACGGACATCTCCGGACGTGGTGTGGGAATGGACGTGGTCAAGACCAATATCAAGAATCTCAAGGGCAGCGTGCATACTACTTCGGAAGTGGGCAAGGGTACCAAGTTCACCCTGACCCTGCCGTTGACCCTGGCCATTATTGACGCTCTCATGATCCAGGTGGCCGGTGAGACTTTTGCCATTCCGCTGGATGCGGTCTCCGAGACAACCAAGATAGAGGTAAGCAAGCTTTCGGACGTCAATAACCGCAAGGCGGTCACCCTGCGCGGCGAGGTGCTCGGCATCATCGAACTGTCTGAATTGCTGGAGTTGCCGGCCAATGAGGACGAGCGCGAGATTTTGCCCGTGGTCGTCATTCACGACAATGAACGCAGGCTTGGGTTGGTGGTCGACAGGCTTCTGGAGCGCCAGGAAATCGTCATCAAGCCGCTCGGCCAGTATCTGAACAACTTCAATCTCAAAGGCCTGTCCGGCGCCACCATCATGGGCGACGGTTCCGTGGTCCTGATTCTTGATCCGCACGAAGTCTACAGTTTGTCCACCACGTTGCAGAAGCCGCGCGTCAGCGGAGGCGGGCAGAAGTCTGTGGGAGCAGGGGCGACTGCGGCCCTGCCTGAATAGGAGCAATATGACCTTAAAAAGGCCGGACGGGATATCCCGTCCGGCCTTTTTTTTCAGCTTTTTTGTCTGGTTTACTGAAGCATGGAGAGAAGGCCCATGCTCACGGTAATGTTCAGGCTGAGCATGACCCAGAGAAGCGCCGCGCCGACAAAGGCGATCCATTTCATGCGCATGGGGGCTTTGCAGCCTGACAGCAGTGCCCAGAGGCCACAGCAGATCAACCCTGCGAGTACTGCGGAACCCCAGGCGCAGACCATGCCCGTGTTCATAACCAGGGTACGGGCTTCCTGGGGCAGCAATGCGTAGAGCCAGCCCTGACACATGAGGTGCAGCAGCACGCCGAAGGCGGCCCATTTGGCTGCGAGGGGCAGGGAGAATTTGTAGTAGTCGCGGCCGAAGTCGTCCTTATTGCGGCGCAGCACCAGATAGACCAGGCTCAGGCCCGCCCCGGAACCGATGGCCAGCAGCACGTATTGGGCGGCCATTGGCCAGAGGAGCGAATCGGCGGCCAAGGGCAACCGGCCGGCCGTGAAGGTCATGGCGTCGCCCCCCGCGGCGGTTCCCAGCATATAGAGTGCGGCAACACAACAGCTCACGGCGGCCAACAAGGCCAGGCCCGCTCCGAAACCGAAAGCCATGTGCACGCCCTTTGCCGAGCGCATCTTGCGCCAGGTGAGCACATAGGGGATGCCGAGCACCAGGCCGAGTCCCGTGGCCGCGTAGAAGTGGATGAAAGGGGAAGCGGGGTCGACCAACCACTGAGCCAGCCGGGGCATGCGCGAGACGGCGACGAAACCGGCCGCTGTCAGAGCCGCCAGCGAGACTGTCATGAGCAGTAATCCCATGGTGGCGGACTGCTGGGCGTATTTGTCGAAGAATACCTTGCCGTTACTGGATGCGGTGAGCTCGTTTACGACTGCCACGAATATGACGCCGAAGGCCGCAAGGCCGAGAAGGTCAAAAAAAGCCGGAGCCGACATGGTGGCGGCCAGGAGAAATGTTTCTGTAACGTTCATAATATGCTTTCCTCCGGGGGCGGATTCCCCAGCAAGGGGTGGGCCGAAGGTCCGAGTGGTTTTGTGCCTGAAAAACGCGTCGGAAGCAAGGTGGTGGAGTGGCGGACTGCCGTGAAACTGTTGAAATAGCTCCTTGAAAAAAAACACGGTATCGCCTATTCCTAGAGAGGATCACAACGTATTTCATAAATTGGGAGTATTCCGAATGCGGTATTTCATTGTCGCCATGCTTTTCACCACGCTTTTCGCCCAGGGCGCGTGCGTGTCCACCGGGGTTTCCGGAGAGACGAACGATGCGAGCATGGAATGGCGCATGAAGAGTCTGGAAGAGAGCTTTCTCAACTATCGCGAGGAACAACGCCGTCAGGCCGAGCAGCTCAACCAGATGCAGACCGAGATGAACCAACGCATTGAGGCGGTGGAGGCGAAGCTCGACGATAGGGCCGACACTGGAAGTGTGGTGGTCGATGGCGCTCCTGCCCGCGAAGAAACCGCCAAGGAAGAAGGCTGGGTGACCGACCTGAAACCGGAGGATGACGGTTGGAAGGAAGTACAACCCGAAGAACAGGCGAAAAAGTCACCCAAGGTGGCCGCAAGTTCCGAGCCCAAGCCTTGGGCCAAGGTGCCCAAGCCAAAATCCGCGCCGGCTCCGGCCATGACCGCTCAGAAGATGTATGAAACGGGCCTTGCCCAGTATAATGCGGACAAGATGCCGCAGGCGCGCAAGACCTTTGATGTCTTCCTGAAGAAACACCCCAAAAGTTCCCTGGCCGCCAACGCACTGTACTGGAAGGGCGAAACCTATTATTCCGAAAAGAATTACCCTCAGTCCATCCTGACCTTCAAGGATGTGGTCAGCCGCTATCCCAAGCACCACAAGGCCGCTTCAGCCATGCTCAAGATTGGAATGGCCTACGAGATGGTGGGCGACCGCGACAACGCCATATTCTACCTGCGTGCCTTGTTGGACGACTATCCGAACTCGTCCCCGGCCAAACTGGCCCGCAAGCGTCTTTCCGCTTTGGGCGGATAGTCAGCGTCATGGACGCCTCCAAGGAATTCTTCGCCTGCCTTGCGTTTCGGCATGCCAGCGGCGTGGGGCCGAAAACGTGGCGCAGGATCCTCTCCCACTACTCTTCAGTCTACGAAGCCTTGCAAGACGCCTCTTCATGGCAGGAAAAGGGGATCGCCGGCGAGCACAAGACATCCATCATGTTGGCGGAATCGTGGCGGGAAGGAGCGACGGAAGAGTACAAAGCCGCCAGGAAGGCGGGGATGCAGGTTCTTTGTTGGTATGATCCTGAATTTCCGGACCTTTTGCGGCATATCCCGGACCCGCCCATTCTTTTGTATTACGAGGGGGATGCCTCCATTTTGAGCAATCCCGGCGTTGCCGTTGTCGGCGCACGGGACTGTACCGAATTCGGTTTGCAGGCTGCCGCCAAAATCAGCAAGGATCTTTCTCGGGTGGGTATTACCATTGTCTCGGGCATGGCGTTGGGGATCGATAAAGGGGCGCATGAAGCGGCATTACCGGGGCTCGGGCGTACTGTAGCCGTTTTGGGCAACGGGCTCGACATCATCTATCCGCCCGAGAACAAGGCGCTCAGGAATTCCATCGCCCGAGAAGGTTGCATTGTCAGCGAATTTTCTCCTGGAACAAAGCCGACTCAGGGCAGCTTTCCTTTCCGTAACCGCATCATCAGCGGGCTTTCCCAGGGAGTGTTGGTGGCCGAGGCCGCGAACCGCAGCGGTAGCCTGATCACGGCCCGTTTGGCCACGGAACAGGGCAGGGAAGTGTTTGCCTTGCCCGGCCCGCTGGGCCAGCCCACCTTCACGGGGTGTCACAAGCTCATCAAGCAGGGGGCCGCGCTGGTGGAGAACGCCGAGGATATCATTCACGCACTGCGTTTCGAATTTGCCCAGGAGCTGGCGCACATAGCTGATCCGGAGGCTGCGGAGGACGTCGAGGCGGACGAGGAACCGGAGTTGGCGATCACCACCGCCGCCAAATTCGTTCCGCTGCACAGGAAGGCGGCAAAAGATAAATCTGCATCCAGGCAAGTCGAGCCCAAGGCAATCCCTCGTCAACCGGCGGTTGTCCTGGAGAAGTTGACGCTCAACGAGGAAGAGCGGGCCCTCATGGATCTGCTCCTGGAAACCGACAAGGTTCATATCGATTCGCTGGGGCGCTCCCTTGGCTGGGCCAGCAACAAGACCAGCCGGACGCTGCTCATGCTGGAGATGCGCGGGGCAGTGCGGCAGTTACCCGGGATGTGGTACCTGGCGCGTGAAACCGGCTGCCCATAAACTCCGGTCGCATTCGGTCATTCGTACCAGCGGACCACCTTGTCCAGGGGCTGGCGGGTCTTTTGCCTGGGCTCGGCCACGCGGTAGCCGAAAGCGCACATGACCGCTACACCGAATTCATCCGTGTCGATGCCGAAATCTTCGGCCAACACCGCGTTGACCTTGTCCTGATTGAATCCTTCCATGGGGCAGCTGTCAATACCGATCATGGCGGCACCGGACATCATGTTGCCCAGGGCGATGTATATCTGGCGACAGGCCCAGTCAAACAACCCGTTTTCTTTCTCCAGAAGTTTGAAGTCGTTTTTCTGGAAGCGCTCCACGAACTGGCCTCGCAGTTCGATGGCGTCCTCGGGCAGGTGCTGTACTTCGGTCATGATGTATTTCGGATAATTCTTGTCATAGCGCAGGGTTCCCGCCTTGCGGGCCAGGAAGACCACCATATGACTGCTGTGGGGAATCTGTTCCTGTCCGCCCCAGGTATGTTCTTTGAGCCTTTCCCGCAACTCCGGGCTCTGAACCACCAGGAACAGCCAGGGTTCGAAGCCGAAGGAACTGGGAGAGAGCCTGCCGAGTTCAAGGATGTATTCGAAATCTTCGTCCCGAATTTTTCTGGAGGTATCGAAGTCCTTGCAGGCGTGGCGGAACTGGAATGCGTTCAAGACATCTTGTTTATTCATGATTGCTCCTGGTTCAGTCGGTTACTATTGCCATTTCATTTGTATGAAAAGGCTGGTGAGATGGCAAGAGAGCGCCTGACTTGGATCGGTCCGATTGCAGGGAAGCTTTCCGGCAAGCCTTGACTGAAGATGGGCAGGCCCTATACCAAAAAGAAATTTGAACACATATGGTGGAGGAATCTTTGTGGATTGGAAACTCTTTTTGACGACGTTCGCCACTTTGTTCGTGGCCGAGCTTGGCGACAAGACTCAACTGGCGTGTATGCTCATGACAGCGGAAACCCGCAAGCCCTGGACCGTGTTTCTCGGTTCGTCGCTGGCCCTGGTCACGGTGAGTTTTCTGGGGGTCATGCTCGCCGGCTTCGTTTGTCAGTACATTTCCCCCAACATCATTAAGAAAGTGGCCGCAGTGGCCTTCGTGTTCATGGGGGTACTCATCTTTTTTGACAAGTTGTAGCCGGGGCTTGAGAGCGTGTGGGCAACCATGTATGATACAGGCCCTGAATAATGAATTTTGGTGACAATAAATGCAGAAAATACCTATAGATCTCGCCCGTCCTGGCATGAAGCTCGCCAGGCCGGTGGAGCGTGAGAACGGCATTACGGTCATGGCGGCGGATATGGAGTTGACTCAGCCCCTCATCGACCGCATCCAATCCATGAACATCGACCGCATCATTGTTCACGGTCATCCCGTGGACATGGGCGGCGCCATGGGCGGTACCAAGTTCGATGAACGTCTCAAGCGTATGCCCCACCTGTTTCGAGTCTACAAGAAGGACAAATGGATGATGATGGTTCAGAAGCGTCTGGAGTCCTATTTCCGCATCAAAGCCGCTGCACAGGCCGCGCGCGCCAAGGCCCTGTTGCGCGAAGGTCAAAGCGATCTGGAGATTGAGCAGGCGCAAGTGAACGGCAACGGCGGCGAGGCGTAAATGCAGGACATGGACCTCAAGACAAGCGTCAAGGGGCAGGTGCTGGCCATCAATGATTTGCCGACTCTGCCCGGCGTGCTCGACGAAGTGACCAAGCTCGTGGAGAATCCGGAAACTTCCACGGAGGAGATCGCTTCGGTCATCGTCAAGGACCAGGTGCTTTCCGCCAAGGTTCTCAAGATGGTCAACTCCCCGGTGTACGGTTTTCCCGGGCGCATCAGTTCCATTCAGCATGGTCTTGTGCTGCTGGGATTCAACGTTATCCGGGGCATCATCATTTCCACCTCGGTCTTCGACATGATGGTCCAGGCCATGAAAGGGTTGTGGGAGCATAGCCTGGGGTGCGCCACGGCAAGCGGCATCATCGCTCGCCACGCGGGATTCGATGATCCTGAGGAATACGCCGTGGCAGGGTTGCTGCACGACTTGGGAAAGGTGGTTACGGCCGTTCAGCTTCCCGAACTCCACCAGAAGATTTTGGACACCGTGGAAAAAAAGAACCTGTCCTACTACAGGGCGGAAAAGGATATTCTCGGATTCGGTCATGACCGCATCAATGCCTGGCTGGGCCGCCATTGGAATCTTCCCGGCAACATCCGCGCAGCCATGAGCCGCCATCACAGTCCGCATATGGCTGATTTGTACAAGTCCACCTGTTGTGTGGTGCACTTGGGTGATTTCATGGTGCGGCTGTTCGAGTTCGGCACTTCCGGGGACGATCAGACCTCCTATCTACGGCCGGAAGCCATGAAGGAGCTCGGTTTCAAGATGAGCGACATGGAGCGATGTATGGATGAACTCGCCGATCAATTGCTCGATGTGTCCGACGTGACATTCTAGAGTTGAAACAAACATTGCGGGGCCGTTTATTCCGAAGGGATGAGCGGCCCTTTCATTTGCTTTGACGAATAGTTAGGCGAATGCTAGAAATTCCGTATGGCCGACGTATCCCATAATCCCCCGTTTTCCCACAAGCAACGGGCGTTTGTGATTTCTCCGGATCTGGAGCTCGTGGAAACGCTCAAGACCCTGTGGAGCTCCGAATGGATGGAGTTCACCGTATTCGAGCGTGGACGCAGCGCAATCGAGTTGCTTTTCAACGAGCCGCCGGATTTGCTCATCGTGGACAACCGGCTGGAGGACATCAGCGGAGCAGAGGTTGCCAATTCGGTCAAGAGTGAGAACGTCTACCGTCAATTGCCTGTGGTGCTGGTTATGGACCATGAGGACATGGATGAGCCGTGGGACTGGACTACGGTGGAGGTGGATGATTTCCTCGTGCGGCCGTTTACTCCGTCCGAAGCCAGGGATCGCATCAACCTGACCATTTGTCGGGCCATGCGCGCCTTGGACGCAAATCCTCTTTCAAAGTTGCCGGGCAACACGTCCATCATTCAGCGCATTCAGCTTCTCATAGACAAGAAAGAGGATTTTGCGCTGGCCTACTGTGATTTGGACTACTTCAAGTCTTTCAACGACAAGTACGGGTTTTCCCGTGGCGATGAGGTGCTGATGATGACCGCCAGAGTCATCGTCAACACCATCAAGAGCTTTCCGGGCGGCAAGAATTTCGTGGGGCATGTGGGCGGCGACGATTTTGTATTCATCATGCCGCCGGACCTCGTGGAAGAGGCCTGCCAACGCGTCGTGCAGAGCTTTGACGCCATTGTGCCCCACTTCTATGATGCGGCGGATCGCAAGCAGGGCAAGATAGTGTCCACGGACCGTCAGGGTGTGGTGCGGGAGTTCCCGCTCATGGCAGTGTCCATCGCCGTGGTTTTCAACATTGATGGTCGTATGGAGCACTTTGGTGAGGCCTCCGCCATCGCCATGAGCCTCAAGAAAAAGGCCAAGGAAAATCCAAAAAGTTGTTATGTCCTCGACCGGCGGACCTAAAGATTTGGGTGAGATGGTGCAGGGCTTCCTGTCCTATCTTGAAGTGGAAAAGGGGTATTCCGACGCTACTGTGAGTTCCTACGGCACGGATCTGGCCCAGTTTGATGAGTTCATCCGCACTCGCAGACGTTCCCTGGAGCGGCCCGAGCGGGTCACCAAAGATCTGGTGCGTTCCTTTCTGGCCGAATTGCATCGCCGCAGAGTGACCAAGAGCACCATGGCCCGCAAGCTCTCCAGTTTGCGTGCTTTCTTTCGTTTTCTGCTCAAGCATCAGCTTATCGTGAAGGACCCCACCGTGGGCGTGCGCAACCCCAAGCAGGAAAAGCACCACCCCAAGGCGCTCAATGTGGATCAGGCCCTGGCCATGATGGAAGCCAACATTCCGCCTGACCCGGAAGGGCTGCGCGATCTGGCCTTGGCCGAGTTGCTGTACGGCTCGGGGCTGCGTGTTTCCGAAGCCATGGTTCTGAACGTGCATGATATTGATTCGGGCATGGTGCGCGTGCAGGGAAAGGGCAACAAGGAACGTATTGTGCCGGTGAGTAAAAAATGCGAAGAACGCGTTCTCGCGTGGCTGAAGCAAAGGCACGCCCTTGAGCCGGACCCCATGGAACAGGCCCTGTTCATCGGGGCGCGCGGTAAGCGCCTCAACCGCAGGCAGGCCAATCGTATTCTGGCCAGGCTGGCCGAGGTGGCGGGCATCCCGCGCGAGGTGCATCCGCACATGCTCAGGCACAGCTTTGCATCGCATATGCTCGAAGCCGGGGCGGACTTGCGCAGCGTACAGGAATTGTTGGGTCACGAACGACTGACCACCACCCAGCGCTATACGCATCTCGATTTGCAGAAGATCATGCAGGTGTATGACAAGGCGCATCCGCGCGCCGACGGTACTGATCGCAAAAAATAAAAACAAACATTGTATGGAGATAGGACCGATGGATAATCCTCTCGTTCTCTTGGAAACGCCCGAGGGCGAAATCCTGATTGAACTCTTTTCGGACAAGGCTCCCAAGACTGTCGAAAATTTCCTGGGCTACGTGGACGACGAGTTCTATGAGGGAACCCTGTTCCACCGCGTCATAAAGGGATTCATGATCCAGTGCGGCGGACTGACTTTTTCCATGGATGAAAAGGAGACCAAAGCCCCCATTGAGAACGAGGCGAAAAACGGCCTCAAGAATCTCAAGGGCACCGTTGCCTTGGCCCGTACCGCTGATCCGCACAGTGGGGCGGCCCAGTTTTTCATCAACGTGGCGGATAACCCCGATCTGGATCACACCGAGGAGACCGAGGAAGGATGGGGGTATTGCGTGTTCGGGCAGGTGAGCGACGGAATGGACGTCGTGGAGAAGATAGCAAAGGCAAAGACCCGCAGTTATCAGGGCTATGACGATGTGCCGGTCGATCCCATCTCCATAATTGCCGCATATCGATTTGAGTAGTACAGGCTGCCCATAAGGGCATGCCTGCTGTGTTGCTGTAAAGAAGCCAACCCGTACGTATTTGATTGTACGTTACGGGCTGGCTTTTTTGTGCGCCGCGTATACGTATTTAAAACGATTCATCGGATATTTTGGACCCGGATGTAGAGTATGAGACCGATGATGGTCATCCCGATGCCGAGGGTTCCCAAGAGGTTCGGGAGAGAAGCGTCCAGAAACAAATACTCTCCGATCAATGCGAAAATGACTTCCATGGCCTGTGTGCAGTCCGCTGCTGCAAGCTCGGAAGCATTGGAGGCCGCGTGGCGGGCGTTGAGAAACAGGGTGGTGGCTATTGCTCCGGAAAGCAGGGCGACGGTTCCGGTCATGACGAGCTGGCCTGACGAAGGGAGCGGAGGGGCTGTGATCAATATCAAAATCAACCATAGCGGCAGGGACCCTAAGGACAGGAGCAGGACACGGGCGAAGCCGTCCGCCATGGCCGGGTGTTCTATGGCGGGAATGTATCTGCCGCCTCCTTCGCGGGCTTCCCAGACCATCTGGTTGCCGATGGGGTAGGCAAAGGCCGCTCCAAGTACCGGAAGCGCTCCGAGTAGTACAAAGGAGAGCGGAGTGGACGCCGCATGCTCCACATTGACCATGACCACGCCGGTGAAGACTACGGCCGTCAGGGCCATGGCCCGGAAAGAAATCTTACGGCCAAAGCCGAGCAGGACAAGAGGCGTGGCCAATATGGTGCTTTGCCATGTCGTGGCGACGACCCAGCCTGGAGCGTAGGTGGCGCTGTAGCTGATGAGCGCATAAAAGACACCGAACCCCACGCTTCCAGCGGTTGTCCAGAAAATCCAGTGCGTTTTGAAAAGGACCATTGTCTGCTTCAACAGGGTCGACTTGCCAGAAGCGAGCATCCATCCCGCCAGCAGGAGGATCATCCACAGGTAGCGAAGGCTTGCCGTCCATACCCAGTGCCCGCCTTCAAGGCTCATGGCCCGGTTGAGTACAAAGGTTGAACTGAAGAAGAGAGCGGCCAGACTGCCGGTGATAATAATTTTTTGCATGATTTCCGGGGATAAACAAAAATCCCCCACCTGACAAGCAGACGGGGGATGATGGCCGGTGTTTTACCGTTTTTTTATTTATCGCTGTCCCGTTTGAGGAGCTGGTCCAGTTGTTCCTTTTTTTCCTCGACGAACGCGTCCAGGCCCTCTTTCCTTTCGGAAAGAAACCTGTCGAAGCGCTCCTTGTGGCCTTCGATGTAGCCTTCGCATTCGGACGTCAGGGAATTCATCAACTCTTTCACGGTGATGATCTTGTCCACCAGATAAGCGTTGGCGCCCGCAAAGGCGAAGCCGTGCTTGAGTTTTCCCCTGTAGGCGTTCACCAGGGCCTGGGCGATGCAGTATGGAGAATTTTCCTCAGCGCAGCTGTGTAGGCACTTGTGGATGCATTTTTTCGGCTTTTTGAGCCCATCGGAAACGGATTCCAGGAAGTTGTTCATGATGGCTCTGCCCGGCATGCCGACGGGGCTCTTGATGATGCCCACATCTTCCTTTCTGGCGTTCAGGTAGGTTCTTTTGAATTCGATGTCTGCGTCGCACTCTTCCGTGGCCACGAATCTGGTTCCCATCTGGACGCCGGCGGCGCCCATTTCCAGGAAACGACCGATGTCTTCGCCTGTGTACACGCCGCCTGCAGCGATCACGGGGATTTTCTTGCCGTGCTTGTCCTCAAAGGGCTTCACGCTTTCGATGACATCTGCGACGATCTTTTCCAACTGGTGGTCGGGATCGTTGATTTCCTCGGGCTTGAAGCCGAGGTGGCCGCCGGCTTTGGGACCTTCCACCACGAACCCGTCGGGCAGGTAGTCGAACCTGGACAGCCATTTACGGCAAAGAATGTTGGACGCACGTCCGGAAGAGACGATGGGCACCAGCTTGGTGCGGATCTCTTTCTTGAATTCTTCCGACGCTTCCTTGAGATATTTGGGCAGATCCAACGGCAGACCGGCCCCGGAGAAAATGACATCCACGCCTTCCTTGACGGAAGTGGACACCAGATCTTTGAAGTTGGTCAGGGCGCACATGATGTTCACGCCAAGCAGGCCGTCGCGCATTTTTTCGCGTGCCTTGCGGATTTCCTCGGACAGGGCGCGGATGTCGGCGCCGTGCGGGTCTTTGGCGCGCTGCGGATCGCGCATGCCGATCATGGACGTGGCGATGACGCCGACGCCGCCTTCATTGGCAACAGCCGAAGCCAGGCCGGAAAGGGAAATCCCCACTCCCATGCCGCCCTGGATGATGGGCAACCGTGCGGTAAGGTCCCCGAATGTAAGGCTGGGTAATTTCATTATAGCAAACCTCGTTCCTGTTATAGATGGCGGGAAGATACCTTAGCCCGCCGGAAAGTCAATAGTCCCTTTGTCAAAAGAGTGTGAAACATGTGTTTAAATATCCATGTACTCGTCCACCAGCATACGGGCAAAGCTCATGGAACTGGTGAAGGCGGGGGAAATCGAGTTGAGCACGTGCAGACTGGTGCGGCCGCGTTCTATGGTGAAATCCATGACCAGTTCCTTGGTGGCTACGTTGACCAGTTGTGGTCGGATACCGGCCTTGGGGCTGCTCTCGATGTCCGTTGGATTCAAGGCTTTGACCAGTTTACGGGCGTCCTCGAAAAAGTATTTGGCGATGTACTTTCTGGGTTCTTCCAGAGCCACGCCACGGAATTTGGAATTGGCGAAGAACATCTGGGCATCGCGGAAAAGGATGGACAGGAACTCCGAGTCGATGCCTCTGAAGATGCCGTAGTTTTCGCGACCGAATGCCGGGATGGCCGTGGGGCCGAGGTACACGTCGCCGTACACGCTGCGGGTGAAGTGCACGCCCAGGAACGGGTTTTTGATGTTGGGTACCGGATAGATGCTGCCTTTGATCATGTCAGCGGCAGGCCGCTTGAGTGTTTTGTAGATGCCTTTGAACGGGATAAGCATGTATTTGCGTCCCATACCGAACGCGTGAGCCACCTTGTCGCTGTGTGCTCCAGCCGCATTGATGAACAGGCCGTGCCCGATGTCGCCTTGATCCGTAATCACGAAGCCGTCCCCGGCGCTCAGGAAGGTCGTTTCGAACTGGAATTTCACTCCGGCGTCCTGCAGTTCTTCGCGCAGGCTCTCCAGAACGGCCTTGGGGTCGACCACTGTAGTGAGCGGGGAGTGCAGGGCCTTGCCGACTGTTTTGGCATTGGGCTCGACCTCGGCAAGTTGCCGTTCATCGATCATGTGCACGGTTGCGCCGTTGGCCGTGGCCCGACGCTCCAGTTCCTCCAGGGTGGGCAGTTCGGACTCGTCGCGGGCCACGATGACTTTGCCGGATTCGAAGAGGGGGAGGGTGCGCTCCTGGCAGTAGTCGTGCATGAGGCGGTTGCCTTCGAAACACATGCGGGCCTTGAGGGTTCCCGGATCGTAATAGATGCCCGCGTGCAGCACGCCGCTGTTGCGTCCTGATGCGTGCTTGCCCAGTTCCGGCTCTTTTTCGAAGATGAGAATGTTCTTGTGGCCGCGCAGCACAAGCTCACGGGCCACGCTGAGCCCGATGATGCCCCCTCCGCAGATGACGAAATCGTAGGTGGTCATGAATCTTTTTCGACTATTTCGTGGAAAGCAGGGCGAGACCGCTTGCGGGGTCTTTCTTGCGCAGCATGCCCGAATCCAGGATTTCCACGATGATGAATTCGCCCACCAGCCAGATGTCCACGCCGGGGCGGATGCAGCCGGTGCGGCTGGTCTCGCCTCGTCCCAGGGATGCGTGCATATGCAGGGCCGGATTGCCCTTCTCGTCATTGAACAGGGTGCCTACGGCGGCCGCTTCATGCGGTCCGACGATGGCCTGAAGCATGGGCACTATGACCTTGCCTTCAGGATCTTCGGGGCCTGCCACGATATTGCCTTTGTTCATGCCGCCCAGCAGCAGACAGAAAGCGGCCTCGATGTTCTGATCCCTGGCGAATTGTTCGATGCTGTCGGGCAGACGGTCGCCGTCTTCCAGTCTGAGGGTGAAGACTCGTCCGATGGAGCCTTGTGAATATTGCATGGTTCGTCCTATTGGCCACAGGCGCCGCGGAAGTCGCACCATTGGCATTGCCTGCCGGGAGCGGCCTCGAACGAGCCTGCGGAGTGGATGTGGCGGGCCAGGAAGCGCATGAGTTCGGGGATCATGTCCTTTATGATTTCCCGCATCTCCTCCCTGGGCCACCGTTTATTGCCCTTGTTGGGGAAAAGGTACGCCTCGGCGCCGCCTGAGGCAAGTTCTACCAGCCCGGCATTGATGCATTCTCCGCCCATGTCGCCCTGGTCGTAGAGGTAAAGATAGGACGGGAGCTGGACGCTCTGCACCGCCTTGCTCAGGTCCGGCAGCAGTCGGGGATCTTCGGAAGCCGAATCAAAGGTGTGCATGCGTTCCCACAATTCCCGGTTTTCCCAGAAAGTGGCTGCGGGTTTGCGCAGGCCGCCGGTCTTGTAGTCCAGGATGAGTATGCTTTCCTCGCGTTTGTCCACGCGATCAAGGAAGCCGTGCAGAGGGATGTCCATGCCTTCGGTTTGGAGAACCGCCTTGGCCTCCACCTCCAGCCCGAGGATGGTGGTGGGCATGTCCTGAGCCCGCAGGAATTGGTGCAACCGGTGTCTGCCCGCAAAGAGCAGGGCGGTCTGCCCATCGAAGGGCAGATGCCGGTAAACGTCGCTTTCCAGCAGCCGCTTGCGGAAGAGGTCCAGCAGCAAGGCCGCGTCCAAATGCGCCGGGACCATGGTCGTGCCTGCGTGCGGCTCCAGAAATTCGCGCAGTACCTCGTGCAGCAGGGAACCGAATTCGGCCCGGTCTCCTTCTTCGGAGACCGTGTCCACCGGCCGCAGCGTGGTCAGGTAGTTGAAAAAGAATTTTTTGGGGCAGGTCAGATAGGCATCCAATAGAGACGGTGTCAGCCCCTTGGTCGTTAATTTTTCCTGCAGCCGTGCCTGCATTTGTTCGGTCAGGGGAATACCCGCTGCACCGAAAGGTACCGGGCTGGATTTGAATATCACGGGCCTGACTTCCGGATCGCCGGTGTGGATCAGGTCGCCCTTTTGTTTCTCCATGTCCCAGAGCAGTTGCTCCACGAATCGGGAGCGTACGCTTTTGGAGTCCAGCAAGCCTGGTTGGATGCCGCTCTGGTAGAGGATGACCGCTTCCTCGGCTCCCATGATCAGCCTATAAAAGTTGTAGGCCGCCACGTTGTCCCGTTCGCGCGAGTCCGGCAGCCCCAGAAGCTTGCGCATGGGGTCGGGCAACAGCGGGTCGAACGGGGTGACGCCGGGCAGCTTTTCCTCAACCGCGTCCATGATGCACAGTCGTTTGAAGTGGAGTAGGCGTGTTTCCAGCACACCGAGTACCTGGAGCCCGGTGATGGGGTCCGGTTCAAAGGAGACACGCTCCTGGCCCAGCAGCCGGCGCAGAATTGAGAACAAAATGGGTTTGGAAAAGGGCTCGTCCGTGGTCAGTGCGCCTTTGAGTTCCGGGATGACCGAAGTGGAGAGCCGGTAGAGGCATTCCGCATCCACAAGAAAGTTATGCCAAATGTCTGCGCCTTTGGCATGCAGCATCGCCACCAGCGACGCAAGAGCTTCAGCCAGGCCGGCCAGGCTGGATGTCGTCTCGAAATTCGTGAGACATGTCTTGAGGATGCCTGCCCTGAGCGGTTCGCATTGGGAGGAGGTGATTTCTTCCAGCGGGGCCGTTCCATAGGGTGGAGACCATGCGAACGGGTCCAGGGACGTGCTGCCCTGGCGTATTTCGCCTTCCCAGAGTTGCAGCACCTGTCGCAGGGGGACGTCCTGGCTGTCGCCGAGCATTTTCAGGTAGGGATGGCGGATGAGATTGATAAGGTCTTTCCAGTGGTAACGGCCGTCGGGTAGCCGGTTTTCCTGCAGGGTGAGAATGGTTTCCAGGAGCCGGGCCAGGGAGGAACGCTCCAGGGGGTAGCCCATGGAAATGTTCACCGGCTCGTCGGGCAGATGGTGCAGCACGGGCAGGAGTGCTCCGGTGTCCGGCAGCACGATGGCCGTTTCCGGATGCCCGTCGCCAAGGTCCAGCTCTTCCTGAAGTGCCGTGAGCTGGGAGTGGCGGTCAAAGCCCTCCCGAAAGCGGATGGCGGGTTGTGAGTCCATGATCTCCAGGCCTTCCAAAAGGATGGGCCGGGTTTTCCATGCCTCCATCCAGACAGCGTGCTCGGCCACGGCCCAATGGTGGTGCTGGCCGAAGGCCAGGGAAGGGTCCGAGTGCCAGAGCACTTCCGCGATGCCTTCCTGCCACAGGGCGTGCAACAGTTTGTCCTCGGCTCCGCTCAGGGCGTAAAATCCGGCGGCCACCAATGTCCTGCCCCTGAAATGGTCCACGGCGCGCTCGAGGTTGCGGGCGGCAAAGAGGCAGTCCAGTCCCGGCGTGGTCCAGTGCCGTTCCTCCAGCGCCGCCACATAGGCTGTGAAGATTGCCCGCAGTTGCTCAAGCAGGGCGGCTGCGTAGTCGGCCACTTCGCCTTCCATGTACGTGAGGTCATGTGGTTCCATGTCATGGCGCAGCAGTTCCTCCATGAGCGCGGCCAGTTCCATGCCCCAGGGCAGGAAAGCCTCGCGGTCCAGTGCGGGAAGGGAGGCCAGCAGGCCACGTCCTTCCCTGCGCAGGGCCGAAACGATGTGAAAGAGCAACTCGGCCAGATCCAGCCGTTTGGCCTGTGGTCGCGTTTCGCCGTCCAGTTCGGCCCTGAGCGTGCCGATGAAGTCGGCGATGGAAGTCATCTCCGGCATGAAGCATGGCCGCGGTAGAACCGGGTGCTGCGCCAAATGTTTCTTCAGATACCGGCGCGGCCGGTTGTGGGTGAAGATGAGGGTCAGCTCCTGGAAGTCTCCCCGGGTCGCCAGCCAGTCGCCCAGAGCCGGCATGAAATTCGTATTCCAGGGAACGATGCGGATGGGCGTCATATGCTCACCTCCCGGATTTCATGGAGGTCGAGATAAACGACCACGCCATACAGCTTCGGTGCGGTGGAGGGCATATCCTTGAGCAGGTTCAGGTATCGTGCAACCTGTTTCTCGTGTTCGTCGTATTTCTGGCCGGTCTTGAATTCCACCACCACGGTCTCTTTTCTTCCCAGATATAAATGGTCCACGCGGTGAAACGCGCCGTCCTCATCCATGATTTCCGGTTCGCTTTTGCCTTCGGACAACCAGATACGCAGGCGCGGTTCGGACGTGACCCATTCCAGCATGGTCTGCAAGTCGGCATCGAGCCGGATGCGTTCGTCGTCGGTGAGTGAAACCAAGGCCGGGAAATCCTGAAGGGCTCGTTCCTTGGCGCGTTGGATGTCGCGGGCCTCGTCGCCCGTGAATTGCAGATGCTCCATGGAGCGGTGCGCCACTTCGCCACGCATGGTGGCAGTGTAAATATATTCGTCCAATGTGTGGCGGTAGACGCGCATCCTGGGCAGCCAAGTCAGTAGTTCTGCCGGTTCGCTGCGTGGCGGCAGATCGGGCGGCATGGGCTGTTGTCCCTGTTCGGGCTTCTTGCGCGATCCCTCTGGCTGTACGCCGAATTCGTTGACGGCCGTGCCGGTGTCTTCGAAAAGCAGTTCCATGGACCGCAGGGCAGGGTAGGCCCCTGCCCCGGAGACCGATTCCGGGTACAGGCCGTAGAGCTCTTCGCGGGCGCGGGTCCAGGCCACATAGAGCAGGTTGAGCTGTTCGCGGACGGCGCGGCCCATTTCCGCGTAATAGGGTTGGCCCAGGGTTTCCTTAAGCGGCGTGAGTATACGCAGACCGTCCACGGTGCGCAGGGTGTAATCCTTGTTGGGTTTGGCCTGCCAGTGGTGGAAAGGTACGATGACCACCGGGAACTCCAGTCCCTTGGATTTGTGGATGGTCATGATGCGCACGGCGTCCACGTTTTCCGGCAGGGGCACCTTTTCCTCTTCCGAATTCTCGGCCCAGAAATCCAGGAAAGTGGATAGGGAACCGTAACCTTTTTCCTCGGCCAGGTGCACTACTTCCAGAAAACGCTTCAGATAGAGCAGGGCGTCCGGGTGGCGTTGCTCGATACGGAAGACGTCGACGATGTCCTGAACGAGGTCATAGGGAGTCATGACTCCGGATTTATTGAAGAACGGCTTGATGTACAGGACCCATGCGCCCTGAAAGTTCTCGGAGAAGGAGACTCCGAAGGGGCGTTTGCGGGGAGCGGTGATCCAATCGTAGATCGCTTCCTCGCCGATGCCGGTTTCCTGAAGGAAGACCTCCTGCCCGGTGATGAATTCGGCCAGGGCAAGTTCGTTGCGCGGGTAGTCGAGATACTGGAGGAAAGCCGTGATTTGGCGCACGATGGGGTGGCGGTCCAGGCGCAGGCTGCTCTCGGTGATGACCGGTATGCCCTTTTCCACCAGCAGGTCGCAGACCAGCGAGCCGTGGTGCCGGTTGCGCACCAGCACGGCGACATCCCGGAAATTTCGGCGTGAAAGCAGGTCGTCCATGAGCGAGGACAGGCGGTTCAGGGTGGCGTCCTCGATCTCTTCGTTCCTGCCGCCCTCCACCTGCTCGAAACGCACGTAACCCTCGGTGCCGGTGTTGATGGGGGCGACTCCTTGTGTGCAGTCGCTGAAATCGGAACGAAGCTGCTTGGCAAAGGTGTCGCAGAAACCTTCGGGCGGGGTTTTGAAAAGGATCTTGGCCAGGTCCAGGGGGGGCTCGTCCTCCTCGAAGCGATGGAAGAATCGGTTGTTGAATTCCACCACGTGACGGTGGCTGCGCCAGTTGTCCGGCAGGCTTTCGCCGGATTTGGACATGGCGGTCTCGGAAAGTTCGGGGATGTGCAGAATTTCATCGAAAAGGTCCGCGTCTCCCCCGCGCCAGCCGTATATGGCCTGCTTCACGTCGCCCACGTAGAAAAGGCTGCCGCCTTTGGACAGGCACTCCTCTCCGATGGGTTGAATGGCCTTCCACTGAGAGCGGCTGGTGTCCTGAAATTCGTCGATGAGCAGGTGGTGCAGGCGGCAGCCCATGCGGCAGAACGCCTCGGGCACCACGGGAGTTTCCAACAGCCGGTTCACATGCCCGGCCAGGGTTGAGCCGAGAATTACACCTTGGCGGCGTTCGATGTCGTCCAGCATATCAAGAATGATACGGGCCATGTCCACCACCGGGGCCAAGCTGTAGGCTCCGGCCAGTACGGCCTGCTGCCGTTTGTATTCCTGCCAGCCCCTCTTGAGCGCCTCGTAAAGTCTTTCGCCGTCCGGGCCGACGTTGTCCTTGCCCGCCTTGTTGATGCAGGCGCGCAGGCTTTCCTTGAGCAGCATGGCCGAGTCTTTCCCCGGCGAGTCGAACAGGGGCATGCCGTCGAGTTTGGCCAGACATTTTGTGAAGTTGGCGCTGGCGGGAAGAGTATTCTGCCTGATGTAGTCCTGCATGGCAGCCACGCGCCGTTTGAGGGCGGCATTGGCATGGGTCAGCTTTTCCAGCAGGGTTTCCTGGTCCGTGACCACGGCCACGGATTCTTCCCGGAGATACATGGCCATATCCAGCAGCCTGGTGCGAACTGAATCCATAAGCCAGAATCCTTTGCGGGATTCGGCCAGGACCATGGTTTCCAAGGCATCGGCCAGCATGTCGTGTTCCTGGCCGCCGTCTTCGCACCGGGCCACGAATCGCTCGAAAGCCGTACCGAAGAGTTTTTGTTCGTCGAATGCGATTTCGAAATCCGGGCGTACGCCGAATTCCAGGGCGAAGAGCCGCAGGAGTAGATTGAGGAGACTGTCAATGGTGCGGATGTTCAGTCGATGGTAACGCCGCAGGATGGATTGCAGGTTGCGTTCGTCGCGGAATCTGTCGTGGCCGGGTTGGTTGGCGCGATCGCCCTTGCCCAGCGCGCCCTCCTTGAGGGTCGTGATTACGCGTTCCTTCATTTCGGCGGCGGCTTTGTTGGTGAAGGTTACGGCCAGGATTTCCGGCCAGGAATACCCACCGGGGCCGCGTCCCATGCAGGCGAAGCGGTGCTGGTCCCGCCCCGATCCGTCCAGTAGAGACAGGAAGCGGCGAGTGAGTTGATAGGTCTTGCCGGAACCGGCGGAAGCCTTGACTTGCTTGAGTTCGGACATGTTCTAGGAACCGTTTTGGATTCTGGTTGCCCGGTTGCCGCCGAGGACCACCAGGAAGACGGCGGCAATGATCAGTGCGCTGCCCGCATAACCCCAGACGCCGAAACTTTCACCGAAGAGGGTGAAGGCGGCCACGGCCGCCACCACCGGTTCAAGGGTGGCGATAACCGCAGCATGGGTGGCGTCCAGTCGCCGGAGACCTGCATAATACACGGAAAATGCGCCGTAGGACGTCACCGCGGCCATGGCGACCAACAGTAGCCAAGTCTGCGGACTCTTGGGGGCGAAGTGCACGAAGGGCAGCAGGAGCAGTGCGCCGAAGGGCAGGGCGTAGAGAAAGACGGTCGGTGTGGAATAGCGGTAAAGGTATTTCTTGCCGAAGATGTAGTAGAGAGCGTAGGTCAGCCCGGAGACCAGGCCTGCCGCAAATCCGAACAGGTTGAAATCGATGTGGTTGCCGGAAAAAAGCGTGGGCCCCAGGCTGATGCAGGACACTCCCGCGATGGTCATGACCACGCAGGCCAGTTTGGCCCCGTTCAAGGCCTCTTCCAACACCAGTCGGGAAAGGAACGCCACCCAGGCCGGGGCCGTGTAGAGCAGCACTGCGGCGAGGGCCACTCCCACGTCGCGGATGGCCAACTGGTAGGATGCGTAAAAAAGGGTCACGCAGACGACGCCGAAGGAGAGCAGCACGGGCAGGTCGCTACGCTTCACCTTGACGGCGTTCATATACTTGGCGTGGGCCGCGAAAAGCACCCAGGCGAACATGGCCCGCCAAAAAGCGATCTCCAGAGCGCTGACGTTTTCAGCCAGGATGAATTTGGTGAAGACTCCTATGATCCCCCACATGACTGCGGCGGCCAGGACAAGGAATATCCCGCGGATGTCCATCTAGAGCTTTACCTTGGTTCCGAGCCCCTTGTCTGCGGCCATGCCGTAGACGAGGGAGGCGGTCATGACGTCGTGACTGGCTATGCCCATGAGCACACCGCCGCGCAGTCCTTCGCGGACTCCCGGCTTCATGCCCGCGCAGACTTCGCCCATGTCCGCGTAGATGCTGTCCGCTCGGGGATATCCGTTCTGGAAATAGGCCCCCTGTTTCTGGGTCCAGATGTATTGGTTGCGGTTGTCGCAGATAAAGGTTGCTTCCTGCATGATCTCCTCGGAAAAGGCCGAACAGTAATCCACGGAAATGCACAGGGCTTCGGGTTTGATCATATCTTTGGTAATGAACCGTTTCGGCGATTCCACAATGGGGGTGCAGGTAATGATGACGTCCGCGTCGGCCACTGTGGTGCTGATGTCCTGATATGCCTTGAACTCGGCCGCGGGCAGTTCCGGGCGCATTTCGGAAAGGAAATTGTCGGTCTGGGTGTCGGATACGTCATAGACATTGACTTGCCTGAGTTTGGGGAAGACTTCGCGCATGGCGATAAGGTTGACCTTGCCCTGTACGCCAGCTCCGACGATGGCCACGGATTGTGTGTCCCGGCGGCCGAAGTGGCTGGCATAGACACCGGAGGCGGCTCCCGTGCGCCATGCCGTTATCCACCCCGCGTCCATGACGGCCCGGGGCAAGCCGGTTTCGGGTTCGGAAAGAAGCATGATGCCCGAAATGTAGGGCAGGCCCTTTGGAGTGTTCGGGGGATATCCGGAGACGCATTTGATTCCGCAATGGTCCACAGCACCGGCTACGTGACATGGCATGGCGTGGATGAAGCAGTTTTCGCGCGGGTGTATACCGATCTTGGCGGGCATTTCCACCTCGTTCGTTCCCAGCGCCATGAAGCCTTGTTCAACAGCCTGCATGATGCGGGGCATGGTGATGTTCAGTGATTCGATTTCGTCGCGGGATATCCACAGTACATCAAAGCTCATGGCGCCTCCTTTCCAGTGCATCAGGTCCAGTGAATTATGTTTCCGATTGGTGTATGAGTTTTTCAATCCTGCGTCAAAATTATTAAATGCTTGCGGTTGGTTTGCAGATCATTACTATGGTTCTTCATGGATGAACCAACCGTATGCATACCCTCGGACTTTGACGGAATACGCCTGGACCGTGCCCTTGAAATGCTGCTTCCCGATGTGGGGCTGCGGCAGCGCCGTCGCATGTGCGAAGAAGGGCAGATCTATGTGAACGGAGTACCGCGAAAGCCTGCCTTCAGAGTCTTTGAGGGGCAGCTGCTGGAAATACGCCTGCCCGAGCTGCAGGGCTCCATGGCCGAGTCCATCGGTGTTCACGTGCTGAAAAAGGATTGCGCGTATGCCGCCATCTACAAGCCCGAGGGGGTGCACACCGCCGCCATTGCCGGACGGGAGAATGTGAGCGTCGAATCATTGTTGCCCCAGATGTTCCCGGACGAATGCGTGGTACTGCTCAATCGGTTGGACAACCCCACCTCGGGGATCGTCCTGGCCGCTTTGGCTCCTGGAGCTGAGGAGAGCTACCACAAATGCGAGGAAGCAGGGCGAATCACCAAGAAATATTATGCCAGGGTGCATGGACGGCTCATGCATAGCATGATCATCAAGAACAAGCTGGATACGGCCGGACGTAAAAAGACGAAAGTGCTGGCCGAAAACGATTCCGACGCCCGGCGTTGGACCGAGGTGGAGCCCATCGAGTTCGGCATGGAATCCTGTTCAACCCTGGTACGTTGCACCATCCGGAAAGGAGCGCGGCATCAGATTCGCGCCCATCTTGCCTCGCAGGGCCATCCCATTCTCGGCGATTCCCTTTATGGCAGCGACACCGACGAGCGGCTGCACCTGCATCACCACCACGTTTCCTTTGACGGATTCGAGGCGGTTTCTCCACCTCCCTTCTAACCCCGAAGATTGGAGAGTCCTCCATGGCAGCCGTCTCGGGGCGGTCAGACTATCAACATTAACTGCAGATCGCAGACATTGGTGTTGGTGGGGCCGGTCTTGAACAGTGCGCCGATCCGTTCGAAAAAGTGGTAGGAGTCGTTGTTTTTCAGAGCGTCGACGATGCTTTCTCCTTCCTGTGTGTGGTAGCATTGCAGAGCCTGCACATCGGCAAAGGCGCCCGCAGCATCCGTGGGGCCGTCGTTGCCGTCGGTGGAGGCCGCTAGGAAGTGGACCTGCTCCTGTCCGTGTTGCCAGCGGCTCAGTTCCTGAAGAAAAGCAAGGGCCATTTCCTGGTTCCTGCCGCCACGTCCATCGCCCTGCAGGGTGACTACGGACTCTCCTCCCGTGATCAGGCAGACGGGCTTTTTCAAGAACATGTCGCAGCAGGTCGCATCCTTGGCGATGTCGGCCAACACTTTGGCGACGTGGCGGGCTTCTCCACAGAGTTGCGCAGTGAGAGGATGGACCTGATAACCCAGTTCCTTAGCCTTGGCCGCTGCGGCCAGAAGCGCTTGGCGATTGGTGCCGATGAGGACGTTGTCCGCTGTATCAAGGGCCGGATCGCCCTTCTTGAGGGTTTCCGGTATGTGTCCTTGAACGCCCCATTCAAGGACATTCAGCACATTGGCCGGGATTTCCTCACGCAGCTTGTACCGTTCGATGATCTTCAGGGCGTCGGCAAAGGTAGTGTCGTCGTGGCTCGTGACGCCCGAGGCAATGCTGCTCAGGTCGTCACCTACCACGTCGGAAAGGATGAAGTTGAGGCTTCGTGCCGGATGCATCATCTGCAGGAGTCGGCCGCCTTTCATTCCTGAAATGTGTTTGCGTACGCAGTTGATCTCGGTAATATCCGCACCGCACCGCAAGAGTTGTCCGGTCACCAGCTGCTTGTCCGCCAGATCGAGATCCAGCAGGTTGTTGGAAGTGCGCCTGTCCATGGGGGCGGGGAGTAGAGCGGAGCCGCCTCCGGAAATGCAGTTGATGATCAGGGTTTCGGCGTCGGCCTCGCTTGCCAGGGCGGCGATGCGCCTGGCCGCCAGCACCCCGTTTTCATCCGGGATGGGGTGTCCCGCCTCAACAATTTCTACTCGCTCCAGTGCTTCTGTATGACCGTATTTGACGCAGAGAAGGCCCTTTTCAATGTAGTTTCCCAGAAGTTCTTCAAAGGCCTTGGCCATGGGGGCGGACGCCTTGCCGGCCCCGAGGAGCAGGATTCGTTTATAGGAGTCCAGGTTCACGGAAAGTTCGTAGTCTTCCATTTCCACGCGAAGTCGACCGTCGGCCACGCGTACGTGGCGGGATATCATGGTGTACGGGTTGACCCGTTCCAGGCCTGCGGCAAAAATGCTTTCCAGCTGATTTCTCATACCTTGACTCCTGTTTCCGTTATGAAAAGGCCCCTGCAGTGCAAACTGCAGGGGCCTCGAATCTCGGGTGGATGGCTTATTTTTTCTTGTTCATGGCTTTCTGGAGCATATCGCCCAGCGAACCGAATCCGCCGGACGGGGCAGCCTGTTTTTTGGGCTGGAACTGTCTCCAGTCCTCCACTTCCTTTTCATCGCCGGTTCCCAGGGAGATTTTGCGTTCCTGCGCCTTGATCTGGCCGATGGTCACGGCCACGGTATCGCCGGATTTCAGCTTGTCGAACTCCTTGGCTTTTTCCGAACGGGCCAGGACGGACTTTGGCAGCAGGCCGGTTATGCCGGGCTCCAAATTGATGAAAATGCCGAACTGTTCGACCTTCTCCACAGTGCCGTCCACCACCTGGCCGGACTGGTATTTGTCTGCCACGTCCAGCCACGGGTCGCCCTCGGCGTCCTTCATGGACAGGGATATGCGGCGGTTGTCCAGATCGATGCTCTTGATCTGTACGGACACGGTGTCGCCTTCGGCAACCATGTCCGAGGGCTTGTGGACGCGTTTGGTGTAGCTCATTTCGGAAACATGAACCAGGCCGTCGATGCCGGGAGCTATCTCCACGAATGCACCGAAATCTGCCAAACGCACCACACGCCCGGTGACCTTGTCGCCTTCGCTGAAGGTGGCGGCTACTGTGTCCCAAGGATCCTGGGCCAGTTCCTTCATGGACAGGGAAATTTTCAGATTGCCGGATTTTTCATGGGTCTCGATGCCGATGACCTTGGCCTGAACCTTTTGGCCCACGGAAACGGCTTCCTCGGGGTGCTGAACGCGGGAGTAGCCTAGCGCGGATATGTGAACGAGCCCTTCGACCCCGGGACGCAGTTCCACGAACGCACCGAACGGGGCCAGCTTGGAAACGGTGCCTTCCACCTTGTCGCCGACACTGACTTCCTTGAGGAATGCCTCGGAAGCCGCCTGGGTCTCACGCTCCAGCAGGGCGCGGCGGGAAACCACGATGTTGCGGCCGTTCTGTTCCAGCTTGGTGATCAGGAATTCAAAGGATTGGCCGACATAAGGTTCGGTGTTTTCCACGAAGCGGTTGTCGATCTGGCTGATCGGGCAGAAGGCGCGACGTTGCATGACTGTGACGTTGAATCCACCCTTACAGGTGCCGGAGACAGTGCCCTGTACTGGCAAATTTCCCGCTTTGGCTTCCTCCAGCATCTTGAGGCCGCCGATGCCGGAAAGGGCGCGGGACAGTTTGATGCCGCCGGAATCGATGCCGACCACGTAGAGTTCCACGGTGTCGCCTTCGGCAACGGTCAGGTTGCCTTCGTCATCCAGCAACTCTTCGCGTTCGACAATGCCGTCTAGTTTGGAGCCTGTGTCCACGAAAATCGTGGTTTCGCCGATGGAGATGACCGCGCCGGAAACCTTGTCGCCGACGTTCAGATTGTCGGAGCCGCCGTCGCTGTACTGTTCAAACAGTTCGGCAAAGCTCTCTTCGCCTTCGCCCTGGCCGTTGGTGTTCTTGATGTCTTCGGACATGTTCTCTGGTGGTTAGAGGTTAGGAGGCGAGCAGCGCCTTGGCGAAGTCCTTGCCGTTGAACGGACGCAGGTCTTCCATTTTTTCTCCCAGACCGACATAGGTGATGGGAACCTTGTATTGCAGGCTCACCGCGACCACGACGCCGCCTTTGGCGGTGCCGTCGAGCTTGGTGAGAACGATTTCGTCCACTCCGACCGCTTCATGGAAAAGTTTGGTCTGAGACAGGGCGTTCTGGCCCGTGGTTGCGTCGATGACCAGCACGGATCGGTGGGGAGCGCCGTCATGTTTCTTGCCCACCACGCGCTGGATCTTCTTGAGCTCTTCCATGAGGTTTACCTTGGTGTGCAGTCTTCCGGCTGTATCCAGGAGGAGCAGGTCGTAGCCCTCGGCCAGACATTTGTCCATGGCCTCAAAGGCCACGGCCGCCGGGTCGGCGCCTTCGGACTTGGCAAAAAAGCCGCAGCCCAGGCGTTTGGCCCAGACTGCCAGTTGGTCGATGGCGGCTGCGCGGAAGGTGTCGCCGGCGGCGATAAGCACCTTGCGGCCCTGCAGTTGGGCGCGGTAGGCCAACTTGGCGATGGTGGTAGTTTTGCCCACGCCGTTGACGCCGATCATCATGACTACTTCGGGCGGGTTCACGGCCTCGATGCGTGGGCCTGTCTTGAAGATTTCCTCCAACTCGTCGCGGAGAATATCCTTGAAATCTTCGGGGTTGTCTGTGCCCGCGGCCTTGGCACGAGCCTTGAGGTTGTCCATGAGCTGGCCCGCCGCTTCCATTCCCACGTCGGCCATGATCAGGATTTCCTCGAATTCCTCCCAGAACTCGTCGTCCATGGAGGAATGGGCCGAGAGCAGGCCGTCGATGCGTTTGGTGATCTGCTCCTTGGTCTTGCTGATGCCTTCGGAGAGCTTCAGGAACAGGCGGTCCCGCTCGTCCTCTTCGTCTTCAAGGTCCAAGGCCAGAGCCAGGCGGTACTGGAGTTCCGAGCGAAACTCGTTCACGCTTTCGTAGCCCATGTTGCCGAGCCATTTGGCGAAATGGGCAATGAAGTCTTTGCCTTCCTGCTCGGGGGCTCCTAGAGCCTTGAACAGAAAAGAGAGACGTTCCCAAAGGTTGTCGTCGGCTTTGGCGACGCCCTCAAGGATGACGTTCAGCCATTCGGACAGTCTCGGTTCGGCCTGACGCAGGGAAAGTGTCAGGTCCTTTTGCCAGTCCTCTGTAACGGCAGATGCGGAAGCCGTTTCTTCAGGCGGGGCTTCCCCAGTGGCTTCATCTATGACGATCCCCGCGTCATCCGCAAATTCCTCGACCGCCTGTTGGGCGGCTTCCTCGGGGGTCTGCCAGAATTTTTTGATCTTGGAAAAAAATCCCATTCGTCTTTATACCTCTTTCGCTTCTGAGCTCTTGCCCGGAGGGTATATATCACGCGCCCGCGCGACGCAATACCTGGCGTATTATTGCCATTTTCACGTGAAGCGGCTAAAACGTGAAAAATTTTTCTGAAGGACGTAGCATGAAACGCACGAAAATAAAAAATGCGCTGAATTCCGAACACCCCATGGCGGAAGTTACGGTCAAAGGCTGGGTTCGTACCAAGCGCGACAGCAAAGGATTTTCTTTTCTTGAACTGAACGACGGCTCCTGCCTCAAGAACATCCAGGTCATCGTGGACCATACTCCGGAGATTGAGGCGGAACTGGCCAGGATCGGCACCGGGGCTTCCGTATCCGTGGATGGGGAGCTTGTTGAATCCCCGGGCAAGGGACAGAAATGGGAAGTGCGGGGCAAAGCTCTCAAGCTTATCGGCGAGGCCGACCAAGAAACCTTCCCGCTTCAGAAAAAACGTCACACCGACGAGTTTTTGCGCGGTATCGCTCACCTGCGTCCGCGTACCAATAAATACGGCGCTATGTTCCGCATTCGTTCGGAATTGGCCCAGGCCACCCACAAGTTTTTCGCCGAACGCGATTTTTTCTATGTCCATACTCCGGTTTTGACCGGATCCGATTGCGAAGGGGCGGGCGAAATGTTCCGGGTTACCTCTTTGGAGCACGGCTCCAAGGCCCCAATTGAAGAAGACTTCTTCGGCAAGCCTGCCCATCTGACCGTATCCGGCCAGCTTGAAGCGGAAATGTTCGCGCTTTCCCTGGGTGACGTGTACACCTTTGGTCCGACCTTCCGCGCGGAAAATTCGAACACCCCGCGCCATGTGGCCGAGTTCTGGATGATCGAGCCGGAAATGGCTTTCGTCGACCTTGAGGGCAACATGGGTTTTGGCGAGGAGATGATCAAGTATCTGGTGCGGCATATTCTGGACAATTGCGCGGAGGATGTGGAACTTTTCGCCAAGTGGGTGAATAAGCAGCTCATGACCGAGTTGGAAATTCTGCTCAAGAAGGATTTCGTGCGCCTGCCGTATACCGAGGCCATTGATATTCTTCTGAAATCCAAAAAGGAATTCGAGTTTCCGGTGGAGTGGGGAATCGATCTGCAGACCGAGCATGAGCGGTTCCTGTGCGAGGAGAAATTCAATCAGCCCGTCTACCTCTATGATTACCCCAAGACCATCAAGCCATTCTACATGCGTCTTAATGACGACGACAAGACCGTGGCGGCCATGGACTGCCTGGTGCCGCGAATAGGCGAGATCATCGGCGGCTCTCAGCGCGAGGAGCGTATGAATGTACTGCTTGCCCGCATGAAGGAAATGGAGCTGCCCGAGGAGGATTACTGGTGGTATGTTGATTCCCGCCGGTTCGGCTCTGCGCCGCACTCCGGTTTCGGTCTCGGCTTCGAGCGCATGCTCATGCTGGTGACCGGCGTGAGCAACATCAGGGATGTCATGCCGTTCCCCCGTACTCCGAAGCATCTCGAGTTTTAGTTGCGGTTCACTAAAACAAGACGGAAAGTTATGAAAAAGAAGCCCGGCCTGGGCCGGGCTTCTTTTTTTTCGTCTATTTGAGGGGCAGGTGGATGGCGGTGAGCAGGGCCTCGGGATTCGTTTGGGTCGAATCGTTGAGGTACTGCTCAAACCAGACTCTGTTCGCTTCACCGCAACCTGTCTCCCGACCGCTGGATGGAAGCCATTTTTCCGCGAGCGCTTTCCAGCTTTGCGGAAGGGCTTCATACGGTCCCTTGTGCAGGAACACCGCGTAATCGCCGCCTGCGATGCTCATGGTTTTCACATTGCCATCAGTGGGCGTGCCTTTGGGAACCGTGATGCAGGCGTCGTAACGACACTTTTCGGGCGGCGTCTGTTCCGGGTCGTCATAGCCGACGCCCAGGTATTTGGTGTCAGTCGTGCACAGGTTGTTGGGACATGCCCAGGCAAACAGCTCGTCCCAAGCCTTTCCGCACTCCAGGTAAGGACCGATGTTGCGTACATAGGCTACATGCATGGGAGCCAGTTTTTCGATTTTTACTTCCATGATTTTCCCCGATATGCCTTGCCTAGTCTGCGAGGGGAACATGAAGAATTGTGAGCAGGTCTTCAGGCTTGGTTTGGTCCGGATCGTTGAGGTACTGCTCAAAACTGACTTTACCGCCCTGGCCGCAAACAACTTTCCGGCCGCTGGTGGGCAGCCAGTCCAAAAAGAGAGTTTTCCAGCTTTGCCCGAGCTTTTCGTAAGGGCCCTTGTGCAGCAGGGTGGCGTAATCTCCGCCTTCGATGGTCATGCTCTGGACAGTGCCGGACACCGGGGTCCCTTCGGGAACCGTAATGCAGGCATCGTAGCGGCACTTTTCGGGCGGCGTCTGTTCCGGGTCGTCATGGCAGGCCCCCAGGAATTTGGCGGATTCGTTGATGAGCCCCTTGGGGCCAGCCCAGACGCACAGTTCGTCCCAGGCCTTTTTGCATTCCTGATACGGTCCTACGTGGCGGACATAGGCTACATGCATGGGAGCGACTTTTTCGATCTCTACTTCCATCGGTGATCTCCTTTTTCCGCTAGGCAAGCGGGATGTATATGTCGGTTATGAGGTCTTCAGGCGCCGTTACCTCGGGATTGGTAATATAGTGTTCGATGCTCGGCTGGTTGAGGATTTTTCTGTCCGTTACCGGAAGCCAATGCCCGCAGATGCGGATGTAGGTTTCCTCCAGCCTTTCATATGGTCCGTTGTGAGTGAACACCGCATATTCTCCGCCCGCTATGGTTTTGACCGCCACCTCGTTTTCAGGATCGGTGTGGGCGGGGATATCGATGCATGCCTCGTAGCGGACTTTTCCGGCAGGAGTGATGGACGGATCATCATAACAAATGCCGAGAAACATGCTTTCCTCGTGGAGGATCCCTTTGGGCGCGGCCCAGCCGCACAGCCGTTCCCAGGCCTTTACACACTCCATGTACGGCCCGACGTGACGGACAAAAGCGATCCGTATTGGTTTGATGGTTTCGAAACGAAATTCCAGTTCAGGATCCTTTTTGACTTCCGGCAGGCCCGGGAGCTTGGCAGGATCGTAATGAATGCCTGAGGGAGAGTCGGGAAATCTCAGTTCTCGCTTGTTGACCCTGTATTTGGATGGCGAGTCCTGAAATATGTTTTTGAAGGCTCTGCTGAAGGACTCCAGTGTCTCG
The DNA here is from genome assembly GCA_913063155.1 of uncultured Desulfovibrio sp. Classification (GTDB taxonomy): domain Bacteria; phylum Desulfobacterota; class Desulfovibrionia; order Desulfovibrionales; family Desulfovibrionaceae; genus Pseudodesulfovibrio. The sequence continues at coordinate 180,186 of CAJXYU010000009.1, forward strand.
TATCCTGCGTCAAAAGCGATGATGGTGATGGATTTGTCGCTGTAGACAAGCTGCTGCGCCGCTCGCTCCAGGCGCAATCTGCGCACATGCTCGCCCAGAGTTTCGCCGAACATTCCTTTGAAAATGCGATGAAAATGGGAAAGGGAGTAGTGGGCCTGCGCGGCTATCTTTTCCGGATCCAGCGCTTCGTCCAATGAGTTCTGTATGTACTGCAAAGCGTTTTGCATCCGCTGATGCAGGGGGATTTCCGTAAATGTCATGTCATTTGCTCCGTGTTGCTGACTTCGTTCTACAGAGGGGTGTTAACGAAAGCTTGACATTTTTTATCATGTTTTATTTTTTTCACGTCTTTTTTCTCTGCGCCTGTTCAGCGGGCCCCTCAAAACCTGTTAAGCACTCTACCGTTTCGTCATTTCCGGGTATGGTGGGAAATGTATGCACTGGAAGCTGGATTGGGTCAATCTTATGCTTGACCGGCAAATGAATAGGATTTATTCGTATGAATGAATCAATTGAATGAATTAAAGGAATGAATCGTTTTATGACTGCTGAAAAGACCAGGAAGCGTGCCTACTCCCCGGAGCAGACAAGGGAGAGGTTGCTCAAATCCGGGCTTAAGCTGTTCGGACAGGCCGGGTACAATGGCGTGACTACCCGCGCTTTGGCTGCCGATGCAAGAGTGAACCAGGCCGCAATTCCGTACCATTTCGGAGGCAAGGAAGGGTTGTACAGGGCTGTGGCCGAAATGGTGGCCGACGACATGGCCGGTGCGAACATCATGTTCGTGACCAAGGCTCCGGACGTTTTCCGTATGGTGGCAGGGAACAAGCCTATTATGCGGAAGGTGGTTCGCACGCTGGTCAAACGCATGGTGCGGCGTTTTCTCGGATTTCGGGACAGAGCCGGGGACAGGCCCGCTTTCATTGTCCGTGAATACCTCGATCCGGGTATTGGGTTCGGCATTCTTTATGAGCGGGTAATCGAGCGTGTCCACATGGCGTTGACCGCAATGGTGGCAGTCGTTGCGGGGATGCCGGAAGAAGCTCCGGAAGCGAAGCTCAAAGCGCATTCGATACTGGGGCAGATCATTATTTTCGGTCTGGCCCGGCCCGTGATGCTCAGGCGTATGGAATGGGAGAATTATTCTTCAGAAAATATTGAAGCGATCGCAGAGGTGGTTTCCGACATGGTGGTGGGGGCTTTGAATCTCAAAGAAACCTGACGAGGGGGGCGGCATGAGTGTGGCCAGGATAACGGATTTCATCAGAAGTCACCGGAAGATTGTGCTTTTCCCGGTCGTCGGCGCCGGTGTGCTGATCTTCATTTTGTTGGTTGAGATCAAGCGTGCTCCCGAAAAGCTGCCCCCGGTCGAGCGCGAAATCGCCGTGCGGGTCATCCGGGCTCCCGAAGTGGCGGTGGTGCCCCGTGCCATCGGATATGGATATGTTCAGCCCGGTCAGGTGTGGGATGCAGTGGCCGAAGTGGGCGGCAAGATCGTCCACAAGAATCCGAATCTCAAAAAGGGCAGCATCATCGGCAAGGATGAGGTTCTTCTGATCATTGACCCTGCCGAAACCGGCTTTGCCCGCGAAAAGACAGAAGCCGCTGTCCATGACATTCTGGCCCAGATTCAACGTCTGGAGCAGAGTGAGGCGAATGCGAAGCGGCAGCTTGCAATCGAGACGGGCAAGCTGTCCTTGGCGCAAACGGACATGGAGCGCAATCGCAGGTTGTATGCGGATAAGGTCATTTCCAAATCCGAGTTGGACCAGGTTGAGCAGGACTTTCTGACCCAGAGCAATGCGGTTCAGAACTACCAGTCCATTTTGAACACCATCCCGGCCGAACGCCAGCAGCTTCTTGCCAAATTGGCATCGGCGCGTTCCCAACTGGCCGACGCCAAACTCGACGAGGAAAAGACCGTTATTCAGGCTCCCTTTGACTGTCGTGTCGCTTCCGAGTCCGTGGAGCTTGGCCAGGCAGTGAAAGTGGGCGATGAATTGGCCACCCTGGACAGCATGAATGTTGCCGAAACATTTGCTCAGGTTCCCCTTTATTCCTTCAAAAACGTGGTTCCCCGGGGCAAGCGGCCTCCTGTCGCCGATGGGGAATTCGATATGGATCGTATACGCGACTTCCTGAAGCTGGCCGCCGTCATCCGGTTGCAGCTTGCGGATGGTGATGTGGAGTGGAGCGGTCGCCTGGTGCGCATCAGTGAGGCCGTGGACCCGGACACCAGGACCATCGGTGTCTACATTGCCGTGGATGATCCTTATCTCAAGGTGGAGGGAGGTACGAGGCCGCCGTTGCTCAAGAACATGTATGCCGAAGTGGAGCTGCGCGGTCAGCCCCGAGCTCAGGCCGTGGTTGTGCCCCGGTCCGCGGTGCATGAGAACAAGGTTTATGTGGTGGACAAGGAGAACCGGTTGCGGGCCCGCGAGGTCAAGACCTATGCACCCCAGTCCGGGTTTGTTTCGGTGTCCGAGGGGCTGGAGGCGGGAGAACTGGTCGTCATCAGCGACGTGGTTCCGGCCATAGACGGCATGTTGCTCAAGCCCGTTGAGGATACGGAGGCCCTGCGTCGACTTGTTGCTGAAGCCATTGGCGAGGGAGGGGTGAAATGAGCGGCGGCAATGGTTTTATTAACTTTTTTGCAGGGCATCCCACGGCCGCCAACTTGCTGATGCTCATTTTTCTGGCTTTAGGCATCATCTCCATGCCCAAGCTGGTCCGGGAAACCTTCCCGGATTTCGACCCTACTGAAGTGGAGGTTGAGATCGTCTACCCCGGAGCAACCGCCGAAGATGTTGAGGAGGCGGTCTGTCAGCGGGTGGAAGACGCTCTGGATGGTATAACAAACCTTGAGGAGGTTACCAGCCAGGCAAGAGAAAACAGGGGGCTCATTGTGGCTGAGATGTCCGAGGGCGGCAACATCAGCCAGTTTTTGGACGATGTGAAAACCGAGGTCGAGGCCATTAGCGATTTCCCTGAAGAGATCGAAACGCCGGTCATTCAGTTGCGCGGTCGTAAGGACGATGTTGTTTCCGTCGCCGTGAGCGGCCCCATGTCATTACCGCACCTCAAGCTATACTGCGAACAGCTCAAAGACCGTATTCTCAAGGCTCCGGAAGTATCCCTGGTGGAAGTGAGCGGTTTTTCCGATCACCAGATTCGCATTGAGGTGCCTGCGGCAAACCTCATGAAATATGGGCTTTCTTTCTCGGACATCACCGACGTTATCGGCAAGCAGAGCATAGATCTGCCGGCCGGGACGATACAGACCAAAGACGCCGATATTCTGATCCGTTTTGCGGACCAGCGGCGAAAGGTGAATGAATATGAAGATCTCGTGGTCGTCTCCGGCGCCACCGGGGCCGAGGTTCGCCTTGGGGATGTCGCCAGTATCAGTGATACCTTCGAGTTGGATGAGGACAAGTTTATCTTTGACGGTAAACGGGCCGGTCTGCTGGAAGTGCAGAAGACGAACGTGGAGGATTCCTTGCGTATTCTCGAGGCGGTACAGCGGTTCATTGACGAGGAATCCGCAGTAGCGCCTCCAGGCGTGATCCTTTCCCTGACCAGAAACTCCACCAAGATAGTTCGGGACAGGTTGGAAATGCTCACTGAAAACGGCATTCAGGGACTGGTGCTCGTGTTCGCAACCATGTGGCTGTTCTTCAACATCCGTCTTTCTTTCTGGGTGGCCATGGGACTGCCGGTGTCTTTTCTGGGCGCCTTTTTCTTCATGCAGTTTGCAGGGTTGACCCTGAACATGCTTTCCATGGTCGGTCTACTCATTTCTCTCGGCCTGATCATGGACGACGCAATCGTCATTTCCGAAAACGTGGCCGCACATCTGGCTCGGGGCAAGAGCGCTTTCAGCGCCGCAGTGGACGGCACTTCAGAGGTGGCGGTGGGAGTTTTGTCGTCGTTCATCACCACGGTGCTCATTTTCGGAACCATCGCCATCATGGTAGAGGGTAAGATAGGCAAGGTCCTCTGGGTCATGCCTGCGGTGTTGATCATGACTCTGGTGGTCAGTCTGGTGGAGGCCTTCTGCATTCTGCCCAACCATCTTGCCCATTCGCTTCGGCGTATCCCCGAAGTCCCCACGTCGTTTCGCGTACGGTTTGAGGAGCGTTTGGAACGGGTTCGCGAAACAGTGCTCGGTCGCGCCGTGGATTGGGCCGTGCGCTGGCGTTATCCCTTTGTGGGTGGCGTGATTGCGACACTCATTGTGTCCGTGGGCATGGTGGCGGGCGGTATCCTGAAAACCGAAGCCTTCCCGGACATCGAGGGCGATATTCTCCAGGCGCGTATCCTTTTGCCGCAAGGCACTCCGCTTGAGCGCACCGAGGCGGTGGTGGAGAGATTGACGACCTCCCTGAACAAGCTCAACGAGGAGTACAGCCCACGGCAACCGGATGGGCAGTCGCTGATTCAAAATCTGACCGTGCAGTACAATGCGAACAAGGACGCCAATGAAGCCGGAGCGCATTTGGCCACCATTTCCGTGGATCTGCTTAATGCAGAGACACGGACCACAAGCCTGGATGAATTGATCAGGCGGTGGCGCGAGGAGGTTGGCACGCTGCCCGACGTCATCAACATCGCCTACAAGGAACCAATTCTCGGCCCTGCAGGGCAGGCCATCGAAATTCGGTTGCAAGGGCAAAGCCTTGTGCAACTCAAGGCTGCATCCAGGGAATTGATGGAATGGTTGGAGGAGTATAAAGGAGTGCACGACCTGAGCGATGATCTCAGGCCGGGCAAACCAGAGATTCAGCTTACCCTGAAACCGGGAGCGACTTTGTTGGGTCTCAGCGCCGATTCCATTGCTTCCCAGCTGCGTAATGCTTTTTACGGCAAAGATGTTACTGAAATTCAGGATGGTCCCGAGGCGTATGAGATCAATGTTCGTGTGGCCCCTGAAGACAAGGACACCCTTGGCGACCTCGAATATTTTCATGTGAACACACCCAAAGGCGACCAGGTCCCGTTGGGAGCGGTGGCTGTGCTCAAGGAGGGACGGGGATATGCGAGTATCACGCGCATCAACTCCATCCGGACCGTGACCATCCAAGGCGATGTGGATACGGCTGTGGGCAACGCCAACGAGGTCATCCATGAAACTCAAAAGATGTTTCTCCCTCAACTGATGAAAAAGTACTCCGACCTGGAGTTTTCCCTGGAGGGACAAACCAGGGAGGGCGGTAAGACCGGGGCATCCCTGCGGCAATCTCTCATGCTTGGTATCTTCGGAATATATATATTGCTCAGTTTTCAGTTTCGCAGCTACATAGAGCCGATCGTGGTTATCACCGCCATTCCCATGGCCTTTATCGGTGTTGTATGGGGACACCTGCTCATGGGACTCAACCTTTCTTTGGTCAGTTTCATGGGTTTTGCCTCACTTGCGGGCATAGTGGTCAATGATTCCATTTTGCTGGTGGAGTTCGTGAAGAAGCGTTTGCTGGATGGAATGGGTATGGCAGAAGCCACGGTTACGGCGAGCCGTCAGCGTTTCCGCGCTGTGCTTTTGACTTCGTTGACGACCATAGTGGGACTTATTCCGTTGCTTAGCGAGCGTAGTCTCCAGGCCCAGGTTTTGATACCGTTGTGCACCAGCCTTGTCTTCGGACTGCTTGCTTCAACCGTTCTGGTGCTGGTGGTCATTCCGGCTTTCTATACGATTCTTGCAGATTTCGGATTGACGGCGAAGCTTGAGAAAAAGAGTGCATAGAGCGTCATTCCATGGTAACGTTCATGGCATAAATGTGTCGCAAAAATCGGCGGCAAAATGAAGTGGCTGTAGCGATTCACAGGAAGAAACGTTTTTTTTGAAAAAAGCGCTTGACGCGGGGAGCAAGTTAGCGAAGAATCCCTCTTCGCCGCACAGGAGAGCGACATGGGTCGCGAAGCTTGAGCGGCTTGATCTTTCCAAGTCGAATCGGACGGTTGGCACGAAGCTGAGAGCGGAGCATGTCCTGAGCGGGACGCTTCGAAAAAGTTTCAAAAAGGTGTT
>CAJXYU010000010.1 GCA_913063155.1 uncultured Desulfovibrio sp.
GGGGAGAGGTCGCAGGAGAGGGGGAAAGGGAGGGGCGGCCCGGAGCCGCCTCCCTTACCCCCTTTCCTTAAATGGTTCTTGAAACAGGTGTGGTGAACAGGACTTACATTGTCGGCTGGAGACCGCTGAAATTTCCCGAGTGGGCGAAACCAACAAACGAGGAAACTACAACCGTTGGAGTTTGCGCGTCAGCGCACCCGAAATTCCCTTCCGTCAGCTTGATTCCATCTGAATATGCATAGTATGTAAAAGCTCATCCCCTAATGGACTCCAAAGGAACGCGCATGGACAACTTCGACTCCTCAGCCTATCTCAAGCGACTGAACCTGTCTGCCCCTGTCGAGCCTACGGTAGAAGGCCTGCGTACCCTACAGAAGGCGCAGTTCCTTACCATCCCCTTCGAGAACTTCGACATCCTCCTGGGCCGGGGCATCGATCTCGACCCGGAGCACCAGTTCGACAAACTCGTGCATCGTCCCCGGGGCGGCTATTGCTTCGAACTCAGCGGCCTGTTCCTCCGGGCGCTGCAAACCTTCGGTTTCAAGGCTCGCGCACTGCTGGCCCGGGTCCACCTGGCAGGGAAGCCGTCCGGGCGCGGGCACCAGCTCTCGCTTGTCCTAGTGGAAGGACGACGGTGGGTCGTCGATGTGGCCTTCGGGAAAGACAATCCGCGCGGCCCCGTGCCGCTGGAACTGGATACCGTCCAGGAATTCAATGGGGTGCAATACCGTTTGGCCGACGGGGGGCGCTGCGGGACCATGCTCCAGAAGCGCGGGGATGATGATTGGCGGAATCTGTACAGTTTTGACATGGAGTACGTCTTCCCGGCTGACATCGACTACGGCAACCACTATACATCCACCAGTCCCCATACTTTTTTCACCCGGGATCGCGTGGCCATAAAGCCGCTGGAGGACGGCATTGTCACCCTCCATAACTACCGGCTGACGGTGACCAGAAACGGGCAGAAGATGAGCGAAGAGCTTCCTGAAGGACAGAGATATCTGGACGCTCTGAAAATTCATTTCGGCATTGAACTGGACGCACCCTGCGAGGCCTTGAAGCCCATCGCGCAGAAGGGTTGATCGCTTCGGCAAGCTTCGCTAGCGGCCCGTTATGACTTGATCAATGATCCGGTCGATCTCGCCGCTTTCCTTCATTTCGGTGAGCACCCTGGAGATGGCCGGGGCCAGTGCGGCATTCTTTTTGTGCAGATAGTGATAGAGCTTTTTCCGGACCAGCGGGGGCTCGCATGCCCGGATGCCCACTTCACCGTTTTCCTGAAGGACTTTTTCCATGGTGTAGCGGTCCATGATGATGACGTCGAGGCGCTTGTTCTCAAGGAGTTCAAGCAGCTTGGGTATGCTGGTCGCTCTCACGGCATTCAGTTCGTATTGTTTGATCACCTCATGGGCGTAGACGATGCCGAGCAGGGCGCCGACCCTGTAGTGACGGAGGATGTTCGGGTCCTCCATGCTGATCGGTTCCCCGCGCACATACGCTCTGCCTTCCAGGAAGAACATGTGCGGCTCCACGCGCACCAGATTCTTGTGGGTTTCGCCCACCGAATAGATGCGCTCCGCCGCGCCGTCGGTTGTTCCAGCGTTGGCCTCGGACAATGCCCGGGCTGCGGGAAAGGGGAGAAATTGCGCTTTGATGCCCAGCTTTGCGTAGGCTTTTTCGAGGATGGCCTGGGCGACCTTCCCGTTCATGTAGTTTTCGATCATCGAAAAGGTGAACGTCCGCCGCTCCTCGGCCCGGACAGGCGAAACGAACACGACAGTTGCGCAGGCCGCCAGCAGGGGGATAATTGCCAGACAGCTTCGCAGAATTGTTCTTCCTTTGTCATTCATGATGTGACGGCCTTCGTTTTTTTTCGTCTTATGGGAGTGTGCGCGCAGCAGGAGCATTCCCGTCGTTTCCCCCAGTCACTTTGTCGATGATCCTGTCAATCTCGCCGTCTTCCTTCATTTGGGCGAGAACCCGGGAAATGGCCGGAACCAGATCGGCGTGCTTCTCGTGCAGATAGTGGTAGAGAGCCTCGCTGGCCAGTGGCGGGTCGCAAGGATGGATGCCGGTCAGTTCGTGTTGCCGAACATAGATGGCGGCATGGACCTGGTCTACGAGAATGGCGTCGAGACGCTTTTCCGTAAGCAGTTGAAAGAGCTGCTCGTATGTTTGCGTTTGTACAGCCGTGAGCCCGTGTTTCGTGATGAACTTCTGGATATAGACGATGCCGTGCCTGCAGCCGACACGACAGGGCTTGAGATCTTTCGCGTTCCTGACCGTGATGGAATCGTCCCGGACATACGCCACGGCCTGGACGATATAGAGCGGAGGCTGGACCCGGAGCAGACTTTTGTAGCTTTCTCCGATGGCGTAGATACGTTGGCTGGAACCGTCGGTGATCCCGCAGACGGCGTCGATCAGGGCGCGGGCCGCGGGGAGTTCCTTGAAGGTGACTGTAATGCCGAGTTTGGCATAGGCCTGCTTGAGGATGGCATCGATAACGATACTGTGTATGGAGTCATGGACTTTGGAAAAGGTCAGGGAATCCGGCTTTTCGGCCCGAACGGGCAAAACGAGCACCATGATTGCGTAAATAGTCAGCAGGAGGACAGTTGCCGGGCAACCCCTCGGTCTCTTTTTTTCTTTGTTCCCTGTGATGGTGCGCTGCGTCATCATTCCCCCTTGCCCCTAGAAGGCGTGCGTATCGGTGGCGCGTTGCCGTTCTTTCCTTCGAGTACCTCGTTGACGATCCTGTCGATTTCACCGCTTTGCTTCATCTCGGCAATGATTTTGGATATGGCCGGGACCAGATCGGCGTGTTTTTCGTTCAGGTAATGATAGAGAGGCTCGCTGACCAGCGACCGGCTTGCGGGGCGGATGCCCGTCGGGCCGTGCTGTTTGAGGTAAAGCGCACCGTGAACCTGGTCGACCAGGATGAAGTCCAGCCGATTGCCTTCAAGCATTCTGAACAGTTGTTCATACGTCTGCACCTGCGTTGTCGAGATGCCGTGTTTTTTGACGAACAGTTGGACATAGACAATGCCGTGCCGGGAGCCAATACGATATCGCCTGAGATTCGTCGGGTTGTTTATAAAAATGGAGTCTCCATGGCCATATGCGACGGTATGGACGGAGTAGAGCGATGGCTGAACCCTGCGCAGGGTTTTGTATATTTCGCCGATGGCGTAGACCCGATGGCAGGAGCCATCGGTTATCCCGTTGACGGAGTCGATCAGGGCGCGACTCGCGGGGAGTGCCTTGAAGGAGACTGTAATGCCGAGTTTGGCGTAGGCCTGTTCGAGAATGGCCGAGGTGACGTCGCTGTGAATGGAGTCATCCATTTTGGAAAAGGTCAAGGAATTGCGCTCCACGGCCCGGACTGGCGAAACGAGCACGGCAATGAGTAGAACCGGAACAACCAGGTCCCATACGATACCGGTGAGCCTCATCCTGTTGTCTCCTTTACTGGATGTAGTGTAGGCCAAGGAAACGACGTGGGAAATGATAACCCGCCATGAACTGGTGTTGGCGCCGTCTTGTGAATGCCGGCTTGTTTCGAACCGTTTTGCCGCCATGCGAAATGGGCTTCCCGTCGTATTCTATCCGGCCTTGGCGGAAGGATTTCTTGTTTTCGCAACCGAACATTTTTTCTGAATAACCACTTTTTTTCAGGGGAGAGGCGCATTATTTGGTGTTCGCTTGTCGACATTTCTCTTGCTTTCCACTAACTTTGACCAACAAACCGAAAACCTGAACCTGAGGGACGTTCGTATGAAGAAACTGATTAATGCAGTGGAAGACGTGGTCAAGGAACAGCTTGAAGGTATGGCGCTTGCCCACCCCGAACTCAAAGTGAATTACGAACCCTACTACATGTGCAGGGCCGACGCCCCGGTCAAGGGCAAGGTGGCCGTCATTTCCGGCGGCGGCTCGGGCCACGAGCCCATGCATGGCGGTTTTGTGGGCAAGGGGATGCTCGACGGCGCGTGTCCCGGCGAGGTCTTCACCTCCCCGACCCCGGACCAGATGTACGAGTGCGCCAAGGCCGTGGACAGCGGCGCCGGCGTTCTGTTCATCGTCAAGAACTACACCGGAGACGTCATGAATTTTGAGGCCGCCGCCGAGTTGGTGGCCGGTGAAGGCGTGAAGGTTCAGAACATTCTCATCGACGACGACGTGGCCGTGAAGGACAGCCTCTACACCGCAGGACGTCGAGGCGTGGGAACCACCGTGCTGGCCGAGAAGGTCGTGGGCGCAGCCGCGGAAGAGGGGTATGACCTGGAGCAGTGCGCGGACCTGTGCCGCAAGGTGAACCAGTACGGCCGTTCCTTCGGCGTGGCCCTGACCTCCTGCACGGTTCCGGCCGCAGGCAAGCCCACCTTCGAACTGGGAGAGGACGAAGTGGAAATGGGCATCGGCATCCATGGCGAGCCCGGCACCCACCGCATGCCCATCAAGTCCGTGGATGAGATGACGCAGTATGCCGCCGAGCAGATCATCGACGACCCGGCCTATTCCCGCACCGTGCGCGAGTGGGACGGCGAACAGTGGGCGGACAAGGAACTGACCGACGAGCCGTTCGCCAAGGGCGACAAGGTCATCGCCTTCGTCAACAGCATGGGCGGCACCCCGGTTTCCGAGTTGTACGCCGTGTACAGGAAGCTGGACGAAGTATGCAGGGCCAAGGGCCTGACCATTGTCCGCAACCTCGTCGGCCCCTACATCACTTCCCTGGAGATGCAGGGTTTCTCCATCACGCTGCTCAAGGCGGATGATGAGATCCTCAAATTATGGGACGCCCCGGCCTCTACCCCCGGCTTTGTCCGCTAGGCGGCCGGGACCGGATTGCAAAACACGCACGGGCGCGGGATGTATTTCCCGCGCCTGTGTCCCCTTTTTCTGAATGGTTGGCGCAGCGCAAAGCCTATGGTCATCATCGCGCAAAAGACGATGAAACATCCCGCAACGGGTCAACCTCCCAAGGAGCATTACAGTGTCCATGAACAAAGCCCAACTCGTCACCTGGCTCGGCAAACTCAATGACGTTTACGCCGAAAAAAAAGAATACCTGACCGAACTTGACGCAGCCATCGGCGACGCCGACCACGGCATCAACATGAACCGGGGCTTCGGCAAGGTCATGGAAAAGCTGCCCACCGTGGAGGACAAGGATATCGGCACCATCCTCAAGACCGTGGGCATGACCCTCATGTCCAGCGTCGGCGGTGCGAGCGGCCCGCTTTACGGCACCTTCTGGATGAAGGGCGGCATGTTGCTGGCAGGCAAGGACGAGCTGGCCGCGGATGATTTCGTCCAGTTCATCGAGGCCGGTGTGGGCGGCATCCTCCAGCGCGGCAGACCCGAGCTGGGCGACAAGACCATGTACGACCTTTGGGCTCCGGTGCTGGAAGCCATGAAGGATGAGGCCGGAAACGCCTCCGAGGTGATCGCCGTAGTGGACGCGGCGCTCCCCGTGGCCGAAAAAGCCCTGGCCGACACCATCCCCCTGCAGGCCAAAAAAGGCCGGGCCAGCTATCTGGGCGAACGCAGCATCGGGCACCAGGACCCGGGCGCGACTTCGTCCTACTACATGATCGAGACCCTCAGGGATGTTCTTGCCGGATAATGAATGATTAGAATGCGCTCCGGAGGAAGGCTTCCGGGGCGCTTTGCTTTTGAACTGTTTTTTGGAGCGACCATAGAATGATAGGACTCGTAATTGTTTCCCACAGCCAGACCCTGGCCGAGGGAGTGATGGAATTGGCCGGGCAGATGACCCAGGGCAAGGTGGTCATGGAGGCTGCGGGCGGCATCGACGACCCGGACAATCCCATCGGTACGGACCCCATGAAGGTTATGGCGGCCATCGAAAGCGTGGTCGCGTCCGCCGAAGACGGCGTGCTGGTGATCATGGACCTGGGCAGTGCGCTCATGAGCGCCGAAACGGCCCTGGACTTCCTGCCCGATGAAGTCAGGGAAAAAGTCATGCTCTGTTCCGCGCCTGTCGTGGAAGGGACCATGGCCGCCGCCGTACAGGCCTCCGTGGGGGCTTCCCTCGCCGAGGCTGCCGCCGAGGCCGGTTCGGCCCTGAACGTCAAGATCCAGCAGCTTGCGCCCGTCACCGGCGAGACCGTATCCGGCGTTCCCACAACCCAGGCGGAAGAGGTCGGCGGGGAATCATTGAGTGCCGAGTTCCTGATCGTCAACAAGCTGGGGCTGCATGCCCGCCCCGCGGCCAATCTCGTGGCCACGGCGGGAAAGTACGAGAGCAGCGTCCGGATTCGCCGCAACGGGGATAGCGCTTCCGCCAAGAGCATCAACCAAGTGGCCCTGCTGGCCGTGCAAAACGGGGAAACCATCAGCGTGACCGTGAGCGGTCCGGACGCCGCCGAAGCCCTGGACGCCATCACCGCGCTTCATGCGGACAACTTCGGCGAACGGGACGAGGACGTGGTGGCCGCGCAGGAGGCGGCCAAGCCTGCGAAGTCGGCCGTCGACGGCGTCATTGCCGGGGCTCCCGGCTCGGGGGGCTATGCCGTGGGACCAGCCCATGTGCATCAGGCCCGGCTGCCGGAGGTGGAGCGTACGGAAATCCTTGATCCCACCCGGGAGGTCGAGCGGCTGGATCGGGCCATTGCCGATGCCTTATCGGACATCCAGGCCCTGCGGCGTGAAACCGAACAGAGTTCCGGCAAGGCCAACGCGGCCATCTTCGACGCTCATGCTTTGATTCTTCAGGATCAGGACATGCGCGACAAGGCCGCCGAAGTTATTTCCCGGGAAAAGGTCAACGCCGAGTTCGTCTGGCGGACGGTGATGGAGCGGATGGCCGCCAACTACCGGGGGCTGAATGACGCCTACATGCAGGCCCGCGCCGCCGATGTCATGGACTGTGGCGGCCGTGTGCTGCGCCTGCTGACCGGTGACGACGGCCCTGTGTTGGCGCTGGAGGCCGAATCCGTCATCGTGGCTCACGACCTCACGCCCTCGGACGTGGCCGGGCTTGACGCGGACAAGGTGCTCGGCATCGTCACCGAAATCGGCGGAGTCACCTCCCATGCGGCCATCCTGTCACGCTCCATGGGCATTCCGGCCGTTATCGGAGCGGGAGAGGCGGTTCAGCTTATCCAGGACGGCGACACCATTGCTCTGGACGGTTTTGATGGGCTGGTCTGGGCTGCACCGGATGAGGCGGCCGTGAGAGATCTGGGCGCCAAGCGGCAGGCCTGGCTGGTCAGGCGGGAAGAGGAAAAGGCCAAGGGAGCGGCTCCAGCAACCACTACGGACGGTCATGCCGTTCAGGTTTGGGGCAATATCGGTCTGCCGGCTGACGCGCCGCGCGTACGCGAATTCGGCGGCGAGGGAGTGGGCCTGTTCCGCACCGAGTTTCTGTTCCAGGATCGTGACGAGGCTCCGGGCGAAGACGAGCAGTTCCGCGCCTATGTACAGGCCGCACAGGCGTTGGGCGGCAACCCTGTCATCATCCGGACCCTGGACATCGGCGGGGACAAACCGGTGAAATATCTTTCCACAGTCCAGGAGGACAATCCGTTTCTGGGCGAGCGGGGCGTACGTTTCTGCATGGCCCGGCCCGATTTGTTCCGCATCCAGCTCCGGGCCCTGCTGCGCGCTGCCGGCCAGGAGAACATCTGGATCATGTACCCCATGATTTCGGATACGGCCGAGCTGGACGGGGTGCTGGAACTTCAGCATCGGGTGCACGGAGAACTTGCACAGGAAGGCGTGCCGGTGGCGGAAAAGGTCAAGACCGGCATCATGATCGAGGTGCCGTCCGCCGTGGCCGTGGCCGATAAATTGGCCGGGCGTTGCGACTTTTTCAGCATCGGCACCAACGACCTGACCCAGTACGTCATGGCTGCGGACCGGGGCAACGCCTCGGTGGCCGCGCTGTGCGACAACCTCAACCCGGCCGTGCTGCGCATGGTGAAGATGACCTGCGACGCGGGCAGGGCCGCCGGAATCGAGGTGGGTATGTGCGGCGAGCTGGCCGGAAACGCCAAGGCCGCGCCGTTGCTGCTGGGACTCGGGCTGGACGAACTGAGCATGAATGCTCCGGCCATTCCCGGTGTCAAGGAGGCCGTCCGGGCCGTGAGCATGGACGAATGCCGCGCCTTGGCCGAAAAGGCCCTGGCCTCGGATTCCGCCGACGCGGTCCGCGCGTTGCTCGGGTAGTGTCATGGAGGGGAGTGCCCAGGCTCCGGGAGGTTTTCAACCTTTTTCACACGGGAGGACGTCATGACGGATACCGGTAAAAGGAGACTTCCTGCGCAGGCCGTGATCGACGGGGTGCTGAAAGTGCTCGGCGAATGTTTTGAAAGTGCGGCCAAAAACGGTGCGTTTCTCGACCCCGGTCCCAACGGCCTGCTGCGACAGCTGGAACGGCAGTACGCCACCCTGGTTGAGATCATTCGCGAGAACGCCGAGTATGATGAGGATTCGGGCTGGTACACCGCCGGAGTTCTGGCACACTCGGCGTATCACCTCGGCGCCTTGCGGGTAAAGGTGGATGAACTGAGAAAATAGCGCGGCGCCCCTCCCTTGCCGAAGCAATACGGCCTGGGCGTCCCCGGGCCGTCGCATTGTGCGGGAACGCTTGAAAAACCTTTGCATCGCGTCTGAATCGGGGGTAGTCCTCTGCCTGCATACTGCACCTATAATCATTTGTTTTTCACGTAATGGATTCAGGAGTTCCCCATGGAAAATATCATTTCCGAGCCGATTGTGGTTATGCCTGTCGAGCGCAAGGACGGCACCTGTTCGTTGCGGCTTTGTCTCAACCAGGGCGAATTGACTCCCGGCATGATGAAGCGGGTCATGGAGGTCATGGTCAAGTACGGCTTGTCCGCACTCCGGGCCACCACCGGCCAGCGCATGAACCTTGAAGGTATTCCCAAGGACCGCCTGGAAGCCGTGGTCGCCGACATCGGTGGCTCCGTGGACAAAGCGCCGCCCAGCACAGCGGTCTGCCCCGGCGCAACACTCTGCAAGTTCGGAAAGCAGGCCACCAGGGAACTTGGCGACAGGTTGCTTGCCGCCGTGAAGGAAAACGGGCCGTATCCTTTCAAGGTCAAGAGCGGTATTTCCGGCTGCGGCATGGGCTGCGGCCTCAGCTTTATTCGCGATGTAGGCCTTGTGGGCGGCGCAAAGGGCTGGGATGTCCGCTTCGGAGGCTCGGCGCGGGACAAGGCCGGTCCGGGCCTGCTGCTCGGCTCCGGGCTGGACGATGAGCAGGCGCTCCAACTCGTGGGCAAGGCGCTTGCCTTCTACCGCGAGAACGGCAAAAAGCGCGAACGCACCAGCGCCATGCTCAGGCGTTTGGGAGAAAAGGCGCTGCGTGAAGCTTTGTAGGCTTCCGGAGGCAAAAGTACTGTGAGAAGAAAGGCCGTCCGTATGGGCGGCCTTTCTGGGTGTTTCAGACGTGATGATATATTTGATTGGATTTCGTGTTTTATAACTATCTGCTATTCAATGATATTGATTGTCATAGTGCTAATGGGAACCTGAAGGGTGTCGAAGCCGACCGCAACGACGCGTCCGTATTCGGCAAGCGTCTCCACGGCATCCGCCCCGAGCAGAGGCGCGTGTGGAATTCGCGCACCGTCGATCATCTTCAATACTTTTTCCCTGGAAACCCAGTTACCCATGTTCTGCGGCGTTGACTCCGCCCACACTCTGACCCGGGATAATACATCCACGGCGTCCAACACTTCAGGTTTGAACGGGTACCAGACCCCGATGACGTTTTCCAGGTAGCGGCCTTCCGGGTCTTGTGCATAGAATCTTACCGAATTCACGCCGGGAGGAGCCGCCACCGGGACGAGGTTGCTCGTGCAGCAGGAACCCACCGTCCGTTCTCCGCGGTCGGTGATGCATTCAAGCTTGTGCTTCCAGATGCGTTTTTGCTTCTCAGGCGACAACGTTCCGAGATACTTGAACATACCAATGGCTTCCCCTGTCCCGTCGAGGTCTGCGTTTTCTGCGCCGGGATAGAGGCTGAAAGCCCCTTCATCGGCAACGAAATAGTTGGCGAAACGGGTGTGAATGAAACGTTTCATGTATGCTTCGGCTGTCTGCCTGTCACTGGCCGAGGCATCCCGCCACAGGTAGCGCGTCAGAAAGCGGAAACCCCGGTCTTTGACCAGTATCCATTCATGCAGTTCGTCGAGAGTGTCGGGGGCGGGCTCGGTAAGCTTGGCGAGAGCGGAAAGAACGAGCTGTTTGCGACGTTTGAGGGGGTAGTCGGGGCTGCGGTCGTTGCCTTCAAGGTCCACGAACAGCTTAATGACTTTTTCACTGTCCGAAAGGGAGCCTCCGTCAACCAAGGTGTTGTCGTCCCGCCGGCGCGATCCCCACAGGCCGGTGACCGGGTCCTGGTTTTCATAGAACCATTCATAAAAGGTCTGTTTCCATTCCGGGGAAAATGTGTACAGCCCGAGGCGTTCGCACTGGGCCGCCAACTCCCCGAGTTCGGCAATGCACACGAACGGTGTCTTGAATTTGGCCCCGATCCATCCCACATGCGAGCAATCCTCCAGCATGCATCGCAACGCTCCGGGCTCGGCTATCCTGTCCAGAAAGGTCAGCGGATGATCAAGCCTGAAAGCCTCGCCTGCTTCCCTGGAGAGAACTTCGATGAACTCTATCATGTTGGCGGTCGGTCCGATGAACGTGAACAGGGGAAAATTCACGTCGTCAAAGAAGGCTCCGGTTTCCGGATTTTGCAACGAACGATAAAATGCAATTTTTTCCCGTATGTCGTGAAAGACGGGTTGTTTGGCGAGACCTTGGGCGGTTGCGAGCTCGTGGTGGATTCCTTCAAGCGCGTCCCAGGCGGTCAGGAACTCTCCCTGGTCGAGATAATAGGCCGCCCCGAGCATTTTGAATTCGAATTCCGCGAGGTAATACCCTTCGGCCTTGCGCGTCTGGTTGAGCTCGAACAGTTCCTGCACTCTGGATTTGGTTTTGTAGATCGTCAGGCCTCCGGCCAGCAGCGCGAGACAGAGGATGCCTGCGATAATGGGGAGTATTCTTTTTTTGAACTTGGCTGGCTTTGGCTTGGTGGTCATGACGGTTTCGGCCTTTTAATGAAATGTATCTATATTCGCATATAGATGATCGGTCGATTTCCAACAAGGCATTTTTTGTAAAAAAAAATTCAGCTCGCCATGGATCTGGAGGGGAGCTATCGGCGCAACAAAACTTACTTTGGCGAATTTTCCTCGTTGACAAATCATGCTCCTCATTTTAGTTAGCATGGTAACGGAGTTGATCGCAGATATTCGAAAGGAGTCTCTGGATGTTTTTTCTCAAGGAACTGCCAGGTCGGGAAATACTGGAAAATTATCACCGGAAATTCCCGGAAATGAACGTGGACGCAGTGGAAGGGGCGCTCAAGCTCATGCATCGCGCCAGCATGCTCATTCGCGGGATCGACGCATTTTTTGCCGGGCATGACTTTTCACAGCTGCGCTTTTTCATCTGCATTGTCATCGACCGCGATCCCGAGGTGGAGGGCTTGACCCCCGGGGAGATCACTGAGCGCATCGGCGTTTCCAAGCCTGTCGTCACCCGCGCGCTCAAGTCATTGGAAAAGGCGGGCTACGTCTCGCTCCAAGAACATGAAACCGACAAGCGCGCCAAACTGGTGGTGCTCACCGACAGGGCGCGGCTGAAGCTGGAGGCTGTCCTGCCGGGCTATTACGCCCTGATGGATGACTTCATGTCAAAAGAGGAGGAAAGTCATGGCTAAGCTCATGTTCACTTTCAAGGTCTGGCTCTGTGTCTGGTTCATGGTTACCGGACTCAGCTTTTGCATTATACGGATGGGAACGCCCATGCCTTTGGTGTTGCGCACTTTGATTGTCACCGTCATTGTGGCCCCCTCCATGGTGTATGTGATCATCCCGTTTTTGCAGCGAAAACGGGGGTAATCTCCATTCGTACACAAAAAGGCCATCCGTTCGGATGGCCTTTTTGTGTTTTTGAAGCGGGAAGTAAAAATGGACTCAGACCGCGACCTGATCCAGGCGCTGCCCGTCGGAGGTCCGCTCCGAATCCGGCATGGGCGGAAGGATCGCGTTGAAGAGTTCTTCCAACGCCTTGGAACCTTTCATGTCCGCCATCTTTTCGGGGTCGAAGGCGTGAAGGCTGCCGTCGCTCATGAAGAATGCCCGGTCGCAGAAGCGTCGGACAAGACGCAGGTCGTGGGTGACGAACAGGTAGGCCGTGTCGTGCTTTTTGCGCAGGTCTGTCAGCAGGTCGAGGATGCGGGCCTGGATCAGCATGTCCAGGCTGCTCACCGCTTCGTCGAGAACGATGACCCGGGGGGAAGGGGCGAGGGCGCGGGCGATGCATATGCGCTGCAACTGGCCGCCGCTGAATCGGCCGGGCAGTTTGTTGGCGTCGTCCGGGGAAAGCCCTACCTGTTCCAGCAACTCGGCCACGCGGTCCTTGAGCTGCCTGCCCTTCAATTTGTCGAAGTTGCGGAGCGGCTCCGCAATGATTTCTCCGGCGGTCAGGCGCGGGTTGCTGGAGCCGATGGCGTCCTGGAAGACGACCTGGACTGCGCGCCTCAAGCCCGTGGGAAGCGTTTTTCTTCCGGTCACGTTCTGTCCCAGTATTCTTACGGTGCCGCTGTCCGGCGCTTCCAGCCCCAGCATGATGCGGCCGAGCGTGCTTTTTCCGCTGCCGCTCCTGCCCACAAGGCCGAGGCATTCTCCGGCGCGCAACGAGAGATCGACGTTGTTGAGCACGGTGAAGCGCTCCTGTTTGCGGAAGAAACCGCCGCGGCCGTATGTCTTGGTGATGTTGTCAAGCTCGATGACTGGCATGGGTGTCGCTCCCGTTAATGGTATCCGGAAAATTGGAGATGCGTTGCGATCAGGTTTTGCGTGTATTCGTGCCGCGGGTTTCTGAAGATGTCGTGCACGGTGCCGCGCTCTATGATCTTGCCGTCGTGCATGACGGCCACATCGTCGGCCAGACGGGCTATGACGCCGAGATCGTGCGTCACCAACAGCATGCCCAGCCCCCGGCGCTGTTTGAGTCCGGCCAGCAGGTCCAGCACACGGGCCTGGGCCACGGTGTCGAGGTCGGTGGTTGGCTCGTCCGCGATGAGGAACGGCGCCTCCAGGGTCAGGGCCAGAGCCACCATCACCCGCTGGAGCATGCCCCCGCTCATCTGGAACGGGTAGAGGTCCGGTACTGTCCGGGGATCGGAAAAGCCGACTTCCTCCAGGGCGTTCAGCATCCTCTCCGCGCTGTCCGAAGCGAGCATGTCATGGGCGGACAGGGTTTCCTTGAAATGGGTCCGGATGGTGAACACGGGGTCGAAGCAGCTCATGGGGTTCTGCAGGATCATGCCCACCTTGCGGCTGCGGACGTCCCGCCGGGAAGTGCTGCAGGTAAGGGGCACGCCGTCCACGGTGATGCGGCCCTGCATGGAGAGCCCCCTGGGCAGCAGATCCAGCACCGAGAGGCAGGTGAGGGATTTGCCGCTTCCGCTCGCGCCCACCAGCCCCATGACCCTTCCCTGCGTGGCTTCGAAGCTGATGCCGGAAATCAGCTCTTTCCCGGCAGCGTGTACCTGCAGGTCCCTGACCTTGAGATAGGGAGTGCCGTTCATCGGACTTCCTCCTGAACGGCCAGGGCCGGGTCAAAGGAGTCACGCAGGGCGTCGCCCAGCAAATTGAAGGCCATGACCGTGACGAAGATCATGCCGCCCGGCAGCATGATCAGGATGGGATGACTCCAGATGAACTGGCGCGCATCGCTGATCATAACGCCCCATTCGGGCAGGGGCGGGGTGACTCCGAGCCCGAGAAAGGACAGGCCCGAGACGTGCAGCATCATGTGGCCGATGTCCAGGGTGCACAGGATGAGCAGTTGGGCGACGATCGGGGGGAGAATATGACGGATCATGGTCCGCACACGCCCGGTCCCGGCCACCTTTGCCGCCAGGACGTAATCCCTGTTTTTGAGGGAAAGGACCATGCTGCGGATGATGCGTGCGTACCAGGCCCAGTGGGTCAGGGCAACGGCGATGATGACGTTGACCATGCCCGTGCCCATCACGCCGATGAGGAACATGGCCAGGATGAATGTGGGGAAGGTCAGGAACACGTCGCAGAAACGCATGAGCGTGGAGTCCACGGCTCCGCCCGCATAGCCGGAAACAGCGCCCACGGTGAATCCGAGCACCAGGACGATGCCCATGATGGCCGCCACCGAGCTGATGGATGTCCGGGTGCCGTAGACCAGCCTGGACAGCACGTCCCGGCCGAGGTGGTCGCAGCCCAGGGGATGTTCCGCGGACGGCGGTGCGAATTTGTTTTCCAGCACGACTTCGGTGGGGTCGTCGGGCGCAATGGCCGGGGCGAAGACGGCGGTGCCGCAGACGACGACGGCCATGAGCGTGGCCAGAACCAGGATGCCTTGCTTGCGGACTGTGCGGAAAAGGTCGCGCGTTTTCATCGGTTGCTGCCTCCTTCAAGGCGGATGCGGGGGTCGAGCCAGGCATAGAGGATGTCCACGCCGAGGTTCATGAGAACGAAGATGCTGGTCATGATGAGAATGAAGCACTGCATGACCGGGTAGTCCCGGTTGTAGATGGCGGAAACGGCGTAGCGGCCGACGCCGGGCCAGGAAAAGATGCTTTCGGCCACCACTGCGCCCCCGAAAAGTTCCCCCACGTGCATGCCGATGGCGGTGACCACCGGGATGAGCGAGTTGACCAGGATGTGGCGTCCGACAACCACCCGTTCGGGCAGTCCCCGGACCCGTGCGTAGAGCACGTAGCGGGCATGCATGTTGTCAAGCATGTTGCCGCGTATGAGCCGGGTGTTGATGGCCATGGACATGAGCGACATGGACAGGGCGGGCATGATCATGTGGTCGAGCCCTCCCATGCCCAGGGGAGGCAGCCAGCCCAGGTGGATGGAAAAGAGCCAGACCAGCAGGAATCCCAACCAGAAACTGGGCATGGAGACCCCGGCAAAGGCCATGGTTCGCGTGAGGTGGTCCGGCAGGCGGTCCTTTTCCAGGGCGGACCAGATGCCCATGGGCAGACTGACCGCCAGGGTCAGCAGCAGGGAGAATCCGGCCAGCTTCAGGGTGTTGGGCAGGTAGTAGAGAATTTCCTCGAGCACCGGCAGACCGGTGACGTACGAGTGTCCGAAATCCAGCACCAGGGCTTTGCCCAGCCAGCGCGCATACTGCACGGGGATGGGCAGGTCCAGCCCCAGCTCATGCCGGGCCACGGCCAGAGCCTCGTCCGTGGGAGGGATGTTCGAGAGGCGCAGGTACGACATGGCCGGGTCGCCCTGGCCGAGCCGCAGGATCAGGAAGACCACGATCGACACGGCCAGGAGCATGGGGATGAGTATGAGCAGCCGCTTGGCTATGTAGCGCAGCATCGGCTAGTCCTTGTACATGTTTTCAAAGGGGAATTCGTACTTGGTGTTGCTGAATTCCACACCCTTTAGTTCCGGCCGGTGCACGTAGATGTTGGTCATGTACGAAAGGGGCATGTATACGGCCTGCTCATGCAGGGTGGTCAGGATGTACCGGTAGAGTTCTTTCCGTTTGTTCTCGTCCACGCTGACGAGCGCTTCGCCGATCTTCCGGTCTATTTCCCCTTTCATGGGCAGGCCAAGCTGCGCCTGGTAGTCGGCGTGGGCGGGCTTGCGCATGGAACTGCAGAAGGAATGCGGGTCGTAGGGAGCTCCCCAGGTGTCGCCGAAGATCATGCCGAATTCGCCGCTTTTCTGGCGCGTGAGGAAAGAGTCCTTTTCCTCGCCCACGAGCTTCACTTTGACGCCGAGGCGTTTCAGGTCGCCTTGAATGACCTCGGCCACCGACTTCTGCAACGTGTCGTTGCCCACGAAACAGAGGAA
Organism: uncultured Desulfovibrio sp.; assembly: GCA_913063155.1. Classification (GTDB taxonomy): domain Bacteria; phylum Desulfobacterota; class Desulfovibrionia; order Desulfovibrionales; family Desulfovibrionaceae; genus Pseudodesulfovibrio. The sequence continues at coordinate 15,924 of CAJXYU010000010.1, forward strand.
CAGATCCAGTTCCCTGCCGTCCTTGGTCCGGTATTCATGATTTTCGTCCCACTTCCACCCGGCTGCGTCGAGCAGCGCTGTCGCCTTTGCCTGATCGTACTTGAACGGGGCCAGTCCGAGATCACAGTAGGGCGTGTTCGGAGAAAACAGGGTGTCCGCCTGCGGCTCCACGTCCAGGAAGATGTGCTTGACGATGGCGGCCTTGTTGACGCCGTGGAGGATGGCCTTGCGCACGGCGAGGTCGTTGGTGGGGAAGCGCTTGCTGTTGATGGCCAGCGTGCGGGTGGCGAATGGATGGGAAATGGCTGTTTTCAGGTTTTTCATGGCAGCGTAACGCTTGAAGGTGTCCAGCCCGATCTGGCCGCTGCCGTGCCCGCCGGAACCGTATATCAGGTCGATCTCACCGGTGTCGAAGGCGACGGCCCGGCCGTCAGAATCCGGAATGACCTTGACGATGAGGCGCTTGAACAAGGGTTTGGTTCCCCAGTAGAGGTCATTGGCCTCGAACAGGTCGTATTCGCCTCTGCGGATCTCCACCAGCTTCCACGGACCTGTGCCGATGGGGGCCTTGATGGTTTTGGATGTGTCGCCGTTTTCCGGGAATCCCGAAGGGGAAAGGAAGCGCATGGGTCGGATGAGACACAGCTCCTGCAGGGTCGGGTAGTACGAATGCTTGAGGTTGAGCTGAAAGGTATGGCTGTCAATGATTTTGGTGGACTTGATCTGGGCGATGAATTCGAGCCAATCGTGGCGTTTGGAATTCTTCAGCACCGCGTCGAAGTTCATCTTCACGGCCTTGGCGTCGAACGGGGTGCCGTCCGAGAATTTGACCCCCTTGCGAAGGTGGAACGTGTAGACTTTTCCGTCCGGAGAGATTTCCCACGATTCGGCCAGCCAGGGCTGCACTTCGCCATTTTCCCCGTACCGCACGAGCGGCTCGTAGACCATGGATTGTGCGAACATCTGGTTCGGTGAATACGCATGCGGGTTCAGCGGCCCCACGTTTGCGGACCACGAGTAGCGCAACGTGTCCTTGGAGGATGCGTAAAGCATCCCGGGACATAAAATGAGGGTAAGTAGTGCAATTGTGGCAAGAACAAAGCAGTGCTGTCTGTTTTTCATGCTGGAATCTCTCGATGTGTTGAAGATAAAGAGTATGAAAACAGATTTTGTGCTACGTTAAATGCACAATTGTGTCAACCTTCAGCCTATATAAGCATGGGTTATTTATGTTTTTTATCCGACTGCAGAAATGGGAAAGTTTGACCGGACGGCGTGATACGTTATGTCAACGGCAATCGGACCGTCATGCAAAATCCGTCCTGCTCATTGGATGCCGTGATGCTGCCGCCATGCTCCTCGACGATCTTTCTGGCAAAGGCCAGGCCCAGGCCGTTGCCTTCGACTTCATCCTCATAGCCCAGTCGTTTGAAGGGCAGGAAAACGGTTTCAAGCTCTGTTTCGGAAAGGGGCGGATATGGGTTGGTCACCTTGAGGACTACGGTCTCCCCGTTGGCGCGTGCCCGCACCTGTATCGTGCTGTTTTCAGGACTGTATTTGACGGCGTTGGTCAGAATGTTATCCAAGACGATCTGCATATCCGCCGCATGGCAGCGGTACCCGGGCAGAGGGGCCAGATGTTCCGCCGTGGAGATGGACTTGCCGGTCATCAATTGCTGATTGCGGCTCATGGTCTCCTTCAACATGCTTCCCAGATCGACGACATCTTTCCGGAGCGGCGGCTCCTGCAAATCGCGCTTGGAAAGGGTGATGATTTTGTCTATGAGGGCGTCCATGTGGTCGATTTCCTCCGCCATCCTGCCGAGATGGTCTTTAACCCCCTCGGTTTTCCCGGATTCCATACGGTCCTGGATGATCTGTTGGGAAAAGCGGATGCGGGCCAGCGGGCTTCTGAGTTCATGGGAAAGGTTGGCGGTCAGCTCGCGTCCGCCCCGGATTATTTTTTCCAGGCTCTCCGCCATGTGGTTGAACGCGGACCCGAGAACCGCGAGTTCGTCCTTCCAGCGGATCTTCACCCGGGGCGAAAAATCCCCTATGGCCACCTTTTGGGCGGATTGGGTCAGTTCATTGAGCGGTCTGGTTATGCCCCGGGAACCGGGAACCAGCAGGAGCGCGGAGATGGCGGACATGAGCAGGAGCCCCCTCATGAGCCATTTTTCCTCGGGGCGCTTTTCCCAATTGTGGAGGAGGTGCACCGTCAGCGGATTGCCTGCGAACTGGATCGTGCCGGTCATGTAGACCGATATCCTGTCGTGTCTCTTGATCAGGAAAAAGGTGTCGCCGTCGTCGGTGGGAGTTTCCTTTTCCACGGTTTCCTTGCCGGTCAGGGGGATTTTTTCGGCAAAGGAACTGACGATCACGTTGCCGTTTTGGTCTGTAAGCCACGCTTCCCCCTGGAATGCCCTGGCGAAGATTCCCAGCATGGAGGTCAGGTCTTTCCTGAGGGAGGGGGTCAGGGCCGTTTCATGGGCGAGCTCCTGGCGCAGCAGTCTTTTTATGGCCACGGTCCGGTTCTCTGCGTGGCGGGCGAACGGTGGGCGGATTTTGTCGTAATGCACCAGGGCGAACATGGCCAGCATGGCCAGGAACTGGACGAGAATGAACGTGCCGAGAATTTTCAGATAGAGGCGGCTGACTTTCATATTTCCCCCACGAACATGTAGCCGGTGCCCCAGACGGTTCTGATCCGTTTGGCGTGATTCGCAAAAGGCTTGAGCTGTGTGCGCAGCTTGCTGATGTGCACGTCGATGCTCCGGTCATAGGCTGCAAAATCCTTGTCCCAGACCATGTCCATGAGTTCGTCCCTGGTCAGGGCTTCATCTTGATGGGTCATGAGGACTTTGAGGAGACGGAATTCAGTCGGGGCGAGTTCGAGTTCCTGGTTTTCAATCAACAGCGTCTGCTTGGAAACATTCAGGACAAGTCCGCCCGCGGTGATTTTCGTAGAGGGCTTTTTTCGGCCCTCGGCGGTTTCCAGACGCCGCAGCACTGCCTTGATACGGGCCAGTAGCTCGCGGGGGTTGAACGGCTTGCCCATGTAGTCGTCCGCGCCGAGTTCCAAGCCGACGATACGGTCCGTGTCCTCGCCCTTGGCGGTGAGCATGATGACCGGCGTGTCGAATTCGGAGCGGAGTTCCTGCAGTACCTCGAATCCGTCCTTGCCCGGCATCATGACGTCCAGAATGATCACGCGCGGGCTGATTCGACGAACCGTTTCCAGAGCCTCCTTTCCCGAAGAGAGCGTATGAACCTCGAATCCGTATTCTTCGAGGTATTCCACAATGAGGGTACGGAGTTTTTTGTCGTCGTCGATGAGCAGTACGGAACCGTTTGTCTTCATGATTTCTCCGGTAATCGTTTGCACGGGAAAAGGGGAGGCCGGGGGAGGATTTTAACATCCTTTAACATCTTTTATCAGGGATTCATCACTTTTACGGTTTTTTTTCATTATAACGGGCTCATCCTAATACATTGGAGAAGATACGTGAACTGCATCAAACTTGGAAAAATTCGGCACGCAACGGTCGTGGCCTGCACCGTCTTTCTTTTTCTGACGGGGTGCTCTCCGTTTAAGCCGACTCCCCGGCAGGAGCCTGTCGCTCCGTTGCCGGCTGCATACTCCCTTTATTCCGAGCAGGAAACCGACACCGGAAAATGGTGGGAAAGTTTCGGCAATGCGGAATTGAACCGCATGGTGGAGGAAGCGCTGGCCGCCAACTTCGACATACGCGTAGCCTGGGCGAACCTTCGACAGGCTGGTGCGGAAGCCACCCAGGCAAATGCGGACAAGTACCCGACCCTGGAAATGACCGGGGACTACTCTCATGCCAGAGAGTACGTAAGCAGCACCAAAAGGGAGAGCACGGGCGAGTCCCATTCCATAGGTCTCGGCGCAGGGTATGAGATCGATCTATGGGGTCGCATTCGCGCGAACGCCATGTCCGGAGAGCTCGACTACATGGCCAGCCGCGAGGACTTGAAAACCTCGGCCATGACCGTGGCCGGCGAGGTGGTCACCAAGTGGATCGAAATTCAGGTTCAGAGACGGAAAAAACGTATTGTCGCAGAACAGATCAAGGCCAACGAAACCTATCTCGAGCTCATTGAACTGCGGTTCCGGAATTCCATTTCCACGGCGCTGGATGTCTATCAGCAGCGGGAAAACCTGGCCGGAGTGGCTGCACAACTGCCACAGGTGGAGTCGGAGGAACAACTGCTGTTGAACGAGCTGGCTTTTCTGCTGGGGAAACCGGTTGGGAGCGTTACCGTCGCCGATGCCGATCTTCCGGAGCTCACCGAACTCCCCGGCCTGGGACTCCCCGCCGACCTGCTCGCCAACCGTCCTGATGTCCGTTCGGCCGGCCTGAAGCTTTCGTCCTCGGACTGGGCGGTTTCCGCCGCACGGGCCGACCGGTTGCCTTCCTTGAACCTGACCGGCACCGGGACCTATTCCGGCGGCCAGATCACCACTATTTTCGACAACTGGGCGCTCAAGCTGGCCGCCGCGGTGGTCGGTCCCATCTTTGACGGTGGCTACCGCAAGGCGGCGGTGGAAAAGGCGCGGGGCGAGGTGGATGAAAAGTTGGCCACCTATGAAAGCACCGTCTACACCGCATTCAAGGAGGTGGAGGACGCACTGACCCGGGAGAAATGGCAGAAACGGTATGTGGAAGCCAAGCAGAAGCAGCTTGATGCGGCGCGTGTCAGCCTGCGCGAGGCGCTGTCGAGATATTCCCAGGGGTTGGACACCTATCTGCCCGTTCTCAGCGCATTGCTTTCCGTCCAGGAATTGGAAGTATCCATGACCGAGTATCAAATGAATCTGCTGCTTTACAGGGTGGAACTGCATCGCGCCCTGGGCGGCAGCTGGGCGGATGACCTGGAGCAGCCGAAAAACGGGAATGAAACGGCCAAGAGCGAAAACGTCAGCAACGAGGGCTAACCATGAGCAATATATTCGGAAAAATGCGTTGTATTTTCAGTCTGAAGGTGATCGCCCCCGTGGCCATTCTCGCCTTGGCCGGCATGGGGGCATATACCATGGTCGCCACGGCTCCCAAAGCCAAGCAACTGCCCCGGACCCCGGTCCGGCCGCTGGTGGAGGCCGAGCGCCTCGCCATGGGCGACTACCATGTCTGGGTTCCGGCCATGGGCACGGTGGAAGCGGCAAAGGAAATCACTCTGGAATCGTTGGTTTCGGGAAAGGTTGCGTCTGTCAGTCCGTCTTTTGTTCCGGGCGGTTATTTCAGGAAAGGGGAGACGATTCTCGCCATCAGCCCGGAGGACTATGAACTGGCCGTGCAGGAAGTGCAGGCGGAAGTGACCGAAGCCGAATACGACCTCAAGGTGGAACAGGGCTACCAGACTGTGGCCAGCCGCGAATGGGACCTGCTCAAGAGTGCGAATGTGAGCACGGACGCCGAAGAGGAACTGGCCCTGAGAAAACCGCACCTTGCAAAGGCCAAGGCGGATCTGGCTGCGGCCCGGGCCAAACTGCGTCAGGCGAAGATCGACTTGGCGCGTACCCACATCAAGGCGTCGTTTGCGGCCATGGTCGAAGAAAAGAGTGTGGATATCGGCGCTGCCGTTTCCACGCAGGAATCGCTGGGAACCCTCGTGGGCACGGATGAGTTCTGGGTTACGGCCTCGGTGCCGGTGGACAGGTTGGGCTGGATCAATATCCCCCGCACCAGCAAGGACGAGGGGGCGCTGGTTCGTATTTCCAGCGGCAGCGGAGCAAACTCCTCCGTACGCACCGGGCGTGTGGTCCGGCTGCTGCCCGCCTTGGAAAGCGAAGGGCGCATGGCCCGCGTGGTCATTTCGGTCAAGGATCCCCTGAACCTGGCCGGGAAGCCGGGTGTCAAGCCGTTGCTTCTCGGCAGCTACGTCGCGGTCGAGATTGACGGCGGCACTCTGAAGGACGTGTTCGCCGTTCCCAGGACCGCTTATCACGACAACGGCAAGGTCTGGTTGCTGACCGAGAACAGCACCCTGGACATCCGTCAGTTGACCCCGGTCTGGCGCGACAAGGAAACCATGGTTTTCGAAAAGGGTTTCGCCACCGGAGACAGGCTCGTCACTTCCGATCTCTCAGCTCCCGTGCAAGGCATGGCCGTTTGTACGGCGAATGCGTCGGAAGTTTCTCAGACGCAGGTGGAAGGCGATACCGGGAAAGATGCTCTCGATGCGCGCGAGGAATTGAATAATGGCTAACGATACAAAGCAGAGCAACAAGGGACCCATAGCCTGGATGGCCGGCAACTCGGTTGCGGCCAACCTGATGATGGTGGTCCTGCTTGTGGGCGGCCTGATCCTCGGGTTGCAGATCAAGCAGGAGGTTTTTCCCGAGTTTTCCGAGGACACCGTGTCCGTGACGGTTTCCTATCCGGGCGCCAGCCCGGAAGAGGTTGAACAGGGAATCGTGCTTGCCGTGGAAGAGGCCGTCCGGGGGCTGGACGGCGTCAAGGAGGTAACCTCCACCGCATCCGAAGGGTCGGCGACCGTCACCATCGAAGCCTTGCAGGGAACCAATCTGTCGCAGCTTTCCCAGGATGTGAAAAGCGAGGTGGACGGAATCACTTCGTTCCCGGAAGAGGCCGAGGACCCGAAGGTTTCCGAGGTCTCCAGGACGCGCCAGGTCCTTTCCGTCATGATTTACGGCAACCAGCCCGACACCACGTTGCGGACCCTGGCCGAGCAGTTGCGCGAACAGCTGTTGACCGACCCCGGGGTGACCCAGGTCGAACTCGCCGAGGTCAGCGACCTTCAGATTTCCATTGAGGTGCCGCAGGCCAAACTGCGGGCCCACAACCTCACTCTCGAAGATGTGGCGGAGCGCCTTGAAGAGGCGTCCGTGGACGTACCCGGCGGCGGCATCAAGGCCGACTCCGGGGAGGTCCTGGTGCGCATGAAGGAGAAACGCGACTACGCCCGCGATTTCGCACGCACGCCCATCGTCACCGGCAGCGACGGCACGCAGGTGCTGCTGGAGGATATGGCGACCGTCACCGACGGTTTCGAGGACGAAGACATCATCACGACGTACAATGGATTGCCCGCCATCCGGGTGGATGTCTACCGGGTGGGCGACCAGACTCCCCTGTCGGTGGCCTCGGCGGTCCGCAAGGTGCTGGAGACCTATCGGGAGCAACTGCCCACCAATGTTTCCGCAACCGTCCTCAACGACATGTCGGAAATTTATGGCCAGCGCATGGACCTGTTGTTGCGCAACGGATACACCGGGCTCGCCATCGTGTTCGTCTTTCTGGCGCTTTTCCTGGAACCCCGCCTCGCATTCTGGGTGGCCATGGGCATTCCCATCTCCTTCCTGGGATCCTTCCTGATTCTTCCCGCATTGGGAGCCAGCCTGAACATGATAACCATGTTCGCCTTTCTCATTGCCTTGGGGATCGTGGTCGATGACGCCATCGTGGTGGGCGAGAACGTGTTCACCATGCGGCAGCAGGGCATGCCGCCGCTTGAGGCCGCCATCAAGGGGGCGCGGGAGATAGCCATGCCGGTGGTCTTCAGCGTTCTGACCAACATCGTGGCGTTCATGCCGCTTCTGTTCATTCCCGGAACAATGGGCAAGATATTCTGGTCCATTCCGGTGGTGGTCATCAGCGTCTTCGCGGTCTCGTTGCTGGAAAGCCTGTTCGTGCTGCCCGCCCACCTCGCCCACCTGAAAGAGGGCGGCCGCAGCCGGATCATGGCCTGGATCACCGGATACCAGCAGCGGGTGGCCGACGGGTTGTTGCGTTTCATCAACAACATCTACCGCCCTGTGCTCGATTGCTGCATGCAGTGGCGCTACGCTACCGTGGCCGTCGGCGTCGGGATTCTCGCCGTCACCCTCGCCTATGTGGGCAGCGGCAGGCAGGGGCTCACCATGATGCCCAAGGTGGAATCCGACTACGCCTATGCCGTGGCCGAGCTGCCGTACGGCAGCGCCGTCGCCAAGTCCGAGGCCGTGCGGGACAAGTTCCTGGCCGCCGCCAACCGGGTCATGGAGGCCAACGGAGGAGAGCGGCTCGTCAAGGGCATCAACGCGAAAATAGGCGGGGAAGGACGCGACATCTCCGGCAGCCATGTCGTCAAGATCCTGGTTTATCTCACCGAGTCCGATGTCCGTCCCATCTCCACCGGGGAGTTCGTCAAGCAGTGGCGGCGGGAAGTGGGGAGCATCCCCGGCTTGGAAACCGTTTCCTTCGCGGCGGACCAGGGAGGGCCCGGCGCAGGGGACGCCCTCGAGTTCGAGTTGAGCCACTCCGATGTGGAGACCCTGAAAGCCGCGGCGGCGGACCTGGCGCAAGCACTGTCCGCGTACCCGCTGGTCAAGGACGTTGATGACGGATTTTCGCTGGGCAAGGAACAGCTCGACTTCAAGATCACCCCAGCCGGAACCAGCCTGGGACTTACGGCCCAGGACGTGGCCAGCCAGGTGCGGGCCGCCTATTACGGCAAGGAAGTTCTCCGGCAGCAGCGGGGCCGCAACGAGGTCAAGGTCGTGGTACGGCGTCCGAAGAACGAGCGGATATCCGAGTACGACCTTGAGGAAATGACGATCATGACGCCCGACAACAAGGAAGTGCTGTTGCGGGAAGTGGTCGATATCAAGAGAGGCCGGGCTTATACCGTTATCAAGCATACGGATGGGCGCAGAGTGCTTTCGGTGACGGCGGACGTGACCCCGCGCGATCAGGCTCAGAAGATCATGAACGGCATCCTGGCCGATGTGGCGCCGAAACTGAAAGCGAGGTATCCCGGTCTGACGTGCGGCATGCAGGGGATGCAGGCGGACATGTCCGACTCCATTTCCAACCTGTTCACCGGTCTGCTCCTGGCCATGCTGGGCATCTATGCGCTGCTGGCCATTCCCTTCAAGAGCTACCTGCAGCCGCTCATCATCATGATCTGCATTCCTTTCGGGGCGGTGGGGGCCGTGCTCGGTCACATTCTCATGGGCTACAGCCTCAGCTTGATGAGCCTGCTGGGCATCGTCGCCCTGGCCGGGGTCGTGGTGAACGACTCCCTGGTGTTCATCGATTTTGCCAACGAGCAGCGTCGAAAGGGACATTGCGCCCATGATGCGGTGCTGGAGGCGGGAACGTCCAGGTTCAGGCCCATTCTGCTTACCACCCTGACCACTTTCAGCGGCCTTGCGCCCATGATCCTGGAGACCTCCATGCAGGCGCGGTTCCTGATTCCCATGGCCCTGTCCCTTGGATTCGGCATTTTGTTCGCAACGCTGATAACACTTCTCCTGGTACCGTCCCTCTATATGATACTGGAGGATGTGAAGCAGCTTTTCAGAAGAAAGGCGACACAGGATGATGCGCTTGGAACGCAGCCCACCGCGGAAAGGGGCTGACCGGCTCCGAGGGCGATCGGACGTCCGGGGAAATGTGAGAATCAGTAAACAAGTGAGAAAGTCCGCACTGTCCGATGACGGTGCGGACTTTTTACTTTGCTCAAGCCCATGGATCCGTTTTTCAGCCGATCTTCTGGGCGAACGATGAAGAAAATGTCGGGATTGGGATTTTTCCGAGGGCCGGCCTGGGTTTGGAGAAGGGTGGCCGGCCCTCGTGGGGAGTCCGACGAATCGGACATGTTGGGATTCAGGCGCTTTGGGTGGAAGGCGACTGGGTAGGTCTTTGTCTTCCCCCCAGGGGTAAAAGCGCCGTCATGGGTTTGCAGTTTGTGTTTCCTGGAATCAGTCGGAAGTATTCGGCATATTTACCGTGCCCCGATTCAATCAATTTCGGATTCCATGAAAGTTGTTTGACAGGTGAAACATACGGCCAAATCCTTCTTCGGTAGAAGTGTTTTTTTCTTTTCGTTTGCTTAAGAAACCTATGGCAATCTTTTCCGGCGTCTTGTTCCGGAAATCACTGCTTCGCATATTTGGGGGCGATCAGGCCGCACAGGATCATCAACAGTGCAGCGCCGGACAGCAACGCCATGCTGCCCTGCCAGTTCCCGGAAGCATCATGAAGATGGCCGATGGCAAAGGGGCTGATCGCGGCGATAATATACCCCATGGTTTGAACCACGGTGGATATGCTTCGATTTTCGTTCAGATCTTTGGCATAGCGCATGATCATGCTGAATATGACTGTAAAACCTCCTCCTCCGCCAATGCCGCCGAAAGCGACCCAGACGCCCCATAAACGAGGGGCCGTCCAAAGGCCCACAGCAGTTGCCGCCCATGACAGGGTTACGATCAGGAACAGGATTCTGGTGGAAAATCTTTGAGTGCCGGCCAGGAGGGGAAGGCCGAAGCACCCCAGAAGGCCCATGAACTGGAACAATGATGCGGCGACACCTGCGGTGGCGTCGGACATCTGGATGGATTGTGTGAGATACACGGGCAGCCAGGCCGTAATTCCGTAGAAGAGAAACGTATGGGCCGCAAACGCGGCAGACAGGACCCAGACCAGAGGAAGCTTCATGACGGAAGAGGCGCTGGAAGCCGTCGCCGCTTCGGTTTGCGATGACGTCGCTGCGGGCTCTTCCGGATGATTCTGAAGCTGCATGAGAATACGGTTTTCTTTGTACTCATGGAAACCCACCGCCAGCCACAGGGCAATGGCCACGAGGGCCAGAAGTGCGGGCAGGGCAAGGGCCGGCCTCCAGCCTATCGCCAGAGACAAAGGGGCTGTCAGAGCCATGGTCCCCATGGCTCCCCATGACATGCCGAAAACGTACAACCCGGTCATGGCGTTTATTCGATGGGGAAATTCACGCCCGATGACCAGCAGCCCGGCAATGTTTCCGGCCGTGAGGGCTACCCCGATGATGGCCGTTCCCGCGACGATGGCGTTGATACCACCGGCGGACCGCACGAACGTTCCGAGGGCGATGCCTGCCAGGGTGAGAAAGATGGTGGTTTCCAGGCGGATGTTCTTCATGAGAAATCCGATGAGCGGGGTCAGGAGGCCAAAACAGAGGACCGGGATGGAGGTCAGAAAACCGGCGAACCCTCCGCTGATATGGAAGATGGCCGTCAGGTCCTGGATGATGGGCGGAAGGGAGGTGATGGGAGCTCTCAAATTCAGGGACAAGGCAAAAAAAGCCAGGAGTATAAATAGCTGCTTGTTCCGTGAGTGCCGTTTCAGGGTCTTTTCCAGAGCCTGCCCTTCCATGGTCCGTAACACGCGGTCGTCAGCCGTCAGCCGGTTTGATCCATTGCTCATTTGGATTTTCTCCATAACCTGAAGCAAAATCTTAGAAAGATCTAAGATGGAAAGTGGTTGTTTCAGAATAGTGAAAAGTGTTTTTTGAATTCGTGGAGCATTGTCTGTCCCCAGCCCAGAGAAAGAGGAGAGGAGGATGTCGGGGATTCAAACATCGAAAAGGGGGGCTGTAAAGTTAAGATTGCCTTAAATTCAACAAATGCTGCCGGAGTGAGGTTCACGGAAGCGGGGGCATCAGGATACGTGTGCGCATCGTCGGACACACTCTTGTGGCGCCGTGCGGGGTACCGCACATTTTAATTTGTATCCTGGTTGGATTGTTCTGAATAACTTATTGGAAATATAAATATAATTTTCAAAAAAGCACCTTGGTATGCTTCTTGTTTCCGAGGCGAATACATTGTCCGCGGACTTTGAATTCAGCCTTCAGGAAGAAAACATGAAGAACAGTTTCAGATTGCTGGCCCTGGTGCTGGCAACCATCATTTCCTTGCCGACCGTTGGGCTGGCCGCCGCCGACCCGCACGGCCTGTCCCCATCGGCCGATATGACTTTCCTGCCGCATTTGGCGGGACTGCGGAACAAGGTTTTCAAAAACCAGCTCGGTCAGAAAAAACATTTGTCCGAAGCCATCGTCATGCGCGGCAGCGTCATCAAGGACGGCAAAGCCACGGTCCGGCCGGGCGGGTTGTTCTATATTTCGGAGACATCCCATGACGCCCGGCCGCTCATGCGGGATCCGTTTCTGGTTCTGGGCGAGCATACCTACCTGGTTGACCTGAACGTCACCAAAAAGGTCTTCAGGGATTTTAAACTCAAAAAAGGCGAACGCAAGCCTTTGGCCGATACCGGATATCGACTTTGGTTCGACTATTCCACCGACCATTTCGATGTCCCGTATGCCGAATTCGCCCTGATTTCCCCGTCCGGAGGCTGGCCCCTTGAGTTCCCCATCGCCTCGAAGTTCGCCAAGCGCCAGGAAGTGCGCAAGCTCTCCCTCAAGGAAGGAATGAATCCGCAGCTGGATAAATTCTATCTGGACAGCACCTATTACTACGGAGCCAGCAAGTATGTGGCTCGTAATGTTGATTTCAACGACGCCGAATTCGAGTCCATCGAATTTCCGGAGATCTCGGAAGCGACCTTTTCCCTGCAACGCCCCATCATTCTGGAAGTCCGTCAGGAAGACTACCGCTTTTATTGCGACAAGCGCATCTATGCCTTTCGGCGTCCGGACGGCTTCCTGGTCAGGGTTACGAACTTCACGGGCAGCCGGGTGCTGGCGGAAAAACTGATCAAACCCATCTCCGCCCAGGAATACAAGTCCCGCATGGGACAGAAGGAAAAGTACCAGCTGACCATTCCCGAAGAAGACATGCGCATCGAAATCGTCATGGATCCTTCCTGTCTCAAGGATTCCGATTTCATGCCTTGGGCCACCGGGAAGTCTCATGGCTATTCCACCGGCAACTTCTCCTTTGTCGTCTATCGCGATCTGGTGACCGTGAAGAACGGCGAGGCATGGCCCCTGGACAAGCGGTGGAACGTCGTGTTGGAACCCAACCTCAAAACCGGCATGCTTCAACGGCTGGTGATTGAAAACAACGAAACCCTCACTTTCGACAACGAGCATGATTCCTACGATGGCCCGGTCAAGTATTCCGACGTCTGGAACCGGCCCGCTTTCAAGGTGGTCGCCAACACGTTCGACGGTGATACGGTCCGCAACCTGTACGTGCGTGATTACTATGAGATGCGCACGGACAACATGGTCATGTGGCCCGAAGAAGGGCGTTACAACCTCGACTTCTTTCTGGGATCGTCCCCGGTTCTGGAACCCATCATCGAACGGAGCTTCCTGACGCGTCTGGCGGATTCCTCCTACGGAACCGTGGTGGAGGAATCTCGATTCTCCTCCTACCCCAAGGTGTTGTCCGACGCCTCCTTTTATGAGCCGGACCACACAGCTCCGTTTGTTCCCAGGCTCAGGGGACTCATGCGCAAGACCTCGCGCAATCGGAAAAAGGAAAAGCTCCTGTCCGCAGAGGCCATCGTCATCCGCGGCTCTTACGTGGACTACAGGAACAACCGCATCGTCATTCCGCCGGCGGGCCTGTGCTATACATCGCGCAACGCGCGCAACATTCGTACCCTGGCGGGTGAGTCCTTCTTCATGCTGGGCAAACGCGCCTACCTGGCCACCTTTACCTCCGGCACCTTTGTCCGCAAGAACCTGGACCTGGATTTCTGGAAGAACCAGCCCATGGGCGACGGCAATCTGATGTACTGGCAGGATGAGATGCTCGGCGTACGCAACAAGGCCCTGCGCTATACGGGCATGACCTACCTGGACGACAGACCGGTGGCCTCCCTGAGTCTCATGAAGTATTCGGGGAACCGCTGGGGCTCCCACTTCTACCTCGCCCAGGGATTCGACAAGAACGACAAGACCAAACGGTACTATATGCCCGAGGTCTTTTCCGAGGGCGGAACCTTTGTCGAACCCGAGTACGTCGGCTCCAATTACGTGAAGGTTAAGACCTTTGCCACGCCGTCCATCAGCGCCATCAGCTACACCTTCAACAAGCCCAAGGCCAAATCCATGGCTGTCGGGGAAACCGCCAGGCTCGGCAAATACACCTTGCGTTGCGACTCCATCGACACACATGCCGGGACCATCGGCCTTGTCCTGCTGAACAAGAAGGGCACTGTGGTCGAATCCAAGGTGATCGGACCGCTGGACGATGCAGCCAAGACCTTGTTGCCCCAGGATCAGCACATGGCTCGCCGCATGCAATTCAAGCTCGGTTCGGTCATGGCGGAACTGGATGTGAAGAAGCCCTTCAAGGGCTCCAAGGTTAACCTGTGGCTGTTCACCGGCATTCAGGAACTGGAGCGCGACACTCCTTTTGAGCATGATCCGCGCTTCATGGTTCGCCCGGACGTCTGCGGCCACTGCTACCAGCTCAATGAAGTGCTCCTGGACAACCCCGAAGCCATCATCCTGGACAAGGATCATCCGGTCTATGAAGGACCGAGGAACGAGAAGGGCAAGCCGCTGTTCAAGATCGTCGTCGACAGCTTCGACGGTGAAATGGTTCAGGCCTGGCACATCGAAACCGAATACAGGAAGAAGCACTACCGGACCGACAACCTGGCCTTCCGTCCGCGCAACAACATCGACGTGCTCGTGGGCGTCAACGGCACCATAGAAGGCTTCCTGCGCCTCTCCATGCTGCCCCGTCTCGCCTTCATGGACTACTGGCGCGTCGGCGGCGACGCCCCGCACGAGAAGCTGAGCGGTTCCGTCAACACCGGCGGCTCCGCACACATCCGCCGCTAACGGACCGCAAGACATAACGAGGAAAAAATGAATATCGATATTACCGCATTGGACTACGGCCAGCGCAGGAAGTCCTGGTTCAGCTCGCTTTACAGCCTCAGGGAGGTTCTGCCCGGCTTCCTGGCGATGTTCTTCATCGCGATCTTCAGCAACAATCTGGCGGGTGTGCCCAATCCGTTCACCCTCCAGAACCTGTTCGCCTGGCTCGACGGTGTCATCGGTCCGGTCAATCACCAGTCGTTTTTCCAGATCCTGAACTCCAACTTCGTCTGGAATCCGCTGCTGCTCGGTCTGATCATCGGCAACGTCTTCGGCGTGCCGGATTGCTGGAAACGCGGCCTGTCCTATATCCACATGCTCATGCCCCTCGGCATCATCATGCTGGCCCCGCATTTCATGATCGGCCACGCCTTCAAACTCGGCGTCGTCCCGATCCTGATCTGCACCGCCTTTCTGTTTCTGACCGCCACGGTCACCCTGTACGTGGCCAGGTTGTTGAAGCTCGACGACAGGCACGGCTCCATCATCGCCGGAGGTCTGGCCACCGGCGATCCGCACGCCTGCGCCATCCTCATGCCGCTCATCAAGGCCAAGGGCGGCCAGGTGGTCAACTCGGTTGCCTGCGTCATCGTTTTCGGCCTGATGGCCATGCAGCTGTTGCCCGTGCTGGGCGCGGCCGTGGGCATTCCTGCCAAATACATCGGCCTGGCCTCCGTGGTCGGCGTGGGCAACGGCGCCCAGGCCCTTTTCGCCGCCTTCGGCAACGGTTACGAGGCCGGCCGCTGGGCCACCTGGTTCGACGTGGGCCGCCATGTGATCATGCCCGCAGGTTTTCTCTATGTGTTCATCGTCATGTTCATCCGCAAACTGCGGAACCGCAGCGACGAAAGCGTACGCGCCACCCGCGGCATCGGAAGTTTTCCGGTCTGGCTCGGAGTCTTCATCTTTCTTTGGATTCTGGCCTGTCTCCACGTTTTCAAGGAACCCGCCCATCACGCCATTTTCAATATGGTCAAGTGGGACTTTTCCCTGGCGGCGGGAGCACTCGGGCTTTCCCTTTCCTTTCGTGAGATCGGAGAGCATGGGATCAAGGGATTTCTCGTCACCTGCATTGCCGGCTTCGTTCGTATCATACTGCTGCTGGCCGCCATTCTTCTGTGCCTCAAAACCGGCCTGCTTCCGGCCTAAAGGAGCCCGACAATGGAAAGACACATGCATACCACCGACGAAACCGGTTTCGACTACATGGCCAACAAGGGAAGGGAGGAACAGGACCGGGACACCCTCGGCATCATCTTTGCCCTGGCGGTCATGGCCGTCATCACCGTGGCTCAGTACATGGGCACGCTTTAGGAGAACACCATGCACGGCATTTATTACGTCATCCTGCCGCTGTTTGCGGTCCTGCTGGTCCTGCTGACCTCGGCCGCCTTGTACATGGGCGTGTTCAGGGCGCACCGCGATACGGCTTCCTTCGGCAGAAAAATATTTTCCGGAATCGCCGGCGGGGCCATCTCCTGCCTGGTCTGGTTCTTCATGTACAGCCATCAATATCTTGGCTGGTAATTCACAGGAGCAAAACAATGAAAAAGTTTCTTATCGCACTGACCCTCATGCTGACCCTGGCCCTTGCCGCAGCCCCGGTTTTTGCGGGCGACAACGACGGCAAGCTCAACCTCAACACGGCCACCGTGGCGCAGCTTGAAGCCATTGACGGCATCAGCCACGACATGGCCGAGTCCATCGTCGAGCTGCGCAAGGAAAACGAGGAATTCGTGGACATGGACGAACTGCTCGATGTGGACGGCGTCGACAATACCTTGCTCAGGAAGCTCGGCAAGTATCTGTACATCGAGCCCGCTTCGGATTGTAACTGCTAAGGGGAAGAGGCATGAATCGTCTGATGCTGAGCATTGCCGCCGCCTGTTTTCTCGTTTCGCTCATTGCGGTCACCGCCGGTGCGGAAATCTTCGGCGATTACGTGGGCTACACGGCATGCGCGGAATGCCACTCCGATATCGTCGAGGGCTGGAAAAGCACCCCCCATGCCAATGCGTTCGAGGACCTCAAGCGGCAGGGGGAGGAGAAGCAGTCCGTTCCCGGCTGTGTGCGCTGTCATGTCGTCGGCATGGACGAGGACGGCGGTTTCATCGACATGGAGCTGACTCCAGAACTCAGGGATGTGCAGTGCGAAGCCTGCCACGGGCCGGGTCGGGCCCATGTCGAGTCTCAGGATTCCAAGGATATCCTGGGCAAGCCCGGCGAAGACGCCTGCCGTGTCTGCCATACCGAAGGGCAGGACAAGAACTTTGATTATAAAGCCAAATCCCGTCTCGTTCACGGGGAAAAATAAAGGAACACCTTCATGAGACTTCGTATCATCGCCCTGGCATGCATGCTGGTTTTCTGCATGGCGGCGGCTGCATCGGCCAGCCAGCTCAGGATCAGCGAAACACAGGTCCATTTCGGCAACATGAAAGAGGGACCGGAAGCGCGGAAAACCGTCACCCTGGTCAACTCCTCCGATACTTCCGCCGTGATCGCCAACGTTTCCACCAGCTGTTCCTGCACCACCACGAAGCTGGACAAGACCACTCTGGCCCCGGGCGAGGCCGCGACCATGGTCATCACCTACCACACCTTCAAGTTCCCCGGTAAGTTCGACAAGACCGTCCATGTCTTCACCGGCGCCGACGGCAAGACCGAGGATGTCATTCACATTCTCGGCTATGTGAACCCGATGCCCATGGGCGTCATGGAAGTGACTCCGCGCAAGACCAGAGTGGAAGGCCTGGCCGCAGGCAAATCCGCTCCGGTCAGGATCATGGTCAGGAACGCCGGGGACGCCCCCATGACCGTGACCGCCGTCAAGTCGCGCAAGTTCAAGGCCACCTACTGGACCGGAAAGCTGAAGCTCGAAGCCGGGCAGTCCGCGCCGCTTGAGTTTTTCGTCACCCCGCAGAAAGCCGGCCGGTTCATGGACATCATCATGGTTTTTTCCGACGCCCGCAACGATATCGGCAAAGGCTACAAGGCCGTGCTGACGGGAGAAGCGAAATAAGCGTCTCCGGAAATGATGAACCTCCAACCTCATCTCCCTCTCCTGAAGTTCCTCCGGCGGGCATGCCGCCGGAGGAACGCTTTGCTTTCCGGGGAGCGGCAATTTGCGCAGTGGCGTTTTTCAGAACATTGAGGTAGTGCCCTCCCATGCTTCGCCGTTACAGAACCCGCCTTGCCGTTTTCCTGCTGTGTCTTTTCTCCATGACGTCAGCCTCGTTGCTGTGTTCGACGTCCGACGCCTGGAGCCGCGAGACTTACACCGTGGGCATTCGGGCGATTTCCCCTCCGTTCTCCTTTCTTGCCGTGCAGGACGGCAAGCAGGTGGTCCGCGGGTATTCCGTGGACGGATGGGTCATGATCAGCAAACTCCTGGGTGTGGATGTGCAATTCGTACCTTTCGGCGATCTGCACAAGCGCCGTCAAATGATGGATCAGGGGAAGATAGACTTCATCTCCCTCGATTCGGAAAAAGTCGCACGTGAGTTTGATTGGGAGTTCATTTCGGTGGGGTGCAGCCTGCGGCACCATCTGTATGTGAATGAAAAATGTCGGTCCGTGACCTGCATGCGGGATTTGCGCAACAAGAGGGTCGTTGCCGTTACCGGAGCGCCGTACAGTCCGGAGGTCGTTCTGGGGGATGACGTGCTGAGGGTCGCATCTCCGTTTGAAGCCCTGACCATGCTCAGCCAGGGCGTTGTGGAAGTGTTTGTGGCTCCTTCCGAGCAGGTGGCCGACTACCTCATCGACAAACACCGAATTCCGCATATCCTCAAGAAAGGTGTCATTCTCGGTGAAACTCCCATGGGGGTAATCGCCTCCAAAGCTCATCCCGAAAGGGCGGCGAAAGTTCGAAGAGCTTTCAAACGGCTGCAGGAAAGGGGTGTCGCAGCCCAGCTTCACGACAAATGGTTCGGGGCATCCTCCATATCGGACGGATTCAAACGGTATGCAAAATACATTGCCATCGCTTCCGCGATAGTCGGTTTGATCTTTATCGCCATCGTCGCCTGGAACGTCTCGCTCAAGCGACGGGTGGAACGTGTGGCCAATGATTTGCGGCGGACGGAACAACGCTACCGGGATCTCATAGAATCCTCACCGGATATGATTTTTCTGGTTAATGAAGCAGGGGATATTCTGCATGCCAACGAGAGGGCCATGACCTTTCTCAATTTCCCCGCGGCGGATGTGATCCCGAACTTGAAACACATAACCGCTTCCGATTACGTTGAGGAGATCTACGCTTTTCTGGACAAGGTGTTCAACGACGGCTGCGACAAGCATGAATTCGTCATGCAGATGGTCGGGGATCAGCCGCTGGAAGTGGAGATAGCAGGGCGCATCATCCAGGGGCGGCTGGGCAACGAGTTGCTGGCCTGTCTCTTTGCCCGCAACGTCACCGAGCGCAACCGCATGGAAGAGGAGCTCATCCAATCGGAGCGGCTCGGAATCATCGGCAAGATGGCCGCCAGCGTGGCGCATGAGGTCAATAACCCCCTCGGCATCATTCAGGCTAATGCAGAGGATCTGCTGTACGAAGGTTCACTTTCCGAAGAGGTGAAGGAGGGGTTGGAGGCCATTCAGCGCAACGCCACCCGCGCCGGAGAGATCACCACCGGTCTTCTGGAGCTGGCCTCGCCCAAGCCCATGACCGTGGAGACGCTGGACGTGGAGGACCTTATCCGGGAATCCATTTCACTGCTTGGCCCCAAGGCCAAAAACAGCGAGATTGAAGTCGACGTGCAGAGTGGCCCGCTTTTCATCCGCGGAGACAATCGGGCGCTGCAGCAGGTGCTGGTGAATTTGTTTTTCAACGCCTTGGAGAACATGGAGAACGGAGGAAAACTCGTTGTCCATTCCAATTGCGAGGGAGAAGGTGAGTACGGCACCGTGCGTATTGTGATCCGCGACCGGGGCAAGGGAATCCCCCGCGAAAACCTCCATCGCATTTTCGAGCCGTTTTTCACCTCCCGCAAGGGAGGCTTCGGACTCGGACTTTTCATCACCCGGCGCATGGTGGAACGTCATGACGGCATAATTTTCGCAGAGTCCGCACCCGGTACGGGAACCGCCATGAACGTCGAGTTCCCTGCATATACCAGGAGGGAAACATAATTCATGCCTGAAAAGATTCTTCTCGTCGACGACGAACAGGACCTGCTTTCCGTACTGAAACGTTCGCTGGGGAGGCAGGGGTATGTCGTGCATGCGGCATCATCCGGACAGGATGCCTGGCAGGCCCTGACGGAAACCGCTTATGACCTCATTGTCAGTGACCTTGCGATGGACTCCATGAATGGGTTGGAACTGCTCAAGCAGATACGGACCATCGATGCAGCCCTGCCTGTCATCATCATGACCGGCGCCGGTTCCATTGAAACTGCTGTCGAGGCCATCAAGCTCGGCGCCTATCACTACATAACCAAACCGTTCAAGACCCAGGAGCTGGCCTTGCTGGCCCGCCGGGCGATCGAACATGGGCAACTGCACCGGAAGCTCGAGACGTTCCAGGCACAGCAGGCCGCAGACGAAAACGACGCCATGGTCATCGGCAACAATGTCATGGTCCAGCAGATGATGACCACCATCGACAAGGTATCCGGCTCCGATGCCCCGATTCTCATCCAGGGGGAAACCGGCACGGGAAAATCCATGTTCGCCAAACGTATCCACAAGGCGAGCTCCCGGGCCGATAAGCCGTTTTTCACCATCGATTGTGGAGCACTGACGCAGAATTTGCTCGAAAGCGAGCTCTTCGGGCACGTCAAGGGCGCATTCACAGGCGCAGTGCGCGCCAAAAGAGGGCTCTTGGAAGAGGCGCAGGGGGGGACGATTTTCCTGGACGAAATCGGTGAGCTGAGCCCCACGACTCAGGTCAAGCTTTTGCGCGCCATACAGGAGCACGAAATCAAGCCGGTGGGCGGCAACACTCCCATATCCATTGACGTCCGCTTTCTGTCGGCGACCAGCAGAAACCTTGAGAAAGGCGTCGAATCCGGGGAATTCCGAAAGGATCTGTATTACCGCCTTGCGGTCATTCCTCTGCACCTGCCGCCCCTGCGGGAACGGCAGGACGATTTGATGCTCTTCGTGGATCATTTCATTCGCAAGTTCAGCAGCAGATACAACAAGTCCATCACGGAAATGGCTCCCAGTGCTCTCCAGGCCCTGCAGGAATCTCCCTGGAAAGGGAACATTCGCGAGTTGGAGAATGTCATTGAACGGGCCGTGCTGCTCACTGACAGTCCGACCATTGGTCTTGATTCCCTGTTCATCAGCGTCAGCGCCTTTGGTGCTGCCGAGCAGGAACTCAACCAGCCTGTTTCACTCAAGAAAGCTGTGGAGAAGGCCGAGATCAGAGCCATCCGCCAGGCATTGGCCGCAGCGGACGACAACCGTTCCAAGGCGGCGCACTTACTCGGCATTGGCCGCAGGACCCTTTACGACAAGATCGACGCATACAATTTGTAGCTTCTTGTCCTGGTTGCAGACGCAAAAAAGGCCGCTCCCCTGGGGGGGCGGCCTCTTATTGTATAGGGAAGCCGGCGTTTAATCGAAGAGCGTTCCCAGATCAAAAGTCTTCATCAGTTTCAATTCGACCCTGTAGTCATCCGAGGCAGCCTTGGTGCCTTCGTACCACCGTTTGACCGGCGCCTTGAGAATGACCCCGACGGAGGTCTTCCAGGGTTTGATCTTGTAGGCCACTTTGGGGCCGGCGTACCATTCCAGGGATGCGTCGCTTTGTCCCTCGCCGTGTTTCCGGGATTCGGCATACGTTTCAAAGGTCGACTCAACACCAATGCTCCAACTGTCGGTCAGGGCGTAAGCATATCCGAGGTTCCAGCGAAACCTGTCGCCTCTTTCGTAGTCGTGCGCTCCTTCGGTGAACATTGCATAGTTGACTTCGCTGTCAAAGCGGTTCGCACCGAGGAAGTAGGTGCCTCCGAGGCCAACCACCGCCCCCCAGGACGAGTTCCCGGCCAGGTCGGAGGAGTGCTGGCTCACGGAGCCGGTGGGGAGGACCGCCCCGAAATCCAAAGCCACGGAAAGGGGGTCTCCGGCGCGCTGGTTGAAGAGGCGCTGGTGCAGGAGAACCGTGCTGTCCCCGATGCCGTAGATGTCGCGGTTGTCAGTATTCGTTTTTTCCAGGTGGACATTGTAGATCGGGGTGGCTGTACGAATGTCCAAACCGTCCCAGATCCCGTAGCGGGTTTTGAAAACTTCGTTCAGTTTTGTTGCTTTGGTATTACCGTTGAGGCGTCGATCGTGACGCCACAGTCCGTTGCTGTTTCCGTATACCAGGTTGCCACCCACAGCGAGCTTGCCGGCCGGCATGCTCAATCCGCACGGTCCAAACGTGGCGCTAACGGGCCCCCATGCGGTTGGTGTGGAGTCGCCCGCGTAAGCGGCGGTTCCAAGGCACAGCACCATCAGCCCGGCCAGAAGCCGGATCCTCATCCAATTCATCCCTTCCTCCTGTGAGCACGGTCGGGCAGCGGGATTATCCCGCCTGGTTCATACAACAGTGTTGCGGCTTCGGTTCGTATCGGCCTGTTCGGGGCGATGTCGGAGCCGCACACCTCCTCCTTGATTCGCGGGCAAGGAGGATCAAGAATCGTTCCGGTATTGTTACGGGTTGAAATATATGAGTATCTATATGTTTTATCGCGAGGGGTGAGGGGAGGGCTGTAGTCCTGATCATCTGCTGTAGAAATTATCCCAAAAAAAAGGGAAATAGACCGTAGAGATCTATTAACAGCTCAAAATTGCGAACTATTTATGTATTTTTTTGTTTTAAGCCGCCTTCCACGCTGGGAGGAGTGTTTCTCGGCCGAGAAGGGGGCTGCACCGTAACAACCGCCAAATAGGGGAGAGGAGAATGTGATTCCGATCACAAAGTATAGTGTTTTGATATTCCATTTTTTACAGCAAAATGTGCGGTTGGCTGCATGGTCCGTGCGGAGTGACGCACAGATAGGTGGGTGTGTGGATCGCAATTCTTGGTCGACTGCCCCCGTAAAGTCTCCTCCTGTGCTGCCGCTGTGAGATGGACTGTGCGGCGGGCTGCATGGTGCGAGCGAAAGCGCGCGCACCATGGACGGAATTGTAATTTGTGTATTTCAATAATATATTGATTTTATTTATTTTTTTGTTGAAGCAGTGATGGCATGAAATTTGGTTGTTCCTCTCACGCATCATTGCAGAGTCATTATGAAATCCCTCCTCCACACGTCTATGATTGTGAGGAAAGGAACAAGTGGGACCGGATATCCGGGACGGTGTGGGCAACTCGATCAGTCCCTGGTCGGTCGGCCCCTGGGGCAAGGGGATTCCATCAATTGTGGCTGAGCGTGATGCCTGTATTGGTATATTTTTATCTGAAACAGGTAAGGAGGAAAGAGTGCGTAAACTGCAGAGATGGTACATGGCTCTTCTGCTTGGCATCCTGATGATGGGGCTGAGCGTGAGTGCATATGCGTATGAGGCCATCACCGGCCCCACCGGCGTTTTGTATTATGATCAGGCCAAGGCTTACCAGGGGTACACGCTGTTCGATCCCACAGTAGCTTCCAAAACAACCTATTTGATCGACATGCGCGGCAACATTGTCCACACGTGGAAAAGTGAATACACGGCAGGACTGCATTCCGTGCTGTTGCCCAACGGGCATTTGCTTCGTGCGGGTGCTTTGCCGAAAGAAAAGAAGCTGGGTTACTGCGGCATCGGTGGGGCGGGCGGTATCATCGAGGAATTCGACTGGAACGGTAAAAAGGTTTGGGAATACAAGCTGTTTACCAAGGGCAAGGAAATTCAGCATCATACCTTCTGCCGTCTGCCGAACGGCAACACCATGATCCTGGCTTGGGAGGCCATTTCCAAGCGGGAAGCTATCAAATTGGGCCGCGATCCCAGAACCATTCCGTCCAAGCCGGTCGTGGTAAAAGGAATTCCCCTCGACAAGTTCTGGATGGACTTTGTGCGTGAAGTGGACCCCAAGGGCAAGACAGTCTGGGAATGGCACGTCACTGATCATCTGGGCAAGGGGCCCAAGAAACTCGATTTCAACTATACGCTGCCCAAACCCATGGGGGGGGCCTACTCCAGCTTCGACTGGTCGCACTTCAACACGGTCAATTACATTCCCGAAACCGATACGGTGGTCCTGAACTCGCGCAACCTGTCCGAGTTCTATTTCATCAACCACAAGACCGGTGAAATCGAATACCGCTGGGGCAACCCATCCGCCTGGGATCCCAAGGCCAAGAAGCCAGGGTACTGGGACGACGGTTCCCAGCAGTTGTTCGGCGACCATTGCGCAACTCCGCTCAAGAACGGTCATGTTCTGATCTTCGACAACGGCTCCGAGCGTCCGCAGGCCCGCCGTTCCCGCGCCGTGGAAGTGGATCCCAAGACCGGCAAGATCGTCTGGGAATTCGAAACACGCCACACCAACAGCTTCAACTCCCATCGTCAGGGCGCAGTGCAGCGTCTGGCCAACGGCAACACACTGATCACCTCCACTCATGGCGGTCACATCTTCGAAGTCACTATGGACGGTGATGTTGCTTGGGAATTCGTCAGTCCCATTTTTGCCGGCAAAGTCAAAACCGTCGTGGGCAACAAGAACGCCTACAATACCCATCTTGACGCCATGACCAACATGGTCCACCGCGCCTACCGGTACGGCGAGGATTATCCCGCATTCTACGGCAGGACGCTGACGCCGAAGGGCTATATCGCGGGTGACGATGCGCCGCGTTTCTACCGGGATTACCATGCCGGTGCTTCTTTCAGCGCCGCTGCTCCCGTCAAGGCCGCTGCAGCGAAGGCTGCTCCAGCCAAGAAGGAAGCCGAATCCGACGATGACGGACCGGCCTTTGCGGCCTACTAGCGCGGAAGGGTGTGGCTTCGGCAGAACGTCGGAGCCCGTAAAAGAAAGACGGTCCCTTGAGGACCGGATGCGAAAAAACAAACGAACCTAGCCCGAGTCGCATCGGTTGAGCGACAAAGGAGATATAATGAAAAGACGTGAATTTATCACCGGCGCAGCCGTGGTTGCCGCGGCGGCGCTGATAAATCCCGTGAAGACGTTGGCATTTCCCTCGGTTTTTCCCCACGGGACGACAATCTACAAACCCGAGAAATGCTGGAGCGGGTACACTGTTTTCGGCACGGAAGTGGAATCCGAAGGCACCGTGCTTATCGACATGAACGGCAACGTGGTCAAGCAGTGGAAGGACATCTGCCAGGCCGAGCACCCTCCCAAGATGCTCAAGGGCGGCTACCTGGCCGGCGCCAAGCGTCCCGCACCGGACAAGAAGGGGCGCGTCTGGGGCGATCCCTCCTCCACCGACCTGGTGATCGTGGACTGGAACGACAAGGTCGTGCGCAATATCCCCCGTGCCGGCCTGCACCACGACTACCAGTTCCAGGGCAACCCCGTCGGTTACCATGTCCCGGGCATGCCGCTTGACAACTACAAGGGCAACGTCCTGGTTCTGTCCCACAAGTTCACCCACAACCAGTACATCTCGGACAAGGAACTGTACGACGATTACCTCGTCGAAGTGGACGCCGCCGGCAACGTGATCTGGGAATGGGTGGCCTCCGAACACTTCGATGAAATGGAGTTCCCCCTGGACTTCAAGAAGACCATGTACAAGTTCCCCACCTATTCCATGACCCGCACCCCGGGTCGGAAGGGAGGCGACTGGATACATGTCAACGCCGCGTCCTATCTCGGCCCGAACAAATGGTGGGACGAGGACCCGAAAAAGTATGCGGTCTTCAATCCCGAAAACATCATCATTTCCTGCCGCCAGACCAATACCAACTTCATCATTGAGAAGAAGACCGGTAAGGTCGTCTGGCAGGTCGGCCCGGAGTTCTACCGGGATTCCGTCTGGGAATTCGGCGGCAAGAAGTACAAGCGCGCCCTGTACAAGCTCGGCCAGATCATCGGTCAGCACCATACGCACATGATCCCCAAGGGGCTGCCGGGAGAAGGCAACATTCTGGTGTACGACAACGGCGGCTACGCAGGGTACGGCAAACGCAACCCCGGAGCTCCCCTGGGATGGTCCGACGCCCGGCGCGATTACTCCCGCGTCATCGAATTCGATCCGCGTACGCTCAAGGTGGTCTGGGAACACTCCGCCAAGCAGATGCACATGCGCAACAAGTACCAGTTCTACTCGGACTACGTCAGCTCGGCCCAGCGCCTGCCCAACGGCAACACGCTGATCACGAACGGCGCGGTGGGACAGTTCCAGGAAGTGACTCCGGATCACGAAGTCGTCTGGGAATACATCAGCCCCTACTACAACAAAAACGGCAACTACAACCTGGTGTACCGCGCCATGCGTGTGCCGTATGACTATGTCCCGCAGCTTGCCAAGCCCGAGGAACAGGCCGTCATCCCCCCGGAAAACACCGCGTTCCGGATTGCTGCGCAAAAGAAGTAATATCAAGTTCATACCGGAGGGGAGGATATCCCCTCCGACAACCTGGAAAAATAAGGTGATACAATGAAAAAGATCATTTCCCTGATTCTGGCCCTGCTGATTCTGTCCTTTGCCTCCGTGGCGTTTGCGGATGGCATTGTCAGCCTCAATAAGGCTTCCGTACAGGAGCTCATGAGCATCGAAGACATCGACGTTCCCGAAGATCTGGCCAAGGCCATCGTGGACTACCGCAAGGAACACGGCGTATACAAGCGGGCCGAGGACCTGCTCAAGGTTCCGGGCATGACCCAGGACTTCATGGAAGAGTTGAATCCCCAGGTGACCGACGACGGCGATGTGGTTTTCGATCCGGATGCCGAGCCTGCGCTTGCTCCCTCCAAGTGCTGATGACTCCACTCGACGCATAAGGGGGTCGTCCCAACAGGGACGGCCCCTTTTTTCGTGTGTCCCTGGTCCTCAAAAAAAAAAACAGCTTCCGTTCCGCACTGGTTCGAAGGTTCAACCTGGTCGGACAATGGCGGTATGTGGCTCATCCGGAGAGGGGAAAGGAGCTCCCTTGTGCTCGGGCGCTCCCCGCTCAAGCTCCGCACGAACCTGATCCAGGTCAATGATGCGGGGTGGGACCAGGGTGAATCCTGCTGGGTCACACCAGTTGTGAAGATCTGCGAACTCGCTGTCGTAACGGACTTCGTCCAGGATGAAGTAGTCGCGCTCACCCATGATGCGGTCCCACTGATGCACCATGAAGGACAGCTTGGACGGATCAAAGGTCCTGACGTTTTCCCAGACCCAGGAAAAACTGCAGATTTCATTGTCGAAACCGAGTACGCAGAGATATTTTGCCTTGCTGTCCAGGAACATTCTTCTTCTTATGCGCAGAGGGTAAGCGGTTATCAAGCTCTGATCGAAAGGGGCCGGCTCCTTGTCCAGAGTCACTTTGATGCTGCAGAAGTTGTCGATACGCATTCCCCAGGTTGCGGTCTTACCCTTGCGCCACCAGTTCAGCGCCTTCATGGAATAGACTTCAGCGCCATGTTCTTCGATGAGCCGGACGGTTCTCGCCGATATGGGGTGCAACGCCAGGTCGCAGGAGTAACCGTGTACGGAAAAAGTGAGTTCCATGTTTCAATCTCCCGGTTTGTGAGTTCTACAGATGCTGAACAAGTGCATATGTTGTGCCTGGAAACAGTTTTGCTTATATTTTATCTAGTTGAATTTATTGAATTAAAACTGGCAATTTCTTTTTTTGAAGGACCGATGGCATTTTGCAAGATGCCATTCTTCATTTTTGGGTGGGCATGTTTGGTTTTGAAGTCGGCGCAGCCGCTCAAGAGGAGAAGGGTACGGCTGCGCCGACCGGAGGGATTCAATCCCCTCCTGGGGGCGAGGTGAGAAGTCTACTGTATTGCGGCCATCTCTGCGGCCCGTGTTTCAACCCGCGCACTTTCTGCCTCCGTTGCCGAGGCAATATCCTCCTCCGGTTTGTCGCTGCCGGAGAGCATTTCAGCCATTCTCCGGCGCAGTTCTTCGGAAAGCGCTACCAAGGCAACGACGGCTTCATGCGCATGTAAGACGCCATCGGTAAAGGATTCGGCGATTTCCCGTACCTCTTCCGTGGCCCCGGAGATCTGCTCGGAGGCTGCGCTCTGCTCCTCTGCGGCCGAGGCGATACTTTCCACATTCAGGACATTCTGTTCGACGAGGCTGATGATGCTGTCCTGGACCTCTCCCGATGATCGGGCCTGGACTGCACTATGTTCAACAACTTTGACCACTTCCCGGAAGCGTTGAATGTTCCGGGCCGATGAGTCCTGGATGGAAACAATGTGTTCCTCCACTTGTTGGGTCGCTGCCATGGTCTTTTCCGCCAGTTTACGGACTTCATCGGCCACCACTGCAAAGCCGCGCCCTGCATCTCCCGCACGGGCGGCTTCGATGGCGGCGTTGAGCGCCAACAGGTTCGTCTGGTCCGCGATCTCGTTGATGACGTCCATTACCTGGCCGATGGACTGGACCTGGAGTCCGAGATTTTCCAAGCCCTTGCCGATCCTTTCGGTCAGTCCATCCACCTCTTCGATGGATGCCACGGCATCTTTGACCAACCCGGCTCCTTCCACGGCTCGGTCCCTTGCCTCCGACGCCCTTTCCGTGGCCTGGGATGAATTTCGGGTGATATCTCCTATGACGACAGCCATTTGTTTCATGGCGATCGCCGTTTCCGTCACTCTTTCATGCTGGCTTCGGGCTCCGTCACGGATTTGTACGAGCATGGCGGCCATCTGTTCGCAGGCTGTGCCGACACGATCCGCAATTCCCTCTGCCTGGCGCCCGGTGTCGTCCATGCGTTGCCAGAGGGAGCGGACCTGGCGTTCCTGTTCCTGGGTGGCCAGCATAGCCTGATGGGCGGCTCTGGCCTGTGCCTGTGCTTCTTCCTCCTTGACCCGGACCGCTTCCAGTTGTTCACGGAGCATGCCGACCATTTGTGTCATGTCTTTGCATAAATTCCCAAATTCATGGTTGAACTTGCCTTCAGGAAGCGTGTCCAGGTTGCCATCCGCTACCTTCCTTGAATATTGTTGCAACGCCTCAAGTGGCCGGGTGACTGAGAGCAGGATCCAGACAATACATAATACAACCAGACCACATGCGGCCGCTTCGACACCGATGACGGCAAGGTCGGCGTACTTTGTCACCTGAGTGTTTTTTTGCAGGTAATGGTCGCGGATCCCCAAGATCACCGGTTCAAGGTCCTGTGTGGTTCTGGCCAGGGCTGCAGCGGCCTGTTCGGCGGATCGAAGGCTGTTCCGGTACCCGGCGAAGGCAGTTGAATAGATTTCAAGTTTCTCCTTGAAGGCGGCCTTTTCCCGGGTGCTGAACAAGGCGGACCCGGCCACTGCGGCTTTCATCTCTTTGACCAGATCGGTCATTTTCAGCAGGTACTTCTGCTCCCTTCGCAAAATGTAATTCTTCTCATGCCGCCGGATTTGCAGGAGCAGGATGGTGATCTCCGGGCTCTTCACTTCGCGGAAGATGGACTCCAGTTCCCGGGCCGACTGGATGAAACGGTTCCTCCATCCGCTGCTGTCCTTCAGCCCTATGGCAAGTTCGGACGAAGCCAGTTCCTTGAAAGTCTTGAAGTAGTCGGCGAGTAGAGCCATGGCCGTGTCGCAGCGCTTTTTCATTCCCGGGTCCGCATCCATCACGTTCCGAAAAAAAATCCGGGCCGCCTCCACATGACCTATTGTCATGTCGATGTATTGTTCCTGTTTTCTCAGTTGAAAGTTCTTTTCCTGTCTGCGGGCCTGCAACAGCTCATCATATGCGTTTCGGGTCAGGGTCATGAGTTTTGTATAATGGTCGGAAATGGTTCTGCCCGCTTTGCTCACTCCAAACACCAGCGCAAAGCACACGATACAAACAAACAACAGAAAGATAAGCTTGTTCCTCACAGACATGTGTCACTCCTCGTTGTGGGGATGCGTGTCGATTTCCGAATGCTTGTGCAACCTGTATACCAAGCAAATTGATGGAATATGTTCTTGTATTCCTGTATGTTAGTCGCGCATTGAAACGGGCAAACCTCTTTGCGGGATACTATTTTGCCTCTTACTCGGGCAGGTCTGCTCCATTGGAGCGAAACAGGCGGAGCCGTTGTCCGGGGCGAAACCGTTTGACAGGCTGGGGGAAACAAGTGCCTCAGGGGCATCGTGGTGGGGCTGCGGGCAAAGTGGCAGGATGCGTTTCGCCGCAAGCGAGGACGTTTTCGTGGAACGCATTTTGGGTATGGCGGAAAAACGAACCCGGTACGGATACCATCGGATTCGTGTGCCGTTACGGCATGACGGATGGCATATCAATGGCGGGCATAAGGACAAGTGGACAATATTTTAGTTATTCTCCGAAATATATTTCGCGCTTCGCCAGTCACATCAGTTTGATGACTTACCGCTCGTTCCTATCACACTGTAGCGGGTTGAAGGCCCTTTCCCCTGTTTGACGAGCAGGCCGCGCTTCACAAAGTCGTGAAGGTCATAGATGGCTGTTCTCGTGGGCAGATTGTCACCGACAAATTCCTGGTATTCCTTGCGTGTGACGGTTTTCCGTTGCTGAATCACAGGCCATGTCGCTTTTTGTCGTGCATTGAGGGCGGAAGGCGGGGGAGCCTCTTCGACTCTGGTTCGCTGTGGTGGATCGGAAGGGGAGTGAACGACTGGTTCTCCCTCGTCGACGGACGTATCATATTCGTTTTGCAGCTTTTCATTTTCCAGCCGTATCTCTTCCGGCTGAATCACGTCGGTTTCAGCCATGACCGCAGCCCGTGTAATGCAGTTCACCAGTTCACGGACGTTGCCGGGCCATTCGTATTTGACCAGCTTGGCGAGTGCTCCCTTGCTCAGGTCAAGGTTTTCCCGGCCGGCCAGTTGTTGTGCCTGATCCAGGTAGTATACCGATAGCAGTGGTATGTTTTCCTGATGCTCCCGCAAGGCCGGGGTGGCTATGGAGAGCACTTTCAACCTGTAATACAGGTCTTCCCGGAAGATCTTCCGTTCTATCAGAGACGGGATATCCACGTTTGTGGCCGCAATGATCCGAACATCGACTTCCACTTCCTTGTCACTTCCCAACGGTTTGATTTTTCTCGAAGCAATGGCCCTGAGCAACGACTGCTGCACCTTGGGTGAGGCCGACTGGATTTCATCGAGAAACAGCGTACCCGCATTGGCCTCCACAAAAGCGCCGTTACGATCTTCCTTTGCCTCGGAAAAAGCGCCCTTGACGTGCCCGAAGAGCGCATCCAGGAGAAGGTTTTCGTCGAGCGCTCCGCAGTTGAGGGAAATGAAGGGCATGGCTGTGCGGCTGCTATGGTTGTGAATCGCCTCCGCGACCAACTGCTTTCCGGTTCCGGTTTCGCCTGAGACGAGGACATCCACGTCGGCCTGGGCGGCCTTAAGGATGTTGACTTTCATATCCGAAATGACCGGCCCTATGCCTATGATTTCCGGAATTCTGCTCAGTTCCAGTTCCGCCAGAGCCTCCCGTTCACGCTTGAGCGGGGCCCGTTCACGCTTGTTGACGTTGAAGATCTCCTCGTCTTTGGCCTTTAATTCGACCATCTGCCGCTTCACCCGCTTGATGATGTTGTTGATGGAGCTCTGAAGTGTGTCGATGTCGAGGCCGCCGTAAGGCAGATGTATTTCTTCCATATCCTCGAGAGTGCTCATGGAATTCACGCTGCTTGCCAATGCCCTGATGGGTTTGGTGATGATTCTTCCAAATAGGAATATAAGAAATGATATCAAGAAAATGGAGGCGACTGTGACCAAAAAGGTCATGTCGCGGTTTTTGTATCCGGCAACAACAGGCAACTGGCTTCTGTCCACGAAGGCCACCCCGCCGTAAATTATGGGGGGAGCATCCGGGGCGTTTATGAACCTCACAGGAGCGTAACTGAAGAAAAACGAGTCGACGACCGAATTGCCGACGTGTTCTTCCGGGACCTTTGCCAAACCGCTCAATCCCGCTTTGATATCGGAAAAGGCTTTCCAATACCTCAGGTGATTCTCATTGGGTCTGAACGCGGCGTCGTGCCCTTTTTTCCCGAGTGTCCCCGTGAAGTTCTCCCGCGCGAGGTAGGTGGAGAACTCCTCATCTCCTTTGTCCGGTTGTTCCGACTGAAAAAGGATCCAGCCGTCCGAGTTCAGGAAATAACTGAAACGGAGTTCGTCGCTTCTCGGAAATGCCCACAGGGGGGATTCGGGAGAATTGTACCAGGAAAGGATGTTGCGAAGTTCTGCCGCCTTGATGGACAGGAATATCAGCCCTGGGGGAGAATTCCCGTCGCCGGGGAACAAGGTGTAGAATCGTATGACGTGTGAACGGGTATGGCGATTGGATGACCCGGCCCCTGCCGCCGGGTAGACGACCTCCGTGATGTCGGAGAGGAGTACCGTTCCCTGCTTGAGTTGGTTCAGCCTTTTCAACTCTTCAAAGGGATTGTGCCGCAGCGTCGTATAGTCGGAAACCGGGACTTCCGTGATGGAACCGTTCCGGCGTACGAGAAGAACAGCCTGCCCTCCCGATTCAGGAAGATAGCAGAGCTCGCAGTACGACCGGTCCCCTGAACGGAGAAGTTTTTCCAGTGTGGCACGGAGCTGTGCAGCTTGCATACTCCCTTGGGAGAGGAATAACAGATCCGTCCTGCAGTCATCCAGGTATTGTTCCATTTCCCGTGCGATCGCCAGCGTGTGCATTTTCACTGTTCGTTCCAGCGCGATCTCGATGAAATCCTCGGAAACCTTGTAGGAGGTGTATCCGGACACCATGAGCGTAAGCACAATGGGCGGAAGAAGAGCAAGAAGAAGTTTGCCTCGAATGCCCAGGCGGCGCAGAAAGAGGGGGATAAAGGAAAGAAATCGTCTTCGGGGGGGCCTGCCGTCCATATTGCTTGCCGTCATTGGAGTCACCCTCTTGCGGAGTATGAAATATAGATAAAACGTTTCTTGTCTTTTCACTGCGTTAAGACCTTCGGCCATCCGCTGTCAACCGTTTTTGGCATGCAGGTTGCTGAATATTCAATTCATGCAAGAGTGAAAATGGATATATTTTGCGTGAATTGTTAACTTATTATAATTATTTCTTTTATACAAAAGACAACTTGCAATTAAAGAGCAAAGAAATACGGCATGAATACGGAAAACATATTCAAAGGGATTCACAAACTGCTTTTTGTGTCCATGACGGTTATTCCGGCCGTACTGTTGTTGCTGAGCGCCGCCATCGGATATTACTTCTATTCCAAAACTACCGAATGGCTCGCCGTTTCCGCAATCGAGCAGGTCGCTGTCGACCACCAGAAAATGATCACCAGGTTTCTCTACGAGCGAAGGAAGGATCTCGAATCGCTGCTGGCCACGATTCCAATATCCCGGCTGAGGGAGCACGAACAATTGGCCGGGATGAAGCGGGCTTTTGGAGATGTGTTTAATGATATCGGGCTGATCGGTCCGAGCGGTATCCAGGAGGCTTATGCCGGGCAGTACGATCTCGTCGGCAAGGATTATCTTGATGCGGCATGGTTCCGGGAAGCGGGCAGACATGGATACTACATCAGCGATATGTTCTTGGGATACAGGAATATTCCTCACTTTGTCGTCGCGGTCGCCAGAAAGATCGACGGAAAGCAGTGGATTCTCCGGGGAACCATTGATTCCAGGGAGTTCGGCCGACTTGTTGAAAGTGTCAGCATCGGTGATTCCGGTGAAGCGTACATCCTGGACGGCAACGCCCGTTTTCAGACCAGGCGAAGGTCGGGGGGGGAACTTTTGGAGAAGGACACCGCTCGATATCCGCCTCAAGAGAGAAGCATCATGACCTTTCTGGATGAAGTTGCCGGAGTTTCTTACCTGGCGGCGTCCGCAGGGTTGAATGATGGGAAGTGGCGGCTCATCGTCAGGCAGAAGCGCGAGGACGCCTTCCGTTCAACGTATGTGGCGGCTTTTGTAGTCGTACTCATACTTTTACTCGGCGGGGCATTCATTGTCTGCCTGGCGTTTTTGGTCAGCCGCCGCGTGGTCGATTTGCTTAAAAGGCAAGCCGACAGCGTCTGTTCACTGGAAAACCAATTGCTGCAGGCGGCCCGTCTGGCCGAACTCGGGGAAATGTCGACGGGGTTCGCCCATGAAATAAACAATCCCCTCCAAATAATGAAAACGGATTTGGCTCTGCTGGATCTGCTCCTGAAGGATTTGAGCGGCCAGGGGCTCGACGACGGCCTGCGGGATGAAGTCATCGAGATCGCCGAACAGTTTAAAATACAGATTGAAAGATGCGCGGGCATTACCCGCGAGATACTCCGTTTCGGCAGGCAATACGGTCCGGATCTGCAATTGATGGACCTTGCCGACTACTTGCCCGGAATAGGGAAGATGGTTGAACGGAAGGCGGCAGTGAACGGCATAAATCTCCATTTTGAAATGGATGCCTTTTTGCCGGAGATCAAAGCCGACCCGGGGCAGCTGCAACAGGTCATGATAAACCTTCTGAACAACGCCATCCACGCAGTGGTGGAGAAGCACGGCCCCAGCGGAGGGGAAATCGCGGTGACGGCATCCGGAGACGCGCAGGGAAACGCGATGGTGAAGGTTGCCGACAACGGATCGGGCATCAGCCCGGAACGTCTGCAGAAGGTGTTTCTTCCCTTCTATACGACCAAGGCCCCGGGAGAGGGGACAGGAATGGGATTGTCCGTGTGTCACAGCATAATCGACTCGCTTGGCGGACAACTTCTCGTGAGCAGCCGGAAAGGAGAGGGGACGGTTTTCACCATCACCTTGCCGGGTGTCGTCGGAAGTGCTTCCTTAAAAAACTCCAGCGGTGCCAGGGAATAACCAGGGAGCCGGAAGTTAATCGGAGTTTTGCTCCAAGATGTCCTCACAGGTTCTGCGATACGCGGTCATGTGCTCGATCTCCCATAAGTAGTCAGGGTATCTGAGCAGGTAGAACGAAAGTGCTTGTGCGAAGTTTCGGCCGACAAGGCCATCGACCAGCAGTTGCGCCATGTCTTTTTCCTGTTTCAGGATCTGTTGCGAGACCAGAAAGACCTCCATCTCGTCTCCATTCATCTTGGACAACGTTTGCCGTAACGCTTCACGCGCCCGGGGCTTGTACATCATGATGTAAAGCAGATCCAGGGCATTCGCGGCCACCTCGCGCACCAGCGTCGATCCTGCGCCGGCAAGACGGATGAATTTGTCCGGGGCGGTGAGCACCTTGAACATGTTCCGAGTCGGAAACACGATTTCCATTCGGGAAAAGACGTCGAAGACCTGCTTGAGCTTTTCCGAAAAATCCCAATGTCTCATGGCGATGTTGTACTCCCGGTCCGCAAAGCCTTCGATGACCCCTGCGACGCAATCCGATGCCAGTTTGGAAATGACGGCGGCCCAGAGTTGCAGTATTTCCGGGACGCCGGTGACGCCGGAGAGCTGCAAAACCGTTGCGATTCCGGCATTGAAGGCGAAGGCGACCGGGATGGAGAAGGCACTTCTGAAAAAGTTGCCCGCGACCGCCTGCCGCGGAAGTCCCCGCACCAGATTGTGCGTCGCTATGTACACGCTGTTGGTCATGGCCATCACCGTGTACAGCAACAGCGGATTGGTGGAGGTCGTGATGTTGAACATGTTGTCCAGAAAAAGGGTTTTGCAGGCCCAGTCCAGAAGCGGCACGGAAAATCCCGTGTATAAAAGGGAGTCGGAAATTCTTCCCCAGTCGATGTAGTCGTTCCAACTCAGATAGGGGGAGCGGCGGAATCCTCCTCCTCCCAGAACCGACTGGAGAATGTTCCTGAATCCGGTGATGGCGAACCAGATGATTCCTCCGAAATACGCAAGCAACCACCAGTCCCTGGTGAGATAAAAGGTCAGGCTTGCAGGGATGAAACCGATGAGGACCTTGAGCAGGTTTTTCAGGGAACTGTTCATGCGCTCGAGATCGGGGCGGGAAAAAGGTTCCTTCCGGTCGTCGAAAAGACTCAGCCCGTTGCCTTCTTGGTTCATTCCTCCCAGGAGAACGACATTGCCGCAACCCGTATCCTGAATCC
This sequence comes from uncultured Desulfovibrio sp., assembly GCA_913063155.1. Lineage (GTDB taxonomy): Bacteria > Desulfobacterota > Desulfovibrionia > Desulfovibrionales > Desulfovibrionaceae > Pseudodesulfovibrio. The sequence continues at coordinate 51,606 of CAJXYU010000010.1, forward strand.
GGTAGCCGGAAATGCGCCAACGGCGACGGCTGCGACAGGCCCATCCCCGTATTCCCGGCAACCGGGCAATATGATGCAGAAGTCTTCCCCAAAAAACATCCGTATCTCGAGGGAGTGTGAATTCGATCACTTCCGTGGCCTCTCCGAAAACAGGGATGCACATATTGGGTTGACGGGTGCGAACTTCTTGTCGGGCCTTGAAGGGAAGGGTTTCCGTGACGACGAATCCCATCCCGTGCGTCCGGCTGGATCGTCCGGTGGACCCGCTGCCGATGCTCGTCTTCAGGGGAGTATGTTTGTAGTCTTCAAGCAATGTGTTGAAGTCGGACAATACAGATTGGAGACAGCGCGTTTTTTCTTTTGCTTCCAGAGTGTTCTCTGTCCGTAGCCGCTGGATGCCGGCCCGGATCATGCGTTTGAGTGCGACCGCATTGTGTTCGTTGATCGCTTTCTGCAAAAGGCAGAAAGGGCGCCGTTGTCGAACCTGCTCGTCCGTGAGCGACTTGATGTTGAACATCTCGAAGTGCGTGATGCGCCCCTTGCATGCATAAAGCAGTTCAATGGCGTCCTCCAGTCCGATGTCGGCCAGGATGAGAGTCAACTGGCTGGTGTGGCTTGCTTCCCGGAGGCGGGCTGTCAGTTCTTCGGGAGAAAGGCTGAGCAATTCCGGCCCCTGCATTTCAGGAGCTGGTTTGTCTGGGTCGTGAAGCTCCGGATTCGCTTTCGGGGCAAGATATCTTGCCACGATGGTGTCCGCATCCAGGGAGTTCAGAGATTCCACCTGCAGAGCCATGGCCGCCTTGGAGTCATAATCCGCCGTCACATAGGTTCTCCGAAGTGAGGCTACCCGTTTCCTGAAAAGCGGAAGGCCCATTTCGTGGATATGGTTGCCCAGATGGAGAATAGACGGTTGTCCGGTTTCCATGCTGCGGAGCATTTCCTGGTAATCTATGCGAGGCAGCGAGACACCGAACTCGCGGTATATGGAATCGCGGTGGACTTCGTTGAATTTGCGGGCCACGGCTTCAACATATTGCGCCCTGTAAGCCAGAACCGTTTTTCCCAGCAGCATCAGTTCCTGCACCTTTCGTTGTCGGAAAAAATCGTCTACGTCGGCGGTATCCTTTAATCCGCTTGGATTCCATACGAATTTGACGAAGTCGTCTCTGAAGCGTGCCCTGAATTCAATTCCGGCCTGCACGGTGATGCCCATGACGGCTGCGGCGGAGAACAGCTCCTTGGCCACCTCCGGCGCCAGGAATTCATAATAGACTACCGTCAGGTACCGAATGCCCTTGAGCCATGCGTCCATGATCAGGTGGGTTGCCGATTTGCGCCCTTTGCTGTTGGCGTCGTGCACCCGGTTGTCGAAGCTGATCTGGTTCCACTCCTCGGGCATTTCCAGGAGGTGATACTTTTTCAGTTGTCTCCGTAAGTAACCGTTTTTTCCTGACGCAGCCCTACGGAAGTCATGCGCCAGTTTCAGCTGCATCTGGCTGTCGCCCCTGGCGCGCACAAGTTCTTTGCCGATCTGTACCAACACGCGCGCCCTGTTGTTTCGCATGCCGCCCCTGGCGGTGGTCAGCGCTTCATCCCGCAGGGCCATGAGGGCGCTGATTCGTTCCGATGCCTGATCGGATTTGAGTGATTCAAGCAAGTGCATGATGGCGTACGCTATTCTGAGCTCCCACGTTGCGGCGAGCTCCTTGATGCCATGGGGTTTGAGGGAGGGGTCCAGGATATTTTCGAACTGTGCTCGGTTCACTCCCCGGCTCAGGAGTTCATTGAGCATTTCCAGTAATTTGAAGTCGTCCTTGTCATACTGCAGATACTGTAGTGTCACTCTGTTTCTCCGAATTTTCTGCTGGTTGCAGATTCCTGCAGTGCACCAATCATGCCTTCCTGGTGCGAATGAAAGCCGTGTCCCGGATCGAAATCGTGCTCCCCCTTTGGAAGACGTTGTTCCCGCGTTTTGAGCCGTAACAAAATGCGGCGGCCCGAGTCCCGGCAGGAATCGTTTTTTTTGCGTGTCTGCAAATCTGGCAATGGTTTCTCGCAAGTGGTTTTGCTATAAAATAGTATTTTAAATCAAGTAGTTATTGATGGCATGCCGGTTGCTATAGATGGCCTAGTGTTCAACCGAAGCAAATCAAATGAACGGTGACAAAATGGAACAACCGAAGATCTTACTTGTGGACGACGAAGAGCGTCTGCTTTCCACCACCAAAAAGCTTTTCGAGAAGATCGGCATCGAAGCTTTGACCGCCATATCCGGTAACGAGGCCCTTCGGATTTTGGAGACCAGAGAGGTGGACGTCATCTTTCTTGATATCAAGATGCCCGGCATGGACGGGATGGAGACCCTGAAAAGGATCAAAAAAAACCATCCCCTCACCGAAGTCATCATTCTTACGGGACATGCGACCATGGAAACCGCTGTGGAAGGTCTCAAGCTCGGCGCGCGGGACTACCTCATCAAGCCGGTGAGTATGAAGGATTTTCTTGAGAAGGCGGAAGAGGCCTTTGAAAAGGTCACCCGTCAAAGACGGAAGATACGCTCCGCCGCAATGGCGGAAAAGGAATCCGACAAATCGGAGAACGCCGAAATGGAAAGGAGGTTGTAATGGTTAAAATCAAGGTCCTCATGGTTGACGATGAGGAGCGCTTCCGTACCACCACTTCGAAAATACTGGCGCGCAAGGGATTCGAAACACTCCTTGCGGCAAGTGGTGAGGAAGCTCTGGAAAAAATGGACCGGAATCCGGATGTGGTCATTTTGGACGTCAAGATGGGCGGTATGGACGGGCATGCCACCCTCAAGCACATCAAGGAAAGACATCCGGAGACCCCGGTGATCATGCTCACCGGGCATGGCGATATCCCCGGGGCCAGAAAAGCATATGAAACAGGTGCGTTCGACTATCTGGCGAAGCCCTGTGATGTGGATCTTCTGGGGGCCAAGGTGCAGGACGCATACGAGTATGCAACCAAGGCCACGCGGGCCGAAAAGTTGGCCGGCGACATCATGATCCCTCTTGAAGAGTATACGAAGATTCCCATCGACAGCACGGTGCGGGACGCCATCCTCGCCCTGGAAAAGGCAATGCGCGAATTCCTGGCTACGGACCGGCTCATGGACACCGGGCATCGCTCCGTGGTGGTCACCCACCGCGACGGTGCGGTCGCGGGCCTCTTGCTTCCCTTCAATCTCATCAGCGCCATCAGGCCGGAGTACCTGTCGGCCCCGAAGCCTTCCACGGCCGACAGCCTGCAGTATTCGGCGATGTTCTGGCAGGGGCTTTTTTCTTCCCGGGTGCTTGAAATCATGGACGAGCCGGTAAGCACGTTCATGTCCGACGAGCTTCCCACAATCAGCGCGGACGCCAACCTCATGGAGGTCGCCAACACCATGGTGACCCTGCCGGCCCGCCGCATGCTGGTCCGGTCCGGCGGAACGGACACCGGGATCATCCGGGAGCAGGAACTTTTTTATGAAATAGCCAGGATTATTTCATCCAGCCGGGATGATTAATTCATCAACATGCCGAGGTTACCAATGGTTCAAGAAAAGAAGAAAGCGACCGGTTACGATAAGTATGTCAACTGGAAGCTGCTCATCATACCCATAGTGCTTTTTGCGGCTATTCTCATGCTTCCGACCCCTCAGGGGATGAAGAAGGTCGGCATGCAGTATTCGGTCGGCCCGAAGGTTGTGACGAATTACATTTCGCAACAACTGTTCGGGAAAAACAGCTCGGACGGGGATCAGTGGCAGGTTTTGACCGCACGCATAATGGAGCGGAGCATGCGGATGGGGGCGCTGACCAAGGCGCGTTTTCTCAAGCGAAATGAGAAATGGGCGAAGAAATACAAGATCCCGGTGGATACAGCCAACTTCAGGAAGGCCCGTGAATACGTCAAGGACAATGTGTCCGACGAGGCCTATCTCAAGATCATGAAGGGCGCGTTCAAACTGCGGAAAAACGATCTCTCCTATGAGGATCTTTCCGCAAAGGACAAAATAACCGCCGACAACGGGGCCTGGAAGATCAAGGTCGCCATCGCCATGGTCGTGTTCGTGGTCTTCTGTTTCATGACGGAATGCATGCCGCTGCCCGGCGTGGCCTTGAGCATCGGCCTCATCCTCGTCTTCAGCGGCGTCGTGTCCCGTAGCGAGGTGGCGGGCCTATACTGGGACGACGCGGTCTGGTTCATCATGGGGTCGCTCATGTTCGCTGCCGCCTTCGTCAAGACGGGGGTGGACAAACGCATGTGCCTGCTGATGTTCAAGAAGCTCGCGGTTCCCAACGTGCGCTGGATTACGCTGATTTTCTTCATCGTCATCAGCCCGCTGGCCGCGTTCATTTCCGATCATGCGCTGGCGGCCATGTTCCTGCCCATCGGCATGCTGCTCTATCAGAACAGCCTGACCGACGATATCCCCGAGGACAAGGAACTCGCCAAAATGCTGATGATCACCATCGCCATGGCCTGTAACATCGGCGGCCCCGGCGCACCCTCCGGAGGCGCACGCAACGTTATCATGATGACCTACCTGACCGACATGTTCGGCATGGACATCGGCTACGCCCAGTGGATCATGTACTGCTTTCCCTTCGTCATCATCATGATCCCCATCACCTGGATAACGACCAACATGATCTTCAAGCCGCGCATCCACTCCCTGGCCCCGGCCATGAAGCACCTGGAAAGCGAAATCGGCAAGATGGGTGCATGGAACAGGCCGCAGATCTGGGCCATGCTCATTTTCGTCATCATGGTCTTCGGCTGGTTCACCGAGAAGGAATTCTACAATATGGGCATCTATCCCATCCGACTCGGTATCGGCGTCATCGCCGTGGCGGGCGCAGTGGCCTATCTGCTGGCGGGCGTGGTCAACTGGCGCGACTATCAGGAAAAGGTCGACTGGGGCGTTGTCTGGCTGTATGCCGGGGCCATTATCTTCGGCCGTACCCTGGACAAGTCCGGTGCAGCGTATTGGCTGGCCCAGTCCGTCATCGATCTCCTGGCTCCGTTGGGCATGAGCCACGGCATCCCGCTGATGCTCACCTCCAACGGACTGACCGCGGTCCTGACCAACCTGATGGCCGACGGCCCCGCGGCTGCGGCGGTCGGTCCCATCACCTTGAACATGGCCAGCATCGTCCATCCGGGCACAACCTTCCTCCCGTTCATGGCCATGTCAACGGCGGTGGCATCCGCGTTCGCCTATTGCCTCATCATCGGAACGCCCCCCAACGCCATCGTCTATGCGTCCGGCTACCTGGAACCAAAGGACTACCTGCGGGTCGGCATTCCCATGTGGTTTGTCGCGAACATCGTGATCGTCATTCTCACAGCTGTTTACTGGTGCGGCATCGGTTTCAACAATCTACCGTCATTCTGACAATCCTGACTCACGCCCCGGCCGGCCGCCCAAAAGCGGCCGCCGGGCCATGAAAGGGGGAACGTTCCCATGAAAGAGGCCGGAAACAGGCAACAGAGGTTTATCAGCAAAAGCGGCGTGACCTATTTCAGCAAACAGACGGAGAGGCGTGTTCTCTTCGTGCTGACGCTGGGCATGCTCGCATGGGGCATTGTCGAATATCTGAACAGCTTTTTCTAGCGGGAGAAAAATATGGAAACGATAAGGAGTACCAACCCCGGAATGAGCATCAGAGGATATTTCGAAGTCCTTCAGGAGATTATCCGTTCACCCGCCAGATATTTCGAGAATATCGCGACTGAAACCGGGGTGAGACGAGCTCTGCTTTTTCTTATGGTGTCCTCCATTTTCTATTGTTCGGTCAGCATGGCCTATTTTTTTGAAAATTCATTGGCCATGGGCGCGATAATGCTTGTCAACAGCTTGGGCATGCCTGCCCTGGGGGCCGTGATCACCTACTGTCTTCTCGGCATGACCTGGCGGGAAAGGACACCTTACAGCACGATTTTCAATATCTACGCCTATGCCAGCGGGACGGTCATGGTGGTGTCCTGGATTCCCGGGCTGGCCATCGCCATGGAGCCGGTCCGTGCGCTGTTCGTGGGCATTGGTTTGGTGAAGGCCGCGGGCGTCGGCAAGTTCATGGCGGCTCTGCTGGTTCTTCTCACCGCCTTTGTCCTGCTGCTTCTTTTCTGGACAGCCGCGCCGTTGGTGGCCGAACTGCAGACGTTTTTCCAATGAGGCGGCCCGGGAGTAATCGGCAACATCCCCGGACACGCCTCTCTCTCACTCCTCTCTCTTGGCCGGGGATCGGCTCCCCGGCCTCGAGGGACGGGGGATCGAGGAGGCTCAGCATGAAAAGTATACGACTGCTCCTTGTGGATGATGAAAAGGATTTCCTCACCTCGTATTCGCGGCGCTTCCTCCGCCGCAACGTGGATGTTTGCACGGCGGCAAGCGGCCGTGAGGCCGTTGAGAAGATCGAATCGGCGGAATTCGATGTGGTGGTGCTCGATTTTCTGATGCCGGGAATGAACGGGCTTGAGACGCTCAGGCGGATAAAGGGCCTTGTCCCGGATCTGCCTGTGATCATTCTGACCGGGCACGCCAATCCGGAGGCCTTGTGTCTGGGGATGGAATGCGGAGCATTCGACTACCTGCTGAAGCCGGTGGGGACCAATGAACTGTATTTCAAGATCCTGGATGCGGCCGGAATGCACCACCGGACTCAAGGGTGAGGCGTGGGAGGCTATGACATGCAACCCATTTTCAGGACCATATTCAAATGCATCCGCACGGCCGCCGATGGCGACCAGGACGCTTCCGAGCGGTTCCTGAGGAAATCGGAGAATTTTCGGCTTCTACTCGCGGCCAACAATCGGACCCTCGAAGTCATGGCGGAAATGAACGAGGACGCCTGGGCCGATCGACGTTTCGGCATGAGCCATGTTCGGGCGCAGTGCCTCAAGGCGGCCTCCGGAGTTCGCCAGATGATTGAACGCCTGTGCCTCATGCGTCCCGGAAAGTACGAAGGACTCAAGGATGCGTTCAACCGCATCCTGCAGGACGTTGAGCGGACTCTCTCCGACCGGGCCAGACGGTCTTCCGGGCCGCTTGTCATGGATATGCGGGATATCCGGGCCGAAGCAAGTGACCTGGTCGGCGCGAAAATGGCCCATTTGGGAGAAATAGCCGCGGCGTTGGGAATGGAAGTGCCTTCAGGGTTTGCCGTAACCGCCCCGGCCTTTCATCTGTTCATGGAGCGCACCGGGTTGGAGGACGAGATCAACCGCCTGATCCAGATAAGCGGGGGTGACGATCTGGAGGAGCTTCGCATGCTTGAGGCGGACATTCATCATGCCATCGACATGACGGCCTTGCCGTCCGAACTTGGCCGGGCCGTTGAAACCGCATGCAAAAGCTTGTTGGAAGAGAAGAAGAACATGCGGCTGGCCGTTCGGAGCAGCGCGCTCGGAGAGGACTCCCGGGAAAACAGTTTTGCCGGGCAGTTTGTCTCCTTGCTGGGAGTGCATCCCGCCGGTATTGCCGAAGCGTACCGCAGCGTCGTGGCCGGTCTGTTTTCGGCCACGGCAATGACCTACAGGCTTAATCGGGGGCTGCGTGAGGACGCCGTGGTCATGTGCGTCGGTTGCATGGAGATGATTCATGCCTCGGCAGGGGGCGTCATCTATACCCGTCCTCCCCTGGGAGATGATGACGGCACGATGATGGTCAGCGCCGTTCCGGGACTGCCGTGCGGCATTGTGGACGGCAGTTCCGAGGCCGATTCCTGGAAGCTTCACCGTGAAGATCTCAAGATCCTGGAAACCAGGGTCGCATGTAAGCAATGCCGTTACTTTCAAGCCCCGGATGGGCGAATTTCCCGGGAGGGACTGGCCGGGAGCGACAAGGAGGAACCGTCGATCCCGGAATGCGTGGTCGTTGAGCTTGGGGGCATGGCGCGGCGTATCGAAGACCATTTCGGCGTTCCGCAGGACATTGAATGGGCCATGGAGCCTGACGGGAGAATAACGATACTCCAGTGTCGCCCTTTGTCCGTCTGCGAAGGGCGGGAACCGGGCGTTCCCCCGGCCGACATGCCGGAAGACGGCATGCCCGCCCTTCTGTCCTCGTGCATTGCGGCCAGCCCCGGAGTCGGAGCGGGCCGGGTGGTCAGGATCGACGCCAGGGAGAACATTGCGGACTTTCCGGAAGGGGCCGTTCTTCTTGCACGCAATGCAAGGCCGCAGCTTTCGGCCCTGTTGCCCCGGGCCGCAGCCCTGGTGGCCGAATTCGGCAGCGCCGTGGGGCATCTGGCAAATGTGGCGAGGGAATACGGCATACCCGCGTTGATCGGCGCTCCAGGGGCCGTTGAAACTCTGGGTGGGGTCGGAGTGGTGACGGTCAATGCCGATGCCGGGGCTGTCTTTCTCGGATGTCGTCAGGAGCGGGTCGATGCGGCAGGCGAGCGGCACAGTGCTGCGCGTGTCAGCGATGTGGTGCAGGCCTTGCGTCGTGTTTTGCCGAAGATCGTCTCACTGACTCTCACGGATCCGGATTCCTTCGAGTTCCGGCCGGAGAATTGCCTCTCCCTGCATGACATTACGCGCTATTGCCATGAAATGTCGGTGGTTGAAATGTTCATGCAGGATGCAGCCCCCATTTCCAAGGCAAGAATGCTGAATGGGGGGCTGCCCATGCAGTACTGGCTCGTGGACATTGGCGGCGGGACCCTGGATTCCTGCGAGGGAAGGCATGTCCGCCTTGATGAAATCCGGTCCAATGCAATGCTGGCCCTTTGGACCGGCATGACCGCCGTTCCTTGGGAAGGGCCTCCTCCCGTGGACGCCGGAGGATTCATGTCCGTGGTTTTCCAGGCATCGCAGAATCCTGCCCTGTCTCCCGGGCTTCCCAACAGCATGGGAGAGCGGAATTATTTTATGGTGGGCAGGCATTATTGCAACCTTCAGTCCCGATTCGGCTTTCATTTTTGCACGGTGGAAGGTTTTGCCGGAAATGACCCCGGAGAAAACCACGTCCTTTTTCAGTTCAAGGGAGGCGGGGCGGATATGGGTCGGCGCATGGTTCGTGCACGCCTGATCTCGGAAATTCTTGAACGGCATGGTTTCATTGTGGAGATGAAGGACGATTCCCTGTTTGCCCGCGTGGAGGGAATCGCCACAGAGGCCGTGGAACAGGCCCTGGCCATAAGCGGATACCTGTTGGTTCATACGAGGCAGATCGACATGGTCATGGCTTCCACGAATGCCTCCGCCGGGTACAGGGAAAAATTCAGCTCGGACATCCGCACGGTCCTGTCCCGCCTGCGGGAAGAGTCCCCGGCATGGAGAGGGAGAGAATGAGCATCAATTCCTATTCCGCCCTGAAGCGCAAGCTGCTGTTCACGACCCTGGGGCTTTCCATCATTCCGCTGTTCGTTTTGGGATACATCATTCATTCGGAGTTCAGCCAGTCGTACGAGGAAAAGCTTGCCGGCAATCTTTCCCTGGTGGTCGGCAACAAGCGTGATTCCATCGACATGTTTCTGAACGAGCGGGTCATGCAACTGCAGATGCTGGCCGACATGCACACTTTTTCCGAAATCACGGACCCATCAAAATTGAATTCCCTGTTCGAAATAGTCCAGCGCACCTCCCATTATTACATTGATCTTGGTGTCATCGGACAAAACGGGGAACACGAAGCGTATTGCGGACCGTTCGCTCTCCAGGGAGTCAACTACAAGAACGCTCCATGGTTCAATCAGGTCATGCGCAAGGGGTTTTACATCAGTGACGTGTTCATGGGGTTCCGCAATTTTCCCCACTTCATCATCGCCGTCAAAAGACGGGAAGCAGGCAAAGCTTGGATACTACGGGCCACCATCGATCCGGACATCTTCACTTCCCTGGTTCGTAACGTGCGCACCGGGAAGCTGGGGGATGCATATCTGGTCAACAGTGAGTGCGCACTGCAGACTCCTTCGAGATTCGGAGACAAGGTGCTTTCAAAGACCAGGCTACCCGATTTCGGAGACGGAAGCGGGGTGGAAATTTTTCACTGGGGGCGGGAGGGTACGGAATTCATGGCCGGGATGACGCCTCTTTCCATGACCGGATGGAGACTCGTCATCCTGGAAGACCCCATTGAGGAGCTCACCCCGCTCCTGCGTACCCGCTCACTTATCTATGCGCTGCTTGCGGCATGCGCATTGATGATATTCGCGGGCGCCTACTTCACGACCGCTTCGGTGATTTCGCGGCTTCAGGCTGCCGACAGGGAGCAGGCCGCAATGGACGCGGCCATGATGCAATCGAGCAAGATGGCCTCCCTGGGCAAGATGGCGGCCGGTGTGGCCCATGAAATCAACAACCCGCTGTCGATCATACGGGAAAGCGCCGGATGGATTCGGGACATGATCAACGACGGGGAGATGGACGGGATCGCCGCTGCGGATGATTTGCAGGAGGCCGTCGGTGATATAGAGCGCCATGTGGAGCGGGCTCGTACGGTGACGCACAGGATGCTCGGTTTCGCCCGGCGCATGGAGCCTCGGCAGGAAAACGTGGACCTCAATCTGCTGGCGAGGCAGACGGTTGCGTTTTTGGAAAATGAAACGCTTCATCGCAATATTCATGTGGAGTGCGAACTGGAGCAGAACCTTCCGTTCATCTCGACGGACGCCAATCAGATTCAGCAGGTCATTCTCAACCTGTTGGAGAACGCCATCGACGCCATAGGGGAAAACGGCTGCATCACCATCGTGACGCGGATGAACGGCAGCCAAGTTTTTATGGATATTCACGACAGCGGCGAGGGCATTGCTTCGGAGCACCTTTCCAAGGTTTTCGATCCGTTTTTCACCACGAAATCCACCGGCAGGGGAACGGGCCTGGGCCTTTCCATCGTTTACAGCACGCTCAAGAAGCTTGGCGGCGATATAAACGTGGAAAGTGAATATGGGGATGGAACCACATTCTCGTTCAGGCTGCCCGCAGAGCCCTTTGTTCACAAGGAGGAGTCATGGCCAGAATAAGAGTTCTCGTGGTTGACGACGAAATCGATTTTCTGAAGTTCATCAGGCGAAGGCTTTCAAAAAGAAACATTGATGTTTCCACGTCCGCCGACGGCCGAAGCGCTTTGGGAATTCTTGAAAGCAACAAGGTGGATGTGGTTATTCTCGACGTCCGCATGCCCGGCATGAACGGTCTGGAAACCCTCAAGAAGATCCATAAGAGGTTTCCGGAGATCGCGGTCATCATGCTCACCGGCCATGGCTCCATGCAGTCGGGCATCGAAGGAATAAGCCACGGGGCTTACGATTATGTCCTTAAACCATTTTCCATAGACGATCTTCTTCAGAGAATACGCTCCGCTTGCGAACATGCGCGTTTGAAGCGGCGGCCGGGGGATGCATGAACTTGACGTTCGTCTGCCGTACGTTGCGGTTTGGGCAGTATCTCTGCCCATTGGCATGCCTGGTTTCCGGGCTGTCTCTTATGAAGTGGCCGACTACAGGAAAGGTTGCGACCATTTTCCTTGTCGTCGGCATGTGGATTCTGTTCCGGATGGCAGTGAAAAGGCTTGATCGTGTCAGCGCTCTGCAGTCCGACGCTGAGGAACAACTCATTCAATCGCAGAAGCTCATGGCCCTGGGTGAAATTTCAACCGGCATAGCCCATGAGATCAACAATCCGCTGAACATCATCATGCAGGAAACGGAACTCATGCGTATGAGCATGGAAAACCTCCCGCCGTTCGAAGAATCGGATGAAATCAGAGCCTGTGTTGAGGTTGTCGGCAGGCAGGTTGAGCGCTGTTCGGACATAACGCACAAGTTGCTTGATTTTGCCCGTAACCGGAAACCCGTTTCCCAGAACGCCGACATGAACCGGCTGGTGACGGATATGTTCGTCCTTGTGGAACGTGAGATCGGTTCAAAGGCCATCCGAGTGGTGAAGAACCTTCAAGCCGATCTGCCTTTGATCAGGACCGATCCACCGCTTGTGCGCCAGGTTCTTCTCAATCTGCTCATCAATGCGGTTCAGGCCCTTGGGGAGCATGGCGAGATTCACGTGTCGACCTTTCATGACGGCCATATGGTCTGCACCGAGGTCAGAGATACCGGACCGGGGATAACCAAGGACATGCAGGAGAGGATTTTCAATCCTTTTTATACGACCAAGCCTCCCGGTCAGGGCACGGGGCTGGGGCTGTCGGTCAGTCTTCGTATCATCAACCAACTGGGTGGAGACATTCTGGTGTGTTCCGAGGCCGGAAAGGGAGCCGCATTCACCGTTCGTCTTCCCGCATGAGTCAGGTGAGGTCAGCATGATGATAGATGCAAGGATTCTTATTGTCGATGACGAGGATCGCTTTCGTCAATCCGTGGCCCGTCTTCTGGGTGAAGACGGGTGCTTGGCGGACGAAACTTCAAACGGCCTGGACGCCATCAGCAAACTTGTTGCCTCCGATTTCGACGTGGTGTTGCTGGATATGAACATGCCGGGGTTGTCCGGTGAAGAGACCTTTCGTGAAATCCAGGCCCATGGTTTTGATGTGGAAACCATCTTCCTGACGGGAAGGGCTTCCATGAATGACGCCGTGCGTTTGCTACAACAGGGAGCCTATGACTACCTTTTGAAACCGGTTTCCATGGACGCCATCACCAGAGCCGTGCGCAGGGCCATGCAGAAGAAGCTGATGCGGCACGGCAAGATCGAACTCGCCAAGATGTTGAAAGAGACGGCCCTGGATTGAAGGCTGTGTCGCCCATACTACTTGTCCGCTTTCAATGCGTTGCTTGTGGCCTTCTTCGGGAAGGGGCAGAAAAATGCGTTATCGTCATTCCTCTCTGCTAGAATCCCGTTTCCCTGAGAAATACTGCGAGCACATAGCGGCTGAACCGCGTAAACAGGCTTTCCCGGTCGGCCGTGATGACGACCGAACCACGCAGCACCTGGGGACGCATTTCCTGTTTGCACGTCGGTCGAAGGAGAACCCGATAGACGGCCTGCTTTGGAATCCAGGCGCTGGCATCCGTCCCCAGGGACGACGCAACCCGTTTGGGCGCCCGTGCTGCTGCGATGGACCCGCCATTGGGCGAGGCCAGTTCCGGGGCGGCGGCAAGATGTCTGCTCGCCGTATAGGCGATGTGGGTGATTTGCAGTTCCATGATATCCTGGTTGAGATCTTCCGGGATGAATTTTGCGCTGCCTCCCATTCGCAGGCGGTGCAGTTTCGTTTCGTCAACATAGGCCACGGCCTGGGGATGCGTCGGATTTGCCGTGGTGCAGAGCCATTCTCCGATTCCCACCCATTCGCCTTCCTCGAGGGGAATGGCCATGTCGACGATCCTTCCGCTGAAGGGGGCGCGGATGACAAGTTGTTTTTTACGTTTTTCCAGTACTGCCAGCCGCTTCAGAGCCGCTTGGCGTTCCTGCTGGGCCACGGGCACTCCGGCGGCTGTCTCTCGCTCTATGAAATGGAAGGAGAGTTGCCATTGAAGGGCTGCGAGTTGTTGCCGGAGCCTGGCGATTTCGTGCTGCAGTTCCGGGGCGCGAAGTAGGAAGAGCGGGGCACCCTTCTGCACTGGCTGACCGTCGGCGGCATGGATTTCTACGATCTGTGCGTTGACAGGGGAGAAAAGCCGGACCTGTCGCGCCGATTCCAGAAGAGCGGGCGTCGTGACGTTGTTGTTCCAGGGGATAAACAGGAAGCAGAGCAGGGTGAGCCCGACGGCGGCGAGTCCTGTTATCCGGCGGTTGAGTCCCTCTTCGCGAAGGCGGGTAATCCATGTTTTCATTTCTCTGTACACCGGGGAGAGCATAAAGGTGAAAATTTCTACAGCAAAAAGTATCATGCCGAGAATCTTGAAGAATTTATGATAAACGATGAGGGCTATGCCCAAGAAGACGACAGCCCTGTAGATCCAGGCGGCAAAGGCATAAAGAATGAGCACCCTTTCCCGCCAAAGCTCGAATTCTTCCGGCTTGCCGTCGCCGAAGGCGAAGAGCCATTCACGTATCTTCCAACGGGCCAATGCGAACGACCGGGAGCGCAGATTGGGGATGTTCAGGGCGTCGGAAAGCAGAAAATAGCCATCAAAGCGCATGAATGGGCTGAGATTGATGGACAACGTCATGATCCAGGTTGTGGTCGCAAGGATGAATGCAACGCTGCGCAACTGGCCGTCGGGCAGGAAACTCCAGGCCAGCGTTGCCCAGGCCGCCAGTGCCGTTTCCGTCAATACTCCCGCGCTGCAGACCTGCATACGTTGCGAGCGTTTGCGCAGCCGCCATGTAGCGGACGTGTCCGTGTACAGGATCGGCATCATAACCATGAAGGCCAGGCCCATGGAAGGGACCCCGCAGCCCAACCTCTTGGCTGCGTAGGCGTGCCCGAACTCGTGGGCTGTCTTGGTCACGCCCAGGGTTATGGCAAAGAGGCATGCGCCTTCCAAGGTGAAGAAATGGAGGAAAGTTGTGCGGAAGGTCTCCCATTGGCGTGATGCCAGAAAAATGCCAAGCAGGGCCGCCATGCAGGTGAGGAGAAAAAATGGACGATTTATGAACAGGCCTTTGACGAGGGGAAGCGTGCGGGACAAAAAACGGTCCGGCTTGAGAAGCGGAATGCGGAAAAACAGATAGTTGCTCAGCAGGAATTTGCCCAACGACCCCTCTGACCGCATACGAACTTCTCGTAGGAATCGCCCGACCGCGCTTCCGTCCCGGGTCAGGCTGTTGAATACCAGAAAACGGGAAACGTTCAGGATGTGGTCGGAATCCACATGCAGGGTTGTCTCACTGTTGACGGAATCCGTGATCTTTTCAGCGGTCTCCAGGTGCCAGCGAGCCAGAATTTCCGCTTCCATCCAGCCGATCTGGAAAAAGAGATCGCGCCCGGGATCCTCCAGCACCCAGGAGGGCGATCCGTCGTGGTTTGTGGGGCCCGGATGCAGGAGGATCTCCTGGCGAAGGGGAGGCAGGGTTTGCGGACTGTTCATATGCCAAGCCAGAGGCGCAGCATGGTCAAGGGCTTACGGAACAGGTAGACAGCAAGAAATGTTCGCTTTCCGTAGAGCTTGGCAGTGCCTTTCAATCCCACGCGTAATCTGGAGCTTGCACTGTCGGGGCGGGAAGCGAATGTCGCACGGGCGCGGTAGGCCAGTGTGCCGTCGGCCACCGGAATGGCCCGATAGCCGACCCTGCTCAGGGTGGCCTCCACTGGCGAGGCCGGCTCGGCGTTCATGAACAGGCGCACTTCAGAGCCCGGCGACAAGGCTATGGCATCGCCCAGGGGAAGGTGAGCCTCCAGTTCGACATCAAGCGGGTCGGCAATGACCATGATCCGCTCGCCTAGCGCCACGGGCCTGCCGCTCCATTCCTGCGGATCGTCAAACACGGCGACTCCGGCGCGGTCGGCACGGATTTCGGTCCGTTTGAGCATGGACTGGAGGTAGGCCGCGTCGCTTGCGGCCTGGTCCCGCTGGCTCTGCAGTATTCCCAAGACAGCCTTGCTTTTTTCGTCGAAAAGTGCCTGCTGCTGTCTTTGGCGCAGTTCGGCATCGGCCACTGCCAGGGTTTGACGAGCGGATTCCAGCTTGCCCTTGATGTCTTCGGCGTCGAGCAGGACCAGGATGTTTCCCTGTTTTACGGTCTCGTTGGGCTGCACCATGATGCGCTTCACAACGCCGCGCAGGGGGGCTCGCACAGTGAAGGGATTGCGGGGGACGATTTCCGCCTGGGCCAGTACGGACTGGCGTACCGGGAAGAACATCAGGACCACGATGAGCAATAGGATGGTCAGCCGCAACCGCTTGGAACGCAGGCGTTCCGCAAAGCCCTTCCAGCCGCCTTCCCCGAACCAGGAACGGGGGCCGCCACCCAGAGCTCGCCATGCGTGGGCATAGGTTTCGCCAAGGATGGCCAGGGCGGCTATTTCCTGCGGGGTCCACCCCTCCTCGCGCCACAGGACCAGTCCGGCCTGCAGCGGATTTTTCTTTGCGGGCTCGCCATTGTCACTGCCGCTTCCCGGCTGTGCATGGAGCGGCAAGGGAATCCAGAGAGCCTTCTCGGGCAGATATTCCTCCCACATCCGCTGGTCCTCGGTGCCCTGCATGACTGTAAGCATGCAGGGCTCTGCGGCGTTTTCTCCGGTGGAATGCCTGGTCAGTAGACCGGAAAGCCAGACATTGAAAGCCGAGTTCTCGGAAGGAATGGCAAGGCCGGACAGGGCTACGATTTCGCCGCGCACTTTGTTAGGGACGGAATTCGTGTGGGAAGTCTTCACGTTTCCCGCCCATAGAGCCGCCTGCCGGTACGGGGTAAGCGCGTTGGTCTCATTGACCATGACAAAGGTCAGTTCGTGCTTGTCCTCACAGGCGCGAACCCGTTTTTCGAGCATGATCAGCCGTTGCAACAGTGGGGCATCGGCAGAGGATGGGGGCGGGTTGTTCATCGGGAGTGTTTTTCCTGAGAGGTTTTGGCTGGTTGTGGCGGGACTACGAACACGGTGCCGCTCATGCCTGGCATCAGGGGAGCGTTGCCATGCTTGGCGGCATTGTTTTCGAGCAGGGCGACGACCTTGACGGATTGGCTGACGGGATCAATTACTCCGGCAATGCGGGTGACTTGGGCTTGGTAGGTCTCGCCGGTTTCATCCACGGTGATGGTCATGGGGTAGTCGGGCGTGAGCCATGCCAGCCAACGCGATGGAAGAATGGTTTCGATTTCAAAGGCGCTGTCGTCATAGATGCTCAAGAGTTTTGCCCCCTCGGGCACGTGCTCGGACTCGCGGATATATGTTTCCCCCACGCGGCCGGAAAACGGTGCGGTGATGACGCACCGGTTCACCAGGACTCGTTCGGCGCGGGTGTCGGCCTTGGCTACGGAGAGCTCCGATCGCGCCTGCTCGAAGTCCGAGATGCTGATGGAATTCAGCGCGCGCAGCTCTTTGGCGACCTTGTATTTTTGGGCCGCGGCCGCCTCCGACTGTCTGGCCCGGTCGAGCCTGGCCCTGAACAGGGCGCTGTCGTAGGAGACCAGCTTGTCGCCTTTTCTGAATCGTTCACCCTCCCTGAAGTGGAGGGTGACTATCTTTCCGGCCAGTTCGCTGGAAAGGACCGCCTGTTTGATGGCGACGATCTGTGCACGTTGTCCTTTGCCCAGAGAGAGAGACGCCTGTGGTGTCGTCTGGATGGGGGCCGAGGTGGAAGGTGTTGGTATTGTGTCCTTCTGGATTTCCTCCGCCTGGGACGGCGCGACGGGCAGGCAGAGGCACAGGGCCAACACCCCCCCCAGAATTCCCATGGGAACTGTGATCAAACGGGGGCATGATATTTTTGATCGAGCCATTTTCTGTCCTGGATCTATATGCCGGTGTTTTCGGTTTGTTCCTCTGCCTCGACGCCAAACGTGTTCCGCCTTTGCCACTGAAGGAAAAAGGCGGGATACGTCACTGGAGCCCCGCAGAAGTGGAAACTTTGGGTGAGCTGCATATCGGTTATTCGGTGCCGCCTTGCAGCGAGCCCAGGCTTTCCCAGGGGTGGCCGCTAACGAGGCGGACAGACGGCTGGATGGTTGCATCTTGCGTTTTGTCTACAGGAGCGTTAGCCTCGGCGAGCGTTTGCGTTTCGTCTGGGGTGGGTGCTGTGTTCGCCGGGGCGGCCTGGGAATAGGCAGCCAGCATCGGCACATCAGCATGTCCCATTTCGTTTTGACGGTTTTGTTCCGCGATGGCGGAAGCCAGGCCCGTCACACTCTGATCTCTGACCTTGGCGGGCATGCTGTCGAGCCCGACGGCCTGGTAAACGGAGTCTTGAGCGGCCACCAGTTCGGCATAACTTAAATCGCGAGCCCGGATGGCCAGCAATGTCTTTACCTTGGTGCGAATGAGTTCCAGCGGGTTTTCCGCCTTGCTGTGAGCAGCGTTTTCCGTCTGCTGGTGGATGGCTTTTTGCAAATCGCACAGCTCTTCGGCCCGTTCAAAAGATTTTTGGGCGTAGTGGCGCTGATGCCATGCGATGTGAACCTGGGAAAGCACGGTCATGCGCAACGCCTGACGGCGCAGGCTGGCCACCTGTTCGCGGTTCTTGCCAGCTCGCAGTTCTGCCGGGAGAGAGAAGATCTTGAGCAGATTCCAGCCCACCTGCACTCCTGCGCTGGCCCAGTTGTCGTGTACCAGATACTTGTTGCTGTCGTAGTTCACACCACCGAACAGCGAGGCGTTGGGGAACATGCGCAGCATGGCCATACGGGTTTGCAGAACCGCATTGCGGGCCAGATAGCTTTGCTCGAGCAGTTCCGGCCGCCGCACCATTGCCAGGGATTCAAGATCGTTCAACTCAAAAGCCATGGCGGGCGTCTTGTCCGAGTCTTCGGGCAGGGCCAGGGTGTATTCCGTCCCCGGTGCCAGATTCATGAGCGAAGCGAGTTGTGTTTTGGCCTTGACCAGTTCATTGTCGAGTTGTTCGAGTTGGCGCACCATGTTCAGTAAATCCCGCTGGTAGCGCAGGGCCACGATGGGAGGCATCAGGCGGCGGCGCCCGGTCTCCTTGGATTGTGCCATGGCTTGCTTGGCCTGGACCAGGGTGACGGCCACTTCGTCGCGCATTCTTTCCGCGGAAACCGTAGCCCAGTATGCGGCCTTGGTCTGGTTGATGATCTTGCTGACCACCCGGCGGCGGCGTTCTTCCTGGGCCAGCGCCTTGTTGCCGAGGGCCTTGGCTTCATAATAGCTAAGCCCGAAATCCAGGATGTTCCAGGTCATGGTCAGCTCTGCGGTGTGCACGTTGCGTTCCCGGCTCATCGAGGGTTCCAGGGATTCCTCGCCGGTCGTGATCGATTCGCTGGATGACGCACTATCATTGTTGCGAGAAGTATACCCGGCTTCGGCAATTACCTTGGGCAGCAAACTGAAGTATCGTATGTCCGTCAGGTTTTCAGCCAGCGCTTTCTCCATGAGTGCCAGGCGGTGCTGCAGGTTGTATTTGACGGCCCTGGCCTCGGCTTCCTCCAGTGTTATGGGGGCGTTGACCGGTTCCTGGTTGCTGTACATGGTCGCATTGTCGGAGGCGGCCAGTTTGATCAGTTCTTCCTGGGTCAATGCCGGGGGGGCCCCCACCGCGCACGCGGACAAGAGGGCCAGCAGGAGCAGGAGGGCCAGCGGGAGCAGGCGTTTCTTCAAATGGATAGCTGCACGATTTTTCATTCCGATTCCCTGTTGATGTTTCTCGATTAACCTACTGCCACCATTGCGGACCTGGCGGCTTCCTTCCCGGAGGGGACTTCGGCGGTATCGCTTGTTGAGGGCGACATGCCCGCGTCGGTGGAGTGTCTCAGGCTCTGGTTCAACTGCATTGCCAGTGCGGGCTTTCCGTTGAAGGGCGTTTCATGGGAGTCCTCGCCCAACATTGTGGCGCTGATGGGGGCGTCCGCGTTCCACGTGGAAGGGGCCGGTATCGTCAAGGCGCCGGTGATCTGATTTTCCTTCCCGACCGTCGGGGCCGTTGATTTCGCTTCCCGTCCGGTGGGTTGGCTCAGGTCGTCCACTTCGACGGGAATTTCGATTAGTTCCCCGTTTTGGGTCTCAATCCGGACCAGTACCTTGGCGTGGCCCGGGCTCTTGAATCCCACAGAAACCAGGCTCCAGCGGGTCATGTCCAGACGCAGTCCTTCTGTCGGTTTCCCGGTGTCCGCCCAAACCAGCTTGAACGAGGTGATGGCCGCATTGATGCCCAACTGATCGGGAGACGGCAGGGCGAAGACATTGCTGTTGCCTGCCACGTCGTAGGTCCAGGTCCCGTGGATTTCCTCAAGCAGTGTGCTGTCCCCATCCAGAGAGATTTCCAGGTCGAGCACGCTCGAGGTGGTATCGGACAAGTCGTATTCCGTGGTGGAATCTGAAGCACTCTCGGACAGCAGGGAACTGAGCACGGACAGGACGGAGTCGGCGTCGCTCAGAGTGGAACTGGTGGTACTGCTGCTGGAGGATTGCTGCTCGGATGAGTCCAGGACATTTTTATTCCAAGAGGAGTCGTCTTCTGTGTCGTGTCCGGAATCCTCGACATTCGGAGTTTGCGATTGCTCGTCGGTCTGGCCCGAGGACGGCAGGCTGTCCGTCGTGAAGACGATGTCGCTGTCGATGTTCACCGTGGAGCTGATGTTCACTGCGGCGGAATCCTCACCGGCGTCGTTCAGGCTGGTCAGTGTCACGGTGACGGAGCTGCTTTCCATGTAGGAGTCCGCGACACGATAAGTTATGCTGTCGATGAGCGTCTGCACGTCTGCGGCGCTCGAGGCGGAACTGCTGGTCAGGTCGATGGTCACCACGGCTTGGCCGTCGACGATCTCCACCGTGTAGCTGTAGCCGTTGGTCGTTGTTTCCGAGGTGCCGGACGTAGCGGTCAGCACGATTTCCTGTCCGTCGATCACCAGGGCGTGGTTTTCGCCGTAGGTGTCGACCGTGAGAACCAGGGTGGTCAGCTCCTCGCTATACGCGTCCTGCGCCACGGTCACGTTCTCGAAAAGGTCCACATCGTTGTCGGTGACGGTGCCGTCCGCCGCAATGGAGCAGGAGCCGTTCGTCACATCCGCCGACAGGGACGGAGGCGTGGCCACCTCCAGCGTGGTGGTATAACTGGCGGTTCCTCCATAACCGTCACTGACCGTAATGGTCACCGTGGTGTCTTCGGCCGTGGTCGTCCCGGAGATGGTCATGGTATCCGCGTCAAAAGTCAGGCCGTCCGGCAGGCCGGATACCGTGTAGGTCAGCGTATCGCCGTTGGCGTCGGTGAACAGGTCCTCCGGCAGGACCATTTCATAGGCGGTTCCGTAGGTGACTTGATCCAGAGTGAAGTCTTCCCCCGCATAGGTGGGGGAAATGTTTTCGGCCACGCTCAGGGTCAGGGTCACTGTGGTTTCCGTGATGCCGTCCGTGGCCGTGATGGTAACGGTGTAGTCGCCGACCGTGGTCGCCTGTCCGGAGATGGTCATGGTGTCCGCGTCATAAGTCAGGCCGTCGGGCAGATCTTCCACGGTGATGGTGATTTCGTCTCCGTCCGCGTCGGTGAACAGACTCGACAGGTCATAGCTGTAGTCGTAATCCGTCCTGGCATCCGTCAGGGAGTCGCTTGTGGCAACCGGGGCAGAGTTTTCGGCCACGCTCAGAGTGTATTCGATGCTGACGCTTGCGCCGCTCGGGTCCGTGGCGGTGACGGTGATGGTGTAGTCGCCCGCCGTGGTCGGCATGCCGGAGATGGTGTTCGTGGTCGAGTCGTAACTCAACCCGTCCGGCAGGTCGGATACTTCGTAGGTCAGCGTGTCGCCATCCGCATCGCTGAACAGTTCCGACAGATCGGGGAGGGTATATTCGTAGTCATGGCCCGTGGTAGCGTCGTCCAGCGCACCGCCTTCGCTGGAGGTCGTGGGGGTTTCGTTGGGATAGACCAGGGCCAGGTTCGTTGAAGAGGATTTACTCCCGTCGCTCACCGTGACGGTCAATACCGCGGTTGAAGTTCCCGAGTAGGTGATCTGGCTTACCACCAGGTTGGCCACCGTCTCGGTGACGGAGTCGGTGAAGGTGAGGGTCAGGGTGCCGTCCGATTCAGTGAAGGTGGCGATTGCGGTGCCGTCATAGTATATGACGCCGTCGGACAATGTGAGATCGTCGGTGTCGTTGAACCCGTAGGAATCGGAATCACTCCCGCCGTCGACGCGCTCCAAGGTGATGGTGAAGCCGTTGTAGTCGGTGACGTCCGCGTCCGAGAAACTGATGCTGTCTCCGATCACCGCTGCGGAGCCGTCGTGGTTCAGTTCCGCCATGGGCAGGGTGGAAACGGTCTGGAGACCGCTTTGCTTATTCCAGTAACTGCCCAGGTAGATGTCGTCCCCGTCGGGGCTGACGACTAGGTTCGACGCATAGATGCCCGTGGATATCGTGTCGACGTTGGTGATCTCACCGGTGCTTGTGTCCAGGGTGCACACATACATGCTGCTAGTGCGGCTGCCCACGTACAGGGTGGAGCCGTCCTCGGAGAGGGTCACGGACGTGAGCCTGCTGCCGACGGAGATGGAGTCCACGTAGGTTACGGAGTCTCCGTCCACCTGGAGCACGGTGACCAGGCCGTAGAACGAGCTGAGATACAGGTAGTTGCCGTCCGCCGAAAGAGTTATGTCCCTCAAGTAGGACAGGGCTTTGCTGTTCACCTCGGAGCCGTCGGCTTCCAGGTCGTCGACGGTGATGGAGGCCACGAAGGTCAGGGCTCCGGTCTCGGTGTCGCGAGAGAAGATGCCGATGCAGCTGCCCGAGTAGTTGGCCACATAGGCGTAGGCGCCGTCATCGGAGATGACCAGGTCGGAAGGGAGGTATACGCCGGATTCGGTGCTGCCGCCCGTGTAGGAGCTGACCTCGGTCAGGGTGCCGTCGTCCCCGACGGTGTAGCTGGTGATGGTGCTGTTCTTTGCGGACGCGTAGTTCTGGTTCGTGCCGCACACCAGATACAGGGAGAATACGCCGATATCTTCGTCTTCATATAGGACCAGTTCCGCGGCCAGGGTGTTGGTGGACCATGATGAGCCTGATTTGGTCACGGTTACCGAGGCCACTTCGCCCACGTAGGTCAATTCGCCGGTGTCGGTGTCGCGGCTGAACAGCAACACCGATTCCGTGGTGTCGCCATCGTAGCTGGAGACGTAGACCCATTGTCCGTCGCTGGAAATGACGGCGCTGCCGAGGTATTGTATGCCGGACGCTTCATCCGAAGTGAAGGTCTGCAGCAGGGTCAGTTCTCCGGTTTCGGTATCTCGGCTGTAGACGTACAGAGTGGAGTCGCCATCGCCTCCCGATTCGCTGCTGCCGAGAACGATTACCGTGGTGCCGTCGTCCGACATGTCCACTTCGCTCACATAGTCGGAGAAGCCGTCAAGACTGCCGTCATTGTAGTAGATGCCGGAGTCGCCGTCACTATTGATGGTGATGGTGGGCGAGTTGTTCACGGCCACGACGACGGTGGAGGTGATGTCAAGTGATACGGTGTCCACGCCGTCTCCGGCAGTGCCGCCGCTGTCTTTCAGGCTGGTGAGAGTGAAGGTGCGCGTGCCGGTCATGGCCGATTCGCTGGTGTTGCCGTAGGCCATGCCGTCCACCAGATCGGCCATGGTCGCGGCGCTGATGCCATCGCTGCAGCTGATGGTCAGCGTGGCCGTTCCGTCGTCGCTCAGGGTGTAGGTGTAGGTGTAGCCATTGGCGGTGGTTCCTTCGGAGCTTGCGCTCAGGGCGATGGTCGTGCCGTCCACCACAATGTATTCGGCGTCCGAGACGTCGCTCAGACCGCTGACGCTGATGACCAGTTCGGTCAGGGTCTGGTTCGCGTCCCCGGTGCTCACGCTGGTGCCGTCGAACAGGCTTACTTCCTCGCCCGCGGTGTCGAACTCGTCCGAGCCCTCCACCGTGGTCGTCAGGCTGGGCGCACTGTTTCCGCTGGTGAACAGGATGGTGACTTCCAGCGCGGCGCTGTCGAGCTCGCCGTCGTTGACGACCACGGTCAGGGTTATCTCGGAGTCGTCGGAATTGCTGCCGTCGTTGCTGTAGGTCCATTGATGCAGGATGGCGTTGGCCTCCGCCGTGGTCGTGCCGTCGGCAAAGCTGATCACCAGGGTGCCGTTTTCGTTGGTGAAGGTAGCCACGACCTCGCCGTCCTTCAGGATGCTGTTGCCGCTGACAGTGTAGGTGTCTGTTTCCGTGAAGGAGAAGGTGTCGGCGGAATCGGCCCCGTCCGCGCGCTGGACAGTGACGGTTGCGCCGCCGTAATTGCCTTCGCCGTCGTTGAGGAGGTCGAGGTTGGCGTCGGCGATGGTGATGTCGGCCGCGAAATCAAAGGTCTCGTCGAATGAGCCCATGAGTTTGCTGCTGATCCGGTATATGTAGTCCCCGGCAACCAGTATCTCGCCGTCGTCCGAAAGGCTCAGTGCGTTGGCGTTGTCAAGGTCCTCCACTGTGTCGGTCAGGGTCAGTTCACCGTTATCGTCCACGGAGTAGATGCTCAGGGTGCCGTCCGAAGTGAGCACGTACAGCGTACTGCCGTCGTCGCTTGACTGGATGTCCATGACGGTGGAGTCGGTTGTCAGGGTCGAAAGCTTGGTCAGCTCGCCGGTGTCGGTGTCGGTGGAGTAAACAATGATCTCATTTGTGGCGGTGATGCTCAAGAAGACCATGGAGCCGTCTTCTGACGTGGTCAGTCCGAAATCTGTGTAGGTTATGCCGGTGGTATCGGTGTTGAGCGAGTCCACCTTGCTCAGTGTGCCGTCATCGCTACGCTGATACACCGTGAGCGCGATCGGGTTATAGGCCGAAACGACAAAAACGTAGTCACCGACGGCAGTGACCGTGGCGTATTTGTTCGCATAGCTTTTGGTGATACGCTGGACGAACGTCAAGTCGTAGGTGGAGCCGTCGGAGTCGGAGTCCTCCAGGTCCACGTTGTAGACGATCAATCCGTTGGTTGAGGTGCCCACATAGATCTGCTCGCCGTCATCGGAAATCGAAAGGGTCGCGCCGTCAGTCGTGTAGGTTTTGGTCGTGCCGCTGCTGAAGGTGTAGGTGTAGTAGACATCAAGGCTGGCGGCGTATGTGAGGGTGCCGTCCGAACCGACGGTGAGGGCCACGAGAGTATCGCCGTTCAGCACATAAAGCGTCGAGTTCTCGCTGTTTAGGACCATGGCCGTGGCGCTGTCCAGGTCGGTCACGTCGTCCAGGCTCTGGATTTCCGTCAGGGAACCGTTGTCGTCCACCGAGAACACGCACAGAGTGCCGTCGCTGTCCAATGCGTAGACATAGTTTCCGTCCGAAGAGTAGATGACTTCCAGGGTTTCGTCGAGGTCCGTGCCGCTGATCGATTCGCCCAGGGTCAGGTCGTTGTCGGACGTGGCCGTCGGGGGCAGGTTGACGCTCGAATCGATGGTGACCGTGGCGCTGATGTCCAGGTCGGCGGTGTCGCTTTCGTCGGAAAGACTGGTCAGGGAGACGGTGAAGGAATCGCTGGCCAGCTCGGAGGTATCCGCAACCTCGTAGGTGATGCTGTCAATGACGGTCGCCACGGTGCTCGCGCTGTAATCGGTGCCGTTGGAAAGGTAGATGGTGATCACGGCATTGCCGTCCACCACAGCGACTTCGTAGCTATAACCATGGGTCGCGGTCTCTTGTGCCTGGGTGGTGGCGGTCAGGGTTATTGTGGTCCCGTCGATCACCAGGCTGTGCTCGGAGCCAGCGGTCCCCACGGTGATCACCAGGTTTTCGAGCGTTTCCGAATCGTCACCGAGGTCGATGTCCACATTGTCGAAAAGATCCAACGAGCTACCTGCGGTGATATTGCCGTCGGAGTCGACGACGCAGGTGCCACCCGAGGTGTCGGCGTCCACGGAAGGTGCATCCGGATCGGTCACGGTGAGCGTCAGTTCAGTGCTGACACTCTCTCCGGCTTCGTCAGTGACGGTCACCGTTATGGTATAGGTGCCTGCCGTGGTCGGTGTGCCGGAGAGGGTAAGGGTGTCGGCGTCAAAGGAGAGTCCGTCCGGGAGATCGCTGACGGTCCAGGTGAGGGTGTCGCCGTCGGCATCGGAGAACAGGCTGTCGGACAGGGTCGTGGAATAGCTTGTCCCCTCTTCGGCGTCCGTCAGGGTATAGTCGGTGTCGGCGACCTCCGGAGCGGCGTTTTCGTCCACATCCAAGGAGAGTGTAAGACTGGCGCTTTCCCCGTCCGAGTCAGTGGCGGTGACAGTGATGGTGTAATCACCTGCCGTGGTCGGCGTACCGCTAATGGTATGCGTGTCGGCGTCAAAGGAGAGCCCGTCCGGGAGATCGCTGACGGTCCAGGTGAGGGTGTCGCCGTCCGCGTCGGTGAACAGGCTGTCGGACAGGGTGTAGGAATAGTCGTGGCCTGTGGTGCCGTCCGTTGCCTCCACTTCGGATTGGGCAGCCTCCGGAGCGGTGTTGGTGTCGCTCGTCACTGTGTCTGCGGTGGTTGCAGCGGCGGCATCGAACATCATGCGCGGTTCCAGGGCCAGTGCAAGACCTGAACGTTTGGCGAGTTTGGACTTTTCCATGATGATCACTCCTTGTGAATTGTTTGCTTTGAAAATCGGAAAGAACCATGTGTAGTGGATTCTTTGAGTTTTCGTTGGACACCCTCAAAACCGCTTTTGGCGCGAGGCTTTCGCCGTTCCGGGTTTCCTCGTTATCGCCGTTGGTTGCATTTGCGGGGTCTGGAGCCTTTGTCGTCGTTATTCCACCAGCCGCGCATAACTGCTGTCACCTTCAAGGTCGGAGATGATCTCATCAAGTCGTGCCTTGATTTCATCCTCCCCCCCGGCAAAGGATGTGCTGTCGAGAAAGGTGACGTTATCGGCGGATTCCGCGCAGTTTTCCTGCAATGCAGGCAAGAGGTATTTCTCGAAGCGCTGGCGGGCTGTGGCACTTTTGTCCCCAACGCCGATGAAATAAAATTTGATGTCGTGGCTGCGCAGGTCGTTGCACATGTTGACGGCCCGTTCCTGGGCGACATCATACAGTTCCATGGAGTCGTACTTGTTGTCGCACGGGTAGAAATTGTAGGAGTCGGTATCGAACCAAAGTCCGTTGGGCTTGCCCAGCATGATCATGGCCTTGATGTTGGTGCTGGTGTCGCTGCTGAAATCCAGCGGATGTTCCTCGTCGCCCCAGCCGGAAGTGCCCCGGAATGCCGGAGAAAGGGCCGTTGCAGCCCAGCCCACGGCGATGATGAAGTTGGTATTGAAGCCCGTCTCCATCTCGTCCAAACGATCTTGGATTTTGTCCAGATCGTCTGTCAACGGGAGCAGAGCGGCGGTCGGGCAGCCTGCATCGGCGACTATGTAGCGGATGTCGACCGAGCCTTCATCATCGCAGGATGTGGGGTTTGGGCCGTTCCATGTGATATAGGGCATGCCCGGAAAGTTGTTGGTAGGCGCACTGTCGTAACGGAAGCGGACACCAAACGAGTGGGACGGGGCCTCTGTCCAGAAATAATTTTCGTCGATGTACAGGCCGCGATACAAGGCCAGTCGTTCGGCTTGCAGGTCGGGCATCTTGCGGCTGGCCATGCTGGCGATGCCGTAGTTGTTTTTTCGGAACAGCGATTTCAACTGAGTCGGCTTGAGTTTTGCTGGTATGGCCCAGTCGCGGATGCGGTTGGGGTAGTCCTCGTCGTAGACGTTGACTGTCTGGCTGTAGGGAACCAGGGACAACCAGCGGTCGTTCTTGCCTTCGACGAACTCTTCCGCCAGATACATGCCCAGCCGGTTCAGGGCGGCCAGATCGGAGGAATCCTGTCCGTTGGTGTTGGGAATTATCAGGGCGAGTTCCATGGGATTGTATATGGCCACGGCGGCGGAGGATACCGTCACCGGTTGGGAGGTGCCGCCGAGCATGCTTGGCTCCGCCTTGAAGTCGGCTGTAACGCGGAAACCGTCGTATTCGTCCTTGGTTATGGCGGCAACGGTCACTTCCAGTTGCGTTCCTATTTGCTCGTCATCAAACCCCAGGTTGGCGAGCACGTATTGCTCGGCCATTTCCTGAACGTCCGTGGAACTGTCCCTGGCGTAGGCCAGGGCGGTCGCCATGGCGGCGGCATCCGTGGCGTGCTTGAGCTGGGCCGCGTCCGCGGTCATCCTTGTGCTGTCGACCACAAAAGCCGCCACGGCGATGCCGCCTGCAAGGAACAGCAGCGCGGTAACTGCGGCCGCCCCGCGCTTGCCAGAAGCAGCGCTCCCGTCTTCTTTCCGAAAGACGTTGCAAATGAGTTTGTGTAAAAAAGTAATGTATTTAACGTAGTTCATGATCTGTTACTCCGAATCGTCGGTAATCTGGTTCTCTTCCTCCAGGGCATCGTCAAGGGAGATTTCTTGGGCGTTGGCTCTGTAAATGCTTCTGACTTGCAAAACCTGGGGCATGCCGATGCCCCCATAGGACTTGATACTCTCCGTGCTTCGGCAGGCCTTGACCACGATCAAGGAAAACTCACTGGAATCCTCTTCCGAGCTGGCGGCCTCTTTCATGTCTGACG
Source organism: uncultured Desulfovibrio sp. (assembly GCA_913063155.1). Classification (GTDB taxonomy): domain Bacteria; phylum Desulfobacterota; class Desulfovibrionia; order Desulfovibrionales; family Desulfovibrionaceae; genus Pseudodesulfovibrio. The sequence goes on from CAJXYU010000010.1 coordinate 79,628, forward strand.
GGTCTATCGGCAGGTCACCCGTGTAATAGCCGTCTTCAGCTTCCGCCTCGCATAGATCAGATGCACCTCCGCGCTCCAACTGCCAGTTGATGCGCCCGGACTGCAGCACGTTCAGCATGATTATCTGTTGCTCATCCGTGTGCCCCTGCATGGCGATGTCGGTCAGGGAGTCCAGTCCGGCCTGGGTCAGCCCTGATTGAGCCGTGATGTTCAATGCCACGCTGCTCGCCGTCGCCTCGAGCCGGGAGCGTTCGATGCCAATCCGGTGCATGTCGCCGGCGAGAAAACCCACGGTAAAAAGCAGGGTAAGAGTCAGCGCCGTTTCCACGGCGACGGATCCGCGTCGGCCAGCCTTGTCGTGCATGCGCTAATCTTCCTCCTGAGGCAGGTAGCTTAATACTTGTTCATAGCGATATTGAAAGTCGTTATCATAAAATGCCAGCAAGCGAGACAGCGGGGTTATGAAGTCCTTGCGAATGTCCACCGTGATTCTCCAAGCCGGGAGATTGTTGGAAGAAGCCTCGTCTTCGCTGTCTTCGTTGTCCTCGTCCGTGGACCCTCCCCCCATGGCGTCGAGGGAGGCGAATTCTTCTATTGAAACATTGACGATATTCTCCTGCTTTACATAACCGTGCGAAGCGTCGACCATGTTCTGACGCAACGCGCTTTCGGCATCATCCCCGAAGGAGTCGTCCAGCCGGAATTGCTGAACTGCCCGTTGCAGGGCGGCTTCTCCCATATCGATGGTCAGGGCGATATTGGCAAATTCCATGATTATCATGACGGCCATGATGAGCACCGGCAGTGCAAAGACCGCTTCCACGGCCGCCACGCCCCGGCGGCTTTTTTTGTTTGTCGGCAAAATCTTGTTGGTCACGGCGTCGTCTTTCCTGTTATGATGCTGCTGTCGCTTGGTTCGTTTTGCCAAGATCGCTGTTCAGGGTGCCCGGGGCGGTACCCTTGTTATCGGTATCGGTGGGCGGATGGATTTCAATCAGTTTGTCCGCCGCCCGCAGCAGTTCTTCTGAAACCGTGCTGTCTCCGATTTCCACTCGTTGTTTCATCCCGTCGAACAGGGTTATGAATTCTTCGGATTGCGCCATAGGCATGAACTCCTGCAGGCTGGAGGAGGCCCGTGCGTTTTGATCGACCATGTAAAAGGTAAAGGCCAGATTGAGCTTGACGGACGGTGAGTCAGAAATGCTGTTGGCCTGCTGAAACAATCGGATAGCCTGTTTGGAATCGTTGCTGCTCAGGTATGACAGAGCCAGATTGTTCAGGATGCGCTCATCGGATGGAGCAAGCTCGTTGGCACGGGTGAGCATTTTCCGCGCTTCCTCGTGGTTGCCCTGAGCATCGAGAAGCACTCCCATGGCGTTCAAGGCGGCTACTTTTTCGGGAGCCGCTTCAAGCGCCTTTTCCAGACTCTGTTGCGCCAGGCCGTATTGTCCCACGGACATGCGGGCGCGCCCCAGGCCGGTATACAGTTCCGCTTGCACCTCTGGAGAAAGGTCCGTGTCTGTCTCTTCGGTGAGCTTTTTCTCCGCCCGTATGAACAGGGGAAGCGTGTCGCGCGGGGAGCATACCAGAGCGGCAACATTGGCGTATTCCAACAATTCGAGTGGAGTCATCTTGGCGCGCTTGCTCAATTGGGCATAGACGCCCATAGCGGCCTCATAGCGGCCCTGGTCGCGCAGCAGTCGAGCCAGCCGCAGGGCGCTGTCGCTGGTATCCTGTGAATCCTTATCGGCTTTGCTCGAACCGTGTTGTGAAAGCGTCAGTCTGCTTGACGATGAGCGTGCGCTGCAGCCGACAACAGGCAGGCAGACCAGTATGAGCAGAAACGCGATACGAAAGACGTTCGGGGAGGTGATCATTGCAGGAGGCTCCTTATAACACGCATGAGGGACGGAGTGGCCACCAAGGCCACAACCGGCGGCAGAATCATGGTCATCAACGGGACGCTGAGTTTGGCCGGCAATTTGCCTGCGCGTTCTTCGAGGGTCAAAATCAGGGTGTTGCGGCTTTCGGCGGCAATGTTGTGCAGTGCCTGCGCCAAAGGAGTGCCGTAGCGTTCGGCCTGGATCAGCGTCCCCACCATGCTTTCCACTGAGGGTACCTGCGTGCGCTCGGCCAAGTGGCGCAAGGCGTTGCTGCGGTCGGGCAGAAGTTGTAGCTCCGCGTTGGTCACGGCGAGTTCTTCAGCCAGGATAGGGGCGCTGAGTTCCAACTCCTTGGAGACGACTTTGATGATCCGCGGAAAAGGCAGGCCTGCTTCCGCGCAGATTACCATCAGATCCAAGGCATCGGGGATACTGCGCGTGATGGCGTTGTGTCGTTTGGCCGCACGCGCTTTAAGCAGAGCTTCCGGAATGATGCCGCCAGCGAAGAACGCACCCAGGCAAAGAGCCATGGACCCGAGGTCGAGCTCGGATTCGCCGCCCGACATGATCACAAGGAGCGCCAGAGTCAATCCCAAGCCGGTCTTGACGATCATGAACAGGCCCATCGCCTCATTCTGCCGCCAGCCGGCTTGGGTCAGCAAGCGTCGTTGGTTTTCCCTGCTTTTGCCACTTCCGGCGAGTTTTTCTCCGAATTGGGCAATGGTCGCCAACCAGGGCGACGCACTTTCCGCTTGTTCCTCCAAGGAAGAGCCAGATGAATGCGTATCCGCTTTGGTGAGGGCACTCTTTCCCAGCCTGGCATTCAGCGGATTGGGTTTGTTTTCGATCCAGAAAGCCAGAAGGCACATACCGCAGGCGCCCAGCATCATCATAATGATAAACCATTCCATTTCCGTCTCTTCCTATGCCTTTATTGTACGCGTCGGACCATGGCGTATGTGACGCCGAGTCCCGTGAGTACGCTGATTGCCGAGTACAGAAGAACCTTGACGCCGGCCGGGTCGCTGAACAGAAAATAAAAATCCTTCGGAGCGTTCAGATACATGTAAGCCAGGACTCCCGGCACCAGGGTGGCAACTATTTTGATGGACGCCCGTGCTTCAGATGTTTTAGCCTGTACCTTTAACGCCAATTCAGCTCTGGAACGCAAGGTGGCGGCAAGGCCTTCAAGTGTGTCCGCGAGGCGGCCCCCGGACTCCTGGCTGATGATCAGGATGACCGCGAAGAACCTGTATTCGCGCAATGGAACGCGTTGCGCGGACTCCTGCAGTGCCTGGCGCAACGGCACCCCCAGGCGCAGCCAGTGATCCAAAGCCAGAAGCTCTCCGACCAGCGGTCCGCGCAAGTTCTCAGCAGCAATGGAAAAAGAACTTTGGGCAGGGACGCCGGAACGGCAGATGCGGGCTATTGCGTCGATGGCCTCGGGGAGTGACTTGCCCAATTCCTCCAGATAATTGTTCATGGTTTTTTGGTAGGAAATGACACTGATGGCAACGAACAGCAGCATTGTTCCAAAAAGGATCGCCATCAGCGGATAAGGGGTCATGCGGGCGACGAGCGCAGCGCCGACCACGGAGGCTGCAAAGACGATCAGTATTCGCTGCCGGAGGTTCTTTTTCCAGCCCAGCACGTCCAGGTTCCTCGAAACATCACGGCGCAATTTCCATAATTTCTGGAAGTGTCCGGAATATGCCTCTGTGGCAAGGACAACGGATTCGTCCACCTCCTGAATCTGATCCGGGCCTTCACGCTCCACCTGTTGCTTAAGCTGTTGCAATCTGTCTTCTATGGCTTCTGTGCGGATGCGTTTGAGGCTGAAGGCCCGCATGACGTACACGAAGATGAAGACAAACAGAAAAATGAGCAGGGTAAACAGGTTCAGCATTCCCTAGTCCTCGAACAGGTGTTTCTTTTCAATATAGAACTTGGGCCTCAGGCCGCTGTCGAGGTGTTCGCCGACGACGTTGCCGGAACCGCCGATGGAGTTGGTCCGGAAGGTGAACAGTTCCTGTGTCTGGATGACCTCTTCCTCCATTCCGCACACTTCAACGATCGATACCACGCGCCGCGCACCGTCACGCATGCGTTCTATCTGCACGATGATGTCCACAGCGCTGGCAATCTGTCTGCGGATGGCGGCCAGAGGGAGTTGCATGTTGGCCATCAGAACCATGTTTTCAAGACGCATCAGGGCGTCCCGAGGCGAGTTGGCGTGAACCGTGCAGAGCGATCCGTCGTGGCCGGTATTCATGGCTTGAAGCATGTCGAAGCATTCTCCGCCACGGACCTCACCGAGGATGATCCGGTCAGGACGCATTCGCAAGGCGTTGCGCAGGAGGTCGCGTTGGGTGATCTGCTTGCCTCCCTCGACGCTTTCCGGGCGGGTTTCCAGACGGACCACATGCTCCTGCTGCAACTGCAGTTCGGCTGCATCTTCGATGGTGACGATGCGGTCGGTGGGGCTGATTTTGAAGGACAGCGCGTTAAGCAGCGTCGTCTTACCCGCACCGGTTCCTCCGGATACGACGATGTTGAGACGTGCTTCCATGGCTCGCCGCAGAAGGGTGGTCATGTCCATGGACATGGATTTTCCCTCGGCCAGCGATTCCAGGGTCAGCTTTCGCTGAGAAAATTTGCGGATGGATATGGTGGTGCCATCCAGCGACAGGGGGTGCGTGATCACGTTGACGCGACTGCCGTCCTCCAGCCGTGCGTCCACCATGGGGTTGGCCTCGTCGATGCGGCGACCGACCCGCGCGGCAATGCGCTGGGCGGTGTTGAAGACATGTTCTTCGTCAATGAATGTGATTGATGTCAGTTCCAGTTTGCCGAACCGTTCAACAAAGACCTGATCATAGCCGTTGACCAGGATGTCGTTGATGGTCTCATCGGCCAGCAACGGCTCAATGGGGCCGACGCCCAGCATTTCGTTGAGCATCTGGTCTGCGACGTCTTTTTCTTCATGTGCGGTCAGTTGAAAGCGGTTTTCATCACAAATACTCTTGATGAGCGTTTTGATTTGAGCTTCCAGGTTGCCGCGGTCAGTTGTGGCCGCCTTGATGGGATCGATCTGGCTGAATACCTCATCATGAATGAGCCTGCGGAGACGCGGTCTGTCGGAATCCGTTTTCATGGCGGGTTTTTTCATGGACTGCGGCTGATGTTTTTGCCCGGCGGAAGCGGCTTCTCCATGTGAAGCAGCCCCGGAAGTCTGGCCGCCCATGGAATGTGTGGCTGCTTGGAGTCCCGTGAATGTCTGGTTTACAGGGTTTCTGGCCGCGCCTTGTTCAGAATCGTGGCCATGCAGGGGAGGGGAAGCCTGGGGAGGGGTGTTCACAGGCTTTGCCGTTTCAGACGTATTTCTTCTAATGGGCAACATGGTCGTACTGCCTTTTTTGGGTTGTTACCGGCGTCGTATGCTTTTCCGTAAACGTTCAATGAACCCCAGAGGACAGGCCGGAGCGGTCGGATTCCCGAGGATATTGCAGGCCAGCCGGGTCAAGCTTTCCTTGAACGGGCGGGCCTTGGAGAAGTCGAGGCGTCCTTCGAGCAGGCTGTGATCAAGGGCATTGCCTGTATTGGGAAGTTCAAGGTCAATATTCCAGCCGAGAAAATCTTCAAACTGGGGGCGCGGGATAGACGGTTTGTCACGATGTCTTGCGGCATTGGCTACCAGGTACAGCCGTTGGCCATGGCTTTCGTCTCCGAAGTCCTGCAACAGCATGCGGGTGGCCCTGGCGTTTTGCACGGTGTAATCCGTGATGATGACACGGATGTCGGCGTTGGCCAGGAGCTCGTCGCTTCCCGAAGGTCGGTGAGAGGGGATGTCCCACACAGACATGGAGTAGAGATCACAAAGAGCGACGCCCAGGTTCAGAAGTAGATCCGGGTTCACCGGTGTTTCCTCTCCGGGACGCTGCGCGAGAAGATATAGGCGTTGCGTTCCATTGTTGCTGTCTTCCTGTTTCAGAAGTGCCCGCTGGATAAGCCGCAAGTCTATTTCCGGCGCGGCCAGAATTCCGGCCAGACCACCATTGGCCTCCATGCCGAGCATCAGCGCCAGATTGCTTCTGCGGCGGTCATAATCTATCAGGATAGTGGGGATTTTGTGTGTATCGGCGAATTGCTGCCCCAACGCCGTGACGATAGTGCTGGCCCCGACTCCGCCGGTTGCTCCGATGACCGCAACTGTTTGCCCGGCACGAACGCTGCCGGGATGAGGCTGCCCCAGCCAGAGGTCTTCGTCGACCCTGGCCAGGACATCTGAAAGCTGGCCCAACTGAAAAGGGGTTACCAGGTAATCGAACACACCGGCTTGCAGAAGTTTGCGGTACAGATCCACATCCTGTTTGTCACCCAGGGCGATGAGGCGGCTTCCGGGTCCCACCACCGCTCCGAGTTCCGCCAGTTTTTTCGCGGGGTGAGCAGCTTGGCTGATGTCCACAGCCAGTATGGCCGGCGAGCAATTTTCGGTGCACCATGCCAGGGCTTCGTTCGGACCGCCGGGTTTGATAGCCAGCGTCAATCTTCCAAGACGATTGAAGGCATCCTCGAAATGGGGCATGTCGTCGGGCCTGCTAAATACGGCGACCGTCTTGGAGGTGGTTTCTTCGGAAATAACTGCAGTACTACTCACGGTTAGTCGTCTCCGCTGAAGTCTATGTCTATAAGATCGTTGAGTTCGCCGTCCAGGTAGCGGTCCATCGCCGATGTGGCGATCGCGCCTTCCGATGGCGCCAGGGAACGCGGCCGGATCAGGTCTCGCGGATCGCTGACCATCATGGCGATGTTGGACTGGTTCGCGCATCCCAGTGTGCCCACGGCATAGTAAGGCTCAACGGTCCACAGGTCCGGCTCAGCCACGGTGCAGTCCGGTACGTTCACCACAATGGCTTCGGAAACCAGCTCGATATCCCAGCTCTGTTGTTGCCGGGTTTGCTCTTTGGCCGATTCCGACTCGGGCTCGCCGTTCATTTTGTTCGCTCCAAGTTGAGGGGAACGTGCTCCGGCGGCATCCAGTGCCTGGACCAAGCGCGGGGCAATTTGTTCTCCGGCGGGGCTAAGCGGTATGATGGTCAAAACCTGCCTGCGGATGGGACCTTGGGTGGTAAGCAGGTCGTTGGCAGCGGCTATGGATTCCGCTGTCAAACCGCGACCATCCGGTGTGGCTTTCAGATAGAGTGCTCTTGCTTGGACGTCCGTACTGACTCCGCCTTCCTTGAGTTGGGGGAAGTGCGTGGCGCGCAGTTGGTGAATGCCGCGATCCAGCCCGCAGCCGCCAAGAAGAACGCCGCTCAGAAGCAGACCGCACAGGGGCGGAAGAACGGATTGCATCAGGTTTCTTTTTTGCATGGTTATAAACTCTCGGTTGATGTTCAGTACAAGTATCCGATGGAGGCCTGCTTCGGCAGGAAGGCGTCCAGGGCTTCAATTCCTTTCCCCGGAGTGCGCAGATCGCCGTAAGCGACAGGCTCCACGACATTGGCCGTCACGATGATGACCAATTCGGAATCCTGCACTTCCGTTTCTTCGTGTTCAAACAGGCGGCCCAGCAGAGGGATGTTGCGGAGACCTGGCACGCCGCTGACCTGCTGGGATGAATTGGAGCGCAGCATACCCGCCAGGGCGAAGCTTTGTCCGCTGGCCAGTTCCACCGTTGTCTCGGCTCGCCGCACCGTCAGGGCCGGGATGGTCGAACCACCCGAGAGGGTGACGGACCCCTCCGACGTGAGTTCGCTGACTTCCGGCGCTATATGCAGGCTGATCCGGTGGGGGGAAAGTACCGTGGGCGTCATACGAAGGATGACGCCATACGATTTGTAGTCGATGCTGATGCTGTCGTTGGTGACGATGACCACGGGCACCTCGCCGCCGCCTGCGAAGGAGGCACTTTCACCCGACATGGCCGTAAGGTTGGGTTCGGCCAGCAGGGAGGCGAATCCTTCTTCGGAGAGCGCGGAAATAAGCCCGCTGAGGGAGAAGGAACCGAAATCGAAGGCCCCGCCGATCGCGCCGCCCGAACCATCGGGCATGAGGCTGCCGAAGGTCTCGTCTCCACTGGCCACATCGAACAGGCCCTGGGCGTTGCCGGTACCGAAGTAGAGAGGGCCTTTCGACGTACTGAGCACTGTGCGCCAGTCGAAGCCCAGCTCGTGGGAGAGCGAGCGGGTCACTTCCACCACTCGGACCTGGATATTGACCTGGGAGGAAAGTTCCACCTTCAACTGATTGATTACCTGTGTCTTGCTTGACGGACTGCCGCCATTCGAATCGTTGCCGGGACGCCGGCCATTACTTGGCCCCCCCGAGGATGTGGATCTGACGTTGGCCGAGGAGTCCGCTTCGAGGTACGTTTCCACGAGTTGGATGACCCGCTTGGCGTCGACTGCGGTTTTCACCTTGCCACGGACGATCATGAGATTGCTCAATGTTGGTTCAAGCTCCACTCGGGCGCCGGGAACGGCGCTGGCTATCTCTCTGGTAAGCTTTTCCAGGTTGTATTCAACCACGACGCGTACTGCCGCGATGATGGCGCCTTTGCCGTCCAGGGCGTAAAAAGTGGTTGCCCCAACTTCCAATCCGAACAGAAAGGCCTTGTCCGGGGCAGGCATCTGAAAGCTGGCCACACCGGGAGCGGCAACGAGCACCTGGGCCGCAGGGCGCGGCAGCTGCAGCATGAACCCTTCCCGGAGGAAGAGCCGGATCTGCCCGGTTTCCTTTGCGGTCCGCAGGGAGGGGGGGAGCGATTCATTATTGCTGTGCACAGATACGTTGGACGGCGGTTGTTTGGCCGCCATGGCGGGCGCGAAGCACAGGAGAGTAAGCAGAACAACCTGCGGGATGAGGAGGGATAAAGACGTTGGGCGGCGATCCGTAATACTCATTATTGACTCTTTATACTTGCGGGTTACTGTTTTTGTGGAGCGTTCGGTCGAGCCGTCCATCAGAAGCTGACGGCTCCGGCCTTGGTCCCGTGAAACGTCTGTACTTTGGAGACCGATTTTGACTTTTTCTTGACAACGAAGATGGCGGTGGCGTCCTGCAGGCGGGTGACCTGCGTTTTCTCTTCTTCTCCTGCCTCCGCTGTGGCCTTGTCCAGATCCTTCATGCTGCGCAACACGACCTGCAGTGAACCGGCTTCTCTTGCCACGGCCAGCCGCTCTGCCTCCTCGGGCGTCACTTCCAAAGTGATTGTTTCGTATACCTTTCGACGTTTGCTCTGCGTTTTTTTCTTTTTTGCCGAGGCCACTTCCTGCCCGTCGGTCGTGACCACGGATATCGGGGCAAGGCTTTGAGTGTCGCTGTTCAGGGCCAGTACGCGGATTCGCCGCAAAATAGTCTGGGCCGCGAGATTGGCCTGCGCCAGACCTCCAGAGTCGACTGACATCTCGGCGGCTTCGTCACGCTCCACACTGAGAATGACGTCGACCCAGTCGCCTGCACTCACCAGACCGGCGTTGCTGGTTACCGCTGAGGTGGGGATGGATATGGCTCTCATGCCGGGGGAAAGAACCGCCGAAATGAACCCCGGGCTGCCGGGCGACAGCAGCAGGTTGGCTGAAATGGAGTCCCCGGCTTCAAAGGTCTGACGGACGGTTGACCCGAACAGGGCTTGTTCTTGCTTGCGCCGGGACTCGGTGGTGCGCCCGATGACTTCTCCTGCATGAACGTCGTGTTCCGGGCGTTCGGCCCATTGTACGGCCCTGCCGTCAATGAAATCGCCGGGGTTGATGGTGGTCGCCGCCGTTAGCACGAATGTCGGGTCGGGGAGTTTCTGCTGTTTGACGACGACCTTGGGGGGCGCAGGTCGGCGCATCAGATTGCGCGCCACAAGGGCAGAACCCGCAGCCAGAACAAGGGCTACAGTCAGAAGTGCGATGGAAGATGGCCTTAACTTCATAAAATCAGTGTCCTGTGTTGATAAGGCGACGATCTACGCCCATGTTTTCAACATCGTAAAGATGGTTCCCATTGCTATTGCCGGACCGTACGGCAAGCCATTCGCTCCTTTCTTTGTCAGTATTGCCGGCATGGAGCGAAAAGGCTTTTCCTTTTGCCTCGGCAAACGCATGGTGACGTCAGCAGCCAGCATTTCCACCCTGCGTAACAGCGGCAGCTGCATGATCAGGAGGCCGCCAGCCAAGGACGTCGCCAGGAGAAACGTGAAGGAGTCCTTGCCGAGCCAGAGGCACAAAACGGCTGCGAGCTTCACGTCGCCAGCGCCTACCGCACGCATGCAGAAAAGAGCGAATCCGACCACAAGCACTGCCGCCGCGCAGCCGACACCGAAGGCCAAACCGGAAGAAACAAGAGGCGCTATGCCGTACCGGATCCCTGCCAGTGCAGTGGACATTATCCATAATTCCAGAAGAATTATCGTCAGAAGGTTCGGTATCCGGCGATAGAGCAGATCCCAATATGCCGCCAGAATGACGGCTATGACGACCGTAACAGCGCCTGGAATGTCGTGGAGCATCGTGATGTTCATCCTCGTGTCCGGTCTTGGTTTTTCTGCTTCGAATCGTTGCGCCTATCCGTTTCCCTAACGAAGAGCTACTGGATATCCGTTCCCGCATCGGTGATATCAGATGCGATGTCTTTGAATTTGTTGCGGAGAGCGGAAATAAATGCACCATCGGATGCGAATATGTAGCCGATTGCGGCCGCCATGGCTGCGGCCAGGATTCCGTACTCGATGGCAGTGACGCCACTTTCGTCTTTCATGAACGCTTTTGCTTGGGTCAGGTTGAACATTACTTCCTCGATTTTTATAGGTTTATTAGAATTGTTTTTAAAATATGTCTTTTAAATCAGTTGGTTATATATTGGTTTTTATGAGATTGAAAATCAAAATCGTTTGGATGACACCTAGTATTGCCGCATGTTCATGTCAAGATGCGTTGTTCTTCAGCCTAACTTTTTTTTACGTCGAGTTGTTTATCGATATATTCAATAAGAAGTTGTGTCAGGTTCACGTACCAGAACTGCCCCGCCACAGTCAGAACGAATGATCGGTCGCAGGGCTCAAGGAGACCGCATTGCCACCATTGCCCCAGGAGCGGGGAGATCAATGCCTGCAACTCTCCCTTCTGACCCAGGCCTGCATAGTCCTGTTCCGCGCAGATTGTCTCCAGGGCGGGGATATCCAGGCGTCCTTGTTCCAAACCTTCCGTAAGGGCGTTGTTTAATTCGAATAGCGGCGACGGGAGGAGCAGCATACCCACGGGCTTGACTCCGAAGTCGACCATCTCCCGCCAACGTTCGTGATCGCGGGTGTTGTAGGTCATATTTCCGTGCAGGTTGCCTCCAGCCCCTGGCCCGAATCCGAGACAGGAAACATTTCCTCTGGTATAGAGATTATAGAGGTTGCGTTCGCGGGGAGTACGGCCCCAATGGTTCATCGACAGGCGGCGATAGAACGCGGATTCGAGGTTCTGGACCGATGCTGCAAACATTTTTCCCATCTGTGCGGCATCGGCAGCTGGGGCAATCCGGCCATCAGCGATGGCTTTGGCCAGGGGGGAGCCCTTATGGACTCCCAGTTGGTAGCAGTCCATGCCGTCCAGACCAAGCGAGCGGGCGACACGGAGATCTTCCAGCCATGTTTCCATGGATTGTCCGGGAAGGCCGTAAATGAGATCAATAACGACGCTGGTCTGTTTGTATGACTGGAGCAGTTTGATTTTTTCAATGAGCCCGTCACGGTCGAGACTGCGCCTCATGGCGCGTCGTATGTCCGTGTCAAAGCTTTGCACTCCCAAAGAGAAGCGGTTGACGCCGTTCTTCAGTGCCGCCTCGATGAGCTCTGGAGTCAGGTTGGCTGTTCTGCCTTCCACCGTGATTTCGCAGTCGTTGGCAAGCGGAAGGTGGGAGCGGACCGCCTTCAGCAACCTGTCGAGGTCTTCGGGAGCCAGTGCAGTAGGAGTTCCTCCCCCTAAATAGACCGCATGGATCGGATCGTTCGCCTGCGCTGGCTGGTCGCTCCACAGCTGAAGCTCCTGGATAAGCGTATCCGTATACGCGGCCCCGGCTTCCCGTCGGTAAGGAGATTGAAAAAAGCTGCAATAAAGGCAGTGTGTTTCGCAAAATGGAACATGTATATAAGCAAGTTTTCTACCATGGCAGGGAGTGGCGATCAGCTTTTCCAACAGGTTTTCTTTCTCTTGTGGCGGGACGGGGATTCCCCCCATGCCTGGGTGGACGGCGATTTTACCTTCGAAGGCGCAGCCCAGCGGGTCGACTCCTTCTTTGGCGAAAAAGCGTTGGGGGTCGTTTGCAGCGAGCTTGTGAGGCATGAGATTTTTTCCGGGCATGAACATTTTGCCGTGTGATGATTCCTGCCTCGGTGTATGGCCGGATTCCATGGACTGAGCCATCTGGTGATGCGCCATGCCGAATTCTAGAGATTCGTGCGGATGGCTGTCGGCCATTTCCTGTCCATGGCTCGTGTTTTTTTTCAAGACTTCGGGTGAAGGGAGAGACGAAGGGTGATCCATGTGACTGTTTCTCTCTGTTTGGTTTGTCAATCAAAGTTTTTATTAGCGTATAAAGTTTTATTGCCCAAACTTTGTGCTGTTGTATTGAAACAGAACTGCGCTGTCAAGCGGTGAAAGAGCTGTTCGATCAAATATTATCTCTGAGGAATCGTAGTCTTTCAGGAATATTAGTTAATTTTTTGCTTGCGAGACAGGGGAGTTTGTGTAAGATGCGGATAGGCAAACATTGTTTTGAAAAGGAGTATATTATGCCGCAGCGGCAGAAAGGGGAGCAACTGACTCCCGTACAGGAGAATTATCTCGAGACTATTTTTCGTCTCGAGACGCGTGATGGAGCCGCAAGGGCCAGTTCCATAGCGGAGGCGGCCCAGGTTTCCCGCTCCACGGTCACGGGGGCGCTCAAGGCTCTGAAAAATATGGGGTATGTGGAGTATTCTCCCTACAGTCTGATCTATCTGACTGAGAAGGGGAAGGAGGTAGGCAGAAGGATCGCTCATCGGCATTTTGTTTTTCTGGCTTTTTTGGAGAAAGTGCTGCGGCTTGACCCGGAAAAGGCAGACAGTACCGCCTGTGCCTTGGAACATGTCGTTTCCGACGATATAGTCAAAAGACTTGGAGAATTCGTTCTCTTTCTCAAGAACTGTCCTGAGTTCTGGTCGGATTGGCTGGAAAAATATGAAAAGGAGAATTTGCTGGAGAAAAGCCACACCCGCTCCACCATCGTCGAAGTGCTCGGCACCAAACAAGAGAGAGAGCAGAAGTAAGGATTATCTGCGCCGCTGTCGTTGTGAAGGGATGGATGGGACGGACGGCGGCTGTCCAGTTGTTGCTGGATACGGAGTTCATTTTAGAGTGAGCATTTGATACATCTTTTTTACATGTCGACCCTTCGTTGGGCCTGCGAGGGCACTGAGGGCCGACATGCTTTGGGAGTTCGTGATTGCAACCATCGGTTTTAGAGGCGTGGCGGGTATCCTTTGGAATGACTTACTTTTCATCCGTGTCAGCCGGAGCAACTACCAGGCGGCAGGGCTCCTCCCGCGTTGCGCTGCAGCGCCCGGTGACGGACCCTACGTTCACCCGGAACAAGGGGGAACGTGTGGGGTTGTTGAAAACGGACGCGGCCTTTGAATAGTCCATATCCATGATTTTGCCCAACTCCTTCCAGCCTAGGCGCAGAGCGTCCGGGGCGGGATCGAATTCACCGTGTCCATGGCAGGACACGCCAGCCCATTGCCCCAGTCCCGGTTCGGAAATGGTGAATTTGATCAGTACCTTTGGGTTGGCTTGGATGCAGCGGTATACTCCCCCCCGCGGGTTGATCATGAAACAAATATCCTCTCCCAGTCGAAACGGCGTGGCTTCAATGGCGTAAGGTGTGCCGTCCGGTTCGGTTACGCAGATGGTGCCCCACTCTGTTTGGTGAATCAGATGTTCCATCTCTTCCTGTGTCATGGGTCGCATTACTTCTCCTTGGCGATGGTATCGTACAGGTTCTTGAAAAACGACTGAGCATTTTCCAGGTCCGTTTTATCCGGATGCCTGTCGGCCTCCTGAATGTTGGCCAGGCGTTCCGGAGTCATGGGGTGGTGCCCCGACCGCTTCATGGTTTCAACTACAGCGGGGTCGACGCGCCCCTGGCATAAGAACATCCCCAACAACTCGTTGCCTTGGAGTACTTTCTCGGTTTGCCGGAGCACGTCCCTGGCATGCGGAGAATCGGGCTGAGCTCCCAGGGTTCCGAATGCGGCTACCTTGAGGCCCTTCAGTTTCTTTACATACTTCAGGGTTTTTGGGTCAGGGCGTCCACGGTCCACCCAGAATCCTATAATTACGGCTTGGTGTTCGCCGGGGGCGGGGGAGTCTTCCACCGGGGCCAGAACAACTTGGGTCGGTAGAGCCGCCAATGCAGCCTCGGCCACCTTGCGCGTGTTTCCGGTGCGACTGGAGTATACCACGAGTACGGACATTATTGTTTCTCCTGCTGTGAGTAGCGGGAGCGTAGATCCATGAAGTTCTCCAGCACCGAAGGGAGGAGGGCGCGATTTTCATCTCGCCCTGCGTAGATGGCGAACATGAATAGTCCATCGGAATCGAAGAACTGGACGCTGTGACTTTCCAGTTTGAAGAAGGGTTTGGAGACCAGGAGGATTGCGCCGATGCGCTCTACCAGCAAATGCCCCCGCAGGGGATTGGACCGGTCCATCAGATTGAACATTCCATGGCCGAAGCTTCCCTTGGGTAAGACCCCGGATACTTCCACCACGGCCCCCGGATTACGGGTGATAAAGGTGACTTTCTCCCAGTCCGTCATGAAGTTCCAGATGCTTTCAAAATCTTTGGCCGGGGCTTCGACCCACATGTCCTTGGGGAGGCAACGGATTACCTCGACTTCGCTGACATCCAGCTCACGCGCCAGTACATCGGTCATTGTGCTGGGGTTTTCAGTGATCCTTTCGCGGATGATATTCTGTGGCGAATACATTGTTGTCATAAGAGTACTCCTTAAGGGTTGACGATTTCAGGGGCAGAGTAAGGGCGTACCAACAGGCGGAATTCAGAAGTTCAAGATCATGGCTGATGAGAAGCACACAGGCTCCGCGCCGTGCAAAGTCTTGGGCACAATCGGCAATGAGGCGCATGTTGGCGCCGTCCAGGCCACTGCTGGGTTCGTCCATAATGAGTACATCCGGGTTCTTGGCTTCGCCACAGGCGATGACCAAGCGTTGTTTTTCTCCGCCTGAGAGCGATTGAGGATGCCGTTGCGCCAAATGGGCAATGTTATATTTGGCGAGCAGGTTCTGGACGCGTTTTTCCTTTTCACCTGTTTGTTTACGGGGCAAGGATGCTGCCACCTCGTCCCATGCTGTCTGCATGTGTAATTGGTGATCCGTATTTTGCAGTATCACGCTGGATCTGCAGAGCAATTCCGAAGGCTTGATCCTTTTACCGTTGAAAATGAGACGCCCCTTTTTCGCTTTGTGCAATCCGGTGAGCAGCATGGCCAAGGTGGTTTTGCCCACACCGTTGGGACCGAGCAGGCCGATGACCTGGCCCAGGGGAAGGGTCAGGTTGGCATCCTCGAAGATGGGGTGGAGGCCATGGGAATAGCTCAGATTATGCAGACGGATGGCGTGTTCTATGGTGGGGTCTGGTGGCAGCAGTTCCGGGCGAGGGTCCACGACGTGGCTCTTGCGTAATCCATAACGCCGACGAAGGACGGCGTTGTCTACGATCTTAAAGTCTCCCTGGGCAACGATTCGGCCTTGATCCATGACTGCTACTCGATCCGCAAGATGGCGTAGCCAGTATAGACGGTGGTCCACGATCAGGATGGCAACTCCCTTGGCCTTGAGCTCGGAGAGGGTTTGTGCCAGGGCCTCTGTGGATTCTGGGTCCAGATTGGCCGTGGGCTCATCCAAAATCAACGCTTGCGGACCGAGAGACATGATGGATGCCAAAGCCACCTTTTGTTTTTGTCCTTCGGACAGGGTGAGAATGGATTTGTCCAGAATATGGCTCAGCCCAAATTGTTTCGCCGCTTGGCGGATGCGCCGTTCCGTTTCTTTCGGCGGCACCTGTCTCCATTCATGCCCCATGGCGATTTCGTCACATACATCCAAGGCGAAGAATTGGGATT
The DNA here is from genome assembly GCA_913063155.1 of uncultured Desulfovibrio sp. Lineage (GTDB taxonomy): Bacteria > Desulfobacterota > Desulfovibrionia > Desulfovibrionales > Desulfovibrionaceae > Pseudodesulfovibrio. The sequence continues at coordinate 95,668 of CAJXYU010000010.1, forward strand.
CCGGATCTTGAAACAGGGTGCCTACCTGGGTCGAAATGTCAGAGGTTTCCTGTTGGTCCACTGGACGGCCTCCCACTAGGACTCGCCCGGTCAACGTCCCCCGGAAGTGATGCAGCCCCAATCCGTTGATCATGCGGACCACGGTTGATTTTCCACAACCGCTGGGGCCGGTGAGGAGAACGATCTCTCCTTTGGCCACTTCAAGGCTCACATCCTGCACTGCTGGGGCAGGATGGAAGGGGTAGGTGAATGTCGCGTTTTGCAGTTGGATCATGATGCAGTCCTTTGGAGGAGGCTAATGGCCCGCATGTCTAGTGCATGCCTATGGAAAAGCCGCCGCAGCGGGCCTGTATGAAGAAGCTCACAGCGGCCAATCCCAACGCCAGCGCAAGGACCATCATATCCCGAGGCCGAAGGGTCTGGCGGCGGTGCGGGACAATGGAACCCGTCAGTCCTATCCCTTTAAGTTCTGCCGCCATAGCCAAATCGTCCGATGATCTCAGGGCGCGGAAAACAAGAGGCGCGAACAGGACTCGAAGACTGTGCAACGGACGCAGTAATGTTGTGCGTAGAGTCAGGGGATACCCCCTGATTTTGAGAGCTTGCAGCACTTGCTTGGCGTCGTTGAAAAATGTTGGGATGAATCTGATCATAACTGAGGCCGGGATGTATATCAGGCTGGGCAGTCGCAGGGATTTGAGTGCCATCAGCAGAGACTGGATGCGCGAAGTCAAAGCCAATCCCAGAACGACGTTGAGCATGAGCCCGATGCGAAGGAAAGGCGTCAGGAACAATCGAAACTCCATTTGCGCGAGTTCCGGCCAGATCATGTCGAGAAGGACAATGAAGACTGCCGAGACGCTGAGCATGAGCAATACCACAGTATAGGCCGTGAGTACCTTTTTGATGTTTTTTGTGGATAAGGCGTAAAGCGCACTTGCCGCCAAAAGCGGGGACAGGGCCAGAGGGGAGGTCAGGATAATGGCCGACAGGGAACAGAGTACGCACAAAAACAGTTTGGTGCGCACGTCCAAAGTGGTCGGAAAGCTTTTGGGCATGGTGGAATCACTGGCGAACGATGCCTGCATGTCGCAACTCCTTGACGAAAAGGTGTCCGCTGCCGAGGCCTGCCAAAGCACCGAGGTAACCGAAGCCCACCATTGCGCTGATAGTGAGCAGCAGGGCGGGTTGTTCGCGCATGATCAGCCAGGAAAGCCCGAGGGAAATGCCTTTGCTGGCTAAGTCGTATACGGCCACGCCCAAAAGGATCCCCGTCGTGCGGCTGTATCCTCCAGCGATCATGATGATCAGTTCCGAGAGCAGTGCAGAGGCCAGGGATACAGGAAGAAGTATGGCGGCGTTTCCCATAAGCAGAAGGGAAACTATGGCCGAGACTCCGATGAACAGTGTCAGGGTGCCGAAGCGGGGAACTTTGTGGAGCAATACCACCAGAAGACTGGTGAATACAGCGTTTTTGGCAAGCAGAGTCAGCGGATTCATTCCTCCGCCGATCAAGGCGATGCCCAGGCTGGCGATTTTGACTACTGCGGCGAATATTCCGATGACGATCAGGTCGCGCACGGGCCAATGAGGTTTTCGTTTCAGGGGAGCGGGGTGAATTCTTGGCAAGGCCAAAGGATTATCGCCGATTTCTGTGTGATGCATCAGGTTCTTCCCTCCCGGCGGATGCTCGCGCGGAGATTGATGGATTTTTGCGCTGCCACCGTGTCATCGTATCTATAGGGACCAATAGTTTTTTTCCTGGTGATATTCATGTCTCGCTCACAATTTGTTTGTTTGACCAAACTTTATGTGGTCAATCGTACTTTGTCAATCGATAGGTTGAATATTTTGGTGGGTGCTACGCAACACGGGCGGGAGGTGGGCGATCCCCCTGTTCCAAGTCATGATGTTCTCAATCTGACGAACATCTTTTCCTGCATCTGAACGATCCCCAATGGTCCGAAGCTGTGCAGGAGTCCTTTGCTTTTGGCGAGAAAAATCTACCCATTTGGGTGGGGTTTACCTTGTCGGAAGCCGTCAGGGGTGAGTGTTTCTGTGAGGATCAGCCCGCACACTGAATTTGAAGTTTAATAGTGTGAGCTGAAATTGTTGGCTTTTATTTAGAAAAACAAATTGATGATCTTGTTTTGGTACAGTTCTGATGTCTTGGGTTCGGCTTCGAAATGTACCTGGCTGTACTATTGCTGAAGCGTGCCACGTATCGATGCTCACTTCAGCTACGCGTTGCTGTCGGCAGGTTGGCTCTTTCACCAGGAAAAGATGAGTTGACATGTGTACATATATTAAAATAGTAGCTATATGGTGTTACCATATTTAATTTCGTATTCTAAAAACATGCTTCCAATGTGAATACGAAATTGTCTTGGAGCACAGTCTGGTCGACCTGAAAGAGGTTCAGGCCGATTCGTCTTCAATCCTATGAGACAAGGAGGAATCATGAGATCCATTGAAGGCGTCATGTATCAGGGCAACGCGCCCAAGGGTGTTGATCCGGACAGCATTTTTTTCGTCCAGGTTGATACCGACAAGTGTGAGGCGTGCGGGACCTGTGAGGAGGTGTGCGGCACCGGCGCGATCAAGGTCATCAATGATGATGAGATCCGCCAGGTTGTCGATCCCGCGGCTTGCATGAATTGCGGTCAGTGTCTGGTGAACTGTCCGTATGGGGCCATTTACGAAGGCGTTTCGTATGTGGACGAGCTGTTTGAAAAGTTGAAGGACCCGGATACGGTGGTGGTGTCCATGCCCGCTCCGGCGGTCCGCTACGGGTTGGGCGAGTGCTTCGGCGCCCCCACCGGGACCTATGTGGGCGGGAAGATGCACGCTGCGCTGCGCAAGCTCGGCTTTGACTACATCTGGGACAATGAGTTCACTGCGGACGTGACCATCATGGAGGAAGGTACAGAGTTGATCGGCCGCGTGAAGAACGCGGGCAAGGAAGGCACGCTTCCTTTGCCGCAGTTCACGTCCTGCTGTCCCGGCTGGGTGAAATTCGTGGAAAGCTTCCATCCGGAGCTGCTGCCCCATGTTTCCACCTGCAAGTCGCCCATCGGCATGCTCGGCCCTCTGGCCAAGACCTACGGCGCACAGGAAACCGGAACCAAGCCCAAAAAGATGTACACGGTTTCCATCATGCCGTGTGTGGCCAAAAAGTACGAGGGGATGCGTCCGGAGATGGACGACAGCGGCCAGCGGGATATCGACGCCACCATCAACACCCGCGAGTTGGCTTACATGATCAAGAAGGCCGGAATCAACTTCAATAGCCTGCCGGACGAAGATCCCGATCCGGTCCTTGGTGAATCCACTGGCGCGGCCACCATCTTCGGAACCAGCGGCGGGGTTATGGAAGCCGCTCTTCGTTTGGCCTACGAGGTGCTGTCCGGCCAGAAGCTCAACGATCCGGACATCAAGGTGGTTCGTACCCATGAGGGGATCAGGGCCGCGGATGTGAAGGTTCCCAACTTCGGTACGGTCAAGGTTGCAGTGTGCAGCGGGCTGAGCAATGCCCAAAAGCTGTGTGAAGAGGTGAAGGCGGGCAAATCTCCTTACCACTTCATCGAAATCATGGCCTGCCCGGGCGGGTGCGTCAACGGCGGCGGCCAGCCCATCGATCCCGATGTGCGGGCATCGCTTTTCAGAAGCATGATCGCAAAGGTGAACCGCAGGTACAACGCCAGGAAGCCCGAGGCCTAAGGAGGAACGAAAATGAAAGCTATGAAGATGAGCAGGCGCGGATTCATGAAGGCATGCGGCATCATGGCCGGGTATGCCGTCCTGTCCGTGAACATGACCAAGGAAGTGTTCGCTGCGGCCATGAATATGGTGGGCATGCGGCAGAAGCAGGTATACGATGCGGACGCGCACATATACAAGGTCAGGAAGTCTCAGGACAACCCCATGGTCCAGAAAATCTACGACAAGAAGCATGGTTTCCTGCATGACGGACCTTGCGGCCATAAGTCGCATCATCTCCTGCATACCGAGTATAAAGACAGGAGTGCGAGCATCAAGGCCCTGAAAAGCAAGGGCGTTACCCTGAGCATGTAGCACACACCCCACCCGGCCTGAGGCGAGGTTGTCTGACCCAAGGGCCCGATTCTTTTCAATCCCTCCTTGACCCGGCAACGAAACTCTTCTGTTTTGGAATACATTTTTAAATTTAGTATTCCTTCAGTAATATTTTTTCTTGATTTGTAGCACATAATGATGCAACGTGCTGCGCAGAACACCTAAGTACGGAGATATGCTGCCTGCGGGAAGGAAATGTGTCTGAACCAAAGGGCGGGGGTCTCCCGGCCCCTCTTTCTTTTGCCGGTATCATTCTCCCGCCTCTCCGTTTCCATGTTTTGCCCTCCTGCGGCCATTATTTCCGTTTGGATGCTCACATGAAATTGGTGGTTGGAGGAATCATGGAAAAACGAATCGGAATCATCGGCGTCATCATCCAGGAACGTCAATCAGCGGCCCCGAAAGTGAACGAGATGCTCGGGGCGTTCGGCGATCTGATCGTCGGTCGGATCGGGCTTCCCTACAAGGACAAGGGAGTCAACGTCATCGGACTCATCGTGGAATCCACGACCGACGAGTTGGGGGCATTGACCGGTAAGCTGGGAATGATCCAGGGCGTTCGCGTCAAATCGTTGATGGTTTGAAACCGGGAGGCAGTTATGAACGGGCAACGAGAGCGGAGTGGGGAGTATCACAATTTCATCGACGAGGCCGGGATCTGGGCCGACATCGAAAGGGCGGAAAAGTGCGACCGCCAGGAAGTGCTTGACGTCATTTCCAAGGCTTCGGAGAAAAAGGGGCTGACGCCGTACGAGGTGGCGGTCCTGCTCAAGAACGGCGACCAGGAGCTGGATGAAGCCATTTTCGAGACGGCCATAGGTATCAAAAAGGCCATCTACGGAAACCGTTTGGTTCTTTTCGCGCCCCTGTACATCACCAACGAGTGCGGTAACCAGTGCGCCTACTGCGGTTTCAAGGCAACGAACGGCGATCTTGATCGGCGCACCCTGTCTTCGCTCGAGATTCAGCGCGAGGTCGAGGTACTGGAAAAACTGGGCCACAAGCGGCTTCTGTTGGTGTACGGCGAGCACCCCAAATTCGGGGCGGACTGGATCGCCAGAACCGTGGAGGACGTGTACTCCATCTCCTCGGGCAAGAGTGGGGAGATACGAAGAGTCAACGTCAACTGCGCCCCTTTGGATGTCGAAGGTTTCAAGAGACTCCATGAGGTCGGCATCGGTACCTATCAGTGTTTTCAGGAAACGTACCACAGAGAGACATACGCCAAACTGCATCCCGCAGGCCCCAAGGCCGACTTCCTGTGGAGGCTTCATGCCATGCATCGGGCGCAGGAAGCGGGAATTGACGATGTGGGCATGGGAGTGTTGTTCGGGATTTTCGATCCGGCTTTCGACATCCTGGCGCTTCTGCATCACTGTAATCAGCTGGAAACGGACTGGGGCGTCGGGCCGCATACCATTTCCTTTCCGCGTCTTGAACCGGCCCTCGGGGCGGATATAGCCTTCAACCCCCCGTATCCGACCACGGACCATGAATTCAAGAAGATCGTGGCCATTCTGCGCCTTGCAGTGCCGTACACCGGCCTGATTCTGACGACGCGGGAAGGCGCCGAATTCCGGAAGGAACTGCTTGAAGTGGGCGTGTCCCAGCTTTCGGCCGGTTCCCGGACCTATCCGGGCGCCTATCATGACCCGGAATACGATCGGCCCGAAGTACAGCAATTCTGCGTGGACGACAGCCGCAGCCTGGACGAGGTCATCTGCTCCATAGTTTCCGAGCACGGCTATGTGCCATCCTGGTGTACGGCGTGCTACCGCCTGGGGCGGACCGGGGAGCATTTCATGGAGCTTGCCAAAACCGGTTTCATCCAGAAGTTCTGTCTTCCCAACGGATTGCTGACCTTCAAGGAATATTTGGAGGATTATGCCTCGCCTGAAACCAAGGCGGCCGGTGAAAAGCTCATTCGTGATGAGCTGGATCACTACTCCGACGAAAAACGCCGGGACCTGCTCATGGACCGATTGCAGCGGATGGAGCAGGGCGAACGGGATCTGTACCTTTAAACCTCTGGGCCGCGTCCGTTTTCCGGGCGCGGCCTTGCCGCACACATGTCTGATACGCGTATCGAGAACGATGCCCTGGGGGCCCTGGAGATTCCCGCAGCAGCTTATTACGGCATCCATTCCCTGAGGAGCGCCCGGGCTTTTCCGTTTTCGGGGCAATGCATTCACCCCGAATTCATCCGGGCGTTGGCCGACGTCAAGTGTGCCTGCGCGCAGACCAACGCTGAACTGGGATGTCTCGAAGCCGCCCGCGCCCAGGCGTTGGAGCAGGCCTGCCGGGAGGTCGCCGACGGACGATTGCACGATCAGTTCATTGTCGATCCCTACCAGGGAGGGGCCGGTACTTCCACCAACATGAACGCCAACGAGGTCCTTGCCAACCGGGCCGTCGAGTTGCTGGGCGGAAGTCTGGGGGATTACGGCGTCGTCCATCCCTTTCACGACGTCAACATGCATCAGTCCACCAACGACGTGTTCCCTACGGCCCTGGCTGTGGCTGCTTTGCGGCTGCTCAAGGGGCTGGAGGACCACATTGCCGGGCTGCAGTCGGCGTTTCAGGAACAGGAAGGCGCGTTTCGCGGGGTCGTCAAGGCCGGACGCACCGAATTGATGGACGCCGTGCCCATGACGCTCGGCATGACGTTCGGCGCCTATGCCGAGGCCTTTTCCCGAGACCGTTGGAGAATTTTCAAATGCCGCGAACGGATCAAACGCGTCAATCTCGGAGGAACCGTCCTGGGCACGGGCGTGGGGGCTCCGAGGGAGTACATTCTCAAGGTGGTGGGAATGCTTCGGCGCAACACGGGCCTGCCCGTTTCCCGGGCTGAAAACATGGTGGACGCCACGCAGAACATGGATCGTTTCGTGGAAGTCTTCGGCATGCTCAAGACTTATGCCGTCAATCTGTTCAAGGTCTGCTCCGATCTGCGGCTCATGGCCAGCGGCCCGTCCACGGGTTTGGGGGAAATCACGCTCCCAGCCGTGCAGACCGGGTCCAGCATCATGGCCGGAAAAATCAACCCCGTGGTCCCCGAAGCGGTTTCCCAGGTGGCCTTGCGGGTAATGGGCAACGACCATGTGTTTGCCGTTTCCGCGGCGTGCGGCCAGCTGGATCTCAATCATCTCATGCCGCTGCTGGCCCACACCTTGTTGGAGTCGCTCGATCTTCTTGCCTCGGCGACCGAGGCGCTGACCGAGCTCTGTCGGGGGATAACCGCGAACGGGGATTCCTGCAGAGCCATGGCCGACAACTGCCGAGGGCTGGCAACCTTGTTGGTTCCCTATTGGGGGTACAAAACCGTGGAAAGGCTGTTGCATGAAGCTGCGGAAGCAGGCATCGGGCTGCGTGAGCATTTGGCGGCGTCCGGGCTGGCCACGCAGGAGCAGGTCGATGCCATGCTCAGTCCCGCCAATTTGTGCAGGGTCGGGTACGTTCTCGAAGAAAACCCTTTCGCTGAAGGACGACAATGATCAAGCCCGGCATTCTGGCCTTTGATGTGCCGGCCCTGATGGCCTCGGCCACGCGCAGGATCGTCTGGCACGCTTCCATCTATTCCCCGTTTGCCCGGTCGGATCGCCATGGTGAAGCGGTACGGGATTTCTTGAGGCGTCCCGGCGGTTGCGGCATGGACATCGTCACGTTGCCGCGCCGGCCGGAAGCATGGTGCACCTGTTTTTTCACGGTGCTTCGCGGCGGTTCCGTCCGAAGTGCCGGGACGGAACTGGAAACGTCCTGGCGCTTTCTTGACGAACTGTCCTCTGAATTTCCTTCACAGGTACGGATTCATGTTCTCAAACGAAGGCCGAGCCTGCCCATTCTGTTGATCGATGACAACATTCTTTTCGGACATTACGCTGTCTCTTCCGTTCCCGCCGGCCAGGGTTGGTGGACCCGGGTGGAGGCGGATGTGGAACGAATGTTGTCCTGGATGCCGCACGGGCCGCCGGAATCGGTCACCGACTGGGAACGGGCCTGTTATCGGGTTGTCTCGGATTGTGCAAACGCCATGAGTGACGGAGGGATTGATGAAGGCGATTGGTGAAAAGGAGATGGTCGATTTCCTGAGTGGTGGGGATGATGCCCGGCTCTACTCTCTGGCCGACGAAAAACGCCAAACCGTTTTCGGGGATGAAGTCTATCTTCGCGGTATCATCGAGTTTTCGAATGTCTGCCACAAGGACTGCCAGTATTGCGGGTTGCGCGTTTCCAACAGGGGTGTGAAGCGCTACCGCTTGCACCCCGACGACATTGTCCGGGCAGCCGATCTTGTGGCGGGGGAGGGGCTGGGAACCATCGTTCTCCAGTCCGGTGACGACTTCGGGTATGACGCGATCGAGATCGGTTCGGTCATTGAAAGAATCAAGCAGCGCCATGATGTGGCCGTGACCCTCTCCCTGGGCGACCGCAGCCTTGACGAGTACGCCTATTGGCGGGACTGCGGCGCGGACCGCTGCCTGCTCAAGGTGGAGACCGGCCATGTGAAGCTGTACGAACGGTTCCGGTGCGGTGAAAGCTTCAAGGAGCGACTGTATCGTCTCGAGGGGATCAAACGTCTCGGGTATGAGGTGGGTTCCGGCATCATCGTCGGCCTGCCGGATACGGATCTGTTCGACCTGATGCGGGATCTGCTTCTGCTTGAACAGCTGGATCTGGACATGATCGCCGTGGGGCCTTTCGTGCCCAACCCGGACACCCCGCTGGCAAACGCCGGACAGGGAGGACTCGACCAAGCCTTCAGGGCCGCCGCCCTGATGAGGCTGTTGTGTCCGCAGGCCAATATCCCGGCAACGAGCGCCTTGGATGCGATTTCACCCGGAGCACGCATGACAGGGCTGAAAAAAGGTTGCAACGTGATTATGCCCTCTTTCACGCCGGACCAGTTCAAGACCGATTATGCCATATATCCTGGCAAGAATACTTCGGAAATGACGGTTCAGGCAAAGCTTCGCCATGTCAGGACGAGTATTTCGGATATGGGATTCGTTCCGTCCTCTGCAAAAGGTTTTTCTCCCAGGAGGGAATATGTCGAACAAGGTTCCGCGCGGTGTCCGGCTGGTGATCACGCTTGCGGGAAGGCGCAATGCCGGTAAGTCATCGCTCATAAACGCTTTGGCCGGGCAGGACGTGGCCATCGCTTCGGAAACGCCGGGCACGACCACCGATCCGGTGGCCAAACAGTACGAACTGCTGCCACTCGGACCGGTCACTTTTTACGACACGGCCGGCCTGGACGACGACGGGGAACTGGGCAGACTTCGGGTCCAGGCCACGCGCAAGGTGCTTTTCCGTACGGACGTGGCCCTGGTGGTGGCCGGCGAAAAAGGCCTTTCTTCCCTGGAACACGAACTCGTCCAAGACATGCAAGACCTGGGGCTGCCGGTGGTGGTTGCCTTCAACAAGGCCGACATTTCGAGTCCGGACAGGGACGCTCTTGAATGGTGCTCGGAGCAGGGCATACGTCATGTGACCGTTTCCTCGAAAACAGGGAACGGCATCGACGAACTCAAGGCCGTCCTCATCAACTCCGCGCCGCCCGAAATGTTGGAAGAGCCTTTGCTTGCCGGGGATCTTATCCACGAAGGGGACTGGGTCGTCTGTGTGGTGCCCATCGACCTGGCAGCGCCCAAGGGACGCCTCATCCTGCCCCAGGTCCAGGTTATTCGTGAAATTCTCGATTCCGACGCCCTGGCCGTGACGGTCAAGGAGCGGGAAGTGGAGGAAGTTCTGGCGGGATTGCATCGTACTCCGGCCCTGGTCATTACGGATTCCCAGGTGGTCATGAGCGTGGCTGGAGACGTGCCGGAGGAAGTCCCCCTGACCACTTTTTCGACCCTTTTCGCTCGCTACAAGGGCGACCTTGATGTATTCCTCCAAGGAGCCGCCGCCATTGATGCGCTTCGGGACGGCGCAAAGGTGCTCATGTGTGAAGCCTGTTCCCATCACCCAGTGGCCGACGACATCGGTCGGGTGAAGATTCCCCGCTGGATATCGCAGTATACGGGGCGTGACCTTTCTTTCGATGTCTACGCCGGACACGATTTCCCCGATGATCTGGAGCAATACAGCCTGGTCGTCCATTGCGGGGGATGCATGACCAACCGGCGGGAGGTTTTGAGGCGGATTCGGGAGTGCCGGCTGCGCGGTGTCCCCATCACCAATTACGGTGTCGCCATTTCCAAAGTGCAGGGGGTGCTTGAGCGGATAGTGGCGCCGTTCTCGATTCGTGCTTTTGGGCAGTCTGTCCTTGTTTGAAAATGTTTGCTCGGCCTGTCACACAGTTGGGAGGTTTGTGCAGCAGTCTCATTGATGCCAAGCGCAAAAACGCCGCACAGCTTTATGCCCGTGCGGCGTTTTTTGTTTCCAGGCGGAAGCATACAGGAGTCGAGTCTGCCTGTTCGGCTCAAGGTGACAGGCTCAATTGGATATGATTTTGATACAGTTTCCACTTTCGCTGCGTACCCAATTGTACCAAAGATGAGAGCCGCAAAGTCTACGGATTTGCCTGTTGCCGGGATTGCCGTTCCCGAAATATCTGCCCCGGTAGACAGGTGGATCGGCTTGAGAGAAAGTCGCTGATCCGGGTTCTCCGTCGGTCTTGGCGGATATCTCTTCATTGAACACGCTGCATGACAGGCAAGATAAATCACGATCCCGGCAGACTTCAACAAAACGGCCGGGATCGTTTGCCAAAGGAGCCTCAGTTGAGTGGCGTCTCGACCTCCAAGGCAAGGCGCAGCGAGTCAATGAGGCCTCCGGTCCGCTCATTGATCTGTTTCAGGTCATTCTTGTCCGGACGGCCTTCGATGTCGCCCAACCTGCCTGAAGTATTCATGTGCCGCATGTTTTCGGGAACGAATGCGCTCGGGATGGCCCATTCCGCGGCCACGGCGATGCCCAGGTGGTCGAAGAGCTGGCCCATGTATTTGATGGCCGGAGTTGCCTCGGCCTCGCCCGTGTGCGGGCCGGCATAGGTGCAGTAGACGCAGGCGAACCTGCCGGGAAGCCGTGGCGAGGCGGGCAGGATCAGGTTGCTGTCCCGAGCGGAGGCCAGCTGCCCGCCGATCCATTTGAGCATGCGTTTGCCCGGCAACCAGGTGTAGACGCCCGAGCCGATGAAGGTCAGATCGCTTTTCAGGAGGTCGATCTCCTGGGCTTGTTTGCCGACGTTGACGGTGGTCACGGAGCATCCCTTGGTCACGCAGGCCTGTTCGATTTCCATGGCGATTTTTTCTGTCTGGCCGTTGAGGGACGCATAGATGTTCAGGATGTTCATTGGTTTGCCTCTTTTGGTGTTGGGTTATTGGGGGCGCCCGGCAGGGGAGCCTTGCGGAATCGTACCATGTAGTTGACGCCGAGGTCCGCGTAGCTGATCTGCCGGTAGCCGTTGTTGTCGATGAGTTCGGCGATCTCCCCGGCCGAGATGCGCATGTGCAGCGGCGGGCCGAAATCCATTTCCTCCTTTTTGCACTCCAACACTGCCAGGACGCCGTCCCTTTTGAGGATTCTGTGCAATTCCCGGAACACCGCCGGCGCCTGGCTCCTGAAATCGAGACAATGCAGGGAGGTGGAGAGCAGGCAGGTATCCACGCTTTCCTCGGGCAGAGGAATGGGGTCGGTCATATCCTGGGTCAGGGTCAGGAGGTTGCCGAGCCTGTGTTCGGAGGCTTGCCGGTCCACTTCATCCATCATGCGGCTGCTCTGGTCCACAGCGTAGACCTGCCCGTGTTTTCCGACGAGCTTTGCAGCATGGATCGAATAGTCCCCAGGGCCGCAGCCCAGGTCCAGGAAGGTGCTGCCTTCGTTCAGGGAAAGAATCCTGAACACGAGATCGGAATCGTGCATCTTGTAGCTGGTGGGGCCGCGTCCGTGCGCAAGCTGTTTTTTGCATCCTCGGTGATGGGTATTCATATGTTCCTCCTGCAACTAGATATAATAAATAAAGGATTCCACTTTCACCCTGTCATTTTCATTTCGGTTGCCGTCAAAGGTCAGGTTCAACGTGGGCAGGGTTTGCCCTTCCTCCGGCCCATTGTGCAGGATGCCCAGGGAGATGCCGGTGTTCTCGTACATGGAGGTCACCGTGATGACGCCCTCCACGCCGGAGAGAAGTCCGGTCGGTTTTGAACCGCGATACCTGCCGAAGGTTCCCGCGTAATAGCCCAGGGTGCGGTCGGCGGATACCGTGAGTTGGTCCATATCCTTTTCGTACGGGCTTGCCGTGGCGAGGGCCTTGCTCAGGGCCCCCATCTTTTTGGCGAACCTCGCCAGCCGCTTGAAGATGCCCGCTTCCTGGCCGTTGGTGCTCTGTCGGACATAGTCGTTCCAGAAGCTCCACAGGTATTCGCTCATGGGCGCATAGACCACCCTGTGTCCCTGCCTTTCCAGCTCCTTGAAGGTGTTGTCGTTGAGGATGTCGTTGAAGAGCACCAGAGGCTCGCCGATGGCCAGCACTGTTTTGGAACCGTTTTTTGACTGAATCGAAGGACGAATTGTTTCGGCCATGGCCGTGAGCGTTTCCAGGGTCAGTTGCTTTTCGCGCACCAGTTCCAGGAGCCGTTTCAGGAGCCCGGGCCGGTCTTTTCGCGGAGCCAGGAGCACCATGTCCCCGGCCAGCAGGCACAGGAACAAAGTGTTCACGTGGCGCTCACCCATGGAGACCAGATCTTCCAGGAAGGGGGAGAGCAGTTTCACGTTGCGCAGGCCGCAACTGTCCAGTTTTGCGCGCAGGAGCCTGGTGTACTGGCCGTCCACCTCGGCCCCCTCGTTCTGGGGCAGAAGCAGGGTGGTCTCCCTGGCTGACGTCCTGGTCCCCTTGAGGGTGGACAGCACGTCGCCCAGCAGGGCGGCCAGGGAATAGTATTCGTTGGTCACGGTGTGTTCCCTGCCACGGTCGATGGATGCGTCCGTGGTTTCACCGAGCAGTTGCGCATCAATCCCCTCTGCCTGGAGTGCTCCGCATGCCAGGTCCGCATAGGGATACAGGCGGGGCAGCAGCAGGGTGCCCGACAGCGCGTCGCCCGTGTCCGTGGTGATTCGCACCGGATCCTCCCTGGGGATGTCGGTATAAGTATCCAGCGGTCCCGCCTGTTGCGGCGCGACCCTGCCCAGGCTGTTCACGAAGGCCTCTACGCGGGTCAACACACCAACGCCCGAGGAGTGCTCGTCCACCTCGATGGTCAGATAGGGCTTGGAGCCCATGATCTCCTTGAAGTAGTGGGCGGTCACCGTATCCGGCCCGCAGCCGTGATGTGTGAGGAACACCGCATAAAGGTTTGGGTGCCTGCTCACCAGCTTTGCCGCCTCCAGAATATGCTGGCCGAAGGGCCAGTACATGTTGGGGTGCTGTCGGAAGATGTCCACCTCGGGCATGTCGTAGCAGGGCAGGGTCTGGTATCCCATGTCCGCCAGTTTGTCCGGGATGCCCAGGTTAAGCACCGGGTCGGCCACGCCGTAAATCTTGGAGATGAGTACGAAGGTCTTGCGACCAGCGGGCAGCTCGGCGATGGCGTCCCTGCTGCGCTGTTCCATCTTCTTGTGAAACCCGTTGAAGGATTCCATGGCCTTTTGCAGGGCGGCCCCGGTTTCCTGTTCGCTTTTGCCCATTTCCCTGCCGATGCTCATGAACGAATTGCGCATGAATTCCTGGCCCAGGTTGAAGGCGATGGTGGGGGCCAGCAGCTTGATTCCTTTGCTTTCCAGGTCCATGGCCTTGTTGATGATTTTGAAGGCCAGCTGCATGTAGGCGCAGCCGTAGGTCTGGCGGGATTGCGAGCCGGGGTGGAACACGGTGTAGAGGTCAGGGAAGAACAGGTAGTCCACGCCTTTTTCCACCAGTTCGGCGGCATGCCCGTTGATGAGCTTTACCGGATAGCAGGTTTCGTCCAGAGAATAGTCCTGGGCCAGCCGGATGGTTTTCTCGGAGGTGGGCTCGGAGAGTTGCACGTTGAAGCCCAGTTCACGGAAGAAGGGAAAGAACAGGGGGAACATGCCGAAGGTGAACAGGGCACGGGGGATGCCCACGGTTCTCTTTTTCGGATCAGGGGTCGGGTCATAGCCCGCGAAGATGAAATCGTGCACCTTCCGGTTGAAATCCGAAGCTGTCACCATGTCGGCCTGCGCCTCGGACTTGCTCTCATCCAGGGGCGGCGGAGTGAATCCCTTGAACGAGGTCCCCTGTTTGCCTTCGGCGGTCATTTGCTCGCGGGCCAGCATGGCTGCGCCGAATGCGCCGGTGATGCTGAAGAAGGGAGGCACGTTCACATAGCTTCCCGTGACGGCCCGAAAGGCGTTGACCACCCCCTGGTTGTGGGCCACTCCACCCTGCAGGAAGATGGTGCGGCCGATGGGCTTTTTTCCCACCACGCGGTTCAGGTAGTTCTTGACGATGGAGTAGCAGAGTCCGGCGGCCAGGTTGCCGGCGGCAGCGCCGTGGGCCAGATGAGCCGCAATGCTCGTTTCCATGAACACGGTGCAACGCTCCCCCAGGCTGACAGGGTGTTTTCCGGCCAGGGCCGTGGGGCCGATGTCCTTCAGGGCGATGCCCAGTTTTTTTGCCTGTTCCTCGATGAAGGAACCCGTGCCTGCCGCGCAGACTTTGTTCATCTGGAAATCGGTGACTACACCGTCTTCCAGGGAAATGAACTTGGAGTCCTGACCGCCGATCTCGAAGATGGTGTCCACCTTGGGGTCGATGGCCACGGCAGCCCTGGCCTGGGTCGTGATTTCGTCGCGGATCACGTCCGCGCCCACCAGGCGTCCGGTCATGTACCGTCCCGACCCGGTGGTGGCCGCCCCAGCCACGGTGACGGCGTCGCCCACCTCCCGTTTCAGTTCGGCAAGGCCGGTGCGTACGGCCCGGACCGGGTCCCCGGCGGTTCTCAGGTAGCGGTAGGCCAGTATCCTGTTCTCTTCGTCCACGAGCGCGAGGTTGGTGCTGGTGGACCCCACGTCGATGCCCAGCCAGCAAGTGGCCGTACTGCTCTCTGGCAGCGGGGCGCAGACATGCTTGCCCTCGCCTTCGTCGTAGCCCAGGCCAGCCAGGGGGGGCAGCCTGCCCCCATCGTGTGTGGGCTGCAAAGGGGCTCGTTCGAGGCTTTCCCTGACCTTGGGCAGATCCAGCGCCAAGTTGTCTTTGGCCGACAGGATGGCCGCACCGATTGCTCCGGCCATGGCCGAATGATCGTGTACCAGCAGTTCTCCGGGCTCCAATCCCAGCAAGGTATTCATGGCGTCGGTGATGGCGTTGTTGCGGCAAACTCCGCCCACGAAAAGCATGGGCTTGTTTCTGGGGAGGCGGCGCATGACTGCGGCCCGATAGTTCCTGACCACTGCATGGGCAAGCCCGGCCAGAATGTCCGGAACGGACACGCCTTCCTGCTGGTGGTGGGTGATGTCGGTCTTGGCGAACACACTGCATCGTCCGGCGATCCGGGGAATGAATGTGGCCCTGGCCGCATGGGTTGAATAGTCTTCGATGTCCATGCCCAGCCGCGAGACCTGTTCCTCCAAGAAGGAGCCCGTGCCGGACGAGCAGTTGGAGGTGGCGGAGATGGAGACTCCCGCCTTGTCCTCCCGACTGAATCCGGTGATGAATTTGGCGGTCTGTCCGCCCATTTCGATGATGGAGGCGCAGTCGTCGTTCAGGTGAAGTGCGCCTTCTATCAAGGCGGCCGCCTCATTGACCTGGACGGTGTTCCCGTCGGAGAGAAACGCGCTGCCGCTCCCCATGACCGCGCCCCGGCAAATGCGATCGGCCTCAGGTCGTTTTTGAATACGGGCCAGCATGGCGCGCAGGGACTCTGCCACATTTCCCCGGTGCAGGACGTATTCCGAATGGACGACCCTGCCGTCCGGCCCCAGGACAGCGGCCTTGACGGCCGAGTATCCCATGTCGATTCCCAGACTGTGCATGGTGTGTTCTCCTGACGATTATTCGTCAATATGGTTTATGTTCTAAACCTTGTTGCCGTATGTAGTCAGCAAATAAAGGCCAGTAAAACCATTGCGTTAATGAAAACGAGGAATAAGGTTTAACTATTAAACCTTATTTGCAAAAAAATTACTCGCCGAATAATTCGGCCATGCGTTCGTTGACCACGGTTTCCACCACGGCGAGAATTGCCGAAGCCAATGCGATCTGGGTGTCCGGAAAGTCCTGCAACCGTTCCTTCAATGTGCGCAGGTGACGTTCATGGAATTCCTGGTGCGCCTCGAATGCCTCCCACCCCGCGTCGGTGAGAAAGGCCAGGACCTCCTTGTCGTTGTCCGCGGCTCTTTCCTTGCGGGTAAAGCCCTTTTTCTCAAGTTTGCCTACCATCTGCGAGGCCGCACTTTTGGTGACGCCCAGCGTATCGCCGATATTTTTGATGTTGATGCCTTCGTTTTTGCCGATGGCCTGGATACAGTGCACCTCCTTGGCCGTCAGGCCCGAGTTCTTGCCCATGCGGATGGGCAGTTCCTCGATGCGGCAGTGCTTGTTGATGATGCGCATGAGCCTGCTGGTGAGGTGCTGTATGGATTCGTCGGAGTTGTTCATGTTTGTTTGATAAAGATGCTGTACTATTTTGTCAAGATATCCCTTTACCCGTCCATGATTGATTCTTCTGTCGCCGGTGCGCTTAGAAGCTGTAGCGCAGAAATGTGTATATGTTGGTGTTTTTTTCGAATTGGCCGAAAAAGGTGTCCTTATGTTCGCCCATGAATACGTTGGCTCCGATACCCACGGTGGTTCGATCAGAGACCTTGTACTGTGCGGAGGGGCGCAGGTAGGCGTCCTGGTCGCTGGGGGAAAGATAGGCGTCCAGAGCCAGGGTCAGGTTTTGATTCATGAGCAACTGGGTCAGTTGCAGGGTCAGCACATGGCGGAATTCGTCCTTCTGTTTGGCCGCCGCCGTTCGTTTCCGGTATTCACCATAGTCCAGCTTTTGTTCAACATAGTACTGGACGGCCGCGTTGAAATCAGTCCAAAGGTCCTGTGTGTAGCCGACCAGGTAGCGGATTTCCGAGTTGCGCACCGCGCTGTTTTCTCCGCCGTGGCTTTCCGGGGAATGATAATAGGCGAATTCCACGTTGCCTATGCCGGGGCCCACCGGGCCGCGTGCGCTGGCGCCGTATGCGTTCAGCTCGGGAAAAGTCGACGTGCCTTTGTCGCTCATGCCTTCCGGGGTTTTCCAGAATCCCCGGTAGGCGTAGAGCGCCAGTTCGTAGCTGCCTGCGGCCCGGTAGAGCCGCGCAGCGAATTCGTCATCCTCAAACCATGTCTGAGGCGTATCCACCTTCATTGTGTCCTTGTTACCCACCCGTTTTTCGCGGTTCGGGTCCCAATAGGAAACGTATTCGCCGTTGACGTACCGGTCCGGGTTGAACTGCGGGGTGTATACCAGATCCAGGTTGGCGAAGTCGCTGAACAGCCCGACCTTGGCTGCGGTGCTCGGCGCCTTGAGGTATTCCGCATCCCGCCCGATGAAAAACGATTGCCAGTCCTTGGGAAAGAGGTCGTTGAGGAAGACCAGGCCGCCGGTTCCCCAGGTCAGCACCTGGGTTCCGACCTTGATGTCCACGGAATCGTTCGGCCTTGAGAAGACCCACGCTTCCCGTGTTTCATAGCCTGTCTGGTTCCTGACTCCGTCCAGGCGCAGGTCGCCCTTGTATTTGAAGTCGGCGTTTTCCGTACTGGTGAACAATTCCAACTGCATCCTGGTTTCAGCAATGGAAAAATCCTTTTCGTTGGGGTCCCTGCCCGTACGCATCCCCACGCGGGTTTCCACGAAACCGTTGATTTCCAACGGGTCCAGGAGGTTGCGCAGGGAGGAGGCGAAGCCCTCCTGCGCAAAGAAGCAGGGCGGTGCGGCCAGGGCTGCGAACAGCCCCAGCCACATGGCCGCCGCAAGGGTGGCCGGTCTCATCGCATCACCTCTCTGGGGGGACGCCTGAGATATCTTTCACCGAAGATGCCGTTCTTGAGGGGAATGTCGTAAAACACGTCCGTGAAGTCCATGACCGTGCTGCTCCCGGTTTCCAGATTCTTCACCTGGGATTCCGTCACGGTGGGGTAGGTCTTGCCGTTCTTGGGGGCGGCCGAGACGATGTTCTCCACCTGGAGGACCTGCATGATCCGGTAGGGAGTGGACCCGTTCTTGAAGTATTCCACCCGCATGGGGATGTAGGTGTTCTTGTCGATGTATGCCACATAGTGGGAGAACTCAACGCTGGCCGGATCCTTGGGCGTGTTGCGGATTACATGGTACCCGTCGGTTTCCTCGCCCAATTCATGTACATCCGCCGTGATGTTTCGGCCGGAGATGTCTTCGTACAGGAAGTCCGACCCTGCAAAGCTGGTGCGTTTGTCGCCCGCGGCGATGCGTTTCACCAGATCCATGCTCGGCATATACAGCCAACGGTCGTCGTCCTCTCCCTGCTCCACGGTTTTGTGCACCAGGAAGACCATTTTACGCACGTCCGCTGGAGACTTGAAGTAGGTCATGTAGTTCTGTGCTCCGTCTTGTTCATCCATGTTCTTCCTGAGGGTGTTCAGCTCTCTCTTGCGGATGCGCCCCTGGGCGTCGGTGATCTCCAGGGTCACTTTCCCCTTGCAGGTGCTTCCCTGGTAAAGGGCGGCATGGTTTGATTTGCATACGATTTCATCCGCGGTCATGGCCTGGGCGAGGCAGGCGCCTGCGCTCAGGACGACCATGGCGACCAAGGTTGTTGCCAACAGTTTCCGTTGCATTGTCTTCTCCTTTTAGTCGTGTTGTTCGATGACTTTGCTGTGCTCCACCTTTTCATAGGAGTCCGTCCGTACGGACTCGCGGGCGAAGAACCAGTTGGGGGCCATGGTGATGATGGCCGGCAGAACTACGAGGGTGAGCACTCCGGAAAGGAGCATGATGGAGGAGAGCAGCAGACTGGTGGTCTTGTACGGCACCAAGGAGGACACCAACAGCGGCAGGAAGCCGATGGAAATGACCAACACGTTGCGGCTGATGGCCCTGGCCGGTTCTTTGAATATTCTTGGCAGTGTTTCCTCCCATGAGCCGGTTTCCGCGTAGATGTTCCGGCAACGCTCCACGAAGTGGATGGCGAAGTCCACGGACATGCCCAGGGTGAGCACGCCGAGCACGGCCACCGGCATGTCGTAATCCTTCCCGATGATCCCGATGAATCCGTAGATGAGGGCGATGGTCATGGTCAGGGGAATCATGCACAGGAAGCCCCACTTGAACGATCTGAACAGGCAGACGACCATGACCAGGACTATGCCGAAGCTGCCCAGGAAAGAGCGGAGCATTCCCTGCACCATTTGGCTCTGCCAGGCTACGTTGATGTAGGTGAGCCCGGCCCAGCGCTGCGTGAGGTGCGCAGGGGGAGGATTGTTGCCGAAGAAGCTGTTCACGGCGCTTTCCACGGCTTCCATGACCTTGTTGTCGCCGCTGCTGAGCTGGAACATGGTGCAGGATTCGGTGTAGTCCGGGGTGACGAAGTGCCAGAGATCGTGCGGCCGGTGGCTTTGCTGGAACTGCATGTAGCACTCGCTCACGCCCTGCAACTTGTTCGGCACGCGATAGTTGATCGGTTTGCCGTCGATAAGCTCCTGGTTGAGTTTGCTGACCACGTCGGCTGCGGAGACGCTCTTGCCCGCCAGCCCCAAAGCTGCAACTCGGTGTTGGAGATCCGCCACGTACTCGAGGACTTCCGGTTGTTTGAAAGGTTTGCGTTTTTCCTTTTCCAACTTGAAGAAATTGCTGAATTCTTCATAGGCGAAGTACTCGTCGTCGGAGTCGGACGCCTTGAGCCCCTGATCCGCAATGGCTACGGCCGAATCCAGGAAAGAAGGTTCCATGTCCGCCGAGGTCTGCACCACAAGGGTGCGGAGCAGTTTGTCGGCCAGTTTTTCCGCCTGAGGATTGTTGCCCAAGCTCCGGACAAGACGGTGGAACCTGGTGAGGATGTCTCTTTTTTCGGCTTTGGAGAGGCTCTGGTCCTTGTCCCCTTCCAGAATGAGGTAGGCCGGATAGGTGCCGCTGAAGTGCTTGCGCAATGCCGTGTCCGCCTTGCGGATGGGATGGCTTTCCGCAAACCATTTCACCGGGTTGTCGTTGATTTGGATTTTGGTGATTCCCCAAACGGAGACGGCGACCAGAATCATGAGCAGTCCGGCGATTGGTTTCGCATACTTGAAGGAGGCCTTTCCCGTGGCCGCCAAGGCCCTGGTCATGGGCGTGTCGCGGGTTTCCTGTTTCAGGGACATTCCGAAATTGTTGAATACTCTTTTGGGGAGCGCCATGATGAAGGCGGGGACGAACATGACGGTCATGAGCCAGGCCACCATGATTCCTGCGCCCACGAAGACGCCGAACACCTGGACCGGGGGGATGGGTGTCAGAGCCAGCGAAATGAACCCGGCCGCAGAGGTCAGGGAGGTGTAGAGCATGGGCATGAAAAGTTTCCCCAGAACTTCGCGGACGGTTTTGTCCCGGCCTTTTTCCGCTGTATAGGAGTCGAAGAATTCCGAGAGGATGTGTATGGAGTCCACCACGGCGATGGACATGAGGAAGACCGGTATCATGGAACTCATGATGTGGACTTCGTATCCCATGCCGATCATGGTTCCCATGGTGGTGACCACCGTGAACGCGGCGATGAGCATGGGGAGAACGGTCAGGGACAACTTGCGGAAAAAGAAGAACAACAGCAGGAAGATGGTTCCCATGGCCAGCGGGGAGGAGACCATCATCTCGGAGAACATTTCAATGCCGATGGCGTCCTGCGCAACGGGCAGGCCGGTGATGTGGATCTCGTCATCGCCGCCGAGTTCCTTCATCTTGGCTGTCATGGCCTTGTAAACCTTGTAGCTCAGCAGTTTGTCCGTGAGCGGCAGGTACAGGCAGAGAGCCTTTCCGTCCTCCGAGGCCATACGGCCGGCAAGCATGGGGTTGGCCATGATCTTCTCTCTGACCTGCATGGCCTCGTACCGTGTTTTGGGTGGCGAGGGCATGAGCCAGTCAAAGGATATCCGCCCCGGTCCGTCCTGGCTGATGTGCTCCACCTCGGATGGGGCTGTCATGTCCACGCTGATGACGCCGCCGGTTTTGGCAGGGTTTTTCTTGTCTTCCCAGCGTAGGGTTTTGGCGTATTGGGCCAACTGGTAGGCGCAGGTCAGTGTTTCCGGATTGAACACACCGTCCGGGTGCTTTTCGTTGACAATGCCCAGTACCAGGATTTCCGACAAAGCGAAGGTTTTCTTGGTCTGGTTGTGGAAGAGTCTGGTCGGTTCGTCCGCCGGGAGCATGTGTTCGGGGTCAGTGTCGATTTTCACCTGGGGAAAGAAGGCTCCGGCGCACACTGTCAGCAATAATACAAGAAGGATGGTTGTTTCGTAGTGATGGATGGCGAAGTTCACCATACCGCTTCGTATTATTTTCATGAATTCCTCCTCTCGAAAAATTGGGGGCGCAGTGACTTCGGCGGCAGGCCGAAGAATGCCCCTTACTATGGTAAAGCTTCTAAACCTTATTCCGATTAAAAAAGCGAACTGCGGTCGCTGGTTTTCCCCATGGCAACGCGTGTTCATGGGGCCGTCGATTTCGGTATACGACTGCGTATACCTCTGGTCAAGTAAAAAGTATACGTTATCGTTTACTTTTGAATAGGGGTACGGTATTGCTTTGGAATAAATAGTTTAATTTTGGAAAAGTTGTGTTGAGACGGTTGGATGTGTACATATTTATGCTGTAAATCCTTCGAGAAAAGAAAATACAAGGATATCGAATTTGGAAAAGATGACGAAAAAACAGCAAGATATCATTCTGGCGGCGTGTCGGGAGTTCGAGGTCCACGGATTCGCCGGGACCGGCATGGAGCAGATCGCGGATGCGGCCAAGGTCTCCAAGCGCACTCTCTACAAGTATTACAACTGCAAGGAAGCCGTATTCTCGGCCATCATCAGCTACCTGCATCAAAACGATAATTTTCGGGAGTGGCCGGAATACGATGCTCGCGTACCGGTACGCGAGCAGCTTGAGGCGGTCATTCGCGCCATGCTGACCCACTTGAACCGTGTAGAGCACATCCGTTTGGCCAGGATCGTCATTTCGGGAGTGGCCGGCAAACCGGAGTTGGGCGAGATTCTGGTTCAGGCCGTCGACTTTTCGGCCAAGCCCCCGTTTCGCTGGATCAAAGCGGCCATGGAAGACGGCCAACTGCGCAATGGAGATCCGGGCAAAGCGTTGTTTTATCTGGTCGGGTTGGTAAGGACCGTTGCCCTGTGGCCCCGTCTGATGTTCTGCGCCACGCCGCTTTCAGAGCGGGAGTTGGTTGGCGCCGCCACGGAATGTGCTGATTTTTTCCTGGCGTACTATTTGGCAGCTTCATGTCGGTGACGCCTTCCCTTGGGAACCAGGTATGTCCTAATTGGTTTGATTTTTTAAGACTTCATGCATGCCAGCAGATAAAGGGCCACCAATTTGGGTGGTCTTTTATCTGCCGGCGGGAGTGTAAAGGAGGTGAGCCTGCCTGTGAGAATCAACCTACGCACTGAGTTTGGAGTCATTGGTTTATTTTGTGTATTGGTAGTTATATCAATAATATAGCTGCTAGTTTGATACCGTTTTGATTCTTTTAGCTGCGGTTTCTCAGTGTGCCAAATTGTATCAAGGGTGAAGCCGATATGGATTTATCTGCTCCCAAGGTTACCGTTCCCGGAACGATTGCTCCAGTGACAGGTAGATGGGTTTGAGGAAATAGCCGATCAATGTTTTGTCGCCGGTCTTGATGTCCGCCTGTACTGTCATGCCCGGCAGGATGAGGTGCTTATTGGTTCCTTTGGTCAGATGGTCGCTTTTCAGGGTGACAATGCCTTCGTAATAGACCCGGCCATCTTCATCCACGATGGTGGTGGGTGAGATATCCGTGAGTACGCCCGTGGCTCCGCCGTATCGCGAATAATCATATGCCGTGAGTTTGACCGTGGCAGACTGGCCTATCTGCACATGCCCCACGTCGCGCGAGGATATCCTCACCTCGGCCACAAGCTTCTTGCCCATGGGCACCAACTCCAGCACGGTTTCTCCCGGCTTGATCACTTCGCCTGGGGAATTGACCTGGAGGTTGTGCACCACGCCGTCCTCCGGGGCCCTGATGGAAAGCTGGGATACATCCATGCGGAATCGTTTGATGACTTCCTGGATTTCCGAGGCCTCGGTCTCAACCGTGGCCAGTTCATCCATCCATTCCTCCATGGCGTCTTCCCGCAGTTTGATGAGCCTGTTTTTGCTTTCCGTGAGCTTTTCGTTTACTTGGATGCGGCGCACCGGTATTTGGTTCAAGTATTCCTGTACCTGCAGGAAATGGCGCTTGATGCCGAAAAACTCCGTTTTGCCCACCAACTCCCTTTCGAACAGGGCCGCATAGGTTTCGTATTCCTCCCGGGTCAGCTCATACTGCTCCTGCAATGTCTTCTCTCGGCCGGACAGCTCCTTAAGTTCGGCCTGGTACTGTTTGATCTGGTTGGTGAGGATGGCTTTGGTCACGTTCATGGATTCGATCTTCTGAGCGTGAAGGCGCGCTTGCTGGGCTGCCAATTCCGTATACCTTTCCTCCACCTTGGAATAATCAGGCGTCCGATCGTTTATGTGGGCCTGGAGCCGTTCCTTGCGTAGGGTCAGAGACGCTTGCCGGGCGCGGTACTGATCCAAGTTGGAAACCGAAACCGTCGGGTCCATGGAGACGAGTTCCTGTCCTTTCTGCACAGCCTGGCCTTCCTGTACCAGGATCTGCGAGATCACACCGCCGTCTTCACTCTGGATGCGTTTGACGCGCCCCGAAGGGATGATTTTGCCGTTGGCGATGGAAATCTCGTCTATACGCGTCAGGGACGCCCAGACTATGAAGGCAACGATGACTAGTATAAGGGTGAAGATTACCGACCTGACCAGACGAGGGACTCCGGTTTCCTCCAAAAGCAGGGCCTGGGAGAGGTGCAGGGAATCCTTGCGGCTGACTCGTATTTTTCCATTGTTTTTTTTCATGGCGGTATCCTTGTCAGCATTGGTATTCTTCGGGCAGGTGAGGGAGTACGTCCCCGGCCCTTCCGAACATGCGTACACGGCCCTTTTCCATCCAGAGCACCTTGTCGGCTTTCTTGAGGTAGGGTCCGTGGTTGGTAACCATGATGGTGGTTGTTCTACCCCGTAGCTCCTCCAGCATGTCGAGCATGATTTCCCGGTCCTCGAATTCCGGTCGCTCCATGACCTCGTCCAGCAGCAGGAGCGGGGCCGGCCGGATGAAGGTGCGGGCCAGACTGAGTCTTTTGAGGAAAGTCAGGGGCATTTTTTTGAGCTGGTAGTCGCCGATGCGGGTGTTCAGCTTGTCGGGCAAGGCCTCGACATCGTCCAGCACTCCGGCCCGCACGCATGCATCGCGCACTTCGCCGTCCGGGGCCAACGGGTTGGTCAGGCGCAGATTCTGGGCGATGGTGCCATAGAAAAATTGCGGGGTCTGCGGGGCGTATCCTATGGAACGACGCAGGGAAAGCGGGTCCATTTGGCGCAGGTTGGTGTGATCCAGGGTGATCCTGCCCGCCTGGGGCCGGTAGAGGCCCAGAATGAGTTTGAGTATGGTGGATTTGCCCGCGCCGTCGTGTCCTGCGATGGCCAGCACCTCGCCGTGGAAGACCGAGAAGCTGACGCCAAGCAGAGCCGGATGGGCGTCACTCATATAGCGGATGGAGACCTGGGAAAAGGTGACATCACCTTTCAGTTGCTTATTGAGGGTAAGAAGCGATTCCGTGTATTGCTCAATGTCCAGGTTCATAAGCCGGTCCACCTGGCCGATGCTCTTGTTGATGCGTTCCACCTGGAGCATGACCACGAAACCGGAACGCAGTGGGGCAAGGATGCGCCAGACCAGGATCATGCAGGCCACCAGTGCGCCCATACTCATTTCCTTTGCCAGTACGTTATTCACGGAAACGGCTATGGTGGAAATACCCGCCCCCATGATGAAGGTGTTGGTCAGCACATTGATCTGGGAGGCGAGCTGAGAAGCGCGGTAGGAGTTGGCCGCGCATTCCGCGGACAACTGTCGATAGCGGGCTTCCCACTTGACCGGTGTGCTGGTGTGCTTGATGGCCCGCATTTTGGTCAGCATTTCCATGACCAGTTCCTGCCGAGTCGCGCCCGCTTTGGCCACCTGCTCATTGGCCCGCTTGACCAGGGGCATGTATATGACCGCCATGACGCCGAACAGGGCGATGGCCGTCAGGGGCACGATGATCACGGAACCGCCCAAGGCCCACATGCCCAGCACCAGCAAAAGGATGAAGGGGATATCCAGCAAAGCCACGAATGCCTGGCCAGCGAAAAAATCCCGCACCGTGTCGAAGTCCTTGATTCGAGAAGCCTGCGCCCCGATGGAGGCGGACTCGGTATAGGCGGGAGGCAGGTACAGGATTCGCCGAAAAACCTCGTTGCCCACGATATTGCCCAGCCTCGCACCGATGAAGCTGAGGATTCCAGAACGGATCAGCCGCAGACCGAAGTCGCTCAGGATGAAGACCAACACGCCGATCACGATGTAGGCCAGGGTGCGGTTGTTGTTGAAAAACGGCATTTGGTCGTAGATGGTCATGACGAAGAGCGGCATGGACAGCGCCAGTACGCTCAAAAGGAAGGAAATGAGCAGGCCGTGTCGCAGGGTCTTGGCAAAGCGGGCCAAGACCTTACGGAACCAGCCGGGCTGGGGGTGGTACAGGGAGTGCCCGCGTGAGTCCACCTGGGTGAAGAAGAAGGCTGTTCCCGTGCGGGTGTCCGGGTCAATCTCCCTGTAAGCCTTGGTGTCCGAATCAAAGGCCAGCAGGCTGGCACCGTCGCTTTTGACCAGCACCAAAGCGTGTCCGTCCGCATCGATGAACAAGCAGGGCAACATGCGCGGGTCCAAGGTCCGCATGTTTGTTTCCAGGGAACGGCTGCCGAACTTGAGGTTGGCCATGACGTTCAGCAGGTCCGAAAGATCAACGGCTCCTGTCAAGTGCGGCATTGCTTCGGCTAGGTGCATGTCGCTTCCCCGCCAACCCAGTGCGTCGAGCAGGGGCGGGATGCAGGGCGCAAGCCCGCCCGGCATGACGAATGCTGATGCTGTTGCCGCCTGCTGCATTATTTCACCAACCGCATGGTTTCGGTTTTGCCGAGTACGAATGTTTTGTAGTCTACCACGTTGATGTGGTTGACCCACCAGTCCAGAATGGAAAGTTTCAGGCCTGAGACCATCTGGAGCCTGCCCTGTTTGAAGTTGTCGTAATGCTCCTCGATCATGCCCAGGAACATGCCGTGCTGTTCCAGGTGTTGGCCCAGCATGGGGCTTTTCATGGAGCGCATGATGCGCTCTTCGCGTTGGAAGTGGATATGCGCATAGTCCAGCAGCTGCCTGAAGATGTCGTTGCCTTTGTGCAGGTTTTCAAAGGATGCGTCCCGGTTGCTCAGGGCCTGGATGATCAGGTTCAGGTCCAAGGCATACTGAGTGAACTTGCGGTGGTCCTCGTCCACGGCGTGGATGCCGATAATACGTACGATGCCGGCCACGTCGTCCCAGACGCGGGCGGATTGAAGCACCCATCTGGTCCAGGCCAGCTCTTTTCTGGATGTGGTGCCTTGCTGGGTTAAAAGCATTGTTCGGTCTCCATTCCCATGAGCTTGCCGTCGACAAACTGGTAGATGGAATCCGCCAGGGTCAGGATGCGCGGATTGGCCGTTGCCATGACAATGGTGCAGTTGCCCTTGAGTTTATTTAGAAGCCAGAGGAATAGCTCATCGCTGTCCGCATCCATTGCTTCGTTGGCCCGGTCCAGAAGCAGGATTCTTGGCCTGATGGTCAGGGCCCGGGCCAAACAGATGCGCTGGATTACACCGGTGGAGAGGAATTCATAGAGTCGGTTGCCTACCTGGGTTTCGTAGCCCAGAGGAAGTTCGGAAAGCACGTTTTCGAGCTGGAGCAGGGAGGCTGCGTCCAGGGCTGCGTCCCGGTGGGCCGGATTGAACAGGGTCAGATTGTCGAAGATGGTGCCATTGAAGAGTGTTCCCTGCTGGGGGATGAATTCCATGCGTCCTTTGTAGTCGTTGTGGCAGATGTCCGCGAGTTTGCTTTCATCGATGAAAACATCGCCTCGGGTCGGCGGGAGCAATCCGTAGAACAGATTGAGTAGAGTCGTGGTGCCTCTGCTGCCCTGGGTGTGCAGGCAGACCATTTCCTTTGGGGCGATTTTCAGATTCAGGTCGTTGATTATGAAGGGGGAATTTTCATCGTAATGGAAGCTCAGGTTTTCGGCCTTGATACCGCCTTTGATTTCATCCGGCAGGCATAGCGCGGAAAGGTCGGATTCCTCGCGCAGGTCGGCAATGGCCTTGATCTGCTCTTGGGCGATACGGATATCCGCATGACGGACCCAGAAGGAGGCCAAGCTACGGAAGGGCTGGAAGAATCTGCCG
Organism: uncultured Desulfovibrio sp.; assembly: GCA_913063155.1. GTDB lineage: Bacteria > Desulfobacterota > Desulfovibrionia > Desulfovibrionales > Desulfovibrionaceae > Pseudodesulfovibrio. The sequence continues at coordinate 123,264 of CAJXYU010000010.1, forward strand.
CTGAGCAGGGTGCAGGCCGCCAGACTGCCCAGGGTCATATGCCCGCCGATGGCCAGGCTGCCGCCCACGAACAGGACCCCGAACAGGATCACCTGGGAAAACATGTTGCCCAGGCTTACGGGCAGGTTGCCGATGAAGATGACGTCGTAGTCGCTTTTGGCCGCTTCGGCTTCAAGGCGTTCGTGACGGCGGAGCATGGACTCTTCCAGAGTGACAGCCTTGATGGTGTGAATGCCGCCGAGGGCCTCAACCAGAAAGTTGTATCTGCGGTCGCTCAGCTGCTTCTGCTGCTGCCGGTTGGCGCTGTACCGTTTGCGGATGAAGGAAACAACGACAAAGAAAATGGCTGCCATGCAGGCAAGGTAGGCCGCTACTTGCCAGCCACCCAGGAAACCCACCACTGCCAGGAAAAGCAGGGCGAAAGGCAGATCGAGCACAAGCTGGAAGGCCTGACCTGCATAAAATGTGCGCAACGTGTTGACAGCACGTAACCGGTCCAGGTGAACGCCTGCCCCGTCCAGCTCAAAGTCCTCGAGGTGGCAGTTGAGCCAGCGCTGCACGCAGGAATGAGAAAGGGCGTACTCGAAACGGGCTGACATCCAGTTGGTGATGGTGCTGCGGCTGAGCCTGAGTACGGACTCCAGCACCAGAGCGCAGAAAAAACCGATCACCAGCCAGAGCAGGGTGTTGGTGGACCGGCTGGGAACGATGCGGTCGTAAACTTGCATGAGCACTATGGGGAGTGCGAGGGCAAGCGTGTTGATGCCCATGGAGGCCAGGAACAGGTCCAGGGAACTGCCCATGAGTTGAGGCAGGGTGCGCAGGTCCCGCATGAACCCTTTGGGAGTCCGGAAATACGATAAATCCATTCCGTCTTCGTCCTTTTCTGGTGGAGTTTATTCCAACCATACAGGAACACACATTTTTCGGCGATGATAATTGAATCGCCCACTTTTACTCGGGAAAGCGGACGTTTTGAATTGTTGCTACCAGTCTGATTGGTCAGGGAAGTCCTCGGCATCCTGGTCAAAGACGTCCATGGTGTCATTCCCCTGTGGACTTTTATCTTCGAAGTCGTTCTGTTTGCCGTCGGCCTTTCCTTTTCCGGGACCTTGAGGGTCTTCTTCGACTTGGTCGGTCCAGCCGTTATCTGCCATTTCCATGTCCCCGGCAGGAGGTTTTTCACTTTCGATAACGTTGGTCCAGCCTCCCTGTCCTGCAGCGGCATCTTCGCTGTCCATGAGGAAGAAATCGGTTTCCAGAACGTCGACATCCCCCGTATCTCCGGAATCAATGACTCGGTCGTCATAGTGAGGTTGATCCTCGGTGACGCCCGGCGGGGCCTCGTCCAGGCCGTTTCCAAGGCCCATATCGCCCTTGGAACCACCCTTGCCGACACTATCGCCAGCGGCACCCATGTCCTCCGATTCCTGTTGTCCTGCCTTGCCCTGGTCCGGGCCTTCCTCGACCTGTCCCCAGCGATTGCCGGGTTTGCCGATTGGGTCCGAATCATCGTCTTCTGCACCAGCTCCTGTTACAGTCTCTTCGGCTTGTTTCTCAGCGCCGTCTCCTGAATCAGTGACTCGGTCGTCATAGTGAGGTTGATCCTCGGTGACGCCCGGCGGGGCCTCGTCCAGGCCGTTTCCAAGGCCCATA
>CAJXYU010000011.1 GCA_913063155.1 uncultured Desulfovibrio sp.
CCGGCTCGGGCTCAGGAATCGTCGTCACGTCCGGCTCGGGCTCAGGAATCGTCGTCACGTCCGGCTCGGGCTCAGGAATCGTCGTCACGTCCGGCTCGGGCTCAGGAATCGTCGTCACGTCCGGCTCGGGCTCAGGAATCGTCGTCACGTCCGGCTCGGGCTCAGGAATCGTCGTCACGTCCGGCTCGGGCTCAGGAGTGACTGTCTCAACAGTTTCAGGAGCAGGAGTAATCCCCGGTTCCTGAAGAGGCGGGGTGAGGGGCGCTTGAGGAGTGACCGTTGTGTCGCTCTGCGCTATTGTCTCGGTGCTCGCGGCCTCGGCAGAAGGAGACTCTCCCTCTTCCTGTGCGCCAGGAGCATACGTTCGTCCAGGGGAGGCGGCCTGAGTGGTATCTGGGCCGACTCGCCTGTCCGGTTCCTGGACTGCTTCGTTTTCAGTAAACTGCCCTGTCTCGGTGGGCTGATCCGTGGCCTCGGCGGCAAAGATGGCTCCTCCTGTTGGGGGCGGGGCGGCGTTAGTCTGCTGATCGGATTCGGGAATTACGGGTTCGGTTTGGGGTATATCACCCTGCGGCGTACCCGCCAAAACCGTTCCCGCGAGGTCAGAGGCCTCCAACCCTTCTCCATCCACATGCTGTACTTCGGCCTGCTCCTCAGCAGAGAGGTCTTGTCTCTCCCCGTCCTGCAAGACGGTCATTTCGTCAAGCTCTTGCTGCTCCTGGTCGGTCTTTTTTTCGTCGGCCACGATATCCCCCTGGACTTGGGTTCCTCAAATCATCAGGCCAAAAGGAAAGGTTACCTCAGGATTGGATGTATCGGTCGGAACGACAATTATTATTGATGTGGTAATTTTTACTATAAGTCTGATATTCCACATTTCAAGCAAAATATAAGGCCGTAAATTTTTTTTATGGCCTTTTCTTCTGGCGGAAGCGTATAGGAGTCGAACTTGCCCGTGAGAATTAACCCACACACTGAATTTGAAGTCCACTTCAGTCCTATTGAAATTATTGTTGGTTTTCTTGAATTTCCATTTATATCAATATCATAAGTCTTATTTAATATCGCCTTGATACTTTTAGTTCGGTTTCGCAGTGTACCAAATCGTACCATAGTTTGTTCCAAACCAACTTTCGGTCCATCAGCGTCGGGTCAAAGAATGCCAATCATTTTTTACACTCCTGTTTCCCTCCAACAAAAGCCTCTCTGCAAGTCGGAATGCTCAGGTTAATTTTGGGGATAGTTTTGATAATGCAATTCAACATCGTGATTTTACGTAAGGAGGATATTGAAATATAAATTGAAACCAGAAAAAGGAACTTTTGAAATGAAGAGTATCAAGGTAAAACACATACTTCCGAACAGGGTGCGGTTCAGGGTGCCTGCGGTGCGCAATAATGAACTTACAGCTCGTCGTTTGGAAAAGTGTGTAGATGAGTTTGAAGGAATTCATTGGGTTCGGGTGAACACCATTTGTGCAGGGATCGTGGTGCGTTTTGACCCCTCCATGTACACGGAGAGTGATATTGTAAAACTTTTCATGCGCCGGGCTGCACGGGGGGAGGCGTAATGGATATAGGCCTCATGCTCAGTCTGCGTGACCATATTACTGTGGGAAGCCATACGCCTGGCAAGTTGAAGCTCAAATTCGATCTTGTCGTCATAGGCAATCCCAAGGTGATCAAGTATGTAAAGACCAATGGTTTTGGCCCGCCTAAGGGACAGGATTTTCCCGGCATCCTCAAAACTTCATTCAATCCCCTGACGCGGTCCATGATCATGCTGTACGACGATGGAGTCATCGAACCGCAACTTCTGCATGAACTCTTTACTTGTGAAAGTTCGGAGGAATTCCAGGAAATCGCCATTGAACTGGCTGATACGGTCCATTTTGATCTGGCGACATTTTTGAATTAATCCCGCTCGTTTCGGGCAAACAAGGAGTTGGAGTTATGACCGCAACATCTCGAGTTCTGCTTCCCGCCGTAGTGAGCGCCTCCGGGACGGTGGGCGCTGTTGTGGGTGGCGCCGTGGCCGCCGCCAAGGACATCAAACGTGTTCAGAACGGTGAGATGACCAAAGGCGAAGCCGTTGCCGATGTCGGCAAGGAGGCCGTAGGAACCGGTTTGTCCACTGCAGCGGGCGTGGCTGTCACCGGAGCTCTCGGCATTGGCGGGTTGCTTGGTATCGTCGGTATCGTCGGTGTTGCCGTCGGTACCAAATACCTCTGGAATAAAAAGTTCGGTTTCAAGCCCGAACCCAAAGCCGCCGAGGCGTAAGCCCGGCGAACATAAGGAAGGCGTTATGAGTCTCGGAAAAGTAGCGATTTTTGCAGCGGGAACCATTGTCGGCGGTGTGATTGGTTATGCCGCCTCCAATTCGAAGACCGTCAAGAAGGCCACCAAGTCCACCATCAAGGCAGGGCTCAGGGCCAAGGATTGGACCGTTGATACCTTCCAGAAGGCTACCAACGAAGTCAAGGAGATGGTCAAGGACGCCAAAGCAGAAAAGCAGGCGGAAGTTAAGGCCTGACTCTTATCACATCACGCTGGAATGCGAGACGGCTGTGGCTTCTCCCAAGAAGTTTCAGCCGTCTTGTGTTATTTGTGCCTCGTGCGTTGTTTTACGGGATGATACCCAAGTCGCGGCGCCGAGAATGGCGAAGGTGTTGAGGTTGTGGAGAGCGGCGGCGGTTGTTGGTGTGATCAGGCCTGCGCTGGCCACCCCGAGCAATCCGATGTTGACGCCGACTCCGGTGTTGAAGCAGTTCTGAAGAACATGGTTGACTCGCTGCGAGATGGCGCGGGCGATCAGCAGTCCTGACAGGGTGTTTTGGGTAAGCACGATTTGGGCGGATTCCCGAGCCAAACCGGTACTCTGCGACATACAGATGCCCACGTCGGCTGCGGTGAAGGCCGGGGCGTCGTTGACGCCGTCCCCCACGACCGCGACTTTGTAGCCGTCGTCATGAAGTTTTTTGACCATGTCGGCCTTTTGCTCGGGCGTGAGTTCTGCCAGCACCTCGTCCATATGGGGGAACTGCTTCACAAATGCGTCGGCAGTGCCTGCATGGTCTCCCGTCAGCATCACGAATTTTCTGATGCCACTCCCCTTGAGCGATGCCACGACCTGTTCGGCCTCGGGGCGAACCGTGTCGAGCAGGGCGGCGACGCCTTCCAGCTTGTCGTCACGCGCAACGTAGACGAGGCTTTTCCCTTCTGTCCGGAGGGTTTCCGCCTTGGCGGAGACGGCGGAGCAGTCGATGCCGCAATCGTCGCTGATGAAGTGTCGGCTTCCCACCCGGACCAGTTTGCCGTCGACCATGCCGCTGACGCCGTGTGCGATGCTTAGGTCCAGGTTTGTGGCAAGGTGTGGCGTCAGACCGCGTTTTTCGGCTTCGCGGATCACGCCGAGTCCGATGGGGTGGCCATAGCGGTCTTCCACGGCGGCGGCGAGACGGAGAAAAGCCTCTTCGCTTTTGCTTGCGCACAATAGTATGTCGGTGATGGACAGTTCCCCCCGCGTGAGGGTTCCGGTCTTGTCGAAAACCACGGCATCCACTTCGGACAACGTTTCGAGGGCTGTGCCGCTTTTGAAAAGAACACCTTCCTTGGCTGCGGTATACATGGAGGTTTTGAGCACAACCGGGGCCGGGAATTTGACGGCGCAGGCAAAGTCGATGGTCAGCACGGACAGGGCGCGTTCCAAGTCGCCGGTGGCGGCGTAGAGGAGCGCTCCCAGGCCCAGTGTGATGGGAGTGAGCGCATCTGCGAGACGGGCGCTTTTCTTTTCCGTATCGGATTGTTGCTTCCTGGCCCGGGTCATGAGTTCGGCGATGCGGGCCATGTTCGTTTCCGCCCCTGTCTGTTTGGCGGAGATCTTGAGGCAGCCTTCGGCCACCACGCTGCCGGAAATGATTTCGTCGCCCGGGCGGGCCAGAACGGGAGCGGATTCCCCCGTGATGGAACTTTTGTCCAGCATGGCCTCCCCCTCCAGCACCTTCCCGTCGACGGCAACGAGTTCCCCGGCGCCGCACAGAACGATATCGCCGACCCGGACTTTCTCGAACCCGACGCCCTTTTGCCTGCCTTTTCTCTCCACCCACACCTCATTCGCCGGGGCGGCGGTCAGGCTTTTGAGAAGCGAGTTGGATCGGTCGTCGGTCATGGTGCGCAGATAGTCGCCTACCACCACCATGGCGGAGATGGCCGCCGCTGTGCTGAAATCCGCCCGTAGCAGGCTGGTTCCGATGGTTACCATGTCGAGGACGCTGGCCTTGAGCCCTTCGCTGACGAGGGTGTCCGCTCCTTTGAGGATGGCCGGGGCCCCCATGGTGGTGGCGACGATTCCCTGTGCCGAGGGCGGCAGAAAGGCGACGCCGGCGGCCAGGGCGCTGTGAAAGGCCGCATCAATGATTCGTCTTTTTGCCGGCGCAGGGGATATGCGCCCGAACGCCTGCCGGGGGACGCGGGTGAATCCGGTAAGAATTCCCTGCCTGTTTTGCGCATCCCCATCGTATCGGATGATGATGCTTCTTCCCTGTGGATTGATTCGAACTTCCTTCACGCCCGGGAGACTACAGAGCCATGCCTCGAGGTAGTCCGGCTCAAGGTCCGGAGCGAGCAACCGGTTCCATCTGAACCGAATCCGTTTGGAGGTTTCGTGGACAATGCGCGGGCCACGGGTTTGGGACTTGGTCATTCTGCGTTGTCTTCGCCTTCGGCGTTGTCGTCATAGGAGACAATGACGCAGTCCGCCTGATCGTGGCGCAGGAAAATCCGCAAACCTTCGTGGCTGCTGATCACGCACCTGTTGCGGTTGGCCAACTGAAAGCTGGGCGCCTTTTCCACGGATTCGAGACGCATGGTGACTCCTGCCTCAATTCTTAAAGAGGAGATGGCACGTTGCGCCCGATGTCCTCCGATAATTTGTTCCACTACGAACTCCATGCCTGCCTGCGCGTTGGCGAACTGGCATTTCATTTCGCCCATGCGTCCGATGATTTTTGCGGCCATGCCTTCAGCGAGGCGGATACGACCCCGACCTTCAACCACGGCGATGAATTCCATGGGCGGCAGAACACGAATGAGCTCAATGGGATCGTCGTCCTTGAGGCCGAGGGCAGCCATGCCTTCGCGTAAAGGACCGCCCGCAGTGACGCATTCCACGTGTCCGGTTTCTCCGGGCTTCATCTCTGTAAGGGGGATCATGCGCCCATCGTCGAGGTGGGCGACCACCTTGCCGCCCATGCCGCCGCTGAGAACGACTTCGCCCTTCGGTCCCTTGACGCGGACGGTCTGAAGCGCCACGTCTTCGTCGAGCCGAACGATCTCGCCGCCGATAAACAGCCCCATGCGTCCCATGCGGGATTCCAGATCCTGATCAGTGATTCTCGATATGGTCAAAGAAACGCCTGTGGGAGCATGAGTCAGGTTCGAATACATTTATTACACCTCCCCGGAAGCACTGGCTGAGTCGAGCTGTGCTGCGGATTTCGGTTGGCGCCGCCCGGCCGTGGCCGCATAGCCCAGGATGCCGATCGTGCTGGCATTGTGCAGGAAAGCCGACGTGACCGGCGACAGGTGGCCGATGGACGCCGCGAGCAGGACCGCCGAATTGATGCCTACGGCTGCCTGAAAGGAGCGTTTGAGGACATGTTGTGTGTTTTCCGCCACATCCCGAGCCACGGCCAGAATGCGGAGATCGTCTTCCAGGAGCAGGACTTGCGCGGATTCGCGGGCAAGATCCGCGCCGCCGGGCATGCAGATGCCCACATCCGCTGAAACCAACGCCGGGGCATCGTTCACGCCGTCGCCCGCAAAGGCGAGAAAATGTCCCGCCTCCTGAAGCTGCATGACCAGTTCGGCCTTGTCTTCCGGTTTGAGTTCCCAATGAATCTCGTCGATGCAGCCGAGGTCGGCGGCAATGGACTGCGCGGTGTCCTTGTGGTCGCCGGTGAGCATGACGATCTTTCTGATGCCGCGCTCTTTGAGCGTGGCAAGGGCCTCGGAGGCTTCCGGGCGCAGCTCGTCTCTCAGGGCGATGATGCCGAGCAGTTTGCCGGAACGGCCCACATAGAGCAGCGACTTGCCTTGGGAACGGAGTTTGGGTTCCTGTCCATCCACGCTGGAGCAGTCCACTCCCTCGTCTTCTTCGAGAAAGTGGCGGCTGCCGACCAGTACCTGCTCGCCCTCGACATATGCGGATACGCCATGGGCCACGATGAAGTCGACCTGGCTGATGGGCGGCAACTCAAGGCCCTTGGCCTTGGCTTCGGTCACGACTGCGCGGGCGACCGGATGGGAGTAGTGTTCCTCCGCCCCCGCCGCCAGGGCGAGAAGGGCGGCGGGCTCCATGCCGCTCAAGGGGATGACGTCCGCGACCTTGAGGTCGCCCATGGTCAGGGTGCCGGTCTTGTCAAAGACGATGGTGTCGATCCGGGCGAGGTTGTCCAAGGCCTGCGCACCCTTGAGGAGCACGCCGCAGTGGCCTGCCGTGTGCATGCCGGTTTTGACCGCCACGGGCGAAGCGAGCTTGATGGCGCAGGAGTAGTCCACGGTGAGGACCGACGCCGCGCGGGTCACGTCGCGGGTCAGGGCGAACAGAGCCAAGCCGAGGCCGAAGGTGACGGGCACCAGTTTGTCGGCCAGTTCGTCACTTTTCTTTTGCGAAGTGGATTGAGTTCGCAAGGAGTTTTCAAGGAAACGGCCGATACGCGCCATGCTGGTTTCGTTGCCGACATTATGCGCCGCGATTTTGATTCGCCCGTCCTCCACGACTGCGCCGGAGAGGACTTCATCGCCTTCGCTGACGTGTGTGGGCAGGGATTCTCCGGTGATGGAACTCTGGTTCAGGGCGGCATCGCCGTCCACGACGATCCCGTCCACAGGCACAAGCTCGCCGGAACCACAGAGGACCAATTCTCCGACAACGAGGTCGGTGAGCGCCACCTGCACCTCCTGTGCGTCGCGCTCAACCCACACCATTTCCACCTGTGGGCGCAAAAGGCTTTTCAGCAGGTCGTTGGACTTTCTTTCCGTCCAGGTTTCCAGGTAGGAACCGAGACCCAGCATGGCCACGATGGCGTTGGCCGTGAAGTAGTCCTGTCTGAGCAGGGAAAAGGCCACCGCCGATGCGTCGAGAACTTCGACCTTCACTCCGTCGTAAAGGAGCGTGTGCAGGCCTTCGAGCATGGTGGGCATGCCGAGCAGCCAGCTGGCCGGCGCGGACGCGGCGGGGGGCATGAACGGCGTGAGCGCGGCCGCCGCGCCCTGAGTGGTGACCGTGGACAGGGAAATGCCCTCAGTCCCCGCCCCGCCGGGCATGTACGCTTCCAAGGGAATGTTTTCGAGTTGATCGAGTATGCGTTTTCGATTTTTTCGATTGCCGTCGTACTCAATGACGATGCTTGACCCCCACTTGTTCGTCCTGACCTTGGTGACTCCGGGGAGCGCTTCGACCACCGCTTCAATATATTTCAGGTCCAGGGAGGGATCAAAGAGCCTGCGGCTGCGTAGCCTGATCCGTTTCTTGACCTCATGGGCGATGGTGAAGGCGTTTTTCTTCTGTTCCGCTTTCGCGGTCATGTGTTTTCTCCGTGGCGCTATTTATTGTAGAGGGAGTTGTGCCAGTAGGAGAAACCGACCAGTGCGAAGCCGGACCAGAGGTGCACCTTCTTCAGGGTCTCGGTCTTGTTGGTTTCCATGAGTCCGGTGGCGACAAGCGTACCAAGGGAAGCAGCCATGCCCGCTTTGGCCAGGGTCTTTTTCGTCTTGGACGACATTTCCGGTAAAAGCGAAGTGTTGGTTGTCTTGGTGTCGGCCATGTCGTTAGTCCTGTTGGCTGATTTCGGCTTTGGCGTCCTGCACCTGTTCTTTGAGTTCTTCGACACCGCCCTGGATGGCCGCCCACAGCTTGACCGCACCGGAAACAACGGCTTTCTGCACCGTGGGATTGGTCGCTACCAGGGCCACACCTGCTCCGAGGGCGAGCCCTTTAAGATAATCGGTGCTGGTGAAATTGAGCCACGAGGTCAGGGTGGAATCCGTGGCTGCCGGAGTCGTTGCGGTTGCGGGTTGGCTGTTCACAACGCCATACTGGTTGTTGTCCTGAAAATAGTAGGACGGTTGCTGGGGATTTTTCATGTATGCGCCTTCTTCGGAAGATGTGCCGGGCAGGGGCTGATTGACGTATTCGCTCATGGTTTGTTCCTCGCGTCAGTGAGCTATTTTTTTTCAGCGGTTTTGGTTTCCGTCTTTTTGGTCGCGGCGGTCTTTCTGGTGGTCGTCTTTTTGGATACGGATTTCTTGGACGCTGCCTTTTTTGTCGTCGTTTTTTTCGGTGCAGCCTTTTTGGCGGCTGTTTTTTTTGCCGGGGGCATCTCGGGATCGAGAATCAGCGGCGCATGTTTTTTACCCGTCTGAACCTGGGCCGGAGAGGCCGGAGCGAACATGGAGTCCAAGGCGTATTTGGCGCCGGTGGCGACAGCGACGATGCCCAACGTGGACAGGAACGGCCCTAAACCGAGCGTGCCGACAACCGCGCCTGCGGCGCCTGCGGCCACGGCGGTCGTGCCGGCTTCCTTGGCAATGTTCACGGCGACCTCTTCCTTGGTCGCTTCATTATTCTTTACCTGTCTGATTCCCTTGGCTGCGGCAGCCGTTCCGCCCACTATTGCGCCGAAGAGTGCGGTTCCGAGCGCCGTTCCCGTAAGAACGCCTTTGGTATTGCTCTGTTTTGTCATTGAGAAATCCTTGTTGATACGATGAAAATTATTTTTCGCTCTTGTCGTCGACTGTGACTTGCGGTCCTTCGGGGTCGCCGCCTCCTAACAGAGAACCGAAGACTCCGGCCACGGCGTTACGGACGGTTTCATTGCTGGCGAGGAAACCCGCCGCAGCTCCCACGATGGCCCCTTTCCAGAAATCGCCGTCCGTGTTCTGGAACAGGGACATGATTTTTGCGGGGTCGGCCTCGCCGTTCATGACATCGTTCATGACGCCGTACATCTGGCCGAGCTTGTTCTGGTCGAATTTCGGTTCCGCGCCTTCAGGCGTCCCCTGACCGAACATTCCCGCCTGTGCGGAAGCGTCGGCAGCGCCCATGTCAGTCTGCATGCCCATTCCCGTTTGCATGGTGGGGTTCATTTGGGGAGGACCCAGCACCTGTACGAAGCCGGCGCCGGACACGTACTGATAGAAACCGCCCGGCTGGGGTTGGGCGTATTGAGCCTGGCCCATTCCCTGGTTCGTCTGCTGCGCACCAGGAGCGGCCTGCGCGTTGTCGGGGCCGACGCCCATGGAGGCGGCCTGTGTCTGTCTTTTGTCTTCCATGCTGTTATTCTCCTTAGAACATATAGTTACGCAGCCATGATGGCTTCGAATTCTGCGGCAAGTTCATCGAATCGTTCCGGGTCCGCAGTGGTCAACGCTTCTTGCAGCTTTTCCGGTATAATGATCTCCGGGTCGTATTCAATAATTACCGATCGTGTGAAAAGATTGACCTTGGTGCTGTAAATACAGGGGGGCGGAGTGTCGCCCGCCTTGTTCTTGAGTTCCTGTGCTCGTGGGTCCGCCAGCAGCTTCATGGCGAATTTGATCCGGATGCGTCCGGGCACATGATGTTCGATGGTCAGGTAGTCCCGAAGAACCATCAATAGTTGAAAATCCATAGTTCTTATTACTCCTTCGAGGACATGTTCGCCTCCAGTGCCGGAGGATCGTAACGCAGCAGGCGCGCCGAGTTCGCCAGAACTCCCAGGGAATGCCCGATGTGGATCATGCCCGCCATGATCGGAGTGAGCATGCCCAGTGCGCCGAAAACGACACCGGCCAGATTCGAGCCGGTGGCTATCCAGAAGTTCTGGTGCACTATCTTCAAGGTTTGCTGGCTCAGGGACTGGACGTAAACCAGCCCGCCGAGATGGTCGTTCACCAATGCGATGTCCGCCGCTTCAATGGCGACTTCACTGCCGCCCGCCCCCATTGCCACGCCCACGTCCGCCCGGGTCAGGGCGAGGGCGTCGTTCACGCCGTCGCCGACCATGAGTACGGACGCTCCCCGTTTTTGCATCTCTTCGACGATGTGCGCTTTGTCTTCGGGCATGACCGAAGCGTGGACATTGGCGATGCCGAGGCGTTTGGAAAGCTCGTTGGCCGTGTTCGGTTCGTCGCCGGTGATGAGAACTATGTCGTCCGCACCGCCGCGCCGCAGCCGCTTGACCACTTCATGGCTCTCGGGGCGGATCATGTTGTCGAACGCAAGCAGGCCGAGAATGTTCTTGTCGTCCGCCACGAACAGGACGGTTCGGCCCTGGCGGCGCAGGGGGGCCGCCTTCGAGGCTGCCTCCCTGGCCTGCACACCGTGCTTTTCCATGAGCTTTCGGTTGCCAACCAGAATCTCGTGACCGGCCACCTCGGCGCGCATTCCCATGCCGAGGAAATACTCGCAGACCGTGTGGTCTTTCGGGGCGACGCCGCGTTCGTCCGCTTTGTTCTTGATGGCCTGGGCAAGGGGATGATGGTTGTGCATTTCCACTGATGCGGCCATTTGCAGAAGGCGTTTCTCGCTTGTTCCGTTCAGGGAGACGATGCGGGCCAGCATGGGCTCGTTGGTGGTCAGGGTGCCTGTCTTGTCGAAGCAGACCGTATCGGTCCTGCCGACTTCCTCGAGATAGCGTCCGCCTTTGATGAGAATATTCCGCTTCGCGGCGGCGCTGATGGCGGCGGATACCGCCGTGGACGCCGCCAGCACGGTCGCGCACGGGCAGGCCATGACGAGCATGACCGTGAATGCGCGGTACAGGCTGCCCGTGAGCAGCCATGTCCCTGCTGTGGTCACGAAGCCGACTTTGATGAGGTTGGCTGCCAGCCTGTCGGCCACGCCTTCTATGGGCGCGCGGTTTTCAAGCGAGTCTTCCACCATTTTCAGGACGCGGGACAGGTAGGTCTTGTCGCCGACCTTGTGCGCTTTGACATAGATGACGCCCTGGCGGACAAACGTTCCGGCCAGCACCTTGTCCCCCACGGCTTTGGGCACAAAGTCCGAACGGCCGGAAATGGGAGCTTCGTCCATAAGGGCTTCGCCGTCCACGATTTCACCGTCCACACATACTTTCTCGCTGGTATGCAGCACGACGACATCGCCTTTGCGCAGGTCCTTGACTTCCTTTTCCACCTCGACGCCATCCACGAGAACAAAGGTGTGGTGGGAAGTGACCTCCAGAATTGTGCTGATGGATTTGCGGGAACGCTCGGTGATCCATGCCTTGACCAACTCGGCGCCGGAGTTGATCCACAACACTTCAAACGCTGTGAGGGCTTCACCCGCGGCAACCGCCGCAACGCAGCTCGCGCCGAGGAAGGCCTCAAGGGTGAAACGTTTCTGCCGTAACTGGTCGTACGCCTTTTTGAAGAGGGGGAGAGAAAGGCCGACAGCCGCAAGCCCGAGAGGGCTGAGTGCTGTCTCGGCGATGGTCAGGCCGAGCAGGGTGGTGCGGACGACGACCACTCCCATGACGGAGCTGACGGCAATGAAACGGCGCAGGGCCGATTTTACGGGAGTGCAGCCTACTTGTGTCGATTTGCAGGCGCGGCATTCGCACAGCGGGGATGCGCAAGTCGGGGCTTCCTTGTCGCAAGTTTTTCTTCCCCCCACGCCGTTCAGCAGCTGGGCCACGTGGTTGAGTATTTTGTCGGCGTTGCTCCGACTTGGCTTGAAACGCACTACAATACTGCCGCAGTGGATATTGGTTCGAACGGATTCAACGAACTTGAGTTTGTTCAATTCCCCGTCAAACCTGTTCGCAAGGACTGTGTTTTTGTGCATGCCGCGGATACGAAGGCGGATCCTGCCGGGGATGGAGTGTCTTATGGCAATATTTTGTTTCACGATATAACCTGTTTTTTAATTATGAAACATCCCTGAAATGAAAGCAAATTCTGAAATTGAAAATGGCTTTCAAATTTTCAGGAAGCTGGGTTGCGCCTTTTGGAGCGCATATTTTTATCGAATTTCTTTTTGCTATGAGGTTTTGTCGGGCCGTATATCTTAGAGCAATAGCTTCTCATCAGCTTGGGATTGTCTTGCTATCGATAATGAAAGTCGAATTCATTGTCACGACAAAAGAACGACTTCGGAGCATTTATCCAGGAAGCCGTTTGGGGAGGGCAATGCAGGACAGACAAAATTATTATGGTTTGATGTGAATAGGGTCTTCTTTGATGTTCACGATGCGGCAATTGATTTTATTCAGGAATTGCTTTTGATGGCTGACCAACAACAAGGCGTTCCCGTCCTTGCGGTGTTTTTCCATGCAGTGGGCTGTGGCGTCCTGCCAGCGTTCGTCCAGAAAGGCAAAGGGTTCGTCCAGCAGCAGGATGTCGGGATCGACGGCAAAGGCGCGCGCCAGCCCCATGCGCCGCCGCATTCCGCCGCTCATCTTCGGCGGCTTGATGTCCGGGGAAAGCCCGAAACGCTCCAGCCAAAGGTTAGCGATCTTTTTAGGGTTATCCGTTTTCGGGGGCATGACCAGGAGCAGGTTGTCCAAGGCATTGAGCCAGGGCACCAGGGCATCGTCCTGAAAAGCACACCCGAGTTTATCGGACTCATGATGTACGTTTCCCGTGTCTGGTTCTGTGAGCCCTGCCGCTATCTCCAGCAGAGTGGTCTTGCCGATGCCCGATGGGCCGCAGAGGCAGACCGCCTCACCTGCGCCGATTTTCAGGGTGCAGTGCTTGACAATCATATTTTCGTTGATGGATTTGGTGATGTTCTCGAGAATAATCATGCCTCCTCCCTGATTTTGCCGGTGAATGCTTCTGACGAGGCCCGCAACGGGGCGATGACGGTCAACTCCAAGGTGACCCCCAGGCCGATAACAATGCCGGCCCAAGCAAAAAGCCTGGGGATTTCCAGCATACGGTAGGACCAGAAGATCTGTGCGCCGATGCCGGAGGAGGAACCCAGGAATTCGGCCACGGCAGTGACTTTCCAACTGGCGGCTGCGGCATAGGACAGACCGGCCAGCAGGTAGGGTGTCAGCCCGGGCAGGGTGATTTTGTGAAGGATTTTTCGGCGCGGAATGCGGTAGAGCCGGGCCATGTCGAAAAGTCGTCTGTCCAGTGCCAGGCACCCCTGGGCGATGTTGGCGAACAAAGGGGGAAAAACCGTGGCAAAGACTACGGCCATGGGCACTATGGAACCGGTCCCGGCCCAGACCATGAGCAGGGTGATCCAGAGGATGGGGGGACAGGACTGCAGGGCCGCCACCAGCGGGGTGAGCAGCCGCATGGCAGTCGCGCTGCTCCCGGCCGCTATCCCGAGAATCAGGGCGCAGGCCATGGCGGCCAGCAGGCCGGCGGCGCCTCGTGCCACAGTGATGGCCAGCGTCAGCCACGTTTCGGGTTGAGTCGCCATGCGCGCCAATTCCTGGGCCACTTCAAAGGGGGAAGGCACCAGCATGGTCCCGAAAGAGAGCGAGCAGCCCCACCAAAGACTCACAGCCAGGGATAGGGAGAAGAACACTGGAATTCCCCGCATCATCTGGCTCCGAAAAAAGTTTCCGGCAGCATGCCGCTTGTTGATGTTGTCCTGCCCGGGAAAAGCATGTTCAGGTACTCCAGAATCATTTCCTTGGATTCCCGGGCGGAGCGGACGCGGACGATGTCTCGCTTCAGAGAGGCCAGCGCCAGAGGGCGAGGGATGAATTCCCCGAACGCTTCGGGCATGGCATTCAGCCCAGCCGTCGGGTTCTTGAGAAGGGGCGCTTCCTCTGCGGTCAGGGCTTTTTCAAGGGTTTCGGCCAAGCCGGGATGGTGCCTCAAGGTTTCGGTGTTCACGGCAATGCCTGCAATGGGCAGCATGGCCGGTTTACCGGTGAGGTTGCCGTATTCTTCCTCCACGCTCGCCACCACGCGCAGGTGGGGGGCCTTGTGCAGCAGGACGGTAACCAGCGGTTCGGGCATGAGCAACAGGTCGGCCTTGCCTTGCATTACCTTGAGCGAAAGTTGCTTGGGCTCGTGGGGCGCATAGGCAAAGGAGGGCAGCCCGTATTTTTCCAAAGCGCGGAGCACTGCCACACCCGGCGAGTGGGGCGGGGTGGAAGCGATCTCGGTTCCTTCGGGCAGGTTCCGGATGTCGGTGAAGGTGCGGATGCGCGGACGGCTGGAGAGCAGGTAGAATTTTTTCCAGCCCGTTACGCTTACCAGCTGTATGGGGGCGCCACGCATGGCAGCTTGGGCAAAACCGTCCACATGCCCTACCCAGATGTCGCCTTTGCCGGCAAGAAGCAGACCGCGCAGGTCGTCCAGGTTTTTCCAGTAGTGGGTGTCCGGGGTGAACTTCAACGTGCCATCGGCCAGGGCTTTCCATAGCGGCATCTGCGGTGTGGTGGCCTGTCCTGTTGTATAAACCGAAAGAACCGTCTGCCCCGGTTGCAGGGCAGACGATGTCTTTTGGGATATGAGGTGCAGGCCGCCCCAAGCGGCTAGGATCAGCAGGACAGCCAGGGCTGTTATGCGTATTTTCACGATTTTTCCTAAAAGTTGATTTGGTAGTTGAGCGAAGCGCTTAACCCCGGTTCCAGCAGTTCTATGCTTCGGGCGTTGGCCAGGTAGTTCCGGTATTTCTTGTCGAAGATGTTGTCCACGGTCAGGGATATTTCATGCCGGGTTTTGGCCCAATCGAAACCGTAGCCGGTGGCGGCATTGACAGTGAGCCAGCCATCCGTGCGGTCGATGCCGTCCGGAACTTCGCTCTGACGCAGGGCCCAAGGGGTTTCCAGCCGGGCCCAAAATCCGTTGTCGGCTTCGTACCTGATGCCAGCAAGGCCGTTGATGGGGGCAACGGAGCGCAGTGCTTCGTCGTTTTTTTCGTCCCGGCCGTTGGCCAGAGCCACGTTGCCGTAGAGGCGCCAATCCTGGGCAAAACGCCAGTCCGCATCCAGCTCCAGGCCATAGATGCGCGCTTCTCCTACGTTTTCCATCATGTAGGTGGTTGGAGATTGGAGTTTTTCCTCAATGTAGTCGGTGATGAAGTTGGCGTATGCAGCGGCTTTGGTACTGAGAGCCGTCGTGTTGTAGTGCAGGCCGTACTCGAAGTAATAGGATTTTTCGGGGTCCAGGTCCGGGTTGCCTTCCGAGGTGACGCCGCCGCCCAGGTTGATGTTCTTGAAACGCTCCAGGATATCTGCGGCTCGGTAGCTGCTGGCGGCGATGATAGTGTGCGACCAGTGCTCTGCCGGTTGCCAGGTGAGGCCCGCGTGAATATTCCAGCCGACGTCTTCGGCGGAGCCTTCGTCGTAATTGGCATTGGCCTTGTTGTCGATTTCAATGCGATCCAGCCGAGCGCCCAGGTTCAGGGTGAATTGGTCGGTGAGCTTCCAGTCGTCTTCGGCAAAAACGCCCATGGAGAGTTGGGTGGTGTTGGGCGTGGGGTTGTCCTCTATGGTACCGCCTGCAACCAGGAATCGTGTACGCTTGGAGGTCATGTGCCAGTTCCAGATGTCGGCCCCTGCCACAAGGGAGTGGGGTCCTAATTCAAGTTCACTCTGGAGCTTCGCGCCTAATGTTTCGTGGTCGGCAATGGGCCGGATGGCCGAGATGGCTGCAGCCGGGTTGTCGATGCGAACCCTGCGATCGTTTTTCATGTAGTAAACATTGAGCAGGACTTGCTTGAGCATCTCCGAATCAGGAGCATAGGTGGTATTAATGCTTACCAGGGTGTTTTTTGATCTGGGGTAGGTGATGGGCGCTGTTTGGGGCATGGTGCCGGATCCGCCGGGGATGCCCACGTCATTGGCCTCTAAGTTCATGAGTTGAAATTCGGTTTTCCAGAGGTCGGTCCAGCGCAGTCCTCCGGCCAGCCTCAGATACGTGTCTTCGAACTGGCTGTTGGAAATTTTCGTGTCATCGCCTCCATGGAAATCGTTATGGTCGCGCAGGCCGCCTGAGATTTGCATCCAGAAGTTTTCATCGCTGAGATTGGCGCGCAGGTATTCGTCCCCTCCCTGTGGGTTTGTGGACCAGGAACCGATGAATTCGCCGTCCAGTTCGGTTTCGGAGGCAAAGCTGCCTTTTTTGGTGATGATGTTGATAACACCGCCTGTGGATCCCGATCCGTACAGGGAACTTACAGGTCCTTTGAGCACTTCGATGCGTTCGATGTCCATGGGATTGATGAAGCCGAGTCGGGCATTTATCTCAGTGGCGGTGTTCAGCCGCATGCCGTCGATGAGCACCACCACTGACGATCCGGTCAGCCCTCTGATGCTGATGTCCTGTCCCCAGGGGGAGTCTCCGGTCTTGGTCAGACCGGAAATTCGTGACAGGGAGTCGGCCACACTGGCCTTGGGCGCCAGAAGAATTTCCTCCTTTTCCACCACGCCAGTGCCGCCCGGGGTCTGGGACTGGGCGCTGTCCGTACCCCGGGCGGAGACGATGACTTCGTCCAAGGTGATTTCCTCCGCTTGGGCCCACCCCGCGCCCAACGTAGCCAGCAGTGCGGCCAGCAGCAGGGGATACAATCGCCGTTTCATGTTTCTCTCCTTCTTTTTTATGTTATGCGATCTCCGGCTGGCCCAGCGCTACAAGCGCATCCCATCCCGGCCATTGCAGGCGACCGTCGTTTTCAGCCATTTCGGCGAACCAGGGAATGCCTTCCACCACGGGAATGATGGATCCGGAATCCGCCAAATAGGATTGGTATTCGTTGGAAAGCAGATAAGTCAGGAAACGCATGGAGTCCGGGACAGCGTCCGCGCGGACCGTCGCCACCAAGGGCACGGGCCAGGCTCCGGAGCGGGGCCAGACCATGCGGCCGTTGCCCTTCCGGTAGGTTCTGCTGAAGGCGGGGATGCTTACTCCGGCCAGGAACTCGCCTTCATCAACGCGTTTGTTGATGTCCAGCGGCGTGTAGGACGTGTCTTTTCCGGCAATGGCGGCCGCAGCGCGTTCGCCGTAGCCAGCGGTCATCATGACGTCGAACAGGTCGGGAAGAGGAGTGTCGTGAGGCGGAATGGCAATGGCATTGCACAGTTCCGGGCGGCAGAGGTCCTCCCAATCCTCGATGGGGGGGGAAATGTTTTTCGCCGCTGCAATGACAAAGGGGACAAAGCCGATGACACGGAAATGGCGAGAGGGCTCCGCCATACCCTGCGCAGTCAGTTCCCTGCGCATGGGCGGCAGGGTGTCGGGCAGCACGGCCAGTTTGCCCGAAGCCTGGTATTTGAGCAGGTTGCGGACGTACTGTGGATAGGCGCACAGGGTCAGTCCCGGGACTTCGCCGTCCAGACCGAATTCTTTGGCAAAGTCCAGCATTTCCTGGTGGGTCTGGGGTGGGATCAGATCCAGGGCCAGATTCAGGCGGGACAGATCCTGCACGGTTTTGCGAAGTATGTTGGGCGCAATGGCCAAGTAGATGGAATCGGGGGTCATTATGTCTCCTCCTGCATTTCCAGGGTCCGACCCATGCGCAGATCCTCCCGGGCCCGCATGAGTATGTCGTCCATGTGCTTGAGGTTTTCGGCGTGGCGCCGTTCATTTTTCGTGGCGTACAGCAAGGCGGTCATGGCGCCGTTGCGCATGACCAGCCTGGTGTTGTTCATGAGAATGAGCACCGGATCGTGGGTGGCCGAGATGACTATTTTGTTGTGTCCGGCCAAGACTTCCAATGCCTTGAATTTGTGGATGCCCGCGTTTTCCACCTCGTCGATGAGCACGATGGGCGTGTCCGAAAGCAGCGCGATATCCGCGATCATGAGGGCGCGGGACTGGCCGCCGCTGAGCACCTGCAGGGACATTTCCTGCGAAACCGATTCGCCGCACAGGCTGTTGGTCATTTTCATGAGTGGCGCCATGAGCGAGCCACCGTCTCGGCCTTTGCTTTCGGCATGCAGAAGGATGAATTGCTCTACGCTGGCGTCCATGACGAAGTTGGTCTTTTGGGACAGGGTGGCCACCATGCCCGAAGGGGCTTTGGTAAGCGGCTCCCCGTTGATGAGAATGGTCCGGCCCGAGCGGGTGTCGCCACAGGCGGCCTGTTCGATGTCTGAGAGTAGTTCGCTTTTGCCCGATCCGGTGGGGCCTACCAGGGCCAGAGAGTCGCCGGGGCGCAGATCCACTCGCTCGGAAGGCTCGGGGTTGCCCTGCTTGTCGTGTCCGGCCAGGATGGTGACGGTTTCGATGATCATGCTGCGTTTTCCTCAAGCAGAAGTTTTTCCACATTGCCGGACTGGAATCGTTTTCCGATTCTGGTTTCGCCGGTACAGTAGGAGCAGATGGATGCGGGCATGGAGTAGCGGAGACTGAGTCCCTCCAGGGCGTTGGCTTCAGGCCAGGTCTCGCTGATGCGTCTGAGGTGCAGGACGCCCGTGCCGGTGAGGCCGTTGACGTGGACGATGCGGGCGGTCTTGTTGACCTGGGAAATGCGGTGGGCAAAAACCTCTTTTTCGGCTTGGGAGACGATGTCGCTTTTGGTGACCACCACCACGTCGGCCAGGATCAGGGCCGGGCCCATTTTGCGTGGTGCCTCCATGCCGCCCAGGTTGTCGATGATCGTGATGGCCGGGACACCTTTGACGTGGGGGGCGCAGCGATAACAGAGCCCGGCGGTCTCCACGAATAGGAAGTCGACTTCCTGTTTTTTGCCCCAGGCGCAGGCCTCTTCCAGGTTGGAAACAAAGTAGTGGTCCGGGCAGAGATAATCGGACAGCCCCTGGATAGCGGGAATGCCCAGTCGTTCGCGGTATATTTGATCGTCCGTGGTGCCCAGGGTGTCGAATTTGACCGCTGCGGACCGTTTTCCGTCCTTGTCAAGCTGGCGGATTAAATGCAGGGTCACGGCGGTTTTTCCCGCACTGGGCGCTCCCGCAATGGTGACAAGTTTCACTGGCGACTCCTTTTTTTGAGAATGAGTTTCTTTTTCAGTGGAAAAGTCAAGAAAATCCCGGAACAGCATCACCGGGACAATGGAGAAGTAGCCTGTAAGGGGAGGACGGACCACCCGAAGCCGTTTGAATTTCACCCGCAGCGGGTGGATGGGCATCCGGCCAGCGAACCGGAGAAGAACACGTTGTCCTTGCGGTAGCGGGAAGGGGTGACCCCGTGATGTGCCTTGAAGGCCGCGCTGAAGTGGCTGATGTTGGTATAGCCCACGCTGCTGGCCACCTCGCTGATGGAGTCCGTGCTTTCCAGTAACCGCTTTCGGGCCAGTTCCACACGGTAGGTACGAAAATAGCCGTACACGGTCTGGCCGAACAGGGCCTTGAATCCGCTTTTGAGCTTGGTTTCGTTCAGGCCGACGGTAAGGGCCAGTTCCTTGAGGCTGGGTGGATCTTCCAAGTTGGCTGTCAGCAGTTCCTTAGCCTTTTTTAGGCATTCGATCTCATAGGTGTTGAGTATGGTGCGGCATTGCATTGGCGCATGCCCGGCAAGCACATGGGAGAGGAGTTCAAGGGTCTTGCTTTTGAGGTATAGAGTTCGGGCGGCCTGCGTGTATGGGCAGTGCGCCAGCTGTGACGCCGCCACAAATTGTTCCGGGGTCATCCTCCGGCTGTCACACGGGGCCTGCTCGTTTTTTCTGTCCATCACTTGTCGAACCACATGGGGCAGGTGAATTGTTTCATCGGGCAGCGCTACCCCTAGGAAGCTGGGTTGCAAGACGATGTCCAGCCACTTGTGGGACTGGTTGGCAGACAGGGCGATCTTGCCGGATGTGGCTGGAAAGTGTCGCATTTCAATGCTGCCCTTGTGACGCACAAAATCTTCCTGTCCTCGGGCGCTGGAAATGCTTTCGCCTTCTAGGATGAAGCTGAAGCGCAGCACCGGCAGATTAAAGCTGATGCGGTAGCTTTGTTGTTTGCGCGTACTGCATTCCCAGAAACAGACGGCCATGTCGGGCCGAAGTCGTAATGCGGTGACCGGTGCATATAGGTCGGTCGCGAGGAAAGCGTTGTCGGCGTCGACAGCAACGGATTTGCCTTGCGGCAGGGACACAACTTCCATACGCATATGATTCCCCACCCCTTCTTGAGGAAAAATATCGCCACGCTGAGGTACGTTAGGTGACGTTCTGTATTTTGATGATATTTATTGAAAATGAAATTCAAAGTCAAGCGTGGTCGCCAATATGAATTGGGTGTTGCAGGTATATGTTTGGGTGTTCGTCCGAGGAACGCGGCGTTCAAGGTGTTCCTGCCCTGTGCGCCAAGCTTGAGGCGCCGTGTGCAGGGAAACAGCAGCAACATGAAACCTTTTTAGAGCATCATCGCGTACATTCCGGAGCATTCCTTGGGAGTGCGATTTGACTCTTTCATGCACCACACACCTTATATTCGATATGGGGCAGTTTTTGTGAGATAGATCACCACAAAACAGTTTGAATGGCAAAAGCTAGAGTGAGGTCGAGCTGTTGTAGAGAGAGTTTAGCTGATTTAGTATATATCGCAGTCGGTTAGAGGTGGTAGCGGTTGGAAGGTGTGATTTTGATCCGCGAATATAGTATATCTAGTTTGGCAAAAAAGGCCGCACAGCTCATGGCCGTGCGGCCTTTTCTTCTGGCGGAAGCGTATGGGAGTCGAACTTGCCCGTGAGAATTAACCGACACACTGATCTTCCTTTTTTTCTGAGGCGCTGGGAGTTGTATGAAGGGCCTACGCAAAAGCGCAGGCCCTTCTCGTGCTGTTCGAAAACTGCAGTGTCGCGCAGTGTATTTAATTAATAGTACGCAGATAGCACGTAGGGTTTCTTCTGCGCGGAACCCGTAGGGATCCAATTTCAATGGACGTGATCTTCATCAGATTTTATTCCTTTCAACCTGAAGTTCCCTGGAGGGGGTCATGGCCCGCTCAAGGATGCTCACGGCAAAGATGGTCACAAAGGAACCCAAGAGGCCCCAGACGGCAAAGGGAATGGTGGTTGAGAACTGCTTGGCGATGACACAGGTGACGATACCCACGATCATGGAGCCGAGCACGGCGTTTCGGGTGATGAAGGCCTTGTTCCTGAAGATGTAACCCAGGAAGATGGGGGCCAGCAGGCCAGCTGCGGAGAATGCGTAGGTGTACACCAGCCATTTCAGGGTTTCCGGGAACCAGATGGACATGGAGCTGGCCGTGGCCATGACGACCACGGACAGAATCCTGGACAGGGTCAGCAGCTTCTTGTCGTCCGGGTTTTCCACCATCAGCTTGGAGTAGATGTCCCGGGTGATGTTCAGGACAACAGTCTGACAGCCGCTGGAAATGGTGGAGATGATGGTTGCCACGATGAGGCCTGCGAACAATGCCAGCAGCCAGGCGGGAAGCTGGGTCAGCAGCCAGCCGGTTGCCATTTCGGATTGCAGCCCCGGGTTCATGGAGCGGATGATGCAGCCCATGGCAAAGGCCCAGATGGTGGAGATCAGTAGGGCAACGGCAGAACCGACCAAACTGATCCTGACTTGGTTCGGGTTCTTGATGGCACAGATGCGCTGGTAGTAGATCTGGTTGGTGATGCCGCCGGGCAGGGCCGAGAAAACCCAGAGCAGGACGGTGAAGCCGCCGACGCTCAGGAAGCCGTCAGGGAATTCGACATTCTCAGCTGGAACATTGGCGAGAACGGTGGACCAGCCTCCAGCCATGTCCAGTGCCCCCACTGTCACGATGGTACAGACCACGAACATGAAGCAGGCAAAGAAGAAATCGGTCCAAGCCACGGTTTTCAGCCCGGAAGGCATGATGAAAAGAAGGCTGATGCAGGTAATGATGATCATCAGGGTGGCGGGTTCCAGGCCGGTGATGGCCGCATAGAGCTTGCCAAAGGCCACCAGTTGGGAAGTGATCCAGCCAAAGGGGACGATCAGGGTCAGCAGGGCGGATATCAGGGCAATGCCTTTGTGCTTGCCGTAGAAGCTGGCCAGCATGTCCGGGATGGTGGAAAACCTGTTGTTCCGGAGCCATTTGGCCAGGATGGTCAGAATGAAGAAGGGAAAGACGACGATGAGACCATAGGTGACTGTGGACAGGCCCGCCTTGTAGCTCAGCCCCACCAGGGCCACCAGGATACCGCCGCCCGCAGCGCTGGCAAACTGAGTGCCGATGACAACGTAGGTCGGCAGGTCACGCCCGCCGATGGACCAGTCCTCGCTGGTGGTTTTCGAGCGATTGTTGATGATATGGGTAATCAGATAGGTGCCGCCGAGAATACACAGTGTACTTAAAGCGATGACGAGAGTTAAACTCATGAGATTCCCCCACATTTAGGATTTCAAACAGGATTGCAACAGAACCGGGCCGTGATTACGGATTTTTGATTGCCGCAATGACGGAGATTTCCACCAGCAGGTCTTCCCTGGCGGCCTTCGCCTCCAAACAGGCCCGGGCCGGGGTGTGGCCCTCGGGGACCCATTTGTCCCAAACCTCGTTCATGGCGTTGAAATCCCTGATATCCTTCAAGTACACAGTGGCGGAAAGGATGTGCTCCCTATCGCTTCCAGCCTTTATCAACAGAGCGTCCACCCGCGCCAGCATGCTTTCGGTCTGGCGGCCGATGGGCTGGCTGCCATCTTCGGCCACCTGACCACACAAGTAAACAATGTCATTGTGGATCACGATCCTGCTCATGCGGGGAGTTGTCTCCATCCGCTTGATGGCGTTCTTCATTTTACCTCTCTCTTTTTTATGATTATTTTTTCAAAAGCCAGTTGGCGGTCTGGTCGTTGTCCAGTCCCAGATCCATGGCGGCGATCTCTTCAAGGGGAACTGGCTTGAGCGGAGGCCTGACCCGCAGGAGCCCCGCTTCTTCCGGTGAACGGGAAAGCTCATGGCCTATTACTTCAGCCAGAGCGGGACCGCACATCCTTCCCTGGCAGGGGCCCATTCCGCACCGGGTAATGATCTTCACCTCATTGACGTCCCTGACCCCTTCGGCCAGCACTTGGCGGATATCCCCGATGGTGACGGTTTCACATCGGCAGATGACGGTGTCGTTGTCGAACCAGCTGTGGTCGAAATTGGGTGCGAAGAGCCGGTCGATGAAAGGCCGGCCAAAGCCGTCCCACATCATGGCCTTGCGGATTGGGGCCGCGGCCTTGTCCCTTGCGGCCGTATCCAGCATCCCGAGGCATCGTCCGATTTCCAGGGCGATCAGTTCCCCTTTGAGGGCCGCTGCAATGGCACCGGTCACCCCGGCGCCGTCACCGGCCACAAAGACCTGTTCGAAATTCGTCCGGCCCCATGTGTCGCAGGAGGGCTGCCAGTAGCGCCCCACCGGCTCCCACTGCATGGCACAGCCCATCTGACGCACCATGTGGGTGCTCGGGATCACGCCGAAGTGGACCAGCAGCAGGTCGGTACCCAAGGAGATTTCCTTGCCCTTGTGCTTGGCCGTCACCCTCTCCACCCTCTTTTCACCGATGGCCCGGATGTTGGTGATGCCCTTGTAGTGGGGGACACCCGCCTTGCGGATGTCCTTGAGTACTTTGAGTCCCTTGAACATGAGCTTGGCGCCCGGAATGGACTGGGGCCCATGGCCCAGGGCGGAAAGGGAGGGCAGTGCCGGAGTGGTGTCCAGGATGGCTTTTACTTCCACCCCTTTCTTAAGCAGCAGGGATGCTTCAAGCAGCAGCAGGGGGCCGCTGCCCGCCAGAACCACGCCGGTGGCAGGGCTCAGGCCGCTTTCCTTGGCCAGGGCGTTGGCTGCTCCGGCACCCATGACGCCGGGCAATGTCCAACCCGGCATGGGCACAGGCCGCTCCATGGCGCCGGTGGCCACCACTATGTAATTGGCCCGGATGGACTTGGAAGCGCCGTCTTTGGAGTAGCAGACAACGCCGTCATGCTCTGCCTGCCAGACCGTGGCGCCGCTCTCATAGGCAGCGTTGGAGTTCCTGAACCGTTTCACCAAGTCCAGGCCGTTGCTGTAATCCGGCCCAAAGTAGTCGATCCTCTTTTCCGGTGCGTTTTCAACGTTGCGGTAAATCTGGCCGCCCGGGGTCTGCTGTTCGTCCAGCACCAGGACATCCAACCCCATTTCCGCGAGCATAGCACCTGCGCTGAGACCGGCCGGGCCTGCGCCTACGACAATGACGTCTCTTCGACTCATTTCCCTGTCTCCTCGTCCAGGTTACGGTTGATGACCATGCCTTCCCTGACTTCCGTCAGGCAGGACTGGCGCTTCACGCCGTCGATCTCCACGGTGCATTCAAAGCACACGCCCATGAGGCAGTGGGGAGAGCAGGGCTTCTTCGAGGTCGGGGAAATCTTGGTGATGGGCTCATTAATGCCCAGGAGTCCTGCGGCCACAGTGGTGTTGGCAGGCAATTGGATCTCTTTTCCGTCGATGGTCAGGGTGACCATTTCCGTATCCGTATTGTCCTCTGGCTTAAACATGGAACCGTCCGTTGGAGAAATGGGTGATGAGTTCTTGCCCTTCGGCAGAAGGGGTATCCAGGATCCAGGGGGCGACATTGCTGGCCATGAGTGGCGCAAGAGAAACCCCGCTGTGCTGGGCGATCATGTAAAGATTTTCGTGGCCGCCCACCTGGCTGTAAATGGGTGCTCCGTCCGGGGTCATGGCCCGTATGGCCCCCCAGGCCCTGACCCAGTTCAGCTTGGCCAGTTCAGGAAAAAGTCGGATGGCGTTGCTGGCCTGATTCTTCATGGCCTGGGGCGTGACCCCAGTGTCCATGGCCGTGTTCTCGGTGGAAAGCCCGATCAGATAGGTGCCGTCAGGTGTCTGCCTGACGCTGAGGAAAGGCACTGTCAGCCGGCGAGGCCGGCGGTCCGTGACCATGATCTGGCCACGCTGGGGATAAATGGTGGGGATTTCGCCCAGGGGCTGGAGTAGCCGCGCGCAGCCATGCCCGGCGGCCACGACCACCTTGGCGCACTCGTAGTCACCGGCAGAGGTCTCAACCTTGTAACGGCCGTTCTTCAGGGGGGTGATTCCGCTGGCGGCTGTTCCTCCCTGGAAATGCCCGCCATTCTTGATGTAGGCAGCGCGAACGGCGGCCAGAAGCTTCAGGGGATTGATATGTCCCTGCTCGCTGGTATACATGGCCCCGCTGACCTCCTCGCCCAGTGTCATGTCCGGCACCAGTTCCTGGGTCTGCCGGCGATCAAGCATCTTGACCGGGTAGTCCAGGTCGATTTTTTTGCAGGCCTCCCCGATAGATTCAACCGATTTGGCCAGGGATGCCCACTCATCGTCGCCAAAGGCGTGGACTGCTCCGCCGTTCCATTCCAACTCCACGGCATAGCCGGTCTGGTTTTCCAGCTCCCTGGCAAAGTCGGGCCACTGGCGGGTAGCCATGCGGCACCAGACAGCATAGGTGGGATTGTCCGCTCCCTTGCACATGAACCAGGTCAGGCCGAAGTTTCCGCGAGACAGACGCTGGCTCGGGAGGTGTTCGTCCAGCAGCATCACCTTTGTGCTGCCGTTGGTGTGTTGGGTCAGGCCCAAAGCTGTGGCTGCCCCGGAAATGCCGCCGCCGATAACCATGATATCAATGGAGTTCAATCATTACCTCCGTATACGCTCCCCGGCAGTTTAATCATCGGCCGGAGATCAATGGATTGTCGTTCTTTTTCCCCCTACGGCAAAAAGCGGACCAGCTGGATCGACAGGTGGCGGGCGTTAGAATGGCTGATTGAGAAAAAGTAATGATTCCAAAATGCTATGGGTGATAATTTTTGGAGGTTTGCTGCTTTGACGCTTAATGAGTCGACAGGTTTCAAGCTGCAGAAATCAATTGAATGTCTCATTTTGAGACGCTGTCTGGGGTGTTCCCCGAGGAATTCCTTGATACCAGGGGGAAGCGAATATATATTCGCAAAATGCGACATGTCTCAAAATGAGATTATTTTTACAGTGTCTCTGGAATTGTCTTTTAAAAACAATGAATTTTATGAGTATGGAGTTGCCGTATGTCTCAAATGGACTGGCAAACGAATAAAGGCGCGCTCATAGATCCGGATGTTTTGCAAGAGCAGATTCGTCTTTCCCTTGAGCGCTCAAAAGATCTGGGGATCGAGCCCGAACGACGTATGCCGGACCAGCTTCGGCTGGACGAGGAAGGTCTGACCTTGCGGAAAAAGGAAAACCAGAACCTTCTGGACATCCTCATCCCTCAGTTCAAGGAATTCAGGGCCCTGCTGGCTCCCAAGGAATATTTCATCACTGCCGTGGACAGGGATGGCTACATCCTGCATGTGGATTCCAGCCCGGCCATGGAAAAGCTCTCCTTCGAGTGTAACTGCGCCCCCGGGTTCCGGTGGACCGAGGAGGATGTTGGAACATCAGCCATCTCTCTTGCCCTGAAACTTGAGACTCCGATTCAACTCACAGGGTCGGAACACCATTGTCGTCAGGTCCACGACCAGACCAGTTCCTCTGCGCCCATCTTCGGCAAGGACAAGGAACTGATCGGTGTCATTGCAGTGGCCGGGCCGTCCATTGAATCCCACCCCCATACTCTTTTCATGGTCACCACGGCGGCGCGGGCTGCAGAGCAGCAGCTACGGGTCATACGCCGCAACAAAGAACTTTCCCTGAACATGCACTTCATGGATCAGGCCATGACTGCTGTGCGCAGCGGCTTGATGATCGTCGACCGACACATGAGAATCTGGCGCGTGAACCGCAAGGCTAAGGCTATTCTGGGGAGGAATGACCTTGAGGGGCGGGCATTGTCTGTCATCAAGGGCCTGGATATAAACCTTGAAAAGGTTGCCGTCGACCCGCACGGTTGGATCAACCGGGAGTATCGTTTGCAGCATGCGTCCGGAGGGCTGCCCCTGATCGGTTCGGTCCAGCTGGTGTCGTCCAGCCGCGGGGAGCGTCTGGGAGCCATGTTCACATTTGACCGCATGGACGATGTATTCCAGATGGCGGATACCATTGCCGGAACACGGGCCATGTTCACATTTGACAGCCTCACAGGCGGTTCAGCGCCCTTTTCCAAGGCGGTCAACCTGGCCAGGCGCGCAGCCGAAACCGATACCAACGTCCTTTTGCTCGGGGAGACAGGCACCGGCAAGGAACTCTTTGCCCAGGCCATCCACAACCAGAGTTCGCGAGCGGGCCAGCCGTTCATCCCCATCAACTGCGGCGCGATCCCGGCCAACCTGCTGGAGAGCGAATTGTTCGGGTACGAGAGCGGCGCCTTTACCGGTGCGTCCAAGGGCGGCAAGCCCGGTAAATTCGAGTTGGCAGGGTCGGGCACCGTGCTCCTGGACGAGATCGGGGACATGCCCCACAACATGCAGGTCAAACTGCTCAGGGTTCTCCAGAATCGTGAGGTTTACCGTATAGGGGCCGACAAGCCCATTCCCATACGCACGCACATCATTGCCGCCACTCACGTGGACCTGCGCAAGGCCATTGTGGACGGCATTTTCCGGGAAGACCTCTATTACCGCCTCAACGTGTTCCCCATTGAGATCCCGACACTCAAAAACCGGGGCAGGGAAGACATCCTGGCCTTGGCGCGATTCTTCCTCGCGGAACATGCTTCCAGCCGTATCGAACTGACCGATGCAGCGCAGGAGGCTCTTTGTAGTTACAGCTGGCCGGGCAATGTGCGGGAACTGGAGAACTGTATTCAGCGAGCCTTGCAGCTTTGTGAAGGCGACCTTCTTGATGCAGCCCACCTGAATCTGCCGTCAATGCAAACAGATACAGTGAACGGAGTGCCCGGCACCCTTGAAGCGATCACCCGAAAGGCGATCTTCGATACATTGGAGCGTGCCGGGCAGAACATGGCAGAGACAGCCAAGATTCTGGGTATATCAAGGGCCACTCTTTATCGAAAAATGGCCAGATACAGGAGCGATTGGAAGGTGTGATTTTGATTCGCGAATACAGTATATCCAGTTTAGCAAAAAACGCCGCACAGCTCATGGTCGTGCGGCGTTTTGTATTCTGGCGGAAGCGTATAGGAGTCGAACCTACCTGTGAGGATTAACCCACACACTGAATTTGAAGTCCAGTTTCAATGCGTTGAAATTGTTAGATAAAATATTGCAAGCTCCACGCATTCTTATGTTTTTAATTACCGATTGATACTTTTGACTACTATTGACTACTTTACACTACTCGTACTCAGTGGAGCAAAATTGGAGCAAGTTTCATTCTTTTTAAGTGGGAAATTCAGAGAGGCTTATCAGGTATTAAAAAGCCCGCATGAAGCGGGCTTTGGTTTCTTATTCGAAATGAGCTTTACCTCTCCCTCAACGCCTCACTCTTGTACCTCAGGATCGGCGTGAGAATGTACTCGATGAGCCTGCGATCACCGACGTTGACGTCCACCTGACAGGACATGCCCGGGATGAGTCTGACCTTTTTGGCCCCCACATTGATGGTGTCGTGCTTCATGGCAATAAGACAGCGATAGACCGGACCGAGCTGCTCATCAAGGGTGACGTCGTGGGCGATCTTGCTGATGGTGCCGGGGATGGAGCCGTACTTGGTGAACTCGAAGGTATCGAGCTTGACCTCCACATGCTGGCCGGGCTGCACGAATCCGATATCGCGGTTGAGGATTTTGGCTTCCACTTCCAGCGGGCTGTTGTCCGGCACGATGCGCATGAGCTGCGCCGCCGCCTCGACCACGCCTTCCTTGGTGTGCACTGCCAGATCGAGCACGGTCCCGTCGATGGGCGCTTCCAGGGTATGCAGGGCCATGCGGCGTTTGGCGGATCTGTATTCCTGTTCCAGGGTCACGATCCGCTGTTCGCAGTCGCCCAGTTCCGTAAGGATGGTATGGCGGAACTGCTCGTAGGCGGCCCGGCGTTGTTCGACGGCGTATCCCAGCTCGGCCTCGATACGCACCAGGGACTGGGTAAGCACGTCCAGGGATTTGCGCCGGTCTTCCCATTCCTCCTCCACTTCCTCCAGCCCTGATTTGGAAACGGCCTTGTCCGCGAACAACTGCTCCAGGCGTTCCATGCGTTGGCGCGAAAAGCGGAGCAGGGCGGTTGCCTTGGCCGCCTCGGCCTGCACCTCGTGCAGTTCGGCTTCCTTCTGGGCGATGCTTTGATCGAGAGTAGCCATGTCCGCGCAATGGGATTCGTACTGCGCCTCCATGATGCGTTGTTCCGTTTCCAACAAACGCGCCGGAACACCGGCGGGCTCCATGTAGCTCTGGAGTTGGTCGCAGTCGGATTCGGACAGGGCGGCGAGCCGCGCACGCTGCGCCAGGAGCTTGTTCAGCTGGTTGTCCAGGTCGCGCACCTGACCTTCGGTCTCGGTCTGGTCGAAAATGATGAGGGGCTGGCCTTCCTTGACGGATTCTCCTTCGCGCACCAGCACTTCCTTGATGATGCACAGTTCGGGGGCCTGGATGACCTGCACCCGGCTGGAGGGAACGGTCTTGCCCATGGCCGGGGAAATGATTTCCACCTCGGAGAAACAGGCCCAGAGCATGAATATGAAAAAGAATCCCGTGATGGATGCGGGCAGCAGCCAGGCTATGGTGGGCAGCGGCGCATGCAGCACCGAATCGATGCCCGAGAGATACTCGGCTTCCTTGGGGCGGTAACGATTCTTGTAGCACTCAATGCCGTCGCAGACGGTTTCCTGTGTCTTCTTGTATTTGCCGGAAAAGCGGCTGATGAGTTCGGCCAGCTTCTCCTTGATGTTCGTCATGTTCATTATGCTTCGCCTCCTTCGTGGATGGCGTGAAGTTGGGCAAAGCGGCCATTGGCCCGCAGCAGTTTCTGGTGGCTGCCCTGTTCCACGATGCGGCCGTCCTCCACGGTGAAGATGCGGTTTGCGATGCGCACGGTGGAGAGCCGGTGGGCGATGATGAACACGGTTCTGCCTTTGCAGATGGCCTGCATGTTGCGCTGCACGATCTGCTCGGACTCGTAATCCAGGGCGCTGGTGGCCTCGTCAAAGATGAGGATGCGCGGGTTGTTCACCAGGGCCCGGGCGATGGCGATGCGCTGGCGCTGGCCAGCGGAAAGGGTGGCTCCGCGTTCGCCCACCACGGTGTCGTAGGCCTCGGGCAGGGCGCGGATGAAGTCGTCGGCCCCGGCGAGTTGCGCGGCCCTTTCCACCTGCTCGATGCTCAGGCTCGGGTTGCTCAGGGCGATGTTGTCGCGGATGGAGCGGTTGAAGAGCACGCTTTCCTGGGGCACCACGCCGATCTGGCGGCGTAGCCAGGTGGGGTCGATCTGGGCGATGTTGATGCCGTCCACCAGGATGCGGCCCCGCTGGGGAGAGTAGAGGCGCTGGATGAGCCGCACGATGGTGCTCTTGCCCGAGCCGGACGAACCGATAAGCCCGATGATCTCGCCAGGCTGCACTTCGAAATTGACCTCTTCCAGGGCGTTGGGGGAGTCGGGGCCATACTTAAAGGTAATGTTCTGGAATTCCACCTTGCCTTTGATGGCGGGCAGGTTCTGGGAGTTGCCCCGGGCCGGTTCAGGCTGGGCATTGAGAATGTCGCCCACGCGTTTGGTGGAGACCTTGGCCTGCTGGATGTGCTGGAACAGCTGGGCGATGCGCATGGCCGGGGCCAGCACGCGGCCCACCATCATGTTGAAGGCGATGAGGCCGCCGGGGGTCATCTTTCCGGAGATGACCAGCTTGGCGCCGATCCACAGGGAAATGGCCACCACCAGTTTGTTGAGCATGGCCGAGAGCATGGAGATGATGTTGGAAAGGTTTTCGGATTCCTGTGAGTGTCTGGTGTGCTCCACCACCTGTTCTTCCCACTGGCGCTGCATTTGCGGCTCCACGGCCATGGATTTCAGCGTCTCCATGCCGGTGATCATTTCCACCAGAAAGGACTGGTTGTCCGCATTGGAGTTGAATTTCTTCTGCAAACGGCCCTTGAGCACCGGGGCCAGCAGGCCGTAGAGCAGCAGCAGGGTGGCGATGGAGATGACCACCACCAGCGTTAGCAGCGGGCTGAACCAGTACATGACCACCAGGAACAGGCCAGCGAACAGGAAGTCGGTCATGGCGGTGAGCGCCGGGCCGGTCAGGAAGTTGCGGATGGTCTCCAGCTCGCGGGTGCGGGCCACGGTGTCGCCGGTCTTGCGCGAGGTGTAGAAGTTCAGCGGCAGGTGGGTCATGTGCTTGAACAGCCGGGCCACAAGCTCCACATCGATGCGGTTGGTCATGTGCCGGAACATGTAGCTCCGGAACGAGCCGATGATGAAGTCGAAGACGGTGATGATGATCAGCCCCAGCACCAGAACGTCCAGGGTGGACATGCCGCCCGTGCTGAGCACCTTGTCGATGATGACCATGGTGAAAAGCGGGGTGACCATGGCGAAGATCTGCACGAAAAACGACGCGGTCATGACCTGGCTGAGCACGCCGCGCTGGCGCAGCAGGCCCGGGATGAACCACTTGAAGCCGAACTCGTCCTCGGTGACTTTCTTGCCGTCGGCGCGGGCCAGCAGCACGGCCTGCCCGGTCCAGATTTCCTCCAGCTCCTCGCGGGAAAGCAGCTTGGAGCCTTTTTCCTGCGGGTCGCGGATGAGCAGTTTGTCGCCCTCGGCCTTGGCGGCCAGGATGAAACTGTCGTCCTTGAGCGCCAGGATGACCGGGAAACGCAGCTTCATGAGCCGTTCCCAGTTGGTTTCCTGCCGTGCGCCCTTGCCGCCGTGTTCTTCGGCCGCGCGGATGACGTCGCTTATCTTGAATTGATGATAGATGCCGGTTTTCCTGCGGATGTCCTGAACATCGGCAGGCAGTTCGAGCAGGTGCAGCGCCAAAGCGGCGCAGGCCAGGCCGGTGTCGACCGTCGGCTGCTCCCGCTCGTCAGCCAGTTCGGCCGCGAGCTCTTCTGTACCCATCTTCCCTCTCCCCAGATTTCAGATGCTTCTGTTAGTGGACCCACCCCTTCATGGGCCACGCATGAATGCGTTGGAGTTAACGCCTCTAGTATATGCCGATCGAATCGTCAATAGGAATAATTCGCAAGAGATTTAAATGTATTGCGAAGAAGTATGTATTTATAATATGTTGAAATAGTGTGATGTTTTTATTGTTGTGACATTGCGGTGAATTGTTTTTTCTGCGAAAATTGATGCTTGCCCTGGTAGGCATTCATTGATATCGGGGTCTCTCACTCTAAAAGGCGCAGGCAGGTTGGGGAGCGCTCATGACAGGGGAATCAGAGGCTTTGGGCATACCGGGCAGGGGGCTGTCCAAAGGGGTTTGAAGGGATATGGGCACTGAATCTGCCGCGCAAGCGGAGCAGGTCGATTCTGGTATTTCCGAAAAAGAACAGACTGTTGCCGAGGGGGCGGAAGGCAACACGGCACAGGCTGCGGGTTCCGGCGCAAAGCTGTCGAAGTCGCCGCATGAGTTTTTGTTCGAAATTTTCTGGTTGCTTTCGCAGTCTCCCAATCACAAATACATGTTCATAGCCGACATGGAATGGTATCTCATGCCGCCGTTCCGTTTGCGGCAGATCAAGATATTCCATAAGGACGGCTCGCCCGTGGCCTATGCCTGCTGGGCAAAAGTGAGCGACGAGGTGGATGAGCGTCTGCGCAATGGTTCCACCAAGCTGCGGCCCGAGGAATGGCGCTCCGGCGAGAACCTTTGGCTCGTTGATCTGGTTGCGCCGTTTGGCGGGGCCGAGTTTGTAGTCAATGAGTTGAAGGAAAAAGTGTTCGAAGGGCAGAAAGTGAAAACATGGCAGCCTGCGCCGGATGGTAAGGGGCTGGCAGTTGTGGAGTGGGTATTATGAAATATTTCAGTCGCGGTATAAATGCATTTTATTGGTGTTTGCTAGTGGCATTTTTATTATTGCCACAAGATGTAGCCGCTTTTAATAAATATGAACATTTTTTTGATGATTTATATGCTAACAAAGAAATAGTTTTAAAATGGAATAAGCCTATCAGATATCACGTTATTGGCCTTTCCGCAGAAGAAGTTCTCAATTTTGATCGTTTTTTTTGCTCTGTGGCAAATCGTGTTGGATTGACAGCAGTGAATGTTGATAATGACATAAATACTTTTTTTATGTTTACAAATAATTTTATTAATGACGTTAATCGGAGTAATGTTAAAAAAATATTTCAAAACAATAGAGAATATAATGTTGATAGGGTTGAAAACGCAATCCGAAAATTGAATAGAAATTCTATAGAGTATGGCGTTGTTTATTTGGATAGGTATTCAATAACAAATATTGCTATTATATCTAATGTTGGTGTTGGAGGTTTAGGCTTAAAGTATTTAATGTGTAGGTCAGTTTTCTTTGCTTTGACTGGGGTGGGGGCACCAACATCACTAGATATTGAGTCGATAAAAAGAAAAGAGATTGTAGATTATAGTGAATTAAAGAGAATAGATTTAGCCTTTATCAAAGTTCTATATATGCAAAATGTGATGCATGGGCAGGGCTTAGCCAGTATAAAAAAGTATTTTGTTGCTCAACTTGCCGAGCAAATGGAGTTCTAGGATGGGGAAACTCGATGTAATTGGTAAAATTAGTAGTTGGGCTGACCGGGTAACAGATTTTTTTTCTGACAAATACCATGGCAGTATCGGGGATAATGCCACCAATTTTGGTTATGAAGATAATGCTAGTTGGGGGGGGAAGAGAAAGCTATGATTTTAGTATGAATGGAACAGGCATAGGGTGTAGTTATAATTTTAATTCCTCAGACTTGAATGCAACTTATGATGTTTTTGTTGGGCAAGTCGGCTTTAGCTGGGGGCTGAAGAGGGCCAGCGATCCGCTTACTATTTAGTTGGCTATTGTTATGAGAATGGTTTTGGTGTTGAAAATGATATTTTAAAAGCTATTGAGTATTATAAAAAAGCATCGTCTCAAGGTGTTAAGTTGGCTTCTGACGCATTAATTCGGTTGAATGTAAGATAGATAGTGGAGAGTTAGGCTATGGGCAGCGATGGCGGTAGCAGTAATGGTGGTAGTAGTAAGGCCAAAGATCCAAGTAAAGCGGTCGTCGAGTGGT